>JAEYOW010000037.1 GCA_023411375.1 Bacillota bacterium | reverse complement strand
CTCCTGACAGGCAAGCCCACTGAGTAATATTCCCACTGCTGCGTTATGCTATTCATGGATTGGATGCTCATGAAGTGTCGCTGTCGATTGGTGTTGCTTTTTCTTACACGGAGTTATGGACAGAACCGGTTCCCGGAGAGGGTGGCGCAAACCTACCATAGCAATGTGATAAGGCGGCGCTTCCCTACTCCACCACATCACTTTCGGCTCCATCACATTCGATTTCCATGGCAGATTCTGCGACTTCCTCGGTTCGTGCAAGGCTGTCGGGCGTCTGAGTGATATGATTTGCGTGAAGCATCATTTGTTCGTGATAGAGCATCCCCAATTTGGCAATCACAGCTACAATAACTGGCTAGGCCAAAATGCTGAGCCGTCCCATCCAGAATTGCTACTTGCTATGGCAAGCACAAATGACCATATAACCATAAGCTATGCCGCTCTGCAAAAACCAATTTACATTCTTGTGGGTGCATCCCAAACGATGCCCCGCCTTTTTTGCCGCCTTGCGCCATGCGGAAAGGCGGTCTGTCCGCCTATTCCGCGTCCATATGGTAGCTGCACTGTGCCAGCGCGTCGGTGATGGTCTTTTCATACGCCTCGCGCCCGTATTTGTCCACCTCGTTTTTGTCCTTCGCGCCATGAGTCAGGCAGCCCGCACCGCCGATACAGCCGCCCACGCACGCCATGCCCTCGATGAAATTTTCCTTCAGCACGCCCGACTTTTTTTTCATCAGCGCAATTCTGCAGGCCTCGATGCCGTCGCAGGCAATAGGGTTTAATATGAAATCGGCGTTATTCTGCTCCGAAAGGGCCTGCTTCACCGCGTCGGTCAGGCCGCCGCTGCGGGCAAAAATGCGGCCGAAGAAGCTGGCGTTGTCCAGCGCGTTTTCCTCCAGCGACGGCAGGTCGATATCGCGGCTGTCAATCCACGCCTGAAGCTCCTCAAAGGTAAGGGCGCAATCCACATAGGGCTTTACGCTGTCCAGCTGTACCTCCTGCTTTTTGGCCGTGCACGGGCCGATGAAGATCACGCGCGCGGTGGGGTCGGTCTTTTTAATGAAGCGCGCGACCTCGGCCATGGGGGAGAGGTTGTGGCTGACCAGGGGCTTGAGCTCCGGGAAGGATTTATCGATATAGGAAACGAACGCCGGGCAGCATGACGAGGTCAAAAAGCCCTTCTCCGCAAGTTCCCGCGCCTCGCGGTAGGCTACCATATCCGCGCCCAGGGCGGCCTCCACAACGTTGAAAAAGCCCAGCTTTTTCAGCGCCGTGATAACCTGCCCAAGCTTTGCATATACAAACTGGCTGGAAATGGAGGGCGCGACCACCGCGTACACCTTGTAGTTCTGATTAGAGCCGCTCTCCTGTATCATGCGGATGGCGTCCAGCAGGTACGATTTGTCCTGAATGGCGCCAAAGGGGCACTGGTACACGCATGCGCCGCAGCCGATGCACTTGTGCTCGTCAATGTTGGCGACATGGTTCTCGCCGGCGGTAATGGCCTTGACCTTGCACGCGCGCTCGCAGGGGCGCACATGGTTCTGGATGGCGCTGTAGGGGCAGACCGAGGCGCACTTGCCGCAGTTGACACATTTATCGGGGTTAATATGCGCGTGGTGCTCATCGTCAAAGGTGATGGCGTTTCGCGGGCAGGCGCTGGAGCAGCGGTGCGCCAGGCAGCCGCGGCAATCCGGCCCAACGGTATAGCCGCTGACCGGGCATTCGTCGCATGCGATGCCGATAACCTCCACAACGTTGGGGTTTTTTCTGTCGCCGCCCATGGCGAGCTTCACCCGCTCGGCCGCGATGGCGCGCTCCTTGTAGATGCAGCAGCGCATGGTGCTCTTGGGGCCGGGGGAAATAACCTTGGGAATGTCCAGGTAGCAGTCGCGCAGCGTGCCGTTGTAGGCGTGTGTGGCGACCTCGCGCAGCACCTTGTATTTCAACTTCTGGACATAAGTGTCAAATAGCAGCATAATCAGCGTTGCCTCCGTCGTTTGGTCTAAAAGTAGGATAGCCGGATGTGCTTGCCCATTCGCTTTAAGCAGTCCGCCAGGTTCTGAATCAGCTGCTGCTTGATGCCGAATGTGATGGGCAGGTTGGGATTCTGGTGCGCCGGGTTGATCGCGCGGCCCACAAAAAAGTTGATATCCGTCGCGTTTTCAAACAGCTCCCGGGCAATCAGGCTGGCGCCGTCCTTTTTAACGGCCCATTGCGGCGCGAGCTTTGCCAAATCCAGAAAATCCTCGGCATACGCAAGCACCTTCGATAAGGTTATCACACCCTCAGTCACCAGGTCAACACCCTCAATCTGGCTGATGGGCGGAACCTCCGGGTCCGGATAATCCAGCGAGGCGAGAACGGGCCTGTGAAGGTAACGGGAAACGACGTTGCTGGTGGTGCCGCCGCACACAATCTTCGTGCCTTCCTTGGAAAAGAACAGATTCATCATGCGCGTGTCCTGATCCTTGCTTTCCGGCGGGCCCACCACAAGGTTGACAGGATGGCGGCCCCGCACGCGCGCCACGGCGATGGTGGTATCGTCCCCCGGGGCCCCTCCGTACAGGCGGTTACACTCGTCGATAATCAGCCCGGCGGTGGATTTCGCGCTGTTATCCGGCAAATAATTGGCGATGGCGTAATCCGCGATGCTGTCGCGCGTCCAGCCAAAATTAAGCGTCTGGCCCACGCCCGCGTATTCAGCGCCGTCGCTCATGGCGATCAGCACGTCGTCCACCTCAATGGGGAAGGTACTCTCCCAGATGGTTTTACCGGCGATCACGCGCGTTACCCTCGGATAATCAAACAGCTCTCCCCGGCGTAAAACGATGGTGGCGGGGTTGTCAAACTGAATGATATGCGCGGTTTTGCCCTCGATGATGCGCAGAATGGTAAAGGTGGAATAGGCGACCTGGCGCACGCTGCATACCGGCAGGGTGCTTGCGATGGTAGATACGCATTCCTCGATGGGAATGCCGCCGGAGATCATCGTGCAAAGAATTTTGCTGGTAAGCGTGGACAGGATATTGGCTTTAACGCCGCTGCCCAGGCCGTCGGCGAGCACTAAAGTCAAATCCTCCTCGCCGCCGCCGCTCATCTCCACGCGGTCGCCGCAGAGGGATTCGCCCTGCTTGTTTATGCTGATAAAACCGGTTTCAATCCAAAGGTCATTCATGGCCCATCGCATCCTTCAGCCTTGTCAGGGCAATCTTCGTTTCCGCCGTGGTTTCGCCCAGCAGCGACGCGATCTCCTGCACCACGCGCATTTGCTTGTCGATCACCCTGTCCGCAATTTCCACGGTCTGGCGGCGCAAGGTTTCATCCTGTCCGCGCAAGGTTTCCCGCTCGGTTACGTCGCGCAAAATGGTGATAACGATGTGGTATTGCCTGTCATAGAGGATCGTTTCCTCCACGTAAAGCTGGTACTCGGCCAGGTAATGGCTGCGCGTGGTGGAATGCAGCGCGGAGGTGATGATGTTCTGGTACTCCGCGGGGTTTAAGATGCGGACCACATGCTCATGCAGAATATCGGAGGCGGCGGTCAGCTTGAACATGCGCACGGCGGCGCGGTTGATCTGTTGCACCACAAGGTCCTCATCCATGACGATGATGGCGTTGGGCGTGTTGTTGATGATGGTGTCGGAGAAGCTTTCGGCCTTTTCCTTCAGGAATGGCAGGCACATTTCCATCTTCGCCTTCCCCTCCAAAATCGCCACGGCCTTGTCACGGCAGGTGGGATAGCCGCAGCTGCCGCAGTTGAGCTCCTTTTCCGGGCTGGTCTTGCCCATCTTGAAGAGCATGTCCTGGATGGCCTCGGAACCGAACTTCACGTGCTGGCCGCCCAAGAAGGCATAGGACTGCCCGATGCTCTTCGGGGCTTGGGCGTCAAAGCGCTTATCGCCCGCGTAGGTGTCCACGCGCAGCGCGCCCTTGAGGCGGCGCTCATGGTGCTCGCGGATGCAAGGGCCGTTGATGCAGCTTCCCTCGCATGCGCTCATTTCGATAAACACATCGGTCATGGTGCCGTTTTCCAGCTCCTCAAACACGGCGCGACAGTTATCCACGCCGTCGATGGCTACGCGGCGGTAACCCTCCACTTTGTCGGTGGCCTTGAGCACGCCGCCGGTAGCCGGGTAAAAGCGGGCGCGCATGCCGTTGCCGGTCTGCGTGCGCTCGCGGGGCAGCTCGATTTTTTCGTCGGCAAACCAGTCGCGCAGTTCGTCATAGGTAAGCGCGACGTCGGTATAGGGGCTTTCGTCCGCTTCGGCCTTTTTGGCGATGCACGGGCCGATGAACACCGTAAACGCCTCCGGGTCGCGCTCTCGGATGGCCTTGCAGTGCGCCTGCATGGGGGTCAGCACCTTCGCCAGATGGGGGAGCATGGTGGGATAATATTTCTGAATCAGCAGGTTGATGGAGGGGCAGCAGCTGGAAATCAGCACACGCTGCTTTTTTTCGCGCATAATGCGGGCGTATTCGTCGCTGACCATCTGCGCGCCGACGGCGGTTTCCTCCACGGCGGAAAAACCAAGCGATTTGAGCGCCTGCTCCATCACTTCGACGGATTCGATGCGGAAATCCGCGATAAACGAGGGAGCTAGGCTACAGACCACGCGCTTGCCGGAAGAAATGGCCGCCTTGACACGGCCCAGGTCGCTGCGCACCTGCTTGGCCTTTTGCGGGCAGGCCACAAAGCAGCTTCCGCACAAAATGCATTCGTCGTTAAGGATCTCGGCCGTGTCGTTTGCATAGGTAATCGCCTTGACCGAGCAGGTGCGGATGCACTTGTAGCAGTCGGCACAGTTGTTTTTATTGAGGTTGAGCACTTCAAGCATTGGGGGAAATGCCTCCTAAGGAACGCCCGTCGGGCGAAGTTGGTTTTTGGGGGTACATTGCCGCTGAATATGGAGAAAGGGCTGACGGTTCTTTCGCATCAGCCCATTAGGAGCGCCTTATTTCAAGCGGGGCAGAACCTCGTTGTCAAAGAAGGTTCTGGTATCCTCCGGCTTCAGGGAGAAGTTCTCCTCGTCGATGGCGACGCACACGCCGTTTTGGCAATTGCCCATGCAGAACTTGCCCGCAAGCTCGATCTTGTCCTTGAGGTTGTTTTCAGCGACCAGGCGTTGCATTTCCTCCACGATCTGGCGGGAGCCCTTCAGGTGGCAGCTGGAACCGATGCAGATGGTGATTTTCATGTTGATTCGCTCCTTATGTGGGGTTGGAAGGGTGGTACGGCAACGGAAAATAGGAATCCAGGGCGATTGCTGGGGGCTTTGCGCCTGCTTGCACCGCAACCAATCTGCCCCGGGAGATGCCGGAGGGTCGAAGCCCACCGGCGTTGATTCGTATCGCCCGGCTCTGCCGGGTGGGCGGGGAGTTTTTGCCTTTGGTAAAAACAATTCTTAACTAAACCCCGGAGAAAAAGATCGAGCGGCGAGCTTTTTTTCGGTCAGGGCCTTTGCCTCTGGTTATTCGTAATCCACCACGTTGACCCAATGCAGCAGGAACTCGCGCTCCTCGGCCTTGCCCTTCACGCTCTGGCTGGCCGCCACAATGGGAATCCACTTTTGCACATACTGCTTGGCGGTGTCGCTCTTTTGGCAGAAGAGCTTCAGGTACTTCTCCGCGCCGTCAATGTCCCCGGCGAGCCAGAACAGCAGGTAGGTGCGGGCGGCGTCGGCGCTGGCATTGCCCTGCGTGGCATGCGCCCAGTCCAGAATATAGGTCTCGCCGCCTTCGGTGATGATGATGTTCTTGGGGTCAAAATCACCGTGGCAGAGCTTGGTGTGGGTAGGCATGCCCTCCAGGCGGGTATGCAGCTCGTAGCGGGTGGTTGCGTCCAGCCCGCTCTGGCTGATCTTTCGGTTCATTTTTTCCTTGAGCTTGTTAAGCATGGGGCAGGTTTGCCGATGCACCAGCAGCTGCAAATCCACGAACTGCTCCAGGTATTGGTCATACTTGTCGGGGTTTTCCTCCATCAGGGCGGCCAGGGTCTTGCCGGAGATGAAGTCGCTGACGATGGCCCACTTGCCGTCCAGCTTCGTAACCTCCTGAAGCTTGGGCACGTTCAGGCTGGTCTCCTCCACGCGCGCCTGGTTGAGCGCCTCGTTGAGCACGTCGGCCTTGCTGTAATCGCTGTCAAAAACCTTCACGGCAAGGTTGCCGTCACGGTAAACGGTCTTGTTGGTGCGAACCGCGATCACCTTTTCCAGCTTCATGTTATCCCTCCTCCTCACTTGTTTTCAGCGCCATAGTAGGCGTTGAGATACATCTGCTTGATTTCCTTCATCAGCGGGTAGCGGGGATTGGCGCCGGTGCACTGGTCGTCAAAGGCCAGCTCCACCATCTCATCCAAACGGTCCAGGAAGTCCTTTTCATCCACGCCGTACTCCCTGATGGTCGCCTTGATGCCGATTTTCAGCTTAAGCTCGTCAATGGCGCGAATCAGGTTTTCAAGCTTCTCCGAATCGGTATTGCCGCCAAGGCCAAGCGCGTCGGCGACCATGGCGTAGCGCGCAAGGGTGTGCGGATGGTCGTATTGCGGGAAGGTGCCCATCTTAGCGGGAACCTCGGCGGCGTTAAAGCGGAGCACTTCATCGATCAGCAGCGCGTTGGCGACGCCATGGGGCAGGTGATGGAACGCACCCAGCTTATGCGCCATGGAGTGGCACACGCCCAGGAAAGCGTTGGCAAAAGCCATACCGGCCATGGTGGCGGCGTTCGCCATCTTTTCGCGGGCTTCGGCGTCGTTGGGGCCGTTGTCATAGGCGCGGGGCAGATACCCGAAGATCATTTTCAGGCTCTGTAGGGCCAGGCTGTCGGTGTAATCGGTCGCCAGCATGCTGGCAATGGCCTCCAGGTTGTGGGTCACGGCGTCGATACCGCTGGCGGCGGTCAAACTCTTGGGCGCGTTCATCATCATGTCCGCGTCCACAATGGCCATGTTGGGCATCAGCTCGTAATCCGCCAGGGCGTACTTTACGCTGGTCTTTTCATCGGTGATGATGGTAAAGGGCGTTACCTCCGAACCTGTGCCGGCCGAGGTGGGCACGGCGATAAAGTACGCCTTTTCGCCCATCTTGGGGAAGGCGTAAATGCGCTTGCGGATATCGCTGAAACGCATCGCCATATCCATGAAGTCCACCTCGGGATGCTCGTAGAGCACCCACATAATTTTGGCGGCGTCCATCGCGCTGCCGCCGCCGATGGCGATGATGCAGTCCGGCTGGAAGGCGACCATGGCGGCCGTGCCCTCATGGGCGCAGGCCAGCGTGGGGTCGGGGGCGACGTTGAAGAACGTGGTATGCGCAATGCCCATTTCGTCCAAGCGGTCGGTAACGGTCTTGGTATAGCCGTTGTTAAAGAGGAAGCTGTCGGTAACGATGAACACCTTCTTCTTGTTCATTACGTCCTTAAGCTCCTGGAGGGCGACGGGCAGGCAGCCCTTTTTAATATAGACCTTCTCAGGCGCGCGGAACCACAGCATGTTTTCTCTCCTCTCGGCAACGGTCTTAATGTTGAGCAGGTGCTTGACGCCAACGTTCTCGCTGACGGAGTTGCCGCCCCAGGAGCCGCAGCCAAGCGTGAGGGAGGGGGCGAGCTTGAAGTTGTACAGGTCGCCGATGCCGCCCTGCGAGGAGGGGGTGTTAACCACGATGCGGCAGGTCTCCATCCGCTCTGCATAGCGCAGCAGCTTTTCGCGCTGCGTGTTGGGGTTGATATACAGGCTGGCGGTATGGCCGTGTCCGCCGTCCTCGATCAGGCGCTCGGCCTTGTTCATGGCGTCCTCAAAATCCACGGCCTTGTACATGGCAAGCACGGGGGAAAGCTTTTCGTGGGCAAACTCTTCGCTGATATCGACGCTGTCCACCTCGCCGATCAAAATCTTGACGGTTTCGGGAACGGTTACGCCCGCGAGCGCGGCGATTTTGGCGGCTGGCTGGCCGACGATTTTGGCGTTTAAGGAGCCGTTGATGATGATGGTTTTGCGAACCTTGTCAAGCTCCTCGCCCTTTAGGAAATAGCAGCCGCGCGCGTCAAACTCGGCTCGCACCGCGTCGTAAATGGAAGCGGGCACGATGACGCTCTGCTCGGAGGCGCAGATCATGCCGTTGTCAAACGTCTTGGAATGGATGACGGAGTTGACGGCCAGCACGATGTCCGCGCTCTCGTCGATCACGGCGGGCACGTTGCCGGCGCCCACGCCCAGGGCGGGCTTGCCGCTGGAATAGGCGGAGCGCACCATGCCGGGGCCGCCGGTAGCGAGGGTACAGTCGCATTCCTTCATTACAAGGTTGGTCATTTCCAGGCTGGGTACGTCAATCCAGGAGATGATACCCTCCGGCGCTCCTGCCGAAACGGCCGCCTCCAGCACGGTGCGGGCGGCCTCGATGGTGCAGCCCTTGGCACGCGGATGGGGCGAGATAATGATGCCGTTGCGGGTCTTCAGGGAAATCAGGGTTTTGAAAATGGCGGTGGAGGTGGGGTTTGTGGTAGGAATGACCGCGGCGATCACGCCGATGGGCTCGGCGATTTTGGTGACGCCGTATGCCCTGTCCTCTTCTATGATACCACAGGTTTTGGTATCGCGGAAGGCGTTATAGATATATTCGGACGCAAAGTGGTTTTTAATCACCTTGTCCTCCACAATGCCCATTCCCGTCTCGGCGACGGCCATCTTGGCAAGCGGGATGCGCATCTTGTTGGCGGCCATGGCGGCGGCGGCGAAAATTTTGTCCACCTGTTCCTGCGTATACGTCGCGAACTTTTTCTGCGCGGCGCGAACGGCGGCGATCTCCTCCTCCAGCCGCTCCACGCTGTCTACGATCCTGCGGGTATCAGTCATGGTCATAACCTTCCTCTCTTGATCACAGTCGGGATTTGAAGGAGTCCTTTTGACCCTCATCCCCGCCTGTTCGTTAAAAGTTTAACATAGTGGATTTGCGAAGTAAATGCCGATCTTTATATGGCTTTATATGCGAAAGTATATAGCGGGTGCAAATGGGGGGAATATGGCTGAAACGTGCAAATAATTTTAGAAAACCTGTTGACAATGTTTTGGGAGTGAGGTATAGTATAGTTACTGAAACGGTTAAGTAAACAAATTGCTTATTCGAACTGAAACGGTTAAGTTCCAATTGAGGAGCGGTTTACAGAAAGGGGGGAGCCCGTTTGAAGCGCATCAGCATCAAGGACGTAGCAAAGGAAGCCGGCGTTTCCACTACCACGGTCTCCTACGTGCTTAACCGCCATCCGGGCGAAACCATCAGCGCCGAAACCACCCAGCGCGTACAGGATGCGGCCCGGCGGCTTAACTATGTGCCGAACCTGAACGCCCGCAGCCTTTCCAGCCGACGCACGAACCTGATTGGCGTCGTAGTTCCCCAAACCGAGCCGGGTAAGGAGTTTATGTTCTCCAATCCCTTTTACGGCGAGCTGCTTTCGGCAATTGAGTACACCGCCCGGCAAAACGAATACCATCTGCTGCTGTCCGGCACGCGGGAGGATCAGAGTTACCTGGACGTGGCGCGCAACCGGGGCGTGGACGGCGTGATCATCGTAGGCGCGTATCCGGGCGAAAACCTCGAGGAGCTTCGTCAGATGGATATTCCCATCGTGCTGGTGGACAGCTACGTCAAAAACAGCGGCTTCCATACCATCGGCATCGAAGACCGCGCGGGCGCGCGCATGGCGACGGAATACCTGCTTGGAAAAGGTCATCGCAAAATCGCGTTCGTCAGCGGTTCCATCCGCGAGCACGGCGTTAACAGCAAGCGCTACGAGGGCTACTGCGACGCGCTGCGGGGCGCGGGACTGGAGCCGGACAGCGCGGCGCTGTACTCCGGCAGCATGGACTTTGAATACGGGATGCTGGCGGCGGAGGATTATGTCAACCGGGGCAAAAAGCAAACTGCCGCCTTCGTTTCGGCGGATGTTTTGGCCATGGGGCTGGTGAAGGGGCTTCACCAGCGCGGCGTATCGATCCCGGAGGAGCTTTCCATCGTCGGCTTTGACGATGTGTATCTGGCGCAGATGTGCTACCCTTCGCTCACCACCGTCCGGCAGGATATCGAGCGCAAGGGCAGCGAGGCCGTGCGCATGATCATCGAGGCTGCGGGCGAGGGCAGACGGGAACGGATGGAATGCATATTGCCCCTCACGCTTGTGGAGCGCGATTCCGTGCGCGGGCTGGGGATGGGGGAACGATAAAGGTTTCACCCCTGTAACCCCGGCCGGGGTTTCATCCTGGCCCCCAGATTGACCGCGTATTGCGAACTCAAAAGTGGGATTGCAACAGGATGGTTCCCGCAACCCTAATTGTCGCTCCGGCGGCTGCCGTCACCGGTTCTTGTGTTGGTTGGCAGCCTGCGGGCCGCTGTCCTTCATCCCCTCTTTGGCGCGATACTTAAGGGCGCATAGCCCCCAATGCTCCCAACTTTAAGAATTAGGATGGTTAACAGCATGTTAAAGCATTTGCCTGAGGGCCTTACGCCCTTTGCGGATTGCGGCTTTGCCCGCAGGCCTCTGTACCCGCTGGCGGGCGAGGCCGTTACGGTTTTTTGCCGCGCCGATACGGCAGATGGTCAGCCGGAGCTTTTGATGAGCGTTGACGGCGGCCGGGAGGAAACGCATGCGCCCGCTGGGCGGGACGGCCGGTTTTACCGTTTTGAACTGGGCGCGTTTGCGCTTGGCGCGCACGTAAGCTATTCCCTTCGTTCAAGCAGCGAACAGTCACAGCTTTTCACCTTTGAGGCGCAACGTGAGCGCACGTGTGAAATCCCTGTAAGGCTGCTTCGGGAGGACGGAGCGGCGCACGCCGTGTTCGAGGGCTTCGCCGTTACCTTCCGCGCGGGGGAATCGCTGGAAATTCATGCGCATCAGGAGGCGGTCGAGGGTACGCAATGCGCGGAAATCAGCCTTGACCTGCCCTGCGGCTTTTCGCTGGAGCTGAAGAAGCAAGCGCATTTTTGCCAACTGAAACGTTTCAGTAAGTCCATTGCGGATATCTCAGGCTATACCGTACACGAAACGGCGCGGGGTGAAATCACGCGCATTACCCAGCGTGGCGCGCTTGCGGCCCGCTACGTGTGGGGTACCGGCGAACGGTTCGACGCCGTCAACCAACGCGGGCTTGCAAGCAATGGCCGAGTGGTGGAGAAGTTTACCCAGCAGGGAAACCAGACCTATTTACCTATGCCGTTTTTCCTGACGGAATGCGGGCTTGGCTGGTACGCGCGCAGCGCCGCTCCTGTAGAAATGGCCTTTGACGGCGGGCTGACGCTCAGCCGTGAAGCGCGGAGTGTGGAACTCAGCCGCGACACGCTGTTTTTCGGCGATCCAAAAGAGCTTATTGCGCGGTTTGTCACCGAAACGGGCAGACCCGTCCTGCCGCCGGATTGGGCGTTCGGCGTGTGGATTTCCGCCAACGGCTGGAGCAACGACGCGGAGGTGGACGCGCAGCTTGCGGCGCTCAAAGCCCACGGTTATCCCGCGGACGTGATGGTGCTGGAGGCCTGGAGCGACGAGCAAACCTTTTACCGCTGGAACGGTGATGGAAGCTGGAAAAACCCTGCCGAAACCGTACGCCGCATCCGGGAGAGCGGTCTTCATTTGGTATTATGGCAAATCCCCATTATTAAGCACGAATGGAACCAAACGCCCGGCGAGGCGCTCAAAGCCGATATCGGTGAGGCCGTGGAAAAGGGTTACTGTGTGGCGCGCGGAGACGGCCAACCCTACCGTATTACGGAAAACTGGTTCCACCATAGCCTCCTTTTGGATTTTACCAACCCCGAGGCCGTCCGCTGGTGGTTTGATAAGCGCAAATACCTGCTGGATATGGGCGTGGAGGGCTTCAAGACCGACGGCGGGGAATTCCTTTTTGATCATGAGGCGCGGATGTTCGGAGGTCAGACAGGGCTTGAGGCGCACAACCTTTACCCGGGCCAGTATATCGGCGCCTATCACGATTTCATGCGCCAAAACGGCGTAAACGGCGTCACGTTCAGCCGCGCGGATTATACCGGCGCGCAGACCCGGCCTTTGCACTGGGCCGGCGATCAGCTGAGCGAGTGGAGCGAGCTGGCCGCGCAGCTAAAGGCGGGCATCTCGGCCGGGCTGTCGGGCGTGCTGTTCTGGGGCTTTGATATCGGCGGCTTCGCGGGCAAGCTGCCCACGAAGGAGCTGTACCTGCGCGCCACCGCCATGGGCTGTTTCAGCCCCGTGATGCAGTGGCACGCCGAGCCAAGAAACGGCCAGTTCTACGCCACGCATGAGGCTGGCTTCAATAATGACCGCAGCCCGTGGAACCTGGCCGCGCAGCTGGGCGATCCGGAAATCCTCACCATCGCGACGCGGTTCGCACTTTTAAGGCAGGCGCTTCGGCCCTACCTTACAAAAGAAGCCCGGCATTGCGCTAAAACAGGCCGTCCCATGATGGCGCACCTGTGCGTCGATTTCCCGGATGACGAACAGGCGCTTGCCTGCGAGGACGCCTACATGCTGGGTCGTAAGCTGCTCGTCGCGCCCGTGACGCAGCCGGGCGCGGTGGAACGGGACGTGTACTTGCCCAGAGGGCGCTGGCGAGGCCGGTTCACGGGCGAAATTCTGACGGGCGGGCTGACGGTGCACGTTAACTGTCCGCTGGACAGCATCCCCGTTTTTGAAAGGCTGTATGAAGATGAATGAGATGACGGTTACGCCCTGGCGGATCTCCTGCGGGGGACCGGTCACGGACTTTACCGAAAGCGTGTTTTCGCTTGGCAACGGCGAGCTGGGCGCGCGCGGCTTCTCCCTCCGGCAGAAGAAGCGCCGCCCGTGCGATCACGCGGTGTTTAAGGCCGGGCTGTTTGAACAGATCAGGCCGGGCATTACCGATATGGTGCAGCTCCCGGACGTGCTTCGCCTCAGCGTTGCGGACGGGTGTGAGGAAAACGTCCATCAGGAGTTGGACATGCGGCGGGGTGCGCTTATCCATCGCTTTCGCGCCGGGCGGCTGGAGGTCGAATCCCGCCGGATGGTAAGCATGGCGGATAGCCAGCTGTTATGCGTCCGCCTCCGGGCGACGGCGCTGGCGGAGGCGGAGGTCGAGATCGACGGCGCGATGGACGCGGAGGTTTGCAACCTGCCCGTTAACGACGATCAGATGACCGAGGAAACCGAAACCATCCGGCTTTTGCAAACGGTTCGGCAGTCGGATAGCGAGCTGGTGATGCGCACGGCGCGCGGCGGGCATGAAATCCGCTTTTTATGTGAAATCAAGGCGGACAGGGCGCTGCCGGCCCGGCTTATGCCCGGTCAGAGCGTGACGGTCGAAAAGCGCGTCCGCGTTCTGGTGGACGGCGAGGCCCCCAACCCCGCCGCGCAGGACGTGTGGGCGGCGCATGAGGCGGCGTGGGACGCGCTGTGGAGGGATTGCGATATCCTGATTGAGGGGGATGACCGCCTTCAGGGCGCAATACGCTACAATGTTTTCCAGCTTCTGTGCAATAACGCGGCCGCCAATCCGGAAGTGTCCATCGGCGCGAGGGGCCTCACGCACGGCCGCTACAAGGGCAATACCTTCTGGGATACGGATATCTTCCTGCTTCCCTTCTTCGCATGGCACCGGCCGGAGGCCGCCAAAAACCTCGTGCGCTACCGCTTGAACAGGCTCCCCGCCGCGAAGGAGCTGGCCCGCCGGCAGAACCTGTCCGGCGCGCGTTACCCCTGGATGTGCGCCGCCGACGGCGCGGAGCAGTGCGAAAGCTGGGATATCGGCCTGTGCGAAACGCATGTCACTGCAGACGTAGCCTATGCCGCCGCGCGCTGCGCGGAGATCACCGGCGGTGATGACATTACCGGGCCGCAGGCGCGGGACATGTATCTGGAAACCGCGCGCTTCTGGCTGAGCCGCTTTACTTGGGAAGAAGAGAAGAACCAGTATTCATCCTTCTTTGTCAAGGGCCCGGACGAGTACTGCGGCGCGGCGGTCAACAACACCTTTACCAATTATATGGCGCGGCATAACGTGCGCCTTGCGCTTAAGCACTCGCCCATGAGCGCGGAAGAACGCGCGCGGATGGAGCATTTTGAAAGCCATGTCGCCATTTTGTATGATCCGGCGCGCGAGCTGTTCTTGCAAGATGAGATGTTCGAACGGCTGGAGCCGATGCCTACGCGCAAGGACGGCGGCGCGCCCCTGTACAGGCGAATTTGCTTTGACCGTATGCAGCGTTACCGAGCGCTCAAGCAGGCTGACCTGGTGCAGCTGATGACGCTGTTTCCCGGCGGCTTCACACGGCGTCAGATGCAAAACGTCTGGGACGCGTATGAGCCGCTCACCGTTCACGACTCCTCCCTGAGCTTTGGCGCGCACGCGCAGCTCGCTTTTCGTCTGGGGCTTGCGGATAAGGCATGGGAATACTTTGAGAAATCGGTCTATCTGGATTTGACGGACGGGCTATGCAACACCGGTAAAGAGGGCGTGCATATGGCTTCCCTCGGCGCAAGCTGGCAGGCGCTGGTTTACGGCGCGCTCGGCCTGTGGAGCGAGGGCGGACAGCTAGCCGTGGAGCCGGCGCTTCCCCCGCAAATCAAGCGGTTGTCGCTTTGCGTGTATCACCGCGGCGAGCGCTACCGCGTCACCGCGTCCGGCACCGGGGCCACTGTGGAAAAGGAGGCGTAAAGCGCATGTATATCCCCAAAAACGCGGGCAGGAGAACCGCAACCGCCGTTTTCCTGTTGCCGTCGTTCATTGGCGTGGCCTGCTTCTGCCTGTTGCCTATCGCCGCGTCGCTTATGTTCAGCATGATGGATTACGACCTGCTGCGCCCCATGAACACCATGACCTTTGCCGGGCTGTCCAACTTCCGCCATATTCTGACGGGACGGGAGTTCCCGCAGGTGCTTGCCCATACGTTCAGCTACCTGGGGATGTACCTGCCGCTCATCCTGCTTACCGCCGTCGGGCAGGCGCTGATTTTAAACCGCTCCTTTAAAGGGCATGGGCTGTTCCGCACCATCTGCTATACGCCGGTCATCACCTCCTGGGTGGCGGCGGCCGTGGTGTGGCAATGGGTGCTGTCGGGCAAGTACGGGTTGCTAAACCAAATGCTTTTAACCATCGGCATTCAGGGCCCGGCATGGCTTTCCAGCGCAGCGTGGGCCATGCCCGGCATCGTCGTCGCCTCCGTGTGGAAGGATACGGGCTATTACGCCCTGATGGTGCTGGCGGCGCTCAAATCCATCGACCCCGCGTATTACGAAGCGGCCTCTATCGACGGCGCGGGCGGTTTTCGCAAGCTGCGCTCCATCACTTTGCCGCTCATCTCGCCGACGTTGTTTCTGCTGGTGGTCATCAACATCATCTATGGTCTGCAAGTGTTCGATTCCGTTCTGATCATGACAAACGGCGGCCCGGGCGGCGCCACCACGGTGTTTCTGGAGCGCATCTACAAATATGCCTTTACCCAGTATAAGATGGGGATTGCCAGCGCGTATTCGTGGATTTTATTCGCGCTGATCCTGATGTTTACGCTGGTGCAGTTTGTTCTGCAAAAAAAGTGGGTGAATTACGATGCGTAGCGGACAAGCGGCTTTTACGGCGCGCGGTATAAACAAACGCGCGGGAATCCCATGGCTCCGGCTTTCCAAACGGGTCCTGTTTTACCTGTTTTTAACCGCGGTGGCGCTGATTACCGTGCTGCCCTTCCTGTGGATGCTTTCCTCCTCGTTCAAGGGGGCGGAGGCCATCCGCACGCTCCCCATCCGCTGGATTCCCGAACGCCCTACGCTGGAGGGGTACGAGCGCGTGTTCAATATGCAAGGCTTCTCCTTTGCGCGGGCCACCAGCAACAGCCTGCTGTTGGCGGTTGCATGCACGTTGGTGGCGGTGCTCTCAGCCACAATGGCGGCGTTTGTATTCAGCAAGCTGCCGTTTCGCGGCTCAGGCAAGCTGTTTGGCGTATACCTGGCCACCATGATGATTCCCGGCACCGTCACCATGGTGCCAAACTACGTGATTTTACGAAGCATCGGGCTTCTGGATACCTTTACCGGGCTGGTACTGCCCTCGCTTGCCAACGCGTTCGGCGTGTTTCTGATGCGCCAGAGCATGCTGTCCGTCAACGATGCATACATGGAATCCGCGCTTCTGGACGGAGCATCGCTGTACCGCATCTTCTTCCAGATTATGTTGCCCATGGTGCTGCCCACGCTAGCCACCATGACGCTGCTTTCCTTTATGGGTAGCTGGAACAGCTATCTCTGGCCCCTGATCGTACTCACCTCCACCGATAAGCAAACCCTTCAGGTGGTGCTTGGCAACATGAACGGCATGTACAAAAATAACGAGCACGTGCTGATGGCGGGCGCGGTGCTGACCATCCTGCCAATCCTGCTGGTGTACCTCCTGTCGCAGAAATATGTGGATCAGGGCATCAGCCTGGGTGGGCTTAAATAGCCGCAGGGCGGCCGGCCGGTACGGTTAAACCTGGATGGGCCGCGTCCCTTCCAAACGATCCCGGGAGCACTGCCGGAAATTTGTATTTTGAAAATGAAATACATTATTTTCGTAATGTTATTAACCCGTTTCCCATCTGGCTAAAACGCGGCACGCCGCGTTTGCATAATAGTTTTAAGGAGGATAAACCCATGAAAAAACTGGCTTCTTTGGTGCTGGCGCTGTGCCTGCTACTCACCTGCGTAAGCTTCGCGTCCGCCGAGGATACGACCATCACCTACGCGACCTTCTCCGCCTCCGGCGCACAGGAGGAAACCCTCAAAAAGATGGTCGAGGTTTTTGAGAGCAAGAACCCCGGCGTCAAGGTAGACGTACAGCTCACCGGTTACAACGATTACTTCACCAAGCTCGCCACACAGGTGGGCGGCGGCAACCCGCCCGACGTGTTCGAGATGAACATGGAAAACTTTCTCGCCTACATGCTGCGCGGCGCGTGCGAGGATTTAAGCGGACTTGGCATTGCCGCGGACAATTACAGCGAGGGCACGCTTTCGGCCGTCAGCTCCGAGGGCAAGCTCTACGCCGTGCCCATGAGCTTCTCCACCTGCCTGTTGTTCTACAATAAGGCGCTGTTTGACCAAGCGGGCGTCGGCTATCCCACCGACAGCTGGACGTGGGCCGATATTCAGGCTGCCGCCGAAAAGATCGCCGCGTTGGGCGAGGATATGTGGGGCGTGTACCAGCCCATTACGTATAACGAATTCTATAAATCCGTCAAGGGCAACGGCGGTAGTCTGCTGGCTGACGATTACGCAAGCTTCACCGTCAATTCGCCCGCGAATGTGGAAGTGCTGGACGCTATGCTTGCCCGCGTGCGCGGTGAGAACCGCGTGATGCCCACCGCCGAGGATATGGCTGGCCGCGGCGACTGGGATCTGTTCCAGGAGGGCAAGCTGGGCATGCTCATCACCGGCATCTGGGCGTTCCAGACCTTCGCGGAAAAGTGCGCCTTTGACTGGGATGTGGTGATCGAGCCCGGCTATAAGGATAAGAGCACATTCTTCTTTGCCAACGTTAACTGCATTTCGCCCGACAGCGCCAAGAAGGAAGCCGCCGCGAAGTTTATCGACGCTATGGGCTCCGACCCCGATATCGTTAAGCTTCGCCTGGACGCGAGCTGGGAGCTGCCCACCATTGCCGATCAGAGCAAGCTGACCCAGTATCTTGAGATTACTCCGCCGCAAAACCGCAAGGCCGTGTTTGACAGCATGGATTTCGCCGCCGCGCCGCCCGCGCTTTTGGAACAGGGCGCCGTGTCCGAAATCATCAACAACGTGCTCAGCACCCTGGAAACCAACGATATGGCCGCTCAGGCCGCCCTGGATGAAATTCAGGCTCAGCTTGAGGACGCGAATCTGCTCAAGTAAAAAAGACCGGGGGACGTTTGGGGCTGCGCGCGCCCAACGTCCCCCGGTTAAGGGCTTTGCCCTTGGCAATCCCACTTTGGGCTGTGCATTGCACGGTCCGGGCGGGGGTTAGGGTTGTGAAGTGAATCTCAGCCGTTCCTTTTGCTTTCCGTTACGGCAGCAATCCAGCTTTGGGTTGCCGCCTCTTTATTTGCGAAGAACAACCTGCTTTTCAAATGCTCCGTTACACGTCAAGCCACAGCAAACCGCTCACAAACAGCCGGGGTATGGTAACGGCGGCCTCCGGCCCACGGTCGGTTTCGGTTAGGACGAGAGGAAGCTCCACAGCGCGGCCCAGCGCCTCGTCGGGCGAGGCGTACCAAGCGCGCGCTACGGGCCGTGTGAGCTGGATATGCAAAACAATGTTTTCAAGGGGAGTGGGCGCGTTTTTTCCACGGTTCCAACGGTCGTCGTTGCCCGTCAGGTTGAGCAGCCCCACCAGCTTGCGTCCGGCGCGTTCACGGCAGGTAAGCCACAGCATATCAGCCTCACCCTCTACCGAAAAAGGCGTTTCGCAGCGGTATTCCAGATTGTCCCAGCCGGTATGGGTCATAGATACGTCGCGCAGCTCAGGGTCGAAAAACAGCTCCTGATAGCGCACAAAAAAGTCCTGATAGGCGTGAAGCGCTGGAAGCTGCCGGGGCTCAAGCCGCGTGTAATCGGCGTAATAGCCCTGCGTGAGCACCGCGTCACTTTCGCCCAGAAAAAGCTGTGTCGCGCCGCAAAGCGCGATGGCAAAAGATGTGATCAGCGCGCAGTAGAGCGCGCGCTCTGCGGTATCCGTGCGGAACGGCTCCAGATAGGCGGCCAGCACGACGGGCTTGGCGCAGCCGTCGGCCAGCCTTACAGCCTGCCGCAAGTGGCGCAGACGGTCGTATGGCGGCCAAAGCTCCATGTATACGGCGTCCTGAGGTGCGGATTTGGTCGCCTCCACGGGCCACGTACCCACGTTATTGAAGATCAGGTGCGGTGTAAGTCCGGCGGCGCGCAAAGCAGTGTCCGCGTCCTCAATCAGCGCGGGAAGCGAGCGCTCCAGGTCGCGCTCCCGCCCGTCCATGCCAAGCGCGCGCTTGGGATAGCCGTAGGTGTCCATGTGCACGCCGTCGAACCCGATGCGTTCCATAGCGCTACGGTACTGCGAAAAAAGATGCTCGCGCCACGGCCCCTCCACATCCATGAAAAAGAACGTATCGATGAAGCTGAGCGGTTTGTCCGGCGCCGCGTAAAGCCCCCAGTCGGCGTGCGCGTCGCGGAAGGAACGGCTGGCCGCGTAAACGGCACCATAGGCCATGGCGCGCATACCATGGGCATGGCATGCGTCCACCTTCGCGCGCACGGCGGGCAGGCTGTTGCGTTTGCCCATCATGTCCTCGTACTCGTCCGTTGGGGAAACGAGGGTATCATGCCGGTAGGACCAGTCGTAAAACTGCACGTGGGTCATGTGCCACGCGGCCAGGCAGGCCACGTCCTGCGCGTCCTCAGGCAAAAAGTCGCTCAGAAAGCCGTAGCGAACAATGTTCCCCCCGAATGGTACGGCCGTAGCGCAACGGATTTCGCCATCCGCCGTCGATATGACCGCTTCAACGCCAAGCCCGGCCCCCTCGGGCGGCATGTGCGTCCCCGCATCGTAGGACGGCTTATAAAGCGACAGCGGGGATCGTGGCAGGGCTGGGTTCCCTGCCACAGGCACCGCGGCCCCCAAGCCGGAGGGGTCGGCAGCACAGGCCGCCTTGGGCGGCATGTGCGTCTCCCCAGGAAGCGTAAACAGGGTTTCCCGCCCGTTAAGCGCGAGACGGTATACGCCCAGCACGTCGCCAAGCCGCGTAATGGTCAGCTCCGCCTCGCCGGCATCCTCGCCGGGGGAAAGGCGCAAAAGCAATTCAACAGGTTCCCCGGGAGCGTAGATCCCCTTTACGGTGAAAAGCTCCATATAATCACCCCTTTACCGCGCCTTCGGTCAGTCCTTGAATAAACTGGCGCTGGAAGATCAGAAAAATAATTATCACAGGCACGATGGCGATAACCGCCGTGGCGGACATCAGGTGCCACTTCGCGCCGGCAAACTGCTGAAAAAATACGGACAGGGCCTGCGGGATGTTTTGCTTGCTCCTGCTTTGGAGGAAGAACACCGCCTGCGCGTAGTTGTTCCAAACGCCGAACCCGTTAAGGATCACGAAGGAGGCCGTCGCGGGCTTCAACACCGGGAAAATAATGCGCCAGAACGCTTTGAAGCCCGTGCAGCCGTCCACCTCAGCGGCCTCGTCCAGCTCGCGGGGCAGCGCCCGCACAAAGGTGGTGTAAATAAACACCGCCGAGGGCATGCAAAGCGTTGAGCATACCAGCACCATGCCCCAAAGGGTGTTGACCGCGCCGAGATTTCGCATCAGCGTGTACAAAGGCACGGTGTTGATGATGCCGGGAATCATCATGCAGCCGATCAGCAGGGAAAAGACAAACTTGTTGTACGCGCTATTGCGCCGCGCAATGGCGTAGCCGGCCATCCCGCCCAGAAGAATGGTAAGCCCCAGCGTGCCGAAGGTAATCGTGGCTGAGTTAAGCATCGCGGTGCCGATTTTGCTCTTTTGCCACGCGTCCGCGTAGTTTTGCCACGCGAAGCTGGGAATGAACATGTTCCCCTCATAAAAAATGCGGGAGGGAGCGTTGAGCGAGAGCACCAGCAGCACATAGAAAGGAATCAGGCACGTCAGGCAAATCAACGCGATCAGCGCTATTTTGACAGATCGGGCAGCCCTGTTTGTTTTCATGCCCGTCACCTCAATTCTTTTCCCGCGTCAGCCGCATGGAAACGAGCACGGGAATCAGGATGATGAAGAAAAGGATCATCGCAACGGCGGTGGAATAGCCCGTCTTGCTGCCGTAGCACATGCGCATAATATAAATGCTCAGGCTTTCGGTAGCGTATCCTGGCCCGCCCTCCGTCAGCGACATGATGATATCAAAAACCGACAACGAGCCGATGATGTTGGTAACGACGTTGATGCGGATAGCGGGCATCAAAAGCGGAAGCGTCACATGAAAAAAGCATTGCTTTGTGCTCGCACCGTCAATACGCGCGGCCTCGCGCAAATCCTCGGAGATGGATTGAAGCCCCGCGAGGTAAATGATCATCGTCATGCCCGCGAATTGCCACACGTTTACGAAAATCAGCACGGCCATGGTGCTTGCGTAGCTGTCCATCCAGTTGCCGAGCTGCCGGCCAATCCCCATCTGCTCCACCGCGTGGTAGAGGAAGCCACGGCCCGGCTGCAACAGAAAGTACCAGATATAGCCCATGATCAGCGGGCTGATGATGGCGGGCAGGTAGATGATCACCCGCGCCGCGCCCTGCCCGTGGAAAGGCTTTTCCATCAGCAGTGCGTAGCCGAGGCCTACCAGGTTTAAAAGAAGGGCGCTGCCCGCCGCGAAAATGAGCGTGGTTCGGATATCGCCCATAGCGCGCGGATCGCTGAAAAAGCGCCGGAAATTCTCAAATCCAATGAATGTAGCCTCTCCCATGCCGTCCCAATCCGTCAGGCTCATGCCCACGCCCCGGATGAGCGGATATACGAAGAACAGCGAGAACAGGAGAAGCGCGGGCAGGGACATGAACTGCGTTAAATCCCTTCGTTTTGCGCGCATTGAGGTCATCTGCCTTTCGGGCCGCCGGAAAAGTCCGTCAAAATGCGAGCTTTTCCGGTGGGAATGCTGGCGGAAAGGTTTGCGCCAAAGGCGCAAACCGCCCGCCCGGAGCCGCGCATGGCGTCTGCTTAGCAGCCAAGCGACGGCTGTATGATTGCAATTGGAAGGGCGCCCGATCAGGGACGCCCCGGTGTACTACGGTTGATCTGTGGTAGAAGAAATGCTCGGCGAGTAAAAAAACAAGAAGCGTTTTAGAAGCCGTAAGCCGTATGGCTCGAGCGTTTCCTTCGTTACACGCCCTCGTTCCACGCCTTTTCGTAGGCCTGTGCAAAGGACTGGGCGTCGTAGGTGCCGGCCAGCAGGTCCTGAACCATGCGGCCCGCGTCGTCGCCGCTAAAGCCCGCGGGCTTCTCGTTGGTAAAACCGATGTTCACGGCGGTATTCAGCACGCTTTTCACCTCTTGGGCAAAACCGGCGGGGGCCCACTGCGCGTCCACATCGCTGAAGGCGCTGGGCGATCCGAGAGATTCGGCATAGCGCTTCTGGTTGTCCGCGCTGAACAGGAAGGTAAGGAACTCCTTGGCCGCGTCCGCGTTTTCGGTGGTGGCGGAAATGGAATAGCCGCTGTCCTCGGCGCACAGCACCACGGGCTTGCTGTCGGGCATGTAGGCGGGATAGGGCGCGAAGCCGATCTTGTCGGCCATGTCGGGGTTGGCTTCCAGAATGCTGCTCAGGGCCCACATGCCGTTGGAGAACATGGCGGCCTTGCCGGTGACGAACGCTTCTACGCAGTTGTCGTTCACAGCGGTCAGCACGTCGGCATTGATCAGTCCGTTGGCTTGCAAGTCAAGCAGGTTCTGCGCGAACACAGCCATGCAGCCGTCTGCGGCGCCAAGGTTCAGCTTTGCGGAGTCGTTGTCGAGCATCGCGGTCTTGCATTCCAGCGAGCCCAGAGATTGCTTCAGATAGCCGTGGGGAATGAACTCGATCAAGTGCCCCAGGTGCCAGGCCTCCTTGCCGAAAATAAACCACGGGGTCACATCGGGCTTTTTTTCTTTGATGACGGTCAGGTTGGCGACAAACTCGTCCCAGGTGAGGGCGGGGGTCAGGCCAAGCTCGGCAAAGATTTCCTTATTGTAGAAGAAGCCCGCCATCGTCATATTGGTGCATACGCGGAACTGCTTGCCGGTTTTCAGGTCGGTGCAGCTTTCCTTCATGGAGGGGATCAGGCGGTCCCACCATTCGGACATATCGCTCAAATCAAGGTATTTGCCCTGATCCACAAACTCCTGCTCATAGGTGGTCATCACGTCGGGCACCTCGCCGCTGGCGAACTTTACCTTGATGATGGAGCTGGCGTCCTTCTGGTATTCCTGCTCTACGGTAACGCCCTCGTGAGTTTGGTTAAACTCGTCGATGATCTCGTTAAGCAGGTCGATGGTTTCGATTTTGCCGGTAAAGAACCGCACCTCCGTCTGCGCCAGCGCGGCCGTTGCGCTTAAGCACAGCATAAGGGCCAGAATCAGTGCCAAAAGCCTTTTCATGATGAAACCTCCTCGTTTTTTGAAAGCCCATAAGGCCTCTTGATGGTTTCATTATAGCGCAACTTTCTCCGAAGAAAATACCGCAGTTTTTGGATAAGGGTTCGTAGTTTTTAGGTTGGGCCTCCGCCGCATTGCATTCGCGCGGATGCTTGGTTATAATGGGCCGGAGGGGAGGGAAAGCGAGTGGGCCTCCATGGAAGCGTAAAGCAGAAGCTGCTTTTAATGATCTCGGCGCTTATCCTTTTATCTGTGCTTTTGGTGACGGCGCTCAGCTATTCCAGCTACCGGCGGGATTTGATCGATCAGTCCACCCGCACCACGCAGCTGCTGTTGGATCAGCTTGCCCTGAACGTGGACACCTATCTGGACGAGCTGTTCAGGCTGTGCCTGTCGCCCTACTATAATAAGGGCGTGATGGCGCAGCTGGAAACAACGCCCGCTTCGCCCGCGGCGAAGCTACAGAAGCAGCGCGTGGTGGAGGATTACCTGAGCGAGGTGATGATGCTCCCGCGCTCCGATATCCTGCGGGCCCATATCCTCACCGACGGCGTGTATTCCAGCAGCAAAACCCGGTATGACGCGAACATCCCCGCTGATTTTAAGGGCGAAAGCTGGTATCAAGAAGCGGTAGAAAGCGCCGGGGCGGTTTTTGTACCCGTGCATGTGGAGCGGCAGGGCAAAACGGAGCTTACTGTGTTCTCGGTCGCCCACAGGCTTTTGAGCACCCGCGACTCCGGCAGGGTGCTGGGCGTCATCCGCGTGGACGCGAACTACCAGGGCATCCGTGCGGTATGCGACCGCGCTTCCGTTGGCGAGGGCAACGCGCTTTTGATTTTGGACAGCGCCGGGAATGTGATTTACAAAAACGCGCGCATGGTCACGGCCAGCGCTGGCCAGAACCTGACCGGGCTGATCGACCGGCACGGCGGCGAAAGCACGTTCACCGAGCGGCTGGGCCGCGAGGAGTGTCTGATCAACGTAAAGCCCCTCAACGCCACGGACTGGAAGCTTGTGGACATCCACGCCATGCGCTCGCTGACGGCCGCCGCCGTCAAAACCCGCAACGAGGCGTTCCTGCTGGCGCTCCTGTGCGCCGCGCTGGGCGTGCTCTGCTCGGTGCTGCTGGTACGGCTGTTCCTACGCCCCGTATATGAGATTACCGGGTTGATGCGCCGCGTTCGCGACGGCGACCTCACCGTGCGCGCCAACGTGGGCGGGCACGACGAACTGGCATACCTGGGCGATTCCTTCAACGAAATGACCGAGCGGGTGGATACCGCCATGAAGCGCAACACCTTGCTGACACGGCAGGTGTATGAGGCCCGTTATCTGGAAAAGGAGGCGCAGTACGCGGCGCTGTGCAACCAGATCCGCCCCCATTTCCTGTTCAACGCGCTCAACACCGTCGCGCTGCTCAACAAAACGGGCAGGCCGGAGGAGGCCACGCTGTGTATCGATATGCTTGCGACGCTGCTGCGCGGCATGGTGAACACAGACCGCGAAATTACGTTAAGCGCGGAAATGCGCATTGTGGAAAGCTATTTGGCGCTTCAGCAGAAGCGCTACGACACCCTGAGCTACGAACTGCCTGAGCTTGGCGCGTTGAGCGGCTACGTGCTGCCTGCCATGACACTCCAGCCGCTGGTGGAAAACGCGCTGGTACACGGCTGCGAACCAAAGCGCGGCCCGGCGCATATCGCGATTGGCTTCGGGTGGGAGGATGAAATACTGTGCATCACGGTCCGCGACAACGGCGTGGGTATGGAGCCGGAGGCGCTGGAGCGCATGAAGCGACTGCTGGCGGAGGATACCGTGGAGCCGGACGGCGCGCCTGCGGGCGGCGTGGGGCTGGTGAACATCTCACGCCGCATCCGGCTAAAATATGGGCTGGGGTACGGCGTGAGCATCCAGTCTGAACCCTGGGTGGGCACGACGGCGACGCTCAGGCTGCCAAAGGAGGGAACCGCCGATGTACAGGGCGCTGATCGTAGAGGATGAGAGGCTGATGCGGGAATACCTCGCCTCGCGCCTGTCGGAAATTCACCCGGACTGGGTGGCCGCGGAAACGGCCTCCGACGGCATCGAGGCTGTCGAAAAGCTGGACCGCGCGCGGTTTGACGCGGTGATTACCGACATTCGTATGCCGGGCATGGACGGGCTTGAGCTGGCCCGCTACATCCGGCGGGAGCATGCCGGGACGGATGTGATCATCCTTTCGGGCTATGACGAATTCCAATACGCGCGAGAGGCCGTGCGCCTCAGCGTATTCGACTACCTGTTAAAGCCGCTTAACGATGGCGAGCTGTCGGCGGCGTTAAGCGGACTGACCGTGCGGGCGGCGCGGCGGCATGGGCGGGAGGCCGGGCCGTCCGGGCTGCTTGCGCGCGCGCTGGGCGGGGACGCGGCGGCGTTGGCGGAGCTTCGCGGCGGGGTAGGGGAGCGGCTTGGCCTCATGGCTCTCGCACCCTCGGCGCAAATGGTGCTTGACGGTTGCGGCGGGCTTGCGCGGGAGATTTTCACGGAGGTGTCGGAATCTCTGGGGCCGCTATGCGTATTGGGCGGATCGGGCGAAACCTATGCCGTCTGCCCGGCGCGGGAAGCGGCGCTGCTAACAACCGCTTGCGAAAACAAGCTCCGTCATTTTTGCGCCACTCACCCGCAATGGCGGCTTTGCGCGGCATATGCGCCCATCGGAGAAAGCGCGTCGAAAACGGTAAAGGCGCTTCGCCGCCGGCTTCGCGTGGCGCTGGCAACGGCCGCTGATCAGCCTGTGGGCGAGCTGATGTATATGCAAAGGCGGTTGCTGGACTGGCTGGACGGCCTATCGAAGCTGGCTTGTAAGGCGGCTGCCGCCGGGGAACCCATACCGCCCGGCGCGCTGCTTGCCCCGCTTGCGGATTATCTGGGCGGGCTGGAGCCGGGCGCGGCGGAAAGCTCGGTGCTTTTGCTCCTGATGGAGGGGTTTTCCGACCGCCCGGAGGAGGTCGCCAGGGTTTGCCGCGACATTAAAGAGAAAACGGATGGATGGAACGGCCCGTGCGGCTGGTTTTCGGAGGCGTGGCGGCGGCTTGCGGGCGGGGAAGGCGTCGCGGCCGCGAATCCGGCGGCGCCCTCCGCACTCTCACAGCAGGCGCTGGAATATCTGCGCGGCCATTACCGGGAACCCATCAGCCTGTCGCAGGTGGCGGAAGCACTCCACGTGTCCGCCGCATACTTAAGCGACCTGTTTCACCGGGAAACGGGGGAATCCTACTCCCGCTGCCTGCTGCGCCTGCGCATGGAGGACGCGGCGTTCAGGCTTAAAACAGACCCCGCCGCCAGGGTTTACGAGATTGGGGAGGCGGTCGGTTTCCCTTCCTCCAAACACTTTGCGCATGTGTTTCGCAACTATTACCGGATGACGCCGAAGGAATACCGTGAACGCGGCGGCAGGGCTCTGCCGGCCGGCAATCAAAACGCTAAAGGAGAATGAACAGATGAAGAACTATCAGGTGACGGGCAACGAATACCTTTCGCTTCCAACCATAGACGAGACGACGGGCGGCATGGAGGGCATCACGCTGCTGCACATGGGCGCCAAAGGTTTGCTGGAGCTAAACGGCGGCGACAAGCCTTTCCTCAGGCCCGTATTCAGCATGAACGGCGCGGAAGCGCCCATTCGGGAGCCAATCTGGAAACGCGAGAGTTACTGGCTTCCTTCCTTTACCTGCCGCACGGCTGGGGCGGAGCTTTCAGTCAGCTACCTGTGCCCCATAGGCGAGCGTGCGTTTTTTGTGCGCATGGAGGCTGAAAATCAGACCGGCGCGCCTATCCGGGCGAGGCTGGGCGTGGAGGGCGGCTGGCAAAGAACCCTCCATGAAATCAATGAAACCGCCGTGCTGGAGGGCCGCCGCACGCAGGAGCCCAGCGGCTGGAACCATGCCTTTGTGATGCAGGAGTTTGTCGGGCTTCCCCTGTGCGCCTTTGCGCCCATCGCGGAGGATACGGTGGAGTGGACCTTTGGCGGAATGGCTTGGCAGGGAGGGCGGACGTTTACGCTGGACGCGGGCGAAACCGCCCGTGTGGATTTTATTTTTGGGATTGGGTATGAAACCGTGGCGGCGGCAACCTCCGCCAAGCACCTGCTCCGCGTCGGCTATGAAAAGGCACGGCGGGATACGCTTGCGTGGCTTGACGCGCGCGTGCTGAAAGCGCCTGATGAGAGCATCCGGCGGCTGCTCAACACCAACCTGTTTTTCTCGTTTTTCTATGCCGGCGGTAAAACGCTGGATACGGAGGAATTCTGCCTGATGACCTCCCGCAGCCCGCGCTATTACGTATCCGCCGCGTACTGGGACCGCGACAGCCTGCTGTGGAGCTTTCCGGCGATTGTACTGGCGGATGCGGAAACCGCGCGCGATATTTTGCTGTATGTGTTTGAAAAGCAGATTCAAAACGTGGGCATGCATAGCCGCTATATCGACGGCACGCTGCTGGAACCCGGCTTTGAGCTGGATGAGCTCTGCGCGCCGGTGATCGCGCTGGAGCGCTACGTGGCGCGCGCCGGCGACCGGGCGTTTGTGAGGCTGCCGCTGGTACAGGACGGCCTGCGCCGCATCCTGCGCGTGTTGGAAACCAAAAAGCATCCTGAATACGAGCTGTACGAAACCTTTCTTCAACCCACCGACGACGAGGTGGTGTATCCATACCTGACGTATGACAACGTGCTGGTATGGCGCATGCTTACGCTCCTTTCGGATTATCTGGAGCGGCCGGAGCTGCTTGGGCGCGCGCAGCGCGTGCGCGAAGCCATCCTCGCCCATTGCGTCAGGGACGGCCAGTTTATCTGGTCTACCGACCTGAACGGCCATTTCGATATTTACGACGAACCGCCGGGCAGCCTTCAGCTTTTGCCCTTTTACGGCTTCTGCGGCATGGACGACCCCCTGTGGCAAAAAACCATGCGAACCATCCGTTCTGAAAAGTACCGCTTTTCCTTTTCAGATAAGCCCATCGCGGAAATCGGCTGCTTGCATGCGCCGCATCCGTGGGTGCTGTCCATCTGCAACAGCCTGTTGAGCGGCCATGCGGACACCGCGCTTTCCCACCTGCGCCTGACGCGGATGGATAACGGCATCGCCTGCGAGAGCGTCAACGAGATAACGGGCGAATGCGAGACGGGCGAAGCGTTCGCCACCTGCGCGGGTTTCTTGAGCTTTGCGCTGTATACCGCTTGCGGCGAAAAAAGAGAATAGAAGCGGCTTTTATGCGGATTAATTCACCCCTTGCCATCCCGGCGTTTTCATGGTACGATTGCGCAAGCTTTGGAAGGGGGATTTTTTCTGCACTCTTGGAAGAAACAATTTGCCATCATTTATGCCGGGCAGGCGTTTTCCCTCGTGGGCTCGGCGGCGGTTCAGTTCGCCATCATCTGGCAGTTGACCGTACAGACGGAATCCGCCATTACGCTCACGGTTGCGGCTATCGTCGGCTTCATTCCCAATATGGTGCTCGGCCCCTTTGCCGGGGTATGGATTGACCGTTGTAACCGCCGCACCGTCATGATCGCCGCCGACGGGCTGGTGGCGTTGTCCAGCGTGGCGCTGGGGGTGGCGTATTTGCAAACCGCCATGCCGCCGGTCTGGTTTGTTTACGTCATCCTGTTCTTGCGCGGGCTGGGCTCCACCTTCCACACCCCCGCCATGCAGGCCGCCATTCCCATGCTGGTTCCGCAGGATATGCTCACCAAGGCGGGCGGGTGGGGGAGCCTGATTTCATCGCTTAGCAATATGCTTGGCCCCGTCCTTGGCGCGGCGCTTATGGGCATGTTTTCTATCGCGCCCATCATGCTGGTGGATATTTTTGGCGCGGCGTTCGCGATAATCTGCCTGCTGTTCGTGCGCATTCCGGATATCCCTCAAAGCGCGGAAAAACCACGTGTTCTCAGCGATATGCGCCTGGGATTCCGCGCCGTAAGGGAAAACAGGCCGCTGATGGCGGTATTCTTCCCGATGGTGCTTTGCAACGTCCTCTTCATGCCGCTGGGCGCGCTGTATCCGCTGCTGGTACGCACTCATTTTGGCGGCGGCGCCTTCGAAAACAGTATTGTTGAGTTCGTATTCGCTGGCGGGCTGCTGGTTTCTTCTTTGGCCATCGGGGTGTGGGGCGGCATGAAACGCCGTTTTCTCATGGTTTCGCTGTCTATCTGCCTTTTGGGTCTTACCTCCGTGGCAAGCGGCCTGCTGCCTGCGGACGCTTTTTGGGTCTTTGTGGCTATTTGCTTTGTGATGGGCGGTACGGGCACGTTTATCAATGTACCGCTGATGGCCTATATTCAGGAAACCATCGCTCCGGAGGTAATGGGCAAGGTGTTTTCGCTTTTGATGTCCGCCATGACGCTGGCGATGCCTGTTGGATTGCTGGCTGCGGGACCTGTCAGCGAATGGATCGGCGTGGACAAATGGTTTGCATATTCCGGTATGGGCCTGCTGGCAACAGGCGTGATCTGCCTGGTATGCACCAGCCGGTATGACGCGCCCGGGACCGCCGGAAACTGACGCGGCGGCCAAACAGCGCGCCGCGCGTGAGGTCAAATGAAAAAGCGCCTGTGCGAATGTTGACAGCACAGGCGCGATAAGCTAAAATGAAATCCTTATCCTTCCAAATATCGTCGCGGACGAACGGATGAAAGATACCGAGGTGTTTTTTGATGGAACTGGTCTTGATTGCCGTGGGGCTTTCGATGGATGCGTTCGCTGTATCGCTTTGCAAAGGGCTTTGCATGAAAAAGCTCAACCTTGCGCACGCGGCCGTCATCGCGCTTTTTTTTGGCGTGTTTCAGGGCGTTATGCCGCTGATAGGATGGTTTCTGGGCACGCAGTTTGAAAGGTATATTACGCCTGTGGATCACTGGATCGCCTTTGTGCTGCTGGGGTATATCGGCGGCAAGATGATCTGGGACGCTCTTCATGAAACGGGGGAGGGCGAAGCCTGCGACGTGGAGCCAAAGCTGGACTTAAAGGAACTCTTTATCCTTGCCGTCGCTACCAGCATCGACGCGCTGGCCGTGGGCATCACGTTTGCTTTTCTCAAGATGGACATCGTCCCCGCCGTGCTTTTGATTGCGTCCATCACGTTCGTCCTGTCGTTTGTTGGGGTGGCGGTGGGTTATAAATTCGGCAACCGTTTTCAGAAAAAGGCCGAGATCGCGGGCGGCGCGGTGCTGATTTTAATTGGCCTCAAAATCCTGCTGGAGCATTTGGGCGTGCTGTGATCAGCGGTCGCCGTCTTCGTCTCCGGCCGGGCTGTCAAAGCTTGGGGTGAACCATTCGGTCTCCCTGAGCTTTTTTATTTGTTCGCGGCTGATGATGGTATTGGTGCCGAGGCACGCGTTGCATCGATAGCCGCAGTCCGGGCAGACGCAAGCCTGTCCCCCGGTTTCGGATTGGATCATATAAGCCTCGCAGTGCGGGCAGCCGCAGCGCATGAAAATCCCTCCTCATTTGAGCTTCCGCTATTGTAGCACAGGCAATGGCGAAACGCAAAGGAATGTGCTATACTGTGACGGATGAAACCATGGGAGGCACACAAATGCGCGATCTGAAAAAGAAATTCAGCCTTCTGGCCCTGCTTTTGCTGACGGCCCTGCTGCTTTGCGGCTGCAAGCAAAACCCTTCGCAGGAGCAGCTATATGCAAAGCTGCTCTCTCATTTTGAAGAACGTGGATACGCCTGCGCGCTCACGCCGCTGGCGGACGCGGACCCGCAGGCAAAGGTGCCGATCTATAACGCGACCGTATGGCAACGCCTGATGCTTGACGGCAAAGAAACCGTGCTCGTCTATTTTGACGAAAGCAACCGCGCTGATTATTTGAGCGGGTTGATCGACAAGGACGAATATGGCCGCGTCGCGCATTTTGGTTTGCGCTTTGTGCTGGTATATGACGGGAGCGACCCGGACGTGCTGGATGTGCTGGACGCAATGGCATAGGGAGGATACGCAATGGTGTCTTCCTCTGTAATTCCATATCCAGGCTCAGTGTGATCGGGTAACGGGCTCGCAGCATAATTTAAATAATTCAAGTGCTCAATACCATGCAGAAACAAACGGGCAAGCGTTTGTTTCCTGATTTGGTTCGGGACCAAAACATCAGGATGAACGCTTAGCGCCCCGCGCACACGCTTCGGCAGGCGGCGCAGCCGCCATCGCCGGTTTCCCGCAGGCTTGGGGGCAGCGCGTCGCCCACCTCCTTCATGGCGTGGATAACCTCGTCGCAGGGTATGGGGCAGGATATGCCGCACAGCGCCATCTGCGCTGCGGCGAGAGCCTGAGACACGCCTCCAACATTTCGGTACACACAGGGCACCTCCACCAGCCCGTGCACCGGGTCGCAAACCAGTCCCATCATATTCATCAGCGCAAACGCGCACGCGTCGCACGCCTGAATGGGCGTGCCTCCATAAAGCTGCGTAAGCGCCGCGCCGGCCATGCCCGCCGCGGCGCCGCATTCGGCCTGGCAGCCGCCCTCGGCTCCGCTGATGGTGGCTTGCAGCGCGATAACCCGTCCGACGGCCGCCGCCGCGAACAGCGCAGACACCAGCTCTGCGTCTGAAAAGCCCGCATCCTCCTGCGCGGCCAGCAGCGCGCCGGGCAAAATGCCGCAGCTGCCAGCCGTGGGCGTGGCGACGATCTTACCCATGCACGCGTTGCACTCCGCAATGGAAAGCGCATAGGCGCACGCCTTGCCCAAAGGGCCAAAGCGCCCTGATTGTCCGGGCGCAATCATTTTGGCGGCCTGTCCGCCTACCATGCCGGAAACGGAGCGCATCGTGGCGGATAATCCGGCTTGGGCGCTTTCGCGCATCACCCGGAGGCGGGCCTCCATCCTGGCAAATACCGCGTCTTCACTCTTTCCGTCTTCTCCGGCCTGCCAACGCAACGCTGCGGCGCCAAGGGTAAGGCCGTCTCTCGCGCAAACACCCAAAAGCTCGCCTACCGTTCTCATCCCAGCGCCTCCTCTTTTCTTGCCGCCAAATAGGCCACGTGGTAAACGCCCTTTAGGCCGCCGAGCCGCGAAAGCACGTCCGCCTCCGCCGCGCCGTCCAGCTCCAGCGCCACCATGGCCTCGCCGCCGGCCGAACGCCTGAAAACGCGCATGGTGGCAATATTTAGCCTGCTGGCGGCCAATTCGCCGCTGATGCTGGCAATCATGCCCGGCGTGTCGTGGTGGGTGATGACAAGCGTGTTTTCATGTCCCGAAAAGCCTGCTTCAAGCCCATCGATGGATTTGACGACGATTTCGCCGCCGCCCACAGACGCGGCCACAACCTGAATATGCCGCCCGTCCGCGCCGTCCACGTCCAGCACGACGGTATTGGGGTGCGCGCCGCGTATTTCCGCTTTGTAAAACGAATAGTCAAGCCCATCCTCATCGGCCAGCCGGAGACTGTCGCGCAGGCGCAGGTCGTCCACGTCCATGCCCAAAAGCCCGCCGACAAGCGCCTTGTCGGTACCGTGGCCCTGATAGGTTTTTTGAAACGAGCCATACAGACCGATGCGCGCATGGACGGGTCTGCTGTTTAGAAGCATGCGCGTAATTTTGCCGATGCGTGCCGCGCCCGCCGTGTGCGACGAGCTGGGCCCGATCATCACAGGGCCGATGATGTCGAACAGGTCCATGGGAGCCTCCCTCAAGCGTCGTGGACGTGCGCTATTAAGCATACCGCACATCCGCGCGGATTTCAAAGTGTATTCGTTCATATGATAGCCCGGCAGTGGAAAAACGTCAATGCAAAAAAGGGCAGGTATGCCAAAACCTGTCCTTTTTAGTGCCGCTTTCACGCCCTGCCCGCGTTTGGGTTTACGCCTATCCGTCCCTTGGAAGTTCCTCCCATGGCGAATAGGATTCATCTTCCAGCAGCATTTCCACCTTACCGTCCGTCACGCGCGTAAGCTCGGCGCTCACAGTCACGGCGTCCGCCTCCTTTACGGAAACGCTGAACACGACCGAGGCGGTAAACTCCGTATCCTCCAGCCGGACGGGAAGCGCCTTTAGGGTGTGCTGAACCTTGTCCCACAAGGGATAAGCGACCTCGCACATCCAGCGCTGGGTGGGGTGCATCTCACATACGCGCGCGGCGTCCAGCGCAATCGCGCAGCCGTGGGAGTAGGCGCGCACAAGCCCGCCCGCGCCCAGCAGCACGCCGCCGAAATATCGCGTCACTACCACGGCGCAGTCAACCACTCCGCGCGCCTTCATCACCTCGATGATGGGCATGCCTGCCGTGCCGCCCGGTTCGCCATCGTCGCTGTAGCGCATGATGCCCGCGTTTTGGCCGATGATGTAGGCGTAACAGTTGTGCGTGGCGTCCCGGTGCTTTTGCCGAACCCCGTCCAGAAACCCAAGCGCTTCCTCGACGGTTGTAACCGGCGAGGCGTGGCCGATGAACCGGCTTTTGTTGATGATAAACTCGTCGCTGGCACAGGTGAGCAGCGTTTTGTAACCCTTCATGGCTTATTTCAGAATCAGGCGGCAGTAGTTCTTCTTGCCCTTGCGCAGCAAAAGCCCGTCCGCTCCGATCATTTCGGGCTCGATACGCATTTCGATATCGGTGGCTTTGGTTTCGCCCACCAGTACCGCGCCCGCCTGCACCATCTTGCGGGCTTCGCCGCGGCTTGCGCACAGCCCGCAGGTGGCCAAAAGGCTCGTCAGCCGGTTATCCTCGGCAAGCATGGCGGCGTTTACTTCGCAGGTCGGGATGCTCTCGCTGGCGCCGCCGCCGGCAAACAGGGCTTGCGCGGCGTCCTGCGCCTTCTCCGCTTCCTCCTGGCCATGAATCATTTTTGTGATTTCGAAGGCCAGCACGCGCTTGGCTTCGTTGATTTGCTGATCGCGCAGCGCGCCCAGCCGGCGTACCTCGTCCATTGGCAGGAAGGTGAGCAGGCCCAGGAAGCGCTCCACGTCCTGATCGGCCACGTTGCGCCAGTACTGGTAGAACTCGTAGGGCGTGGTGCGCGCGGGGTCCAGCCACAATGCGCCTTTTTCGGTTTTGCCCATCTTCTTGCCATCGTGCGTCATAATCAGCTTACACGTCAGCGCAAAGGCGTCCTCGCGCTCCTTTCGGCGGATGAGGTCCGCGCCGGAGAGCATATTGCTCCACTGGTCGTCTCCGCCGATCTGCAAGCGGCAGCCATGGTTTTTAAACAGCTGCAAAAAGTCGTAACTCTGCATCAACATATAGTTGAACTCCAGGAAGGTGAGGCCACATTCCAGACGGCGCTTGTAGCACTCGGCCGTCAGCATCCGGTTGACGCTGAACAGCGAGCCAACCTCGCGCAGAAAATCAATGTAGTTAAGGCATAATAGCCAGTCGGCGTTGTTGACCATCATGGCCTTGCCGTCGCCGAACTCCATAAACCGGGAAAGCTGATTCTGGATGGCGGCGACGTTTCCCGCAATGGTTTCTTTGGTCATCATCCTGCGCAAATCGCTTTTGCCGCTGGGGTCGCCGATCATGGCGGTACCGCCGCCGCAGAGGATGATAGGCCTGTGTCCGGCTTTTTGAAGGTGGCTGGCCATAATGATGGGCATAAAGTGGCCCACGTGAAGGCTGTCGGCCGTGGGATCGATACCCAGGTAGAAGGTCATGGGCTCGCGTTCCAGCGCCTTGTATAGGTCCTCCTCAAACGTGACCTGAGCGACAAACCCGCGCTCCTTGAGCATATCCAGTACATGCATGGTGTTCTCTCCTTTTCTATCAATGCCTGGCATTACGCCATGCGCTTTTTAAACAGCTCCCGCAGGGCGGCCATACCCTTTGCGATCTGTTCCGGGGTCGAATTGCTGAAGTTGAGGCGCAGCGTGTTGTGGTGTCCGCCGTCCGGGTAGAAGTATGTGCCCGGCACATAGGCCACGCCCGCCTCCACAGCCTCGCTGAACATTTCAGTCGCGTTCACGCCGTCCGGCATTTCCACAAACACAAACAAGCCGCCCTCGGGCCTTGCATAACGGGTACCCGTCGGGAACGCCTCCAGCTCCTTTAGCATCAGCTCCAGCTTCTCGCGGTAGGCGGGCAGCACGCTCCGGATATGGGGCTCCAGCAGCCCGCGCCTGAGGTACTGATCCACGATGGCTTGATTGAGGTTGGGCGTGTGCAGATCGGCGCCCTGCTTGCCAATAGTGCATTTTCGCAGAATATCCGCCTGTGCCACAAGATAGCCTACCCTCAGGCCCGGGCTGATGATTTTGGAAAAACTGCCCATATAGGCCACATGCCCCGTTTTATCAAACTCCTTGATAGGCGGTAGCGTCTGGCCTGTATAGCGCAAATCACGGTACGGATCATCTTCCACGACGAGGAAGCCGTATTTTGCGGCCATCTCAGCGATGGGCGCGCGGCGCTCAAGCGCCAGCGTGCGCCCGGAGGGATTTTGGAACGTGGGAATGATGTAGAGCAGCTTGGGATGGTGCGCCTGAACCGCCGCCTCCAGCCTGTCAAGCATTACGCCGTCATCGTCGCTTTCCACTGCAACCAAATGGGCCTGATAGAGGTTGAGCGTCTGCATGTTGCCAAGAAAGGTCGGGCTTTCCACCAGCACGGTGTCGCCGGGGTTCAGCAGCGCCTTGCACAAAAGATCCATTCCGGAGGTGCTGCCCGTGGTGGGCAGCACAGTGTCCCTGCCGACCTTAAAGCGGTACTGGCTTCCCAGATAATTGATAAGGCTTTCCAGAAAAGGCGGATAACCCTCGGTCGCTCCATATTGCAAAATCCGCTTGCCGTCGGAAAGCAGAACATCGCGGGCGATATCGGCGCATTGCGCGTCGGGCAGCGCGTCCATGGAGGGGTTGCCGCCCGCAAAGCTGATCATATTGGGACGGCCGAGCACCTTGAAAATCTCGCGGATAGCGCTGCCCGTTACTTTATCAAAGCGGGAAGCGAAGGAAAGACCCTCTGGAATCATACGAAAAACCTCCTTCATTCTGGAAAGGCCCTGGAATATGAAAAACGCCCTCGCCCCATATGGGGGAAGGCGAAAATCATCGCGGTACCACTTCCGTACGGCATGGCCTTGCGGTCCATACCCTTGACGGGTCCAAACAGACCCCTGCGCTGTAAACGGCGCGCCGTCAAGCCGCTACTGTCTTTTTCACGGCCGGGCTTGGGGAGGTATTCGCCAAAGCCGCCGCCGCCTTCTCACACCGGCCGAAGGCTCTCTTGAGGCGCGCATGCCGTGGCTACTTGGTCCCGTCATTGCCTGTACAGGGTATTATAGGGGAGCGGTGCGGGAAAGTCAAGGCTTTCTTTCAGCGTGCGGTAAAATGCGGTAAAAGCCCGCCCAACGGACGCTGAAAAAACCGAAAGAGGTTCTTTTTTGTCGCTTTATGCTTGACAGCGAACAGGAGGTCCGATATGATAGTAAAAAATCAAAGGGGACGAAAGCATGCTGGTTATCGGAATCTGCGGCGCCAGTGGCAGCGGAAAAAGCACGCTGGCGGACGAGCTATGCCGCGCCATCGGAAACGGCTGCACGGTAATCAACCACGATTGCTATTATCGCGACCACCCAAGCCTCACGTTCGAGGAGCGCTCCCTGCTCAACTATGACGAGCCGGAGATTTTTGACCACGACCTGTTTTTGGAGGATATCAAGCTGCTGCTGGACGGCAGGCCCATCACGCGCAAGCGCTATGATTACGCCCAGCACCGCCGCGCCGATTTGGACGAGCTGATTTATCCCGCCGATGTGCTGATCATCGAGGGCATTCACGTGTTTTATGATGAACGGCTCTGCGAGCTGATGTTCCTGAAGCTGTATATGAGCGTGGAACCGGACATCTGCCTGCTACGGCGAATCACGCGCGATATCAACGAGCGCGGCCGCAGCATCGATAACATTTCCGTGCAGTATCTAAGCACCGTTAAGCCGATGTATGACAAGCATATCCGTAATTATATCGAGCTTGCGGACGTTATTGTGGCCCATGGCGGACGCAACGCGCGAATCGTGGACATTTTGGCCGGATACGTGCGCGACGAGCTGGGATGCAAATAGCGCGCGAGCTACTGAGGCCGCGCGAGGCTAAGTACCATTACGTCCTCGCCATGGATGTCCTTTTCGCCGTTGAAACGGAAGCCGAATTTGCGGTATAGCGCGGTCGCGGCGCTGTTTCCCTTAACGACGCTCAGGTATACGCGCGGGGGGTGATACTCGTCCCGGATGCGTGCAAGCAGGCCGCTTAAAGCAGCCGAGCCGTAGCCTCTGCCCTGAAAGCGGGCGTCGATGAGCAACCGGTCCAGCCAGACCCTGCCGCCTGGCTCCTCGTCTATAAAAAGGCCATACATGGCAAAGCCCACGGCCGTATCGCCGTCGTAAATGCCAACAGGCCGCCACCAATCCAGTTCGGCGGCCTCCGCAAGGCATTGGGCGACGCTTTCCACAAAGCCGGCTTGGCCGTCGGCGGGGCGCAGCGAAAGCAGCGCCCCGCTGTTATGCGCCGCGGCGGTTTCAAAGTGAAGTTGCATTGATTTGGAATCCCTCTTTTCTAAAAACGGGTGTTATGGCTAAAAAAGCAGATGGCGGCAGGGAAAAATCCCCGTCGCCTCGTCAGTAACGGTAAATTACGGGAAATTTGCTTTTTATCACACGCTGATCAAACGCCGTTGCGTTTGCCACATGATTATCCGCGTCCCCCTGCCGTCCTCAGCGTCCCATCAGGCGCTTTCTGCCGTCGTCCAGAAATTGCCCCAGATCGTGCATGTTCTCAAGCGCCCGGCCACAGCCCATTACCACGTTGTTCTGCGGGTCCTCCGCACAGGAGCAGGGCACCTTCAGCGCGTCCGCGATTGCCTCGCACAGGCCGAACATCTCCGCGCCGCCGCCGGAAAGCAAAATGCCATATTCGAAGATATCCGCCGCCAGCTCGGCAGGGGTATGCTCCAGTACGCCGTGAATGCTCTCGATCAACTGCTGGAGAGGCTCGTCGATGGCCTCGGTAATATCGTCGCTGGTGATGCGCATGGTCTTGGGCAGGCCCGTGATCAGGTTGCGGCCCGTCACTTCCATATAAAGCTGCTCCGAGCGCGGGATGGCGGAACCGATGTTGATTTTTAGCTCCTCGGCCGTGCGTTCGCCGATCAGCAGGTTGTGCTTGCGCCGCAGGTGGCGGATGATCGCGTCGTCAAAGCGATCGCCGCCCGTCTTAGCGCAGTCGCTCACGATCACCTTGCCAAACGAGAGCACCGCGATATCGCTCACACCGCCGCTGATGTCCACAATCATGGTGCCATAGGCCTCGTCCATGGGCAGGCCGGCACCCAGCGCCGCGGCCAACGAGCGGTTTAAAAGCTGCGTGCGACGCATGCCCGCGTCAAACATCGTGGAAATCAGGGAACGCTTCTCCATCTCGTTAACGGCGGTGGGTACGGCAAGGATGGCGCGCGGACGCGCGAACATGTGCTTGCCGATGGATTTCATCACAAAACCCTTAAGCATGAAGCTTACCAGCTCGTAATCCGAGATTATGCCGTCGCGCAGCGGGCGTATGGCCAGAATATTGCCCGGCGTGCGGCCAATCATGCGGCGCGCCTCCTCGCCAAAGGCGAGAATTTCGCGGCTGTCCCGGTCGATCGCGACGACGGTGGGCTCCCGCAGTACAATCCCCTTCCCCTTCATGTAAATCAGGATGTGGGAGGTACCCAGATCGATCCCGATATCGTTGATGCTTGCCATTCGAACTCTCTACCCCTTTTTACCGCCGCTTTTCCGTGCAATCAAAAGAAAGCGCTTGCCGCCCCGAAACCAACATATTCGCCATGGAGGCGGCAAATCCTGCTTGACGGCGGTAGAAAGTGCGGCAAAGGAAGCGTCCCGGTTATCCGCGCTCCCGGATAGGCGCGCCGTATTTTTTCCGCGTCGCCTCGCCGCCGCGCAGGTGGCGCACCGACTTGTTATAGGAAAGCACCTGGCGCACCTGGCCGGAAAGCGCGGTGCTCAACCGCGGCAGGCGTTCGTCCATGTCCTTATGCACGGAGGATTTGCTCACCCCGAAATGCCTTGCGGCCTCACGCACGGTCGCCCCTGTGTCCGCGATATACTGCCCGATGCGTATGCACCGCTCCTCGATATGCTGATGCACAATTGACCCCTCCAAGCGTTTTGGAAAGGATATGCGCATAGGCATGGCAAATTGCACCCGGCTTGACGGGCCTGTCCTTATTCTTGGATTACAGGCGTAAAAAAATCAGGCCTTTCGAGTGGATTTTGCGATTTTGTGGCGCCGCTTTCCAGCGGCCTTGGCGCGGTAGAGCGCCGCGTCCGCCTCGGCGTAGAGCGATTCCAGGGTTTGCCCGTCGGCGTTATAAAGGCTAATGCCGATGCTGGACGACAGGTTGACCGTGCTGGCGCCCTCCGAGCAGGAAAACTGGAGCGCTTGAGCAACCTCGTCAGCCTTGCTGCGGACGGCTGTTTCTGATTCGATGCTTTTCATCAGCACCAGAAATTCGTTGCCGCCAATTCGTCCGACAATATCCGTGCCCCGGAAATGCCCGCGCAGCAGTTCGGCGGTCCGCTTGATCATGCTGTCACCCGTCCAACCAAAGGAAAAACCACTTGCTTGACTTTTCCATATCTATGTAGGATAATGGGTTAACCCATTTTTTCGGATGATAATGCATGTGTACAAAGGAGCGATTCGCATGGGTTTGAAGAGAAGTCTGTGCATTGCGGCGGTTGCCGCACTTTTGGCATGTCCGCCTACTTCCGCCATGGGGGCGACCCGTAACGTTAAGGATCCTATCGTGCTTTCCTGCTGGGTATATTACAACGGCGTGCAGGAGCAGCAGTTCGACCGGTTGCTGCAAACCTTTAACGATTCCGTTGGCCAGGAGGAAGGTATTTTTGTAGAATCTCACAGCATGGGCAGCGTATCCGAGCTTGCCAGCCAGGTGACAGCCTCCGCCACCAGGGAAGTGGGCGCTGAGCTTATGCCCGATCTGTTTTCCTCCTACGCCGATTCCGCCTATGAGCTATGGCGTTTGGGCGTTGTGGCCGATCTGTCCCCCTATCTGACGGAGAAAGAGATCGCCGCGTACATCCCCGCCTACATGGAGGAAGGGCGCATGGGCGCGGACGGCGAGCTGTGCATTTTTCCCGCCGCCAAGTCCACCGAGCTTTTGCTGCTCAACCGCACCCAGTGGGATGCTTTTGCCGCCGCTACGGGCGCGGACGAAAAGCAGCTTTCCACCTGGGAGGGCATCGTTGATCTCGGCAAAATGTACTTTGAATGGACCGACGCCAAAACGCCCGAGCGGGAGGGCGACGGACAGGCTTTCTTTGGCCGGGACGCGATGGCAAATTACATGCTTATCGGCAGCAGACAGCTTGGCGCGGAGATCTTTGCGGTGTCGGACGGCAAAGCGGAACTGCATTTTGACCGGGACGTTATGCAAAAGCTGTGGAATAATTTTTACCTGCCCTTCGTAAGCGGCTGGTTCGCTGCGTACGGCCGTTTTCGCAGCGACGATATCAAGACCGGGCAAATCGTCGCGCTGGTGGGCTCCACCAGCGGGGCCCTTTATTTCCCCAATGAGGTGACCAACGACGACGGTACAACCTACCCAATTGAATGCAGCGTATACACGCTGCCTAATTTTGAGGGCACAAAGCCTATGGCCACACAGCAGGGCGCGGGCTTTGTAGTCGGCAAGAGCACGCCGGAGCGGGAAAAGGCCGCCGTTACGTTTCTGAAATGGCTGACAGAGCCTGAGCGCAACATTCTGTTTTCAATCAGCAGCGGTTATATGCCCGTCACTAGGGAGTCAAACGATATACAGGTCATTCGTGCGGCAATGGAACAGGCCGGTACGGATCAGATGGTGCGCGATGTGATGGAAACCGGCGTGCAGATCGCAACAAGCTATGAACTGTATACCAACAAGCCCTTCGAGCATGGCTACGAGGCCCGCAGCGTGCTGGAAAGCTCGCTCCTGGACACGGCCAGGCAGGCGCTGGCCGAGAGACTCGCGCTTGAGGAACAGGGCGTGAGCTATGCGGACGCCGTAGCGCGGGTAACCGACGAAGAACGCTTTACGCAGTGGTTTGACGCCGTCGAGGCTGCGCTTGAGACTGCGCTCGCGCAATAGGGGGAAGGAGCCACCCGTTACGAAGGGAAGTCGCTAGCAATGCCAAAGCAACAAAAACGGCCGCACAGCAGGCGTAAGGTCAGCATTTTTCAACGCGTCGTTACGCTGTTTATACTGGTAATCGTGCTGGACAGCGGTATTTTGCTGGCGCTTCTTTACTCCGGCGGAACCTTTAACCGCATGCATGATAACGCGCTGAACATCTTGGCTGAGGTAACGCGAAATAAATATCAGATGGTAGAAAACAAAATGGTCACCTGGTCGAAGCTGGATGACCTCAACGGCGAGCTTGACATGGCCATGTCCCAGACGCTGAAGGACGAGGGCAAGGGCTTTGCGGACGTTGCCGGCGATGCAGCGCTGAACGCAAAGCTTGTTTCCGCATGCATGGATCCTTTAATTACTCATCTTCGGAACGTGGATGTCTCCGGCGTTTTTGTGGTGCTCAACGGCGTGGGCGTGGCGAACGATCATGAAACCTACGCAGGCGTTTACCTGCGCGATTCCGAACCGTCCAACCACACCATGACCAACAGCGATCTGCATATGCTGCGCGGTTTGCCGCCGCTCTCACGCTCCACCGGCATCACGCTGGACAGCTACTGGCAGGCGGCGTTTCGTTTTGAGGGCGGCGCGGAGAACGCCGGCAACGATTATTTTTTTAAGCCCTTAAATGCCTACCTTCAAAGCGGTGGCGGCGCCGCCAGATATTATGGTTACTGGAGTACGCGCTTTTCGATGAATGAATCGGATAACACGCCGGTGTTTACCTATTCCCGCCCGCTGGTGGATGCCGGGGGCGGGGTATACGGCGTGCTGGGCGTCGAAGTGGAAGTATCCTATATGGCCTCGGTCGTTAACAATGGCGAATACAGCGAGCGCAGCAACCTGAACAGCTTTTTTCTGGGCTTTTCGAGCGACGGCGGGGCGAGCTACCAAAACGTGATTACCTCAGGCGTGCGCTTCCGGCAGCACTTTTATGAAAACGAGGGTATTATGCCGGTCGGGGCCTACCGCAACGGCACGGACGATTTTATCACTTTTCTGGGGGGCAGATCGGGCGTTGAGCTTACAGGCGCAAGCTGTCCACTTTCGCTTTACAGCCCCAATACAGCGTTTAGCAACGACCGCTGGGTGTTGATCGGCATGCAGGAAAACGAGCTGCTTTTTGCCCTGGAGAGCGATTTCCGCACCATTGTGCTGGTGGTGCTGATTCTAGGGCTGGCACTGGGCGTCATTGTCGCCGTCCTGGCCGCCACCAGCATGTCAAAGCCCATTTCAGCGCTGGTGAGGCAGTTGCGCGGCCTTGAGAGCGGCATGGCGGGCGAGCTGGAGCACACAGGGCTTGCCGAGGTGGATATGCTGGCTGACACCATCAGCGAGCTTAACCGCACTTTGGTGGAGGACGCCTCCAGAATCAGTAAAATCATTACGCTTTCAGGCCTGCCGGTGGGCGCGTTTGAAAAGCGCGAGGATCAGCAGGATTTCTTCTGCTCGGACGGCCTGTTCAAGCTGCTTTCCTGCGGGGAACTAGATAACAAAACAAACCGTGTTGCCGAGCAATCGTTTAAGCGGATGATGGAGGAACGCTTGGGTAACGGACCCGAAGAGACGGATAACACCTTCCTTGTCAAGGGCGTTAGAGAGCGGCGCTATGTTCGCCTGAAGATTATGCACGACGCAAGGGGCGTAATCGGAACGTTGCTGGATGTGACCGAGGAAATCGAAAACAGGCGGCGTATCGAGCATGAGCGGGATTATGACCTGCTGACCAATATCCTCAACCGCCGAGCGTTTGAAACGCGTATGGACGAGATGTTTCGCGAGGGCCGGGAAGGCCTTGCGCCCGTTTCCGCGCTGGTTATGCTTGACATGGATAACCTAAAAGCGATTAACGACGCTTATGGACATGACTGCGGGGACCTCTATATCCGCGCCTTCGCGGGTGGGCTGCATTATCTGTGCGGGGAGCGCTGCCTTGCCGCGCGGCGGTCGGGCGACGAATTCTATCTATTCTACTATGGCTATCAGAGCCGGGACGAAATCCGCGCCATCATCCGGGAGGGATGGGAGAAGCTGATGGCGGAGAGCTTTGCCCTGCCGGACGGAACGCCCTGCCGGCTTCGCGCCTCCGCCGGCATCGCGTGGTTCCCCGAGGATGCGGACGAGTTTCCACGCCTGCTGCACTATGCCGACTTTGCCATGTACCGGGTGAAAAACGCGGCAAAGGGTACGGTGGAGGAATTTAACAAGCAGGATTATGACGAGGCGGGCTACCTGTTTAACGGCACGCAGGCGCTAAACCGTATGCTGGAAGAAAAGCTTGTGCGCTATATGCTTCAGCCCATTGTAAGCGCGGCCGACGGCTGCGTGCTGGGCTACGAGCTGCTGATGCGTCCACAGGTGGCGGAGCTGCCCTCTCCTACGACGGTACTTACGCTGGCTAAGGCGCAGGGTAAGCTGTACCATGTCGAATATCTGACCTGGGACGCGGCCTTTGGCACGGCGCTCGCTTTGCGTAAAAAGGGTGAGCTTGCCCCTGGCTTAAAGCTTTTTATCAATTCCATAGCCAGCCAGGTGCTAAGCGCGTCTGATGAGCGAACGCTGTTTCAAAAGTATGGCCGGCTGTATGAGGACCTTGTGCTGGAAATTACTGAGAACGAGCAGAGCTGCGATGACGCGTCGGGCCGTAAGCTGGCTAACATCCGGCGTTACGGCGGGCAGATCGCCATTGACGATTTTGGAACCGGCTACAATAGCGACGTGAGCCTCATCGCCATCGACGCGACCTACGTGAAGCTGGACATGTCCTTTATCCGAAACGCGGATAGGGAGCCCAACAAGCGTGCGCTGATCGCCGCTGTGGTGCAGTATGCCAGACGCCGAAACATCGGCGTCATCGCCGAGGGCGTTGAAACCCGGGAGGAGATGGAGGCGTTGTGCAGACTGGGCGTCGGCTACTACCAGGGATACTATATCGGCCGTCCCGCCTATCAGCCCGAAGCGCCGACCGCCGAGGTGGTACAGGCTATCCGCGAGGCGTCCCGGAAGCACAGGAACAGGCGCGGCGTCCGATAGAAGCATTCCGCGGCTTTGAGTCCTTGCGCGCGGAAAAAAATCCATCTGCTTGCAGCAGATTGGAGGGATTGACGGGATGCATGGGAAAAGCCACAGAGGCGTCGGCACCATACTCATCGCAATGTGCGTTGTATGCGTTGGCGGGCTGGTCTGTTGCTGTGCCGGCTTCATCCGGCATATCATCAAAAGCGAAATGGACCGAACACAGCAGTACATGGTTGATATTACCCAAAAAAGCGCGGTGGCCGTCAACAACAAGATCGACGGTTACCTAAGCACGCTGCGGGCGCTGGCGTCCGCAATTTCCCGCTATCCGGAAAACAAGGAGCTCAACGCCGAAATTATGCGGCATCAGCTTGAGCTGCGTGAGTTTCGCAGAATTGGCTGCGTATATGAAAATGGCGATACCTATATCGTCGATAACGAGCTTGGGGAGCTTTCGGGGGTGGATTTCCGGACGCGTGGCTATTACCGGGCCGCCATGCGGGGGATCAGCCACGTCGAGGCCCCGTTTGACGATTACTGGACCGAAAACCGGGTTGTGCTGCTCAGCGTACCCATTTACAGCCATGAGGGTGGAGTCATGGGTGTGCTGTGCGGCGTCAACAACGCGGATGCCTTCACCAGAGCCCTGGAGAAATCCTATACCATGGACGGCGCGTATTTCCACATCATCGACTCGGCGGGCAACATGCTCTTTCGCTCCAGCTATGCGAATGCCGAGCTGTTTTCGGCCAACATCTTTACGGCGGAATATGAATACTTTGAAGGCCTTGAGCGGCTCAGGGAGAATGTTTCCGCCGGCTTGAGCGGTACCGCGACTTTCAAGGAATACGGCGAGTCCGAGAAGTATGTGGCCTATGTTCCGCTTCAGACAAACGACTGGTACATCGCATCCATTATCCCCACCGAGCTTGCGACAAGGCATACCAGATCCATTATGGGCTATACGGCCACGCTGATGATCATTCTGTCGGCGACGGTGGCCCTGCTGATCGTTACCTTTGCCGAGAGCCACCGGAAGGACAGTATGGAAAAATACGATCTCGCGTTTTACGACGCCCTGACAGGGTGCTGTAAAAAGGTGAAATTCATTATCGACCTTGCGGAGTACAAAAACCTGTATGATGGGCAGCATTATATTCTGGTCTATGATATTCGGAATTTTCGAAATTTCAATCAGATTTTTGGGTACGGTAGCGGCGATGAGCTAATCACCGCCCTCAGCGGGATATTGCGGGAGAACATCGGAAGCGGAGAACAGCTGGCGCGCCTGTATGCGGAGCGCTTCGTGCTTTTGGTAAGCGCGCGTCAAGCGCGGGAGCTGAATTGCCGGATTGAGGCGATTTTTGAAGCGGTTGACAGCCACATGCGCAAAGGTGACAAATCCAACTATAAGCTGATCTCGAGGTGTGGGATTTACCGGATTCAGCCAATGGACGGAAACGGCAGCCCGGATGCGTTTATCGACTATGCAAATCAGGCGCGCATGAGCCTTCAGGACATTTACCGGAGCAGCTATCATTATTTCAACGCCGAGGAATACACCCGTAACAGCGAAAAGGCCCGATTAGAGTCGCGGATGCATACCGCGCTGGCAAACCGGGAGTTCATCCTCTACCTCCAGCCCAAGTACGCTATCCTTGACCGGCGCCCGGTTCTGTGCGGCGCGGAAAGCCTTGTGAGGTGGAATTTTAATGGCGAAAAGCTGATCTGCCCGGATCAATTTATTCCAGACTTTGAACAAAACGGATTTATCGCCGAGCTGGATATGTACATGCTTGAGGAAAGTTGCGCGTTGCTGCGCAAGTGGCTTGACAGGGGCGGGGCATGCGTGCCGTTGGCAGTCAACCAGTCCAGAGTCAATATGTACAATGCATCCTATCTTTCGAGAATTTTGGAAATCACGGGCCGATACCGCATTCCCCATGAGCTTCTGGATTTTGAGATTACCGAAAGCGCCATGACCAACGATGCCGGCCAGGTGCGCGAACAGTTCAGGCAATTGCGCGCGCTGGGTTTTTCCACGAGCGTGGACGATTTTGGCAACGGCTTTTCATCGCTGAGCACGCTGCGGGATATCGAGGCGGACACCATCAAGATCGACCGGTATTTTTTCAACGAGGCCTTTGATTCCCCGGAAGGCAAATATACGGTTGAAACCATTATCTCCCTGGTGAAGGGCCTGCGGTACCGCGTGATCGCGGAAGGAATTGAAACCGCGGAGCAGGTGGAATTTCTGCGCCATTGCGAGTGTGACGGCGTACAGGGCTATTACTTTGGCAAACCTCAGCCGGTCGAGGCGTTTGAACGCGGGCATCTCTACCGGGACGAGGGAGATGGAAAATAAACATAAACACCCCACTTGTTAGCAGTATACCATGCTGTCTAACAAGTGGGGCGCGTTTCGGCTTGCTTGCCGATGCGTTTAGTTGCTTTTTCTTAATATTCAGCGCTGCCGGTGGTACGGGGGAAGGGCAGCACGTCGCGGATGTTCTGCATGCCGGTTAAATACATCACCAGCCGCTCAAAGCCAAGGCCGAAGCCCGCGTGAGGCGTGGTGCCATATTTGCGCGTATCAAGGTAGAAGGCGTAATCCTCCTCATTCATGCCGGTTTCGTTGATGCGCTTTTTGAGCATATCCATGCGCTCCTCGCGCTGGCTGCCGCCGATCAGCTCGCCCACGCCGGGTACCAGCAGGTCCACCGCTGCGACGGTCTTTTGATCGTCGTTCATGCGCATATAGAAGGCCTTGATCTCCTTGGGGTAGTTGTACACAAACACGGGACGGCCAAAATGATGCTCGCTTAAGTAGCGCTCGTGCTCGGTTTGCAGATCAATGCCCCAGGAAACGGGATATTCGAACGTTTCGCCGCATGTACGGAGTATTTCGATAGCCTCGGTATAGGTGCAGCGTGCGAAATCGCTTTCCGCGATGGCGGTGAGCTTTTCAAGCAGACCCTTTTCTACAAAGCTGTTCAGGAACGCCATTTCCTCGGGCGCCTCGGCCAGAACATGGCGGATGATGTATTTGAGCATGTCCTCTGCCAGCGCCATGTCGTCAAAAAGGTCGGCAAAGGCAATTTCCGGCTCCACCATCCAGAACTCGGCGGCATGGCGGGGCGTGTAGCTCTTTTCAGCCCGGAAGGTGGGGCCAAAGGTATAAACATTGCGAAACGCCATACAGAAGGTCTCCACATTGAGCTGGCCGCTGACGGTCAGGCTGGCCTGCTTGCCAAAAAAGTCCTGCGAATAGTCAGGCTGGCCGTCAGCGGTTTTGGGCAAATTTTCCAGGGGCAAAGTCGTCACCTGGAACATTTCGCCCGCGCCCTCACAGTCGCTGGTGGTGATGATGGGGGTATGCACGTATACAAAGCCTCGCTCGGCAAAAAAGGCGTGTAAAAGCTGCGCCGCCAGCGAGCGGATGCGGAATACCGCGTAAAACGTGTTGGTTCGCGGCCTTAAATGCGCGATGGTGCGCAGAAACTCGAAGGAATGGCGCTTTTTTTGCAACGGATAATCCGGCGCGCATACGCCCAGAGCCTCCACGCGGACAGCCTTAAGCTCGAACGGCTGCTTCATGCCGGGAGTCAATACCAGTTCGCCCGTGGCGCGAACGGCGCTGCCAAGCGTCAGCTTGACCGCGTCGGCAAAGTCCTCCGTAATGCCATCTTCCAGCACAATCTGGAGATTTTTGAAATAGGTGCCGTCGTTTAGCTCAATAAAGCCGAATGCCTTGCTGTCGCGCACGGTGCGCACCCAGCCGGAAACCGTGCAGCTTTTCACATTGCCCGTTAGCTGGGCGTGATAAAGGTCCCGAATGCTCATATCCGCCATGGTTTTAACCATCCTCTCTCTTCATTCAAAAATGGATTTTCAACGCGAGTCAAGCTTACGCCTTGTCAACCGGCTGTTTGCCCAGCATCGCCGCTCCGATCATGCCCGCTTCCGCGCCCAGGCGCGCGATTTCCACACGGGAATAGGGAAGGGTCTTAAACAGCAGATAGCGCGGGATACGCTCGCGCACGGCGTTAAGCAAAAAGCTGCCCGCTTTGCTTACCCCGCCGCCCAGTACGATCATCTCCGGGTCCAGGAAAGCGATGATGGTGTAGATGGCCTTGCAAAGGTAGTCCACATAGTGGTTAAAGACCTTCATAGCCACGTCGTCGTTTTCCTTGGCGGCGTCAAAGACCATCTTTGCGGTCAGCCTGCTGATATCGCCGCCGCAGAGGTCGTACATCAGGCTGTCCGGGTGCTGCAACACCATCTGCTTGCCCATGCGGATGATGGCCGTGGCGCTGCAATAGCGTTCCAGGCAGCCGTAGTTGCCGCAGCTGCACGGTTCCCCGCCGATATCCATAGGGATGTGGCCGATCTCGCTGCCAACGCCGTGAAAGCCGCTCCACGGCCTACCGCCGATGACGATACCGCCGCCCACGCCCGTGCCAAGCGTCATGAAAACGCTGCTGTGACATCCGGCGCTTACGCCGCACACGCTTTCAGCAAAGCCCGCGACGGTCGCGTCGTTGTCGATATGCACGGGCTTGTTCAGGTATTTTTGGAGCTCCGCGCGCAGCGGCACATCCTTCCAGCCCATGTTGGTACAGAAGATAACGTTACCCGTTTTGGCATCCGCAATGCCGGGAATTCCCACGCCGATGGCCGCCACGTCCGCCTCGGTAAAGCCGCCCTGCGCCATGACGCTAAGCATGCAGTTGCCCATATCGCGGATGATGTCCTCATAGGGCCGTCCAACCAGCGTTGGGGTTTCGCCCTGCTCAAGGATTTTACCGCTTTCATCCACCACGCCGATTTTGATGCCGGTTCCGCCCACGTCGATGCCGATATATACCATATGCGTACCTCCCGCCTGATTAATTGTTGCCGGAATTTTGCGCGATCAGCTCGTTCAGCCGCCTGTCCAACTCATGGGCGGCGCTGTAGCCCATTCGCTTGAGGCTCAGGTTGCGGGCGGCCACCTCGATGATAATGGCTAGGTTGCGGCCAGGACGCACAGGCATCACCTGATAGGGTACCTTGACGCCCAGGATGGTCACGGTTTCCTCCGTAAGGCCAAGACGGTCGTATTCTTTGGTGGAGTCCCATTTTTCCATATGTATGACCATGTCGATGGATTTGCTCAGAATAACCGAGCCGACGCCGTACATCGCCCGGATGTCGATGATGCCAATGCCGCGAATTTCCATAAAATGGCGTACCATCTCCGGCGATTCGCCGATCAACCGGTCGTCCGCCACGCGGCAAATGTCCACCACGTCGTCCGCGGCAAGCTGATGTCCGCGCTTGACAAGCTCCAAAGCCGCCTCACTTTTACCCACGCCGCTTTCACCCGTAAGCAAAATGCCGATGCCATACACGTCCACCAGCACGCCGTGGCGCGTGACGTGCGGCGCCAGCACGCGGTTTAAATACATGATAACCTGCAGCGTGAATTTGGTGGTTTTATGCTTGCTCTGAAAAACGGGAATATCATGCGCCTTGGCGGCAGCCAGCAGCTCGCGCGGCGGCGTCATGCCCCAGCAGGTGACGACGCAGGGCAGCGCGTAGCTCATGTAGCGCTCCAACACCTTTTCGCGCGCCGACGGCTCCAGCGATTCCAGATAGGTCATTTCCACCTTGCCGATGACCTGTGGGCGCTCGTGGGCAAAATACTCGTAAAAGCCGCAGAACTGCATACCGGGCCGGTTGATATCGGTCACGTTGATATCCATTTCGGTCTTGGTGGTTTCGGAGAGCAGCTCCAAGTTAAGCCTAGTTTTAAAATCCTCGATGCTGATCATGCAGGGCTTCCCTCCTTCGCGTATGGCGCGAGAATATACTCCTCCACAAAGCGCGCCATGCCGTCCTCGGTATTGCTGCGGCAGACGTGCGCGGCGGCCCGGCGAACCTCCTCGCGCGCGTTGCCCATGGCGACGCTGTGCGGGGTGAAAGCAAACATGCTCATGTCGTTTAGGCTGTCGCCGAATACCGCCGTGCGCGCGGGAACAATTCCGATTTGCGCGGCCAAGCGGACAAGCGCCTCGCCCTTGGTAGCGCCCGGGGGTTCCGCTTCCAAAAAGTAGGGCTTGCTCATGGTAAAGGTTGCCCGTCCCGCAAAGCGAGCGTTGGCGATGGGGTAGAGGCGTTCAATCTCGTGAGAATGGTTGACGCACAGCACCTTGGGTACCTCAAAATCGATAAACCCGCACAGATCGCCCACGGCCACGCCCTTCATGCCCGAGGATTGCTTATAGCGCTTGGCGGGTTCGCACTCCTGCGCATAATAGAAGCATTCGTCACGGTACACTTGCACATAGCAGCCGTTTTCCTCCAGAAAGGCGGAGATCTCACGCGCGGTGTCGGGATCAAAATTGATGACGCTGATGACCTTATGCTCTGCGTTAACCAGCTCCGCGCCGTTGCATGCGATATAGGGAAGGCCGGTGTTCAGCCTTGTCACGAAAGGGTACATACTGGCGTGGGTGCGCCCGCTGGCGGGAATGACGCGGATGCCGCGGCTTAAGCATTCGCGCATGACGGTCAGGGTATAGTCGCTGATTTTACCCTCGCCGTTTAGAAGGGTGTCGTCCAGGTCGGTCACAATGGTGTCGATGATCACGGTTCGGCTCCTTTATCTTTGGTTCGTCTGGCCTCAAAAAAGTGGGTGAGCAGCGCGGCGGCCTCAGCCTCCAGAAGTCCGCCCACGCATGGCAGGCGGTGGTAAAAAGCCGGGTCCTGCGTGATGGCGTACACGCTTTCAACGCAGCCCTGGCGCTCGTCACGCGCGCCAAAGTAACAGGCGCCTACGTATGCCATCGTAAGTGCGCCCGCGCACATGGGGCACGGTTCCAGGGTTACGTATAGCGTACAGCCGTTCAGCCGCCGTGTGCCAAGCGCGCGCGCCGCCTCACGGATGACGAGGATTTCCGCGTGCGCTGTAGGGTCGCCGGTTTGCTCTCGTAGATTATGCGCGAAGGCGACGGGGCTCCCGTTGCAAGCAATCACCGCGCCGACAGGAATCTCGCCCTCGTCAAAGGCCTTTTGCGCCTCCGCAAGGGCGAGCCGCATCATGGCCTCATGGCCGCTCATGCGCCCTCCTCAACGGCCTCGTGGACGGGGCGCGCTTGACCCGCGCTTTCGCTGACGGCGCGGTTGACGGTATCGGCTTCCCGGAAGGTGGGCACAAGCTCATGCAAGCAGGCCAGCATATCGCCCTTTTCATCCAGGCAGAATTGAAGCTTTTGGAGCATACCGTCCAGCGTGCCGATATCCACTACCTCGGGCCGGGCGACGAAAATCTTTTCCTTTTCGGTTTTGTTGATGCCCTCGCCCGCCAGAAGCAGCTCCTCATAGAGCTTTTCGCCAGGACGCAGGCCCACATAGACGATCTCTACCTTGCGGCCGTCCTGCGGCGCGTAGAGCTGAATCATACGCTCGGCCAACTCGCGAATTTTGACAGGCTGGCCCATATCCAGCACAAAAAGCTCGCCGCCTTTGGCGATGGAGGCAGCTTGCAGCACGAGGCTCGCCGCCTCGGGAATGGTCATGAAATAGCGGATGATGTCCGGATGAGTCAGCGTAACGGGTCCGCCGGCGCGGATTTGCTGCTCAAACAGCGGCACCACGCTGCCGTGCGAGCCGAGCACGTTACCGAAGCGCACGGCCATAAAATCGGTCTGAGACTGGGTGTTGAGGGCCTCGATGATCATTTCCGCCAGACGCTTGGTCGCGCCCATGACGTTGGTGGGGTTGACGGCCTTATCCGTGGAGATAAGCACAAAGCGCTGAACGCCGTGGGTGACGGCGGCCTTCGCGGTGAGGTAGGTGCCGAATACGTTGTTTTTTACAGCCTGGTCGGGGCAGTCCTCCATAAGGGGTACGTGCTTGTGCGCGGCCGCGTGGAGGACAATTTCCGGCTTATATCTGTTGAAAACTTCGTCAAGGCGCTGAGAATCGCGGATAGAACCGACGCAGAGGATAAGTTTGTCCTTCAAGCCGGGATATTGAAGCTTAAGCTCGGAAAACAAATCATACATATAGTTTTCGCTGATATCGTACAGTACGATGCGCGCGGGTTCCAGAGGCAGGAGGCGGCGGCACAGCTCGCTGCCGATGCTGCCGCCGCCGCCGGTGATCAGCACGGTTTTGTCCCGGAAACACGCTGCCACCTGGGTCATGTCCAGCCGTTCCTCAGGCCGGCCCAGCAGGTCGCCGATGTCCAGATCACGTACAGCGCCCGTCACGCCGGGTTCGCTGCCCACGTCCTGGAGCGGATTGACGCGCCTGACGCGGCAGCCGGTGGACAGGCACTTTTCAATCAGAGGCCTTAAATCGCCCTTGGGCGTTGCAATAGCGATGATAATATCGTCCACGTGATAATCGCTGGCAAGCTTCAAAATGTTGCCGGAACCGCGCACAACGGGCACGCCGCTGAGCCGCGATCCGGTGCGGATACGGTCGTCATCCACCACGATAACGGGCACATAGTTACCGTAGCTGCCGCGCTGCATTTCGTGCACCACGCTCGCGCCCGCCCAGCCCGCGCCAATCACCATGACGCGGCGCACGCCGTCGTGCGTGCTTCGCAGGAGCGAAAAACGCTCCTTGGTGACAAGGATGCGGTAGAGCAGGCGGGAACCGCCTACAAACGCCATGCTTGTCAGCCAGAACAGCAGATAGACCATCCTGTGCAGCCGGAATAGGTTGTGCGGGCGCACGAATACGTTGGCCACCAGCGAATAAACATAGGTAAGCACCGTCGCGACAAGGGCTGCGGCGGCAATGCGCAGCACGTCGTTTGCGGAGGCATATTGCCACATGGTACGGTACATGCCAAACGCCCAGAACGCCAACAGGAAAATACCCGTCATCGCCGGGGCCAGACGCAAATAAATATCAAAATAGTCATAGGATATATTGGAGGAATAGCGCAGAAGCTGCGCCAAAACCATCGCCGCGTTTACGAGAATGGCGTCCAGGATGAGCCACAGAAACGTGCGCGCCGACTTTTGCATTTTGGGCTTGGTTGAAGTCACAGAGCCGCCTCCCTGCATGATTGCTAAATACATACGGATTTATTATAGCACAGAAAAGGTCGAATGCATAGGGCTTGAGGTGAATAACGCTCCTGCGCCCACACCTTGGCAAACGCGCCATCAAATGGTATGATGGCTGCAAGAAAGCATTGCTAAAGGCGGTCTTTAAATGAAAAGCAGGCAGGATATTTATGTGACTTATGGCACGGATGCGGGGGCAATGGCAAAGGCGGTTCTGAGCGCGGCTGAAGTGGCCGCGGCTGTGCCGGACCGCGACGCGCTGATCGGCCTCAAGCCCAACCTTGTGCTCGCTTCGCCTGCCGGGCTGGGCGCAACCACACACCCGGAGATGGCGGCGGGCGCAATTGAGTATTTTCTGGAGATGGGTTTTCGCAACATTGTTATTTTGGAGGGCTCCTGGGTTGGCGCGCGCACGGCTGAGGCCTTTCGGGCCTGCGGTTATCGCGAGCTGGAAAGCCGTTATGGAACGCCGCTTTGGGATACGCAGAAAAGCCCGGCGCGTGAACGGGATTGCGCGGGAATGCGGCTAAACGTATGCGAGTGTGTGGAGAAGGTGGAATTTCTTGTAAACATGCCCGTATTAAAGGGGCACTGCCAGACGGCGGTGACCTGCGCGCTAAAAAACCTGAAGGGACTGATACCTGACGGTGAAAAACGGCGTTTTCACTCGATGGGGCTCATGAAACCCATCGCGCACCTTGCCGCCGGCATCCGGCAGGATTTTGTGCTGGTGGACGCGGTTTGCGGCGATTTGGATTTTGAGGAGGGTGGAAATCCCGTTAGGCGCGACCAGGTGCTGGGCTTTTTTGACCCTGTGCTGTGCGATGCTTACGCCTGCCGGGCGCTTGGCTACAGGCTTTCGGACGCGCCCTACATTCAACTGGCCGAACAACTGGGTGTGGGATGCGCGGATTTGGAAGCGGCGCGCACGCATTTGCTGGGCGAGCCTGGAGCGGCGAGGGCAAACCTGCGAGCGGACGGGCGTGTGAAACGACTGGGCGCGCATGTGGACGCGCGCGATGCATGCAGCGCGTGCTATGCCAACCTGATTTACGCGCTTTTAAGGCTGGAGGAGGAAGGCGGCCTCGGCGGACTGCGGGAGAAGATCGCCATCGGGCAGGGATACCGCGGCCTGTCCGGTTCCCTGGGGATAGGGCGCTGCGCCGGCGGTTTTTTGCAATGCATACCCGGCTGTCCGCCAGACGCGGAGGCGATCGCGGCATTTTTGCGGGAGAAGCTGCGCCGATAGCGTCGGGACATCCTGCTGCGCGCCGGTTTTGTGGCGGAAAATTCTGGTGGAGCGGATGCGCGGCGTGCGATGCTAATTGCAGATATATTGTGGCAGGACAAAAATCTTTGCCTTTTTTCAAAAAAAGGCTGGACAAAGAAGGATATGTTTGCTATAATCGACGTTGCTGACGCGCCAATATAGCTCAGTTGGTAGAGCAGCGGTTTCGTAAACCGCAGGTCAAGGGTTCGAGTCCCTTTATTGGCTCCAGCTTTTTTATCGAGGTGTAGCGCAGTTTGGTAGCGCGTTTGGTTCGGGACCAAAAGGTCGCAGGTTCAAATCCTGTCACCTCGACCAGTAACCAGGATGAAAAAGAGTTAACTCTTTTTCACCCTGGTTTTTATGTTATAATAATTAGTGAGAACAAATGGTTGATAATAGAAGTAGGGGGAAAATGCCCATGAACTGGGAACCGTGGACTGGCTGCTACAAAGCAAGCAGCGGTTGTGAAAATTGCTATTTTTACGGACCGCACGCAAAACGCTACGGGCAGAATACCATTCAAAAGACAGATCGATTTGACTGGCCTGTGAGGACAAATGCCAAAGGCGAATACAACATCAAGGGCAACAAAATTCTCGCGACCTGTTTTGCGACTGATTTTTTTCTTCCCCAAGCGGATGCGTGGCGTAAAGAAGCCTGGTCTATGATCAAGGAAAGAACGGATATAGAATTTTTGATCTTGACAAAGCGAATCCACCGTTTCCATGTATCGCTCCCATCGGATTGGAATTCGGGATATGACAATGTTACGATTGGATGTACTGTCGAAAATCAGGAATTGACCGATTACAGGCTTCCTCTGTTTTTATCCTATCCGATAAAGCGGCGGTTTATCGCTTGCGCCCCGCTTTTAGAAGCGATCGATCTAACGCCGTATCTTCATGGCGTGGAGCATGTCACGGTTGGCGGCGAAACCGGACGGGAAGCCCGTGAATGTAATTATGATTGGGTACTTGACATCCGCGAGCAATGTGTAAAAGCGAACGTAACCTTTTGGTTCAAAAACACAGGCTCCTTTTTTAAACGGGATGGCGTGGTTGAAAAAATCAACCCGTTTAAGCAAACCGGCATCGCAAAGGATCTTGATATAAATATTTTAAATGGCAAAAGGCTGTTTTGAATGCTGTTACGAGTAATAAAAGATACATGGTTTCAGACGAATGGATAAAATGCGGGTAGACATCATGCCGCACGGAAAGTCATGAAACAGGGAACGGTTTCCTCTATCATGGACGCATACGGAGGGGAGCGAAGCGATGGACTGGATCACTGGAATTCAGAGAGCCGTGGATTATGTGGAGGCCCATATTACGGAACCCATCGACTATGAAGCTGCGGCAAAGCAGGCCTATTCGTCCAGCTTTCATTTTCAGCGGGTTTTCAGCATCCTTTGTGGCTTTACGTTGGGCGATTACATTCGAATGCGCCGGCTTTCCCTTGCGGGAAAAGAGCTTGCGTCGACGAGCATTCGAGTGATCGACGCCGCGTTTAAGTATGGGTATGATACGCCGGAGAGCTTCGGCCGCGCTTTCACCCGGTTTCACGGGGTATCTCCCTCGCAGGCGCGGCGCGGCGGCCATGTGCTCAAATCCTTTTCTCCGCTTTCCGTAAAATTGACTTTGGACGGAGGAAACATGGTGAACTACAGAATTGAAACCAAAGAAGCGTTCCGGATGATCTGCAAGAAGAAGCGGGTTTCCGGCAAGCAAGAGTTGACGGAGCAGGAGATCGCCCCCTTCTGGCAGGCATGCATTGAGGATGGAACTATCGAGGCGCTTTGCAAGTATATCCCTGAAAATAATATCTTTCCCGGCTGCATCGCAGGCGTCAGTTTTGGCAAGGATGCCCGTGAGGCCGAGTATCCCTACGCCATCGGCGCCCATTACAACGGAGCGCCCGTTACCGACGCCGGCCTGACTGTGGAGGAAATTCCCGCCCACACCTACGTTGTGTTTTCCTGCGTCGGTAAGATGCCGGAGGCAATCCGCACGCTTTATCAGCAGATTTGCGGCGAATTTTTCCCCGCCAGCGAGTATCAGCCCCGCGGCGGTGCGGACTTTGAGGCATATCCCTCGGATGATGTGACAAACCCCAACTATACCTGCGAAATCTGGCTCGCGGTGGAAAAGAAATAAACCGGCTGAGAACCGTTTACGAAAACGGTAAAAGCTTAAAACGCCCCGAAAAAAGCGAAAAACGTGGAATGCGGCAAAAGCTATGCCGCATCCCACGTTTTTGACGGACGTGTTACACGCAGGCGGCCCCGAGCTGCCCGCTCAAAAAGGCCACAATATTCCCGATGAAGGGTTCACAGAACGCGTGCGCCGCGTGCTCCAGCGCAAAGCCGGGCTTCACGCCGCCAGGATAAAGAGCGTATACGTTTTCGCACAGTTCGCGGATGCTTTCCAGCCCCGCATAGGGCCAGTGCAGATCGACGATGTTGTTCTGGCATAGCAGCGGGCGCGGCGCAATGCAGGCGGCGACAAACTGCATATCAGTCTCAAGCAGCAGACCGGGCACATATGGGCTTGTTCCGCTCCAGCCGCCCTGCCGGTTACAATAATCCAGCGCGACGGCCTCGTACGTGGTGCCTCCGCAAAGTGGGGCAACGGCGCGGAAATCCTCGCATACGGCGGCAGTGAACCATGTAACGATGCTGCCTTGGCACAGGCCGGTAATACCGATGCGCGACGCGTCCACATCAGGCCGTCCTTTCAGGTAATGGAGCACGGCCAGATTGTTCATTACGCGTAAACCTACGTTGCTGATGCCAATCAGACCGGCCACGGCGGTTACATTGTTGATATCCGTTTCAAAATCGGGACGGTCTGCACGTTCTCCGCCTCCGTCGTAATCCAGCGAAACGGCGATCATGCCATGCTTTGCCAGCGCGATGCAGATGTCCGCCGTGTCGGAGGAGTGGGTAGAGCAGCCGTATCCGGGGCAAACCAGCACCGCCGGGAGCGGTCCGTTGCTTTCGCGCGGACGGTAGAGGTGCACGGGAATGTAAAAGGAATCTTCGAACTGCACATCCAGCGCTTCCAGCGTCAGGTCCTTCCCCAGCGGCAGGGAGGTTACGTTGGAATATGCCGGAAACTCGGGAAGCTCCCATATGGGAAGAAGCCTTTGCAATAATGAAACGGTTCGCTCCCGGTAGTCAAGCCATTGCTCAAGCGTGTCAAAACGTTTGGGAAAACTCCGGCACACGGTCTGCACCTTGGCCTGAAGGTGCTTGAGCGCGGAGTGGGCTACGACGCTTTGCGGAAAAGGGAGGTCTTTAACAATAGCCATGGCGGCGCTCCTTTTGCAGCAGCTCAATATAGCGGCGCGTTTTATCCAGGGGCATCATGGGAATGCCGCTTTCTGTACGGGGAAAGAAGCGTCCGCCTACGCGGCCGGTCTGGACCACCTGCCGGATATGTTCGGCCATCTGCTCGTCGGTCATCTGGTGAATTTTTGTATCAATACCGCCGTAAATAGTGATTTTGTCTCCCCATTTTTTCTTGAACATGTTTAGATCGTTATGATCCGAAGGCCCGATAGGGTTGATGATATCCACGCCCGCGCCCACGATATCATCCATCAGGGCCTCTATATGACCATGGCTGTGCAGATGAAGGTACGCCCCGTAGGAATGGCAAAGGCAGGCCAGCTCGCGCAGCCAGGGCAGCACATATTCCGCGAACATGTCACGCGAAAAGAGCAAACCGTTCCCCGAACCCAGGTCCGAGGCGGTGGCAATACAATCCACCCCGGCCTCAAGCAACTGACGCGCGGAATCCAACGAGAATTTTGAGGTCATGTCAAACACGGCATGAGCCGCATCCGGTTCCACGGCCATCCACATAAGTATATTTTCAAAGCTTGTTAAAAAGTAGTAGGTACCGTACCATGCGCCCATCGCGTCGGCTTCCACAAAATAACCCGCGTCATGGAAGGCGTTGACGGCGGCGATAAGCTCATCATGGACAAACCTGCCCGGCAAGCGTGCGTCGGGCATTTTGAAGGAGAGCGCGTCCTCAGGGGAATTAATAGGGTAGGACAGAGCCTCACGGCAAAACACCGGTTCATACGATTCGCGCCAAACGGCGCCCGTTTCAAAGCGGTAGATGTATTCGTCGGGGGTGCGGCTGATTTCCTCCACGGTAAGCCCAATTCCCTGGCCGTTGACGTTAATATCGCACACGCAATTATCAAAAAACTTCGCAAAGGCAAGCTGGTCTTTTACCATGTCGCCTGTAAGTTCGGGTAAAAGGCCGTCGAAAACAGTCACGTCCATTGGGCATTCGCGGTAGCTGGGGATGATGTCCGGCTGTTCGCCGCGAAGCACCGCTATAATTTGTTCACGCGGGGTCATGTTCGTGCTCCCTTTCTTTTGTCTGGCTGGAGAGTGTGCGCACGCTCTGGCGCTGAATCAGGTTAGGGGTCAGCTTCACTGCATACTGAACGATGTCCGGCTGCTCGATCTGTTCCACCAGCAGGCGCACGGCCATCGCGCCCATTTCACCGGCGTGCTGGTCGACGGTCGTTAGCCCCGGATAGGCCAGCTCACCATAGGGAATGTTATCAAAACCAACGATGGACAGGTCGCGCGGCACTTTCAGTCCATGCTTGCGAAAGGCGTTAATTGTACCCAGGGCTGTCATGTCGTTCAAGCATACATAACCGGTGGGGCGCTCCCGCATCTGGCTGAACAGCTCCGCCGCGCGGGCGCCGTTGTTCACCTCGTAGATGCCCTCGCCTTCCTCCTCGCTGTCGGATAAAATGATATCCTCCGGCCGCTCCGAAAGCCCGGCGTCCTTCAGGCAATGACGGTAGGCGGACAGCATCTGCACCCGGCTCGGACGGTCCAGCGGCGCGCCAATGAAGCCAATCCGCCGATGCCCATGCTCGATCAGGTGACGGGTTGCCAGCCAGCCGCCGCGATAGTAATCATAGCCGACGTGGATACAGGGAAGGCTGAGGTCCTGTTCCATGGTGATAACGCGGCAATCCAGCCCCATAGCCTTGACGATGGGGGCCGAATCGGGGTTGATGCTGGCCAGCAAAATGCCGTCCACCCGTTTTTGCAGCAGCATATCGATGTTTTTGGCCTCCTGCGCGGGATTTCGATAGGAGTTGTACAAAAGCACATGATATTGCCGTTGAATGGCCGCGTCCTGAATACCCTTGACCAGCTGCGCATAACAGGGATTGGTAATATTGGGGATAATAACGCCAATCTCGTGGGTACAGCGCGTTTTCAGCGCTTTGCTGGCGGCGTTGGGCGTGTAGTTGAGCTGCCGGGCGGCATCCAGCACGCGTTTGCGCGTCGCATCGCTGACGGGATAGTTACCGCCGCATAAAGCGCGCGACACGGAGGCGACCGATACGTTGCTGAGCTTGGCGACGTCATGAATGGTCGCATGCTTTGCCATGGAGAAGTTCCTCCTTTGATTTTATTGTCGCAGCGCGGAACTTGCGCCAATATCCTCGGCGGCGCGCTGCTGATGGCGTTCGCGGTACAAAAGGGGAGATATCCGTTCTTTTTCCTTAAAGTAACGGCTGAAATAATGAATACTCTGAAAGCCCGCCGTCATCGCAATTTCGGTGATGGACTTATCCGTGGTGGCTAAAAGCTCCTTGGCCTTGCGCAGGCGCATACGGTTGATGTACTGCACGGGCGTGGTTCCCATCAGGTTTTTAAAAACCTCGATAATATGCGCCTTGTTAAAGTGCACCACCTGAGAAAGATCCTGAAGGGTGATCCGCTTTTCAAGATTTTCCTCGATATAGCAGTGCAGACGTTGAAAATCCTCCTCCTCCCGCTGCTCCCAGACAACGATGGGGGAGGAACACAGATCGGCGGTTTGAAGCTCTTCCGCCGGCACCTCAACAATTTCCTGGATACAGTGCGTCAGAAACAAAAGCAGCCGCGCGTTGGTGCGCGCGTTACAAAAGGGCTTTTTGCCGCAACCCTCGCGCACAATGCCGGTAAGCATATAGCGAACCGCGTCTTTTTCCGGCAGGGTAAAGCAGACCGGAAGCCCATCTAAAAGCGGACCAAGCTCCTTTGCGTCCTCCGGCCCGAGCATAAATTTCAGCTCGATCAGCCTGAGCGGTCCGCTGCAGACAAAGGCGTGCGGAACCATGGGCTTGATCAGAAACAAATGGTTTTCCAACGCAGGATAGTCGACGCCCTGCGCACGGATGACGCCGCCGGACGTATGGCAAAAAAGCAACTGATAGTAATCGTGAGCGTGTTCCGCTACGGATTCGGTTTGATGATCCGCTACCCAAATGGTGCGAGCGTCCATAGTCTCCCTCCCGAAAGTTATCATCAGGATTCAAATGGGCATAGATAACGTTTACTATATTAAAATCATAGCATTGCTTTTTATATATGTCAATATGAAAAAGATAATTTTCAGTAAATAAATATAGAAAATAATATTAATGCATAGAAAATCGCTGTGAATTTTCATTTTGCGGATGCAAGGAAAAGAAACTGCAAAAACAGAAGTCGATTTTCTAAATACAGCGCATGCGCCACCCTCTATACTGAAAGCAAAGCGCAAGCTTTGGAAAGGAAGGATGATCATGAAAATCGTTTTTTTACAAAATACCATCCGCCTTCGGCAAATGTTTACGGCGGATGCGTTGGAAAAGCTTCGCGGACTTGGCGAGGTGGTTACGCGTGACTCTGAGGAGGACGCCACGCCGGATGAGGTTAAGCGCCTTTTGGTAAATGCGGATATCGCGGTCACATCCTGGGGATGTCCGCTGCTTAACCGCGAGCTGACAGCAGGATCGCCAAAGCTTGGGTTTGTGGCGCATGCCGGCGGCAGCGTAAAGGCGGTATTTGATCCCGAGCTATACGGTCTGGGTATGCGTACGGCTGGAAACGCGCGCGTTTTGGGGCGCGGCGTTGCGGAAACGGCGCTTGGCTTGACCATTGCCTCCCTGAAGAATCTATGGCAGGTATCCAGGGATATTGCAAACGGCGGTTGGAACGAGCATTTTGGACAGATTCGCGAGCTTTTTGACCTTAAGATCGGCGTGATCGGAGCCGGCTTTGCGGGGCGGCATTATATCAAGCTCATGCAGAATTTTGATGTGGAGGTACTTTTGTACGACCCCTATGTGGACGCTACAAAGGCAGCGGAAATGGGCGCGGTCAAAATGGAACTGGAACCTCTTTTAAAGCAGGCCGACGTCGTATCCATCCATGCGCCGTCCATCCCTGAAACCAATCACATGTTCCGTGCCGAAACCCTGGCGCTAATGAAGGATAACGCGATTCTCATCAACACGGCAAGGGGCAGCTTGCTTAACGAGAAGGACCTGTATGAGCATATGTCCAAGGGCAAGCTCCAATATGCCTGTATCGACGTAACCGACCCGGAGCCGCCCGAGGCCGACAATCCGCTGCGCGGCCTGCCCAACGTTATTTTTTCGCCCCACCTGGCAGGGCTGACCAATAACGGCCTTGGCCGGATTGGCAAGGGCGTTGTGGAGCAGATTATGGCCTACGCGGCGGGGGCGCCCGTGGATGGCGAGGTAACGGAGGATATGCTTAAGCATATGGCGTAAAATACAATCGGCAGCCTTCACGCACCGTACCGCAGAGCGTGAAGGCTGTTTTGTTTTTGTCTTTAGAGTTGTGAAAGCGCCTCTTAAAAACAGGCGTATATGATTGTTTTATAATGATGAAGGAAAACGATTACTGTGAATCGAAACTATATCTTGTCCCAGTTCGTCGGCGCAAGAATTATTCGCACAAAAAAATGATAATTATGGAAGAAGTATTGCCTTATACAACAAAATATAGGATTTCGTAAATAGAAAATGGACAGAAAACAATCATAATTATGTGCAAACGTTTCAAGAAATTGTGTAAATACACATGGAACGGATGATGCTATACTGTCCTTACAAAAGAATGAAAGGCCGACGGGGAACGAATGAAAAAAGGAGTGATCACTGTGCAGAGAGGCTTGAAGCATAGCTCGGTACGAACAGAGCGGTTTAAATCGCTTGGATTTGTGTGGATCGTGCTGATCCCCATCCTGATTCAGTATACGGCGACGTCCGTCATCCCTATGGTAATGAGCTTTGTGCTCACCTTTTACGACTGGAGCCTTTTGGGATCAACAACCTTCATTGGTCTGGACAACTGGACGCGCATGCTGGGCGATCCGGAGGTTTGGAACTCCCTGAAGGTATCCATCAACTATACGCTGCTGAGCGTTATCCCCACGGTGGTAATCGGCCTTGGCCTGGCCCTGATCGTTAACGCCAAAATGAAGGGAACCGGCGCGCTGAAAACGATCTACTTTTTCCCCGTGATTACCTCGGCGGTTGTGGTGGCCAGCATCTGGAAATGGTTTTTTTCCGCTGAGCCGGACGGCGTTATCAATCAGATGATCGCCCTGGTCGGCGCCGAACCGCAGTTCTGGTTCGGCAAAAACCTGGCGCTTATCACTGCCGTGCTGTTGGGCATTTTCCAAAGCACAGGTACGGCAATGGTTTATTTTTACGCAGGGCTTAAGGGAGTGTCGGGCGATTTGCTGGAGGCGGCTAAGATTGACGGCTGTACCCCGGTGCGCGCGTTCTTCCATGTCACGCTCCCTTTGTTAAAGCCGATGACGGCCTATGTGCTGATCATCACCACCTCCAACGCGCTCAAGGTGTTCGATTCTATTTATGTGCTATTCAAGGGCAGCGGCGGCCCCATGAATGTGGTTGAATCGCTTGTAATGAAGGTGTATAGAACCAGCTTTTTCCATATGCAGATGGGGTACGGCAGCACAATCGCCTTTCTGCTTTTCATCCTGATCTTAATTATTTCGGTATTCCAGTACTTTGGCATTAAAACGGAGGATTATGAATAACGCGGGAAGGAGGGTTGCCAAGTGAAGGCAAGAACGGTTCGAAGGATTCTGTACTATCTCGTTTCAATCAGCATTGCCGTGGTTACGCTGTTTCCGTTTCTGGCGATGCTGCTGGGGTCGTTCGATGCGCAGAACAGGTACAGCGTTTCGCTTACCAGTTGGATTCCTACATCGTATACGCTCAAAAACTACGTCTCCATCTTTCAGATGGGCTCAAGCATGATGCGCTGGATTTGGAACTCGCTGGTCATCAGCGTCATTCCCACCATCACGGGCGTTATTTTGGCCGCGCTGCTGGGCTATATCTTCGCTAAAAAGAAGTTCAGGGGCAAAAACGTTGTTTTCTGGTATTTTATGATCGCCCTGATGATTCCTTATCAGGCGACCATCGTATCCAACTACCTGGTCTACAACTACTATAACTGGATCAACCAATATGTGGTGTTTCTGGTTCCCGGGCTTTGGACGGTCATCTATATGTTCATGATGAAGCAAAACATCGTTACCATCCCGGATTCACTGCTTGAGGCCGCGAAGATCGACAGCGCCGGGGAATGGAGAATCTTCTTTGAGATCATTCTGCCCCTCAGCGTGCCGGCGCTAAGCACGGTGGCGATCTTTTCCTTCATGAATAACTGGAACAACTTTATGGGTCCGCTGATCTTTACCACCTCCGAGGATATGTACAACCTGATTGTCGGCCTGGCTACCATGAACCAGCGAACCCCGAGCTTCACCATGCAGATGACCGCCGGCGTTGTGACGAGCATCCCCATTGTAATCGTGTACCTGAGCCTGCAGAAGTACTTTGTCGATGGCATTGTGGCAGGCGGCGTCAAGGGCTGAAACGCAATCCCGCCACCGGCGCGGATGCGAAATGCAATTACTAATCATAGAAATAAACTGATGGAGGTGAGAGGCGCTTCTTTGGATGATAACCCTTTGTAACCGGTAAAATACGACATATTTTGAAAGGAGCAAAAATCATGAAAAAGTTTCTGTCCATTCTGATGACCGCTATGCTGCTTATGTCCCTGTTCGCGGTTTCGGCGTCTGCCGAGGCCGTGGAAATCACCATGTGGATTTTCCCGCTGGGTGGCGATGAAAGAGCCGCGGAGGAACGCGCGATGTATGATTCCATCTCCGCCGCCTTCACGGAACAGAACCCCGATATAAAGGTCAATATCGAAATGGTTCCGTGGGATAACCGCGAAACCAAGATGCTTACCGCCTTCGGCGCGGGCCAGGGCCCGGACTGCATGTACATGAACCCCGATATCATGAAGCTTTTCCAGACCTATGACGTACTCCTTCCGCTGGATGAGTATGTAAGCGAGGAGCATCTTGCGGGCTTCAATCAGGATTTGCTGAAAAACGGCGCGATGATCGACGGCAAGCTGTACGGTCTGCCCTGCCTGGTGGATATCGGCGTGCCGCTGTATAACCTGGATATGATGGCCAAGGCCGGCCTCACCGAAGAAGATATCCCCACCACCTGGGACGAGTACGACGCTTTGCTCGGTAAGCTGAAGGAAGCCGGCATGTACGGAACCTACTTCAACTACTCCTACGGCCCCGTAAGCGATTACAGCTATGCCATGTTCTTCAGCGAGGGCTGCGATATGGTGCTGGAGGATGGTACCGTTACCGTGGACGACGCGGCCGGTATGAAGGTGCTCAACCGCATCGTTTCCTGGTACCAGAAGGGCTACACGCCCGCCGACTCGCTTAGCGTATTCGACGACGGCCCCGCCTTTGCGGAGCAGCGCGTTGCGACCTTCCTGCCCGCCGGCGGTTCCGGTATGCTGCTGCGCTATACTCCCAACCTGACCTTCAACTGGGCGGCCGGTCCTGTGCTTTCTGGAGACGCCGGCGCCTATACCATGTCCACCGCTGCCAGCTTCAGCGTGTCCCGTAATTGCAAGAATCCTGAGGCGGCTGTGAAGTGGCTGGAGTTCTTCACCAACGATGAAAACAGCGCCGCCTGGAACAACTTCGCCGGGTATGTGTCCCCCCGCAGCAACGCGGTTAATACCAACGCCGACGTTAAGGGCTTCGATATTGTGCTTAACAGCCTGGGCTGCGTACGCGGCGAGGTCAACCATGCCTGCGCCCGCACCATGCAGTCCGCCTACCGCCCCAACCTGCAGGCCATGGCGGAAGGCAGCGTGAGCGTCGAGGATGGCGTGAAGCAGCTTAAGGCGGATATTGAAAAGCTTATCGCCGAGCTGGAAAACGCCGGAAAGTAACTCGAACCTGAATACTACATGCGGCCGTCCCGCCTTAACAGGACGGGGCGGCCGCAATACCGGCAGTTTGGAGGATAAATGTATGTCCAGAATGGTTCGTGTCAGCGCGATGTCCTGTCCGCCTCCGGTTCCCGAGCTGGCGGGGGGATACGGTGCGTGCGTCGCGGAGGTCATACGGTTTTGGGAATATAGCCTTGAGAAGGTGCTGCCGGATCAGCCTGATTTGATTGTGCTTCCGGAATGCTGCGACCTTTCCAATAGCTTGACGCCACGGCAAAAGCTCGATTTCCTGGAGGAGCGCGGTACGAGGGTGCAGGACGCGCTCGCGCGGATTGCCGCCAGCCGTCACGTCTATATCGCCTATTCCAGCTATGCGCGCGCGGAGGACGGCGAACTTCGCAATATGGTTCGCTATCTCGACCCGCATGGGCAGGTGGCCGGCGAATATCATAAAAACCACCTTGTAATCACCGAAAATGAGGAGCTGGGCGTGCGCTACGGCACGCGCGCCGATTTGATTCAAACAGCGTTTGGCAAAGTGGGCAACGCCATTTGCTTTGATTTAAACTTTGATCAGCTTCGCCTGCGTTACGCGGAGCAAAAGCCGGAACTGATGGTGTTCAGTTCCATGTACCATGGCGGGCTGATGCAGCCTGTCTGGGCCTATTCCTGCCGCAGCTATCTGGTGAGCGCGGTTGCCGGCATCGGATGCCAGATGTTTAGTCCGCTGGGCGAGCTGCTCAAGCACTCGACCAATTATTTTCCCTATATGACGGCCGATATCAACCTGGATTACGTACCCGTTCATCTGGATTTCAACTGGCCCAAGCTGGATGCGGCCAAGGCGAAGTACGGAACCAGCATTCAAATACAAGACCCCGGGTTTCTCGCCCCGGTTTTGCTTACATCGGAAACCGATGAATTCTCCGCCTGGGATGTCGTGCGGGAATTTGACATAGAGCCTTTGGATGATTATTTTGCGAGATCGCTTCGCCACCGGCAGGAACCGGGGCGCATGGAAGGGCAGGAGAGCTGAAATGAGAATTGTGGATGGAGGAGCCGCCTTCGTATCCGAGAAAATGGCGGCGCCCTTTGGCTTCAAGGGTAAGTACGTTAACGATATCTGGCAGGTTGCCTGTTACCTTGAGGAGGAAGGCGGCGCGCAGAGCTATGGCGTAGGCGTACAAAGCGTTGTCTGGTCGGATGCGTCTGTGTTTGAAAAGCTTGGCGCGTGCGGCGGCAATTCCGCAATGTTCCTGATGACGCGTCATGCCGTCAACCTGCTTAGGGATATGCGCTTTGATACCCCGGCGGAGGCGTTGGACCAGCTTTTGCCTAGGGTATTGGACTACGGAAGGCAGATTACGGGCAATCCGAAGCTGCGCATGACCTTTGCGCTCAACGCGCTTGTCTCCGTTGATTTTGCGCTTTGGCAAATGTACGTGCGCCTGAACGGACTTGGCGGCTTTGACGACATGCTGCCCGCGCAAATGAAGGAAGCGCTTTGCTGCCGTCAACGTAAAATTGCGGGGATTCCGCTGATTACCTACGGGCTTACGCTGGAGCAGGTAAAGCGGCTGTATGAGGACGGAGCATTTTTCCTTAAAATTAAAATCGGCTCCGACCCGGACAAGGATGGAGACCCCGAAAAGATGCTCGCATGGGACATGGAGCGCATGACCCAGCTGCATGGGCTGCTGAAGGATTGCTCCACGCCTTATACCGCAAACGGCAAAGTGGCCTACTATCTGGACGCCAACGGCCGTTACGACAGCAAGGAGCGCCTGATGCGCCTTGTCAGGCATCTGGAGCACATCGGCGCGCTGGAGCAGGTGGCGCTTCTGGAGGAACCTTTCCCGGAGGGAAGCGGTATCGACGTGGGTGATATTCCCCTGCGCGTAGCGGCCGACGAAAGCGCTCACAGCGTTGAGGACGCCGTGGAGCTGATGGAGCTTGGCTATAGCGCGATGGCGCTAAAGCCAATCGCCAAAACGCTTTCCATGAGCCTTGCCGTCGCGGCTGAGGCAAAGCGGCGCGGCGTTCCCTGCTTTTGCGCGGACTTGACGGTAAATCCCCTGATGGTGGACTGGAACAAGAGCGTCGCCGCGCGGCTGGAACCGTTGCCCGGCCTGAAGATTGGCGTGTTTGAATCCAACGGCCATCAGAACTATACGGACTGGGAGCGTCTGTCGTCCTACCATCCCATGGCCGGCGCGGGCTGGACGCGGCAGTCCGGCGGTGTGTTTGATCTGGATGACGCGTTCTACGCAAACAGCGGCGGCGTATTTCAGGACAGCCGGTACTACATTGAATTGGCGCATAGCTGATATAAACAGAAAAGAGGCGTATCCCCATGATTCGAATTGGCGTTGTCAACATCGACGTATCTCATCCGCTGGCGTTTTCCGGCTTGTTAAACGCGGGCAGCCGCGCGCGTTACGTTGCTGTCTATAACGACGGCTTCCGCGGTGACGACGAGGTCGAGGCGTTTATCCGCCGGGCCGGCCTGGAAAAGCGCTGTCAGTCCGTTGAGGAACTGGCGGATATGTGCGACGTGGGTTTCATACAGGGGTGCAACTGGGACAAGCATCTGGATTATGCCGAGATTTTCATTGGCCGGGGAAAACCGGTCTTTATCGATAAACCCATTGTTGGCTGCATGAAGGATATCCGCAGGCTGGAAGCGTTGCTTAAAGGCGGCGCGGTTATTCTGGGCTCGTCCTCGCTGCGCTACGCGTCCGAGATCACGGCTTTTCTGGAAAAGCCCGTGGAGGAGCGGGGCGAGATCATCAACATCATGGGCACCTGCGGCGTGGATGAGTTCAACTATGCCATCCATGTGGTAGAGAGCATCGGCGCGATGGCCAAGGACGCTGTAAGCTGCCGGTATGCGGGCAGCGGCACGGCGGCGGGCAATACGGCAAGCACCTATCTTGTCACATTCGCCAACGGTGTGACCGCGACCTATATCACGGTAGAGGGCGTCTGGCTCCCGTGCGATTTTCTGGTGACCACCACAAAGGGCGTGTACCCGATTTGCGTGGATACGGGCGCCGTATACATCCAGCTGCTCAACCGCATCTGCGATTATATGGAAACCGGTAAAAGCGACCTTGCGCAAATCCCGGACATCATCGAGTCTATTAAAATCATGCTGGCGGGCAGGCTTTCAAAGCAAAACGGCGGACAACCCGTCCGGCTTGATGATATCCCCGAGAACGATCCTGGGTTTGACGGCGCGGCGTTTGAGACCGGATATGCCGCCGCGGCAAAGAAAATCTATCTGGACTAAATAGGAGGAGACGGAAATATGAGCAACAAGGTTAAGATCGGTGTGATTGGCGCGGGCGGAATCGCCAACAGCGTACATCTGCCCAGCCTGGTGGAAATTGAGGATTGCGACCTCGTCGCGGTTTGCGACCTGCGTGAGGAGCGCGCGAGGGAGGCGGCCGAGAAGTATAACATCCCGCATGTCTATTCCTCCCAGTATGAGATGATGAAGAAGGAGCAGCTTGACGGCGTACTGGTGCTGGTGGATTGCGACCGCACCTTCCGCGCGGCGTGGGAATGCCTTGAAAACGGCTGGCATGTGCTTTTGGAAAAGCCCGCGGGCATCACCTCCTATCAGGCGGAATCGCTGGCGAGGCTGGCGGCCAAATGCGGCAAAATCTGCGCCGTGGCCATGAACCGGCGGCACGTCCCCCTTGTACAGCATGTTTTTAAGAAAATGCAGGAGCTGACCACCATTACGCAGGTGGACGGCGTATTCATTAAAAACAACGACATTGCCGATACGTGGACCTATGCGAGCGCCTTCGTGTGCGATATTGTTCACGCGGCCGACCTGGTGCGTTATTTGGCCGGGTCGGAGGTAAAGGACGCGGCTACGGTCGTCGCCCGCCATAACAGCCCTGTGGACAATGCTTGGTCGTCCGTCATGCGCTTTGAAAACGGCGTAACCGGTACGCTGCGCGCCAACTACCAAACGGGCGGCCGCGTCCATACGTTCGAAATCCACGGCCCCGGCGCGAGCGCGTTTATCAACCTTGGCTTTGGCGACGCGGCCTGCGACGCGAAGATTCTGTATTTCAGCGGGCAGCAGGTCTACTCGCTCGCGGCCGCCGGTACCAACGAGCAAAAGATCGAGGTAATCGATGGCCGCGAGATTGCGGGCGGGCAGGAGTACCACCAGTATTACGGCTATAAGCATGAGGATATCGACTTTATCCGTTGCATCCAAACCGGTGAAAAGCCGATGTGCACCATTGACGACGCGGTGGGCAGCATGAAAATGGTCGAAAAGCTGCTTGCCAGCGCGCTGTAAGCGCATATCGGCGCGGGGCGGCTGCCCGCCCCGCGCCTGCTCTTAAACGGTCATGTGGAAGTAAAGTCTGAAAGGCTTTTTCATGATCTGTTTGTAATTGAGGGAGGATGGTTTAGTGGTGTACCAGACGTCGATTATCACCGACGAGGTTTCACAGAACCTGGAGGTCGCGGTGGATTTTGCGCTCAGGCATCATCTGGACGGGCTTGAAATCCGCTCCGTTGAGGAAAAAAACCCCTTTCAAATGACGCGTGAGGATTATCTGCGCATCCGCCGGACGGCGGACGAGCACGGCCTGTCGGTTTGCGCAATCGGCGCGCCGCTGTTTAAATCCACGTTGGGAAACGCGGAGGAAACACGCCTTCAGATAGAGGGCTTGAAGCGCGCGATTGAGGGCGCGCATATCCTTGGCACCTCGCTGGTTCGAGGCTTTACCTTCTGGAAGTCCGAGGACGAGAACGTACTTGAGCGCGCGGCCGAGGCGTACCTTCCTGTACTGCCGCTGCTTGAAAGCGAGGGCATTACGCTGGCGCTGGAATCCGACCCCGGCGTAAATACCTATAATATGGAACGCTTGGCCGCATTTCTCCAAACGCTGAACCATCCAAATGTTGGCGCGCTGTATGATCCGGGCAATGAAATCTGCGATCCGGACGCGCCGCCGCCCTTCCCTGTGGGTTACCGGCGGCTGAAGCCCTGGATTCGCCACATTCATATCAAGGATTTGAAATGGACGGGCACGCAGTTTGCACCGGCCAAAATGGGGGAGGGCGACGTGGATTTTCACGGGCTCTTCCGCCAGCTCGATCAGGACGGGTATCAGGGGTGGCTTTCTGTCGAAACTCATTGGCGGATTAAAACAGAGCTTGACGAGGAACTGATGAAAAAGCCGCAGGGAAGCGGATTTTCCGACGGCGGGCTGGAGGCCAGCGAAGTTTATCTGGATATTTTGCGCCGTGAGTACGGCTTTGGGGGAAGGTAAGCGGATGGTACGGTTTGGCATTGTTGGCTGCGGCACCATCGCGGCCTTTCACGCGGCGGCAATCGCACAGCTTGAAAACGCCCGGCTTCTCGGTGTGTGGGACGCATTGCCCGAGGCTGCGCGGCGCTTTGCCGGCGAGCGTGGCGTTCGGGCATATGAAACCATGGAAGCGATGCTTGAGGACGTGGAGATTGACGCGGTATGCATCTGCACGCCGAGCGGCTTTCACGGCGCGCAGGCAATCGACGCCGTCAGGCATGGCAAGCATGTCGCGCTGGAAAAACCGATGTGCCTGGAGCTTTCACAGGCCGACGAGCTGGCGCGGCTCGCCGGTCAAAACGGCTGTCAGGTGTGCGTTATTTCACAGCTGCGCTTTTCGCCCGCCATGCGGGCCTTGAAGGACGCGGTTGAGAAAAAGGCGTTTGGGCGCGTCGTGTCCGGCAGCCTGTCCATGAAGTATTACCGCAGCGATGAATACTACGCTTCATCCTCCTGGCGCGGCACATGGCGGATGGACGGCGGCGGCGCGCTGATGAACCAGGGGATCCACGGCGTCGACCTGTTGCAGTACCTGATGGGCGGCGTGCGGGCGGTGACGGCCATTGCCAAAACACAGACCCGCCGGATCGAGACGGAGGATTCCGTGGTTGCCGTTCTGGAATTTGCAAACGGAGCGCTCGGTACGCTGGAAGCGTCAACCACCTGTTTCCCTGGCTATCCCAGAAGGTTGGAAATTTGCGGGGATAAGGGAAGCGCGGTGCTTTCGGAGGATACGGTCGAACGGTGGGACCTATCTATCCCCTTGCAACTGGAAACCGGAACCGCCGTCGGCGGCGCAGCCTCCGACCCCAAAGCGATCAGCTGTGAGGGACACAGGCGGCAGCTTGAAAACCTTGTGGGAGCGATAGAGGGGCGAGAAGCGCTGATGGTGGATGCCGCCGAGGGACGAAAGCCGCTTGAAATCATCCTGGCGGTCTATCAATCTGCACGAGAAGGCAGGCGCGTGGCGCTCATTCCCTGATGGAGGCAAAGCATGGATTGCAGAATTGACAATGCCCGCGTCCTGACGGAAAATGGCCTCGTTTCCGGCGCGGTACGGGTTCGAGAAGGCAAAATCGTCGAAACCAGGCCATGTCTCAGCGGTGAAAACGAGCTTGTGGTTGACGCGGAGGGAAAAATACTGTCGCCCGGCTTTATCGATCTGCATGTACACGGCGGCGGCGGCGCGTGCGTGATGAGCGGCAAAGCCCTCGATGTGGTGCGGATGTGCGATGCGCACGCCCAATTTGGAACCACGACCATCCTGCCTACCACATGGACCGCGCCGGCGGAGAAAATTGAGCGCGCGATAGACGCAGTACGTACCGCGCGGGAAATGGCCTGCGACGCGACGATTGCCGGCGTGCATCTGGAAGGGCCGTACCTTTCGCCGGGGCAGGCTGGTGCGCAGAGCCCGGAAAGCCTGCTGATTCCGGCGCGTCATCCTTGGGGGCGATTTACCGGGCGCTGGGATGGCGTCGTGATGGTTGGCGTTGCGCCCGAGCTTCCCGGGGCCATGGAAATGGCGGAGGAACTGGCGCGGCATGGAATTGTGCCCTCCATCGCGCATTCGGACGCGGATCAGAGCGTGATGGACGAGGCTGTTTTACATGGCTTTTCCGATGTGACGCACCTGTATTCCGGATGTTCCACCTTTTGCCGCCGGGGCGGTTTCCGCGTGCCGGGCGTGGTGGAAAGCGCGCTTGTTTCGGATGCGCTGACCGTTCAGGTAATCGGAGACGGCTGCCACCTTCCGCACGCGATGCTCCAGTTGATTTACCGCTGCAAGGGCGTTGGGAATATGTACTGGATTACCGACGGACTGGATTATGCGGCGGCGGAGCTTGAGCCCGGCATGGACTACCGGCTGCAAAACGGTATGAGGGTCGTCTATGAGGATGGGGTTATGAAGCTTGAAAGCCGGCAGGCCTTTGCCGGAAGCGTGGGAACGATGGACCGGATGGTACGCACGGGCGTGGCGGCGGGCATACCGGTTGTGGACGCGCTTCGAATGGCCTCCGAAACGCCGGCGCGGCGGCTTGGGCTGGAAAAAACCAAAGGAAAAATTGCGGTGGGTTACGATGCCGATCTGGTGCTTTTGGACGATTCGCTGAACGTCCGTTGGTGCATGGCAAAGGGAAAAATTATACGCGATGATTTAGAAGGGGAGAATGAACGATGAACAGCGTGCTTTACCATTACTGCGTCCAACGCTTTCCGTCGAGAGAGGAAATGGGAAGGGCGGCGGCGCGGCAGGTGCGCGACTTGATTTGCGATTTGCTCCGCCGGAAGGAATCCATCCGCATGATCTTTGCCGCCGCGCCTTCTCAAAATGAATTTCTGGAGGCGCTGGTTAAGGAACCCGCTATTGATTTTTCACGGATTACAGCCTTTCATATGGATGAATACGTTGGTTTGCCTAAAGAAGCTCCGCAGGGCTTTGGCAATTTCCTGCGCGACAGGCTGTTTAGCAAAGCGGCCTTCAGGCAGGTGCATTACATCAACGGAAACGCCGCCGATATTCAGGCGGAATGCGAGCGCTACTGCGCCCTTCTTCGGGAGACGCCGATCGATATCGTCTGCTTGGGCATTGGTGAAAACGGACACATCGCCTTTAACGACCCCCACGTCGCGGACATGAAGGATCCTCTGGGCGTTAAAGCGGTCGAGCTGGACCGGGTATGCCGTATGCAGCAGGTTCACGACGGTTGCTTTGAAACGCTGGATAAAGTGCCGCTTCGCGCGCTTACGCTGACGGTTCCGACTTTGATGAACGCCAGCCACCATATATGCATCGTGCCCGCCAGAAGCAAAGCCCAGGCGGTCCACCACACGCTGTACGATGCAATCGGCGAGCAGTGCCCGGCCACGGCCCTGCGTATTTGCCGGGATGCCCGCATCTATGTGGATATGGACAGCGGCAGCCTTCTTCAACGCGGGGCGATGGATGGGGAGGCGCAAGGAGCATGACCGGCAGAGAGAGGATTTTGCTCGCGCTCAGCCGCCGCCAGGCGGACCGTATTCCCAAGCTGGAGCTCTGCTTCTGGGCGGAAACCGTGGAGCGCTGGCGGCAAGAGGGCTTGCCTGCGGGGGTGGAGCCCGCGGATTACTTTGGCCTTGACGGTATTACCATCTTCTCGTATGACGGCAGCCTGGGCTTGCCCGAAAAAACCCTTTCGGAAACCGGCACGGAGCGCGTCTTTACCGATTCAAACGGCGTTACCTACAAGGAGCTTAAGGGTCAAACCAATACGGAATGTCCGCAGGATTACCTGATTAAATCACAGGACGACTGGGAGGAGCACCGCTCGCTTCTTACACCCACTCTGGACAGGCTAAAGCCGGAGGAACAGGCGAAGTATGACGCGGCCAAGGCAAAAGATGAGTTTACAGTGCTCTCGCCGATCGATCCCTGCTGGTACGCGCTTCGCCTGATGGGCGAGGAAGAATTTCTGATGAATACGGTGCTGGAGCCGGAATATACCGAGCGGGTCATCAGCGACTATCTGGACTTTAACCTCGCAATGCTGGAGCAAATGATCAGTAGCGGCTATCAAATGGACGCGGTCTGGTTCTTCAGCGACCTCTGCTACAAAAACGGCATGCTCTTCTCGCCGGATTTTTATCGGGAACGCCTGATGCCGTACCATAAGCGGATGTTTGACTGTTGCCATGCGAACAACCTGAAGGTCATTTACCATTGCGACGGCAAGGTGGACAGGTTGCTGCCTCTGCTTGTCGAGTCCGGTATCGACTGCATCCAGCCCATGGAGGCGCGCGCCGGGAACGACGTGCGTGAGTATAAGAAGCTCTATGGCGATCGCATTGCCTTTATGGGAAACATCAGCGCCGACGTCATGGGCACCACCCGCGATGCTATCGAGACCGAAATGCGGGATAAAATTCTGACCGCCAAACAGGGCGGGGGATATGTATATCATTCCGACCATTCGATTCCGCCGTCCGTCAGCTTTGAAAACTACTGCGCTGTGATGGAAATGGTTGACAAGTATGGTAAGTATTAAGTTAAGCCGGGAGGGCAAAGCCGTTTGGCCCTCCCGGCTTTTCGCGTGCAAAAACGGGCGCGCCGCTAAACCAAGTACGCCGGCTCTGCCGCCATAATGCAGGTTATATTGCCTCAACGTCTCCTTATTCCGATTTTAGGCCATGCGTAAAAAGCAAAAAAACAGGATTGACAAATGAGAGGAGCTGTGCTATATTGCAGACAGTTCCTCTGTTTTCTTATACATTTTGATGAGCTGGTGTGAAAGGAGTTGGTTCTTTACATCAAGTTATCAGATATCTGATAACTGATAACAGAAAACTATGGATCACTGCGATACTGACAAAACACCCAAGCAAAGAGAGGAGTTATCACAATGAAAAAAATGTTGGCAATCCTGACGGCGACCGTTATGCTTATGACCATGGGCTTTGGCCTTACGGCAAGCGCGGAGGATATTTCCGGAACCGTTACCATGTGGTCCTTCCCGCTTTCGGCGGACGACGCTGCGCTTTTTGCGCCGATCGTGGAGGCGTTTAACGCCGAGTATCCCAACGTGACCATCGATATCCAGTACCTGCCCTGGAATGGCCGCTATGAAAAGATGTTGACCGCTATCGCGGGCGGCGAGGCTCCCAACGTCGTATATCTAAACGACTTCCAGGTTCCGCTTTTCGCCGCGACGGATAACCTCGTGCCTATCTCCGAGGTTTACACGCAGGAGGAGCTGGACGCCATGTATACGGAAGGCTCGCTTGGCGCGCTCAGCTATGACGGCACGTTATATGCTCTGCCGATTCTGCAAAACTCGCTGGGCTACCTCTACAACGTTGATCTTTTTGTGGAAGCTGGACTTGATCCCGAAAATCCTCCCCAGACCTGGGATGAGATGAAGGACGCGATCGCCAAGCTGACCAAGACCGATGAAAACGGCGAAATCACGCAGGCCGGCGCGCGCTTTGACCTCAACCGCCCCTCGCCCGTTACCAGCATCATGAACCAGGTATGGCAGGCTGGCGGCAACATTCTGGATGAGAACAACAACGTCGTTATCAACAGTGAAGAAACCGCCAACGCCCTCAACTTCATCAAGAGCCTGTTTGATGACGGCTATATCCAGAAATCCAACATCACCGGCGGCGGGTTTGAGTTTGCTTCCGGCAAGGTGGGTATCGAGCTGGAAGTCGAACCCTCCAAGGTAACGCAGGTGGCCAACGCCAACCCCGACCTCAACTTTAAAGTCGGCCCCATCCTGACTGGCGAAAAGAAGATCGGCTATGTCACCGTCGGTTCCTACGCGATGTTCTCCAAGGCCGAAAACCGCGAAGCGACCATCGCCTGGATTAAGTTCCTCACCAACAAGGAAAACACCCAGAGCATTCTGGCCGCGTCCGGCTTCATGTCCCCCCGCAAGGATATCAGCGCCGCTGACTACATGACCGACGACCGCTTGGTTTTCATGTCCACCCAGTCCGAATGGGCGACCGGCACCGGCCCCATGAACAGCCATTACTCCGAAATCCTGGAAGTGCTCGGCTCTGAGTTTAACTCTATCCTGCTGGGCATCAAATCCACCGAGGATGGTCTGAAGGAAGCGCAGACCAAGATCGAAGCCATTATGGCAAACTAACGTGTCCGGGCGGCGGGGCCGCCGCGGAAGTGAACCTGGGGACCTCACACCCCCAGCGCTTCTCCCGTGTCCGGCGGTCCCGCACGCCGTTTTGATGAAAGCGTTTGTACAAAACGGAGGATGAAGGTCATGAAAAAAATTGGCGTGGTGGGCCTGGGCCTGAACAATCCTTATTTTTACGCCCCTTTGCTCAAAGAGCTTGGCGCTCAGGTAAGCACTGTGTGGGATTACACGGAGGAGAACGCGCGCGCCTACGCCGAACAGTTTGGTTGCGAGGTCGTTCCCCGGGTGGAGGATTATCCTGATGTGGACGGCGTGCTGATCGATAGCCGCAACAGCGACCATATCCCGCTGGCAAGGCCGTTTATGGCACGTGGTATTCCCGTCTATATTGAGAAGCCGCTGTCCCACAGCGTGGAGGAGGCAAAGAACTTCCTTAAGGAATGCGAGGGAAAGCAGGTGTTTTCCGTAAGCCCGCTGCGTCTTGCGCCGACATACCTCAAAATGCTGGAGGATATCCGATCGGCTGGCGAGCGCGTCGTCCGCTGCCATGTTACCGTATACCATACGATGAAATTCTTTCTGGAAAACCCCGTTAAGCGCTGGCATGACGATCCGGCGCAGAGCGGGGGAATGCTGACCGATATTGGTATTCACGCGGTAGAATTGCTGAATATGTTTATGCCACAAAAAGCCGTTCGCATCGAGGGAATGTCAAGCAAATGCCATTACCGGCATGCGCGCTGCGATGATAATTACGCCCTGACCGTAAAGTATGAGGACGGCTCGCTGGGAACGGTCTCGCTTTTATGCGCTACGGAGCGTACAGATTACGCGGTGGAGGCGGTTACGCCGGAGCACGCGTATATCAACAACATGGATCAGGAATATACGGGCTTGCCGGAGCTGAATGTGGACAATGCCTACGGCGGCTTTAAAGGCACGATGGAAGCGTTCCTGCGTATGATCGATACGGGAAAGCCGCCTGTGCCGTTTGCGGAAACAGAACGCAATTTTGAGATGATCGCCCGCATGACGGAAGCGCTCGCGCGGGCCTGAGGAGGACTGGATTATGGAGAATTATCGCGCGGCAGTCGTTGGTTTGGGCCGCATCGCCTGGACGCTGGAGGATGATCCCAAGCGCGACCATCCCTGTACGCACGCGGGCGCGCTGGCTCAGCTGCCGGGAGTTGAGCTGGTGGCTGGCGCGGCCAGAAGCGAAAAAAGCGCAAAGGCGTTTCAAGAGCGATTTCACACCAAAAAGGCGTATACCGACTATCTGGAAATGGTTCGTGAGGAAAAGATTGATATCGTAGGCGTCGCCACCAATCCGGAAACGCATGCGCAGATCGTGGTGGACCTTGCAAACGCGGGGGTCAAGGGCATTCTGTGTGAAAAGCCCCTCGCGCTTTCGCTCGAGGATGCGGACCGTATGCTCAAGGCCTGCGCGGATAACGGCGTTGTGCTCATGACCATGCATAACCGCCGTTTCAACTCGCTCTACCGTTCCGCCAAACAGATTATTGAAAGCGGCGAGATTGGACAGATAAACGCGGTTATCGGTATCTGCGAAGGATGCAAGCCCAACAAAAACTGGCAGTCGGAGTTTGAGGGTCCGCTTTTGCATGACGCCACGCACCTGTTTGATATCATGCGTTACCTGTTTGGCGACATCCAATGGGTGATGAGCGACGTGGAGCGCGCAAAGCCTGAGGATCTCGTGGAGGACAGCGCTTATTCGCTTATGCGGTTCCAAAACGGCGTATATGGCACCACGCTCGTCAACGAACGCACCGATTATATGCGCTTTGAACTGGAAATTCAGGGCTCCAGGGGCAAAATGCTGCTTTACACCAACGAGGCGTACCTTTGGAAGTATGAGGACAGCAAATATGCCAGCAATTTCAAGGAACTGGCGCCCGCGCCTTATCCCAACACGGAGGGTGTGAAGCTCAATCCGTATTTGGAAGCTTATGGCGAGCTGGTGCGCTGCATGCGCACAGGAGCGCAGAGCGAGACGTCGTCCGGCGCGGATGGCCGCGCGGCGTTGGAAACCATCATGGCGATCTACGAATCCAAACGCAAGGGATGCGCGCGCGTCTTCATGCCGCTGCCCGGCGAGCCCTCCTCGCTTGCGCGCGCCATTAAGGAAAACGCTTTTTAAGAAGGAGGAATCCGCATGACGGAACGTTCGTTGCGCCGCCGCGGCAGGGGTGAAAGCGGCTTTTGGTTTGTGCTGCCCTCCGTAATTATCCTGGGCGGCTTCGGCCTGGCGGTGACGGCCGCCAACATCTGGTACAGCTTGCAAAGCTGGTCGGCGCTTTCCTCGCCTTCCTTTGCCGGGCTTAAAAACTATCAACGCTTTTTTAACGACCCCATCGCCGTCCGTTCGCTGCTCAACACCTTCCAGTACGCCTTGATGTATGTGCTGCCGACGATCGTCATTTCGCTGTTGCTTGCGATGCTCTTAAACCACAAAGGGCGCGTGATGTCATTTTTCCGGGCGCTGTACTACGTGCCGGTCATCACGTCGTACGTGGTGGTTATCGTGGTGTGGCAGTGGTTCTTTGACTACGATATCGGCCTGTTCAACAGCATCCTGTCGTCGGTGGGCATTCAAAAGGTGCCGTGGCTGCTGGATACCGGCTGGTCCATGCCGTCGCTGGTGCTTTTATCCATCTGGAAAAACTGCGGCTATACGGTATTGATGTTTATGGCAGGGTTGCAAACAGTGGATACCAACCTGTACGAGGCGGCGGCTATTGACGGAAGCGGACGCTTTAGCACCTTCTGGCACATTACGTTGCCCCAGATCAAGCCTACCACCACGCTCTGCGTCGTTATGGTCACGACATGGGCGTTCCAGATGTTTGTGCAGCCCTACCTGCTGACCAAGGGCGGGCCCGACTATTCAACCATGACTATTACGTACTACTTGTACCAGCAGGCATTTTCCTCCTACAACATCGGTTATGGCAGCGCCATCGCGGTTATCGGCGTAGCGATTTTCCTGGTGATTGTTGGGCTTGAAAAAAGGCTGCTGAGGGAAAGGGGGTAATCGGGGATGGAGGTTGGAAACCGGAAAACCAGGCGGTGGCACACCGCGCTGCGCGTACTTTTTCTTTCCCTTGTGGGGGTTACGGTCGTCTTTCCCTTTTACATCCTGATGATTGAGGCGCTTCATCCCAACCTAGTCACCATGCCTTACCCGATGGAGCTTTGGCCCGAGCAGGTCAGCCTGGAAAATTACCGTTACCTGTTCGCCAATAACCCCATAGGCCGCTGGACCACCAACAGCCTGATTATTTCCATTGGTACAAGCCTGTTTCAGGTGCTGCTGTGCTCTATGGCGGCATTTGGCTTCGGACGCACGGAGTTTCGCGGGCGCAAGCTTTTGCTGTGGTTGCTGATGCTGCTCCTGGTCATCCCGATTCAGACGCGTATTCTGCCGCTGTTTATCATCTTCTCCAACCTGAAGATGCTCAACACCTTCTGGGCATGGCTGCCGTTTTTCTGCGACGCGTTCGGGATTTACCTGCTGATGCAGTACATGCAAGCGATCCCCATGGATTTTGACGAGGCCGCGCGCATCGATGGCGCCAGCATGCTGCGCACATACACCAGCATTATTCTCCCGCAGACGAAGCCCGCGCTGGTAGTGCTTTTAACCTTCAACTTCGTCAACCAGTGGAATGACTTCCTGTATCCCCTGATTGTGACGCGAAACGATAAGATGTACACATTGCAGCTTGGCCTGGCCAATATCTTTTCCTCCGCTACGCGCGGCGAAGGCGGAGGAATGGGCGTGGCGCTGGCCGGGGCGGTTATATCCTTTGTTCCCACGCTGTTGATTTACGTGGTATTTCAGAACAAAATCATCGACGGCATGAATATTTCGGCAGGGGTAAAAGGGTAAGAGGGAGAATTCCTTCCATACCAAAGCTACCAAAACAAAGGCAAGGAGCGGGAACAAATGCCGCGAAAGATGAGCAATACGACGCTGGTTCGGGAGTATATTCGCGATCTGATCGTGAGCCAGGGACTAAAGCCGGGGGATATGCTGCCTTGCGAAGGGGACATCGCCGCCGCGCTTGAAATCAGCAAAAGCTGTGTGCGCGAAGCGACGCGCGCGCTGGAAAGCATCGGCCTGATTGAAATCCGTCACGGAATCGGGCTTGTGTTGCGCGATTTCAACCTGGACGCAATTGGCGATATTTTCGATTACGGCTTCGTGTTGGACCCGAGCATTGTGATCGATCTTTACGACCTGCGCAGGCAGCTGGAGACCTCGTTGATGGCGCGCGTGGTGGATAAGATCGACGACGAGCAGCTCGAGCGCTGCGAGAGCATTTTGAGTGAATGGACGCGGTTGGCCGAAAAAAACGAGCCCACTTACGAGATTGACGGTCTGTTTCATGAAACGCTGTATTCCGTCGTGGACAACCGCATGCTTACCTCGCTGTGCCATATTTTCTGGAATTCGTACCGCGATCTTGAAATGAACCAGCTGCTTAAACGGGAAAGCCCCAAAAGCATGGAGAGGGCGCTGAAAACCATTGAGGACCACCACCGTATTTTGGACGCCGTGCGCAACCGGGATGAAAATCTGGCCGCGCAGTTGATGTTTAAGCATTTCAGCGGGATTGAGCGCAAACCTGCCGAGACAAAACCATAACGACCGGAGGAAGTAACTTTGAGGGATATACAGAGCATTCGGGGCGTTATCCCCGCAATGATGACCTGCTTTGACGAAAATGGCGCTTTTGACGAACAGCGCCAGCGCAATTTGACTGAGTTTTTGATACAAAAGGGGGTCGATGGCCTTTACCTGACCGGCAGTACCGGCGAGGCTTTCCTGATGGACGCGGGCGAGCGGCATGCTGTGGTGGAGGCTGTTATCGACCAGAATAAAGGCCGCGTACCGGTTATCGTTCATGTGGGAGATATCGGAACCGCAAAATCCATCGCTTTTGCCGAGCACGCATACAAGGCCGGCGCCGATGCGCTTTCCTCTGTTCCGCCTTTCTATTTTAAATTTTCTGAGGACGAGATCTTTTCTTATTATCAGGCGCTGAGCGCCGCGACGCCGCTGCCCATGATTATTTATAACATCGCGCTTGCCGGGCTGGTCAGCAACGATACCGTCCGGCGGCTTGCCGGGCTGCCCAACGTGAAGGGAATGAAGTATACCTCGCCCACGCATCACGAGATCATGCGCATGAAGGATGAATTAGGGCAGGATTTCATGATTTACTCCGGCTGCGATGAAATGGCGCTGTCCGGCTTCGCATTCGGGGCGGACGGCATCATCGGCTCGTTCTATAACGTGATCCCCGAAATCTTTCTTCAACTTAGGGACGCGGTGCTGGCAAACGACATGAGGCTCGCGGAGGAATGCCAGCGCGTGGCGGACGCGGTCATCCTGTTTGTATTGAAATTTCCGTATTTCTCCGCGATGAAAAAGATGGCGCAATGGATGGGACGCGACGCGGGCTATGTGCGCGAGCCTTTTGCCCGCCTGACCGTCCAGCAGGAAGAAAGCCTGAAGGATGGGCTTCGCACCATCCGTGCCCGCTACGGGGCGCATGGCATGGAAGCCTTGGAAAAGCTGCCTGAATAATGACGGAGCAACGCTCCATGTAGCCCATAGACGGGAAACGGCGGCAAGCCGTTTCGCATGGGTTGCATGGGGCGGCTTTACGGGCCGGCCTGACGCGCCTACTGCGCTTATTTTGGAAAAAACCTTGACATAGGCACGCCTGATGTGTATAATATTCAACGTTGCGGATGTATGCAACGCATGGATCATGGAGAGTTGGCTGAGTGGTCTAAGGCGCACGACTGGAAATCGTGTGTACGTTAATAGCGTACCTAGGGTTCAAATCCCTAACTCTCCGCCATATAAGAACGTCAGTATTGATACAATGCTGGCGTTTTTATTTTGCACACGGTAGCCGTCAGAAGGTCTTGGTAGCAAGGCTTTCTGGCGGCTTTTTTGTTTTCTGCCGTTTGTAGAGTGCAAAGAAAAAAGCCCCGTCTACGGAGCATATAGGTGTATTTCGCCTTGCACTCGGCAAACGGAAACTTGGGGGTGTGCATAGGGTGTGCACTCGGCAAACGGGAACTTTCGTATGTCGTAGCACGGCTCTATGTAGTTCCAACATTTAATACAATAGAAAAAGCCCTCTCCGACGAAAATGTGCCGAAAAAAGCTTAAACAATTACCCCTATCGTAAGGACACAAGCGAATAATTAAATTGTATTCCGTTGAAATGGTTGAAAATGTGGCAAGTAGATGTTCTGTGATAAGATAATAAAATACTGTTATCTCATAATTTACGATTGCTTTATCGAAATTTTTGTGGTATAATACAACTGCAGTTTGAGCATGGCTCGGTTAAACATTGAGGAGGGATAGCATGGCAGTGACATACAAGAAGCTGTGGAAACTATTAATTGATAAAGACCTTAAAAAGAAGGACTTGTGTGATATTGCGCAGATCAGCCCATCTTCTCTGGCGAAACTTAGAAAGGGCGAAAATGTTACTACAGACTTGTTAGAAAAAATCTGTGTCGCTCTACAGTGCGAAATTGGTGACATTGTAGAGCTAAGACATCTTGATGAAACGGATAGGTGAAAATAGCAATGGAAATGCTCAATTATGGCAAAATACAACTGTTCAACTCAGATGCAATGTTTATGTATGAACAATGGGAATCACCCATCGTAATAATATCTGATGGACCTTATGGCGTAAGTGGCTACAAGGGAGACTTGGTTTCCTGCGATAACCTTGGTGAGTGGTATGAGCCTCACATTCAAAAATGGTCCAAACTTTCAACGCCACAAACAACACTGTGGTTTTGGAATACGGAACAAGGTTGGGCGGCAGTGCATCCGTATCTACTAAAACACGGCTGGGAGTTTAAAGCCTGTTGTATTTGGGATAAAGGAATGAGTCATGTCGCTGGTAATGTTAATACGAAAACAATAAGAAAACTTCCCGTAGTAACGGAGGTTTGCGTTCAATATGTTCGCAAGCCAGAGTTTTATGTTGATGGAATTCAAATGAGCATGAAAGAATGGCTTCGTTATGAATGGGCACGAACCGGATTGCCTTTTTCAAAGACAAATGAAGCTTGTGGTGTCAAAGATGCTGCAACAAGGAAGTATTTCACGAAATGTCATTTATGGTATATGCCTCCTGCAGAAGCGTTTGAAGGTATATCTGCATATGCAAACTTACACGGAAACCCTGCTGGTAGACCGTATTTTTCTGTCGATGGCGTAACACCACTTACTCAGGATGATTGGCAACGGCTTCGAGCAAAGTTTTACTGTCCGATGGGAATCACAAATGTGTGGTCAGTATCTCAGTTAAGCGGCGAAGAACGTAAAAAAAATGGCACAAAAGCAGTTCACAACAACCAGAAACCGCTTGTACTTACAGAGCGAATTATTGAAATGGCATCTGATGAAGGCGACGTGGTGTGGGACCCTTTTGGTGGCCTTTTCACGACAGCAATAGCCTGTTACCGAAGCAACAGGCTATGCTATTCATCTGAGATTCAAAAAGAAATGTATGAAACAGCAGTTTCTCATGTAAAATCATTCATTAATCAGCCGCAACAGTTGACTGTCGAGGGCATCGCCACCAACTGATATAAGTCGCGCCCATTGGCGGATTGGTAAACCGCGATATTCAGTGTCCAGCACCTGTGTTTTAAAGGCTTCTAACGAGGCGTGTTCTATTCTATCCATCTTAGCAAAATTCGTATCCAAGCGATATGTAAAGGAACCAAGTAGGCTCTGTAATTTTGCTTGGTATTCTGGGGACGTGCTGTAAACAGTACCATCGCGTCCCCATGAGGTTACGATTTCATTTGCGCGAGAAAAATCTGCAGCCGATCCTTGAAACTTATAGCCATTAGTATTGGTCTGCTGTAAGTTACATGTCCTTGAACTGGTGTCTTCTGGCTCAAAGACGAGATAATCCGGTGGCCGATGGTAATGCGAATCTCTTGCACTTGCAACACTTGCAGCACTTCCAACCCAAGCATCAATAATGGTAGGTTTCCCCCAGAGCACGTTATCAGGCAGCCATGCAATCATAGCAACATTGATTTGATCGCTCTGGAAATGTTGTACGCTGTCTTTGAACCGCGCAGTAATTTCTGTTGCAAAAGGAAACCAAGTCTTGATTTCAATACCCGGATTTGGAAGTGTACCCCATGTCAAGTACAAAATTTGCTTAGTGGTAGTTCGTCCGCGACGAATTGTGATATACTGCTCCCGCTTTGCCGGTGCTGAGGATAGGGCAACGCTGAGGAGCGACCCGAGCGCTTCACCGGATTTGCGGGAGGGCGGCGAGGAGGGTCTCGTCGCTTTTTCTTGCGCCGCAGCGCGGCTGCCCTCCTGGAAAGCAAAGCGATAAACCTCGGGGGTTCGGGGGCAGAGCCCCCGATGTCAGTCCTTTGTGTACATCGGCAACGGGTAAACGCCGGTCACCAGATACTCGTAGTATTCCTTCGGCGAGAGCTTGAGCAGATCCCACTGGTAGCGGTCTTTATTGTAGTAATCCAACCAGTCCTCGACCACCGCCTTGACCCGCGCAAACGTTTCACAGGCCGCGATCTTCTCGCTGATTTCATCCTTCATGTGACCGAAGAAGCTCTCCTGAGGAGCGTTGTCCCAGCAGTTTCCCTTCCGGGACATGGACTGGACGAACTCGTTGTCCTTGAGCTTCTCTATGAAGGCTCGGCTCGTGTAATGGCATCCCTGGTCGCTGTGAACGATTGTCGTGTTGTCCAGCGTGCTGCCATGTTCCTTCACGAGGGTATCGACCGTCTCCAGAACGAATTCTATATGCAGGTCTTCGCTAAGCTCGTCTGCCAGAGCCTCGTGAGTACAGGCGTCAAGGATGGTCGAGAGATAGCATCTGCCGTTCTTGTAGAACAGGTAGGTGATGTCCGTCAGCAGATTCTTTCTGACTCCCCGTGCGTTGAACTGCCGATCAATAAGATTCGGTGCGACTGTGCTCGCCTGCATAGCCCTTGCCATCTGGCGGTAAGGATTCGCCTTGCGGATCGGGCACATCAGACCGAACTTGTCCATCAGGCGACGGATCTTCTTGACGTTCATGCGAATCCCAATATGTAAAAGCCGCATGTGGATCGACCGTGCGCCCTTTGCGTACCCTCGGAACCGATACGCCTCCAAAACCAGCCCAAAATCCCGCTGATCTGCCTCGTCCCGCTCTATCCGAAACGACGCCGATTCCAGCCATCCATAGAATCCGGATCGCGAAACGCCAGCAATCTGGCACAGAAGCGTAATGCTCAGAAGATTGTTGTCGCTCTGCAAGGCATTATAGATCAGGCCATATTTCACTTGCGCCGGTGCTTGGATTCCCATAGCCTCTGCGCCTCCAAATCTGCCTGACGTGTTTTTTTTAGAAACTCCACCTCCTGCTCCAGATAGCTGATCTTGTTCTCCATGTATGCCATCCGACCCGTCATGCTGTCTGGTTTTATCCCCCTGTTTACCCCGCGGCGCTTCGTCTTCCGTAGGTTGGAAAACCCTTCTTCACGTTCCGCATAACGTTGAACCTTCTCGCGAAAACCGTTGATCCTCGCGTTACCCAAGATTGATGGTTGAATCCCGTGTTCTTCAAAGATCGCTGCCATGCGCTCCCCACGTAAGAGCGCTTGATATGCCCTCTCTTTGAACCCGGGCGTGAAGACCACGCTTTTCTCGGTTACGGTTTCCACGTAGGGGTTTGCTCTCAAGATGAGCTGCTCGTCCTTGCTGAATAGCCTCTTGCTCATGTTACCCACCTCTCCGACCCGACACGATGGGTACATTCTATCACTTCTGTTGCCCGCAAACGTCCGCTATCCTGGGTTTTGTGACTATTTTACCGTCCGTATACCCGGGCCGTCGGATGAAATGTCACTCTTTGCGGTGTCCGTTTTACGGGGTACAGTTTAGTATAAACATCCTTTTTCTTCTTTTGCTTAATCAAAATGCATTTCTCTTTTGATTTGCTGTAAAACGCAAGGCAATTGATATAAATGCAGGTTGCTAAACTAAAGATACAGCAGCGCCGTACCCTCTTTTCATGCCGCAGCTGTCATTTAAAAAAACGACAATTTATGCACGATCCGGATAAATCAATAGATTTTTAATACTTTTTTACATACTTATGACAGCATGCGACTGCATCATCGCAATTACAACAAAAAAGCCTGTTATCCCATCGAGGATAACAGACCCAGACTGTCAAAAACTTCAAAAGTAACTCCCGGGACGTAATGAAGGGCGGTAAGCCCTTCATTTCCATTCCACAGAACCGGCTTTTCTGGTTTAAGGAGCGGCTGGTAAGCCGCTTCCTCTATCATTTTCTGGCCGTGCGGCAAAGCCGCACAAGAAAATGATGTCCTCGTTGCAAGTCAACTTTTGCGGACTTGCAACGTTCAGGGTGTCAAAAATGCTTTTTGACACCCTGAGCCTGTTATCCGGCGAGGATAACAGGCCTTGGTAGCAAACGCTTCCTTTATTGCAACTGAGGATTGCCTTCGATTGAAGCGATTGCTTTTTTGAATTGAAAAGAAAACAAAATCGCCGTAAACGTGACAGCCAGAAAGTCCGCCACAGGCTCAGCCAGATAAACAGCCATCGTCTGATTGGCGGTAAAAATGCGTGGCAGGATAAATATCAGCGGCAGCAAAAGGAAAAACTTTCTTGTAACAGCAACAAGAATGGATGCTTTGGCATTACCAATCGCAGTAAAAGTCATCTGGCAGGCAATTTGGATGCCAAACAGCAGCATGCACGCCATATAAACCCTTAAAGCATTCTTTGTAAAATCAATCAAAGCGACGTTCGGCGTAAAAATCGAAGCAAACACCTGCGGCGCAAGCATCACGCCCAGCCACAATACCGTCGAATATGTCAAACTTGATTTAAGCAGCAGCTTAAACGCGCCTTTAACGCGCGCAGCATTCTTCGCGCCATAATTATAGCTGATGATCGGCTGCGCACCCTGACCCAGTCCTTGAAGCGGCAGCATGGCAAACTGCATCACGCTGGTCAGTATCGTCATAGCGCCGACTGCCATGTCTCCGCCATATTTAAGAAGAGATGAATTAAAACATACAGAGATGATGCTTTCACTGGACTGCATCACAAAAAACGATAAACCAAGCGCCATGCATGGCGCGATGACTCCGAGTTTAAGGGACAAATTTTTTCTTTTGATTCGCAGAGACGTCTTTTTTCCAAACAAAAACAACAATACCCATGTGCAGGAGAATGCCTGGGAAACAATCGTTGCCAGTGCTGCCCCCTGAACACCCATATTCAGCGCAAAAATGAAAATCGGATCAAGAATGATATTGGAAACAGCGCCGATCAAAACGGAATACATGCCAGTTTTTGCAAATCCCTGCGCGGTGATGAACGCATTCATTCCAAGCGTCAGCTGAACAAATATAGTCCCGATGGCATAGATGCTCATATAACCCGAAGCGTACTCGATGGTGTTCTCGCTTGCTCCGAAGGCCATAAGGAAATCACGGTTAAATATAAGCAAGATAACGGTCAGGACAGTGGAAATAATCAATTGAAAGGTAAAGCAGTTGCCCATAATCAATTCGGCATGATCGTCTTGCTTTTGCCCCATGCAAATGGATGCGCGCGGCGCGCCCCCGCTGCCTACCAACGCCGCAAAAGCCGATACGATCATAATCAGCGGCATGCATACGCCTACGCCCGTCAGCGCCATATCACCAACCTGCGGAATATGACCGATATAAATCCTGTCTACGATGTTATAGAGCATGTTAATGACCTGGGCAATCACCGTTGGAATGGCCAATCGCATCAGCAGTTTCCCGATTGGTTCGGTTCCTAAAAACTCTTTGTTCTCCATTATAATTCCTTTCTTTTTCCAGCGTTCAGTTTTTCTTTCGCATTGTTCGCCATTCTCTGATAAAAGTGCGTAAACATACCGAGTTCCTCATTCGTAAAACCGGCAAATAAGCAGTCGATATAATCCAGATTGCACTGAACAATGTCTTCCTGCGCCTCGCATGCAAGCGGCGTCAAAGACAGATGGATGATCCGTCTGTCCGCATCATCCGCATGCCTGGCAACAAAGCCTGCTGTCATCAGTCCATCCACCGCCTTTGAAACAGCCGCTTTTGAAAACATACGGAGTTCTACAATGTCGGATGCCGTATCTTTGTCCGGATTATTGGATAAAAAACTGATGACATTCGCTTCCATCAGCGTCAGGTGATGTTTTCGACAGGCGCATGTCAGCATTTCGTCGTGAAACAACGCGATACGTCTGGCGGCTGTCAGATATGCCGTAATTCCCTTCATGTCCCTTCCTCCTCTCGTACCTGCGTGAATTCGCACAAAATAATTTGTTCACACATGAACTGTTTTTCGAAAAACCATTTTATCCTCTATCATGCGATTTGTCAACAATAATTCAAGGGCAATAGCGCACAAATGAGGTCATACAATGGCGAGTAAATTCTGCGTGACATGCAAATACAAAAAGCGAAGGCTTCCTTTCATTAAATCGAATTTCTCGCCACCGAAAGATAGTGGAAAAGTCGCCGTCTGCGTCCCACCTAAATTTTGCGGTGTTGCCCAAGTAAATTAGAATGAATATTTCAGCCATGCCAGCTATTACATCTTATTATTGCTTATATAAATTTCATGTGATTTTTGTTGCTGGCTTTTTTAAATATTACGTGTTATAATTGTCTAAACGCATAGTCAAGTGTTGATGCTCTCGCGATGTCAACTACATCGAGGTGTCTACCCTTAAGAGCAATTATTTCATCACTAGCTCGACTTAATATTTCTGAATAATTCATGTAAACCTCCAAATCCTTATCAATTTTATTTTTTTGATCTACGATACCCAGTACATATTTTTCTACTATATTCCATTTGGTCTCGCTCTGACCAAAATTGATATAATACTTATTTTCACAAAAGCTGCAATTTAAACGTGCAAAACCATCTCTGTGCCCTTCTGTATAATCCTGTTCTTCTTCTATAGTACCTCTCCCGCAAGGGCAGGCATAAGTGCGATGAATTATATCTCCCTTCACCCTCCGCTCCGTTCTCTGAGAGAGAAGATCTGGTTTTATTTCTTGATTTACGCTCACAAAGAATCCCCCGTCAATTATTCTTATAAGAGAGATACAGCCTGCCTATTTGTATTCGGCAGATCTTTCTTATCGGTGCCTCTTTTTTATCCTGTGATTGTACCTTCCTTTATGTGATATGAGATCCCTCGCTCCATGCAAAAGGCAATCACGGTTTGTGCCTGTTCGTTATAAAACGCCTTATGCTTTGTATAGGCGGTGACTGATTTGCTGTAGTTGGTGCGACCAAAAATTATTTTATCGGCAAACGAAACCGCAGCAAGAAGATCATTAATGTCCTGCTCCACGAGATTTGGCGTTGGGTACGGTTCTATGCTAATCCACGTATTGCAACCAGCGTCGTGTAGCGCCCTCAACGCAGCAAGCCGGTCAGCATATTTGGCAGCGCCCGGCTCCATTCTTGCTCGGAAGTCTTCATCGAGCGATACAAGGGTGATGCCATATTCGTTCTCGTGTGAAAGCTCCGCCAGTTCAATTGGTAGAATGCCTTTTGTTAGAATACTGCATTTGATTCCGGCTGCGTTGAGCTTTCGTATTGCCGCAATACTCATCTCAGATATTTCGGGATAGCCACACATAAACGGGTCAGTGGTGAAGCAGAGTTCAACTGAATGAATTTTGTCTCTTAAACGCGGAATCTCTGTGTCGAGCAGCTCAAGCGTGTTGGAAACAAGGCGTGGCTCCAGCCAATCTTCGTAGCTTGCTATTTCACCGAAACGCTTCTTCATCATATAAGCGTAGCACGGGAACTTGCAGCCATGAGCGCAGCCAAGAACATGGTTCATCGTGTAGTCGCCATATTCTACACCCGTTTTATAAAGCATAGTCTTTCGTGTTATGGTTTTCATGCCCGCCACCTCACAGATACAGATTGCTTGCTGTTTTCCGCCATAAAGGTAGTCGGCTTTTTCGTCTTTTCAGATATATCTGGATTGCGTAAAACATTTAAACTACCATCTTTTTCGAGCTTTTTCAATATATTCTTAACTGTTCCCGTAGAGCATATCGGACCATGCTTCATGAAGAAAACAGCTAATGCTTCATGCAATGAAGTCCAATTATCGCACTGCGAAAAGTGTTCTATAATCTTTTTCTCGATATCGTCGTCATCTACTACTTGGTTGTCGTAATTCTCTTCCCATAACTGAAGCTGCCCGCCAGACTGTATTTCCTGTAGTGCTTGCCACCGGCTGCAAATATTGTCGACCATCAAAAGGCATCCGTCACGGTGGTTAGTAGCATATATCAACCTATATTTCGGGCGCTGATTTCGTTTAATGCGTAAAGGCATATTGAGAACGTAGGTGTAGCTCTGCATAAGCCGTATACAGTACTGCTCTGCGAATTGCGATTCCGCATCGTACCCGTTGATTTCGTGCTTTTTGTAAGAGGCTATAATCGATTGCCAATAGTTGCCGCCAGCTATTTCATTGAGCTCCTTGATTGATTTATCGGAAGCGTCCATTTTTGTCGGTTCGTATTCTATGAGGTCATCGAATATTTCTTTATCATCGAAGGTTGTACCCATCGCATGACACGCTTCCCGGATAAAGCCGAAGGAGTTCATATTTATAAGCAGCTCTATGGAATTAAACCTACCTCTTGCAAAGTCATCGAATAACGTGCACTGAAGCGCTTTTATTCCATACGGGTCGATGTACAGGAACACATTGCAGCCGCTCTTGTTTTTCAAGATACCACGGATGTTATCCTCGTATTTACCAGAAATGATTTTAACCCACGGATAATCCTTCAGATTTTCCTGTAAATCCGCTGCGTAATTTAAATCAATGAATGTTGCTTCGATACTTGTGCCTGTAGCGGTTGTATTGGCTTGGCACTGACTTATGACATCAAGGGCTATAAGCGGAGAGCCTTGATTGCCATCATCAAACTTGCCTTTCCCGGCGAAGCAGTCCACATACACGAGCGGCTTGTATGTATGGAGGATTTTTGAAACATACGGCTTGAAGTAGCAGCCAAGCAGCTCGTCCTTTACGACAGACCACGCTTTCTTTTCCAGAAAAAAATCATCATTTTTCTTTGCCATACATACTCACCCTTTCTTCTCTAAAATGGCAGGTCATCTTCTTGGTCGCTCCCAGCAAGTACCATAACGGTATTTCCCGATATGGCCGTCGGGTTTGACTTTAGAAAGCGCTCGACATATTCTTCTTTTACCTCATCGTATGGGAACAGGAACTTCTGCTTGAAGAAAATCGTCGGTTTTCCACACTTCTCGCAGAATCTGGCGTTTCCGCGATTCATATGAGTTTCGGTGTGGTCAAAATTTCCGTTATAGTCAAAGATGTCCTCACCCTCACAATAATTATATAACGATACGCCGCAAATACGACAGAATTCAGCATCTTCGCTGAACTGCTCATTCCCACACTTAGGGCACTGGGTAACTCGAAGGTTGTCGTCCATAGGAAAGCCATCATTGTATATCATTGAAATAAGTACACCTCCAAGTTTGTATAATCCACCTTGTCAGCCCTCCGCACAAAATCAAGGACGGCTTGCCGGTTATCATAAATCACTGCAGCAGCGATAAGAGAGTCCGCATACACAATGAATGTGTCATCGTCATTAACGTAAGCCATGCTGTAGAGCAAAGCGGTTATAAGATCGTCGTTTACTTTCCCACCATTTGAACTGAGTCTCATTTTTACATACGCCCAATACGGATACACAAACCAGTCATCCGAAAACTTAGACTGGGTAGAGCAGTCCTTTATATCACACAGGCGTTTTTCCGCTGCAGCGTACAATTCGTGAAAAGCGGATTCAGCACCACACTCTGGGCAGAAACGCTCGTTAACCTCCAGCGGCTTACCGCACCCACGGCATACGTTGTAAAGCGGGCTTCCACAGATTTTACAGAAGGTTGCGTCGCTGCCAATATCGTGACTCAGGCAATTAGGACAGAATTTTACTCGTTGTACCTTTGTGCTGTCTGCAAGCTCAACTTCGGTATGTGGAAGAGAGGGGTGAGAAAAACCAGGCAGTTTAGCGAACTTCTGCTGTTCGCTCAGCCGCTCAAACATTTTTGAATAGACTTTTTTCTTGTCTATTTCGGCTCCACACTGAGGGCAGTAAACGGCACTTCTATCAGAAATATATGTATAGCACTCAGGGCACTTCCGGCAGAACGGAATGTACTTTGTCTTGTATGCCATGCCCCATGTTCCATATATATTCTTATAAATTGTCCCATCAATGTCATTCTGCAGAAAGCTATAAAAGTTTCGAATGAGCAGCTCGTCATACGAGGAGTACGGCATATACGATGCGTTAAACACACGCTTGTACTTTTTCTGCGCGGCTTCTTCCGAAACGCCAAACAGAAGCTCAATTTCCTCGATAGTAATATCCGGGAAGAATTTCAATAATGCTGTCGGCATCATAAATTCTGCCGCAAAATAATGAGCTTCTACTTCAAGAACACCGTACTTCTCTTTGGTAAGACCTCCTCGGTCAAGTGCAGTCTCTCCAAAATCAGTAAGGTGCCCTAAAACTATGTGCCCAATCTCGTGCATGATAGTCCACGCAATGCGAGCATCACTGTTCACTTCAACATCGTCATATACGATATAATACTTCCCGTCCGCTCTCGGACGAATTGTTCTTGCTTCAGCTTTTGTCTCTCTGAGATGGAACGGATCGGAGGCTTTCAGCGTCTTTTTTGCCTCCGACCACGGCAAACACACAACATAATCTGATAAGTCCCCCAACACCTTGAACGGAGAAATCGGAAAGCAGTTGTATCCATACTCAAGGAGAAAGTCATAAGCCTTTTCTGTGACGAAGTTAAATCGCGGCTTATTTGGTATCTTGCTTTCTCTTTGTAACTTCAATGAATACCTCCACCTGACGATACAAGTCATCTAAATCCTCGTCTTTAAGGTCGGCGTTGCGGGAAAGGCCATCAGCGATTCTCTCAACGGTTTCTCTCTGCTTTGAAGTCCGAAGACCAGGGAAGACACGCTCGACTACTGGTGTATCGTCAGAGGGAGCATATCCAGAGACCTTCAACAATTCTTCCTGTGGCAATGAAAGTGCTTCTGCCAGTTGGCACAATACTTTCAATGAAGGCTGCTTCCGTTCGTTGGTCTCTATGCGATAGATTTCAGTGTGGCTTATATTTGCCTTTGTTCCTAATGCATTACGGCTCATTCCGAGCTCTGTTCTTCTATTTTTAATGAATTCACCTAAAGTCATATTTCTCACCTCTTATTTGGTTTCAAGTGTATTATATCACGAGTTGAACCTAATAGCAATAGGTTTTCTAATATATTTTCTTATAGGTGCAATTTACTCTTGACAAGCCTGTTGTAGCTGACTATAATATAGTTGAACCTATAAGTTCAACTATGCGTCGTAACGAACAGTAGCCCAGACGTTAACGGCGCATATTTTTTTGCCCCGAGTTGAACCTATTGGTAATTTATTAGAGCGGGGTGATGCGCATGAGTTCAAATAATAGAGGAGGGGTGATCTATCGAGGAGGTTCGTAATCTGAACGGTAAACGCGTTTGTGATGTTAGTCCGGACAAACGCGTCATCGAAATCGTGCAAAAAGGCTGTCTTACCCGTATAACAGCAAACCCAGACGGAACATTGAAAATCGAGAATGTTCCCATAGCAATACCAATCGCAGTTTAACTAAATAATTGTTATCCGCCAGAGCGCAAGACGACAGAGCGGGCAGAACATCCCATTGGGATAAGTATGCCTCCTGTCGTCTTTTTCTGTTTATGGCGGATTTAGCGACTCTGGCGGATTTCAAAAAACGAAATTCAAAGGAGTCAATATTATGTCAGAAAACAATCAGAACAATCGGCGCAAAATCTACATCCGCAGCACCAAAACGTGGGCGCCGGTAACAGAGGAGGTCTACCTCGAATACTACCGTCCCATCTGGCGCTTACAAAAGGAAGCGCAGAAAAATGGTCAGTGTATGTGCCCCAAGTCCAAGCTGTGGGTATGCGATGGCGACTGTGCCATCTGCGAATATCACGCAGCCGGTAAGTCGATCTCGCTTGATGCTCCGATTAAAAATGTGAACGGAGAGGAATTCCGCCTAATGGATACGCTTGAAGACCCCAGCAGTTTTGCCGATGTCCTTGTGGACAGGCTCCTGCTGGAGCAACTTCTCAACGAGCTGGCAGAGTGCGATCCCGAAGGCAAGCGCATCTGTGAGCTTATTATGGACGGTTGCTCGAAAACCGAAATGGCGGACACGCTGCAGCGCGAGTTCGGCGGCGATTGGTACAAGTCCAAAGCTGTCTACCGCGAGAAGCAGGTGCTTGACCTGCTCCGCAAGCGCATCTTAGGCATCAAGTAATCACATGGTTTTGCCCTCTGTCAGAGAGATTTGGCAGAGGGCAAAATTATTTTTCTGTTTTTTTGTACGATGAGCTTCTTTTTTTCCAGTGGGTAGTGAGGACAGGAAAAAACGATAAGTCCTCAGATTGGAGGAAGCCCGAATGAATGAGACAAGACAGGTATCCGGCACGGACGAGGAATTGATTGACATCTTAACCGCAATTTCCGTTGTGTCCAAGCGTCTGGCGAGAAACCTCACTATTCTCGCCGCAGAAAGTAAATCTAAGGAAGGAGCGAAAACGAATGAGCAAAATGAGCGAAATGGCCTTGACCGTCGAGGAACTGCGCAGGTCTGCTGCTGCTATCAGCGACGCGGCTAATTGGCTGGCAGAGCAATTTATCAGCGATGAACCTGCGCCCGAAGCACCTGCCGAACCCGTTCTCACACTGGAAGCGGTCAGAGCTGTTCTTGCGGAAAAGTCCCGTGCGGGCTACACCGCTCAGATTCGTTCTCTGCTCCAGAAGTATGGTGCCGACAAGCTGTCCGGTGTTGACCCGGCAAATTACAAGGTGCTGCTTTCGGATGTGGAGGGACTGAACCATGCCACCTAAAGGACACGCCATTCTCTCTGCATCAAGCTCTGACCGTTGGCTGCACTGCCCGCCGTCTGCTCGGCTCTGCGAGAGTTACGACGATAAAGGCAGCGACTACGCCGCCGAGGGCACCGACGCCCATGCGCTTTGTGAGTACAAGCTCCGCCGGGCGCTGGGCATGGAGGCCACTGACCCGACCGAGAACCTGTCATGGTTCAACGAGGAAATGAGCGACTGCGCCAATGGCTATGCAGCCTATGTACTCGAACAGGTAGAGGCGGCAAAGCAGAGTTGCGCCGACCCAGTGGTGCTCATCGAGCAGCGGGTGGATTTCTCCCGATGGGTAGAGTCTGGCTTCGGTACCGCCGACTGCATCATCATCGCGGACGGCACCCTGCAGGTCATCGACTATAAACACGGCCTCGGCGTTCTGGTCGATGCAACCGAAAACCCGCAGATGCAGTGCTACGCGCTCGGTGCGCTGGAGCTATTTGACGGCATTTACGACATCGACACGGTGCGCATGACCATCTACCAGCCGCGACGCGACAATGTCAGCACCTACGAGCTCTCGAAGAACGAGCTTTACCGCTGGGCGGACGAGGTGCTCAAGCCCACAGCAGACCTTGCTTTCGCCGGTGACGGAAACTTCCTCTGCGGCGAGTGGTGCGGCTTCTGCAAGGCGAAGCACGACTGCCGCGCCAGAGCCGACGCCAATATGGAGCTCGCCCGCTACGACTTCAAGCCGCCGCCTCTGCTCACCGATGATGAGGTCGAAGAAATCCTAGCCCGCGTAGACGATCTCGTTGCATGGGCATCGGATATCAAGGACTACGCGCTGCAGCAGGCGATCAGCGGCAAGGAATGGCATGGCTACAAGTTGGTCGAAGGCCGCTCCAACCGCAAATACACAAACGAAACGGCAGTCGCCGGTGCAGTTGCCGACGCTGGCTTTGACCCGTATGAGCGCAAGCTGCTGGGCGTCACCGCCATGCAAAAGCTGCTCGGAAAATCCCGCTTTGACGAAATTCTCGCGGCGTACATTGAAAAGCCGCAGGGTAAACCCACGCTCGTGCCGGAGAGCGATAAGCGTCCGGCGATGAACACAGCCAAAAATGATTTTATGGAGGAAAACGATTATGAATAACAGCACAAACAAGGTAAACAACCCGATGAAGGTCATCACTGGTCCCGACACCCGCTGGTCTTACGCCAACGTCTGGGAAGCAAAAAGCATCAACGGCGGTACGCCGAAGTTCTCGGTCAGCCTTATTATTCCGAAGTCCGACACCAAGACGGTCGCCAAGATCAAGGCTGCTATCGAGGCGGCTTACCACGAGGGTGAGGCTAAGCTCAAGGGCAATGGCAAGTCCGTGCCTCCGATGGCAGCACTCAAAACGCCCCTGCGCGACGGCGATACGGAACGTCCCGATGACGAGGCTTACGCGAACGCTTACTTTATCAACGCCAACGCGACCACCGCTCCCGGCATCGTGGATGCCGACCGCAATCCCGTCCTGACCCGCTCTGAGGTTTACTCCGGTGTGTATGGTCGCGCCAGCATCAGCTTCTATGCATTTAATAGCAACGGCAATAAGGGTATCGCCTGCGGACTCAACAACCTGCAGAAGCTCCGCGATGGTGAGCCTCTCGGCGGCAAGGCGTCTGCTGAGTCCGACTTCGCTACCGACGATGACGACGAGTTCTTGAACTAAGGAGGGCAACGACTATGACACATATTGAATCCCTCATGCTTGCTGTCTGCTTCGGTGCCGTAGTTGGCACGCTTATCGGAAACCTGTTCGCCATCGTGAAGTTTGCGATAGACGAACACCGCGAGAAGAAGCGTAATCGCAAAGAAAACGGCGAAAAGCAGTAAGTAAATCAGGCGGCGGAGGGAGACTGTCTTTCTCCGCCGCCTCTCGTATGGAGGACGATAAAACCATGGAAATTGAAATATGGAAAGACATACCCGGATATGAGCAACTATATGAGATAAGTAACTACGGAAGGATAAAAAGTCACAGGAATAACCTTATACGAAAAGATGTTCAATGCGGTCATGGCTATCGGGCGATTCAACTGTCTGATAGAAACGGCATAAAAATGCGTTACTATGTTCATCGCCTTGTCGCCTTAACGTTTTTCGGTACACCGCCCAAGAGCAATTATGTTGTCAATCACAAAAATCTAAATAAGTCGGATAATCGTGTGTCAAATTTGGAGTGGGTCACTGCTCAAGAAAATATGTACCACGCATATATCAATGGACGCACTGATTACCATAGAGCCAAAAGAAAGGATAACACAACAGGGCTAATTGGAATTAGTCCGCATTCTGGCGGGTATCAAGTGAATTTGTGTGGCAGATACATCGGCTGGTACAAAAGCAAAATAGCTGCGCAGTCGGCACGTTTAGCGGCAGAAAAGAGGATGATGGCACATGAATAGTTTGACAATCGATATTGAGTCGTTTTCTTCGGCTAATCTTCAAAAATGTGGATTGTACAAATACTCGGAAGCGCCGGATTTTGAAATACTCCTATTCGGTTACTCCGTGGACGGCGGTGCTGTGCAGGTGGTTGACCTCGCCTGCGGCGAAACGCTGCCCGCCGACATTATTGCGGCGCTTACCGATGAGGCTGTGACCAAGTGGGCGTTCAACGCCAGCTTCGAGAGGATCTGCCTCTCCCGCTTTATTGGCCTACCGACCGGCGAGTATATCGATCCAGTTTCGTGGCGGTGCTCCATGGTCTGGGCGGCAACGATGGGTTTGCCGCTGTCGCTGGAGGGTGTCGGCGCGGTACTCAAGCTGGATAAGCAGAAGCTGACCGAGGGCAAAGACCTCATCAAACACTTCTGCCAGCCCTGTACACCGACAAAAGCAAACGGAGAACGCACCCGCAATTACCCCTATCATGCGCCGGACAAGTGGTCAGCGTTCAAAAAGTATAACGTGCGGGATGTGGAAACGGAAATGTCCATACAGGCAAGGCTCATGAGGTTTCCCGTGCCGGAGTCCGTATGGGATGAATACCACCTCGACCAAGAAATAAACGACAGAGGTGTGGCGCTGGATATGACGCTCGTGCAGGAAGCTATCGCCATTGATGGGCGCTCCCGCTCTGAGCTTACAGTGGCGATGAAACAGCTTACTGAATTGGACAATCCGAACTCCGTACAGCAGATGAAGCAGTGGCTTGCCGACAACGGTCTGGAAACGGATACGCTCGGCAAAAAGGCTGTTGCGGAACTGCTCAAAACAGCGCCGCCGGAGCTTACAGATGTGCTTGCACTCCGACAGCAACTTGCGAAATCCTCGGTGAAAAAGTATCAGGCGATGGAAAATGCCGTCTGCGCCGATGGTCGTGCCCGTGGAATGTTTCAATTTTATGGTGCGAATCGTACCGGGCGTTGGGCGGGACGTCTCATCCAGATGCAAAACCTGCCGCAAAACCATCTGGAGGATTTGGCTGAAGCCCGCGCTCTTGTGCGCAGCGGCGACTTTGACGCACTGGAAATGCTCTACGAAGATGTGCCAGACACGCTTTCTCAGCTTATCCGCACAGCCTTTGTACCAAGAGCTGGTGCAAAATTCATCGTAAGCGACTTTAGTGCTATCGAAGCCCGCGTCATCGCGTGGCTTGCTGGAGAGACATGGAAATCCAACGCTTTTGTTAAAGGCGAAGATATTTACTGTGCTACCGCCTCACAGATGTTTCATGTTCCCGTCGTCAAGCATGGCATTAATGGTGAACTACGGCAAAAAGGCAAGGTCGCCGAATTAGCCTGCATTGCGGAAGGACAGCTTGTTTTGACCGATTCCGGCTTAGTTCCCATAGAAAAAGTCACAACCGATATGCGCCTATGGGATGGTGATAGTTGGGTGAAACACGACGGCGTTGTATTTCGCGGCGAAAGGAGCGTAATCAAATATGAAGGACTCACAGCATCCATCGACCACCTTGTGTGGGTCGAAGGGCAACCGTGGCCGATACAGTTTGGAGTTGCCTCCGCCTGCGGCGCACATCTCGTACAAACCGGAAATGCTCGGGAGGCAATACGGCTGGGTGAAAATCATCTGTGCAGAGAAACGCTGGAACAAAACAATGAACCACTGCTATGTTCTGACAAAATGCATCGGCTGCGGCAGCATCCAGTGGCAGGACTACAGGAATCTCATCAGCGGAAAATCTCACGGGTGTCAGAGCTGCTCCCAGCCAAGACAAGTACCGTGCTGGCTTTATCGACGGTTAACTGCGGCGAAGCAACGCTGCGAAAACCCTCAGAATCCTCAATATGCCAATTATGGCGGGAGAGGTATCCGATTCCGTTTTCAAAGTATCACAGAGGCCGGCCTTTACTTAATCGAGCTATATGGTCTGCCGAAACGGAAGATGGAGATAGACCGCATCGACAACAATTCGGATTATGCCGAGGGAAATCTGCGCTTTGTGACGCACACACAGAACAATCAAAACAAGCGGCAGACAGTACTAACGCAGTTCGATCAGCGGTATTGGCCGTATGCAAGGAGTGTTGTGACGAGAAAGCTGTCTCAAGGGCTGGATCGAAGCGAAATAATCCGAGACGCAGAGACGGCAGTGTTCGAGAGGAGAAAGAACTGGCGAACCATCAGCGCACGGCTCGACTTTATGACATACGAAATGCCGGACCACATCATCGTTTTACCGTATCGGGAAAACTCGTCCATAACTGCGGCTACGGTGGCTCAGTCGGTGCGCTGAAAGCGATGGGCGCTCTTGACATGGGCTTGACCGAGGAGGAGCTTCCGCCGCTGGTCACTGCGTGGCGGCAGTCGAATCCGCATATTGTGCAGTTCTGGTGGGACGTTGACCGCGCCGCGATGACAGCGGTCAGGGAGAAAACGACAGCGGTAACGCACGGTATTCGCTTTGCCTATCAGAGCGGTTTCCTGTTCATTACGCTGCCCTCTGGCAGACAGCTCGCGTATGTGAAGCCCCGCGTCGGTGAAAACAAGTTCGGCGGTAGCTGCATTACCTACGAAGGTGTCGGTGGGACAAAGAAATGGGAACGGCTCGATTCCTATGGTCCCAAATTTGTGGAAAACATTGTTCAAGCCACCGCACGAGATGTTCTCTGTTACTCCATGCAGACGCTCCGCTCTTGCTCCATTGTCATGCATATACATGATGAGCTCGTAATTGAAGCCGATTCGCGTATGTCTCTGTCGGCGGTTTGTGAGCAGATGAGCAGAACGCCGCCGTGGGCAGAGAGCCTGATTCTTCGTGCCGACGGTTATGAAACGGATTTTTATAAAAAAGATTGATGGCTTTTGTACGATGGGCTTCTTTTTTTCCAGTGGGTAGTAGGGACGGACAAAAAGCCCGTCGTGAAAGGAGTGTCCCCAATGAGTATAAACAAATTCAACAGCGAGGGCTACTTTGACCCTACCGCCTTTGAAGCCTTGACAAGAATTGAAAACGAGGAGCGTGCGCTTCGGGCTTTTCGGCCCATCGTGTATATCTGCTCCCCGTTCTCCGGCGATGCGGAGGGCAATGTAAAAGCCGCGCGGGGATATAGCCGTTTCGCTGTCGATAACGGCTGTATCCCTATCGCGCCGCATCTGCTGTTCCCGCAGTTCCTCAACGACAACGACCCGAAGGAACGACAGCTTGGGCTGTTCTTCGGCAACGCCCTCATGAGCAAATGTGCCGAGGTCTGGGTGTTCGGCAGCACCATCTCGCCTGGCATGGCGGATGAGATCAAACGCGCCAAGTGGAAGGATTACCGTTTACGCTATTTTAACGAAAACTGCGAGGAGGTACAAAAATGCGTGAATTGAAAATCGCGCTCGGCAATTCTCGACAGGCAAAGTTCTGGTCAAATAAGACCATGTCCTTCGATGATATATGCGACCGGCTGAAAACACCGATACGCACGACGGAAACTGCAGAGGAATACGCAAAGCTCCCAAAACCCAAGCGCGACGAAATCAAAGACAAAGGCGGCTTCGTGGGCGGACATCTGCGGGACAACCTTCGCAAGGTAGGTAATGTCTCCTGCCGTTCGCTGTGGACACCTGACGTTGATAACGCGACGCCGGAGTTCATTGCCGCGCTTAAGGAGAAATTAGCCTTCAAGTGTGCGGTCTACTCAACACACAGCCATACGCTGGAAGCGCCCCGTCTGCGTATCGTTGCCCCATTCACAAGGGACGTTACCGCAGACGAGTTCGTGGCAATATCTCGCTTCATGGCGGCAGAGCTCGGCATCGATATGTTCGATGAATGCTCCTTTATTCCCAATCAGCTCATGTACTGGCCCACCTGCCCGTCCAACGGCGAATACCTCTGCGAGTTCTTTGACGGCGAGCTTCTCGACCCGGATGCAATACTCGCGGCGCATCCGAATTGGCAGGATTGCTCGTTGCTGCCTACCACCTCACGGGAGAGCAAGGTCAGCAAGCCAAGCCAGAAGCCACAGGAAGACCCGCTTGCAAAATCTGGCGTCATCGGTGCGTTTTGCCGTACTTACAGTATCACGGCGGCAATCGACAAATTTCTCTCGGACGTTTACGCTCCGTCAGTTTCAGAGGGCCGCTACGACTATATCGCCGGTGAAAGCACTGCCGGTCTCGTGATCTACGATGACAAATTCGCCTACAGCCACCATGCGACAGACCCCGCTTGCGGGAAGCTGCTCAATGCCTTTGACCTTGTCCGCATACACAAGTTCGGTAGCGATGATGAGAAAAAATCCTACTCCGAGATGGCCGACTTTGCCAGCAAGGACGAAGCCGTCCGGCTACTTATGACCGAAGAACGCGTCGTACAGGCAAGCCAGGAGTTTTCTGAGGATGACGACTGGCACAAGCGACTCCGCTATATGACCCGCAGCAACCTGCTGGAAAATAGCGTATGGAACCTCAATCTCATCCTTAACAACGATCCAGATTTCGTAGGCTTCGCGTTCAACGAACTGGCTAACCGTATTCAGGTCACAGACGCTCTCCCGTGGGACAGACCAGAGGGAAATCTGTTCTGGCGCGATGCCGACACCGCACAGCTCAAGTCTCTCATCGATGCTCGCTACCTGCCGTTCTCCAGCCGGAATCACGACGTTGCTTTTACAAAGGTGGCCGATGACCGGCATTTCCATCCCATCCGCGATTATCTTGACAGCGTTGGTGAATGGGACGGTGAGATGCGCGTGGAGGACTTGTTTATCAAATACCTGCAAGCCGACGACACACCCTATGTAAGAGCAGTTACCAGAAAAACCGCAGCGGCGGCGGTCGCTCGAATTTACAAGCCCGGCATCAAGTTTGATTGTGTCCCCGTGTTGGATGGTGACCAAGGCATTGGCAAAAGCTCAATCTTCAAAGACCTCGTGACGCCGGAATACTACTCCGAATCGCTGTCGCTTACCGATATGGATGACAAGTCCGGCGCGGAAAAGCTGCAGGGCTTCTGGATCGTGGAAATTGGTGAGCTTGCCGGTATGAAAAAAGCCGATATTGAAAAGGTCAAGGCATTCCTCTCAACCGCCGACGACAAATATCGTCCGAGCTACGGGAAAACGGTTGAAAGCCATCCAAGGCAGTGCATCATCATTGCAACGGTCAATGGTGAGCGCGGTTATCTGCGCGATATCACCGGCAACCGCCGCTTCTGGATTATCAAACTGCATCAGAAGAAGCAAAAGAAAAAATGGAGTTTTGACCAGCACTTCCGCGACCAGTTCTGGGCGGAGGCAAAGGCAATCTACGAGTCCGGCGAAAAGCTGTATCTGGAGGGCGATCTTCTCGAAGCATCCGAACAGGCGCAGCGCAGCGCCATGGAGGTAGACGAGCGTATTGGCATGGTTGAGGAATATCTGAACACCCTGCTGCCGGAAAACTGGAACGACATGGACATCTTCGCCCGCCGCAACTATATGTCGGATAAAGGTGATCCCACGAATCCCAAAGGAACAGTAGTCAGAACCGAGGTCACCAACGCTGAAATCTGGTGTGAATGCTTCGGACGTAATCTGCCGGAAATGAAGCCCGCCGATAGCTATGCGACAGCGGCGCTCATGTCGCAGGTCGATGGCTGGGAGCGCACCACTGAACGCAGTCGTCAGCCGCTGTATGGTCGGCAGAGGGTATATCGCCGAGTCGATTGAGGGACAAGCTGCTGGGACGGGACAACTTTTCTCCTTATATTCAAAATGCGTTTTTCATAACAAGAGATAAACCCATGTACCCACACACGCGCGTAAGTAAATATAGGGAAAAGTTGTCCCAACCTGTCCCATTGTCCCACTTGGAGGAATTATGAGAGAAAAGATTATTGAGCAAAAGCTCGTGAGCACCGCAAAAGCCATGGGAGGCATCGTGCCAAAGTTCATAAGTCCGGGTTTCGATGGAATGCCAGACCGTATTGTTCTTCTGCCGGGCGGTCATATCGGCTTTGTGGAAGTCAAGGCAAGGGGTTGTAAACCGCGTCCTTTACAAGTTGCAAGGCATGGACTGCTTCAGCGGCTCGGCTTCAGGGTTTACGTCATCGACGGCATTGAGCAGATTGGAGGTGTGCTGGATGAAATACTTACCCCATGAATACCAGACCTACGCGACCGACTTCATTCTGACGCACCCCGTCGCGGCGATTCTCTTGGACATGGGTTTAGGCAAGAGCGTCATTACGCTGACGGCAATTCACGAGCTATGCCTGAACCGATTTGAGGTAAGCCGCGTGCTGGTCGTGGCTCCCTTGCGTGTGGCACGGGACACGTGGCCCGCCGAAATTCAAAAGTGGGATCACCTGAAAGGGCTGACCTACAGCGTCGCCGTCGGCACGGCGGAGGAACGCCGCGCGGCGATTCGGGAAAACGCCATGATCACCATCATCAACCGCGAGAATGTGCAATGGCTGGTCGAGGAAAGCGGCGCATCCCTCGACTACGACATGATCGTAATCGACGAGCTATCCAGCTTCAAGAGCTATCAGGCGAAGCGATTCCGCAGCCTGATGGAGATGCGTCCTAAAGCACAGCGTGTGGTCGGGCTGACAGGCACTCCCTCCAGCAATGGACTCATGGACTTGTGGGCAGAGTTTCGCGTGCTGGATATGGGCAAACGGCTGGGGCGGTTTATCAGCCACTACCGCGATGAATTCTTCCTGCCTGACAAACGCAGCGCACAGCAGGTGTTTACCTATAAGCCCAAGCCCAGCGCGGAGGACGAAATCTACCGCCGCATCAGCGATATCACGATTTCCATGAAAGCGACCGACCATCTCACAATGCCAGAGTGCGTGTGCAATGAGGTGACCGTTAAGCTGTCGGATGCCGAAAAGCAAATCTACGGGGAGCTTCGCAAGGAACTGGTGGTATCTATAAGCGATAAGGAAATCGATGCGCTGAACGCTGCGTCCCTCTCCAACAAGCTATGCCAGATGGCGAACGGCGCGGTGTACGGCGAGGAGAAAGCAACAGTGGCATTCCACGACCGCAAGCTGGACGCGCTGGAGGACTTAATTGAAGCCGCGAACGGAAAGCCCGTACTGGTGGCGTACTGGTTCAAGCATGACCTCGCCAGAATCGAAGCGCGGTTTCATAAGCTCCACGTCCCGTTCTCACGCTTGGATACGCAGGATTCCATCACGCGGTGGAATAACGGCGAGCTTCCCGTGGCGCTGATACACCCCGCGTCCGCCGGGCATGGACTCAATTTGCAGGCCGGAGGCTCGACCCTCATATGGTTTGGACTTACATGGAGCTTGGAACTGTACCAGCAGACCAACGCGCGGCTCTGGCGACAGGGGCAAACTGCGGATACTGTGGTTATCCACCACATCATCACCAAGGGCACGATTGACGAGCAAATCATGAACGCCCTGCATCGGAAAGACAAAACACAATCCGCGCTGATCAACGCGGTAAAAGCACAACTGGAGGTACGGGCATGAACGATACTGGATACAACCGATTGGCGGAAGCCATCATTCTGCAGGCGGTCACGGACTATCGCAGAGCGAGCTGGAAGCTGTGCAAGTGTTGCTATCACGAGGAGGCGCTGAAAACCAAAGCGGAATGCGAGCGTTTCTTTCGGTCGAACTGGTTTTCAACCCTGTGCAATCTGGACGGCAGACAGCTTTTGTTGGATTTGAAACGAGATATGGGATTAAGGGAGGGTGCGATATGACGGCGAAGGAATACTTGAATCAGGCGTATAGGCTCGACCAGCGCATCAACAGCAAATTGGAGCAGGTATCAGTTTTACGGTCACTGACGCAGAAAATCACGGTATCCTACGAAAGCGACCCCGTGTCGCACACGCGAAACGTCTCATCGCTGGAGGACGCGATTCTGCGGCTCATGGAATCCGAAAACGAACTGAATGCGGATATCGACGCGCTTGTCGATATGAAGCAAGAAGTCTCTGCGGCGATTCGGAAGGTGCGCAGCCCAGAATACCAGCTTCTACTGGAGCAGCGGTATCTGTGCTTCAAAAGCTGGAGCGAGATTGCAGCAAGCCTGAACCTTGAGGAACGATACGTCTATAAGGTTCACGGGCGGGCGCTGCATGAGATAGAAAAAATCATCGATTTGAAAAAAAGACATGAAAAGACAGTATAAGACACCCCGCCCCTTATGATATGGTATACTCAGCAAAGAAGATCAAGGGAGCCTTCGCGGACGCACAACCGCGAAGGCTCTCCTTTTATGAGAGGAAGTGTGTCCATGCTTTTTACCAGCGAGCAGGTGTCCGCCGGACATCCAGATAAGATTTGCGACCAGATTTCGGATGCTATCGTGACGGACTGCCTGCGGCACGACCGCGACAGCCGAGTGGCGGTGGAATGTCTCATCAAGGATTACGAGATCATCATCGCGGGTGAGATTACATCCAGTCATATCCCGGATTTCAGAGATTTGGCGCGCGGCGTACTGTACCGCATTGGACTGCCCAACCCCGTGCTTTACAATGTTGCGGTGCACACATCTGTACAGAGCAGCGACATCGCGCAGGGTGTGGATGTGAAAGGCGCGGGCGACCAGGGCATGATGTTCGGCTACGCGACGAACGAGACGCGAGAGATGCTTCCGCTGCCGTTCGTGCTGGCGACTGACGCGATGGAGCGTTTGCGCGACGCACACAGCCCAATTCTCCTGCCGGACGCCAAGTGTCAGGTTACCTACGACTACGCGCGAAAGCGGATCGACACCTTCCTCATCAGCACACAGCACCGCGAGGATGTGGATTTGGAAGACGTGCGGAATACCGTCGTTCGCGTGATGCGCGACACAGCGAACAGTCGCTGTCTGAACACAGATTTCAAAACGCTGGTCAATCCGACCGGGCGGTTCGTGATCGGCTCGTCCTTTGCGGACACGGGCGTGACTGGCAGAAAAATCATCGCGGACACCTACGGCGGCGCTTGCCGTCACGGCGGCGGCGCATTCTCCGGGAAAGACCCGACCAAGGTTGACCGCAGCGGCGCGTACATGGCGCGAAAGATTGCCAAGGACATCATTCGCGCGGGATTGGCAAAACGATGCGAGGTGCAGCTTGCCTACGCCATCGGCGTTGCGGAGCCTGTATCGGTCGCGGTCGAGTGCTTCCATACCAACTGTGTTCCCAAGGGATATATCGTTCGTTGGATTCAAAAGCGGTATGACCTGACGCCCGCCGGGATCATTTCATCGCTTGGCCTGCGCGACGTCGATTACAACACCGTTTCAACGCTGGGGCATTTCTGGCGCGGCTGGATGCCGTGGGAAAAAGAATAATGATTAGCGTTCAGTATTCGCTTGACTTTCATCGCCGGTAGAGCGTATATGACACTACCAAAGCAAAGGAGGCTTTACGGATGAGAGTAGAAACTAACATGGCGGATCAACGCAAACTGCTGGCGCGGGCTATCAGCGAATGGATTCACGAGCCTGTTCAGTATGAGGGCGTGCCAAGCTGCGCGTACCGCGTCGGCGCGGTCCGTGTGGAACGCGGCGGCGTCATCACCTCGGAGGATTCACAAGCGTGGGCGACGTTGCAGCCTTTCTTCCAGAATCACGGATGGGCGGAGGAAGCAGATACCGCTGAAGAAGCGCCCGCCCCGATGCCCGAAACCACAGACTGCGCTTCCCTTCCGAACCTGCTGGAGATTTCGGAGCCTGTGCCGGGAGCGACCGTGAACGGCCTTAAGAACATCGTGTTCATGCTGCATGGCAAGCAAAAGCTGCTGAACAAGGTCACAGGCGGCGAGACGATTCACATTCCCGACCTTCTCGTCAACCGGCTGCGAGAATACACACCGGAGACCCTTGAAGAATTCACCCAGCTGCTGGACGATTGCGGAGCTATGGACGAGCTTCAGGGGTTTGACTACCGGGACGGCAAGGTGACGATTTCCTTCCCGCACGATGAAAACCAGCCTGTCATCTGGACGACCTACGGAACGCTGGTGGACAAAATCGTCAAGGCAGCCATGAGCGCCACGCGCGTGTCGCCGGAGGAAAACGGCGCGGAAAGCGAAAAGTACGGGATGCGCAGCTGGCTGCTGCGGCTGGGCTACAGCGGCGTGGATTTCAAAGCGCAGCGTCAGCTCTTGACGCGGAACCTGACCGGCTCATCCGCGTTCCCGGACGCCGCGAAAGCTAAAAAACACACGAAGAAGTACCTTGCCCTGCGCAAAGCGGCGCGGGAAGCGAAGGAGGGCGAAAATGAACGAGCGGATTGAAAAGCGCCTGCTTGATTTGAAAGCCCGGCAGGACAAAGGCGAACACATGCCCTGCCCGCGCTGCGGACGGGACAGCATGAAGGAACATGTGGCCACCAACGCGCTTAGCCGCCACGCGGACGTTTATGTTTGCGACGAGTGTGGAACCTCTGAGGCGCTGCTGGACATGATGCAGAATCCTTTGCCGCTTGCGGATTGGGCCTGTATGCGGGCCGCGCCTTCTGATTTCAAAGCGCCCACCGCTGAAAGCTACCGGGCGACGGTAGAAAAGGAGCACGTGCCTTTCCTGATTCAGCTGTTTCAGGATTGGAGAAAACACACGCTGGGCGATGATTTCAGAGCCTACCGGGACGCCGCCAACGAACACTGCCCCGGCCTGACAGCGCTGTGGAGCGCGCCCTTTCAGGCGGAGTACCGCGCCGAGGATGAAAGCCGGGTGCTGGTCAGGTTTCGGGAGAAGGATGGCAGGATGGAATACAGTATCAGCGTGCTGCCCAAGTAAACGGGCATGGGTTGATTCAGAAGCAGTCCGAAAGGGCTGCTTTTCTCTTGCTCACGTTTGCCCCACGCTGCCGCCTGTCGCGGGCTTGGGGCGCAAGGAGGAGTAAACGCCCGTCCTTGATTCCAAAGCCTGACAAAGCCTCAACGTGCGCCGACACGGAAAAAGCCGCCTCCGTTCGTGGAAGCGGCTTGATTTATGCGCATGTTCACTTCGCTTCGCGGCGGAGCGCGCGCTGCAATGCGGGTTCCAGCACCGTTTCGATTTGCGAGCCAAGGCCCAGCCTGTTGTAGGCGTCGAAGATGCCGTTGTAGTAGCTGATGGTTGGCGGCGATGTGCGGATGAGGTTCATCAGGTAAACCATCCCCTTGATTTGTGAGCCGTCATCCATCCGCACCGGCCACTCCGCCTTGATGTAGTAGTTCGGGAAACCCTCGTACCGGTCCAGGCTGCGTTCGTCCCGCTGGTTGATTTCCCAGACAGCGACCGGCACGTGGTCGGCCTTGCGCCGGGTGCGTTCGACCGTGGCGTGGAGATAGAACTCCAGCCGCGCCCGTTCGATGTGCCCCGTGCCGATGAGTTTTGCCTCCGGGCAGCGGAATGCCATCTGCTCCTTGACCATGTTGGAGCCGTAAGCGATGTATTTCATAGCGTGTTCCTCCTTTGATTTCAAAGCTGAATGCTGACGACCGTGCCTTCATGGAAGGCTCCGGCGTCGTGTTCAAGGTCGTCCGTGTCGATGATGTACAGCAGGCTGCCATCCGCGATGGCAATGAAGTGTTCCTCCGCGTCCTCTTGCGCGGCCTCCCAGAAAAGCGTTCCCACAGCGGCTTCTTCCAAATGATACCGCTTAATGATATTCAGGAGCGTGGTCTTCTTCATGGGATGTTCCTCCTCCTTTGATTTCAAAGCTCTCCGTCTTCCGTATCCTGCGCAATGAGCTCCGCGATGGTGTCGTAAAAGTCTTTTGCGTCGTACTCGCGCGGGGTGATACCATGGGCGATTTCATAGCGGCGCTGGTCGGTAACCATGTTCTCAGCGGCTTGCCGTGCCAGTCGGTCTTCTCTTCGTCGTCCATGAAGCTATACAGGTATGCAATGAGCTCCATCGGGTCTTTGTCGTCTGTGTCAGTCTCTTCGATTCTGGAACTCTCACCGGCGAAGGCTTGCGCCTCCTCCAGCGTGTCGAACCTGCCAGCAAGCGTATCTTCCAAGCGCGGTCCGTTTTCGCCGTCGCCGGGGTCGTAGAACCTGTAAACCTTGTAGTATCTCATGCTGATACCTCATGTGTTGATTTGGAAGCCTGCGGCTCCCGCGACCGGGTTGCCCCGGTTTCGGCCTGTGCCAGAGGCCATCGTCAGGCGGGAAATTCCAAAGCCGTCAGCGGGTAATCCTGATGTTCCTCAAAGTTGACCTCGGTGAGTTCAATGCGCGTGTAAATTTCGAAGCTGTCCGGCTCGGCGAAAAGGCGGAAAGTCTCCCAAGCGTCATGTGCGTTGTTGAACCACTGTTCTTCGGGTGTGCTGGCGTCCTTGTGGTAGAACTTGATTTGGTAGCCGATGGCTGGCATGGTGTGTACCTCCTTGCTTTGATTCAGGAGCTTGGCTCCCGCGACCGGCATGCGCCGGTTTCGACCTGTGCCAAAGGTCTCGTCAGGCGGGGTCGGCAGAAGGCTTACGCTTTCCGGTGTGCGCTGAGCATGAACACCTTCCCGCGCGCCTTGATTTCGTAGCCGTCGAGGTCGGGCAGGACTTTTCCCCAAGCCGTTTTGTTCACGCGGGTCACGCTCTCGATTTCGTCGAGGCGGCAGGTCTTCATGCGCGGCTGTTTCTGTACCCAGCGGAGGGCTGTTGATTTGTAAGCGTCGCTCAGAGCCTTACGCGATGTGCCTGCCCGTGCGCTGTTCTGCCAGCGGGCGAGGCGCTTTTTGCTGATGGTTTCGCCTTCCTCCATCGTCGTGAAGTAGCTGTCGGTGACCTTTGCCAGCTTGATTTCGGAGAGTGTCTCCAGCCGCTCGTTCCAGATGGTGTCGTCCCAGCCGCCGCGAAGCGGTTCTGTGTTCCTCCCGACGCGGATGCTGATGCAGTCGCCGCACTCGGAGTGGCAGTCGTACTTCTGTTCCAGCAGCACCCGGATGATTTCGGAGCCCTTGGAAAGGTCGATGTGTGCAAGCTCACCCTGCGACCCGCGCATGGTGCCCGTGTGGATTTGGAAGCCCTGTGCGAGAAGCCCGGTCACCTTCGCGGTGAAAATGCGGTCGAGGTCTTTGCGTGTCATGGTGTGTTCCTTCCTGCGGCTGTGCCGCGTGTTGATTTGGAAGCCTGTGGCTTCGGGTCTGGAATCGAAAGTCTGCGCCGCCGATTCCAGAGCCGAGGCCGCCGGTGCGGCGTTCGGTGTGTGTCAGCTCGCCTGCCGCCAGGCGCTGTTCCCGCTGAGGCGCTTGGTCAGGTGGAGGCGGGCGGTTTCGAATTCGTCGCCGATGAAGCCCAGCCGGAGGAGCCAGCAGCGGAAGGTGTACTTCGGGTTGTCGGTGACCGGGCGGGCCGGGCTGGCGGCTTTCGCCGTCAGGGCTTGGAAGGAAATGGCCATGCAGAGCTGGATGTAGGCTTTGATTTCCCCGGCGTGGAGTGTGCCGTTGAAGGCGCGGAATTCGATGGTGTGCGCCGGGCGCTCGGTGGAGAAGGTCGCGTGGAGGTTGAGCAGGTGGTAGCGGCTTTGGTCGTAGTGGCTTCCGGCGCGGCAGCCCCAACTGCGTGTGTCGTACCAAAGCTCTGCCATGGCGTCCATGGTCTGGGGCTTGCGCTGGTTCAGCCGTGTCAAGAAACGCTGGTCGACCGCTTGGCACCAGCGTTCGCGGCGGCTGGGGTCGATGCCAAGCGCCTGTGTCAGCAGGTCTTCCTTGGCGTTGACGATGTTGACCAGGTTGCGCAGGGTTCGCGGCGTGTGTTCGCCAAGCCCGATGTGGACGTGGATGCCGCAGGAAGCGTCAGCGCGGGCTCCCGCTTTGCGGATGGCGCGGATGACCTCCTGTACCGTCTCGATGTCCTCCCAGCGGCACACCGGGCTGACCACCTCGGCGCTGGGGTCGGTGACCGACCCGTCGCGCTCAACCGTCCAATGCCGCCCGTCGGGCATGGGTACCTGCCAATCGTCCAAGTGCCGTCCAATGTACCGCGCCGTCGTTCCGAAGTAGGCGGCGATGGCCTTGGCTGTGCGTTCGCGGCCCAGCCCGGTCGTTTCGACCTCGATACCGAAGGTTTGCTCCTTCATGCTTTCCATGGTGTACCCCTTTCGCCCGGCGGCGTTTTCCCCGCCCGCCCGGTCGGCCCGGTTTTCCGGCCCGCGACACATTCATCACTCCGCGCCGCCGAAAAAGCAACCCGACCGAAGCACCAATCAATCTTGGGCGTTTTTTGTCCGGTAAGCACAAAAAAGCGCGGCGAGGTCGGGCGGCTTCCTTATAAGCGCGCGAAGGGGTTTTCGCCGCCGCCCGGCGCGCCGCGAAAAAAAACGCCCGCCGCCCGCCTGGGCAAACCCGACCGAAGCAGTCGGCTTTCGCGCCGCCCGGGCAAACCCGACGAGAACAGTCGGCTTTCGCGCTTCGCTGCGAGGAAGCGCGCCCGGCGGCGTGTGCCCGGGGGAGGGGTATCGGATCTCTGGCGACCTCTCGCTGGAGACCGCGCCCCCCTCTCGCGTGAATTTCCGCGAAATTCGGAACCCCGGGGTATTAAGCCCCGATATGCAAAAAGCCGCCCGTAAACGGACGGCTGGCGCTTCTGAAGGAGGGAACCTATGAATTCCAATATGCTGCTTAAAACTATCCCGGTGGATCAGCTCAAGCCCGCGAAATATAACCCGCGCAAAGACCTGAAGCCGGGCGATCCAGCCTATGAAAAGATCAAGCGCAGCCTGACGGATTTCGGCTATGTCGATCCCATTATCTGGAACGAGGTCACCGGGAACATCGTGGGCGGCCATCAACGCTATAAGGTGCTGGTGGCGGAGGGCGCGACAGAGATTGATTGCGTGGTGGTGCATATCGAAAATCCGCAGGATGAAAAAGCACTGAACGTGGCTCTCAATAAAGCCGTGGGCGATTGGGAGCCGCAGGCACTGGCTGACCTGCTGCAAGAGCTGCAGCTTTCCGGCTATGACGTGGGCGCGACCGGGTTTGACGCGGCTGAAGTGGACGACCTGTTTTCGCAGGTGCATGACAAGGACGTCAAAGACGATGACTTTGACGTGGAGAAAGCCGCAGAACGTGAGCCGTTTGTGCAGCAGGGTGATGTGTGGCTGCTTGGCAAGCATCGAATGATGTGCGGAGATTCCACGCTCGAAGATGATGTGGCTGTCCTTATGAACGGTGAAAAGGCAAACCTCTGCATCACAGACCCGCCTTACGCCTGCTCCTATGTCGGCGGCACAGGCATGACGATCATGAACGACGACCTGAAGGGGCAAGCCTTCTATGAATTCCTGCTGTCCGCCATGAAGAATGTGTTTTCCAGCCTTGCGGATGGCGGCGCTGTTTATGTTTTTCACTCTGATGCCGAGAAGGTCAATTTCTATAACGCGGTGGTCAACGCGGGGTTCCATTACTCTACGACATGCATCTGGGTAAAGAACGCGCTGGTCATTGGCAGGATGGATTATCAAATGCGTCACGAGCCTGTGCTGTATGCTTTCAAGGATACCGCGCGTCACAAATTCTATGGCGACAGAAAGCAGACGACCGTCTGGGAGTTTGATAAGCCGACCAGGTCAAAACTGCATCCGACCACAAAACCGCTGCCGCTGATCGCCTATCCCATGCGTAATTCTTCTCAGGAGAACGGCATCGTGCTTGACCTGTTCGGCGGTTCGGGCAGCACGCTGATCACGGCGGAGCAGCTGAATCGCGTCGCCTACCTGATGGAGCTTGACCCCAAATACGCATCTGCCATAGTGATTCGCTATGCCCTTTTATGCGGCGAAACATCCGATATTTTTGTCATCCGTCATGGTGAGAAGCTCCCGTGCGACGCTGTTTATCGTTTATCGGATGACGATTTGCAATTCAAGGATGGCAGCGTGAATGACGCGCAGAAAGGGAAAAAGAACGATGAATAATGTTTCCTATCGGTATGATGGCGATACTGCGTATGGGACACTCCCTGACGGCAGCGTTTTCCTTTTTGATCGCGATGATCTGCCGATTGTCGACAGCATGAAGTGGTATGCTTGCAAGAATAAAGCTGCCAACGCCATATATATCACTAATCGCGATGGCGAAATGCTTCATCAGATGCTAATCGATTGTCCGTCTGGCATGGAGATTGACCATATAAGTCTCGACACTTTGGATAACAGACGGTGCAACCTGCGCATCTGCTCACACCAACAGAATCAATGCAATCAGCCATTACAGAGGAACAATACATCAGGGGTATCGGGAGTCAGTTTTTACCCGCCAAGGGAAAAGTATCGTGCCCGAATCAAAGTCGGCCAACATGATATCCATCTTGGTTACTACCCAACCTTCTTTGAGGCTGTGCAAGCCAGAAATGTTGGAATGGAGTATATGTTTGGTGAATACGGACGATACAATGATGTGCCGCCCGCATCAAGATGGATTAGAGAAAAGGTCTATGAACAGTGTAGACGCTTCGCAGAGCTATCAGTCTGCGGGGCGTTTTCTTTTGATGCGATTGCAATATAGGCGATCGGACAAGTTACGCCAGAAAGGAGGTGCGCCCCTTGGCGACCCGAGGCAGAAAGCCCAAGCCCACGGCCTTGAAAATCCTTGAAGGCAATCCGGGCAAGCGTCCCATAAACGGCAGCGAACCCGTCCCGCCCAAGGGCGGCCTCAAGTGCCCCACATGGCTGCTGCCGGAAGCAAAAAAAGAATGGAAGCGTCTGGCTTCCTCGCTGGAGGCCATGGGCGTGCTCACCATGGCCGACCTGACGGCCTTTTCCGGGTACTGTCAAGCCTATGCCCGCTGGCGGGAAGCGGAGGAGTTTTTGACCCAGCACGGTTCCATCTTCAAAACGCCCTCCGGGTATGTGCAGCAGGTACCACAGGTGTCCATCGCTCAACAGAACCTGAAAATCATGCAGTCCTTCTGTACGGAGTTTGGCCTGACGCCCGCCTGCCGCGCCCGGATCATCGCCGCTGGCGGCGGGCCGGAGGACAGTCTGGCGGACGATCCCATGGAACGGCTGCTTAAGGGTGGGTGGGAAGATGCCCCTTGACGAACGTAAAGCCAAGCGTGTGATTCAGTTCATTGAGAATCTGAAGCACACAAAGGGCGAATTTCATGGGAAGCCCTTCAAGCTGCTCCCGTGGCAGGAGAAGATCATCCGGGACGTGTTCGGCACGGTGCGTGAGGAAGACCCATCCATGCGTCAGTACACTACGGCCTATATCGAGATACCCAAAAAGCAAGGTAAAAGTGAGCTGGGCGCGGCGATCGCCCTGAACATGCTGGTCAATGACGACGAGTGGAAAGCAGAGGTTTACTCCTGCGCCTCCGACCGCCAACAGGCAGGTATTGTATTTGACGTCGCCTGCGATATGGTCAAGCAAAGTCCCTCGCTGATGAAGCGAATCAAGATCATCCCATCCACCAAGCGCATGGTGTATCAGCCCACAGGCAGTATCTATCAGGTGCTGTCCTCCGAGGTAGCCACCAAGCACGGTCTGAACGTAAGCGCCTGCATCTTTGATGAGCTGCACACTCAGCCCACCCGCGCCCTTTACGACGTCATGACGCAGGGCTCCGGCGATGCGCGGAAGCAGCCGCTGTGGTTTTTGCTGACCACGGCGGGCACCGACCGGGAAAGCATCTGCTGGGAAGTGCATCAAAAAGCGCTGGACTGTCTGGAAGGGAGAAAGCATGACCCGCGCTTTTATCCGGTGATCTTTGGGCTCCCCGATGACGCGGACTGGCAGAGCGAGAAGAACTGGTATAAGGCGAATCCCTCGCTGGACTACACCATAACCCTGGATAAAGTACGCGACGCTTACCGCAAGGCGCTGGAAACGCCCGCCGACGAGAACCAGTTTCGCCAGCTGCGTCTGAACCAGTGGGTAAAGCAGTCTGTGCGCTGGATGCCCATGGACAAATGGGACGAGAATGGCGGCGCTGTGAATCCCGCCGAGTTGGAAGGGCGCGTATGCTACGGCGGGCTTGACTTGTCCAGTACGAGCGACCTGACCGCGCTGGTGCTGGTGTTCCCGCCCAGCGATGCAGAAGAACCTTATATTGTACTGCCTTTCTTCTGGCTGCCGGAGGATACCTTACAGCTGCGCGTCCGGCGCGACCATGTGATGTACGACAAATGGGAGAAACAAGGGTTTATTCAGATAACGGAAGGCAATGTCGTTCATTACGGCTTTATCGAGCAGTTCATCAACCAGCTGGCCGAGAAGTACAACATCCGCGAGATCGCCTACGACCGCTGGAACGCCACCATGATGGTGCAGACATTGGAGGACGACGGCTTCACCATGGTTCCTTTCGGACAGGGGTTCCGTGACATGAGCCCGCCGACCAAGGAACTGATGCGCCTTGTGCTGGAGAGAAAGCTCAACCATGGCGGGCATCCGGTGCTGCGGTGGAACATGGATAACGCCTATGTGCGCACCGACCCCGCCGGGAACCAGAAAATCGACAAACAAAAATCCACCGAAAAGGTGGACGGCGCGGTGGCGCTCGTCATGGCGCTGGATCGGGCCATGAAGAACCAGAACGGCGGCGCATCCGTCTATGATGACCGTGGATTTCTGATATTGGGGTGATGTGATGCCATTGAAACCGAAACGCCCCTGCCGGTACCCCGGCTGTCCCAACCTTTGTGACAGCGGCGTTTACTGCGAGGAGCATAGAAAAGAATGGAGCCATGATGCTCTGCGCGGCGGAGCGGCTTTTCGCGGATATGGCCGCAAGTGGAAGGCCGCTCGAGATGATTTCCTGAAGCGCCATCCGCTGTGCGCTAAATGCTATCAGGAAGGAAAGCTCACGCCCGCGACCGTGGTCGACCATATCATGCCCCATCGCGGGGATGGCGCGCTGTTCTGGGACGAAAGCAACTGGCAGCCGCTATGCAAGGTCTGCCACGATAAGAAAACCGGCGAAGGGCTGTAAAGGAGGTATTCAGTGAGAAATCCATTAGCTCCATTGTTCCACGCTCGGGACAAGCCTGGCAGACGTACTTCGCCCCAAAACGCGGTTTCCGCCGCTCCGACGTTTTACTTCGGTCAGAGCGGCGCGGGCAAGTCCGTCACGGCTTACAGCGCCGTGCAGGTGTCCGCCGTGTACGCCTGCGTGCGCGTGATCGCTGAAACCGTAGCCAGTCTGCCGCTGTCCGTTTATGAGGAAACAGCCTCCGGCAGCGTCAAGGCTCTTGAGCATCCGCTGTACCGGCTGCTCCATGACGAGCCGAACCCCGAAATGACGTCCTTCATTTGGCGGGAAACGGCGCTCACGCACCTGCTCCTGTGGGGCAACAGCTACAGCCAGATCGTCCGTACGGGCAGGAACAACATTACAGGGCTTTATCCGCTGCTGCCCGACCGCATGGAGGTGGACAGGGACAGCGCCGGAAAGCTGACCTACACCTATACCACGACCGGCGGCAACCGGGTGAACTTACGGCCCGAAGAAGTCCTGCACATTCCGGGGCTGGGCTTTGACGGCATTGTGGGCTACAGCCCTGTCGCGCTGGAACGAAACGCCATCGGCTTAGGGATCGCCGCCGAAGAATACGGCAGCAAGTTCTTTTCAAACGGCGCGACGCCCTCCGGCGTACTGACGCATCCGAACACCGTTAAAGACCCGAAGCGGCTCCGGGAGAGCTGGAACGCGGCCTATGGTGGTTCGGGAAATTCGGGCAAGGTCGCTATTCTGGAAGAGAACATGAAGTTCGAGCGAATTTCCCTTCCGAATAACGAGGCGCAGTTTCTGGAAACCCGCAAGTTTCAGGTGTCGGAGATCTGTCGAATCTTCCGTGTGCCGCCCCATCTGGTGGGCGATCTGGAGCATGCTACTTTTGCGAACATCGAGCATCAAAGCATTTCTTTCGCCGTCCATACCATTCGGCCCTGGCTGGTGCGCATCGAGCAGGCGATGAACAAAGCGCTCTTTTCCGACGCTGAAAAAGGAACATTCTATGCCCAGTTCAATATGGACGGCCTGATGCGCGGCGACTACAAGAGCCGCATGGAAGGCTACGCCATTGGGCGGCAAAACGGCTGGATGAGCGCAAACGATATACGGGAGCTGGAAAACATGAACCCCATATCCGACGAGGACGGCGGCAATGTGTATCTCTGCAACGGCAATATGCTGCCGATCAATACAATCCGAGGAGGGAAGCCTGATGAATAAAAAGTTCTGGAATTGGGTGCGCAACGAGGACGGCGAACGCACGCTGTATCTTGAGGGCGCGATTGCCGAGGAAAGCTGGTTTGACGACGACGTGACGCCCGCCGCCTTCAAGGCGGAGCTGCTGTCCGGCTCCGGCCCCATCACGCTGCGCATCAATTCGCCGGGCGGCGACTGTATCGCGGCCAGCCAAATCTACACCATGCTCATGGATTATCCGGCGGACGTCACAGTGAAAATCGACGGAGTCGCCGCTTCCGCAGCCAGCGTGATCGCCATGGCGGGCACCAAGGTGTGCATGTCGCCCACCAGCCTGATGATGATCCATAACCCTGCTACCTTTGCCATGGGCGACAGCGAGGAAATGCGCAAGGCCATGCAGCTTCTTAGCGAGGTGAAAGAGAGCATCATCAACGCCTATGAGATCAAAACGGGATTGTCCCGCGCGAAGCTGTCCCATCTCATGGACGGCGAGACATGGATGAACCCGAAAATGGCGCTGGAGCTGGGCTTCTGCGATGAAATCCTGTATGAGCAGGAGAGCACGGAAACAACTGAGGACGCTTTCGTCTTCTCCCGAAAAGCGGTCACGAACTGCCTGCTGGACAAGATGAAAGCCAAGCAGACCAACGGTCCTAAAATTAAAACCACCATCAAAGCGGCAGACCTTGAAAAAAGGCTGTCGCTTTTGAAGTGCTGACAAAACGGCTTTTGACCGTTTTAGCAACTAAACTACGATTATTGGAGGTAAACATGGATCAGATTCTTGCGATGCGCGAAAAGCGCGCGAAGCTGTGGGACGCGACGAAAGCGTTTCTGGATTCCAAGCGAAACGGCGACGGCCTGATCAGCGCCGAGGACAACGCGACCTATGAAAAGATGGAGGCGGACGTGATCGCGCTGGGGCACGAGATCGAGCGCATGGAGCGTCAGGCCGCCATCGACCGGGAAATGAACGCGCCCACGTCTAAACCCCTGACGGGCAAGCCGCAGACGGTTTCGGGAGATACGAAAACCGGCAGAGCGACGGACGAGTACAAGTCCGCATTCTGGAACATCATGCGCAAAAAGGCCGTGCCTCATGAGGTGTATAACGCCCTGCAGGTCGGAACGCTGACCGAGGGCGGCTATTTGGCCCCTGACGAGTACGAACACACCCTGATCGAAGCGCTGCAGGATCAGAACATCTTCCGTTCCCTCGCCCGCGTGATCAGTACGTCCAGCGGCGAGCGGAAGATTCCCGTGGTCGCATCCAAGGGAACAGCCGCGTGGATTGACGAGGAGGCTGCCTACCCCGAGAGCGACGACGCCTTCGGTCAGGTGTCCATCGGCGCGTATAAGCTGGCTACCATGATCAAGGTCAGCGAGGAACTGCTCAATGACTCCGTGTTCGACGTGGCCGGATATATCGCCCGGGAGTTCGCCCGCCGCATCGGCGCTGCGGAGGAGGAAGCGTTTTTCACCGGTAACGGCACGGGCAAGCCCACCGGCATCCTGAACGCTACCGGCGGCGCGGAAACGGGCGTGACGACGGCCAGCGCCACGACGGTCACCTTCGACGAGATGATGGACTTGTTCTATTCCCTTCGCGCCCCGTACCGCCGCAATTCTGTGTTCATCATGAACGATTCCACGGTCAAAGCCCTGCGCAAGCTCAAGAACGGCAACGGGGACTATCTGTGGACGCCTTCCGTCACCGCCGGAACGCCGGACACCGTGCTGAACCGCCCCGTGTACACTTCGACCTTTATGCCCACGCTGGCGGCCAGCGCCAAGAGTATCCTGTTCGGCGACCTGGGCTATTACTGGGTAGCCGACCGTGAAGGTCGTTCCTTCAAGCGCCTGAACGAGCTGTACGCGCCGACCGGTCAGGTGGGCTTTCTGGCTTCCGAGCGCGTAGACGGCAGATTGATTCTGCCGGAGGCTGTCAAGGTCATGGCGATGAAAGCCTAAACCATCAATCGGGAGGGCGTGATCGCGCGTCCTCCCGGTCATAGGAGGAATCATTATGGCAATGCAAACCACTGTAACGCCCGAAGCGGATGAAACCCGGAATACCCACAACTATTTCGCTCACGGCGGCAACGAACTCGTGATCGGCGGGAAACTGACTCTTCTTTCTACCGCTGAATTGGACGACAGCGAAGGCATTCTCGGTTCGGGCGGCACCATCGCTGACTACCAGGCGGCCAGCACCGCGACGACCATTGCGCTCCTCAAGGACGATTTCAACGCCTTGCTGGTCAATCTTAAGAACGCCGGGCTGATGAAAGCTGTTCTGGAAAAATGACGGGCGGTGATGCTGAATGGTCGTAACCGTTGCTGGGGTAAAAACGCATCTTCGCATCCAGTACAATGAAGAAGACTCTTACCTTGAGGGTCTCATTTGTCAGGCGCAGACCACCGCAGAGGACTTCTGCCGGGTTTCCTTTCAAGAGGAAGCGCCGGAGCCTGTGCGGCTGGCCGTGCTGCTCATGGTGAGCTTCTATCATGAAAACCGGGACAATCCGGATCGGCAGGCTTATGCGGCCATGCGCACAGCCTTTGAAAACCTGCTGTACCCTTACCGGGACACAGACAAGATGTTCTGATGCGCCATACGGGAGGTGAGAGTGCTTGCGCGGCTATAAAACATTCGAGGCGAACCCGCATCCGGGAGAGTTGCGGCATCTGGTGGAGATCGGATACACGGAGAACGTGATTAATGAGAACGGTTATCCGAACCCGACGGACGTGGTCGTGTGCAAGGTCTGGGCCGCCGTAACCGACGCGGGCAACCAGCACTACCGCGCCGCTGATCTGATGAACAGCGAAGCCGTGCTCAACTTCACCATCCGTTACCGGGAGGACGTAAAACCCGGCATGTGGGTGCGCTTCCGGGACGAAAAGTGGCAAATCTCCACGCTGGGCGAGTATGAGTTCAAGCGAGCCTATCTGGGCCTGAAAGCGTCCATCGCCAAGGGGGTGAGCGGATGAGCGCAGCGAATCCTGAGGGTGTGCGATTTAAAAAATTGCCGCCCGAAACCCATGCGCAAGCGAAGCGTAGGGCATGGGGCGGTGAGAGCGGATGAAGCAGGTGCAAGCCGCTCTCTCGAACATTGGTATCCCTGTGTACGCGGGCGTATGGCGGGCGACTTCGGCCAATCAGAATCCGCCGCCGCAGTATGCCGTGTACGCTACGGTCACGACCGAGGACGCCCATCACGACGATCAGGTCGTTTCCCGCCGCACCTATGTGTACCTGAACCTTTGGAGCGACGACGACCCGACCGACATGGCGGATATCCTTCGACGCGCCATGTACGCGGCGGGATTTGCCATGATCGAGGAAAGCGACAAGGGGTACAACCAACCGAGCTATGATACTGCCACGCGCCAATACACCGTGCAATGGACGTGGTGCCTGCGAGAGGACGTGGTGTAAGTGTCTATGGAATTGCAGGGCTTTGGCGACCTAAAAAACGATTTGACCAACATGGCCGCTGAGATGGAGTTCGGTTCCGGCGTGAACCGTGCGCTGCAGGCGGGCGCGAAGCCCATCGAGGAGCAGATGCTCCGCAACGCTTCCTCTAACCCCAAGATCATCACGGACGCGCTGCATTCGTCTATTCATACCGGCAGCGTCAAAAAGCGCCGGATGGGCGGCAAGGGCGTCACCATCGGTGTGCACCGAAAAGAAAAAGGCGCATTTTATGCCACGCCTGTCGAGTATGGGCACGGCGGTCCTGCTCCCGCGCCCGCGCATCCCTTTGTGCGCCCGGCTTTTGACACGAGAGTGGAGGAAGCCTATGACGCCATCAAACAAGTCCTTCGGGACGAACTGAGCAAATAAAAGGAGGTTTTTACCATGCCTACTCCTACGGCTTCGCCCGCTGTGTCTTCCACGGTGGGCCTGAAAAACGTCGTGCTGGCTCCGCTGACCGTGGATACTGAGGAAACGATCACCTATGGCACGCTGCAAGCGGTCGCGGGCGCGATGGAAGCGTCCATTACGCCTGAAAACGCTGATCCGGACGTCCAATACGGCGATGACGTCGAGCTGGATGTGCTGTATCCCGATCCTGAATTGACCTTCAAAACCAAAATGGCGGACATTCCGCTGGTCATTCAGGAAATGGCGTTCGGCAACGAAATCGACGACAACGGCGTGCTGGTGCGCACCGCGTCCGACAAGCCGCCCTACTTCGCCATTGGCTTCAAGTCTGAAAAGTCCAACGGCAAGTTCCGTTATATCTGGCTGTACAAGGTTCGCGCCAAGCCCGTGACGGAAAACTACGCCACCAAGGAGGGCGGCACGATTACCCGCCAGACGGGCGAGGTCGAGTGGACGTGCATCAAGCGCACCCATGACGGGCGCTATCAGGCGGTGGCCGACGAGGACGAGAACGGGTTTACCGCCGCCAAGGGCGCGACGTTCCTGCAAACCGTCTATGAGCCGACGTTCACGGTCACTCCGTAATAAGGCAGCCGCCGCGCAGAAAACCTCTGCGCGGCGGTATTCTTTTGATAATGAAGGGAGCAAGCCAATGATTACCTGTACCTTAGGCGAAAGGAAGTACACGGTAGACTTCATCTCCGGCAGAGCCTTGCGCGAGATGGAACCCGCCGCGAAGATGTATGGCAAAATCGTCGCCATCTCCAACGCGGCCCTGAAGGGCGAAACGGTTCCGGATACGGAGCAGCTGACCATCAATGACGCGATGGACGTCATGATCAAGTGGTTCTGCCTGCTGTTCCAGAATCAGTTCACCCCGGATGAAGTGCTGGACGGCTATCCTGTGGATCGCCTGATGCACGATATCGCGCTGGCGCTCATGGCCGTTCAGAGCCAGACCACGGAGATTCTTTCTGATTTCCCTACGAAGGCGGCGACGGAAACGAAGGAAGCGACGAATCCTCCGGCCTGACGCTGCCAGACTTCATCTACAGCACCTACAACTCGCTTCTCGAAGGCGGCTGGCGTATGGCGGAGATCGATCAGATGGACATGCTGGGCTTTCTCAAAATCCGGGCGTGGAACGCGAAACGGGAGCAGAAAAAGAAAGAGCCTCGCCGAGCGACTATCGACGAGGTATGGCCTGATGTAAAGCCCTGATCAAGTATCAAAGAACAACGCCGCAAGGCTGTCCTGCCGCTGGTGAAGAATGCGCACGACCGTAGTTTCCTCATCATGGGTCAGGTAAAAAACGCAGTAGCTTTCGCAGACGAGATAGCGGTATTCCGTATGCACAGGAATCAATGCGTCCAGCGGCTGCCCGCGCCCCGGAAAGCTCTCCAGGGCGACGAGGGCCTTCTTAAGCGACGCGATGATCCGCCGCGCAGCTTCGGGATTGTTGAGTTCATCCCGTATGTAGCGGCGAATTTCAACAAGGTCTTTTCTGGCTTCTCTGGAAACGACGACCTGTCCCATGTCAGTCCTCCAGTCCGGCGAACGCTTCGTCGATGGTCAGCCCGCCCTCTTTGCGGACGGATTCGACGCCCTTAGAAAGCTCGGCCAGCAGCTTCACAGCGGCCTGCAGCTTTTCATACTCCGCCAGACTTTGCACCACATACCTGCCGCGCCCATTTTTGGTCAGATAAACGGTGGAGCCGTTATCGCAGGAACGCAGCACTTCGCTGTAGTTCTTCAAATCGGAGATCGGTACGATATTCGTCATACGATTCCCTCCTTCCGCTTTTAGTATACCCTTATTGACCGATAAATTCAACCCAATATTTGATGGAAAGCTGGTGAACTTTGATGAGCGAGACGCTCCGCGATCTGGTGGTATCTCTTTCGCTGAACAGCGATAACTTTACAAGGAACCTCAAATCCATCAGCCGCCAGATCCAGGAGGCGGAGTCCTCGTTCAAGCTGGCCGCAGCCGGAGTGGACAACTTCGAGAAAACAACGGAAGGTCTGTCCGCGCGGTTGACGACCTTGGAGCGCAAGCTCTCCCTGCAGAGCAGCGCGGTCGAACAGTACCAACGGGCGCTGACGCAGGCGAACAGTAAGCTGACGGAATGCTATCACCGGCAGAACGATTACAACCAACGCCTCACGGACGCGAAAACCAAACAGGCGCAGCTGAAGCAGGAAGTATCCAACGCCGCGACCGCTTACAACCGGTATAAGACCACGCTGGGCGATACGGATTCCGCAACCATCGCCGCCAAGCAGAATCTGGACGCGCTCAAAACGGAATATAAAAATGCAACGGCTGATGTCAAGAAGCTGGAAGGGCAGAACACCGCGCTGACCAAGTCCACGCAGAACGCCGCCGACGCGGTAAGCGCTGCACAGACTAACCTGAACAACGCCCGCGCCGCCGTCAAGCAAACGCAGGCGGATATCGCTTCCTGTAATAAGGAATTGGCGACGGCGGCTTCCCGTTGGACAGCCGCCGGGAAATCGCTGACGGAGTTTGGCAAGAAAGCCGAAACCCTCGGCAAGTCCATGGTCAAGGTGGGTAGAACGCTTACCACCACGGTGACCACGCCCATTGTGGCGCTGGGTACGGCGGCGATTAAAGCGAGTATTGACTACGAGAGCGCCTTCACGTCCGTTCGTAAGACCGTGGACGCGACGGAAAGCGAGTTTGCATCCCTATCCACGTCTATTAAGGAAATGTCCACGCAGGTGGCGTCCTCCGCGTCGGATATCGCGGAAGTCACCGCCGTGGCCGGTCAGCTGGGTATCCAAAACGATCACCTGATGGAATTCACCCGCACGATGATCGATCTGGGCAACAGCACGGATATTGTGGCCAGCGACGCCGCGTCCACGCTGGCCAAGTTCGCCAACGTCATGAGCATGGATCAGAGCCAGTTTGAGAACCTCGGTTCTACGCTGGTCGATCTGGGTAATAACTACGCCACCACCGAATCCTCCATTATGGAGATGTCCATGCGATTAGCAGGCGCGGGTCATCAGGTGGGGCTGTCGGAAGCGCAGATTCTGGGCTTCGCCACGGCGCTTTCCTCCGTAGGCATCGAAGCGCAGATGGGCGGCTCCGCTTTTTCGAAGGCGCTGGTCAAAATGGAGGTCGCCTCCGCGACGGGCGGACAGGCGCTGGAAGACTTCGGCAAGGTATCCGGCATGACCGCCGCGCAGTTCAAAACGCTGTGGGACAGCGATCCCGCCGCCGCGTTTCAGGCGTTCATCGTAGGCCTTTCCCAAATGGACGACGAGGGCGAGAGCGCCATCGCCACGCTGCAGGAGATCGGCATCTCGGAGGTTCGCCTGCGCGACACGCTGCTCCGCGCCACCAACGCGACGGAGCTTTTCTCGAAAACACAGGTCACCGCGACCAACGCATGGAAAAAGAACACAGCCCTTTCCGTCGAAGCGGGCAAGCGTTACGCCACCACGGAGAGCAGGCTCAAGAACCTCAAAAACACAGCGGTCCTGTTTGGTCAGCAGATCGGAGACGACCTGAACCCGACCATTCAGAGCCTGATCGACGGCGCGAACGATCTGCTGGAAAAGTTTATGGGACTTGACGAAGCCCAGCGCATGCAGATCGTGAAGTTCGCGGCGGTTGCCGCTGCTGCCGGGCCGGTCATCCTGATTTTCGGAAAACTGAGCAAGGGCTTCGGTACCATCTCGACCGGCGTCGGCAAGTTTGCCACGGCGGTGGGCAAGGCGGGCGGCAGCTGGAAGGGGTTTCTATCCGTGCTCGGCTCTTCGCCCGCCGTCTGGATCGCGGTTGCAGCCGCTGTGGTTGCGGGCACGATCGCTTTGGCGGACTACGTTTCCGGCGCGAAGCAGGCGCGGGAAGCCTTGAAGGGCATGGAAGAAACCGCGAAAAGCTGGAAGGATACCGCCGCCGAAACGTTTTATGGTCAGAGCGAGGGGCTTTCCTTCTTCGGCATGACGGAGAGCGACTTCAAGCGCGATACGCAGAATGCGAAGACGTGGATGGACGGGATCGTCGGTCTGTGGTCGGACGGCAAGAAGGAAACCGACGACATGATCTCCGGGTGGACGGCATCATGGAAAACCATGACGGAATCCACGCGGACGGAACTGCAAAACCTCAAGGATACCGCCGATCAGGGCGGGTACACTTCTGTATCCGATCAGCTGGCCGGGGACATCGCAACGCTGGACAGCATGGACGCGGAGATCGAGTGCCTGCTCAAGAAAAAGAAGAACAAGAAGCTGACCGACAAGGACAAACTGCGCCTGCAGGAGCTGATTGACGCCCGCGACGCCATTGAAATCAAGTATCACCTGACCGCCGCCGACCCGGATTCCTTTGAGACCATTGGCCAGAAGGTCGCCGCCGAAGTGGCGAGAGCGCAGGCCAAGGGTCAGACGGACGCGGACGTCACGGTGTACGAAAACGCCATGGTTGCGGCGGCGGAGGGCATGGCGACGGTCAACAGTCAGCTGGACGCGCAGTACGACAAGGAGTACGCGGTCATTCAGCTGATGGCGGACGGAACGGAAAAGCGGAACGCGCTCGACCTGCTGAACCAGCAATATAATGAAAACCGGCTGACCGCCGCACGGCAGTACGCTGAAACGCTGGCGGGCGTAGTGATGCCGGTGTTCAATCAGCCGGACATCCAGCAGGCCAGCACGGACATTGACACGCTGACGCAGAAGCTGGCGGAGTACAGCGCGGCGGGCGAAAGCGAGAAGCCCGCGCTGCTGGAAGAATTGAACCAGCTGACGGCGGGCATGGACGAGAGCGCCGTCACGGAGTATATCGCGCTGCTGACACAGGTGCAGTCCCTGTTGGACAGCGGCATGTCGGAGGACGAAGTCAGCACCCTGTTCCCGGAGCTGGACTTTTCCGGCGCGCTGGAGCAGATCGCGGCGATCCAGTCCTTTCTGGGCGGTCGGGAAACGCTGCTGCCCGGCATGGCGTCCATGTTCGGCGAAGCATTGCCGGAGGAAGTCCTCAAAATCGCCACTGATCTGGACATGACGGGCGCTCAGGCGCGGTGGGATGAGTTTGCCTTAAACCCCGGCGCAATCACCACGCAGGCGATCATCTCCGGGTATGCCGAGGACGAGAATACGGTTCAGGCGCAGCCGGTCGTAGAAGCCTTTGTTTCCGGCTATACCGAAATCCCGGAAGGAGCGAGCACGACCTCCTTGACGCCGACCGGTATTCTGGCGTATGTGACGAAGTATGCCGAGGTCGTGACCGGCGCGGATGTTTCCGGCCTGACCCCGGAGGGCGTCACCGCGATGGTGACCGCGTATCAGGAGCTGGCAGCGGGGGCGGACGTAAGTACGCTTACGCCGGATGAGGTCACGGCCTATATCTCTTCCTATTTGCAATCCAATCATGTGGACACGACCGGCATCACCCCAGAAGGGCTGACGGCCTTTGTGTTGGCGTATCAGGAGGTGACAGGCGGCGCGCTGACCACGGCGCTTACGCCTACGGACATCGCGGCTATTGTGACGGAATACCTGCTTTCTGAGAACGTTGACCTGAGCAAGGTCACCGAGCCGCAAGTGGACGCCATGGTAAACGCCTATGCCGAAGCGACGGGCTGTGACAAGTCCGCGCTGAAAGCCGAAGTGGTGGCCAAGATCACCGCTTACGAGGAAGCGGAAGGCGTAAAAAAGCCCACGTTCATCACCACGCAGATCTCCATCACGGGTTACGACCTGACAGCCTATCGTCAGTTCATCCGGGACAATCCCGTGGACGTGAACGGGGTCGTGCGTCTGAGCAATGTGTATGAGAACCCGACAGACGCGCTCGTAGACCCCAACGCGACCTTTGTGCGGGATGGCGTGGAGATTCCCGCCGAGCTGGTTACGCCGGACATGCTGACCCCGGACAAGGTGGCGGTGCTTGACGCGGACGGCACGATGCACATTCTGCTCACGCCGGAATTGACGGGTTCGGAAGAAGCCATTACTGATCTTCGGGGAAAAATCGCCGAGACGGACGCACTGGGCGTGACGAGCTTAGGCAAGGCGGCGGGCCTTCTGCCCACGTCGGTCATGGACATGGTGGATTCCGCCGTGGCGCGGCTCAAGTCTTACGAAACAACCAAGGATTACGACTGGCTGCAGAAGTTTTGGGCGTCCATTCGGGGAGAATCCACGGACAAGGGTGCGCTGGACACGTCCATGCAGCTGGACTTCGGCCCGGACAATCTGGCTTCGCTCTCTACCTATGTGCAGGAGATTGTGACCGCTGTGCAGAACGGCGGCGAGGTGAGCGAGGAAGACCTGACCAATCTGCAAACCCTCGTGGATTTCCTGAACGGTCTGGAGCTGACCGGGGTCGGCGAAAACGTCACGGCGGGCATAGGCGAAGCGATGGTCGCTGCGGGCTGGGACACGGACGCGGAGTCCGTCGCGCAGAACCTTGAGAACGCGCTGAACGCCGCACTGCAGATTCAGTCTCCGTCCGTCAGAATGCACCCCGTGGGTGAGAACGTCGCGGCGGGCATTGGCGCGGGCTTTTCGGACTACAACGCTTCGGCGGACGCAAACGCGCTGGCCAGCAGGCTGGAAGCGGTGCTCAAGGCTTCACTGAACCTGCGGCATATCGGCTTGATGGCCATGGCGGGACTGACAGCGGGCATCAACGCGGGACGTTCCGGGGTGATAAACGCCATGCGCTCCGCAGCCAAGGCAGCCGTCAGCGCGGCGAAAAAAGAGCTCAAGATCGCATCCCCGTCCCGCGTGTTCCGCGACGACGTAGGCCGCATGACCATGAAGGGCTTCGGGCAGGGCGTATTGCTGGAAACAAAAGCCCAGGCCAAGGCGATACAGAACGCGGCCCGGTTCCTGACGGGCGAAGCGAAAGAAAGCGCCATCGCGTACTCAAGCAGCGATAACCGGAAAACCTACAATCAGCAGTCCAGCGTGAACCTGTCCGGCAACACCTTCTATGTGCGCGACGAGCAGGACATCTACTCGCTGGCCACGGAGATCGCCACGCTGACCAAACGGCAGCAGCGCGGGAAAGGGCTGAGGATGGCGTAATTCAAAATGGGACAGCATGCACGAATGATCCATTGGTTTGCATGCTGTTCCCAATATTTATGCCGCTATGAATCATCATTCCTCAAGCAGGATCAAGTAGGGACCGTAACCCTGCGAAGCCATTTCTGCTTTCGGAATAAAACGAAGGGATGCGCTGTTGATGCAGTAACGGACGCCATTGGGCGATTCCGGATCATTGGTGAAGATGTGTCCAAGGTGCGCGTCGCCCACATCGCTGCGCACTTCGGTGCGATCCATACCATGGGAGGCATCGTCCGAATAGCGCACCACTCCCTCGTAAATTGGCGCTGAAAAGCTGGGCCATCCACAGCTTCCCTGATATTTGTCTGCGGAGCGGAAAAGCGGCTGGCCGGTCGTTACATCCACATAAATGCCTTCCTCAAAGGTATTCCAGTATTCGCCGGTGAAGGGAAGCTCTGTGTCGGCATTCTGCGTTACAGCATACTGTTCAGCCGTCAACACTTGCTTTAGCTGCTCCTGCGTGGGCTTTTCATACCCTTCCTCCGCCGTAATCAGCGCTGCAACCTCGTCAATTTCATGCGCCGGAATATGGCAGTAGCCATTGGGATTCTTCTCAAGGTAATCCTGATGGTAGTCTTCCGCGTCATAGAAATTGACAAGCGGTTCATGCTCCACAAAGAAAGCATCGTACTTCTTCATTTCCGTTGCCACGATGCGCTCTACCATCTCTTGGGTGGCTGCATCGTTATAATAAACCCCCGTCTGATACTGCGCGCCTGCGTCGTTGCCCTGACGGTTTGATACGGTAGGATCGATCACAAGGAAATAGGCTTGCAGAATCTGCGGCAGCGTAATCACAGCAGGGTCATAAACCACTCGCACGGTTTCTTTATATCCTGTCCCGCCCCTGCAAACCAGCTCATAAGAAGGGGTGCTGTCGCTGGTTCCGTTTGCGTAGCCGCTGACCGCGTTCGTGACGCCCGGCAGCGCCTGCGCCAACTTTTCCATTCCCCAAAAGCACCCGCCCGCCAGATAGATGACTTCCCGACCTTCTGCTTTCACATAAGTATTATCAATCCCCTGACCTGTCAAAACAGCCGCCTCCTTGTCCGTCGTTCCTGACATTTTGCTCTGAGACGCTCCCATGGCGTTGCTCCCCAGCAAAAGAGAGCAAAGAAATATGAAAGCAAGGAACCAAGCTCTTTTTTTCATAGCGCATCTCCATTCAGGCTTCATTCTCCCGGCAGCGCAAGGCTGCCAAACCGTAATGGCAAAATCCGCTGTCACCATGATTATATCCATTTATCAACAGATTGAATAGGAAAGCAGCGTTTTTTGATGGTGCTTTTTCTGCAAACCAATCACAAATCACATTTTCCTTAGGAGGTGGAATGATGGCATATGACTGGTTCACCTGGAACGACACGCGCTGTACGGACTTTGGTATCCACGTCTCGGAACAGCCGCCCCTGATGATTCCCTCCGAGCGCGTGACATACACGAACGTCCCTGGTCGCCCCGGCAGTCTGACCACGCTGGAAGGAGACGATGTGTATGACGATCTGGTGCTGACGGCGTCCTGCTGGCTGGATGGCCCTGCGCGGATTCCCACTATTGCGGGGTGGCTCAAAGGCTCCGGCACAGTCACCTTTGCCAACAGGCCGGGCGGATACTACAAGGCGCGAGTGGCCAATCAGATCAGCTTTGAGAAAATTCTGCGCGGGAATCCGCACCGCTCCTTCGCAGCCAATTTCCGCTGCAAGCCGTTCTGGTATCTGGCGGATGTAGCGGACGTCACGCTGACCGCATCGACCACTTTTGTGAACAACCCCGGCAATGTGTATTCCGAGCCGATCATCACGGTGTACGGAAGCGGGGACATTACGCTGATGGTGGGCATGACCATTGTGCAGCTGGAAGGCATTAAGGACAGCATTACCCTGGACAGCACGCTCATGGAAGCGTACAAAGGCGCGACCAGCCTGAACGGCAGCATGAGCGGCGAATTCCCGCTGCTCCAGCCCGGCGCGAACGCGGTCAGCTGGTCGGGCGCGGTGGCGAGCGTGGTCGTGAAGCCGAACTGTCGATATTTATAGCGTTCTCGAATATTTTATATTTGTATTGCATACCGCGATACAAATATGCTATACTATAGCCGAAAGGATGGTGAAGATACTTATGGCAGCGAAAAGCGCGAATGTGATGGCGCGGGTTGAACCAGAGGTCAAAACGCAGGCAGAAAACGTAATGGAACGCCTTGGCTTGCCGGTTTCTGTGGTGATTAACGCGCTCTATCGGCAAATAATAATGAACAACGGTATTCCCTTTTCACTCAGTATTCCTTCCACGCTTCCCGTCCGCGACCTTATGACAAAAGAACAGTTTGATGTTATGATGGGAGAAGGGCTGAAACAGGCGAAAGCCGGACAAGGAATGGAACTGGACGCCGCGTTTGACAGAATCAGCACTGGAACGCGTGTATGAGCTATTGTATCAAGTTAACGCCAAACGCCATCGAGCAGATTCAGGCAGCGCTAGACTATATTTCGGACGTTCTTATGGTGCCTGATATTGCGGAGAACTGGAAGAATCGTTTAAAAAATGATATGAGCCAGCTCTCCTTTATGCCCGGTCGTGTCCGACTAACAGAAGAAGAACCGTGGCATGGTCTGGGTATACACAAGCTGATTGTGCACCACTTTATCATTTACTTCTGGATCGAAGAGACCGTCAAAATCGTTTGGATTACCGCCATAGTTTATGAGAAACGAGATCAAATATCGGTGTTGGGTCAAATGCCATTAGAATAAAAGGACAGCGTCCAGCACTATCAGCGTCCATCCTTCGATGGGCGCTTTCTTTATGCCCTGAAAGCGAGGTGACCTCTTACGATCTGTATCTATCCCGCCGACTGTACGGACTTTTCCACGAACGGTTACGGCCCTGTCTGCCCGCAGTCCGCAACGGTGACGGAGACCCTGAACGGCGAATGGGAGCTTACGCTGGTACATCCGCTGGACGAGGCGGGCAAATGGCGGCGGCTCGTGGAGGGCTGCATCCTCCGCGCGCCCGTGCCTGCCAGCGTTACGCCCCGCGTCAGCATGAGCATTCAGGGCGAGGACACCCGTGCCCAGATCTATCGGGTCAATACCGATGTGTCGGCGGCGAATGTTCGCGGGGGCACGCTTCGTTTGCGCTCCGGGCCGGGCAACCGCTATAAAATACTTAAGCAGTACAAGAACGGCACCGAAATGCAGTTAGTTTCCAAGACCAATTCCTCTTGGTACGAGGTTATCCTGCCGGACGGCAAGCGCGGGTATATGTCCACGACCTTCATTGAGTATGTGCGCACGGAAGGCTCGCTGACCGCCGCCGCCCAAAGCGTGAGCGAAGCGCGGCAGCTTCGGGATCAGCCGTTTCGCATTTACCGGGTCGTGCCCGAGCTTGATAAAATCACCGTCTACGCCCGGCATGTGTTCTATGACCTGCTGGACAACATGATCAAAAAGTATGAGCCATCGTCCTCCCTGACAGGAGCGGCGGTGGCTCTTGGCATCTGTGACCAATGCTTATCCGCCCATGACTTTTCCTTCTATTCTGACCTCACCACCACCGCCGAGGGCGTTTCCTTTGAGAACGTTAATCCCGTGGACGCACTGCTTGGCGAGAGCGGGCTGACGGAAAAGTACGGCGCGGAGCTGGCACGAGATTGGTTCGACGTGTTCCTCGTGCCCCGCGTAGGTCATGACACCGACGTGCAGATTCGGCAGGGCAAGAACTTGCTGGGCGTTTCCTACGACGTGGATTTGACCGACGTGGTCACGCGCATCATGCCCACCGGCGAAACCAAGGACGGCGAAGTGCTGTATCTCCCCGAACTGTACGTGGACAGCTCCAATATCGGCAGTTACCCGCATCCGAAATGGATTCATCTGCCCGTGGACGACGCGAAGGAAGTCACAGACGGCGACGAGCCCAAGAGCAAGGCGCAGTGCTACGCCGAAATGCGCAAGGCCGCGCAGACGGAGTACGACAAGGGCTGCGACCTGCCGACCGTCACGCTCAAGGTGGATTTCATCAATTGCGCGAACACCGAGGAATACAAGGATTATAAGCCTTTGCAGGATATCTTTCTCGGCGACGCCGTGCGGGTCATCGCGCCGCGCATCGGGGTATCCGTATCCATGCGCATGACGCAGTACACCTACGACTGCCTGACGAAAAAGTACACCGCCATGACGCTGGGCACGGTGGCCGATACGCTGGAAACCAATATGATCACCGCGCGGCAGCTGGCCTCTGGCGTCATTACGGGCAGCAAGCTGGCCATCAACTCGGTGGGTGCAGGGCAGCTTATCAACGGTTCCGTGGGCAGTTTGCAGATCGGCATGGCGGCCATCCAGACCGCGCACATTCAGGACGCGGCGATTACGCACGCACTGATTGCCGAAGCCGCTATCCAGACCGCGAATATCGACGACGCGGCGGTGACCAAGGCGAAGATCGCGCAGGCCGCTATCGACGAAGCCAAGATCGGCGCTTTGGCTGTGACGGAAGCGAAGATCGCGGACGCGGCGATTACAAGCGCTAAGATCAAGGATGTTTCCATTCGCACGGCGCATATCGAGGACTTGGCCGTGAACGAAGCCAAGATCAAAGACGCCGCCATTACCACCGCGAAGATCGCCGACCTTGCCGTGACGCGGGCGAAGATCGTCCGCGCGGCGATTGGCTCCGCCCAGATCGACGACGCGGCCATCACCACGGCGAAGATACAGGACGCCTCCATTACCCGGGCGAAGATCGCCGACCTGACCGTGGACACCTCCATGATCAATGATCTGGCCGTCACGACCGCAAAGATCGCGCAGGCCGCCATTACAAACGCGCAGATTGCCAACGCCACCATTGAAACGGCCAAGATTGCCTTGGGCGCGATTACCTCCGCGCTTATTGAGACCGGCGCGGTAGGCACGGCGCAGATCGCGGACGCCAGCATTACCGACGCGAAGATCGTCGAACTGACGGCCAGCAAAATCACGGCGGGTATCCTTTCCGTGGAGCGGCTCATTATCCGGGGCAGCGAACAGTCCATCATCTACGCTATCAACAACATGGGTGAGCTGGTTTCCACGCAGGTGGACACCATTGACGGCTATGTACTGACCGAGCGCACGATCACCGCCGACAAGATCGTGGCCAACGCCATCACAGCGAACGAGATCGCGGCAAAAACCATCACCGCCAATGAGATTCTGGCGGGTACGATCACCGGCGCGGAGATTGCCGCAGAAGCCATTACTGCTTCTCATATTAAAGCGGGCGCTATCACCACCGACCTCATTTCCTCCGACTTTGGCGAAAAGCTGGTGCTGACGGGCAACGCGGGCATTCAGCTGATCGCCACTGCCGCGCAGAACGCGAAAACCGCTGCGGGCAACGCTCAGACAGCGGCTGCAAACGCGCAGGAGACCGCGCAGGAGGCCAGTGAGAAAGCCGCCGCGCAGGAGGAAACGGTGCAGGCCACGGCGGGCAGCGTCATGACCTTGCAGGACACCGTTTCCTCCCAACAGCAGGCGCTTTCTTCCCAGCAGGAAACACTGGGCAATCAGCAGTCCGCGCTGGATACGCAGGCGCAGACGCTGGACGGTCAGGCCGCGTCCTTGGCCGCGCTGGAAACCCGCATGTCGCTCACCGAGGACGGGCTGTCCCTTGTCCACACGACCGCCGAGAACGTCAATCACTACATGAGCTTTTCGGACGGTCTGGTGATCGGGCGCAGCGACGAGGACACTTACAGCCGGTATGATTCGGACGGCATGACCATCATCCACAAGAACGTGGAGGTGGCCGCTTTCGGCAGCGACGGCGCGTCCGTGCCCAACCTGACGATTAAAAAGAGCCTGACCTTCGGCGGGTTTGTGGCGACGCTGTCGGATACGGATGGACTGCTGGTGGACTGGAACGACGAAACGTAAGGAGAACGAGCATGGCGACGCTTACTTATTCCTTTTATAAAACAGGCTCCTATGGCGCGAGCGCGGGCAGCGACGACCCCTACTTCGGCTACAACACCGCCTCCTACAGCGGCGACATTGGGCAGTCCACCGTCAGCGCAATCACGGCCTGCAAGTTCACCAACGCCAACACCAACGGCTCCTCCGCCAACGGCTACGAAATGCAGGTGCAGGTTCAGCTGAACGGACAATGGTGCGTGCTGGGCTATATCACGGCGAGCTTTTACGCCAGCCACACCTCGTGGAGCAATTTCACGCAGACCGCCTCCGCCGCGACGCTCAGCCTGATGGGCAAGTATCCGCCCACGGACGCGCAGCTAAAGGTAACAAAGGGCTACTTCCACTTTAATTCCGGCAGCACGCTCTCCGTCACCGCGACCATGGATTTGGATTATCTCACTTCCTCGCTCGCGCTGAATAAAACCAGCTGCGACGCGGGCACGGCGATTACCGCGAATATCTCCATGAACAGCGGTGATCTGTCGCATACCTTCACATGGAAGTTCGGCGGCGCTTCCTTCACCAGCAGCGCGGCGGCGGGAGAAACCAGTCACAGTGTGACGATCCCCGCCGAATGGATGAACCAGATTCCGAACGCCGCGTCCGGCACGGCGACCGTCACCATGCAGACCTACGCGGGCGCAACGCTGATCGGCGCGACTACGGCCAGTTTTACCGTCACGGTCCCCGGCGGTATTGTGCCGACACTGGCCACGCTTTCAGTAGCGGCGGTGAATCCCTACAACAGTTTGACGCTGCAAAACGTGTCCTCGGCGCAGGCCGCCTTAAGCGGCGCATCCGGGCAGTATGGCGCGACCATCTCCCGCGTGCAGATCACAGGCAATGGCGAAACCGCCGCCGCCTATTCCCTGACCACAGGCGTTCTGAAAACGGCGGGTAATATCACGTTCACCGCGCAGGTGTGGGACTCAAGGGGCCGAACGGCCAGCAAGACCGCCTCGATTTATGTCACCGGCTACGCCGCGCCCCGGATCACCGGCACGACAGAATTTCGCTGCGACGCCTCCGGTACAGCACAGCGGAATGGCGCCTACGCCAGCTGCAAGGCAAGCTGGGTGATCTCCACGCTCACGGGAGCGACGGCGACGTTGACCATTGGCTACAAGCGCTCCAGCGGCACCTGGTCGCCGGACACCGGGTACACCGGTCAGCCGGACAGCGGGAGCATTCATGTTATTGGCAATGGCGGGCTGAGCGTCCAATACGGCTGGACGATCGTCTATACCGTAACAGATGGCATCATGACCACCACGGTGACAGGGCGCGTACCGTCCATTGACCGTTTCCTGCACTTCCGTCCGGGCGGGCAGGGGCTGGGTATCGGCACGATGTGCGAGGCCGATCAGCGGGTGCAGATCAACGCGGACTGGGGGCTGTATATCGGCGATCAGAATATTGTGGACATGATGGGTGAATCCAGCACGGTCGCGCCCATTGAAAAGGGCGGTACGGGGCAAACGACTATCGCCGCCGCGAGAAACGCGTTCGGCCTCGGCAACACAGAAGGCGCGGTGCCCATTGCCAACGGCGGGACTGGTCAAACGACTGTTGCGGCTGCTCGAAACGCGCTGGGCTTGGGCGATACCTCCGGCGCTGTACCCGTCGCCAACGGCGGCACGGGCGCAACCACGGCGGCTGATGCCCGGACGAATCTTGGCGCGGCGGCCAGCAGCCACAATCATGCGGCGGAAGATATCCAATCCGGAACCTTAGCGGCGGCGCGGCTCCCATTCAAGTTCGCTTATGGGAGCACGAACATCAACGGCAGCGCGTCCATCAGCATCAGTTATTCATCGGCGGGGTTTACTTCCGTACCCAAGGTGTTCGTGACCTACTCCACCACGGGCAGTAACTGGTCGGGCGACAACGGCGCGATCAAGGTGCACAGCAAAACGACCACAGGCTGCTCCATTGTCGTAGGCGGCAGCTTCAATACCAGCCGCGCCGTGGACTGGTTCGCAATCGGAACGTAACGGTCCTACTATGGGATTGACCGCTCTCCAACGAGGGCGGTTTTTCAATACACATTTTTAAGGAGGGCTCAAACATGCGTGACTTTTCTGTTGATCTCATCTGGACAAAAATCCAACTGGCCTTTACCGCGCTGGGCGGATGGCTCGGCTACTTCTTAGGAGGAGCGGACGGTATGCTGATCGCGCTCATTGTGTTCGTGGCGCTGGACTACGTGACGGGGGTGATGTGCGCTGTTGTGGACAAGAAACTCTCCAGCGCCGTGGGCTTCAAGGGCATCTTCAAAAAGGTGTTGATCTTCGCGCTGGTGGGCGTTGGGCACATCCTCGACACGCACGTGATCGGCTCGGGCGGCGCGATGCGCACGGCGGTCATCTGCTTTTACCTGTCCAACGAAGGCTTGAGTCTGCTGGAGAACGCCGCGCACATTGGCCTGCCCATTCCTGAGAAGCTCAAGGAAATTCTGGCGCAGCTTCACAATCGAGGCGACAAGGAAACGCTTCCTGATCCGGCGGACAAGAACGACGAGGGCGACGGCGAGTAACCGCCGCATTCCTTTGAAGGGGAGGAGCACACATGGCTGAAAGAATCGATACCCCGTTCACCAACGAGCACTTCATTGCTTTCTGTGAAAAGATGCTCGGTCAGCCCTACTGGTTTGGGACGTGCCTGTACAAGTGCCGCGCGTCCCTGCTGGCAAGCAAGAGTCGTCAATATCCTGATGCCTATGCGTCATCCAGGCAAAGCCGATACCAACAGGACATTGAACAAAAGAAGGTCGCGGCGGACTGCATCGGTGCTTGCAAGGGGTATGCGTGGACTGGCGGAGGTATTGGGGTGCTGGAATCCATCGGCACAGACAAGACCTATGCAAGTAAATACGGTTCCAACGGTTGTCCCGACAAGGGCGCAACCGGCATGTTCACTTACGCGAAATCCAGGGGCATGGACTGGGGCGTGATTGACACGCTGCCTGAGATCGTCGGACTGGCTCTATACAAATCCGGGCACGCCGGGTACTATGCGGGCAACGGTTACGCTATTGAGTGGAAAGGCTTCTCTTACGGCTGTGTGAAAACGAAGGTCGCAGGACGCGGCTGGACGCACTGGTACAAACTTCCTTTTATTGATTATGGGGACTGCAACGTGACCGTTCCCGCGCCTGTGGAGAATACCGTTTCCTATGTGCTGGGCGACCAACTGCTCCAGAAGGGCTGCAAGGGGACAGACGTGACCGCTTTGCAGGAGACGCTGCTCAAGTTGGGCTATGCGCTGCCCAAGTACGGCGCTGACGGCAAGTATGGCGTGGAAACTGAATCAGCAGTGCTTGCCTTCCAGAAAGCCACCACCCTTACGCAGGACGGCAAGTACGGCAGCCAGAGCAATTCCGCGCTGATGACCGCGTTGGAAAAGATGACAACCAGTGAGCCGAAGCAGAAGTATACCCTTCAGCTTGGCGTGTTTGACACCAAGGCAGAAGCGGAGCTTGTTCGCACGAAGCTGGAAGCAGCAGGGTTCACCGCTGTATTGACTGATTATCAGGAATAGAAGATAACCCGTCGAGAGATTTCTTTGCGGGTTTTTTCCAGTTAAAGCAGAAAGCAACAATGCCATCGTATCGGGTAGAAACTGAATAGACCCAACCATCCGTAAAGCCTGCCTGAGATTTTTCTCTGGTAGGCTTTATTTTTTTGTACGATGGGCTTCTTTTTTTCCAGTGGGTAGTGAGGACAAGGGTTCTCGGACTGGAGGAGACCTCATGACAAATGAGCAGAAAAGCCTGATTGATCAGATGCGGCTTGCTGGCAATGGCTATGTAAAAATAGCAAAAGAGCTCGGTATATCGGAGAACACGGTCAAATCCTACTGCCGCAGACAGAATGTCGCGGACAAACAGGGTGAATCGGCCTGCTGTGCGGAGTGCGGGAAACCGATTGATATAAGCAAGCGCAGTGGCAGACGCTTTTGTTCGGATACCTGCCGCATGAAATGGTGGAACAGATATCCCAAGCCAAATATGCCGTATACCGCACAGTGCGCCTGCTGTGGCAAGGAAATATCCATGCGTCGGAGGGGTGAGAAAAAATACTGCTCTCATCGCTGCTATATTCTCGACCGGTATAAGGACGGTGGCTCCAATGGCTGATTGTGTGAAGCTTCAAGCCTACCAATCAGCTATGGCGCAGGCGCGGCTTATGCTCCAACATGGCATCCTTGATCACTCCGACATTGTATCAATTGAGAACAAATTAGCCGAGAAATATGGGCTTCCTTTCGGCAGTATATATCGCGAAATTGACTTGATAAATGTGGCTTTTAGAGCGAACATGGATGGTGAAAAGGGGTGAAATAATGCTGAAAACAGTACGAAAATTGCCACAAACGCCAAGACTTGAGCAGCCGAAAAAGGTCGCTGCCTACGCCCGCGTTTCTACTGGCAAGGATGCAATGTTGCACTCACTTTCCTCGCAGGTCAGCTACTACAGCAAGTTAATTCAAGAACATGAGGGATGGCTGTATGCGGGTGTTTACTCGGACGAAGCTCTGACCGGCACAAAGGAGAGCCGAGATGGTTTTCAAAAGCTGCTCTCAGACTGCCGCACCGGTAATGTGAATATGATAATCACCAAGTCCATCTCCCGCTTTGCACGGAACACGGTAACGCTGCTGGAAACCGTCCGTGAGCTAAAAGCGCTGGAGGTGGACGTCTTTTTTGAAGAACAGAACATCCACACTATAAGCTCCGAAGGCGAATTGATGCTTACAATCCTCGCCTCCTATGCGCAGGAGGAAAGCCTGTCGGCCAGCGAAAACCAGAAATGGCGCATCCGCAAAGGCTTTGAAAATGGGGAGCTGCTCAATTGGCGGTTTCTGTTCGGATACCACATTTCAAAGGATATCATCGAGGTTGATGAAAATGCCGCGCCGGTTGTCCGGGAGATATTTTCCCGTGTTATCGCTGGGGAGAGTTTTGGAGCTATCAGCAGGGATTTGAACGCCAGAGGCATTTCCTGTGCGCTCGGCGGCAAATGGTGCGCACAGCGTATTCGAGAAACCGTTGGCAACGAGAAATACACAGGAAACGCCATGCTTCAGAAGCGGTATCGCAATAATCATCTGGAGAAAAAGCTGTGTCGGAACACCGGCGAGCTTCCTATGTTTTATGCGGAGAAAACGCATCCTGCCATCATCGACAAGGACACCTTCGATGCGGCACAGTCGGTATTGTCGAAGTTACACGAAACCAATAAGGACAGACCCCGTCCACAGAAAAGCGAGTTTACCGGCAAAATCCTGTGCCCGTTCTGCGGGAAAGCCTACAAACGCAATACCTGCAATGGCTCCGTCGGGTGGAATTGCTCCACGTACCTTTCGGAGGGCAAGGCAGTCTGCCACGGGAAAAAGATACCCGAAGCTACACTGAAAGCCGTTTGCGCCGAGGTGCTCGGTACAGGCGATTACAGTCCGACCGCTTTTGATGCACTGGTTGAGCGCATTGAGGTGCCGGAGGATAATCACCTGCGCTTTATTTTCAAGGACGGCACCGTTGTAGAACGCAAATGGGCAGACCGCTCGCGTCGGGAAAGCTGGACGCCGGAGATGCGCCAAGCCGCAGCAGAAAGGACACACAGCCAAAGGAGGAAAAAGCTATGCCAAGAGTAACAACGATACCCGCAACAAAAAACAAGTTCACAGCGCTGCCGACAGCGTCCATCGCCAAACGGCGCACAGCCGGATATGCCCGCGTTTCCACGGACAGTGATGAGCAGTTTACCAGCTATGAAGCGCAAATCGACTATTACACCAAAATGATAACCGCCCGCGAGGACTGGGAGTTCGTCACGGTCTACACCGACGAGGGCATTTCAGCTCTGGATACTAAGCACCGAGAGGGCTTTCAACAGATGGTGCGGGATGCGCTGGATGGCAAGATAGACCTCATCGTAACAAAGTCGGTTAGCCGATTTGCGAGAAACACGGTTGACAGCCTTGTTACCATCCGCAAGCTGAAAGAAAAAGGTGTGGAGTGTTATTTTGAGAAGGAAAATATTTTTTCCTTTGATGGCAAGGGCGAGCTGCTTCTTACTATTATGAGTTCTCTGGCACAGGAAGAAAGCCGCTCCATTTCGGAAAATGTCACATGGGGACACCGCAAGCGTTTCGCGGATGGCAAAGTTAGCGTTGGATACTCGCAATTTCTCGGTTTTGATAAGGGCGAGGACGGAAACCTCAAGGTAGTGCCGGAGCAAGCCGAAACGGTTCGGCTCATCTACAAGATGTTCCTCGAGGGAAAAACCACACAGGGCATTGCTAATTACCTCATGGAACAAGGCATTCTCAGCCCTGCCGGAAAGAAAACATGGCGGTCATCCACGGTTGCCAGTATCCTCACCAACGAGAAATATAAGGGCGATGCGCTGCTCCAGAAACGGTTTACAGTTGACTTTTTAACGAAAGAACTGAGGGTAAATAACGGCGAAGTACCCCAATATTATGTGGAAAATTCGCACGAAGCCATCATCGCCCCGGAGGAATTTGAAACGGTGCAGGAAGAAATGGCGCGACGCAAAGAACTGGGCAGAGCTTACAGCGACAAGGCTTTTCACAGTAAAATCATCTGCGGAGACTGCGGCGGATTTTATGGCCGCAAGGTCTGGCACTCCACAGATGAGTATAAAAGCGTGATATTCCAATGCAACCGGAAATTCAAGAACGAGGATAGGTGTCGGACGCCGAAGTTGACCGAGGAAGAAATCAAGCAGCGGTTTCTTGCCGCCTACAACGAACTGATGGGCAGACGTGATACCGTGCTTGCCGATTGTGAGCTTATTCGTCAGATGCTCTGCGACACCTCGGCACTTGAGTCCAAAATGCAGCGGGAACACGATGAAATGGCGATCGCATCTGAACTGATGAAAGCGCATATAAATAAGAACGCCTCGGTCGCCCAGTCGCAGGAAGCCTACGCATTGGAAGCCGGGCGTATTGAGGAGCGCTATAATACGGCGCTTGAGCACTACACCGCCCTCGAAGCGGAGATGGACAAACGGGTTCGCAAAAGCAATGAGTTGACAGTCTTTATAGCGATGCTCAAAAAGCAGCCGCTGGCCATAACCGAATGGAACGAGCGGATTTGGATTACACTGCTCGATACCGCTACGGTTCAGCGGGACGGCAGGATTGTGTTTCGGTTCAAGAGTGGCAGAGAAATAGCAGAATAATGATATTTTGATACTACAGTAAACTATTACAGCCGTATTATACACAAAAGGTTTGTTATTTCATATATATTATTCATTTAAAGAAGTTGTGCAATAGTGAAATAGAGACAGGAGTAAACTCTATCAACCCGTCCTCTCTCATTTTAGCAAGTTCTCTTGATAAAGATGTCCTTTGAACTCCGATTCTTTCAGCCAACGCCTTTTTTGTAAGATTAAGCTTAATTATATTTGAATTTTGCTTCTTGCACTCATAATCCAGGTAGCTCAAGATGCTTTCACGGATTGTCCTGTTCACATAGTGCTTTATCCTATCACCAAGGATTACAGTATGATCCGATACATACTCAAGATAGCTCTTTAGAAATTCATGGTTATCTGAAAACAAACTGAACAGACGATTCTTGTTTATCTCCAAAATCAATGTAGCGTCTTTGGATGTGACAGTCATTGGATAATATGGATTTTTTGAAAACATCAGATTGCCGCCAAGGACATCTCCACCATAAAACTCCGCTATTGTCATTAGATTGCCAGACTCGTCAATACGTTCAATAACCACTTTCCCAGAGAGAATGATCTCAAGCTTTGAGCAGACTTCCCCAACAAAATGAACAATATTGTTTTTCCCATACTGGGTTATTTTACAGCTTCCTTCAGACAAGTACGACTCAATTTCTTCGGGCTTTATTGATTTTATAAGGTCAATTTGTCGCATTAATTCTAAATATTTTTTCATAACGCACTCCCGAGGTGTTACATTGGTAACACCTTTTTGTTAAGTATACCATTATAATAGGGTTATATCAATAGGAGGAGGTTTAGTATGGATATATTTACAATTGCGTTCTGGATAATAGCGATTGTTCTTACCGTTATTTCACTCATAAAGGACAAGAAAAAAACATTCGCTGCAATGAAAAAATCAAAGGGCATGATGGGAAATATGTTAGGTGAAATTGTAGCTATCATATTTTTAATCGGTCTTGTCCTGACATTCATCCCGCCTGAAACAATAAAATCAGTTTTAGGTTCGGCAAACACATTTGTGTCAACAGTTGTTTCAGCGATTATCGGGAGCATTACCCTTATACCGGCTTTTGTTGCGTTTCCGTTGGTTGGGTCTTTGGTTGATGTAGGAGCGAGCATCGTTCCGGCAGTCGCATTCCTTACAACTCTCACAATGGTTGGAATTGTAACTTTCCCGCTCGAAAAGAAAGAGTTTGGGACAAAATTTGCGCTTACCAGAAACGCGCTTAGCTTTGGATTTGCGATTGTGATCGCACTAACAATGGGGGTGATTCTGTGAAGGCTATGTCAATAATGAAAAAGAACAAATTACTAATTTTTGTTGCACTCGTATACCTTGTGGTATTAGTTATATCACCCGACAAGGCATTGAAATCGGTTGGTAACAGTGTTTATTATCTGGTTGAAATGCTTCAGGTACTGCCAGTTATATTCTTACTTACCGTTGTGATTGAAGCTCTGGTTCCTAAAGAAATGATCATGCGAGGGTTCGGAGAAAAATCAGGTTTTAAGGGCAACCTGCTTGCTCTATTACTGGGGAGTATCTCGGCTGGTCCCATTTACGCCGCATTCCCTATCAGCAAGACTTTGCTTGGGAAAGGTGCAAGCATATCCAATATCGTTATCATATTAAGCTCCTGGGCAGTCATCAAAGTTCCCATGCTTGCCAACGAGGCAAAGTTCCTTGGTGTAAATTTTATGATTATCAGATGGGTGCTTACGGTTATCGCGATATTCGTAATGGCTTATATCACCGGCATGATAGTAAAAAAGAAGGATCTACCTGTTGATTCGAAAAGGGCGGCAACACTGGAGATTAAAGAAGATTATTGCATTGGTTGCGGTCTCTGTGTAAAACTCCTCCCGGAGTACTATGAAATGAATAATAACAAAGCCGTAGTCTTGAAAATGCCCGAAGGGAAGGAAACAATACTGGCTATCAAAGAATCTGTTGAAAAGTGTCCATCCAAAGCGATTATTTTGAACAAGGAGGAAATAGCATCATGAAATACATAACGAACATCATTCGCATACTTTTTCTCGCTCTTTTCATCTTTCTTCTGGCAAATGGGAAAGTATTGCTTTGGCTTGCCTTGTTCGCAGTAAGCTTGGTTGCGGCGCTGATTTTCGGTAGAGTTTACTGCGGCTATGCTTGCCCTATGAATACCCTGATGATCCCTACCGAATGGCTATCCAAAAAGCTAAAGCTTCAAACAGTGGATACGCCCAAGTGGCTGAAAAACGGTTATTTTACGTGGATAACCTTGGGTATCAGTGTAGCGGTTATGCTTTTGTCAAAAAGACTGCTGCACATTGACTTGCCGATTCTGCCGTTCTGGCTGGTTATGTCGATACTTATTACTCTCAGATACAAACCGGCAGTATTCCACAACCTCATCTGTCCGTTCGGCGCTCTTCAAAGAAGTTTCAGCAGATTTGCACGGCTGTCGGAAAAGGTTGATAAAGACGCTTGTGTAGGCTGTAAACTCTGCGAAAAAGCCTGCCCTTCCAATGCAATTTTGGTTTCTTCGGAAGATAAAAAGGCCATGATTAAAACTGAATTGTGCCATCAATGCACAAATTGCCGGCAGGTTTGTCCCAAGGATGCCATTCACTACAGCAAATAAAAGCATCATATAGTTTGGTTTGTTGTAATTGCAACATACTGAGTATGGCGCTGTATGGTATAATAATGTAGTTAACTTCACTTACAATACAAATGAGGAGGCATGCAATTATGGTTGAACAGATTTTTAAACTGTCTGTTGGTGATGAAAAGGCCGTCGAAAAAGTTATATTTGACGAGAACATTCATTATCTGCATATGGTATTTAACAAGGACGAGGGTTTGCCGGAGCACTTTTCAAATTCAAATGTGTATATGACCGTCATTCGTGGAAAGCTCTCCATCGGTCTCAATGAACAGGAAGCCCATGAATATGAGACCGGAAATCTTCTGAAAATCCCGTTTCAAACAAAAATGAATGTTAAAAATCTGCATGATGAAACATTGGAGCTGATCGTAGTCAAGGCACCTGCTCCAAAAGGCTGAGAAAACAAAGGAGGAAATCGGATGAAA
>JAEYOW010000053.1 GCA_023411375.1 Bacillota bacterium | reverse complement strand
TTGATTATTACAATAATCGCCGCATCAAGGCAAAGCTTAAGGGCTTGCCGCCTGCTATACACAGACAACAAGCCCTCTTGGCTGCTTAATTTTAAATATTTGTCTAACTTTTTGGGGTCAATTCACTGTGCAATGAGACGGTTTTTTTATTATCTAAATAAAATTTCAGGGGCGAAGCGGCGAAGGCTCCACGCTGTATTTTAAGGCGTTTCCGCAGCTTCTTTTTTGAGGATTCTCTTTAAGCAGGCTACATCTAACAACAAATTCACCGTTTCAAATCTCCCTTGATAAAACACGCCCCAGTTGTTGAAAACGCAGGGCAGCTCCTTTGCTTTTTGCAACGTATCCACTTGAATAATCGATAAGGGAATATCATTCTTTTCACAATATTGCCTAACCGTTTCAATGCTTTGATAAACGTAGGGGCATTGAAGACTGTAATAAACCGTCAGCTCTTTGCTTTCAATTTTTTGAGATTTGGCATTCTGGCTAAATTTTGGCGTTGTTCCATCGAAGGAAAGGGCCAGCAATTCGTATCCGTTGTCAGCCGTATCAACAACCTCAAAGCCAAACTTCTTCGCAAATAACTGGTCGGTGAGCCAGGCCTTTTGTTTTTTAGCTCCCAGCATGCAAACGCCGGATTTCCCCTTTTCTTTGGCGTCGGCCAAACAATACTCCAGCAGTGATTTCCCATATCCTTTGCCTTTGTAACTGCCGCAAACCCATAGGCAATACACATAATAGTAGTTGTCGCCCACGATGGGAACCCAAGCTGTTTCAAGTGGAGCGTATTCAATAAAGACCGTAGCCTTCGCGTTTAATTTTCGAAAGACATGCCCTTCCTTCAGCCGGTCCAAAAGCCACCGACGTTTTGCCTCAATGCCTTCATGGGGTTTTCTGCTGCGGATAATACAGCATAAATGTTCATTGGAAAGGTTTTCGGCCGTTACGTTGATAAAATCCGTATTCAAAGGTCTGTTTTCCATTCTGTCACCTCAAAACCATTTTTGGTTTCACTTCATCTTCGTTCATCTTTTTTACCAAAAGCAAGCAGATACAGCTTCATTTTAGTATCTGCCTGTAAGAATGTCAAACGCTTCAATATTTCAATAGTTTTCAATTTGGGAGCAGACCATTGTTTTATACGGCAACGCTGCTTGGTAAAGCATACGGCCCGCCGGCTTGCGACGGGCCGCTATTTCGATCGGGCTTTAAATTCGGCCGAATACGGAAGGGCTAGCGGGAATAACCGCTTCTTCCTACTTGTCCCGTGTCAGGGTAACAGGCGTTGCCGCCTCCATGGCGGCGCTTTCGCTCCATTCGCCCTCGGCACACATGAGCAGATAGACGGTCAGCGTTTCAGGCAACTTGCCCGTACCCTCGCAAAAGGCGCTGATGGTTTGCGGGGAAGAGAGCCCGCATTCGCTCGTGCGCAGACGGTTCCCTTTTTCATCCGTAATGATCACATCATACCACTCATCGGCACTGGCAGGAGCGGGAAAATCCACGCCGGCGGCGGTCACAAGCACCTCTGCCGATACCGCGGACACGTTTGCCGTGACGGTTATTGGGATAGCCTGATAATTCCCGGCGCCGCTGAAGCGCAAGGTTCCGGCATCCGCACGGTTCACGGACGCGGTCATTGCTCCCGCCCCTTTACTCTCGGTTAGCTGATAGCACTGCTTCCCGTCGAAATAAAGATAGGAAACGCTTTGATACAGGCGAATTTGTATATTCAGTACCTCCCGGTTCCGCGCAGCCTCGGGAAGGGGACTCTCATACTCGCGCATCACATAGCGCATGCCGTCGTCCGTAACCTCATCCCATTCGGTTCTCGGCGGCAGGTCGATTCCGTCATCCGTTTCGGTATGATCGCTGGGATAAACCGAGTAGCTGACCATTCCAAAGGGCGTGCCTTCCTCGACCGCGCGCAGGTACTTTTCCATAAGATCGGCATCTTCTTCGCCGGATACCCTGGGAACCAGCGTTTCATCCGATTTGCTCATCCGGGAAAGCAATTCTTCGTCGGGCGTAAAGGCTTCTCTGCGCGAGCCGTTCTGGATGATATACCCGACCAGCAGCGATTGCCCGTCGTAATAGGCGCTGTTAATCGACGCGCTTGTGACGCCCAAAGAAGCGCTTTCCACGCTGGCAACAGGGTCGGCCGTCAGCGACGTATCCGGCGCAAGCCGGTTAAGACGGCTGTCCTGTTGGCCAAAGTATTCAAACAGGTTTAATCCCACGGCGAGCGCCACACCTGTTAGCACAAGCACGATCACGATTGTGAGCGCAAGGCTTAGCGTTAGCTTTTTTTTCACGGCAGGTTCCTCCTCGCGTTTGATTTCCTGACGGATGCGCTCTCTGCGGGCGGGATCGGGACGAAGGGCGGAGAGGCGGCTGTCCATCGCCTTGCGAACCTCAAATTCATCAAAATTCATGATACCAACCCTCCAATTCTTTTTGCAGCAGACAACGCGCTTTTTTCAGGCGGTTAAATACGGCGGATCTGGATATGCGCAGCACAGCGGCGGTTTCTTCCCCCGACAGGCCCTGGTACCAGTGCAGCAGCACAGCTTCCCGCAGACGGGGCGGAAGCCGCATGACGGCGCGCGTCACCGTATCGTCTCGCGCTGTGAACGATGCCCAACCCTCGGGCAAGCCGTCAAGCGCCGCCGAGAAATCCGTGTGGCGAAACCATGCGCCTCTCCGCATATCCTTGCAGTTGTTGATGGCAATTCGCATCAGCCACGTCTTTTCATCCGCTTCGCCGCGAAAACGATCATATGCTTTCCATGCCTTTAAGAATGTTTCCTGAACAGCGTCCTCGGCAAGCAATACATCGCCCAGATAGGCATAGCACATGCGCATAAGGCTTGTCTCCCATCTATCCATCGCGTTTTCCAACCACGCGCCGCGATCGTTATCCATACGACACAAACCCTCCTTTCACTTATTAGACGAAGCAAAAGCCGGCGCAGTCCAACAGTTTTTCTGATTTGAGGATATAAAAAACGCCGAAACGGTGCCGTTCCGTTTCAGCGTTACACATATTGTGAGGGTGCGGCGCAAGTCAATCCTCATCCGGCGCATTCAAGCGCCCTTCGGCATCCTTGCCTTCGAAGAAAATGGCCACGGTGCCTGGGCCGGAGTGAGCGCCGATGATCGGTCCGATGGTTGAAACCATGATATCCTTGACGCCCAGCTCTTCTCGCAGCTTATTCGCAAGCCACTGGGCATCCTCGGGGCAATCGCCGTGGCTTAAAAACAGGGTCTGCTTTTCGGGTTCCGCGGCATATTTTTTTACCATTTCAAAAAGCGCGCGAAGGCTCTTTTTGCGGCCCTGCACCTTTTCTCGGGGAATCAGCTTGCCCTTGGGGTCCACATTCAAGACGGGTTTGATTTTAAGAATGCCCCCCAGGTATGCGCTTGCGGCGGAAACGCGGCCCCCGCGACGCAGAAACTGCAAATCGTCCACCGTGAACCAATGGATAATGCGCGGCGCGAGATCCCTGGCATAGGCGTAACATTCGTCGGCGTTCCTGCCGCTGTCGCGGTACTGGAGCACATGGTGAACAAAAAGCCCCTCGCCCATGCTGGCGGATACAGAGTCCACCACGTAGAGCTTCTGGTCGGGATACTGCGGCGCAAGCTCGTCTACCATAAGCTTGGCGGCCATACAGGTGCCGCTCAGACCGCTGGAAAACACCAGCATGAGCACGTCGTGCCCGGCGGCCATCAGCGGCTTGACCAGGCTGGTCCACTCCACCTGGTTGATCTGCGCGGTGGTAGCCATGCCGCCGTTGCGAAGCTTTTCATAAAAAATATGAGCGGTCGCCTCCGGGTGCTCATCCATCGGATCGATGCGCAGGCTTTCGCCGCCAAGCTGATAATTCATTGGCGATACCAGAAAATCCTTTTGTGACCTTGTATAAGATGCGGGCAAATCGCTGCAGGCATCGGTCACGATCCAAAGTGCCATGAAAGGTTCCCTCCTTCGTGGTAGGGCGCTTCAAGAGGACTTTCAGCGCCCGTATCGCATATCTTAACAAATCAGGCATGAAACGTCAATCCGTTTGGTTCATAAGCCTCATAAAACGGTCTGAAAACTCTCATCAAATTCTCATGAAGCTGTTAACGAATCCTCAAGCACAGGCGGCCTTTCTGTGGTAAGATAACATCGTCAAAAGGAAAAAAGCTTTCCAAACACCAACCCAAGGAGGCAATCTGCTATGGCACAGTACACCATCGAAGATATTGAAATCCTCAGGCAAAAGAGCGGCATTTCTTACGAGGAGGCCGTCAATCTTCTGGAATACCACAACGGCAGCCTCGCCAGGGCGCTGGTAGACCTGGAAAAGAACGGCCGCCTCAAGCAAAAGGCGTCCCCCTCCGATCACAAGGGCGCAAAGGGCATTTTCAATTTCCTTTACCGGCTGCGCTTAAAGGTGACAAAGGATAAGGTGACCGTCGTCAACCTGAGCTCGTTGTTTGTTCTGCTGACGCTGATCACCGCGCCGCACATCTGTGTGATCGGGCTGATCGTTTCGTTGCTGCTGGGCTACCGGATTACCGTGGACCGTGACAGCAACGAGTTTTCAAGCGATACGTTCGACAGCATGGTGAAAAACGCCAAGAGCAACGTGCAAAACACGGTCAACAGCTTTTCACAGCAGTTTGCCCACAGCAAGGACGAGGGCCAGGAGAAGCCCGGCGCGGAGGAAACGGCCGCGCCGCCGCGCACCGAAAGCGCCCCCAGCGGCACCCGCCCTGTCAACGTACAGTTTCCGGGCGGCGGAAGCGTGGACGTGCGCGATGAAGGAGACGGCTATCACGAGGCTGATATCCAGTAAAAAGGCCTGTCCCATCCGATTGCTCTTGTCATCGGATGGGCTTTTCTGCTATACTGCCGTTATCCTATCCCTGAGAAGGAGCCGTATGATGAGCAAGATTTTAATTGTGGAGGACGAGGTCAAAATCGCCCGCTTCGTCACTCTTGAATTACAGCACGAGGGGTATGAGGTTCAGGCGGCGCATGACGGCCGAACGGGCTTGCAGATGTGCGAAAGCTGGCAGCCGGACCTACTGATACTGGACCTGATGCTGCCGGAATTAAGCGGCATCGAGGTGTGCCGGCGCTTGCGCCAGACATGCGACATCCCCATCATCATGCTTACAGCCAAGGATGACGTAAGCGACAAGGTAATGGGGCTGGACATGGGCGCGGACGATTATATGACCAAGCCCTTCGCTATTGAGGAGCTTTTGGCCCGTATCCGCGTCAGCCTCAAAAAGCACCGGGTGGACCGCGCTGCGGATACAGGCGCGCGCGTCGCGGGCAAGCTGCGCATCGAGCCGGCCAGCTACAGCGCGAGCTACGACGCCCAGCCCATCACCCTGACCAAGAAGGAATTTGACCTGCTGAATTACCTGTGGCAGCACGAGGGAAGCGCCGTCACGCGCGACGACCTGCTGACCAACGTGTGGGGCTATGAATTCACGGGCGATACCAATATCGTGGATGTGTATATCCGTTATCTGCGCCAGAAGATAGACGACCGCTTCGGCATCAAAACCATCCACACAATTCGCGCGGTGGGGTATATGTTCCGGTATGAGTAAGCAGAAAAAGGCGACCCTCACCGCCGAACGCGCGCAGAAGGATGCCGGACATGAAAAAAAGAACCGAAAAAAGCGGGAAGCGCCGCCTTTGGCGGGAATTCAGGAAGAATGGCCTATGGCGGAGCACGCGCGGCGAAAGAAATCCGAAAGGGATTCGGTCATCAACCGGTTTTCCTTTTCGTTGCACGGGTTTCTATCCAAGCTGCTGAGCAACCTTCGGCTTTCGCTGACGCTGCGGATATCGTTGCATTATGCGGGGCAGCTCATGCTCAGCACGCTGCTGGTATTGACGGTTTCGATGCTTGCGCTTTGTGTGGCGCAGATTCCCACGGCGAATGAGGCCATGGACGAGCTGAGCCTGATGAAGCCGGCGGATGGCGTGCGTTACAGCGAGGCGCAGCTCAAAGGCCTTCCTGTAAGCGAGGCCTATTTGACGGACGAGCTGCTGGACAACGGCCCGGGTTCGTGGGGCAGGCGGCTGGGGCTGATGTTTTCCGATTTTGGAAGCAGGGGTAATTACCGCGTTCTGCTTTACGCCAACACCGCCCAGGGCGGGCTGATCGCAGTTTTTCCGCTTAAAAAGCTGATCTATGTGACAACGATTCTTTTCTGGACTTTGCTTTGCCTGGACCTTTACCGGGTGGGCTATTTTCTGCGCCACCGAAACCGTCTGAACAGGAAGGTGCTTAAGCCCATTACCGATATGGCTGAGACCGCGGCAACCCTTAGCGCCAACAACCTGAGCGACCGCATCAGCGTGGAGGGAACCAAGAACGAGCTGAAGGACCTGGCGCTGGTTATCAACGGGATGCTTGACCGTATTGAGCTGAGCTACAACAGCCAGAAGCAATTTGTAAGCGACGCGTCGCATGAGCTGCGGACGCCGATCGCGGTGATCCAGGGCTATGTGGGCATGCTGGAGCGCTGGGGCAAAACGGATAAGGAGGTGCTGGACGAGGGTATCGCCGCTATCTCGCAGGAGGCGGCCAGCATGAAGGAGCTTGTGGAACGCCTGCTTTTCCTGGCCCGGCATGATAAAAAGACGCTGATGCTGGAAATGGAGGTATTTGATCCCCTTGAGGTGCTAAGCGAAGTACACCGCGAAGCCAAACTGCTGTCCTCCGCCCAGAATTTTGAGCTTTCGCCCGCGCAGAACGCGAAGATCAACGGCGACAAAGGCATGATCAAGCAACTGATGCGCATTTTGGTGGACAACGCCATCAAGTATACGCCTCCTGGCGGCAGCGTTACTTTGGGTGTGAGGCGCGACAGTAAAAATTGTATTCTTTCCGTCAGCGACACGGGTGCGGGCATCTCCGCAGAGGATCTGCCCAAGGTGTTTGACCGTTTCTACCGCTGTGACGACGCGCGTAAATCGCTGACCAGCGGGCATGGACTGGGCTTATCCATCGCTCGTATCATCGTGGTGGCGCACGGAGGAAAGCTCAAGGTGCGCAGCAAGGTGGGCGCGGGCACAACATTTTCGGTTATTTTGCCATTGGAAGATTAAAAAAGGTATGAGACGTTTGCTTTGCCCGGCGCTTTGACGAAACACCAGGCTTTTGCCGACGATATATGCTGAGGACAATGCATTTTAAATGGGTCAAATGCGGCTTGCAGTCGGCTTGTTTTATTTCATTTTCACGATTGTATAAAAATTAACAATGCCACCTTGCGCAAGAGGATAGCATGTCTTATAATGCTCTTATCAGCATCGCCAACAGTATGCTTTAAGAGGTGTAGGTTACAAACCGGGAGGAAAACATGCGAAATGCTTTCTTTAGGAGATTGTCGGCAGTTTTAATCGCAGCGTTGTTGTTGAGCACCGCGCTTGTCAATGCAGTCGCTGCCGAAGGGGAGAAGCCCGTTGGAAAGGTCGGGAGTCTTCACTCGGCTTATGACGCGCAGGTAGTGCAGGATGCATTGTATGTGTTGCTGGAGGACAAACTGGTTTCCATTTCCCGAGATCAACAAGCGTTAACCACAATCCTCAATTTTTCGGATTATCCCGAGCTTAATTGGTATTCAACATTGCTTGTCTCGGACGGCATTAATCTTTACGCTCTTGATCCTTTAACTGAGGCAATCTACCAAATCAACGGGTCTGCTCTTGAGCCAATTGTGACGCTTGATATATCCGGATTGGGGCAAGAGTTTGAGGACGGAACACAAAATGTGTTTTTACAATACCCGGTTATTCAAAACGGATTCCTGTATGCACTTTGCATGGATTTTTCAGATTACTCCAATGATCTCTATCGCTTTTCTTTGGAAAACGGAAAAAATTATCAAGTTTCCACAGACGATTATGCGTTTCAGGAGCTCACTGCCTATCGTGAGGGACAGCTGCTAGGCCTCGATTTTCACACACGGAATCTCGTGGCCATTGATGCAACTACGGGAAAAGCGGTTGATGAAATTGGAGCGTCATCGGGTTATAGCATTGGTGCCATTGCTTATGATTCTATGAATGATAGGGTCTATTCACTCTGCGATGCCGAGCTGGTGCGGTGGGAGAACAAGAAACCTGTGACCATTGACTATTTAGCGGCCGGCGACGCATCTGATGCGCTTTATGTTGGCATATGGCAGGGTCAATATTCCTTTGTTGATAGAACGGGTATCTATACCTGCGATACGGCTTCGGCGGCTTCCCAAGCCAAGCCTCTCACGATTTGGAGTGATGTGACAGGGCTGTTGGATTTCAAGCAGCTTTCGAATTTTATGAAGCTTTACCCGCAAATTCCCGTCGTGGTTCGAAACGCAGAGGATCAAAATGAATTGGAAATAATTTCAACGGCCAGTATAACCGGGGATACAAGCATTGATATCTTTGCGGTGTCAAGCCAGCAGGTAGACGGCAAGGAAATTTTTAAACGCGGCTACGCTGCCCGGCTGGACTCAATGACACTTAAAGATGATGTGCTTTCAATGTATCCACAAATTCAGAACTATTTGACAAACAATGGCGATTTGTTCGGCTTTCCTGCGGCGCTGTGGACAAGATATTGGAGCGTTCAGCCGGGGTTTTTGGAAGAAGCAGGTTTTGACGCTGCCCCGGAGCGCATTGGCGACTATTATGATATGATGCTCTTGTGGTACGAAGACAATTACAACAGCCATCCAACCGTTACTTTTAATGGAAACCGAACCATACAAGAAGAATGGCGAGAGGCGATTTGGTTCCTTACCTCTCAGTATGTTTACACCTATGCTTCTGACGAAAAGCCGCTATCCTTCAATACTGCTGTTTTTCGCGCCGCGCTTGAAAAGGTCGCCTTGCTTTGGAAGTGGAAAGGCGAAGATACAATGCGCGATTACAGCGAAGGAACCTCAAAAAGCATATTTCAAACCAATAGTATAGATCCTTTTGTTCAGAACGTAAACCCCGAGTCGCAGGGAGAACGTTATATCCTTCCGCCCGCTTTTGCGCAAGCTGTCCAACCGATTCTTGATACCACGCTGGTGTATTTTATTGTGAATCCTTACAGCCAGAATCAAGAAGCGGCAACCAGGTTCTTGGAGTTTATCAGCCAAAACATGGAGCTTATGTTGAAGTATCAGCTTCACCCGGAAGAGAATGATCTGATCGAAAAGCTGAGCTATCAAGCTACCGTACAAGCATATACCCAAAGCATAGCGGCGATAAAGGGACGAATCGCTTCACTAGAAAACGAAGAATACCTTGCACGTTTAAAGGACGAATTGGAGCAAGAAGAAGCCGCCTTTGCACAAGAAGAAAAGGACCGTTGGGAATACTCGGCCGAGGCCATTGCGGAGTATCGCAAATTAGCGCCGTATATACGCATTGAGCATAGCGGCTTGATATGGGAGATATGCGACAGCTTGGGCATCGAGACAACCCTCATGAAATATTTTGAGGGGCATGCCACGCTGGATCAAGCCTTATCGGAATTGGATCGCAAAGTTGCCATGATGTTTTTGGAAGCGCAATGAAGAAGAGATATTTGATTTAAGTTAAGCATGTTTACGATTTGAAGCTCAAAGAAAGCTTTTTTGAGAATAACTCCATCGCTCTGCTAAAAACCATCCGGCAGAGTAAAAACCAACTTATCGGCTATTACCCTTAACCGTGAATTCATTTTCATCCTCCTCTTTTCCGTCACTCTGCCTCAAACCACATCTCCTCAGAAATCTCTATTTCACTATCATCCTGTATCAGCTTCATGATACGGTTGTAATCCCCGCCCTCGGCCCAGATTGGTTGAAAATTATTATCGGGCCTGCTGCCAGAGGTGAGCACCGGCAGCAGCCTGAGCGTCACACCTTCGTAGCCATCCTCGTCGAAGGACAAAACCGCCTGGACGATCAGCGCGTCAAAGGTGGTCATTTCGTGCGTGCCTCCGAAAACCAGATTGCCAAGGCTGTAGATGACGACTCCGCCCCCCCGCTTTTCGATGCCCTGTACGCAATGGGGATGAGTACCGACCACGATGTCCGCCCCATTTTTGATGGCGTAATCCGCCATGCGCTCCTGCTTTTGGTTGTGGGTGGGGCTGTACTCCTTGCCCCAGTGGCAGGAGTAAATGATCACGTCGCAGCCAGCCTTTTTCAGCGCCTTTAAATCGTTTGCCACCGGGGATTTTCGTTCCAGCCAGGTGGTTTCGCGGCAGCCGGCAAAGCCTATTTTATACCCGTCCATTTCAAATATGTAGCGGTAGGTGTACCCGCTGAACGCGATACCGCCCGCCTCCAGCGCGTCGCGTGTACTTTCGCGCCCGGAGCGGCCAAAATCGATATAGTGGTTATTGGCGATATTTACCTGCTCAATACCCGCCGTATTCAGAATTTCAGTAAAGGCCGGGTCGCCACGGAAGGTGTATTGCTTGCCCCGCTGATGCCCCTTGCTGTGCGATTGAAGCACAACCTCCAGGTTGATCAGGCTCATATCATCGTTTTGAAAGGGTTCGGAGATTTTTTCAAAGCACCAGCCGTAGCCCTTTTCTACAATGAGCGTATCGAAGGTTTCCGGGTCGTCCTTCCACTTTTCACGCGTACCGAGCACGCAATCGCCGCCAAACGTAAGCACAATTTCATCCGCAAACGCATTCGATATGCCGAGTATGAGGAAAAACGCAAGCGACAGCGCAAATTTTATGCAACGCATCCTATCCCTCCGGTTTCATTCCGTTTTCTATTGGGTTAGACGGTATTTGGAGGCCGCAAGTTCATTTTTATGAAAATAAACTGTTACGGTGTATGGCGATGACAACTAGCGCACCTATTCCACTGTAGATCAAAGTGACAGAATATGTGTTTTTGAGATGCGGATTTGGGAGAAAATACTGCCAAAACAGGCATTGGTATATTCACATCGCCGGATGCTGGGAAGAAAAAACGAAGAGCTATAAAAAGGGATTGTAAATCAGCATTTCTTCCTATTGCCAAACGGTCAAAACTGTCGTACACTGTACGCCGGTAACTGACGCCATGGCAAAGGAGGCTTCCATGATGGCCAGGACCTTAACGCGGGATATGACCAGCGGTTCCCCGGCAAGGCTGATTTCCGGGTTTTTCTTTCCGCTACTGTTCGGCCTGCTGTTCCAGCAGGTGTACAATATGGTGGATACCATTGTTGTAGGCAAGTTCCTGGGCGTGACGGCCCTTGCGGGGGTAGGCTCCACCGGCTCGCTTAACTTTTTGGTGCTGGGTTTTTGCGTTGGCGTATGCAATGGATTTGTGATTCCCGTGGCGCAGAAGTTTGGCGAGCGCGATTATCGGGGGCTTAAGATGTTTGCCGTCAACGCCATCATGCTTTCGGTGGTTTTTGCCGTCGTAATGACGCTGATCGTCTGCGTGTTTTGCCGCCAGTTCCTTATATGGATGAACACGCCCGCTGATATCATGAAGGACGCCTATGACTATATCTTCGTGATTTTTTTGGGTATTCCGGTAATTTATCTATACAATGTGCTTTTCGGCATCATCCGTTCGCTGGGCGACTCACGCACGCCGGTAATCTACCTGGTATTTTGCTCGCTGCTAAATGTCGCGCTGGACTTGCTGTTTATTTTGGCGTTCGGCATGGGCGTAAGCGGAGCGGCGTGGGCGACGGTTATCTCGCAGAGCATTTCCTCGCTGCTTTGCATCAACTATATCCGGCATTGCGATATGCTTATTCTTACGCGAAAGGATTGGCGTTTTGACCGGGAATGCATAAAAAAATTGGTGGGCATGGGCATTCCCACCGGGCTTCAGTATTCGATTACGGCGTTGGGCTCTATCGTTTTACAGGCGTCGGTTAATACGTTGGGCTCTGTCTACGTGGCGTCCGTGGCGGCGGGCAGCAAGGTGAGCCAGCTTTTCTGCTGCCCGTTTGACGCGCTTGGCAGCACCATGGCGACTTACGGCGGCCAGAACGTGGGCGCAAAAAAACTCGACCGCATCGGGCAGGGTTTAAAAAGCTGCTCGGTCATGGGCGTCGTCTATTCGCTGGTTGCGTTTGTGACGCTGTATTTCTTTGGCGGCATTTTCGCGCAGCTTTTTGTGGACGCGTCTGAAACGCAGGTAATCGCGAACGCGCACCTGTTTCTGAAATACAATGTAGCGTTTTATATTCCGCTCGCGTTTGTCAATATCGTTCGTTTCTTGATTCAGGGACTGGGTTTTTCCAAGCAGGCCGTATTTGCGGGCGTATGTGAAATGGTGGCGCGCGGCGTGGTCGGCTTCGCGCTGGTGCCTGTCTTTGGCTATACGGCCGTTTGCATCGCCAATCCGGCCGCGTGGATTGCCGCGGACCTGTTCCTGTTTCCGGCCTATGCCTATGCGATCAGGCGCCTCAGGCGCGAGCTTGGCGGGCCGTTGGCAGCCGGCGCCGCGTCCATGCGTTAGGCGGCCTTATTTCGCGAAGCCATATTCAAACAGCTTCTGCAAATCCAGCCATGCGCGGTTTCGGCTTGGCGCGCCAAGCACCACGGCGATCAGCGTTTTTCCATCCCGCTGCGCCGCCCCAACATAGCAAAAGCCCGCAAGGGACGTATAGCCGCTTTTGACCCCCGCCGCCCCGCTGATATAGTAGGGAGAGGCGGGGTCGAAAATTTCATAGGTGTTGCTCAGAGGCAGTCCCGCGCGCAGAGAGGTGGGCGGAAGCGTGTAGCTCAGGCAGGTGACGACCTGGCAGAAGGTCGCGTTGGTTAGCCCCTGGCGCGTCAGAATAGCGAGGTCCCGTGCTGTGGTATAGTGCTCTGGATCGTGATAGCCGTGCGGATTTATAAAATGCGTATTGTTCATGCCCAGCTCGGCGGCCTTCTGATTCATTCGGGAGACAAAGGCGTCCACGTTGCCGGCGCACAGCTCGGCCACGGCGTTGGCCGCGTCGTTGCCGGAGCGGATCATTAACCCGTACAGAAGGTCAAGCATCCGCATCTGTTCACCCTCATATACGGGTACGAGAGAGCTATCCTTCGGCACGTCCGCCGCGCTGGCGGGAATTGTGACGGTATCCTCCAGTTCCCCCTGCTCGACGGCCAGAAGAAGCGTCATAATCTTGGTGGTGCTGGCGGGGTAAAGGGGCGTATCCGCGTTGCTTTCAAAAAGAATTTCTCCGGTTGGCGCGTCCATAACCACGCAGCCCTTTGCGTAAAGATAATCCGGTGTGAGCGAAAGCGGGCTAGAGAGGTCAAAATAGATGGGCGCGACAAAACCGTATGCGGACAGGTCCGCGTTTAAAAGCGTAACCAGCGCGGGGGAAGCGACGCCGTCGATTTTTACGTCCGGCGCGCCAAGCCTTTGCATGGTTTTTTGAAAGGCGCGCACGGCGTTTTCCGTATTGGCTCCATAAGCGCCGTCGGCGCTTCCATCCAAAAGCTTGAGATCAATCAGGCGAGACTGAAGCTGCCGCACGCGCTCGCCCTTGCTTCCGGAACGCAAAGTGGTAAGCGCGTCCCTTGCGCTTTCATCGAAAAGCAGGGCTTGCGTCTTTTTGTCTGCGGTTCCATCGGAGGGCACGTCGTAGCCTGCGGCAAGCAAAAGCCGCTGCGCCTCGGCGACGGCGATCGTCGTTTGCTTGCCGTAGATACCGTCCGCCTTTGAGCCCGTAAGCCCAAGCTCGATCAGGCGCTGCTGCAGCTTCAAAACCTCATCGCCCTGCGCCCCGGCCGCAAGGCTTGCGTAATCCGGCGAGGTAGTGGGCGACTGCGCGCTTGCGGCCATCGGCAGCAGAAGCAGCAGGGAGAGGAAAAGGATAAGCATTCGTTTCATCTTTGGTTGATCTCCTTTCCGGAAAGCATACGTCAATCTTACCATAAAACGCGTTAAAAGGCGAAAATGCTGCATCGCCGCGCGATTGTTCTGCCGTGCGCATAAACCGCATACTTTGCTTTGGAGGGATGCATATGAAAAAAGGTTATCCGCCCCTTTGGCTTTCGGCGCTGATACTGGCGCTTTTGCTATTTTGGAAGATGCTTGGCGCACCGGTAAGCGCCAAGCAGTTTCAGGCGTTGGAGACACCCTTCTGGCAGGCGCGCGTGCTTTTGCCCTCTCGCTTAAGCCGCGTGCTCTTGCTGTGGATGCCGGTCCAGACGGTTAAGCCGGAGGCCGTTACGCTGCCCGAGGACGGCATGGATACGGACGACCGGGAGCTTGCCCGCCTAATGGACGGCGGCGGGGAAAGTCCCATGATCGCGGTATATGTGGCGGAGGAAGACCGCCTGGTATCCATGACGCTGGAGGGCTACGTATGCGGGGTGGTGGCGGCCGAAGTACCGGCCGCTTACCATATGGAGGCGCTGAAGGCACAGGCGGTCGCGGCGCGAACGCGGGCGATTTATCAGATGCAAAACGGCGGCTGTCCGCTTCATGAGAGCGCGGCGATCTGCACGGATAGCGCGCATTGTCAGGGATACGCGACCTTGGTGGAATGCCGTGAAAAATGGGGAGAGGAATACGGCGTGTACCGGGAGCGAATCATGAAAGCGGTTGCAGAAACAGCGGACGAGCTGTTAACCTACGGCGGCGAACCGATTACGGTGATGTATCACGCCATCAGCGGCGGCACGACGGAGGCCGCGCAGACGGTTTTTGCGCAGACCCTTCCGTATCTTATCAGCGTGGACAGCGCTGGGGAGGAGGACACGCGCGGTTTTTACACCGATACGGCTTATACCTTTGAGGAAGCGGCGCGGCTGCTTTCAGCCGCGTTGCCGGAGCTGGACGTTACGGCGGAGGAGGTGCGGCAGTCGCTGATTGTGGGGGAGTATACGCCGACGGGGCGGGTGAAAAGCGTGTTGCTAAACGGCCATGAGGTTGAGGCGACGGCATTTCGAAAAGCGCTTGGCTTGCGCAGCACTTGGTTCACGTTGTCAACCGACGCTCAAAGCGTAACCTTTCACCAACGGGGCTACGGACACGGCGTGGGCATGAGCCAGGCGGGCGCCAACAGCATGGCGGCGGCCGGTTCTGGCTATCGTGACATCCTTGCACATTATTACCCCGGCACGCAATTGGAAAAGCGCTGAGCCTGTATAGGATGCCAACGTTGCGGCAACCCTATTCGCGGAGGGATGCCCATGCAAAACAGCCGCTTTTGGCAAGGGGTCAAGCGCGCTTATGCCCGCTACGACCGCCTGATGGAGAAACAGGGTTTCTACGTGGTTCTGGGCGTGTGTGTTCTCGTTATCGTGCTGAGCGCGTTTTATACCTTTCGCATGCGGGATGAGGCGGAGGAGCCGCCTGTGAGCGCCCGGCAGGAGGAGGCGCAAAGCGCCGCCGGTATGGAGGATTCGCAGACTCTGTCAGAAGCGCAGTCGCTGATCGCCAGCCAGGGCGCAGGCGAACCGCTTGCCGTTCCCACACAGCCGTCCTACTCGTTTACGCAGCCGGTGAGCGGGTTTACGGACCGCACCTTCAGCGATACCGAGCCGCAGTTTTTTTCCCAAAGCAACGCCTGGCAGGTGCACGCGGGAATCGACCTCCAAGCGGAGTACGGCACGCCGGTTTCCGCCTGCTTTGGCGGCGCCGTGCGAAACGTATGGCAGGATAATGAAATGGGGCTGTGTGTCCGCATCGACCACGGCAATGGGTATGAGAGCATTTACGCCGGCCTGAGCGACGCGAGCTATGTAAAAGCGGGGGACCCCGTCATGCAAGGACAGACAATCGGCCATGTGGGAAATGGCGTGTTGGCTGAAAGCGACGCGGCCCCGCATCTGCATCTGGAAATCTGGCTGAACGGCCGTCCTGTGGATCCGCTTGGCGTCTTTTTGGGGGTTGACAAATAAAATACATTATGATACATTGCATAACGTTGCAAAACGACCCATCAATCTGGAGGCGGAATTATGTGCGGTATTGTTGGCTATATCGGGTCCAGGGAGGCCTCGCCCATTCTGCTGGAGGGACTTGCCCGACTCTCCTACCGCGGGTATGACAGCGCGGGCGTTGCCATCATCGACGGTCATGGCAAAATCAATGTGAAAAAGGCAAAAGGCCGTCTGGAAAATCTGGAAAGCCTGCTGGCCGAACAGCCCCTTTCCGGTCAAATCGGCATTGGACATACGCGCTGGGCGACCCATGGAGAACCGAGCGATTTAAACGCACATCCGCATACGGACGTTAAGGGCGGCATTGCCGTTGTGCATAACGGCATCATCGAAAACCACGAGGCGCTTCGCCGTCACCTGGAAAGCACGGGCGCGCGGTTTGTCAGCCAGACAGATACGGAGGTCGTGGCTCATCTGCTAAACTTTCTGTATGACGGCGACATGAAGCGCGCGCTGATCCGCGCGATGGGCATGCTGGAGGGCAGCTATGCCCTGGGCGTGATCTGCGATCGGGAACCGGGCGTGCTGTACTGCGCGCGCAATGACAGCCCGCTCGTCATCGGCGCGAGGGACGGGGAGGGATTTATCGCGTCCGACATCCCTGCGCTTTTAAGCCATACGCGGGATGTGATCTTTCTTCAGGATAAGGAGATTGGCGTGCTTGACGCGCATGGCATCAGCGTTTTCGACGCCTATGGAAAAAGCAGGGAACACGCCTTATTCCATGTGGACTGGGACCTGTCAAGCGCGGAAAAGGGCGGTTATGCGCACTATATGCTCAAGGAAATCCATGAGCAACCGACGGCATTGCAAAAGACTTTCGCTCCGCGCTATTCCGGCAAGCCTAGCGATTACACCTGGCTGCCGCTGACCGCAGGGGAAGTGAAGAATCTGCGCAAAATCAGCATTGTCGCCTGTGGGACGGCCTATCACGCGGGGGTGATTGGCAAGTACGCGATTGAGAAGCTCGCCCGCTTGCCCGTGGAGGCGGAAATCGCCAGCGAATACCGTTACCGGAATCCTATCATCGGGGAAAACGAGCTGTTCATCGCCGTCTCGCAAAGCGGCGAAACAGCGGATACGCTCGCGGCGCTGCGTGAGGCTAAGCGGCGCGGAGCGCGCGTGCTGGCCGTGTGCAATGTGGTGGGTTCCACCATCGCGCGAGAAGTCGGCGACGAGAATACCCTTTATACCTATGCGGGGCCAGAGATTGCAGTAGCGAGCACAAAGGCCTATATGACGCAGGCCGAAGTGATGCTGATGCTGGCCATCGCCCTGGGCGACATGCGCGAAGAGCTGCCCACCGGGCGCGCGCAGGAGATGATGGAAGAACTGAGGCATTTGCCCGCAAAGGCCGAAATCGCCCTGAAAACCGAGGAAGCGCTCCAGCGTTTTGCAAGCACCGCCAGCCAGAAAAAGCACGTGTTCTTTGTCGGGCGCGGGCTGGATTACGCGCTCTCCATGGAAGCGGCGCTTAAGCTCAAGGAGGTCAGCTACATTTTCAGCGAGGCGTACGCGGCGGGCGAGCTCAAGCACGGGCCGATCGCGCTGCTTAAGGAAGGACGGCTGGTAGTGGCGACCATTACCCAGCCCGCGTTGCTGGAGAAAACCATGAGCAACCTGCGGGAGGTGGCCGCGCGCGGCGCGCGCGTGCTTGCCGTATGCCGCGAGAGCTTGATCGCGCGGGTTCAGGGGCAGGTGGACGAGGTGATTGCCATCCCCGACGCGGATGATTTATTCGTGCCGCTGCTGGCGGTAATTCCCTTACAGCTTTTTGCCTATTGCATGGCGGTCGCGCGCGGATGCGATGTGGATAAGCCGCGCAACCTGGCTAAGAGCGTAACAGTAGAATAGGAAGATACGCGGCGGCGCAGGCGGGTCAAAGGGCAAACCGTGCTTTTTGACCCGATTTTTTGATGCACTTTGCCAATTGACGAAAGGGCTTACATGTTTTAGAATACATGCTATTAGGGGGAGGAATTGCAAATGAAAATGACCTTTCGGTGGTATGGCGAGAAATTCGATTCCGTAAAGCTTTGGCAAATCAGGCAAATTCCCGGCATGACCGGCATAATTACAACATTGTATGATACCAAACCGGGCGACGAGTGGGATGCGGACGCAATCGCGCGGATGAAGAAAACCGTCGAGGACGCAGGCTTGGAGCTTTCAGGAATTGAAAGCGTAAACATTCATGACGCCATCAAGGTGGGCGCGCCTGAGCGCGACCGCTACATTCAGAGCTATATGAACACCATCCGCAAGCTGGGACAGGCGGATATTCATATGATCTGCTATAATTTCATGCCCGTGTTCGACTGGACGCGCTCCGACCTGGCCAAGATGCGTGCGGACGGCTCCACCGTGCTTGCCTACGATCAGGAAAAGATCGACCGGATTGACCCGCAAAGGATGTTTGAACAGATCGATACGGATAGTAACGGTTTTATTCTGCCCGGTTGGGAGCCGGAGCGCATGGCGCATGTGAAGGAACTGTTTGAAATGTATCGGGAAGTGGATGAGGAAAAGCTCTTTCAAAACCTTGTTTACTTCCTCAAAGCCATCATGCCGGTATGCGACGAGTACGATGTAAATATGGCCATCCATATCGACGACCCGGCTTGGAGCGTGTTTGGCCTGCCGCGCATTATGAAAAACAAGGCGGATTTGCACCGACTGATGGATGCCGTGCCCAATCCGTACAACGGCGTCACTCTTTGTACCGGCAGCCTGAGCTCCAATCCGGATAACGATATTCCCGATATCATCCGCAGTTTAAAGGGCCGCATCCACTTCGCACATGTGCGCAATACCAGGCATACGGGACCCGGGCAGTTTGAGGAATCCGCCCACTATGCCGCCGACGGCGATCTGAACATGCCTGAAATCGTACGCGCGCTGGTTGATATTGGCTTTGCGGGCCCCGTCCGGCCGGACCATGGCCGCGCAATCTGGGGCGAGGTCGCCATGCCCGGCTACGGCCTGTATGACCGCGCGTTGGGCAGCCAGTATATCCTCGGCCTGTACGACGCGGTCAAAAGCGAACGCGGGCGGGAGGCGTGAAAATGAAGCTGAGTCTTCAAGGCATTCAATCCCCGGAATATCTGGAAAAGGGATATCTGCTGCCTGCGTTTGACGTGGCAAAAATGGCGCAAAGGACAAAGACTGCGCCCACCTGGTTGCACTTCGGCGCGGGCAATATCCTGCGCGCGTTCCCGTGCGTGCTGTGTCAAAAGCTTTTGGACGCGGGCGCAACCGACCGGGGAATGATCGTCGTGGAAACCTACGACGAGGAAATTATCGACAAGGCGTTCACGCCGTTTGACAACCTGTGCCTGGCGGTTTCGCTCAAAAGCGACGGCAGGGTGGAAAAGCGGGTGGTAGCATCCGTGGCGGAGGCGCTGGGCTACAGAAGCAGCCTTGCGCGAGTCCGCGAAGTCTTTACATCGGATAGCTTACAGATGGTTTCTATGACGATAACGGAAAAGGGTTATGGCGTGGGTGAAACGGACAATTTTGACGCGCCGGAGACCATTATGGGCATTCTGGCCCGTTTGCTGTACGAACGCTATCTGGCGGGCGCAAAGCCCATTGCCATGGTCAGTATGGATAACTGCTCCCACAACGGCACCATTTTATACGCTAGCGTGAGACGGGTGGCGGGGAGTTGGGCCGAAAAGGGGCTGGTCAGACCGGACTTCCTTGCTTACCTGGACGATCCGGCGCAGGTTAGTTTTCCGTGGAGCATGATCGACAAGATTACCCCGCGCCCGTCCCCGGAGGTAATGCAGATGCTGGTTGAGGAGGGCTTTGAGGATGCGGAGCTGGTGGTAACGGGCAAGCGCACCTTTGTTAGCGGCATGGTCAACGCCGAGGAATGCGAATACCTTGCCATTGAGGATTCGTTTCCCGCCGGTAGGCCGCCGCTGGAGAAGGCCGGGGTGATCTTCGGCACGCGCGATACGGTGAACCGAATTGAAAAAATGAAAGTTTGCACATGCCTTAACCCGCTGCACACTTTCCTGGCGGTTTTCGGCTGCCTGCTGGGTTATTCGAAAATTTGCGAGGAAATGAAGGATAGGACGCTTGTCAGGCTGGTTGAAAAGCTGGGCTACGACGAGGGCATGCCGGTGGTGTGCGACCCCGGGGTAATGAGCGCCGATACGTTTATCCGCGAAGTTCTGACCCTTCGCCTGCCCAACCCCTATATGCCGGATTCGCCGCAACGCATTGTTTGTGATACGTCAAAAAAGCTGCCCGTGCGCTTTGGTGAGACGCTCAAGGCGTATCTTGCCGCCGGGAAGGAGGATTTAGGCTTTCTTACGTGCATCCCGCTGGCATTCGCGGGCTACGCCCGTTACCTGACGGGCATAGGGGACGAAGGCGACCCGTTTGAGCTTTCGCCCGACCCCAACCTGCCCGCGCTGACGCCCCTGCTGGAGGGCTTCCGGCTAGGCATGCCCTTTGATACGGAGCGGCTCAGGCCTTTGTTTGAAAATGAGGAGTTCTGCGGCGTGGATTTGTATGCCTGCGGCCTTGGCCGGAAGGCGGAAAGCATGTTTTCAGAAATGTGCATGGGCGTGGGCGCTGTGCGCAAAACGCTGGAGAAATACGCCGTCTGAATAGGCGGTTAAAACGCGGGCTGCTGGCGGAGGAATGTTCGCCAGCGGCCCGCGCGTTGTATCACAGGCTGAGCCTGAATCTTTTATCAAAAGTTACGAAAACGTTTTTGGACATAAACAGTTGACAATTTCATCCGGGTATTTTATACTTTTATTGGATTGTTGGAAAGTTAAACGCTTAATTTGATCTGTTGATATTTTGCCCGGTATAACATAACATTTGGGAGGCTGAAAATGGAGCTGGGCATTTTTTTTGACCATTTGGTAGAGGCTGCGAGGCAGAAAAACCTGCCGCTTCAGCGGGTGCTGGAGCATGCGTCTGCGCACAATATCCGCTATGTGGATATTGATGGCGCGTTTTTAATGCAAAATGAACACCGTGTGGAGGATATGCTCCAAAAAACAGGGTTGTATATAGGCTGCGTGGATGGACGCTTTGATCTGGCCCATGATCAAGGCATGGATGAGGCCGAGGCGCTGATCCGTTTTGCCGCCCAACGGGACATACGGCATGTGCTGCTGATTCCCGGTTATGCACAGCCGGGTGAAGAACGCGGGGAGATTATGGAACGGATTGCGGAACACCTGCGTCCCCTTGCACATGTGGCGGCTGGTTTTCATGTGCAATGCTCCCTGGAGGATTATGACGACAACCGCGCGCCTTACGGCACCTGGCAGGAGCTTTGCTGGTTTCTAAAGCGCGTGGAGGGACTTGGCGTAACGTTTGACACCGGCAATTTTGCGTATTTTGGACAAGACGCGCGGGAAGCGCTTACGCAGCTTCTGCCCTTTGTGCGCATGGCCCATTGCAAGGATCGTGCCCGGCGCTCCGTCGCCGGAGAAGCGGGCGTGCAAACTCCGGGCGGAGAACTGCTGTATCCGTGCGCGGTGGGGGAGGGTATGATTCCCATTGCTGAATTGCTCAAAATGCTCGCAAAAGGCGGCTATCATGGCGGGCTGACCATAGAGCATTTTGATTCAAACCGTCAGTACGAGGCCATGGCCGCATCCGCGGACTGGCTGAGCATGAATATTTGAGCGGAAGGTTGTGCGGCGATGAAATTTACCCATGGTTACTGGATTACACGTGAGAACTTTATTATGAATTATGCCCGGCAGTGGATTCGTACCGAGCGGGAGGATAACGCGCTGCGCGTGCTTTCCGCCTGCCACCCCATCAACGGCAGGGGAGATATCCTCAACGGGGCAAACATGGAAATTACCTTTTCCGCTCCGCGGGAAAACATCATTCGCGTCAGGGTGACGCATTTTAAGGGCAGGAAGGATCGCCTGCCCAGGTTTGAGACCTATACGGAGTCCGTAGCGCCTGTTATGGCCGAGGACGAGCGCTCTGTGAGCTTCCAAAGCGGCGCGCTGAAGGCCGTGGTGCAAAAGCCGGAGGGCGGAGAGTGGCAGGTGGCTTTCTACGGCGGGAACAGGCTGCTTACCTACAGCGGCTATCACGGCATGGGCCACGCCTGGGACCGCAACACACGGGAAACCTACATGAGCGATTCGTTGATGCTGGATGTTGGCGAGTGCGTCTACGGCCTTGGCGAGCGCTTTGGCGCGTATGTGAAAAACGGACAAAGCATCGATATGTGGAACGCCGACGGCGGAACGGCCAGCGAGCTGGCATACAAAAACATCCCGTTTTACATGACCAACCGCGGCTATGGCGTGTTTGTGGAAAACACCTCGGACGTTAGTTTTGAGGTTGCCAGCGAAAAGGTAGAGCGCGTACAGTTTTCCGTTGAGGGCGAAACGCTTGTGTACGACGTGATTTATGGCGGCACGCCCAAGGGTACGCTGGAGCGGTATACCGCCCTGACGGGCCGCCCGGCGCTGCCTCCCGCGTGGAGCTTCGGCCTGTGGCTCTCCACCAGCTTCACTACTGATTACGATGAAAAAACGACTTCGTCCATGATCGACGGAATGGCGGAGCGCGATATTCCCCTGAGTGTTTTCCATTTTGACTGTTACTGGATGCGAGGACATAACTGGTGCGATTTTGAGTGGGACGGCGAAACATTTCCCGACCCGGAGGGCATGTTGAGCCGCTACAGGAAGCGCGGGCTTAAAATCTGCTGCTGGATTAACCCCTACATTGCCCAGGCGTCGCCGCTGTTTGACGAAGGCGCTAAAAACGGGTATCTGCTCAAAAAAACGAACGGCGACATTTGGCAGACCGATATGTGGCAGGCGGGTATGGGTATAGTGGACGTAACAAACCCCGCCGCGCGCCAATGGTACTGTGGGCACCTGAAAAAGCTGATGGAGATGGGTGTGGACTGCTTTAAGACGGACTTTGGCGAGCGTATCCCGGTTCGCGATATCGCGTATTTTGATGGCTCCGACGCGCTGTACATGCACAATTATTATACCTTCCTGTACAACCGGATGGTGTTTGAGACGATCCGGGAAAGGCGCGGCGAGGGCGACGCTATGGTGTTTGCACGCAGCGCGACGGCAGGCGGCCAGCAGTTTCCCGTGCACTGGGGCGGCGATAACAGCGCCATGTATATCTCTATGGCGGAAACCCTGCGGGCGGGCCTTGGTATGGGGCACAGCGGTTTTGGCTTCTGGAGCCATGATATTTCGGGCTTTGAGCAGACTGCTCCCGCCGACGTATACAAGCGTTGGGTGGCGTTCGGGCTTCTGTCCAGCCACAGCCGTCTGCACGGCTCCACCAGCTACCGCGTGCCGTGGCTGTTTGACGAGGAGGCCTCAGACGTGCTTCGCAAATTTGTGAAGCTCAAGTGCAAGCTGATGCCCTATCTCTACGCGGCGGCGGTGGAGGCGCATGAGCACGGGACGCCTATGATGCGACCGATGATTCTTGAGTTTCCCGACGATCCCGCGTGCGATACCACCGACCGCCAATATATGCTGGGCGGGGCATTGCTGGCAGCGCCGGTGTTTACCGAAGCGGGGGACGTGCAGTACTACCTGCCCCACGGGAAATGGACGAATATTCTAAACGAGAAGACCGTGCATGGCGGTTCCTGGCAGAAGGAAAAGCATGATTTTTTGAGCCTGCCGCTGATGGCGCGCCAGGGCTGCGTAATTGCCATGGGCGCACGAGACGACAGGCCGGATTATGATTATACCGACGGCGTGGAGCTGCATGTATACGGGCTTGACGAGGGCCTGGCCGCCGCATGCAAGGTTTACGGCACAGACGGCAGGCTGGCTGCGAGCTTTGAGGTAACCATGAGGGGCGGCAGGGCGGAAGTTGTAACCGACAGCCAAAAGCCCTATACCGTGGTGACGCATGGGTAAGCGGACGGAGCAGGCGCGCTGAAAGCGAAGATATCAGAAAGTGAATAACGCGGGGCGCGGGCAGTGGGCCTGCGCCTTGTGTGAACGGGCTCCGTTGTGGATTGTTGGCGCATTTAAGGTGTTATAAGTTTATGCGTTAATGCGTAGTTGTTGTGGGAATGTAAAACCAAAACGCAGCAAACAAAAACCAGGGACAGAGGACGCGAATCGTCCCACTTCCCTGGTTTTGCCGCCCTCCCTACCCCCGAATGGGGAAAGTAGCCTCGTGAATCCGTCCGTCGTCAATCAGAATCAACTTGCCCTCGCGCAGCTGTTCGCCGTCCGCCACAGGAAAGGGGCAATCCCTGCTGGCGTGCAGATGGTAGGTGGACGTTCCGTAGCGGTAGGAGATGCGAAAGCCCTCCCAGCCTGCCGGCACCACAGGCCGGAAGCGCAGCGTGTTTCCCACCTTCTGAAAGCCGAACAGCTGCTCCAGCACCACGTACTGGAACCAGCTTGCGCTGCCGGTATACCAGGTCCATCCGCCTCGCCCGCGTTGCTGCGGGTTTGAGTAGATGTCGGCGGCAAGCACATACGGTTCCACACGGTAACGGTTGGCAAGCTGCTTGGTGGCCGCATGGTTGATGGGCAGCATCGCGCCTACCAGCTCCCAGGCGCTGTCGTCCCGTCCAATCTGGTGTAGCGCTGAAATGGCCCAGGGCACGGAATGGGTGTATTGTCCGCCGTTTTCGCGGATACCAGGCAGATAACCGGCGATATAGCCGGGCTTTTCCTCGCCGTCAAAGGGCGGGGCAAACAGTTTCAGAATGCCGATGTCGCGCTCGTACAGCATGCGCCACGCATGGTCCAGCGCCACGGCGCACCGGTCCCTCGATACGCCGGATAACACGGCCCAGCTTTGCGGCAGGATATCGATGCGGCATTCCGCCGAGCTGGACGAACCAAGCTTTTCGCCGCCGTCGTACCAGCCGCGCAGATACCAAGAGCCATCCCAGGCATAACGGTCCAGCATTTGCAGAACATTCAGCCGTCGATCGCTGAAACGCCGGGCGGTAACGGGCTCGCAAAGTGGAGCAAAGCGGCGCAGTGTTTCGCACAGGAACATGCCCAGCCATACGCTTTCGCCATTTTGACCGCCGACGCGGTTCATGCCGTCGTTCCAGTCGCCGCCACCCATCAGTGGAAGACCGTGCGCGCCGACGGCAACGCGGTCGATGGCGCGCACACAATGCTGCCAGAACGGCTCCTGAATGGGGGAGACCTCGGGAGTGCTTAAGCGCTCGTGCTCATCCTCAGCAAGAGGTTTGTCGCTTATGTAGCTCACAGGCTCGTTCAGCACGCTGGTATCGCCCGTCACCTGTACGTAGACTGCGCCTACAAAGGGCATGAAAAGCAGATCGTCGCTGATACGCGTGCGCACGCCGTAACGCGGCGGGTGCCACCAGTGCTGAACGTCGCCTTCCTCAAACTGGTGCGCGGCGCAGGTAAGTAGGTATGCGCGAACTGTGTCCGGAGCGGTATGCACCAGCGAAAGCATGTCTTGTAGCTGGTCACGGAAGCCGAAAGCGCCTCCAGCCTGATAGAAACCCGCGCGCATCCACAGCCGCGCCGCGCGTACCTGATAGGGCAGCCAGCGGTTTAGCATCAGCGAAAGCGCGGTGTCCGGCAGGTCAAAGCGCAGGCCGCCCAGGCGGTGCTCCCAAAGCTGCTTGACGTGGTGCAGCCGTAAAGTTGCCCCGTCCGCGCGAAGGGTGGCGAGCACCCGCTCCAAAACCTCTCTTGTGGGCGCAAAGCCTAACGCCGTGGTCAGCGTTTTGGTTTCGCCGGGCTTTAGCTGCACGGTAAAGCAAAGCACCGCCACGTTGCCGGAATCGCTGGGCAGCGCGTCCGCGCTGGTCAGGGCGACGGGCGCGATGCTCCACAGGCCGTCGAACGCGCCCGCGCTCATGGTGGTGCTAAGCGTCGCCTCGGGGTCTATGCCGCATAGGCAGGCAACGCCTTCCATCTGCGGGTTTTCCACGTAAATCGCGCCATCCATGCGGTGTGTGCTCGTCAGCTGCCACCCGGTAGGGTGATTGCCGATGGAGAAGGCACATGTGTGGAAGAAAGTCAGAATGCGGTCCATCTTATCCTCGTTTTTGAGGTGTAGCACGCGCACGCCGACATCGGCGTCCTCATCTGTAAAGCAGTGCAGACGGCAGTAAATACCGTAACCGGAGGTTTCGTAGACCGTCTCACCGGGCGCGTGGGTCACGCGCGCGGGCAGCCCATGCCCCAGCGGATAGCGCGTGACAGACCAGAGCAGCTTGTTTGCACCGTCCCGCAGGAAGAAGCACTCGTCGCTGCGCGGAGACACGCTGTCGTTAGGCCAGCGAGTCAAGCGGCCGGAATGGCTGTTGCCCGCGTAGGTGAAGATGAGCCCGCTCTCGCCTGCCAGCGTGCCGAAGGTTTCGGAACATAAGGGATTGCACCATGGGGCGGGCGTCTGCCTGCCCGGCGGCAGCGTAATCACATAATTTCCGTCAGCCTTAGAAAAGCCGCCGTAGCCGTTATCGTATAACAGGTCGTCGATGGCGGGCAGGGCGATTTTCCATGCCGCGGACGGCTTGCACGCATACGCGGGCCGGGATTTGACGGATGAGCCAATCGTCTTCAACTGCTCGGAAAGGGAACCCTGCCCCGTGACGAATACAGCGCGCGCGGCGGCGCGAAGCAGGCTAAAAAGCTCCAGGGACAGGTTCTCGCGGTCAAAGAGGTGAATGCCGCCCTCCTTGCCGATCAGTTCGTGGCTGTGGCTGGACTGGGCAAGCTCGTTCAGCGCGTCGTGCAAGGGGTGATCATAGCCCGCGGGCTGTTCGCACAGCATAACAAGGTCAAGCCACAGGCCGCCCATGCGGTAGTAGGCGTGCGCCTTTAGCAACAGCTTGACGATGGCCAAATCCTTGATATCCCCGCACTCAATCAGCAATATGGGCAAGTCCCCGCTGATGCCCAGCCCCCAAAGTTCGCGAAGCGGTAGCGCATTCTGGGAGGCGTAGCGGAATTGAGAGGGCTGGCCGGTATAGCACATCAACCCGCACAAGCGGGAAACCGCCGCTTGCATAGAGGGGGTCAGGCCCAGGTAGCGCGCAGTGACGAGGCCCTGGGTAAGCGCGGGTTCATAGCAGCGCAGGGCGCTTTCCGGCTGGGCATAGCGCTCATGAAAGGCCGCGGGCGTATCCTGTACGGAGGGTAGCAGCGTAGCAAACACAAACTGAGCCTGACCGTTTGCGGGCAGCACAAATTGTCCGCGAAGGCTCAGACATGGCTCGACCATCGCGCCCAGACTGTCCGCCATGGCGCTGACGGGCAGCTCCAGCGCGCGGGGAGCGTATACGGTGCGGCCTCGGCCCAGGAAGGCCGTGCGGTCGGTCTGAACATGAAATACCGTCAGGCTTGCGTCGGTGGACAGCATATGCCATAGGGCGATTGGCTCGTCCTCCTCCCGCCGGGGCCTTCGCGTGGCGGAAACGCCGTATTTTTGAAGCTTTTCCGTTTGGATAAACAGGTTGCGAAACGCAGGATGCGCCATATCGTCGCGCTGGGAGGCAAGGGCGGGTTCCAGATAGCTGCATATCTCCAGCATGCGTTCCACATTGGTGGCGTTTTGCAACGTCAGGTGGTGGAGAACCGTGCCGTCCAACGGGTTGACAAAGACGCGTAGCGAGGATTCCACATGGAAGCGTTCATGGGTAAAAACGGCCTGCGCAGTTTCAAACGTCACCGCGCGGGAAAGGATGGGATCCGTTACGCTCCAGTATGACCCGCTTTGCGAATCACGAAGGTAAAGCCGCAGGCCGGATGGAAGTTGGCAGCTTTCAAGAAAACGCGTCATCATCACACCGTTGCGGCTCATATACCCGCCGCCCTGCGCGTCGATCATCAGCGTAGTGCCTGCGCCGTGCAGCAAGTGCGCGTCTACGGGAAAATGCAACGGCTCGGCGGTACGTTCGGCGTGAAGCGGTGACATGGCGGGCTCCTTTGCGGTTCGTTTCAGCGGTCGCTTGATGATGCCGTGCCCGCGCTGCGGCCGTTCCTCCAAAAGCAGGCGGTAGGCCTGCGCGCGCGGAAGCTCGGAGAAAAGGCGCGCGATATAGTGTTCGCACAGCGCGTTGCATATGGCGCACAGAATCATGCCCTGATGGTGCGCCATATGGCTGCGGACGATCTTGAACGGCTGCCTGTCGCCGATGCGGTCCTGGGCGAAATCCGCCGATTCAAACAGGCCGAGCGGACCTTCCATGCCCAGGGACTGCAGCTTGAGCAGGTTGGCGAACACGCTCTTTATATCCAGCGGCATGCACAACAGGGAGGCGTAGGGCGCGACGACGTTCTGATTTTTGGTCGGGTCCAGCGCGAGCGATGGGATGCCAAAAGCCTTATACTGATAGTAAAGGTTGGGATCAAAGGCATAGTAGCCGCTTTCGCTGACGCCGAATACGCCGTGCTGGCGGTAGGACTGCTGCTCACGCAAAGCGCTTGAGCACGCCTCGTAAAGCAGCGTTCCGCGCACGGGCGGCTGAAACAGCAACGGCATCATATATTCAAACATCGTACCGCTGAAGCTCAAAAGCGTCTGCCCCCGCCTGGTCTGCGCGCGGGCGCGGCCCAAGCGGTACCAGTGCCTGACGGGAACCTGTCCCAGCATGATGCTTACAAAGCTCAGCAGCCGTGCCTCGCTGGCAAGCAGATCATAATGCGAGGGACTCTCGCCGTTTTCATCCGGATGCACGCCAATATAGAATAGCTCGGCGTCGGAGTCGAACAACGAACTGAAGTGCATCGCGTCCACCAACGCGTCAAGCCGCGCGGCCAAATCATGATACTTCACCGGTAGCCCGGGCATCAACACACGGATACCCTGAGCGCATGCCAGCAGGCATACGGCCAGGTTACCGCTGTCCACCGATGATACAAACAGCGGGCGCATCGGCGCAAGGGTGCGCGTATCGTACCAATTGTAGAGATGGCCCTCCCATTTGGGCATCACCTCCAGGCTTGACACGGCCGCATGTATGCGTTCGACCGCATCGTCGGTGGAAAGAATGCGCAACCGCTCCGCCGAAAGAAGCGACATCAGGTAAAGGCCTATGTTGGTGGGCGACGTACGGTGCGAGATACCCTTGTTAGGCTCAATTTGCACGTTGTCGGGCGGCAGGGCGTTATCATCCTCCGTAATGGAGGTTTCAAAGAAAAGGTTTGTATTGGCAGCAAGCCTGCCAAGAACCTCGCGCATGTAACCGGTTACGCGCTGCGGACGCTGATAGGGCTGCTCCAAAAACGGCAGCGCAAACGGGAAGCCGGCCCACCACACGGCTGCCGCAAACCCGGCGGCCATACTTGCGCCGGGAATAAACGAAAGACCGGCCATGGCTGCTCCCGCACCCATGCTGAGATAGAAAAACAGCATCGGTGGCTTGGCGCCCGGTTTGGAGAGTTGCGCGGCGGTCGTCCATTGCAGAAGATTACGCCGGGATACAAACAGCCGGTACAAAGTGCGCGCGATGGCGTCCGCTTGCATACCTGCCTCGCAGGGCAACACGGCGACACGGCACAGCAGTGAAAGAAGCGCCGGGCCGCTTGGCGGCATTACCGCCGGAAGCTCGCATAGCAAAAGCGCAAGTAGAAAAAGCCAAGGCCTTCCGGCCCCCACCGCGTAGGCAAGTAATATCAGCCTCATTGGCTGAACAAGGCTTCTGAACAGGTTTTGCCAGATTTTATGTTTGCCCGTAGCCGAGAGCCCGGCGTTCGGCGCGCGGTTGGCGGCGGGGAAAACGGGCAGCACATAGGGCAGCAACTGCCAGTCGCCGCGCGTCCACCGGTGCAGACGGTAGCAGAAGCCCTTGAGGTTTTTGGGATGGCCGTCATAAAGCGTGATATCGGAGGCTACGGCGCAGCCTGCCAGCTCGCCCTCCAGCAGGTCGTGGCTGAGCACCGAGCCGGGGATCATCCTGCCCTCGGTGGCGTTTAAGAAGCCCGCCGGGTCGATGATGCCCTTGCCGACGAACGAGCCCTTGCGGCAGCCGTCCTGAAAAAAGTCCGCGATCAACGCGTTATAGGGATCGGTACCTCCGCGACCGCCCAGCAGGAGCGAAAGCTGGCTGCCCACGGTATGCGCCGCAACCTCCATGCGCGGCTGGAGGATGCTGATGCCGCGCATCTCCCCATCGCTTTCCTGCCGTTTTTGCAAGGGATGAAGCATCGCGCCCACCATACGCAGCGCGCTGCCCGGCGGAAGGATGGTGTCGCTGTCCAGCGTGATCACATAGCGGTACTGGCCATGAAGCGCATCCGGCGGAATGGAGGTATGGGTGAAGCTTTCTTCCACAGCGCGGCCATCCACAAGGCGCAGGAGGCTTTCCAGACTGCCGCGCTTGCGCTCACGGCTCATATGCAGGTGGTCGCGGGCGTTAAACACACGCTCCCGCTGCATGTATAGGAACGTATGCCCGGTATCCTCGCACAGGGCGCGAATGGCGGCTGCGGCGGTGCTGACGATTTCCTCGTCACCGGAAAGCGTCCCGGTCAGGCTGTCCTGAAAATCGCCCAATAGCATGAAGTGCAGACGCGGGTCCGGGTTGGCCTGGTGGAGTACGGAAAGGTGCTTGACCATAGCCAGGGCGTGCTCGGGGTTTAGCAGCATGGTGGGACAGACCACCAGCGTTTGGGAGGATTTGTCCAGCTTTTCCACCTGCATGCGGGGTACAAGGCGCGGACGGAGCCGGCGGCGGCAAAGCCATAGCGCGAGCTGCTGGAGGGCATGCAAAAACACAACCGCGAATGGAAGCCAGAAAACAGGATGCACCGAAAGCCGGAACGCCAGCGCAAGCAGCAGCGCAAACGCCAGCCAGGAGCCCGCACGGAAAAGGCCGCATGCGTGCTCGCCCGCAAAGGCACGCAGCCTGCCCCCGAAGCCCAGCGCCTGAAGATAGCCAAGCAAGGTGGATTGTCCGCCATCCAGCAGATAGTAGCCCACGTGAGCGCGGATGCTCTCCGGCTCGACGCTGCGGCACAGAGCCAGCGCGCCTGCGCAAACGGACAGCTCCGGCTTTTTGCTCAGCCGGCTGAACAGCGCAACTCGGCCACGATAATATGCGCGGCTTTCCATATCCATATCGGGATAGGTCTCATCCGTTGAAAGGGCGGCATGCACGGGGCTTATTTCCTCCAGCAGGCGGTGCCAGGGCATGCGGCCAACAGTACGCAGAGACGTAACGGCATTGCTGACCCACAGGCAGTTTTCCGTCTGATGGTCGTGCTCGCTGCGCGCAAGCTTTTCGGCGGAAAGGTCGTGCTCGTTGAAGTAACGGTCAAGCCATACGGCGCGCGTTGCGTCCTCGTGTGCGCGAAGCTCGGCCAGCATGCGCTCTAAAAAGGCCGGGCTGTGCTCGTGACGGGCAAAGAGGCGCATGGCCGCGCGCTCGCGCTTATGTCTTAAAAGCCGCGAGACCTGCTCCGCCGCAAGCTGGGCCTGTTGCTCACGCGCGCAGAGCCGGGCCATTTCGCCCACGATATTCAAGAGCGCTGCCTTGAGCGCCAGCGGCAGGCAGTCGATTTCGTTTACGCTGAAGGGCGCGACCTTCTGCCACGCCTCCACGGCGGCAAGCAGCCGGGGCGAACGCAGGTCGCCGCTGGTGTGCCCAAGCAGCTCCCTGGCAAAATCCGAGACGCGAGCATCGCCATTCTGCTCACGGGGCAACCTGGGCGCGCCCTGTAAAGCGATTTTCAGCGCGGCGGTCTCTTCCTGTAAAAAGCGACCGTTGTCGCTCAGCCACCGGGCGGCGGGCAACAGCTCGCCCGAGGGCAGGCGATTGAGAAAACCGATGGTCTTTTCCAGGGTACGCAGCATGTGCCGGGGCATGCGTATGCGGGCTGTCCCACGGCTCTCCGTGCGCGCGGCCAGCGTGCTGAGATGGGGAAGCAGCTCGTCCTCCAGCGGCGCGTCGCGGTAGGAGGGCACGGACGGCCTGTGTGCGCCCCACGCCAATATGAACAGGATGACGAGCCCAACGACCGAGATAATCCACTGCATTGCGCAAACCTCCGCTATTCTGTGCGGATGGTAGTGTGCGCAGATGTTGAAGAATCGATGTATGCGGAACTGCCGGAGAACGACGAGGAGATGGAAGAAGCAATTGTTACCCCGCACTTTTGCTGATTTTTTCGGGCGCAACCCTGCCATACGAGGTGATGCCAAACAGCTTGCGGCAAGTTAGCGGTATTTTCCCGCTTGCGCAGGGAATCACGCTTCTTAAATCGGGATTCCTTGGGCTGCCGCTTCGGGACGCCACCCCTGCCGCTGGTGTTTCTGAGCGTGGTCACACTGGTTTGCACGTTCATCGCGGTTCGATGTTTTCGCTGAGAATAGGCTGAAAGCCCGGGGCGGATTTCCGCCCCGGGCTTTCAGCCTGCCGGTAAACCCCGTCAGAAAAAATGGGAAAGGCCGGGCTCCTACAGCTATAAAATCAGAATGGGTGTGCTCAGCGTCCCTTTGGGATGAAATGAAAGTATTTTTTCGCGTTTTCGTAGCTCACGCCGCGTACAATTTCACCAAGCAACTCCGGGTCGTCCGGGAACATGCCCTCCTCTACCCATTGCCCAAGCTGGCGGCAGAGGATACGGCGAAAATATTCGTGCCGCGGGTAGCTCAAAAAGCTGCGGCTGTCCGTCAGCATTCCGACAAAGCCTGCGAGATAGCCAAGGTTGGCCAGGCTGACCAGGTGGTCCGTCATTCCCTGAAAATGGTCGTTAAACCACCAAGCGGAACCGTGCTGCACCTTGCACACCGCCTCGCCGTTTTGAAAGCAGCCGCAAAGGGTGTCGATAGCCTCGTTGTCGTTGGGGTTGAGGCTGTACAACACGGTCTGGGGCAACTCGCCGGTAGCCTCCAGCGCGCCGAGGAACGCCGCGGCCTGCGCAGAGGGCGCGAAGTTATCAATACAGTCGTATCCTGTGTCGGGACCGAGCCTTCCAAACATGCCTGGATTGTTGTCGCGGCGGCAGCCGTAATGCAGCTGCATGGTCCACCCCATGGCCCGGTAACGGCGAGCGACAAACAGCATAAAGGCGGTTTTGAATTCGGCCTGCTCGGCTTCCGTCACATTCGTCCCTTCCATCCGCTTGGTGAAAACCGCATCAATCTTCGCGTCGGAGGCTGGGGCATACATCACATAACCCAGAGCGTGATCGCTCAGACGGCAGCCGTTTTGGGCAAAAAAGTCCATCCGGATTTCCAGCGCCCGTTTAAGATCCGTGAAACTTTCAATGCTTATGCCCGCGGCATGCGAAAGCTTTACGATGTATTCGGCATAGTCCGGCTTTTCCAGGTTCATTGCCTTGTCGGGCCGCCAGGCGGGCAGCACGGTGGTCTGGAAACCGTCGTCCCCGGCCAGCTTTTTGTGCCATTCAAGGGTATCGATGGGATCGTCGGTGGTGCAGATGGTTTCCACGTTGCTCATGGAAATCAGCCCGCGCACGCCATAGCCGTCGCTTTGCAGCTTTTCGTTGCACAGTTTCCAAACCTCGTCGGCGGTTTTCAGGTTCAGCGCGCCCTGATAGCCGAAAAAGTTGCGCAACTCCAGATGACTCCAATGGTATAGGGGATTGCCAATGCTCTTGCCAAGCACTTCCGCCCACTTCAGAAACTTTTCGTAATCGCCGGCGTCACCGGTAATATACCGTTCCGGCACGCCCGCGCAACGCATCAGCCGCCATTTATAATGATCGCCGCCCAGCCAAATCTGCGTCAGGTTTTCGTAATGCAAATCCTCATAAATTGCCTTTGGGCTGATGTGACAGTGATAGTCGATGATGGGGCATTTCGCCGCCACATTGTGGTAGAGTGTTTTGGCAGTCTGGGTGGAAAGCAGAAAGTCCCTATCCATGAATGCTTGCATATGTGTCTCTCCTTCGGTAAGCATAGGGCGTTAAACGATTGCCTACAACGTGCTGCCGCGCTTTACAAGCTCGCCTGTAAAAACGGTTTTCTGTGGCATTTCGCGGCCCTCCAGCGCACCCAGCAGGGTGTTTACGCAGTGGTCGCAAATGGCTTGGAGCTTATTATCTACGCTGGTCAGCTCCGGCTCGCAGCAAAGGCAGAAGTTGGAGTTGTTGTAGCCAATGATGCTCAGCGCCCTGGGAATTGGCTGTTTGACGATACGGGCGTATTTGGCCGCGCCAACGCTCAAAATGTCCTCGGAAGATAGCACCGCGTCAAACGCCAGCCCTTTTTGATGGAGCGAAAGCAGATGGTCGCGCACCTGCGCGACGCCCATTTTATCCTCGGAAAAAAACTGCGTCAGATCCTCGCGCGGCTCAAGCCCTCTGCTCTCAAGTCCGGCGCGGTAACCGGCCAGCTTTTTCTGCCCGCTGTAATTTTTGTTGTGATAAAGATAAAGAATATTTTTGCACCCGGTATCGATTAGATACTGTGTGGCCTCCATGGTGGCGCGCTGGTCGTCGCATACGACGCAGTAGACGTTTTCGCAGGGATAGGAGCCGTTGAGGAGCATGATGGGCACGCTTTTTGCCGCGCGACGGATGTATTCGTTATCTTTGTCCTTGCTTTCAATAAAGGTTGAACCCATCAGCACCATGCCGTCCACGTGGCGGCTCTTGAGCAGTTCCACCCCCTGAACGCGCGCGCTCAGTTCCCGGCCCGTACAGGTCAGAATGCAGTCGTAATTGCGGCTGTGGAAAGCGGGCTCCAGATATGCAAGCGCCTGCGCCAGATAGGGGTCGGCGGCGTTGGGACACAGAAGGCCGATGGTTTTCATGCTGTTAAGGCCGAGACCGCGCGCAAAGGCATTGGGCACATAACCGCAGCTTTCGATGACGGCCATCACCCGGTCCTTGGTTTTCTGGCTTACGTGCGGGCTGTTGTTGAGTACGCGGGAAACCGTCGCGATGGAAACGCCCGCTTTTTCTGAAATGTCATAAATGTTCATAGCCTCAAACCCTTCAATATGTAAACACTTTCTATATTTACGATCATTTTTATTATACACTTTTTTAAAAGATAATGCAATAAGTTTTTAATCAAATCCATTAAAATAAAAGCTTTTAAAGGAAAATGAAACGATGGACAGAAAAGATAAAATGATTGACGGAGGAATGAATTTGGAGTAAGATAGAGAAAATACGATGTAATTATTTACACGTTTCATACATCCGTTTTACTGCGGGTGCAAAAAATGGAGGGATTTCACCATGGAAAGATTAAACGCGGCCATGCGGGAAGCGCCCGAACGCCCCGTGCGCGTGCTGCAATTCGGAGAGGGCAACTTTCTGCGCGCCTTTGTGGATTATATGCTGGACGTTGCCAATGAAAAGACGGATTTTAACGGTTCGGTCGTGTTGGTTAAGCCCATTTCCTTTGGTTCGCTGGAAGCCTTTCGCGAACAGGACTGCCGATATACCGTGCTGCTGCGGGGCCTTGCGGATGGAAAGCCCGTGGAAAAGACACGCGTTATTTCCTGCGTCAGCGGCGCGGTGGACGCTTATGCCGAGTATGAAACATATGCGGCGTTCGCCAGGTTGGAAAGTCTGCGGTTTATTGTAAGCAATACCACCGAAGCGGGAATTGTGCTGGACGAAAGCGACCGCTTTGACCTTTGCCCGCCGCGCACATACCCCGGCAAGCTTTGCAAGCTGTTGTACGAGCGTGCAGAAGCGTTCGGCTACGCGCGGGATAAAGGGCTGATCATCCTGCCTGTGGAGTTGATTGACGACAATGGCGTTGAGCTTAAGCGCTGCGTCAAGTCGCTCGGAAGGCTGTGGAAGCTGGGCGAACGCTTTGAACGGTGGCTGGATACGGCCTGTGTGTTTGCCTCAACGCTGGTGGACCGCATCGTGACCGGCTATCCGAAGGATGAAATCGAGCAAATTTGGACCAAGCTTGGCTATGAGGACCGCTTGCTGGTGGCCGGCGAACCTTTTGCGCTGTGGGTTATAGAGGCTGAAAGGGACGTTGCGGGGGAGCTTCCCCTTGCTCAATGTGGGCTGCCCGTTATCTTCACAGCTGATCAGAAGCCTTACAAGCAGCGAAAGGTGCGCATTTTGAACGGCGCGCATACCTCGTTCGTTCCCGCTGCCTTCCTGTTAGGCTATGACGATGTGCTGTCCGCCATGGGCGACCCTATGATCAAAGGCTTTATGCAAAAGACGCTTTACGATGAGGTTATCCCCACCCTTTCATTGCCCAGGGAGGATTTGTTGAACTTTGCCGGGGCCGTTACCGGGCGTTTTGAAAACCCTTATATTAGGCACGAGCTGCTCTCCATCTGTTTAAACAGTGTGTCTAAATGGCGTGCGCGCTGTCTGCCCAGCCTGCTTGGATATGCGGAGCTGAATGGCCGTTTGCCCAAACGGCTGACCTTTTCGCTGGCCGCGCTGATGGCGCTGTATCACGGCGGCGATATGAAGAACGGCGCGCTGGAATGCGTACGTGACGGTAAGCCTTATGTTCTGCGGGACGACGAAGCTGTGCTGCGTTTCTTTGCTCAAAGCGGCGGCATGAACGCGAAAGAGATGACGGAGGCTTTTTTGTCCGATAAGCGCTTCTGGGGGCGGGACCTGACAAAGGTGGACGGCCTTTTGCAAAGCGTTTCTGATAGCCTGAATGCTATCCTTGAAAAGGGCATGCGTACGGCGCTGGCGGAGCGGTTAGATTCCTGAGATCCTAAAAATTATTACAGTTTCGTCAAAAAATGAGAAGGAACATACGACGTATGCGGCAACTGCTGAAAATTAATGAAAAGGATAATGTGGCCGTAGCCCTCGCACCGCTTTCCGCGGGCAGCACTGTAACCGTGGACGGGGAACGCCTCGTTTTAGCGGACGATATCCCCGCCGGGCACAAGGCGGCGCTCCGGCCCATCGCGGCGGGAGAGATGGTGATTAAATACGGCTTTCCCATTGGCGTTGCAAGGTTGGATATTCCGGGCGGCGGGCATGTGCATGTCAATAATCTGCGGACGCTGCTTTCCGGCGAACAGAGCTACGCTTACCATCCCGGCAACGGCATGGGGGCAGACTGCAATGAGCGTCTGGCGGGCCGGGTTGCCGCGGGATGCTCCCACTTTGCGGGTTACCGGCGCGCGGACGGCCGCGTTGGCGTGCGCAACGAACTGTGGATTCTGCCCACCGTCGGCTGCGTAAACGACGTGGCACGCGCGCTGGAAAGGCGCGCGCAGGCGCTTGTGGGCGACGGTGTGGAAGGCGTGTACGCTTTCCCGCATCCTTACGGTTGTTCTCAAATGGGCGACGACCAAGAAAACACCCGCCAAATTCTGGCTGATCTTGCGGGGCATCCCAACGCGGGCGGCGTATTGGTGCTGGGGCTTGGCTGTGAAAACAGCGGTGTGGAGGAAATCCGCGCGCATTTAGATGGCTTTGATCCCGAACGCGTCCGCTTTTTGGTCTGCCAGCAGGTGGAGGACGAGTTGGAATCAGGCATGGAGCTGCTTGGAATACTTGCGGACCGCATGCGCGGCGATAGACGCGTGCCCTGTCCGGTAGGCGGGCTTGTGGTGGGTCTTAAATGTGGCGGTTCGGATGGTTTCAGCGGCATTACAGCCAATCCTGTCATCGGCGGGTTCTCGGATTTGCTGGTCGCCAGGGGCGGCAGCGCCATCCTGACCGAAGTGCCGGAAATGTTTGGCGCGGAAACCATCCTGATGAACCGTTGCGAAAGCCGGGAGGTTTTTGACAAAACCGTTTCGCTTATCAACGGCTTCAAGCGTTACTTTGAGGAGCACCATCAAACGGTTTACGAAAACCCCTCTCCGGGCAACAAGGCGGGCGGCATCAGCACCCTGGAGGATAAGGCGCTGGGATGCACACAAAAGAGTGGTTTCGCCCCGGTGAGGGATGTTTTGCAATACGGGCAGCGCGTTAAAAACGCCGGGCTGAATTTGCTGTGCGCTCCAGGTAACGATCTGGTAGCCGCAACCGCCCTTGCGGCGGCGGGGGCGCAGATTGTGCTTTTTTCCACGGGGCGCGGCACGCCGTTCGGCTCGCCCGTGCCCACGGTGAAGATTTCCAGCAACTCTGCGCTGGCTGAGCGAAAACGCAACTGGATTGACTTTGATGCGGGCAGGCTGCTGGATGACCGTTCGCTGGAAACACTTTCGCAGGCATTGATGGATTTGGTGCTTGCCGTCGCCGGCGGCGGGCGGGTGCTGAGCGAGCAAAACGGTTACCGTGATATGGCGATTTTTAAGACGGGCGTGACCCTGTAACGAAGGAGGAATATCCGCGCCCCCCTTGTGATGCATAATGGGCAGGCCGTCGCCGGTCAAGCGGATTCTTGCATTCTGTCTTGACCATGCGTCCTACTACCTTCTTTATTTACAAAAGTTTAAGAAATAGGCGTGGGAGCACAGGAATATCTGGTGGGATTTTTCTGGCCCAAAGTCCGAAATGATGCTCAGGAGGACTTTGCGGCTTGCGGCTGCTTCCGGCCGGAGGGGAACTGACACAAATAGCGCGGTTTGCCTGAGGGCGTTCCGTGCTTTTTAAACATTTGCGTTTATTGACAATGGGTATGGTCCTTCTTATAATAAACATATAGAGAAAATGGTCATAGATACTTGGAGGGTTAGCGTTGGATTGCCGGGCCTTACGTGCGCATGGGCACGTGAGGCGGCCGCCGGCTTCGGTTCGTTCTGGACGGAAAAGGAGGCTGGACGATGATGATTCGGTCCTGCGAAAAAAAGATTCTTGCGTTGCTGTTGACAGCTGTTATGCTGCTGGGTATATCGCTTGCGGAAGCGATACCTGCCGGCGCAGGCGGAGCTTCAGGCACGCCTGCGCTTGTAGAAACGGTTACACCCGCGCCGGACGAAACGGCGGTATCGCCGGAAACTGACAAAACGGATGCAGAAACCGCAATGCCTTCGGCGAGTCCGGCGGCGGTTGTCCGGCCGTCCGCGAGTGATACGATGGCGGTAGAAACCTCCGACGTGGAAAAGGGACAGAATGCCGCGCCCCAGGATGTTGCGCAGCCGGACGGTGGCACGGCGGAGCAGGCTGGAGCGGAATCCGTTCAAACCCTGTCGGTGCGCGGAACCATCACGTGGAAGGGCTTCCCGGAGGGAATGAAAAGACCTTCCATAACTGTTGTCCTGCTGCGGAACGGCGTTTCCGTCACCGACGTCACGCCTGTCAGCACCAAAGGCGCGTCGTATGCCTTTGGTCCTCTTGCGAAATGTGATGAAGCTGGCGGCGCGTACAAATACCGAATTCGGGTATCCGAGATCAAGGACGCCGCAATTTCCGTTTTGGGCTATGATATCACGGTCGTATTTGTCTCCCCGGAGGAAACGGGCGGAGCCGTTCAAATGATTGGTGAGAACGGGTTGCCTTTTGATGGGGATGAACAGCCTGCCGATGAAGGAGAAGAACCTTCCGGTGGGGATAAACAGCCTTCTGAAGGAGAAAAAACACCCTTAGGTGGAGGAGAAGAATCTGCTGGAGAGGATGAAGTGCCTGCCGGTGGAGATGAACGGTTAAATGGCACGAACGAAGAGCCTCCCCGTACAGACGCGCAGCCTGCCGAGGAAAATGAACCTTTATCCGGCGGGGACGGGCAGACCTTCGGTTTAATCGGCACGCAGCCCGCCGCCGAACCGCTCCAGGAGGGGGATGAGGCCGTACAGTCAGTCATCGCAGCCCTTGAGACGTTGTCCGCGGCCGCGGATGCCGGCCCGCAGGATGGGAACCTGGCGGAACTTATCGCGGCTGCTTCCACCGCGCTTGACGCGCTCACCGATGAACAGCGTGCGCAAATTCCCGCCGGGCTGCTTGTGAAGCTGGATGCGGTTCGGGGAAGGATTGCTTCCGGCGGTCCGCCGAGGATCGCGCTGCGGGCGTGGCAGGGAAATGCGGTTTGCGCCAGCGTACGGTTTGTAAACGTTCCCGCCGCCGACAAGGCGCTTATGAGCATCGGCGTTGAGCTGTATGGCGCCAGCACCGATGATTCTCTCACGGTGTTTTCGCAGTCCGCAACACTGTCGCCGGGCAATCATTGGGCCCATACGTTCCGTCCGGTCAACGGCGTCGTGCTTCATATCCTTAATGTGTCTTCGCTTTCTCTGCCTGCCGGCTACACTGCGACCCTGAGCGGACAGACCGGGGATGAGGCGGTTATTACGGTAGAGCCTACCCCTGTTATGCAGCGGCTGCAGGTCCGTATCGTCTGGAACGGTTGTGCGCCGGCCAAGGCAGATGTGGCGGCGGAACTGGTGGATTCCGCCTATACGGCCACGTATCATGTGCCCGCCGACGGAAACGCTCACTCACTTGGCGTGGTGCGCCGGGATGGCGAGTCTTACAGCCTGATGGCGGAGGCAATCGCTGGTTATGAATGCGCCGTTGCGTTTGATGGCGCTGCCGGGATGTTTACCGTAACGTACGCGCCGGCGCGACCGGTGTTCACCTACGGCGGTACCCTTGCCTGGTATCCGGGCGAACCGACCGCGCGGGTCGATATACGGGTATCGCTTATCCGCGTGAACGATGGCGCTCATATGGGCACCGCGACCCTTCCGGCGGGTGACAACGCATTTCATTTTGCCGACGTGCCGCAGTTCATGGACGACGGCAGCCCGTGCGTCTACGGCGTGCGTGCGGATGACGTATCCGGCTTTACAAAGGCGACGGATAGCCGTGCAAACGACCAGTCTGTGGTGCACTATTATACCGATGCGCGCGGCAAGGTCAACCTGCGTGTCAACGTGAGCTGGCGGGACGGAAACGACAGGCGAAAGCGGCGGCCGGAGGAGGTTACGGCATATCTTTATGCAAACGGCGAGCCTTATCCAAATTCATCCTCGCACCGCGCCGTCAATGTTAAGCTGGCCGATGGCTGGACCAACATATTTCCCGACCTGCCGGAGAAAGACGGGGACGGTAAAACCATCAGGTGGAGTGTACGCGGTAAAAAGGTCCCGCGCTATTATACAAAAACGGCGCGGGCGGACGGCTGGTCGACGGAGTTGAAGTATACCTATGGCAGTGCCGGCACGGAGCCTGCGGTCAAAAAGACCGCGCCCCTGGTTGGCGACCCGCTGGTATACAATGCCGCCGGCCTTACTCTCGCGCAATGGACGGTTCTCACGCAGGAAAGCGCCGCAGCGCGGACGGCGAACAGCGGGCTTGCCGCGTCCGTGCGATCCGGCGGGGAGATTGATTTTGACGCGCTGACGGGTATTAACCGCGACGTAGCGGCGTGGCTGATTTTGGACGGTACCGCGATTGATTATCCGGTTGTGCGCGGCACGGATAACGCATACTATCTCAACCGGCTATATAATAAAGAAATCAACCGTGGTGGAACAATTTTTATCGACAATGCATGCAGCCGTACCTTCAGCGGACGCAATACGGTGATCTATGGGCATAACATGGGCGACGGTTCCATGTTTGCCGGCTTGCTGGGGTATAAGCAGCAGAGCTATTATGACGCGCATCCGGTGATGCGGCTGTATACGCCGGCGGCAAACTATCAGGTGGAGGTGTTTGCGGCGTTTGCCACCGGGGATGATTACGATGGCGTCGCACGCGTCAGCTTCAGCGGCGGCGCCGACTTTACGGGCTATGTGAATGAGTGCGTCAGGAAGTCGGGTATCTCCACCGGCGTGAGCGTTGGAGCCGACGACAAGATCATTACGCTTGTCACCTGCTCCGATAACTATGATAATACGCGCTATCTGGTCATGGGTCGCTTGACGAAACTGCCATAAAAAAGCGGCGCGCGGGGTCTGGAGGCCGTACCAACGCGCGTATAACACAGGTAGAAGGATGCCGGTCACGTTGGTTGACCGGCATTTTGCTACGTATCGGCCTGTGCGGGAGGGCGCGTGTACGTCTGCGGCATCGCCCATTCTTTCGCGCGCCCTCTTGACAGGCGAAAGGTTCACACTTATAATATACATGAATGAGAACGTCGTTCACATATGTGAACAAAAAGAGGCGAGGCTATGGCTGAAATTCCCAACCGGACACTACAGCGCGGTCTTGCCATGCTGGAGCTGTTGGGCGCGCACCCGGAGGGGCTGGCGCTTTGCGAGCTCGATCAGGCGCTCGGGCTTCCGCGTTCCACCGCGTTTAACCTTGCGCATACGCTTATCCATCTGGGTTATGCCTCCCTTCAGCCCGATACGGGCAAGTACCGGCTGGGGCTGAAAATGTTTGAGATCGGGGCGCAGGCGATGAACCAGGTGGACGTGATGGAGGTGCTGAGGGGCTGCATGGCCGAAATTCATCAGAAGATCAACGAAACCATGCACCTGGGCGTTATGTCCGGCACGGACACGCTTTATATCGACAAGCTGGATTCCACCCAGTCCATCCGCATGACCAGCTACATCGGCTCGCGCGCGCCGCTTCACTGCACGGCGTTGGGCAAGGCGCTGCTCTCCACCCTGAGCGATGATGAGGTTTGCCGGATGTATGGAGATGCTCCGCTTGAGGCGGTCACTCCGCACTCCATCACGGATATGCCCGCGCTGCTTGGGCAGCTTGAGCGAATCCGCCTGCGCGGTTATGCCGTGGAGCGGGAGGAAAACAACGAGAACGTGTGCTGTGTGGGCGTTCCTCTGCGCGGGAAGGATGGCCGGGCGCTGTACGCGCTGAGTGTGTCGGCCCCGATCTTTCGCATGGGCGAGAAGGAAATCGTCAATTATGCGGAGCTGCTCTTGGAGGCGCAACCGCGCGTTGAGCGCTTTCTTAAAAATGTGTGAACATCGTAAACGCGTTGCATACCCGATACAATGGCATGAAAATGAAGGAGGAAAAACCATGGAAATGATTGAGCAATTGTCTCTGGCCGGTTTGGTTCCCGTTATTAAGGTGGAGGACGCCGCCGACGCGGTACCTCTTTGCAAAGCGCTTTCAGACGGCGGCCTGCCCGTCGCGGAGATTACCTTCCGTTCCGACGCGGCTGAGGAAGCCATCAGGCGCGTGCACGCCGAGCTGCCGGAGGTGATTCTGGGCGCCGGCACGGTGCTGACCCGGGAGCAGGTGGACCGCGCCGTAAACGCCGGAGCCACCTATATCGTATCCCCCGGCCTCAACGCCGACATCGTGAAATATTGCCAGGAAAAGGAAGTGCCCATCGTTCCCGGCTGTGCCAATCCCAGCGATATCGAGGTCGCGCTTTCTTTGGGGCTTAAGACTGTTAAATTCTTCCCCGCCGAGGCGCTGGGCGGTCTGCCGTTGATCAAGGCCATGGCCGCGCCCTATGGAAATGTAACCTTTCTGCCCACCGGCGGCGTAAATGAAAAGAACCTGAACGAATACCTTTCCTTTTCTAAGATTGTGGCCTGCGGCGGTAGCTGGATGGTGCCGTCCGACGCCGTAAACGCCAAGGACTGGAAGCGCATTGAGAACCTGACCCGCAGCGCCGTAACGCTGATGCTGGGCTTGGAGCTTAAGCACGTGGGAATTAACAGCGGAAGCCCTGAAAACGCGGCGAAGGAAGCCGAGCTCCTGTTTAAGCTGTTGGGCTGGCCTGTGAAGGATGGTAACAGCTCCATGTTTGTGGGCGAGGGCTTTGAACTGATGAAGAAGCCATTCCGCGGTACGCACGGCCATATCGCCATCGCGTGCAACAGTATCCGGCGCGCCCGCTGGCACCTGGAGCGCCGCGGCTTTACCTTTGACGACGCAAGCGCCGCCGTGAAGGACGGCAAGCTCAAGGCGATCTATATGAACGAGGAAATCGCGGGCTTCGCCTTCCATCTGTTCCAGAAGTAAGGGACGGGTTCTTCCCGTTCCGGCTGTCAATCCAACATATCTTAGAGAATGAAAGGGTGTTTTTCCATGTCCGCAAAGGTCGTAACCTTCGGTGAAATTATGCTTCGTCTGAAAAGCCCCGGCTATGAGCGCTTCTTCCAATCCCCCTCGCTCGAAGCCACCTTCGGCGGCGGCGAGGCCAACGTGAGCGTGTCCCTCGCCAACTACGGTATGGACACTGCCTTCGTGACGGTGTTGCCCAAAAACGATATCGGAGAGGCCTGCCTGCGTGAGCTTCGCGGCTTTGGCGTTGACGTGTCCCATATCGTGCGCAAGGATGGCCGTATGGGCGTTTACTACCTTGAAACCGGTGCGGTGCAACGCCCCAGCAAGGTTATTTACGACCGTGCGGGCAGCGCCATCTGCGAGGCCAAGCCCGGCGATATCGACTGGAAAGCCGCCTTTGACGGCGCGAACTGGTTCCATCTGACCGGTATCACCCCCGCCATCAGCGAGGGCGCGGCCGAGCTGAGCCTGGAGGCTGTAAAGGCCGCCAAGGCGATGGGCTTGCATGTGAGCTGCGACCTCAATTACCGTAAGAACCTGTGGAAGTATGGTAAAACCGCCGACCAGGTGATGACCGAGCTGGTCAAATACGTAGATACCGTGATCGCCAACGAGGAGGATTTCCAGAAGAGCCTGCTTTTGAAGGCTGAAAGCGCGCATTCCGTGGAGGAAGGCGAACTTAACATCGAGCAGTACAAGGCCATTGCCCGGTTGGCGATGGACACCTATCCCAATATCAAGCGCGTCGCCATCACGCTTCGCGAGTCCAAGAGCGCCAACCATAACGACTGGAGCGCCTGCCTGTTTAACGGCAAGGATTTCTTCCTTTCCCGCAAATACCGTATCACCGATATTGTGGACCGCGTGGGCGGCGGAGACAGCTTTGGCGGCGGCCTGATTTACGGCCTCAACACCTACGAAGATGAAAAAATGGCTCTGGAATTCGCCGTAGCGGCGAGCTGCCTGAAGCATACCATCGGCGGCGACTTCAACCGCGTGAGCGTGAGCGAGGTCGAAAGCCTGATGAAGGGCAGCGGAAGCGGCCGCGTGCAGCGCTAAAGCTATCCGGACGGCAAGGAGAAAACGAAAATGAGCAATCTGTTTTCACTACAAGGAAAAGTCGCTCTGGTTACGGGCGGGAGCTATGGCATCGGCTTCGCAATCGCAATGGGAATGGCGGAGGCGGGCGCGACCATTGTGTTTAATGACATCAACCAGGAGCTGGTGGATAGGGGCCTGGCTGCTTACGCGGAAAAGGGCGTCGGAGCGCATGGCTACGTATGCGACGTGACGGATGAAGCGGCGGTGAACAGCCTGATCGCTACCATTGAAGCGGAGGTTGGTATTGTTGATATTCTTGTGAACAACGCGGGTATCATCAAGCGTATCCCCATGTGCGAGATGAGCGCCGAGGACTTCCGCAAGGTTATCGACGTAGATTTGAACGCGCCGTTCATCGTGTCCAAGGCGGTTATCCCATCTATGATTAAGAAGGGGCACGGCAAGATCATCAACATCTGCTCCATGATGTCCGAGCTGGGGCGCGAGACGGTCAGCGCCTACGCCGCGGCAAAGGGCGGCCTGAAGATGCTTACGCGCAACATCTGCTCGGAGTACGGCAGCCAGAACATTCAGTGCAACGGCATTGGCCCCGGCTATATCGCCACCCCTCAGACCGCTCCGTTGCGGGAGAAGCAGCCTGACGGCTCTCCGCATCCGTTTGACAGCTTCATCCTAGCCAAAACCCCGGCCAACCGTTGGGGCGTCCCGGAGGATTTGATTGGTCCCGCTGTGTTCTTGGCCAGCGAGGCGAGCAATTTTGTCAACGGCCACATCCTGTATGTGGATGGGGGCATCCTTGCGTATATCGGAAAGCAGCCCTGACAACCGAGTAACGGATAAAGCGGCCGGCGCAAATTGCGCCGGCCGCTTCTGTGCGGTAAAATAAGGTAAGAGCATGATTGCCGTTTGCCGCACATGTCTGGCAGTCGAACGGACCGGCCGCGGGAGGAGGAAAAATAAACGAATGTGTTTGCTGGCCTTGGTTTCTGTGCCGCGACCGGCCGGTGGAAGAGACTTTTGCACGATGCTGGTGGGGGGCGTAGATCCTTGTTGGTTTAGTTGTGCTGAGAAAGGCCGGGGACCTCCGGTGGCGATTATACGAATCAGAAAAAAAGAGAGAAAAATAAAAAATATTCTGATTTCGTATCAAAAGAGGTCCAAAAGCAATATATGATCTGTCTAATAATTTGATATATCAAACAAAATCAAAATTTTATTGCGAAAATATCTTTACACACATCAAAAAATATGTTAGAATGTGGACATAGAAATGATGAAATGTTAGATATAATGTCAATAGGGAGGACATGATGAGATCCATTGATGAAGAACGTCCGTTTTTTACGCAATTGCTGGATATGCTTGAATCCCAAATGAGCGTGAACGATGAAATTGTGCTGCATGACCTTACCAAAGGCTACGACCATACGATTGTGGATATCCGTAACGGCCATGTTACCAACCGTAAAGTTGGCGACTGCGGAAGCAACCTGGGCCTGGAGGTGCTTCGGGGCACCGTTGAGAACGGGGACCGTTATAACTACGTGACTCATACCAGGGAGGGAAAGATTCTTCGTTCCTCCAGCATGTTCATTCGTGACGATGATGGCCGGGTGATCGGTTCCATATGTATTAATAAGGATATTACGGAATCAGTCAAAATGGAGGCGTTTTTGCGGGAAGAAAACAAGTATTTTCTTCCGCATGAGGAAGCGGAGCAGTCCGAACATGAAATCAAGGAGGTATTTTTCAACAATATTAACGAGCTGTTGGAATATATGCTTCAGACGGCGCTTTCCTACGTAGGTAAACCGCTTACGCTTATGGATCGGGAGGATAAACAGCGTTTTCTTAAATATCTTGACGATAAAGGGACTTTCGTCATCTCAAAATCCGGCGACCGCGTATGCGAGTTTTTAGGTATTTCCAAGTTTACGCTTTATAATTACCTCGACGCCATCCGTAAGGTAAACGGAAAGGCGGACGAGCCGTCCGACAAGGGAACGCAGGCATAGCGCCGGGAAAGCAGGGGATAAGCATGCCGGACAGCGGAGAATTTGAGCTCTGCGTCAGCTTTTTGAAGGAACTGGTCGCGCTAAGGACGGTCAATCCGCCGGGAGATGAGCGGGTTGCGGCGGACTATATTGCGGCGACGCTTGCACGGCATGGTATCGAATGCGGGCTGACGCCGGTTGGCGATATGCGGGCCAATGTGGTTTCCACCCTGTGCGGGGGAGATGGGCCCGCAATCCTGCTCACCGGGCATTTGGATGTGGTGCCGGAGGGGACGGGATGGGACACGCCGCCCTTTGAGGCCGTGGAGAGAGACGGCAGGTTTTATGGCCGCGGCACATGCGACATGAAGGGCGGCATTGCCGCGATGATGGCCGCCGCGATCTGGGCCAGGCGGCACGGCGAAGGCACAAGGGCTTTCAGGCTTGCCTTTGTGGCGGACGAGGAAATCTATGGACAGGGTACCCGGACGCTGCTTAACATGCTTGTGCCGGAAAACGTGCGCTATGTGGTGATCGGAGAACCCACACAGAATGAAATCCATATCGCGCACCGAGGAGCCATCCGCTTCAGGGTATGCGCGCGTGGAATATCCTGCCACGCAGGTGCGCCGGACAAGGGCGTCAACGCCGTGGAGAACATGGCCCGCGTAATTGAGGCTGTCCGGCTTGTTAATGAGGATTTGAAGGCAAGGCCGCACCCTGTGCTGCCTCCGCCGACCCTGTGCTGCACAATGGTGAGCGCCGGAACAAAGGATAACATTGTTCCCGACAGGTGCGAGTTGATCGTGGACTGCCGCCCGGGCGTTGGCGATACGGCTGAGGAGTTTGAAAAGGCCATTCGGACAAAAGTGGATGAGGCGGGCGGCCTCCAGCAGGGAGCCACTTTGGAAATGACGCCGTACATTGACGTCGCGGCCGGCAGTGTGGATGGAGACAGCGCCATTGTACGCTGGGCGCGCGGCTGCTTTGTCCGGAGTTTTAAAAGGGATGCTGTGGTTGCGGGCTTCCCGGCCTGCTGCGACTTAAGCCAGTTTACGGCTGCCGGCTATCAGGCAATTCTGTATGGCCCCGGCTCGATCGCACAGGCGCACACCACAAATGAGTTTGTGGCGCGAAGCCAGCTGGAGCAGGCGTTTCAATTCTACTGTCATTGCCTTACAGAAGAGTAAGCGCTTTTGAAAAGGGGAAACCCTCCCGATGCGGAGGAAAAAATAACCGCGTATGCGCGTGTGCGCGGTAAAACCCGGAAAACCCAAATTGAAAGGAGAATCCCCATGAAAAAGATCCTCGCAGTGCTTCTGACCCTGGCTCTGATCCTGTCCGTAAGCGCGGTTGCGCTTGGTGAAGGCTACAAGATCGGCTTCTCCGACATCTATCTCACCCCGTCATGGATGCAGCAGATGAAGGGAATGCTTGATACCCGCGTTGAATATTGGAAGGAAAAGGGCGTGGTGGACGAGCTGTACCTTGCCAACGCCAACGGCGACAACTCCAAGCAGATTTCCGATATTCAGAACATGGTCGCCGAGGGTTATGACGCTATCATCATTATCGCCGGTTCCGCGACCGCGCTTAACAATGCTGTGGATGAGGCCATGGCAAAGGGCGTTGTGGTCGTCAACACCAATTCCCTGGTTACTACCAAGGTCACCTCCGTGCTGGCGACTTCCGATGAGGAATACGGCGCGACTTGCGCCCAGTGGCTGTGCGATAAGCTTGAGGGCAAGGGCAAGATCATCATGTTCTCCGGTCCCGCCGGCGTCGCTACCAGCGATCTGCGCCAAAAGGGCGCCGAATCTGTTCTGGCCAATTATCCGGACATCGAGGTTGTAACCACTCTGAACAGCGAGTACAATGAGGCTCCCGCCTTGGAAATGATTACCCCCGTCATGGACGCTTATGAATTTGACGGCGTTTTAGCGCTGGGAGGCTCTCTGGCCAGCGCGTCCCTGAAGGCGCTGGTGGAGAATGGACGTCCTATGGTTCCGATCACCGGCGAGAACTACAACGCCTTTGTAAAATTGTGGTATGAAAACCTGGATGCGGGCTTCTCATCCATCGCTATCGGCGAGCCAAACTGGGAGGGTGCTCTGGCGCTGGATCTGTGCGTCAAGATTCTCAACGGCGAGAAGTATAAGGAAAACTACCTCCTCTCCCGCCCTGTTATTACCAACGATAACATTGCCGACTATATCCCCAACGATCTGCCTGACGACTATTACCTCTGCGATCCGTTGACCGACGAGCAGTATGTTTCCATGCTGGCGGCGGAGTAAAAACGTCGAAAAAGCTTTGAGCGGTCCCACCTACCGAATTCATAATTCGGGACGTGCGATTCCGGCTGAACCACCGTATTACCGACCGTTACGGCGCATGTCCGGGGCATGGCGGTTACGGCCCTTTAAATCACCCGCAAGGGTTGCATACAGGTAAAAGCCGGAGGGGACAAGCCCCTCCGGCTCCTCCAGAAGCACGTTCCGTTGCGCTTTCGGAACACAGCCTCACTATAAAAACCACAGAAATGACATTCTGTTTCATCCGCGCGCGGCGACGCCGCTATGTGCCGCAAGTGTTTATCAACGCGGATTTGACGGTTATCAAGCATATCGCCCGGCCAGCCGGGGCGAATGGGAGTAACGATCATGATAAAAGAGACACAACAGCCGTTCCTTGCGGCGCGGAAAGTAAGCAAGTCCTTTGCCGGCAACAGGGTTTTGTCCGGCGTAAGCCTGGAGCTGCGCCCGGGACAGTATCACGCGCTCGTAGGCGAAAATGGCGCCGGCAAGAGCACGCTGATCAATTTACTGACGGGTATTTACCAGCATGATGAGGGCGCTATCAGCGTGGAGGGAAAGGAATACCCCCATCTGACGCCGTTGCTCGCGAAAAAGCTGGGTATTCTGACCGTACATCAGGAGCTGAGCATCAACCCAGTGCTGACGGTTGCCCAGAATATCTTTCTGGGTTGTGAAAAGCTGAAAGGCGTGCTGCTGGATACAAAGCAAATGAAGCGGGAGACCGTATCTTTGCTTGCGGACATCGGGCTCACCCATATCCGGCCGGATCAGGAGGCCAGCGAGCTAAGCATGGCGGAACGCCAAATGCTGGAGTTTGGCAAAGCGATTTATCAGCGGCCGAAGCTTTTGGTGCTGGACGAGGCTACCTCCGCCCTGGACGACGCGCAGGTTAAAATTGTTTTTGACAAGCTGCGCGAGGCCAAGGCGCGGGGCATGATGCTGATTTTTATTTCCCACCGCCAGCATGAAGTGGCGGAAATCTGCGATACGATGACCGTCATGAAGGACGGCCAACAAGTGGCGGAGTGCGGCGTCAACGACTATGACGAGGACGGCCTCGTCGCGCTGATGACCGGGCGCCCCGTAGCCAAACAGTTTCCCCAAAAGCCGGACGCGCGGCAAATTCTCGCAGCGCCTAAAATACTGGAGGCGGAGCACCTGCGCTTTTCCAAAACCATGGATGCCTCCTTTTGTCTTCATAAGGGGGAAATCCTGGGCATCGGCGGCCTTCAGGGGCAGGGCCAGCAATCCTTTCTGGAGGTTCTTTTCGGCATCAAACGGGTAAATGGCGGCGCGCTTAGGCTGGACGGGAAACCGGTTGCGTTTTCTAGCCCCAGGGCGGCGATGAATCAAGGTATTGTCTACCTGCCGGCCGAACGCAAGGTAGACGGCCTGTTCGTTACCCATCCTATCCGCTTTAATATGAGCTTTGCCAGCCTGGAGCTGGTGTCGGGCAAGCTGGGCATCATTCGTCGCAAGCGGGAAACGGAGCTCTGCGAAAACGCACGCAGGCGGTTTTCCATTAAGTTTCGTTCCTTTCAGCAGCTGGTAAGCGAGCTTTCGGGCGGCAACCAGCAAAAAATCGTGCTGTCCAAATGGCTTTCCCGCAACCCGCGGGTTCTGCTGCTTAACGAGCCTACCCGCGGCATCGACGTGGTTACCAAGCACGAAATTTATGAAACGTTGCATGACCTGGCCGGGGAGGGCGTGAGTATCGTCATGATTTCCTCCGATACTATCGAGCTTTTGAGCATGTGCACCCGGGTGCTGACGATCTACGAAAACGAAATTAACGCGGAGCTGATCGGCGATGAGATTACGGAGGAATCGTTGATTAAGGCTTCCGTGTTCAGAAAGGAATCCGTATGAAACAAAAGCAAGGCCTGTTGAAGGGATTGCCCGGGCAGGTGCGTAAAATCCTGTCCGTATACGTCACCTTTTTTCTTTTTTTCGTAGCGACGGTAGCCGTTGATCCGCAAATTTTCTCCTCCGGCAACCGGCTGTGGTCGCTTTCGCTTCAGTACGCTCCGCTGATGCTTTGCGCCATGAGCCAGGCCGCGTGCATGCTGGTGGGGGGCATCAATCTTGCGTTGGGCACGGCCATGTCCCTGATGACGGCGGTTTGCGCCACAACCATGGCGCCCGGCGCGCTGGGCATGGTTCAGGGTATCGTATGCACATTGGGCGCGGGTGCGTTGGTCGGTCTTATCATGGGCGTCGTCGTGGTATATGGACGTCTGCCGGATATTATCGTTACGCTCGCCTTTTCCTACATTTGGAAGGGCGTGGCGCTGACCGTTCTGCCGTCCCCCGGAGGGTATGTAAACCCCGATTTTACCGCATTTTTGAGCGGCGGCAGCTTTTTTCCGCCGGCCATTGTTATTGTGGCGCTGTCGCTGCTGCTTTGGAAGCTGTTTAAGACCACCAAGCCCGGTCTGGATATCTATGCCGTGGGCGGAAATCCGCGCGCCGCCTACGAAAGCGGACTGAACGTGCAGCGCGCGAAGCTGACGGCGTATCTGGTCAGCGGCGTTTTTCTGGGCATTGCCGGGCTGTTGCTTACCGGGCAGATCAGCTCGGGCGATCCCACCATCGGCGTGTCCTACCAGATGAACTCCGTGGCCGCGGCTGTGCTGGGCGGCGTCAGCTTTCTGGGCGGCGTCGGGCAGATGAAGGGCGCGGTTATGGGCGCGTTCATCTTTACGGCGCTGGTCAACCTTCTGTTCTTTACCGGCATGAACGCCTTCTGGCAATATGTGGTCCAGGGCCTGATTCTGATTGCCGCGATCGGCTTTAAGGCGATCAGCTACTATCGAAAGGGCGGTGACAGGGCGTGAATGCCGCTAACCTTAAAAAACAATGGAGGGACCCGACTTTTCTCGCGTTTGTGGTACTGATTCTTACGTGGCTGGGCACAATCCTGTTCATTCCGGGCTTTGATACCTGGAACCACAACGCTACCTTCCTCAAAACGGCGGCGTATGTGGGGATGATTGTCATCGGGCAGGCGGTGTGTATTATTTCCGGCGGTATCGACCTGTCGGTTTCCAACGTCGTCACGCTTTCCAGCGTGGTTGCGGCGGCCTGCGTCAAGGCCCAGTGGGGGGACGGCGCAGCCATCGCCATGGCGCTGCTGGTTTCCATGCTGGTGGGCGCAATTAACGCGACGTGTATCAACTTTCTGCGCATCCCACCCATCATTATGACGCTTGCAATGCTGAGCCTGCTGGAAGGCGGAATGCTGATCTGGACGGACGGCACCCCACCCAGCGGTTGCGGCGAGGTAATCAAGTGGCTTTGCAAGGGCAAACCGCTTGGGCTGCCAAACGCGGTGTTCGTGTGGATGCTGTTTCTCGCGCTGGGTCTGCTTTTGATGAACAAGACCAAGTATGGCCGGCATATCTATGCCGTTGGCACCAACGAGGCGGCCGCGAAGTTAAACGGCGTCAATGTGGTCGCCACCAAATACCTGGTATACTGTGTATCCAGCCTGTGCGCCGGCATCGGCGGGCTGCTGATTCTGGGCAATATGGGCAGCACCTACCTGACCATCGGTCAGCAGTACCAACTTATGTCCATCGCGGCGGTGGTGATCGGCGGCATTTCCATCATCGGCGGCAAGGGCAAGTTTGCCGGGCTGATCGCGGGCACCATGCTGATGATCCTTCTTAGGGATATTCTGAATGTAATGAAAATGTCAAACGCTGGGCGTGAAATTTTTCAGGGCGTACTGATATTGGCCGTGCTGCTGGCCTATGGTCGGGAGAAGAAGGTCGTCTGACAGGAGGTGCGTAGCGATGCTTCACCTTGGCATGTTCGTTTATCCGTGGGACGCTGCGGAAAACCCGGACCGGTTTATTGAAGATTATGAGGCTTTGGGCTGTAACATGATCGCTATTAACGCCGTGTATCACCAGTGTAACGTGCTGGCGCCAAAGGCCGGGCGTGTTCTGGAGCGCAGGCGTGCGGGTACCTCCTTTGCCATTCATCCCGAAAAATACGGCCGCATGGTGCCGCGCGCGGAAGCAGAGCTTATCGGCGTATATGACAGGCTGCGCGAGCTGTGCACCCAAAAAGGCATTGACTGGCGCTGCTGGATGGTGAACCTCCATAACGGCGAAATGGGGGAGCGGTATCCCGACGCGACGGTGGAAAACGTATGGGGCGACCGCTATGTGTCCTCGCTGTGCTTAAACCATCCGGACGTGCGCGAATATGCCGGGGCCATACTGGAGGATGTGATTGAAACCCTTGCGCCCACGCGCGTGATAATGGAAACGGAGTGCTGGATGCAAGCCTTCCATGGCCGTCACCATGAGTTTTCACTTGCGCGCCTGACGCCCGCCGTACAGTATCTGCTGTCGCTCTGCTTTTGCCCGCAGTGTATGAATGCGGCGCGGGATGCGGACGTGGACGCGGAGGCGGCGCGAAACGTTGCAAAAATGCTGCTTGCGCGGTTGCTTTCGGCTGATACGACGTATGAGGGCAGCGGGGACGCGCAGGTGCTCCAGCTATTTCTGGAATATCCCGAGCTGTACGCCTACCAGCGGTTCAGGATGAAAAGCGTGAACGGGCTGGCGGGGGAGACGGCGCGCATCGCGCACAGCCATAACGTCCTGTATGAATACATTCCTTCCGCCGCTCCGTTTGCCATTAACAGCATGCATTACGACGCCAGCTCCTTTAGCGCGCTGGGCGACGTGGTGGACGGCTTTGTGCCCCTTTGCTATTCGCCGGGTGAAACCTATCCGCTGATCAGGCGCAACGTTAACCTGTACGCGCCTTATGCGCGGGTATCGCTGGCGCTGAATCTGGGGCGGGCGCGCTATGCGGGGCAGGGGGACTTCGCCGCCAGAGTGGCGGAAGCGGCGAAGGACGGCGTTGAGGATATCTATTGTTATAACTACGGGCTTGCCACGGAGGAGTGCCTTGGCTGGATGCAAAAGGCATACCGGACGGCGGGCGTGAAAGGAGGCGGCGCGGAATGATTCGCCTGAACGGTTTTCTTTCGGTCGTCGCCAGCGGCAGGCCGGGAAGTAACCTGTCCGACCCGTTTGACTGCGATGTATACCTGGTGGATACGGGCGACGGCCTGGTGCTGGTGGACGCGGGCGTGGGCCCGGAGGGCCGCGCGCCGTTGGAGGGCGTGCGCGCGTGCGGGTTTAAGCCTTCGGACGTGCGGTTGATTTTGCTGACGCACGGCCATGCGGACCATTCAGGCAACGCGTTCTATCTGCATGAAAAAACGGGCGCGCCTGTCCGGGCGCATGCCGATTGCGCGCGCTATGTTAGCGGGGGCGACACCGCCGCCATCGCGCTGGAGGGGGCTATCAGGGCCGGACTATATCCGCCGGATTACCGGTTTAGGCCATGCCCGGTAGAAACGATCGGGAACGGCGAAACCTTCACATTGGGAAATACCCGGTGGACGGCGGTGGATACACCGGGCCACTGCAGCGGGCATATGTGCTACCTGATGGAGTGCGACGGCCGGGGCTATCTGTTCGCGGGCGATTCCATCTTTGTGGGCGGCAAGATCACACTGCAAAATATCTGGGACTGTTCCATCACACAGTACGCAGCTACAGCTGAAAAGCTATGCAAATTGCGGTTCGACGCATTGCTTCCCTCCCATTTTGGCATTGATCTTAACGAGGGAAAGTCGCATGTGGAAAAGGCGTGCGAGATTTTTAAAAGCTTGCAGGTTCCGCCGCAGGCGGGACGGTAAGGGAGGCGTTATGCATGTTTGACTGGGTGATTGAAAACGCCCGGGTGGTGGACGGCGTAACCGGCGAGCAACGGGCCGACGTGGGCCTGAAGGGCGAGCGCATCGCCGCGGTACTTCCCCTGGGTTCCGGGGCGGAAGCGCATAGGCGGATGGACGCCTCAGGCCTTTTGCTTACGCCGGGGTTGGTAGACATTCACCGGCACGCAGACCTGCTGCCCTTTTCCAATCAGCCGTGGAGCGAGCTGGCACAGGGGCTTACGTCCATCGTCAGCGGCAACTGCGGCTTTTCACCGGTACCCAACAGCCCCGAAACATTCGAGGCTATGCGTGAATATGCCGCGCCCATTTTGGGCTGGGTTCCGGACGCTCTGCGTGGAATGGATACGAGGACTTTTTACGACGCTGTGGAGGCACGGCCTCTTTCCCTTAACTGTGGCTATTTGGTCGGAAACGGAGATTTGCGAAGAAGCGTGACGGGCTTCTCGGATGCGAAGCTTACCCCAAAGCAGCTGGAACAGGTTTGCGCCCTTTTGGACGAAGCGCTGGCCGCCGGGGCTCTTGGATTAAGCATGGGCATTATGTATACGCCGGAATGCTACTATTCCACCCGTGAGCTTGCCACTATCGCGGAGGTGGCGGCCCGGCGGCAAAAGCCGGTTATCGCCCATATCCGGGGGGAAGGGCGAAGCGTGATTGCAAGCGTGGATGAGATGATCGATATCGCCCGCGCCTCCGGGGTGCGCGTGCATATCAGCCATATGAAGGCGGCGGGAACAGACATGTGGGGCCACGCGGTGGACGAGCTGCTATCGCATATCCGCAGGGCGCAGCGGGAAGGAATTGATATCGGCTTTGATGCCTATCCCTATACAGCCGGTTCCACGACGCTCTTATCCCTCTTCCCGCCGGAAACGCTGGCAGGTGGAACGGAGGGCGTTTTGAGGCAAATTTCCAATCCCGCAGGGCGGGCGCATATCCTCAAGGCGTTTTCACAGACGCGCGATGGCTGGGATAACTTCATTCAAACGCTGGGGTGGGGCCGGGTGATCGTTTCAGGCTCCTCCAACCCGGAGGAGGTCGGCCGGAGCATTGAACAACTCGCGGCTCTGTGCCACGGCGACCCAGGAGAATGCGCGCTGAACCTGCTTGCGCGCGAGAAGGGGTGCGTTCCCGTGGTGCTGGAGGAGATGGCGCCCGATGACGTGGGGAAGATTATCACGCAGGAGGATTGCATTGTGATCTCGGATTCGCTGTACTCCGCCGCGGGAATGCCGCACCCCAGAAAATACGGGGCGTTTCAGCGCTTTCTTTGCCGGTATGTCAAGGAGGAAAAGCGGCTGACGCTTGTGAAGGCCATCGACAAGATCACGCGAATGCCCGCCGAATTTCTTGGCCTACGCGACCGGGGCCGGGTGAAGGTTGGCTGCTATGCGGACCTTGTGCTGATGGATTGGGAGGCTCTGCGCGACAGGGCGACCTACACGGATCCGGTGCGACACAGCGAAGGCGTCCAAAGCGTATTCGTCAACGGCAGGCTGGCCTATGACAACGGAAGTGCGACCGGCGAAGCCGCAGGAGTATTGCTCAACCGCGGTTGATGGGATACGGGGGAAGGGTGAATTAACGCGGCGTGAAACCCGCGCGCATTCGATGGATTCTGATGAAATCTGGAAGGGAGTTTTCACTATGAACGATGTTTACGCAAGAATCAGGGAACTGGGCTACGAGCTGCCGGAGCTGCCGCCTCCCGGCGGCGTTTATAAGCCTGTGCGGCAGGTCGGTAACCTGCTTTATGTCTCCGGTCAGGGCGCGACGGTGAAGGGCGTGCCTGCGATAGTGGGCAAAGTCGGCGGCCGGTGCACGCTGGAGAAGGGGCAGGAGGCAGCGAGGCTCTGCGGCCTGAACGCGCTTTCCACGCTGAACCACTACCTGGGGGACCTGGGCCGAATCAAGAGTGTGGTAAAGATTCTTGGGTTTATCGCGAGTGCCCCGGGCTTTAATCTACAGCCCAAGGTGCTGGACGGCTGCTCGATGCTTTACAGGGATATTTTTGGGGAGGACGGCGTTGGCGCGCGCAGCGCGATCGGCGTCAGCGAGCTGCCCGGGGATATTGCCTGCGAAGTCGAGTTTATTTTTGAAATTTGACGGATGGAGGCGGCGGCATGAAGCTAGAAACCTACCGGCTTAAGAATCCTGGGCCTGTTATTTCTCCGGCATTGATCTATTACAAGGATATTATTGAAGAAAATATCCGCCGTACGATTGAAGTCGCGGGCGGCGCAAATCGGCTATGGCCGCATGTCAAATCCCACAAATCGGCGGACATGGTGCGCCTTTTGATGGATGCGGGCGTCCGCCGTTTCAAATGCGCCACCATTGCCGAGGGCGAGATGGCAGGCGCCTGCGGGGCGGAACACGCCATTATTTCCTATCCGCTCGTCGGACCCAATATCGGGCGGTTTGTGGAGCTTGTCCTTGCTTTTCCCCAAACGGAGTTTTATGCCATTGGGGATGACGAGGAGCAGCTTCGCATGCTTTCGGACGCGGCCGGACACGCGGGCATCCGGGTCAATTTTCTGATGGATGTAAACGACGGCCTGAACCGCACCGGTATCGCAACCGCTGAGGCAGGCGCGCTTTACCGAAAGGCAGCCGGAATGCCCGGCCTGCGGGTACGGGGCATGCATGTGTACGACGGCCAACGCCACGAGGGTTCGCTTGAGGACCGTCAGCGGCTTGTGGACGGCGATGTGGAGGCGGTCTACACCCTGCGGGAGCAGCTTAACGCCGAGGGCCTGGATTGCGGAATTATGGTGATGGGCGGCACGCCGTCCTTCCCCTGCCATGCAAAGCGCGAGGGTGTGTTTCTCTCGCCCGGAACCTGCCTGATTCAGGATTATGGTTATTTCAGCTCCTTCCCGGACCTGCCCTTTGAGATTGGAGCGATGCTCCTGACCCGCGTGATCAGCCATCCCGCGCCCGGTATTTTTACGGTGGACTTGGGTTATAAGGGCGTGGCCGCCGATCCGGACCAGCCCCGCGCGGTGATCGTGGGGTTTGAGGATGCCGAAACCGTTATGCAAAATGAGGAGCACTGGGTACTGCGTATGCCGGAGGGCCACGAGGACGAGCGCCCGGCGATCGGCGAAGCGTTGTACGCCGCGCCCAAGCACATCTGTCCGACCAGTGCGCTCTATTCGTCCATCCTGGTGGCGCAAGACGGAGAAATTGAGGCTGAATGGCCGGTGACGGCACGCAACCGCAGGATTTCGATTTGACGGCGCCCTTGAGGGAACGAAAGGGGAGAGGCATGGTATGAAGGCTGCTTTTATGACGCCCTGCGTTACTGCCTTCCATCAGGACCGCAGTTTGGATTTGGAGTCGCAGGCCGCGGTGTACGATCATCTGCTCCGGGGCGGTGTGGACGGCGTGCTGGTGCTGGGCAGCATGGGAGAATTTTTTGCGATGACGGCTGAGCAGCGCCGCGAGCTGACGGCGTTCAGCGTAAAGCATATCGCAGGACGGATGAAGGTGCTTGTGGGAACGGCCTCCATGGATTTTGAGGAGGCTGTGGCTCTGGCCCGTCACGCGCTGTCGGCTGGCGCCGACGCGGTGGCGGTGATCTCGCCATACTATGTAACCCTGTCACCCCAAGCCATGCTATCGTATTACGACGAGCTGGCGGCGCGGGTGGATGGGCCAATCTATTTGTACAACTATCCGGAACGCACCGGTTATGACCTTCCGCCTGAAACGGTGCTGGAACTTCGCCGGCGGCATGACAATGTAGTCGGAATTAAAGATTCCTCGGATAACGCCGAGCACACCCTGCGGCTGATCAGAGCGGTCAAACCCCACTATCCGGACTTCGAGGTGTTTTGCGGATTTGACAGCTATTTTCCCGAGGTTGTGCGCGGAGGGGGAGACGGGGCCATCGGAGGCCTCTCCAACATATTTCCAGAGCTTGCGCGCGAATGGGTTCAGGCGTTTGAGCGGGATGATGACGCGGAGGTGGAGCGGATATCCCTCACCATCGACCGGCTGATGCCGCTGTATGGGGTGGGCGTGCCGTTCATTCCCCAAGTGAAGGAAGCCGCGCGGCTGGTGGGCGTACCCATGGAGCCTTGGTGCGCCTTTCCGCTCGCGCCGTCCACGGCGGAGGAATCCGCAAAAATTCAACAAATCTTTCATGACTCCGGAGTTTCGCGCTGAATCGGAAACCCGCACAGAGGGGAGGATACTGCCAAAATGAACGCAAAAGAAGCGTCCGCGGCGCTGGAATGGGTGCTGAGGCGAAAGGTGATCGCCATTGTGCGCGGCCAGGAGCCGGAGCATATGGTGAAACTGGCCTGCGCGTTGTATGAAGGGGGCGTCGATTTGATCGAAGTCACCTTCAACCAAGCCAGACCGGAAACATGGAAGGATACGGCCGCCGCCATCGAAGCGGTTTGCCGAGAGCTGGCGGACAAGGTGCTTCCGGGCGCGGGTACGGTGATGACGGAAGAACAGCTTTTGTTGGCCGCAGGGGCGGGAGCAAAATACATCATTACGCCCAATGCAGATGTTGCGCTTATCCGACGGGTCAAGGAGCTGGGGTTACTCTCCTTTCCCGGAGCGATGACGCCCAGCGAAATTGCGGCGGCGTACCATGCGGGCGCGGACGCGGTAAAGGTGTTTCCAGCGGGGGTTCTGGGGCCTGATTACGTTAAGGCGTTGCGCGCGCCGCTCAGCCAAATTCCGTTAATGGCGGTGGGCGGCGTGGACGAGTGTAACGCGGCGGATTTTCTGGCGGCCGGCTGTGTAGGCGTGGGCGTGGGCGGGAATCTGGTGCGCAAGGACTTGATTGCCGCAGGCGAATGGGACCGCCTGACGGAAATTGCCCGGGCCTACCGTTCGGCGGTGGCGGGATTGAATTAAAACCGGTTTCATTTTATGATTTGCGGCGCATATGCGAATGCCATGCGCCGCTTTGTGCGCTCCGGCTGTGTTCGGGTGTGGTTATCCGGCGGCATCGCCTGTTGTGGGGGAACGCTGTCCTACCCGCTTTGTGGCGGGCCGTGATTACCAAACCGGAACGGCGGCAAGGCTTTCGGGTGAACGGAGTGAGCTTAAATAAGAAGTATGCGCTCAGGCTTCGTCCTCGCCGTACGCGCCTTCAATCGCATGGATCAAATCGACGATCAACGCGTTGTATGGGGTGGGCACGCCGTATAGCTTTGCCTGCTCTACCACCGCGCCGTTGATTTTATCGATTTCGGTCAGACGCTTCAGCCTGCGGTCCTGGTACATGCTGCTGTAGCCGTCCGCCGCCTCAACGCATACCTTTCGAACCATCTCAAGCGTTTCGCGGCGGTCGAAATAGGTGCCGTCCGCCTCGGCCACATCCACTGCTTCGTATACCACGCGGCGGGCGAAATTCCAGGCATAATCGTTCTTAACCATATAACCGATACGGGTTTGCAGTAGCGCGGTCAACGTGTTGATGGACAGGTTGACAAACAGTTTGCTCCAGATAATGCGCTGAATATCATCTGAAACCAAAACCTCCAGCCCGGCCTCGCGCAGTGTACATACCACCTGCCCGGCCACGGCGGAATCCGCGTCCAAGGTACCAAGCGTCGTTACGCCGAAGGCTGTATGGCGAAATTCGCCTGGGCCAAGGGATACGCTGTTGTGCTTGCTGGTGCCGATCACGATGCTGGAACGCTCGACAAAGTTGAGAATATCCCTGTCGTTGCCCGCGCCGTTTTGAAGCGTCATTACAAGGGTGTTTTTGCCGATCAGGCCCCGGTTTTGCTCCATGGCCGCATAGGTCTGCGTTGCCTTAACGAAAACCACAACCAGATCGGCCGTGCCAACATCCGTGCCGCTTAATGCAGCTCTGAGCGGAAAAACCTGTACGCCGCCGCCTTCGTGCATCGTAACCCCGTGACTGTTGATGGCGTCTACCTGTGGCCCGTACGCATCCAGCAGCGTTACATCGTTGTTTTTGGAAAGATAACATCCGTATAGACAGCCCATTGCGCCTGCGCCCAAAACGGCAATTTTCATGGGAACCCCTCCTCTTTTGGCATATGATACGTCCTTGTCGCGCCTTCGTCAAGAAAAATCGCTTTGTCCGTTTGACAGCGATGTGGTATGATGAAAAAAGTACGGTTTGCCGTGCGAATACGAATTGAGGTGAGAACGAATGACGGTTTGGGGCTGGTTATTGCTCATTGCCGGGATTTTGGCGGCTGTTTGCGCGGGATTTGCGTTTTTACTCGCGCAGATCGCGACGGCAAGGCATATTGGCCCAAGCTGGCTGCGCATTCCCACGCCATGGGACGCGCATCGGGATGAGGTGCGACGGGAGGTCGCTTGGTTTGAGGCGCAGGAGCCGGAAAACGTTGAAATTATCAGCCGTGACGGGCTGAGGTTATGTGGACGCTACCTGGCACGGGAAGGGAGCGGACAGGCAATTCTGCTGATGCATGGCTACCGCGCGCAAAATGGGGAAAGCGACTTTGCGCCTGTGCTCCGCTTTTATCATGAGGTGCTCGGCATGAGTGTTCTGGTAATTGACGAGCGCGCGCATGGAGCAAGTGAAGGCTCGCGGATCTGCCTTGGCCTTGAGGAGCGCTTTGATTGCGCACAATGGCTGGAATGGCTTGATGCCCGCGCCAGGCCGCAGGATTTGTTTTTGGCAGGACTCAGTATGGGCGCGGCTACCGCGTTGATGGCAACCGAGCTGGAACCGCCTGAAAATCTGCGCTGCGTGATTGCGGATTGCGCCTATACGTCGCCCTGGGATATCTGCGAGCATGTGCTCAAACGGATGTACCATATGCCGGTATGGCCGTTTTTACCGATTGCCGGCGCAATCATCAGGCGCGTTGTGGGTGCTGATTTGAGGGAAGCCGGAGCGCTGAACGCCATGCGGCGGAATTTAAGCGTTCCCGTGCTGTTTATTCATGGCGCAAGGGACCGTTTTGTACCTACGGACATGGGGCGTATGAACCATGACGCCTGCCGTGCGGACAAACGGCTGGTTATCGTGCCGGCAGCCGCACACGCTATGAGCCTATGGGAGGACGCGGAGGGTGTAAAGGCCGAAATTTCGGCGTTTATCGCAAGGCACAGCCGGTTTAGTATCTGCCGCGCATGACTTGAGAAAAGTATATTTGAAAAATGTGGCGGAAAAAGTCCGAAAATTATGAATTGATAGCTTGACAAGCGGATGGAATGAAGGTATAATAACGTCCGTGCCCTGAAGAAACCGCTGTTTGGCAAGGGTGCGGACAGTTGAATATCTGGGTGTGGCGCAGTTTGGTAGCGTGCTTGAATGGGGTTCAAGAGGCCGGAGGTTCGAATCCTCTCACCCAGACCAAACTGAATACCCATAAGGAACTTGAGTTCTTTTGTGGGTATTTTGTTTTGTATAGACCAAAGTGTTTAAGGCTTAAATACCTTCAGGCACTTTGGTCTATTTCGTTTCTGTCAAAGGTTTTAAGATTGGATTGCTTTTTCGTTTGGTTCATCTGCGGAAGTTGCGCCCTTCCCGAAAAAAAGGACAGGAAAACCAGCGAGAAAATGGAATAAATCGTAGAAAAACAGATAAAAGCTAACTCAAGCTGCGGAATTTGAGTGAAAGCTCAAAGCGAAGTCAGAGGGAGCAAGCCAGCCAATACCGGAATGAGGACGAAGACGGTTGTAGAAGGCCTCAATGTAGGCAAAAACAGCGGCTTGGGCTTCATCGCGAGTGGAAAAGCGGCGAAGGTAAATCAGTTCACATTTGAGGCAGCAGAAG
>JAEYOW010000017.1 GCA_023411375.1 Bacillota bacterium | reverse complement strand
CGCTCCCCCGCGGCGGGCGGGTTTGGGCGGCCCGCGGAAGGTTCGTATACTCGCGGATTATTGGGCGCTGAGGCCCGCGTCAATGGCTTCCACCGCCTGCGCGGGGGTTGTCTGCCCGTCCAGCACGCCCTGGAGCCCCTCGTAATACGCCTGCTTGGCCGTTCCCGGCAGGAACACGCTGGGGTTGTAGCCCGCGCCGCTGTTTAGCGCGTCGGAGGCCTGCTGCATAATGGCGTTCATCTCGGTATCATCCGGCACAGGGGTGATGGCGGGAATCAGGTTGCCACCGTTGCCCATCGCAATTCGGCAATACTCATCGCTGGAGAGGAAGGCAAAGTAACGCTTCACTGCGTCCATCTTGCTTTCGTCCACCTGCGCGTTAAGCACCCAGCTGTGCGCAAGGCCCATGGTGGGCCGGCAAACGCCCTCGTTCACCGCGGAGGGAACCGCAAACGCCGCGAATTTGCTTAGGTCGATCGAGTCGTCTGCCGCCGCGGCGCGCAAAAGCACGGAGTGGGCGGCGCCGAACATGGGATACACCCCGTTGTAAAAAAGCGCCTCCGACTCGCCCGCGTCCAGAGCCAGCGCGTCCTTTTGGTTAAAGTAGCCCTTCTGTCCGAAGTCGTAAACAAGCTGGAAAACCTGCTCAAACGCCGGATAGTCGGACATTTTGGCCCCGCTGTAGATGATGCTGTTCATCGCATCGGAGCCTGCGTAAGCCTCGAAGAACTGCCCAACCAGCCATCCGGCGGCCAATCCGCCCCGGAAACCGTTGGCAAGCGGCGTGTAGCCGGCGGCCAGCAGCTTGTCGCATACCTGCGTAAACTCGTCCCAGGTCTTTGGCGGCTCGACGCCGACTTTTTCAAAAATTTCAATATTGTAATAGATCTGAAAAACATCAAGGCCTTCAAGAACCTCGTAGATATTGCCATCGTTGACCGTCTTTTTCAGCGCGTCCACCACAAACGGCTGATAGCGGTCCCAGAGCTTGTATTCGTCATAGATGGCGTTAATCGGCTGAATCAGTCCGTTTTTCGCCAAAGGCCCGATCCGGCCCGCACCGGAGCCGGTGCCGATGATATCCGGGCCAAGACCGGATTGCAGCACGGCCTGTAACGTGCCGTCGTCCACGTTGCCCACGTCCGGCATATAGGTCAGGTGAATGTCCGGATTAGCTGCGTTAAACGCCTCCACCACCATAGGCATATAGACGTAATCCAGCCCGCCAATGGTGATTTCGACCTTCTCAGAAGCGGACGCGCCCACCATGCCGCCCAGCAAGAGCGCAACCACAAGCACCATGGAAAAAAAACCCTTTGCTAAATTCCTCATGTTAGCCCCTCCCATAATCTTTTTTCATCTGGTCTTTGCGCGTGTTTGAATATTCGGCAGCCTTTAATTTGACCTCCATTTCCATTTTATCGTTTGCGCAATCGATTTACTAAACTCTAGCACCTTTTTTTGCCGCTGTCAATATGCCGGGCGCCATATTCGAAAATATTTTATTCTCCTGCCTTTTACATTTTGGCGCTTCAAGGCGCCGCGTTTTTTTCTTCGCGGCGGATTTATCCCCTTGACGGATTCGCCAAAAACCGCTACAATAAATCCGACAACCGAACACCTTATAAAGAGTGGTTGAGGGACGGGCCCGATGAAACCCGCCAACCGGCAGCGATGCATGGTGGCAAATCCCGCAGCGTGCATGCGCTGGCAGATAAGGTACAGATTAAATCCTTTCACGCCTGCAATGCCGCGGGCGTGTTTTTTCTTGGGTGAAGCACGCCTGTCACCGCGACCTGATCCCACTTCGGACGCGGTAGCCGTAGACCCATACCGGTTGTCTGTATGATGGGAAGGAGATACCAATACCATGCGAACCGTTTTTACCAGCGAATCCGTCACCGAGGGGCATCCCGACAAGCTCTGCGACCAGATCAGCGACGCGGTGCTCGACGCCATCCTGGCCGAGGACCCCTCCGCGCGCGTCGCGTGCGAAACCTGCGCCACCACCGGCCTTGTTCAGGTGATGGGCGAAATCACCACTACCGCCTATGTCGCCATTGATGAAATCGCCCGTCAGGTGATCCGCGATATCGGCTACACCAGCAGCAATTTGTGCTTTGACGGCAACAGCTGCGCCGTGCTCACCGCCGTGCACGCCCAAAGTCCTGATATTGCCATGGGCGTAGACAAGGCCCTTGAAACGCGCAATGCCGATGGAGAAGCCTCCACCGGCGCGGGCGATCAGGGCATGATGTTCGGCTTTGCTTGCGACGAAACCCCCGAGTTGATGCCTCTGCCCATTTCCCTGGCGCACAGGCTTACCCGCCGCCTGACCGAGGCGCGCAAGAGCGGCGAGCTGCCCTGGTTGCGCCCGGATGGCAAGAGCCAGGTCACAGTTATCTATGAGGACGGCAGGCCCGTCGCGGTGGATACGGTCGTCATTTCCGCGCAGCATGACGAAAGCGTATCCCATGCCCAGATTGAAGCCGCCATCCTCACCGAGGTCATCCGCGCGGTGGTACCCGAGGCGCTTTGGACCGCCGACACCAAGGTATTCATCAACCCGACAGGACGCTTTGTGTTGGGCGGCCCCGCCGGCGACACGGGCCTGACCGGGCGCAAGATTATCGTGGATACCTACGGCGGCTACGCCCGCCACGGCGGCGGCGCGTTCAGCGGCAAGGACCCCTCCAAGGTGGACCGTTCCGCCTGCTATGCCGCGCGCTATGTGGCCAAAAACCTGGTAGCAGCGGGCCTTTCCAAAAAATGCGAGGTGGCCCTCGCCTACGCCATCGGCGTGGCGCAGCCCGTCAGCGTCCAGGTGGACACCTTCGGCACCGGCACGCTGAGCGACGACGTATTGAGCCGTGAGGTGATGAAGCGCTTTGACCTGAGCCCGGACGGCATTATCAAAACCCTCGGCCTGCGCCGCCCCATCTACCGCCAGACCGCAGCCTACGGCCACTTTGGCCGCACGGACCTCGACCTGCCCTGGGAGCGTACGGATCGTGCCGCCGAGCTCAAGGGCTGCCGTCCCTGACCCGGTTCCGCGCGCCATGTGCGGGTTATAGGGGACAGACAAGCACGCCGCCCGGCGAATTGCCGGGCGGCGTTGACGTATAAAGATTTGTGAATGCCACCGCTTCCAGTGGGAGCTTGCGGCTTTCCGTGTCAATCCTGCTGGATTTTGCTAAGGCCCCAGGCGCACAGCGCGCCAACGGCGAAGCAGGCAATGTAGATGAGAATGTCCGTAAATCCTGTGGCAAAGGTATAGCCCGGTGTGATCAACAGCTTAACGGGCGGAAGAATCACAATGGTGGAGGCGATCACAATGCCAAGCACCGCGTGCATGAATATGGAATACCGGCGGCGCAGGCAGTAATCCACCCCTTTGGAAAGAGCCAGAACCGTTATAACCAGGCATGCGCCCATCGGCAGGATTACGCCCATATCCAGGTTGCCGATAGCATTGTACATCGGACCCGCCAGCCCCAGGAACAAAAAAATGTTGGACGGGCTCATGCCCGGCACCACAATACCAAGCCCCCACAGCACGCCGCAGGCGCACCACCAGCCAAACGAAGGCGCCACCGTGGCGCTGCCGGTAAGCGCCATGGGAATCATCCATGCCAGCATCGCGGCGGCGGCAATAAACAGCGCGACATAGGAGCCGGAAGAAACGCCCTGCTGCCCCGCCTCCTTAAACAGGCTGGGCAGCGTGCCCAGAATCAGGCCTATGAACAAAAACAGCGCGGCGGTTTCCGCCGCTTCCATAAAGCCGCCGATCACCTTGGAGGAAAGCAGCGTTCCTACGACAAAACCGATACCAACGGGCACAAAAAATTTCCATTGCTTTTTGATCTCGCGGATGGGATGGCACAGCAACGCCATAATCCGCTTGTAAATCCCCAGAATGACGCACAGCGCGCCGCCGCTGATGCCCGGCAGAACCGCGCCTATGGCGATTATCGCCCCTTTGACAGCGCCCAATACCGGGTTTACCTTCTCCTTGACCGGATTGTTTTCCATCATTTGCACCTCTCTGCTAATAATACAAAGCGCAGTTGCAGTATAGCATACCCCCCATGCTTTGTATATAAACGCGCAAAAGCGCAAACCAATCTTAGCGCGCGCTTAGCGCAGCTCTCGAAAACCATTTGTTACACCTGGCACTTCCCCATCAGGTTGCCAAATGTAAAACGGCATTCTATACTGATGCTATTCTTTTTCCAGGTTCCGCGTCCTATTGGGACCTGGCGAAAGTCAAAATTTCTTTGAGGAGGGAAAAATGTGTTAAAGCTGAAAAATCGATACCTGCCACTCGTCTGTTTGCTGCTTTGCATACCGGTTTTGATGGGGTTGTCTTGCGCCACGGCACAGTCTCGTGATGACGTTGAGAATGAAATCACGCGTATCATCGGGCAGTGGCAGGAGGAATATCAAAATTCGGAGGGTTGGCTGTTTTCTGCCCGGCATGTCGACGCTCCGGAGGTACACGGCATTCCCGGCGGCGACGTCATTTCCCATTTGGACGCTCTACAAATCGCCCTGGAATATATTGCGGAGAGCTACCCGGAGCTATCGCTGGATGATCTGGCACAGATGAACTATCCCTTTTTCTCCTACCGAATCGACACCGCTCCCCGCCAGTGGCAGATCGACCTGATGCAAGTGAAGCCCGTGGACGGAGCCGATGTATTCACCTTTTATCTGGACGCGGAAAGCGGGGAAATCCTCCACGCGATTTATGGTCCGGCAAACGGCTGACAACACCGCACATGTCGCCGGGTTCTTAAATTCTGCGGATCGCGTTTACCCAGGGCGAATGGCCATATGAAAAAGCCGCCGCTTGGCCAAAGGCCTTGCGGACGGCTTTGGTTTTTGGGCGGCATGCTTTCTTCACTCTCATCCGTCGTTTGTAACCCATGAAGGGAAAGAAGGATTTGCTTTAGGCCCGGCGAAAAGCTTTAAACCGGCGTTTTCAAAAACGAACCGTGGAAAGGCGGAACTGAATGTTTACCTATACGCACAACGTACAATATTATGAAACCGACAAAATGGGCGTGACTCATCATTCCAACTATATTCGCTGGATGGAGGAGGCCCGCATCGCCCTTTTGGACAGCCTGAACCTTGGCTATGACCGCATGGAGGGCGCGGGTATTATATCGCCCGTGGTGGAGGTCAATTGCGAGTATAAGCGTCCCACCACCTTTAAGGACGTTGTTTTCATCTCGGTTCAGGCATTGAGTTACAACGGCGTGAAACTGGTCGTTGGCTATGAAATGATAAAGCAAAGCACAGGCGAAACCGTTTTGACAGGCACAACCTCGCACATGTTTCTGAATGAGAAAGGCGCATTTCTGCGTATGAAGCGTGATTTTCCCGAAATAGACGCAGCATTCAAAGAGCTGGTACAGCGGGCATAACTCTGCAACGTTATATAAAGTCGATAGACGCAGTAGCGAAGGGCGCGCGGAAAATCCACGCGCCCTTCGTTTATTTGCTCCTGTGGAAAAGCAGCTTTTCGTAGCGCTCCTGGCCGGCGTCACGCACCATGATTTCCAGCTCCTCGTCGCCCATCACGGTATTACGGCCCTCGGCGTACAGCGCGTCCACCATGGCCTTGACCTTCATGACCGTCTCGTCCTGCTTGTCGACCATATGCGTACCCTTCAGCCGGAAGTAGCTGTTCATCCAGTGGGCGATGCCCGCAAGCCCACTATGGCTGTCCACCGCCACGGAGGCGGGGCGGTTCAAAATCGCGGTGGTGTCAAAGATATTGTAAATCTCCTCGTCCTTGAGCATGCCGTCGGCGTGGATGCCGGCGCGCGTCACATTGAAATGACGGCCCACAAAGGGCTGCCTGGGACTGATCTCCAGGCCGATCTCATGCTCCATGTACTCCGCGATTTCGGTAACGGCGGTCAAATCCATGCCGTCTGTGGTTCCGCGTAGAGCCTGGTACTCGATGGCCATAGCCTCCAGCGGGCAATTGCCCGTCCGCTCCCCGATACCCAGCAGCGAGCAGTTAACGCTGGAGCAGCCGTACAGCCATGCGGTGCCCGCGTTGTTGACCACTTTATAAAAATCGTTATGGCCATGCCATTCCAGCTGCTCGGACGGAATCTGCGCATAATGGTTAAGGCCGTAGATGATACCCGCCACGCTCCGGGGCAGCGCCGCGCCGGGGTAGCTGATGCCGTAGCCCATGGTGTCGCACGCGCGCACCTTGATGGGCAGGCCGCTCTCCCTAGACAACTTCATAAGCTGCTCGGCAAAGGGCAGCACAAAGCCATAGAAGTCCGCGCGGGTGATATCCTCAAAGTGGCAGCGAGGCACGATGCCCTGCTCCAGCGCCGCTTTGACGATGCCAAGGTATTTGTCCATCGCCTGTCCGCGGGTCAGGTGCATCTTTTTAAAAATGTGGTAATCGCTGCACGAAACCAAAATACCCGTTTCTCGCACACCCGCGGCCTTTACCAGCTTGAAATCCGCCTCATTGGCGCGAATCCAAGTGGTGATTTCGGGATAGCGCAGGCCCAGGGCCTGGCAGCGCTCCAGCGCCTCGCGGTCGCGGTCGGTGTAAAGGAAAAACTCGCTTTGGCGGATTAGCCCCTTGGGGCCGCCCAGGCGCGCCTGAAGCTTAAAAAGATGCTCGATCTGCTGCGGGGTGAACGGGCTCACGCTCTGCTGGCCGTCGCGGAAGGTGGTGTCCGTCATCCAGATTTCGGGGGGCATGTTGATGGGCACCAGCCGGTTATTGAAGGCGATCTTAGGGATGCTCTGATAATCAAAAATTTCGCGGTAGAGGTTGGGGTCCTCCACATCCTGCAGCTCGTACTGATACTTGGACTGAATCAACTGATTGGATTTCTTGCTGAATTCCAGCACCCTAATTCAACTCCTTCACAAACGCGGCGATGCGCGAAAGGCCCTCACGGATATTTTCCATGGAGGTGGCATAGCTCAGGCGGCAATAGCCCTCGTCCAGAAAGGCCGCGCCGGGCACGACGGCCACGTGCGCGCCTTCCAGCAGGCATTCCGCGAAGGCGGTGCTGTCCGAAAGCATGGTTCCCCGATAGCGCTTGCCGATGATGCCCCGGATGTTCATCATGGCGTAAAACGCGCCGTCCGGCGTGCGGCAGCTGAGGCTGGGAATCCCGTTGATCAGACGCACCAGCTCGTCGCGCCGCTCCTCAAACGCTCGGCGCATATCCTCAACGCAACCCTGCGGCATGCTAAGGGCTATGGCGGCGGCATGCTGCGCGGCGGAGTTTGGCGCGGAGGCGGCCTGGCTCTGATAGTTGCTCATGGCCTCGATCACATCGCGCGGGCCGGCGGCGTAGCCGATGCGGAAGCCCGTCATGGCGTACGCTTTGCTAACGCCGTTAATAAGGATGGTGCGCTTCTTGATCTCGTCGCTGAGCGTCGCGACGCTTATATGCTCCGCGCCGCTATAGACTAGCTTTTCGTAGATTTCATCGGCGACGATGTAAAAATCATGCCGAACGGCCAGCTCGCCCAGTTCTTCAAGCTGCCGACGCGACCACACGCAGCCGTTGGGGTTGGAGGGAGTGTTGAGGATAAACGCCTTGGTACGGGGGCTGATCAATGCGGCAAAATCATCCATGGAGGGCAAAAACCCCTGGGATTCCGGGCAATCCAGAAATACCGGCGTACCGCCCGCCATGCGCACCATCTCCGGATAGCTGACCCAGCAGGGCTTATCGACGATCACCTCATCGCCGGGATCAAGAATCGTCTGAAAGGCGGTGTAGAGCGAATGCTTCGCGCCGTTGGAAACGATGATCTCATCGCGCGCATACTCCAGCCCGTGGTCCGCCTTGAGCCGCGCGCGAATGGCGTCGCGCAGCTCGACAGTGCCGGGAACAGGGGTATAACGGGTCATGCCCATATCCATGGCTTCCTTCACGGCGTCGCGAATAGGTTCGGGGGTATCAAAATCGGGTTCGCCCGCGGCAAAACCAATCACGTTTACGCCCGCCGCGCGCAGCTCCTTAGCTTTCGCATCCACAGCTAAAGTCGCGGATGGCGCGATCTGGCGGCATTTTTCAGAAATTCCAAGCGGCATGGTGGTTCCTCCCTGCTCATAAATGATTCGGCCTTTGCAAGATGATGAAGGTATTGTTCTTTAATCCTGCAAATTCTGCTTTGGCGGGTTCTCTCTCCCGCCTCTGCCAGTGATTCGATTTGCATTATATCATATTTGATTTTTCACGTAAAGTGCATATGGTATCTTTTTGATAAAAAATTCTTTAAATGAATTTCTCTCGTTTTGATTTTTCATTTTCTATTTCCTTTTCTTTTGTTACACCTTTCTCTGTTTCATTCGCCGGCGGATATGGTAAGATGAAGCTATCACCAACCATTAAAGGAGGAATCCCTATGAAAACGACCTGGCGCCGTCCGCTACTGGTGTTATGCTGCCTGCTTATCGCGCTCGCGCCGGCCGCGTCCGTCGCGGAAACCGCCGCCGAGGCGTCTGCCGCGCCGCAGGTAATTGATCTCCTGTCCGCAAATACAAAGCTTGACCTTACCCCTTACCGCGGGAAGGCCATTCTGATTAACTTTTTTACAAGCTGGTGCGCCTACTGCATGGAGGAAATGCCGGATATCAAAGCCGTATACGACGCCTACAGCGAGGATGACCTTCAGATAGTGCTTGTCCACGTCTGGGATGGCGAGGATGCAAGCCATTCTGAAACCGTGCGCAAAACCTATGGCCTGGAGAATCTCACCTTCTTTGAGGACGAGGACATGAGCCTATCCGCATTCGTCGGGCTGCAAGGCTATCCCGCCAGCCTGTTTGTGGCTAAGGATGGCACGCTGGCCGCCGCGATGAACTACATGCTCACCTATGAGGCCATGGAAAAGCAGCTTGAGGCCCTTCAGGTGGAAAAGAAGGCGGTAGCGGAATGACCCTGTTTGACAGCGCGCCGCAGGCGGTAAGCCTGTGGGCAATGCTCGGCGGCGGGTTGCTCGCCTTTGTTTCTCCTTGCGTGCTGCCCATGCTGCCCGTGTACGCCATGTACTTAATGGGCGGAAATGAGGATACAGGGCGCGGCTGGACGCTGGTTCTGCGCCGCTGCCTCGGGCTGCTTTCCGGCTTTGTATTGTTATTCACACTGATGGGCGCGGGAGCCGGCGCGCTGGGCGGACTGCTGAAAAACGCTGACCGGGGCACGCTCAACATGGCAAGCGGGGCGCTGATGATTTTTTTCGGCCTGTGGATGCTGGATCTTTTTCACATGAAGGGCCTTGTCATGCCCGCTTGGATGGGCGAACGGCAACCCCGAATGAACGGTTTTTTCGGCTCGTTTTTGTTTGGACTCTTAATCGCCGTATCCTGGACGCCGTGCCTGACCCCGGTGCTGGCCAACGCCCTTGTGCTGGCCGCCTCGGCCGACGGCGCCACCATGTGGACGGGCATCGCCTCGCTGGCGGTGTTCGCGCTTGGGCTCAGCCTGCCCATGCTCGCGGTGATGCTTTTGTACCAGTGGCTGAAAGCCGCGCTTGGCTGGGTACGCATGCACCAGCACATCATCCGCCGCGCAGGAGGCGCGCTGATGATCGCCTACGGCGGGTATCTTGTGGTTACGGCGCTGGTTTAGCGCCGTAAAAGGCCATCGAAAAACGGGAGCTTTTCGCTCCCGTTTTTATGTTTTCATACTATATGGGCTGCTATGCGCCATTCTTATTTTTCAACATTCTGAGGAAATCGAACCTATTTCTCCACCATCGCGTGCATGCCGATCCAAACGCCCTCAGGCGCTTCAAAATCCAGATACACGGTGTATTTGCTGATCTCCCCATCCGTGCCCAGCGGGCTGACCGCCGTCACCGTCGCCTCCATGACCGGGACGTCCAGTTCCTCAAAGCGCACGGTCATCACATCCCCCGGATGGATTGCGCCTGCGTCGCCCTCCTCGGCCTGCGCGACAAGCTGATACTCACCCGCGATATACGCGGTCGCCAGCGCCTGGCCCTTTTGCACGCTCGCGCCCTGCTGTACGTTCACCGCGCTAATGATCAGGCCGCTATCCGCTTTGGCGGCGGTAGGGCTTGCCGTTCCCCGGAGTTCCGGCTCCAGCGCGTCCGGCACATAGGCAAACAGGAAATCGCCCGCCTGTACCTTATCTCCCCTTTGAACGGCCACCTCGGTGACCGTGCCCGAAGCGCTCACCTCATAGGGCGCAACAGTTGACAGGCTGGCCCGCGCCAGCAGCGTCTTTGAGTCGTAATCCGGCTCGCGGTAAATCTTCACATCCTGGGTGTATACAAGGTCGCCGCCCAGCACCTGTACAGTGAAGCTGCCGCCGCCGGCCGCCGTAATCACGCCGTCGGCAAAGTGCTTCTCGTTGGCGGAGCGCAGGTATACGGGCGTGCCCACATAAAGGTCGCGGTTTTCCACAGTGTTGTAGCCTGTGCGCACATTCGCCTGTATCTCGTAACGGTCGGCATGTTCGATCCTAAGCGCCGCGCCATACCGCGCAACCGCTGCATCCGCGATTGCGCCGGGCTTTACGTACACATCCGCCACCACGCCGTCGATATCCGCAAACACGCGCTTTGGCTCCACCGTAAAAAGCGTGTCACCGGCGTTCACGGCGTCGCCCGCGCGCACGGTAAAATTCTCCAGCTCTCCGCTGGCGGGGGCTTTAACCGCCACCTCGCGCTTCGCCTGTACCGTCGCCGGCAAAACCATCCCGTCCACAGCCTCCGAAAACGCGGCGATCGGCAGGCTCACCAGACATGCGCAAAGCACGCAGGTCAAAATAACCGTTAAACATTTCCTCATATGCGTTCCTCCTCCTGTGGTCAACCGGCAGATTCGTCTGCCCGGCTTACATGCTTCTCAGCGCGTCGATGGGGTTTAAGTTGCTTGCCTTGCGCGCGGGCGCCCATCCGAACACCACGCCCACGCCCAATGAAAAGCCCACGCCCAGCGCGATTGCGCCCGGCGAAAGCACAAAGGCGATATCCATCATGTTGCTCAGGAACATGCTGACCAATACGCCCAGCACCACGCCTACAAAACCGCCGAACAGCGAAAGCATCACGCTCTCCATTAAAAATTGCACCTGAATGCTGCGCGGCCGCGCGCCGAGCGCTTTGCGCAGGCCAATTTCATTGGTCCGTTCCGTCACGCTCACCAGCATCATGTTCATGATGCCGATGCCGCCCACCAGCAATGCTATGCTCGCAATGCCAACCAGCAGGTTGGTCATCAGCCCCATCATGGTATCCATTACACTCAGCAGGCTTTCCATGTTAATAACCTTATAGCTGTCGTCCTTATAGTTAAACGCCTTGTCCAGCGTGGCCTCCAGCACGTCCACCACCTCGCCGGTACGGCCGGTGTCGCTCACGTACACCTCAAGCGCCGTTACGCCCTTTACGCCAAAAAGGCGCATGTAGGTGGTATACGGCATAATGACCCTGCCGTTTTCGTCGCCCGCCTGCATCTGGCTCATCACATCGTCAACGCCCGCATCCGCCAGCACGCCGATCACGGTAAAGCGCGTTCCCTTGATCAGCAGCGTTTCGCCAACGGGGTCCACGCCAGAAAACAGCGCCGCCGCCAGATCGCTGTCGATCAGGCAGACGCGCGAGCGCGCCTCGCTGTCCGCGGGCAGGAGCGGCCGTCCGCGCGAAACCGCATCGTTCTCCCGGCGGAAATACGCATAGCCGTAGCCGTCCACCAGCACGTCTTCCAGCACCGTGCCCCTGTGTACCACATTCATTTCCTGCGACAGGGTGGGCGAGATGCCGCCGACATTATCCAGCGCGGCAATGGTCTCAAGGTCGCTTTCGGTCAATCCCCGCTTTAGCGGCGTGCCCGTGGCCTGAACGGTCAGTTTTCCCGTGCCCAGGCTCTCAAACTGCGCCGTCACCTCTCCGGTAGCGCTTTCCATCACGGTGATCAGCGCGATAATCGCCATCACGCCGATAATGATGCCCAAAATTGTCAGGAAGGAACGCATTTTGTTGCCGCGAATGTTGGCAAACGACATACGAAGGCTTTCCCTAAGCATCCTCCGCCACCCCCTCCGACATTTCGCCGTCCAGAATGCGCACCGTGCGGGAGGCGTTTTTCGCGATACCCACGTCGTGCGTGATCATGATGATGGTCCGTCCCTCGTCATGAAGCTCGTGGAACAGGTCCATTACCTGATGGCCCGTCTTTTGATCCAGCGCGCCGGTTGGCTCGTCGGCCAGAAGGATCGTGGGGTTGGTCGCCAGCGCCCGCGCGATGGCGACGCGCTGCTGCTGGCCGCCGGAGAGCTGGTTTGGCATATGGTACATCTTTTTGCCCAGTCCCACGCGCGTGAGCATTTCCGCCGCGCGCTCGCGCCGCTTCTGCTGCGGCATGCCCGCGTAAATCAACGGCAGCTCCACGTTGGAGAGCGCATCCTGCCGGGGCAGAAGCTGGAACGACTGGAAGATAAACCCGATTTCCTTGTTGCGGATGAGCGCAAGCTCGTCTGGCTCCAGGTCGTCCACCCGACGGCCATGCAGAATATATTCCCCGCTGGTCGGCGTATCCAGACAACCGATAATGTTCATCAGCGTGCTTTTGCCCGAACCGCTGGGGCCAAGAATACTTAGAAACTCGCCCTCGCCGATGGTAAGGTCGATGCCGCGCAGCACGGGCTGCCATTCGTCGCCCATCCAATAGGCCTTGGTGATGCCCGTCATCTGAAAAAACGTTGCTTCGTTGGGCATATCAATCGCTCCCCATTACGGCCGAGCGCGTATCCATCATTTCCTGCTGCATGGCGAAGAAACGCGCCATGTCGTTGGTCTGGTAGTACACGCTTTCGCCCGCGGACAGCCCGGAGAGAATCTGGATATTTTGCCCGTCGCTCACACCCGTCTCCACATATTCGGCGGTCAGCTTGCCCTCGGCGTCCTTCTTGTAGACAAAGGGCTTGTTGTACTCGTCATAGCTGAGCGTTTTCAGGTTCACGCTCACCGCGCCAAGCGCCTGCTTGTTAAGAATATTAACCTCCACGCTCATGCCGCTGCGCACGTCCGGTCCCGCGTCCACCTGCATTTTCACCGCGTAGTAGCTCACGCCGCCCTCCGTCGTCGCGTTGCGCGCGATTTCGCTGACGGTTCCAGGTACGCTGCGGTCCAGCGCGTTGATGTAAACCGTCCCTTCCTTGCCCATGCTGATGGCCTCGATATCATACTCGTCCACATCAACGCTTACCTCCAGGGCGTCGTAGTTGACGATGCGCGCAATCTGTCCACCCGGCTGAAGCTGGTCGTCCACCTCGGGGTACAGCTCCTCGATGGTACCGGCATGCGCGGCGTAAACACGCGTGCCGTCGGCGCCGCGAAGCAGCGCCTGGCCCTCCGCCACCTTGTCGCCCTCCGCAACATAAAGCTCCTTAACCTTAAAGCTGTCCTTGGCGGTCTGCACATTGTCGTCCACAGGGGTCAGGTTTCCCGAAAAACTGTAATACGTCGCGATGTCGCGAAGGGCGGCCTTCTCCTCGGTAATGCTCGCGCGCACCTGCCGGCTCGCGGAAAAATACAGCGCGACGCCCGCCACAAGCACGGCCGCAAGAACAATCCAGGGCCATTTCTTTTTTCTTTTTTTCCTCTGCGTGTTGGGTTGTTTGTTTTGAGACATGCTGATAACCCTTTCGTTTGCTAAAATGGGGCCGGCGCCACAGCCACGGGTTTCCCGCCGACGTATGCAATGATAAGTCGGCTAACTTTTTATGTCAAGCCAAACCCGCTGTATTGTCGCGTTTCACAGCCGATTTTACAGTTTAGCCACAGGTTGGACACAGAATGCGCGTTTTTTAATTTAAATAAAAAAGCGGCGACGGCTGTATTCTCAGCCGTGCCTAAGCGCCTACGATTCTTTTTTACAGCGTTTCGGGGTCGATAATACCCGCGATGGTCAAATCGCTGGGCGGCGGCGCCTCAAGATCCAGGATCAGCGCCGCTTCCTTGCGGCCGATCATGTATACCGTGTCGCCGATGCCCGCCTGGCGCGTGCCGTCGCAGGCGATCACAAGCCCTTTTTCCTCGCCGTTGACGATTTGGCGCACCACCAGCAGCTTGACGCCCTCCAGCGTGCGGGTTTTGACCGTGCATACGACCGAGCCCACGACAAGCCCAATGTTCAAGCCCGCCCCCCCTTAATGGCAGAATACCGTTTTCCCCTGCCAGGTATAGGAATCAATGACGCCGCAGATGGTCACGCTCGCAATCAGCGTTTGATCCCCCACCACCATCTGCGCCGCGCCGCCGTCGTTATTCACCAGCACAATATCGCCCAGCCCGGCGTCCGCCGCGTCCAGCGCGACCAGCTCCTCGCCTGTGAGCTCGCCTTCCAGGGTCAGGTGTCGAACCTTGAGCATTTTCAGCCCCCGGTATTTCTCATATTTGACTGTTGAAACCACCGTACCCGTCACCCTGGCGATTTTCATGCGCAAGCCGTCCTCTCCCGGCCGGGCCGCCGGGCTACCGTTCGTCGCCCTTGCTATAGGCCCGTTTGCCGAGGATATCCACAAAATCCACAATACCCACAATGGAGCTGTCCACAGGCTTATTGTTGGTTAAATCCGTTTGCCGGGACGAGCTGCCGCCCGCCCACATCACAATTTCGCCCTCGCCCGCGCCGACCGTATCCACCGTGATAAACGGCGCGCCCTTTTCCTCAAACGTATCCATATCAATGGGCACGGCCACCAGCAGCTTCAGCCCTTCCAGCCGGTCGGACTTGCGGGTGCTGACCATGCTGCCGATTACCCTTGCCAGCTGCATGCCGCCGCCTCCTTTGCCTTGTCGTACGTCCGCGCGCCCCGAATGTCGATGGAATCCACAATCCCGTAAACCGTATAATCGGACGCGACGAGCTTTGAAGTATCGCTCTGGCGCGCCGAGCTTCCGTAAGCGCAGAACACGAGATCCCCCTCGCCCGCGCCCACGTCGTCCACGCAGATAACATAGTCGTCCTTTATGCTAAGCGTGTCCAGCTCCACCGGCTGCACGATGAGCAGCTTGACTCCGCGCAGCGCGTCCACCTTGTTTGTGCTGACTACCGTGCCCGTTACCCTTCCTACCAGCATGGCCCGTCTCCTTTTATTTCGCGTCCAGCGGCCTAGTGCTGTTGCGCACCACCAGGCCGCCCCTGATTTGCATATGCATGCCGGGCCAGTCCGGGTGTTTGATGCGCTTGCGCAGCATATCCACGGCCAGCGTGCCCAGCGCCGAACGCGAAATGCGCATGGTGGTGAGCGCCGGCATGGTGACCGCGCTGAAGGGGATGTCGTCGATACCGATGATGGACAGGTCGTCCGGGATGCTGTAGCCCGCCTCCCGAATCGCCTTCACGGCGCCAATGGCGACGGTGTCGTTATCCGCGACAACCGCGCCGCCGGGCACGTATTCCCCGCTTTTCAGGAGCCGCTTCATATCCTCATACGCACCGTTAAGCGTAGGCATCAGGCGCACGGGTGCGGGCGGGGTCAGACCCAGGCGCTCCAGCTCCTGCAGATAGCCCTGGTAACGCTCCTCGCAGTTGTGAACGGGTAGGTTAAACTTAAAATAGCCGATCTCACGATAGCCAAGGTCGTACAGGTAGCGCACGGCGTTGGCCATGATCTGGCCGTTGGCCATTACCACGCTGTCCACGTTGCCGCGCTGAATATTGTTATCCAGCACCACCACGGGCACGGTGAACAGATCCAGCAGCGGATAATCCGCCTCGGTTAGCTCCGTGCCCATCATAATCACGCCGTCCGGCGGGTCCGCCATCAGCTCTCGGATGGTTGTTTCCGCCGTCTTTGCCTCGCAGTTGCACATCACAAGGTCGAACGCGAACCGCCGGCACTCGCTCTCGATCTGGTCGATAATGGAGGCGATGAATCCCTGGTTTTCCTCCATGGCGATACCATGGGCACGAAACTTGAGCACCATCAACCGAAAGCGCTTGACCTTCCGCTTTTGCCAGGAGGCGGCGTAACCGTATTCGTCGATGACGCTCTGCACGCGGCGGCGCGTTTCGTCGCTTACGCCTTTTTTATTGTTGATGACCAGCGAAACCGCCGCCGGTGAAACCCCCGCAATGGAAGCAATTTCCCTGATCGTCATACCTATCACTCACTGTCCGTTTTTTAGGTCCGCATATCCCTTTACCAACAGGGCTGCGACGGCCGCGCCGGGATCCAACAGCTCGCGCGACATTTCGCCGCGGATTGCCATGCGGCCATGTTTGGCAAGCATACCCTTCGTGTTTAGAAACGCCTGCCAAGCCGCCTCCGCCGCCAGCCCCGCGGCCTCGCGCGCGTCAAGACGCCGCTCTGCGCTTTCGCACAGCGACCGAACCGCCGGGTACAGCCCGTCCAAAAAGGTTTTATCGCCCAATTCCGCCTTGCCGCGGCTTTTGACGCCCTCAAACCACGCCTGAAACAGCTCCGCTTCCTGCGCGGCGTTTAGTTGTTCGACACCCTTGAGCGCTTTTCCTGCATTCATCAGGCCGCTCGCCATCAAAGTGCCCATGGTGGAGGGCACGGCGGACGCCATTGCGCGCCCCGCCTGATAGGCAACCTTGCCGACATCCGTTTCCGCACCGCCTTTAACGGCGTTAGCCGCGGCGCGAAAGCCATCGCTCATGGTAAGCCCCAGGTCGCTGTCGCCTACAACGCTGTCCAGCTCGATCAGCCGGTCTCGGTTTTCCTCCATAACGCGCGCCCAGCACTCCGTCAGCGCGCGAAAATCATCCGCATTCATCCGGATAGCCTCCTTGCCTTGGGAAGGATACCGGGGGCTATGCGCCCCCAACCACGCGCCAAAGGGAATAAACCCTTTGACCGCCCGGATTTGCCCGCGCAACGCGCAGGCAATCAGGGTTATGGCAAAGCCCTTGCCTTACAGCGAAAACTGCTTGAAAAACGGAGTGTTTGCCGCCGCCGAAAGATATTTTTTCAGCTCCGCGTCCACGCGCAGCAGCGAGATGGACGCGCCCGCCATTTCCATGGAGGTGGCGTATTCGCCCACATAGGTGTGGAACACCCGGATATCCCGCTCGTCCAAAAGCTGCTTGACGCGGCGGAACATCACATACTGTTCCTCCAGGGGCGTCGCGCCAAGGCCGTTGATCAGCACGGCCACCTCATCCCCGCAGCGGTAGGGAAGGTCGTTGAGAATGGGAGCCATCATTTCGTCCACAATCGCGTCGGCTCCCATCAGCCTGCCCCGGCGAATACCCGGCTCGCCATGGATGCCCATGCCGATTTCCATCTCATCCTCAGCGATCTCAAAGCTCGGATGCCCCACGCGCGGTACGGTGCAGGAGGTAAGCGCCACGCCCATGGTGCGCACATTCGCGCACGCCTTTTCCGCGACGCGCTTGACCTCGTCAAGGCTCAGCCCGTCGGCTGCCGCCGCGCCGGCGCACTTGTACACGAAGAAGATGCCCGCAACGCCGCGTCGCTTGTTGCTTTCATTCCCGCCGGATGGCGCGGCGGACGCCACATCCTCGCCTGCCACAACGGACTCGACGCGGATATCCTCCTCCATATCCGCCATTTCGGCGGCCATATCGAAGTTAAAAATATCGCCGTTATAGTTGCCGTAAATGTACAGCACGCCCGCGCCCTGATTGATCGCCCTGGTTACGGACAGCATCTGCTCGGCGCCGGGGGATTGGAACACGTCGCCAATGGCGCACCCGTCAAGCATTCCCTCGCCCACATAGCCAAGGAACAGTGGCAGGTGGCCCGAACCGCCTCCCGTGGCGATGCCCACCTTATCGGGATGCTTTCGTTTGGAAACGAGGCAGTGCAGATCGCCGTCAACGCATTCCAGCTCCTCCGGATGCGCGGCGTAGATGCCTTCCAGCATTTCAGGGATGAAGTTTTCAGGCGCGTTGATGATTTTTTTCATGGCTCTCGTCTCCTTCCAGGTAAAGCAAGTTTACAGCAGACAGCCCTTTTTAATGATGACGCAGGCATACAGCGCGCGTTCGCCCGTGGCGACGGCTGCATAGGCGTTTTTGGCGCGGTCATAAAACGCGAAGCGGTCGATGGCCTCCCTCTTTGTGCCGGGCTGATGCCTTTCCACAATCTCCGAAAAATCCTTCCAGATGGGTGGGTCTCCGTCCAGCGCGCCCGCGGCGGGCGCCATGACCGTCACCGGCGCATCCACGAACTGATCCAGCGGAAAGAGCTGCAGGATCGCATCCAACAGCTCCGCGCCCCTGTGACCGTCGGCACGCATGCAACGCTTGCCCATGGACTGCGCGGGAAAATTACAGTCCCCGATCACCAGCTCGTCGCCATGGCCCATTTCGGCAATGGTCTTAAGCAGCTCGGGCGACAGAATCGGGGAAATACCCTTGAGCATCTCTTTTTCCTCCTGTCATGCCGTTCAAATAGCAACGCTATACGTGAAGAGGCAGTTTATATGCTCCAAATAACGCGTTAAAGCGCGGCGAACCCCGGCTTACAGCTTTGGCAGGATCGCCTCTACATCGTCGTGGGGCCGGGGAATCACATGCACGCTGATAAGCTCGCCCACGCGCTTGGCAGCCGCGCCGCCCGCCTCCACCGATGCCTTTACCGCGCCGACGTCGCCGCGCACCATCACGGTTACCAGCCCGCCGCCCACATGTACCTTACCGATCAAATGAACGTTCGCGGCCTTCACCATGGCATCCGCCGCCTCAATGGAGCCTACCAGACCCTTGGTTTCCACCATACCCAACGCTTGCTTTTCCATGCTGTATCCTTCCTTTCCTAAGCGGGCCGTCAACTAGGCCCCTGTTTAAACAAATTGTATCCGGCTTTGCGCCCTGTCCCCTTGCTTTATAGGCGAAGGGCGGGGCTGCTTACGCCTTGACCGCCTCGGCCTGGGGCAGAACCGCCTCCACGTCGCTGTGCGGGCGCGGGATGACGTGTACGCTGATAAGCTCGCCCACGCGCTTGGCAGCCGCGCCGCCCGCCTCCACCGATGCCTTTACCGCGCCGACGTCGCCGCGCACCATCACGGTTACCAGCCCGCCGCCCACATGCTCCTTGCCGATCAAATGAACGTTCGCAGCCTTCACCATGGCGTCCGCCGCCTCAATCGCGCCTACAAGCCCCCGGGTTTCAATCATGCCCAACGCTTCCTGCATCGTACAAAACTCCTTTACAATCAAGCTTTTCCCATGTTCTCTATCATCGCCGCTTATAGCAGCGCGCGAACCATATCCATATGCGGCGAGGGAATCACCACGCTGGAGGAGATCAGCCCCTTCGGCTCCTCGCCCTTCTGGGCCGCCTGTACGGCCGCCTCCACCGCCGCCACCTCGCCGGTCACAATCACAAAGGACTTGCCGCCCATGCCGCGCCCCAGGCGAACCTCAATCAGCTCCACGTCCGCTGCCTTGACCGCGATATCCGCGACGCTTACCGCGCTGGCCAGTGAAAAGGTTTCCACCACGCCCACGGCCTGCGCCTGTTCCACCGCGCACGCGCCCGCCATCGCGGCGATAACGCGCTCGTCCACATTGGGGATGACGAGGCTGTCCACAAGCGTCTGTGCCGCAGCCTCAACACCCGCCGACACAGCGGCTTTGACAGCCGCGACCTCGCCCGCGACCACCACGATATACTTTCCCGCGCACACGGTTTGCGCCGTTACCAGCTCCACCTGGGCGGTTTTGAGCATCTGATCCCCCGCGAGCACGCCCAGCGGGATGCTGAGGGACTCGACCACGCCGATGGCAATCATGCGGCTCCTCCTCCCGTGATCTCGATCCTTTGACCGTCAACCGCCGCAACCACACCGTCGATGGAGGCATGCAGCGCCGCGCCAAGCGCACCTTCTGGAATGGCGGCGATCAAATCGCCCCGGCGCACCTGATCCCCTTGCTTTACAACCGGGACGGCGGGCCTGCCCACATGCTGCGAAAGCGGCAGCACAACGCGCTGCGGCGCAATTTCCCCATCTCTGTAGGGCGCGGGCGTATCATATGCCGAAAGGCCCATGCGGGCGATCAGCCGTTTGACCGGCACGCGCTTAAACTCCACAAACGGGTCGGGCACAATCTCCTCCTCCGGCTGCGGCCGGACGCCCGCCTTGTTAAGCTCCGCCTTGAGCATGGCCATGACCTCGGACGGCGTAAGCCCCATATTGCACGCGTAATTGGTACAAAGTCCGCAGCTTGAGCACGCGAGCACGCCGTTGGCTCCGCCAAGCAGCGCTCCGTTTCCCATGGCGAGCGCCCGCATGGCCTTGTGCGGCTGCACATGGAGCCCGAGCGCGTTTCTGGGGCACATCTGCGTGCACTGGTTGCACTGGCAGCATACCGCGCGCGCCAGCTTCAGTTGACGCTCAGGCGTGAGCGAGCGCCTCTGAATCAGCGGATGCGTCCTTTTAAACAGCAACAGCCCGCCTGTGGTCTTGGTCACAGGCGCGTCCCAATCTTCCTCAACCCTGCCCATGCACGGTCCGCCGACGATCAGCGCATGGCCTGCGGGCGTTCCCTTAAAGCCGGAAAGCGCCAGCAGCAAACGCATAGGCGTGCCGATGGGCACGGTTACGGTGAGGGGGAAGGGCACGTCGCCGCCAACCGTCACGTCCTTATCGGTGACGGGCTTCCCCTCCGCCGCGTCCGCGATGCCCGCAAGCGTCGCCACATTGCACACCACGCAACCCACGTCCAGCGGCAGCCTGCCGCTGGGCACCACGCGGTCCGCCACCTCGAAGATGATGGATTTCTCATCCCCGGAGGGATAATAGCTTTCCATCAGATGCAAGGTGATGTCCGTCCTTTCGCCAAGCGCATTGCGCAGTGCCTCCACAGCCGCCCCGTAATGCGCCTTTGTAGCGATAACGCCACGCGCGGCCCCGGTCGCTTCCATGCACAGCTCCATGCCGCGCACCACGCGCGCCGCCCGGCGCTGCATCAGGAGCTGATCCACGCGAAGCAACGGCTCGCACTCCGCGCCGTTGGCGATCACCACCCCGGCCTTGCCGCCAAGCTTTACATGCGTGGGAAAGCCCGCGCCGCCCGCGCCGACCACTCCGGCCGCACGGACCTGTTCAACGATGTTCATAGGCTTCACCTCAGCAGATGCGGAAATCTCCATAGAGCACGCAGCGGCGCAGCCGGGTAAACGACCTCGCGCTGGTTACGCCCTCGCCCGTGGGCGTGGCGATGGTCATGGTGGTATAGCCCTCTCCGTCAAAGCCCAGACCGGAGAAGCTGGAGGAATTTTTAACAAAGATGGTGGTGTTAAGCCTGCGCGCCGCCTTGCTCATGTTGTGCACATTGGCGGAGTGAATCATGGCGGAATGCTTGCAGCCCTGTTCCGCGCGCAACGCCTCCTCCACCGCTTCGTCGATATCGTTGACGCGCACCATGGCAAGCACGGGCATCAGCATTTCCGTCATGACGAAGGGATGGTTGCGGTCCACCTCCGCGATTACCAGCCGCGGATTGCCGGTAAAGCTTACGCCGCTGTCGCGCAGGATCACCGCCGCGTCGCGGCCTACATACTTTCGGTTGATGACGTATGTACCGTCCTTGTTGATCAGGGTGGTACGGAGCACCTTATCGATATCCGGGCCGCTGACGCGGAACGCGCCGCATTTTTCCATCTCGCTCATCAGGCGGTCGAAAATGCCGGTAAAGGCAAAAACCTCCTTTTCGGCGATGCAAAGCACGTTGTTATCAAAGCTCGCGCCATCCACAACGCGCCGGGCCGCCTCGGGGATGTCGGCGGTATCGTCCACGATGACGGGCGGATTGCCCGGGCCGGCGGCAATGACCTTTTTGCCGGTTTTCATGGCGACCTTCACCACGGCTTCGCCGCCCGTGATGCTCAGCAGCGGAATGTCCGGGTGGGTCATGATGGCCTGCCCGCTTTCCAACGTGGGTTCCTTGACGGTGGTAATCAGCGTATCCGGGCCGCCTACTGAAACAATGGCTTCCACCATCAGCCGCATGGCCTCCTGCGAGGCGTGCTTGGCCGCCGGGTGCGGGTTAAAGACCACGGCGTTGCCCGCCGCAATCATGCTGATGGAATTGTTGATGACCGTGGAGGTCGGGTTGGTGGAGGGCGTGATGGAGCCGATTACCCCAAAGGGCGCCTGCTCGATGAGCATCATGCCCTTATCGCCCGTTTCACAGCGGGTTTGCAAATCTTCAATACCAGGGGTGCGGCGCGCTACCAGAAGGTTCTTTTGCACCTTGTCCGCCACGTGGCCGTAGCCGGTTTCCTCATGCGCCAGCTTGGCGAGGTATTCCGCGTTATCAATCGCGTACTCGCGCATCGCCGCGATCAGCTCGCCGCGCTTTTCCAGCGTCATATCCGCAAGCCTTGCCTGCGCGGCCTTGGCGTTTGCCACGGCCTCCGCGGCCGTATCGCAAAGCCAGCGGCCCGTACAGCCGTTCGCCGCTTTGGGCGCGGGGGCTGCGGCGGGAGCCTCCGCCTTGATGGAACCGGACAGGCTGCGAACGATCTCATCCGTGATCTGCCTGATTTGCTGTTCAGTCAATGCCATGTGCGTTCCCTCATTCTTTTCTGCTCTTTCGCATTTTGTTTCAGACGGCCGCGACCAGCTCGATCCCTCCGGCCAAAGCCGTGTCGCGTGCCAGCGGGGTGATGATCGCATCCCCGGCGTGGCGGATAATTTTCACCTTTTGCGCGGAGGCCGCGCGCACATCATCCTCCGTGATCAGGCGGCGGCTTTCATACGAAAGGTCCAGCATGGTGGATTTCGGCGGCGCGGCCGGCTTTTCCTGTGCGGTGGGCGCCTGAGGTTCCCGCGCGTCCGCGCCCATCTGCCCCAGTACGGCGCCCATCACGGCCGCGAGGCGCGTACACTGTCCCGCCGCCTGCCCGTCCGCCGCCTTGCGGATCACCCGGCAGAGTTGCCCGTCCGCGAGCGCGCAGGCGTTAGCCTCGTCCTTGTCGATATGCGCCTCCATCAGATGCCCCTCGCCGCTGCGAACAATCACGTTTTCCAGCGTTGCCGCGCGCGGCCCATCCACCGCGAGGCAAACAGCCTCGCCGTCCCGTACGCCGAAGGCCTTCGCCTCCTCTGCCGTCAGGTGCAGATGCCGCGCCGCCACGATCACGCCGCGCTCGATCGCAACGCGCCTCTCGCCGTTTACCAGCGTGCACCCGGGGCTGTTTTCCAGCTCGCCCGACATGCGGATGGGCGCTTTCAGGCCCATCTTAACCGCGTCGGTCATGGAAAGCTCCACCTGCGTTTCCCCGCGGGCCGGGCCCACCACGCGTAGCGTCAGCTTTCCCCTTTCCGTTTCCAGGGTTACGCGCTCGTTGCACGCAAACTGGCCCGGCTGCACGAGATCGCGCAGCTTTGTCAGCGTATACCCCGCGCCGAACAGCCGCTCCACATCCGCCTGACACAAATGCACATGGCGGTTGGACGACATCACCGGCACATACGGCTCCCCGGCCTTTGCCAGCTCCGTCAGGATCACCCGTTGCACAACCCCGCGCAATTCCTTCTCGTTCATAAGCTATCCTCAATGGGGCGTGGGGAGAACGTTGGGGCTCCGCCCCAAGCTCCGCTCAAGGGCAGCGCCCTTTGGTCGAGGGGTTGGGGGCTGAAGGCCCCCAACGTTCTCCCCCCCCCCGTTCCCGTTACTTTTTCTCGGCCTGGGCTTCGGCCTTTTTCCTAAAAATCTCCTTTAGGCTTTCGTTGAAGGGGGGGCGGGCGATGCCGTATTCGGTCACGATGCCCGCAATCAGCTCGTGATCGGCAAAATCGAAGGCCGGGTTATAGACCTTGACGCCTTCAGGGGCCATGCGTTTTTTATACCACATCTCGGTCACTTCCTCGGCGGGGCGCTGCTCGATGGTGATGTCCTCTCCGCGGGCGATGTTCATATCGATGGTGGAGGTAGGCCCAAGCACATAGAAGGGAATACCGTAGTACTTGGCCAAAATCGCCACGCCCGAGGTGCCGATCTTGTTGCAGGCGTCGCCGTTGGCGGCCACGCGGTCACAGCCGACGAACACGGCGTTCACCCAGCCGTTTTTCATAACCTGGGAGGCCATGTTGTCACAGATGACGGTGGTATCCACGCCGTCGGCTTGCAGCTCAAAGGCGGAGAGGCGCGCGCCTTGCAGAAGCGGGCGCGTTTCGTCGGTAAAGACCCTGAAATTCATGCCCCGCTCGCGTCCCAGATGGATGGGCGCAAGGGCGGTGCCGTACTTAGAGGTGGCGAGCTGGCCCGCGTTGCAGTGGGTGAGGACGCCGTCCCCATCCTTAATGAGGCTCAGGCCGTACTCGCCGATCCGGCGGCACATCCACACATCCTCATCCTTAATGGCGACGCATTCCCTGTGCAAAAGCTCCTTCAGCTCCGCCACGGTTTTACCGGCGTTATCGGTCACAACCTTTTCCATGCGGTTTAACGCCCAGGAGAGGTTGACGGCGGTGGGGCGGGAAGAATTGAGATAATCCTTGGCCTCCTTAAACTGCCGATAGAAATCCTCATAGCCCTCAGCCTGAATGCGCCTGGCCGCAAGATAAACGCCAAAGCCCGCCGCCACACCAATGGCGGGCGCGCCGCGCACCTGAAGGAGATAAATCGCGTTCCAGATATCTTTTTGCTCCGTCAGGCCGAGGATTTCCACCTCATAGGGCAGCTTGGTCTGATCCAGAATGACAAGCGCGTTTTTTTCCTCGTCCAGCGCGACGGTTTCATAGCTCATGATGCTTTTTTCCGGCATGATATTCTCCCTCCCTTACTTCGCGGCTTCGTCCGCCCGCAGGATGGCTCCGACGAAATCCCCGCCATTTTTGAAGCTGTCGCGACGCATGATATATTCCTTACCGCAGAGAATGTTGACGCGCTCGGCATGGATGCGCTTTTCCTCGTCGGCGATGGTGGTGACGTCCTTGACCTGCGCCATGCCGACGGTGCGGCGGATGAGCTCGGTACCGGCGTAGGCGGCGGTGTCGGACATAATGCTGTCCAGGTAATATTCCTTAAAGCCCGGTGTTCTGGCCATGAGATCGGTCACACACTCGTCAAAGCACCTGAGGAACTTTTCACGGAACAGATCAAGGGTATCCCGGACGGCACGGAGCACCCAGTCGCAGAATTCCTCCGCGCCGGCGGCGCGGCCATTATCCCACGCAAAAATTAGGTTGGCGACCACATTGCCTATATCATAGCCCATGGGGCCATAAAATGCAAATTCCGGATCAAACACGCGGGTGGAATCCGTTTTGATAAAGATGGAGCCCGTATGCAAATCGCCGTGAACCAGCGCCTGCGCGTTATTCATAAACTCAAACTTGAGCTTTGCGACCGCCAGGTGCAGCGCATGGTCGCCGTACAGCTCGCGCTTGACAAAATCGGCGTTGGGCGGGAACACAAGGTTGCGGCCATTGCAGTCGTTGTACGGCTCCGTCAGCACCAGATCCTCCGTGATTTCACACAGCTCGGGGTTGATAAAGCTTTTGACCATAGCCTTCTTTTCCTTATGCTCCATGGCCACGTCGGTGGTTTTGAGCAGGGTGTTGACCATGTAGGTGGAGATATCCTCGGCGAAGCGGGGAAAGATCTCGTGCTTCATCAGCGCGTAGCGCATCAGGGAATGGTCGGATAGGTCCTCCATGGCACAGGCGCACATGACGGTATCATAGCCGTAAATTTTGGGCACCAGGCCGGGCGCGTACTTATCCTGAATTTGCAGAATTTCGCTCTCGATGCGGTTGCGGTCGGTGGAAACCTTCATTTCCGCCGAGATACGCAGCGCCTCGCCGGCCTGCTTAACAATCACGGACTTGCCCGTTTTGGGCTCCATCACGCGGAACACGTAATTGAGGTTTCCGTCACCGATCTCCTTTACGGTCAACTCGGCGTCGTGAGCGAAATGCCCGGGGTATTTATACCGGACATAGTCGACGACGTCGTTTTCCTTCATCAAAAAATAAGTATCATAGCGAGACATGAACAAGACTTCCTTTCTCCAGTTATCAATAACCCTGTGGGGGGAGGTTTTTTTAGCGGAATTCGATGCTGCGCAGATCCATGGGATCGATTTCGCGAAGCGCCCGCATTTCCCGTTCATCCGGCGGCGGAGTCTGCTCCACGGTGAAATAGCGGATGGGGAACCCCGTCTGGTCCGCCACCTCCTCAATGGAGGAATTGGGGTGCACGCTTTTGAGGATCAGCTCGCCCCGGTACATGGTAAAGACACAGAGCGGAGTGACAATCTCCGATACGTTTCCCCGCGCGGTCACAAAATCCACCTTGGCTGAAAAGGTTCGCCGGTCGTGCTTTGTGCGCCAGATGACGGCGCGTTTGGCCGTGGGTATCAGCACCGCGCTGCCCGCCCCTCCCGGCAGGCGCACCTTTGGTTTGCGGTAATCCCCGATGACGGAGGCATTTACGTTGCCCCGCGCGTCGAACTGCACGCCGCTCAAAAAGGCCACGTCCAACCCGCCGCGCATGCTCAGGTCAAATACCTCCATCAGCGGAAAGCCCGCGCAGGCGTCCTGCCAAAGCTCACCGCCCGCGCTGGTAAATTCCCGGAGGGTGGGTTTTTCGGGATCGACGCCGCCGGGAATGTTCAGGTGCACCGCGTTTGGCGCGTGCAACCGTTTGGCCGCCAGGACTGCGATCATCGGCATATGGGAGGATACGCCGTGAAACACCGTGTCCCCGTCGTGAATCAGGCGGGCCATGGCAATGGTCATCATATCACATGCCCTGATCATATCCCCTCCTCCTCCGCTTTGCCAAAAACTCATGAAGCGCTTCCGCGCTTTCAAGCTCTAAAAACGCCCGGATGAAGTCGCCGTCCGGCTCGTAATATCCATAGCAGGCGCAGGGCGACGCGCCGCGCGGAGCATGCACGACATGGGAAACCAGAAAGTGAGGGATGTCCGCCTTCTGCCCGTTTCCCTCAAACCAGCCCTCGCCGACGATCCGCTCCGCCGTGACAATTACGCGCTTTGCCGCGCGGGAGAGAAGCACGTCCTCATACCTGGGTCCTTCAAAAAGCGCGTTGCCCCGCCCGTCCGCAAGCTGCGCGTGCACAATGGCCACGTCCGGCCGGATGGCGCGCACCGCCGCCAGCGTTTCGCCGCTGAAGGGATCGGTCACATCCGCAAAATAATCGTTAACCTTGCGCAAGTCGCTTGTTTGCAGCCCCCGCACGGGCATAAACGGAATGCCGTAGCTCGCCGCGCGCAGCGCGGAGATGACCGTGTAGCACGCGTGCTCGTTGGCGTGAACCAGCCCGTTTTGCACGCTTTTGCGGTAGCGCTGCGCCAAGCCGTACTGGCTTTCGTAGCTGATAAACCCCGCGTCCACGGTATCCGCGCAGCCGGCCAGGCACAGGACGTCCACATCCATTGCGCCCGCTGTTTTGACGACGCCAAGGCGCCTCCGACCCTGCCGAACCAGCTCAAAGACCGCCGCCATGGGCGCGCGGTTGAGGGTGTTGCCGCCCAGACCGATCCGGGTGCCATCCCCGATGGTACCAATCGCCTGTGAAAGCTCCGTAAGCTTATTCATACGCCCTCACTTTGCCGCGTTTGCCGCGATGTGCACCGCGTCCCACACGCCCGCAAAGGGCGGCGCGTAGGCCAGGTCCACCATACCCAGCTCGTCGGCCGTCATGCCGCTGTGAATAGCGACCGCGAAGATATCCGCACGGAGCACAGCGCCGCGCGCGCCCGCCACGCACGCGCCCAGCAGCCTGCGGGTGCGCGCCTCGTAAACCAGCTTGATGGTGAGCATTGCGGGGTCCGGGTAATAGGCGGGATGGTCGGCGGCGGTCACAAGCTTGGTGCGGTAATTCAGCTTCAGCCGCTTCGCGTCCTGCTCGCTCATTCCAGTCCGGCCCATTTCCAGCCCGCACACCTTAATGGCCGCCGTTCCCAGCGCGCCGATAAACTTTTCGTGCAAGCCATGCATGTTACCGCCCGCGATGCGGCCGCATTTGTTGGCGACCGTTCCCAGCGGGATGAAATAATCCTCCTCCATCAGGCGGTGGTACACCGCGGCGCAATCCCCGGCGGCGTATACGCCGTCAAGCGAGGTGCGCATCTCGCGGTCCACCAGCAGAGCCCCGTTGCGCGCCATGCGGATGCCCGTATCCTTTAAAAATTCCGTCGCGGGCACGACGCCGGCCGCCATCAGGACCAAATCGGCTTCGACCACCGCGCCGCCCGCTTCAACCATCCGCCGGTCGCCCACCTCCCGGATGGCGCCGACACGGTGGCCCACCAGCACACGGACGCCGTTGCGCTCCAGCTCCTGCGCGGCCAGCTCCGAAAATTCCGGCTCGAACGTGTTTAAAATGCGCTCGCCGCCTTCGATCAGCGTTACGGCTTTGCCCAGCCTGATAAGCGCCTCCGCCATTTCAACGCCGATGTAACCGCCGCCGATGACCGCCACATGCCGCACGTCCGGCAGGCGGACGATCTCGCGCAGCAGAAGGCCGTCCTCCATGGTTTTGAGGCAGAATACGGAGGGCAAATCCGCTCCGGGAATGGGAGGCGCGACGCTCTTGCAGCCCACGGCGATCATCAACGCATCATAACGGTCCTCAAATTCCCTTCCCGTATCGTGGTCGCGGACAAGCACGCGCCCGGCCCGCGCGTCCACGCGCAGCACCTCGTGGCGCAGGAAGGTCTGAACTCCCATTTCATCATACTGCGCCTGCGTGCGGGCGATCAGCTTGCCGGGGTCGTCGTTAAAGCCGCCGACATAATATGGAAGGCCGCACGCGCCGTAGGAAAGGAAGCTGCCCCGTTCGTAAACGGCGATTTCCGCGCCGGGATCAAGCCGCCTGAGCTTGGAAGCCGCGGACATACCGGCCGCCACGCCGCCAATGACGATTGCCCTCATTCCTCCGCCCTCCTTGCCGCCTTCGCCGGGATCATCGAATGTTTTTGAGACGCTCCAGAACCGCCTGCGTAATGGCTTGAAGCTCCCTCTCGTCCGCGGCGGCGCTTCCGCCCGCGCAGCCGCAGCCGGCTTCACCGTAGGTCTTGAGCATGGGCGGGGTCTCGGCCACCGGGCTGTGCCCGGCAACCACGTCCACAGTATTGGTCGGGTGCGCGGTACAGGGCGGAATCCCTCCGCTTGTGATGCCCAGCTTTTTGCGGATCTCGATGAGCTCGCTGACCTGCTCGCAGCTTAACACATTCGCTTTTCCGATAATATTGCCCGTATACATGATGACCATGGCGTAGTGCTCGGTGGATTCCAGACGATACCACGCCTCCATAAGCGATTTTCCCCACGCCACCGCCCCGTGGTTGGCCAGCAGCAGCGCGTTATAATCACGGCAGTATGGGGCGATGGAATCCGGGATGCCCTGAGAGCCGGGCGCTTCATAATGCACGCAGGGCACCGTGCCCAGGTTGACCAACGCCTCGGGGTAAATGGCCTTATCCAGCCCAATGCCCGCAATGGCAAACGACGTGCTGATGGGCGGATGAGCATGGCATACGCCCATGGCCTCCGGGTTCTCGTGATATATGCGCAAATGCATCTTAACCTCGCTGGACGGACCGCTGGGCCCCTGCGAGAGAACCGTGCCGTCGGTGCGCATCTTGACCAGAATATCCTCGGTCATGAAGCCCTTGGAGACGCCGGTCGGCGTGGTCCAGATAATGTCCTCGTCCACCTTGCAGCTGATGTTGCCGTCGTTGGCGGCGACGAAGTTCTTCGAATACATTCTGCGGCCGATTTCCACAATCAGCTTTTTGGCTTCATCATCCGTGGGATATTGATGAACGCTCTGCATGCTTCTTCACCTGCTCTTTTCATTTTTCACTCAAACGCCGTACACCTGTTTAGCTTATGTTTATTCAACAGGCCCTTATCATTACGTTACTATTATAGTTGCACTGTTTACTATTGTCAACAGTGCGTTTTAAAAATTTCCGCGCCCATCTTTCAACTAAACAGTTGTTGTTTAGTTTCCACGTTAGCCAACAAAACCTTATATTTATTGACTTCTATCCCGTTTATCAGCATAAAATAAAAAGATGAAAAATATCTAAAATTTCACTTGCGTTTTCAATTCAAAGGTGCTATACTAAGCACAACAAGGGTAGAGCGTTTGCTGTAACCCCAAAATTTAATAGGAGGTTCCCACCATGAAAAGGATTCTTGCTCTCGTTCTGGCTCTCATGATGGCGTTTGCGTTGTTCACAAGCGCTACCGCGGAAACGGCCAACCCCGTCGCCGGCAAGAAGGTTGCGTACGTCATGCTGTTGCCTTCCGCCACCATCTTCCAGATGTGGAAGGATTCCTGCGCCGACCTGTGCGCCGCGCTGGATGTGGAGTTTGACTTCTACTTCTGCAACGGCGATTTCAACAACTGGATGGACACCATCAACACCTGCGCAGCCGCCGGCTATGACGGATTGCTCATCAGTCACGGCAACCAGGACGGCTCCTACGTGTTCCTCAAGGACCTGACCGAGAAGTATCCCGAGCTCAAAATCGTGTGCTTCGACACCCAGTTCTACACGGACGGCGAGTTCCAGAAGATCGCCGGCGTAACCCAGCTGTTCCAGCAGGACAAGAGCCTGGTAACCGTTTTGCTCGACGACATGATCGCCAAGTTCGGCGAGGGCGTGCGCTTGGTGAAGGTATGGCGCGGCCCCAACTACAACAGCCCGTTTGACCGCCGCGAGGTTGGCTGGCAGGAATATGAGGCCGCCGGCAAGATCAAGACCGTTGGCGAAATTCAGCCCCTTCAGGACAGCGTTGACAGCGCCAACTCCGTTGCCGCCGCTTATCTGCAGGGCATTAACCGTGAGGACGTGGACGGCGTCATCGCCTACTATGATCTGTACGGCCAGGGCGTGTACAAGGCCATTGAGGAGAACGCCAACTTTAACGGCGAAGCCGGCGCTGCGCTGCCCATGGCTTCCGTGGACATCGACCAGGTTGACGTGACCAATATGCAGACCCGCCCCGACCTGTGGAGCGCGGCCGGCACCACCGACTGGACGCTGAACGGCGAGATCGCCATGCGCCTGCTGATGCTCCAGCTGGCCGGCGAGTATGACAAGATTTTTGACCCCGCCTCCGGCGAGTACGGCGTGGATGTGGTTGAGATTCCCGGTTCCGCCATTCTGGCTTCCAGCCTGAAGGAGGATTCTACGGTGGAGAACCTGGGCGAAGTCGCGCCCGATACCTACGGCAACCTGAGCTACCTGTCCGTTGCGGACTGGATGCCCGCCGACCTGATTCACAAATAAGCAAAAACCGTCAATCAACCATTCGAGCAATGTTTCTTGACAAAGAAGCGTCGGAGTATTTGCTCCGGCGCTTCTTACTTCAAAGCATGTCGGACTTCGAATGAGAGAAGAGGGAAATCCATGGACAGAATGACGCTTGGAACAAGGAACGTTTCCATCGAATTTCCCGGTGTAAAGGCGTTAACAGACGTAAATTTTGAAGTCAGCACCGGCGAGATTCGTGCGCTCGTGGGCGCCAATGGCGCGGGCAAATCCACTCTGATGAAGGTCCTTGCGGGTGCAAACCCGGATTATACGGGCGAAGTTTATTTAAACGGCGAATCGGTCGATCTACGCACAACGCTGGCCGCCAAAAGGCTGGGCATCCAGATCGTATACCAGGAAGTGGATATGGCGCTGGTTCCCACACTTTCCGTCGCCGAAAACGTGATGCTCAACGACCTGGTCATGAACTCCAGGGGCAATCCAATGCTTAACTGGCCCAGGCTGCGCGCGCAGGCAAAGGAGGTGCTCGAGCGCCTCAACATCAAGGTAAACGTGCGCACGCTGGTACAGGACCTGACTCTCGCGCAAAAGCAAATGGTCCTGATTGCCAGAGCCATAGCCAACGAATGCAATTTCCTGATCCTTGACGAGCCTACCGCTCCGCTGAGCGACACGGAAACGGCCGAGCTTTTCCGGCTGGTCAAGCATCTTCAGGAAACGGAAAATATCGCTATCATCTTTATCTCGCACCGAATTAACGAAATTATCCAGATTTGTGAAAAATACACCGTGATGCGAAACGGCGAGATCGTGGATACCAGTCCCATCACCGAAAGCACCTCCACGCGCGAGATTGTGGAAAAGATGCTGGGCCGCTCGTTTGAAGAAAACTTCCCCAAAGAGCAGGCGGTCATCGGAGAAAATGCATTTGAGGTCAAAAGCCTTGAGGGCGCGGACGGTAAGGTTAACGGTGTGTCCTTTTATGTGCGCCGGGGCGAAATCGTGGGCATCGCCGGCCTGGTGGGCGCAGGCAAGTCCGAGCTGTGCAAAACCATTTTCGGCGCATACGAAAAAACCGGCGGCTCCGTTTTTTTAAACGGCAGCGAGCTGAAAATCAGCAACCCCTCGCACGCGGTGAAAAACCGCATCGCCCTGGTGCCCGAGGAGCGCCGCAAGGAGGGCGTGCTGGTAAACGAGACGGTGAGCTTCAACCTTTCCGCCGCGGCGCTTGGTAAGTTTTGCAACGGCGCGTTCATCAACCGCGCAAAGACCGACGCGAACGCCAGGCAGTACGTAGACGGCCTGGGCATCTCCACGCCGTCGATCAAGCAGGCTGTGAAAAACCTGTCCGGCGGCAACCAGCAGAAGGTGGCCGTCGGTAAATGGATGGCCGCGGACTGCGACGTGTACATTTTCGACGAGCCCACCAAGGGCGTCGACGTGGGTGCAAAACAGGATATTTTTCGGCTGATCAACGAGATCACCAAGCGCGGCAGCAGCGTAATATACGCCTCGTGTGAAAACGCCGAGCTGCTATCCATCACCGACCGCATCTATGTGCTGTATGACGGTCGGATCATGGCCGAACTCGTGACAGCCGAAACCAACGAGGACGAGATCATGCACTATGCCGTAGGCAGCACCACCAAGTACGCCTGAGAACGCGGCAGGCGATAACAGGAGGATGTCATTATGCAAGCTACGCTCAAACCAAATCCGATGGCTACAAAGAAAACCAAAACCGTATTTCGCTTTTTGCTGGACTGGGCGGCCGTTCTCACGCTGCTTCTGTGCTTTGTGGTGTTTGGATTCATTAAGGGGGATCGCTTTCTTTCCGTCAACAACATGATCAACATCCTGCGCGCCATGTCGATTACCACGGTGTTTGGCATCGCGGCCACCATCACCATGGCGCCCGACGGCTTTGACATGTCTGCCTGTACGCTGGCAAGCTGCTCGGCCTATGTGTTTGTGAGCATGTACCTGTGGTACGGGCTGCCCCTGTGGGCGTGCATTCTGGTATGCATCGGGGTAACGCTTTTGATGTACCAGCTGACGATGTTCCTGATTTTGGTATGCAAGATTCCCGATATGCTGGCGACGTGCGCGCTGATGTTCGTGCATCAGGGCCTTGGGCAGTGGTACATCGGCGGCGGCGCGGTTTCCACCGGCATGCGCCTGCCCAGCGGCGCGCAACCCGTGCGGACCAAGCTGGAGGACTCCTTCAGCGCCATCGGCCGCGAGCCCTGGCTGATCATCATCATGCTCGCGTGCGTGCTGATCGCCTTTATCTTCCTGGAGTACACCAAGCATGGCCGCTTCATCTACGCCATGGGCGGCAACAAGCAGGCCGCTAAGCTAAGCGGCATCAACGTCAAGGCCTACCGTTACCTGGCGGGCATGATCACCGCCGTGTTCATCGCTATCGGCGGCATTCTGGTTTCCTCGCGCGGCAGCTCCGCGCAGGTCATGTGCTGCGACAACTATCTGATGCAGGCTTTGGCGGCTGTTTTCGTGGGCCGGTCGGTTGGCGGCGCGGAGAAGCCAAACGCCCTGGGCACTTTGGTGGGCGCCATGCTGGTATCCACGCTGGAAAACGGCCTGACCATCTGCGCCGTTCCCTACTATGTACTGCCCGCCGTCAAGGGCGCGGTGCTGGCCCTGGCCCTGATCGCCGCGTACGCAAGCAAGAAGGAGCAGTAAGCGGAGCGAACCGCCGGAGGTTCGGCCAGGGCTTGTCCCCGACCTGTTGTTGGCCGCGCGTTTGCGCGGCCAAACGCATATACTCAAGGATTGACATTGGGCGAACCGCCGTGCTATCATTTTTACGGCCAAATCACAGGCGATTTCAAAGAAGGGTGAACAGCATGAAAATTCTCAACTACGGCTCTATGAATATCGACAACGTTTATGCCGTCCGGCATATTGTAACGCCCGGCGAAACCATTCTCGCGGCGGAGCGCAACGTGTTTTGCGGCGGCAAGGGGCTTAACCAGTCCATCGCCACCGCCAAGGCGGGCGGCGAGGTTTACCACGCCGGCGTGCTGGGTGAGGACGGCGGCATGCTGCTTGACGCGCTTCACCGTCACGGCGTGCGCACGGAGCTGATCAAACGCGCGCCGGGCCCCTCCTCCCATACGGTTATCCAGGTGGATGAAAACGGTCAAAACTGCATCATCGTGTTCGCGGGTGAAAACATGCGAATCTCCGGCGGGGAGCAGGACGCGATGCTTGAGAGCTTCGGAAGCGGCGATGTGCTAATGATGCAAAACGAGCTTCACAACTCCCCCCTGATGATGAAAAAGGCAAAGGCAAAGGGCCTGAGCGTGGTGTTTAACCCCTCGCCCATCAACGACGCGATTTTTGATTATCCGCTGGACAGCGTGGATTGGTTTCTGCTCAACGAGGTGGAGGGCGGAGCCCTGACCGGGGAGACGGAACCGGAAAAAATTCTGGCCGGCATGGGCCGCCGTTTCCCCGGGGCCAGCGTGGTATTGACCCTCGGCTCGGACGGCGCATATTGCATGCACGCCGGTGAAACGCTGTTCCAGCCCGCCTTTAAGGTGAAGGCTGTGGATACGACCGCAGCCGGCGACACCTTTACCGGCTATTTTGTCGCAGGTTTCTCGCGCGGCGAACCGTTGCCGGCGGTGCTTGAGCGTGCGGCGCGCGCCTCCTCCATCGCGGTTTCGCGCAAGGGTGCGGCGGATTCCATTCCCACGGCGGACGAGTTGGCGTAACCGCAGGGATGATACCGCAGGAGGCCTTACAGCTGCTAAGAACCTGGGGCGTCTCAACGATTTGAGCCGCCCTTTCCTTACTCAAAAAGCCCGGCGTGCGCCGGGCTTTTTGAGTAAGGAAACCAGAAAGCCTTACAGAATCTTCCGAACTTTACAGCGTATTGATCAGGTCATACAGCTCGCGGTTAAACTGCTTTTTCATGCTGAGGGCGTCGGCAAAGGGCATGTTGAAAACCCTTCCATGGCGAACGCCGATGGCCTGGTTGGTCACGCCCCGGTTTAGCAGCTGCACCGCAAGGTGGCCAGCCTCAAAGGCAAACGCGCTGTCGTACGCCGTGGCCAGCGCGCCGCGCTGCGTATAGCCGATGACCGTGGCGCGCGCCTCGATGCCGCCGCACTTGCGCTTAAGGATGCTAGCCAGACGGTCGGCTGTCAGCGGCTCGCCGGGGTAGACGGTCTTGCCGTTATCATTGAGGAATTTACGCCAGTCAAACTCCTTCATTTTGTGGAAGCAATGCTCGCCCATGATCAGGGTGGCGCGGGTGTTTCCCTGCGCGATCAGCTTGTTCAACCGCTCGGCATAAACGTCAACATCCCAGTCCATCTCAGGCACAATGACCATTTCAGCGCCCGTGGCAATCGCTGTGCGCATGGCGATGTCGCCCGCGTTGCGGCCCATTACCTGAACCACGGCGGGACGGTCGTGACTGCGGCTGGTGGCGCGGATGGAACGAACCGCTTCCACACAGACGTTGACGGCGGTATCGTAGCCAAGGGTCGCCTCGGTATAGCCCAGATCGTTATCGATCGTACCGGGAATACCCACGCAGGGAATACCCAGCTCGCTCAGGTGCATCGCGCCGTTGAAGCTTCCGTCGCCGCCGATAATCACCAGCGCGTCGATGCCGAGCCGGCGAAGGGTATCGGCGCACTGGCGCTGTACCTCAGGCTTTTTGAACTCGTCACAGCGGGCGGTGCGCAGGAAGGTGCCGCGCTGGTCGGCGATATCCAGAACGGTTTCCAGATCCAACGCCGCGATATCATCCTCGGGGTTGTCGCTCAACCCGAGCAGGCCGTTATACCCGCGCTTGATGCCCATGAGCTGTATGCCGTACATGGAGGCGCAACGGGCCACGCTCACAATTGCGGCGTTCATTCCCGGGCTGTCGCCGCCGCTGGTCAGAATACCGATCTTCTTAATCAAAAGAATCACTCCTTGTTATGGATACGCGCGGATCTTTCCGCACCCAGTAGTATAGCACAGCTTTTCCGCCGCGCAAGGGGGGGAATTACGCTTCAGGGCTTGTAACGCGCGCGGGCCGCTCGTCCGTGCCCACGTGTTTTAAGTACGCCGTCGGGCTCATGCCCACAATGTGCTTAAACTGCTTGCTGAAATGGTAGGGATCGGGCATGCCGATTTCCACGCCGGTCTGGCGCACGCTGAGCCCCGTACGCAAAAGCGTCTTGGCGCGCTCCATTTTGAGAAATTGCAGATAGCCCAGCGGCGGTATGCCCAGCTCGGAGGTGAAGCGCTTGCGGAACGTCTCCACGGGCATGCGGCTGATGGCCGCCATATCCGCCAGGCTGAACGCATCGCGGTAGCGGCAGGCGCGAAGCGCGTCCACAACGCGGGCGATCTCGTGGCTGAGCGTGGCGCTGGTAGCGACGCTCTGCCCTGAATGCGCGGCGATCAGCCCCCAAAGCAGCTGACCAAGCTGGTAGCTGGCGTCGCCCGTACCGGTATGGCGCACCAGCACCTGTACGATCTGGCGGATTAAAATCACCTGCGAAGGCAGCATGCCCTGCTTGGCCGGCACACGGTTAAAGGCATTCATCTGACGGAGAAATTCCTCCGAAAGCGGGCCTTCGAGCGTCAGCCACAAAAGGCGGGCGTCCTTGGCGCCCTGAATCATACAGCCGTCGGAATGCGGGGGAATCACCACGCATTCGCCGCGCTTGAGCGGCAGGCTCTGCTCGCGGTGGGCAAACGTAACGGCGCCGTCGTCGATCACCAGCCAAAGAGGCGTGTCGCAGGTGGACAACCGGTAGTTCTGCTGCAGCAAAATGGCGCTGCCCGCCGTTTTAATCCACACGCCGCTCTGCTCCACAAGAGGCATGGGCACGTGCGTGCCCTGAACGAAAATGCCGGGATCCGTGCTTTCGCCCATGGGCGCCTGGGGAACAAACGTTACATAAGACATTGCGCATTTCTCCGATTTCTGTGGTAAAGTCATTGGTATGGAGATTTCCATACCAATGATATTTTAGGGGATTGATAACAGGCTGTCAAGCAAAACTTGCGGCAAAAAGACGCATCAATTGCCATTTTCGCCATGGAAAACAGAGCGCTCTGTCCAAAAAGCCCATATTTTACATGGAATTGACGTGCGCGAGGGCATGTTGTAAAAACGGTGCAAATTTGGTTTGCGCACGCCGGGGCCCCGTATCCTTTTTTGAAAAGAGGCTTAGCGCGCCTTGAGCGTTATCAGATGCACCTGCGGCGGCGCAAACAGCCGAACGGGCGCGCCGCTGGTGCCCACGCCGTTGCTGACCAACACCGCGGCGCGGTTTTCTTCCAGCCATCCGCCCAGATAGCGCGAGCCCACCTCGGGCGAAAGGTTGGCAAACGGCGTATGCCCCAAAAACGATACCTGCCCGCCGTGTGTGTGGCCAAAAAGCGCGAGGTCAAACCAATGGTTGTCGCCGTCGCCGCCCTTTGCGGCAAGCACGGAGGGCATTAAATCCGGCGAATGTCCGGCAAAAATAACAAAATCATCGGCCTTCACCTGGCTGGCGACGCCTGCCACGTCCGGAAAACCGTTATAAAAATCGTCCACGCCTGCGATATATACATACGTCTGCCCCAACTTTACGCGGGAAACATTATTAACCAACGGCAGGCAACCGTAATTCTTCATCTCGGCCACAAGCAGGCTGAGGTTGCTCTCCGGCTCGGTACGGTCATGGTTGCCGACGACGCCAAATACGCCCAGCCTGGCCTGAATCGGCGGCGCGTTTTTGAAAAACGCAATCGCGCCGTCGCTGTCGTCCGCGTAGTCCCCGCCCAGAATGACGATGTCCGCGCCAAGGCCGTTGATGGTCTTGATCAGCTCGTTGACGCGCGACTGCGAAAACCATACGCACTGATGGATATCGCTGGCAAAGACGATTTTAAGGTTTTTCAGGTTAGCCGGCAGATTCTTGACGGTTACGGTATGCTCGTCAACCGTTAACAGCGTCGCCTCCATAAAGGGATAAGCCAGCGCGGCCACAAACAGAAGCGTCCACAGCAGCCACTTTACCCGAAAGTGTCTGCGCTGCGGCTTGCGGTATTTGTACTGATAGCGGGCCATGGCGCCTCCTTTCACTGCATCCCTGGTATTTGCGCGTCACGCGCGCCAGTGCCGTTTCCTCCGTTGACACAATTGCCCATTCATTGTACACTGATCGCACAACCTTGACAAGGGGGTGTGCCTGACATGGAACAATCTGCCAATCTGTTTCGCGCCATAGGACCGACAACCTACCTGTGTCCCATTCCGACCGTAATGCTCGGCTGCGCCGACCCGGCGCGCGGGATGCGCCCCAATCTGATCACGGTGGCTTGGACGGGCATTGTATGCTCCAAGCCGCCGATGCTCACCGTCAGCATACGCAAGAGCCGGCTGAGCCATGCCATCATCTCCGCCACAGGCGAATTTACCGTCAACCTGGTTGGCGAAGATCTTTGCCGGGCAATGGATTATTGCGGCGTGAAAAGTGGTCGTGATGTGGATAAGTTTGCGGAGCTTAAGCTTCATGCCGTTTCCGCGCCGGAACTGAGCGCCGCGCCCGGCCTTGCGGAAGCTCCCGCCTTTTTGAGCTGCCGTGTGCGCAGCGTTTCGGAGCTTGGCACCCACGACCTGTTTCTGGCGGACATCCTGCAGGTAAGCGTCGCGGAACGGTTTTTTACCAACTCCGGCGCGATTGACGAGGAAAAGATGGGGCTTGTCGCCTATGTGCACGGGAAGTACCGCGCGCTTGGCGATGTGCTGGGCTTCTTTGGCTATTCCGTCGCTTCTTCCGCCGCGCTTGAACGGAGGCAGGGCAAGTAGGGACGGCTGGACGGCAATCAATCAGAAATAAGGAGCGTTTAACCATGCCTTACAGGCTTTTGCTGGCCGATGCGGACGGCACGCTTTTCAACTTTCGCGAGGGGGAACGCAACGCCATCGCGAACACCTTTGAACGCTTTGGCGTTCCGGTTACCGATGAATATACGGCGGTTTATCACCGCATCAACGCCATGCACTGGGCGCGGCTGGAGCGCGGGGAAACCACGCAGGCGGCCCTGCGCGTGGACCGGTTCCGGGATTTTCTGCGTGAAACGGGGCTTCCGGGGGATTCGCAGCGGATGTGCGACGTCTTTGTGGAGCAGCTTGGTAAGCAAAGGATTGTGCTACCCGGCGCAAAGGCGCTTTGCGAATGCGTAAGCGCGTGCATGCCCATCATTCTTGTCACAAACGGCATTGCCAAAGTACAACGCAGCCGTTTTGCGGATTGCGAGCTTTCGCCCTACCTGAGCGGCATTGTCATCAGCGAGGAGGTGGGGCACGCCAAGCCTCACCCCGCCATGGTCGAGGAAGCGCTGCGAATGGCGGGACTTGATAACAGGCGGGAGGCCGTGCTGCTGGGGGACAGCGTAACCGCCGATATCGCCGCGGCGAACAACGCCGGCGTGGACAGTATTCTGTTTACGGACGGGGCTGAGCCGCCCCGGGGGAACGGGGCGACGTTTACAGCGCGCACCCTGGAAGACGCGCGGCGCATTATCTGCGGATTGTCTCCAGCTCTTCCCGCGCGGCATACGCTTTAGCGTAAAACGGACGGTCGCGGGGCGTTTTCGGGGGCTGTCAAACCCAAAACCGCATACGCGCGTCTCAAAACCGCGTCCGCCGTCTTGCCTTTTCTTGCGAAACGCGATAAAATAACCTCAATGAAATCCCATCAATGGATAAGGGAGGAAATTCCATGTACCGCCAGGTTATCGACACCGCAGCCGAGAAGATGAAGAAAACAACCGCCGTCTATCAGGACGATCTGCGTTCTATCCGCGCCGGGCGCGCCAATCCACAGCTTTTGGAGCGGGTGGTGGTGGACTACTACGGCGTGCAGACGCCGCTCACGCAAATGGGCAACATTACCTCGCCCGAGCCGCGCATGCTTGTAATTAACGTCTGGGATCAGAAGGCCATCCCGCTGGTGGAAAAGGCCATTCAAAAGAGCGATCTCGGCCTTAACCCAAGCAACGACGGCAAAATTATCCGCCTCATTGTGCCGGAGCTCAACGAAGAACGCCGCCGCGACCTGACCAAGCTGGTGCGCAAGGGCGCGGAGGATGCAAAGGTCGCCATCCGTTCCATCCGCCGCGACGCCATGGAGCAGTTCAAGAAGCTGGAAAAGGATAACCAGATTACCGAGGACGACCACGCCAAGGCCGAAAAGAAGATGCAGGAGAAGACCGACGAGGCCATCAAGGGTATCGACGACCTGTGCGCCAAGAAGGAAAAGGAAATCATGGAGGTATAACATTAGCCTCATGCAGCAGACGTTTGAGCATCTTTTGGGGCTTCCGGCGGCGGCGGCCATCGCCCTCCTTGCCGCGTGCGGCATTACGGACGTGGAGGTGGTGCCTACCGCCGCGCCGCCGCGCAAAAATCCCTCTCCCGAGGATGCGCGGCGCTCCGAGCCGGGCGAGAGGGCGGGCTATGCGTCTACCCGGGTGGTGGCTGTGGAGGACGATGGGCGAAGGCTCATCGTTTCGCGTTTTCTAACGGGAGAACCCAAACCCGCTGAAAGGGGTGACACGGATGAGCCTTCCGCTTTACGCGCCGATTGACATTGAACGCCTGCCCAAACACGTCGCCGTCATTATGGACGGCAACGGCCGCTGGGCGAACCAGCACAAGGTAAGGATCGCCATGGGGCATCGCGCCGGCACCGAAACGCTGCGCGAAATCATTCGCAACTCCAGCGATATGGGCATTCAGGTGCTGTCGCTATACGCCTTCTCCACAGAGAACTGGGCGCGCCCTCAAAGCGAGGTGGACGCGCTGATGCAGCTGATTCTTGATTTTTTCGCCAGCGAAATCGACGAGCTTGATGAAAAGCACGTGCGCATCACTATCCTCGGGCAGAAGGACGCGTTGCCTCCCCGGCAGCGCGCGTCGCTTGAGCAGGCGGAGACGCGCACGCGCGATAACACCGGGCTTCGGCTTAACATCGCGATCAATTACGGCGCGCGGGCAGAGCTTGCAAGGGCCGCCCGGCTTTTGGCGCAGGAGGTTGCGGCCGGGGAGCGCAACGCCGAAAGCATCGACGAAAAGGCGCTTTCTGAAAAGCTTTACACCGGGGACCAGCCCGACGTGGATCTGCTGATCCGCACCAGCGGCGAGATGCGGCAGAGCAATTTTCTGCTGTATCAATGCGCATACGCGGAGTTTGTCTTTCCCACCGTGCTGTGGCCCGACTTTACCCTAAAGCATTACCATGAATGTATCGCTGAATTTCAAAGCCGCAAGCGCAGGTTTGGCAAACGGGAGGAATAGCCCCGCCGCCCTGTCCGCATCCACAAAAGGAGGTACCCGTCATGAGCGAACCGAACGAATCCGCCGCCAAGAAGCGGTCATCCATGACCCAGCGCATCATCACAGGCGCCGTATTGGTGGCGCTGCTGTGCGTCGTGCTCTATGTGGGCGGATGGCTGTTTTCGGTTGTGGGCTTTCTGGCGCTGGCGCTGGCGCTTCATGAGGAGCTGACCGCGCTTAGCCGGGGCGGACACCAGCCCGTATGGTGGACCAGCTATGTGGGCCTTGCCCTGGCTGTTCCGCTGATGATGTTCTATTCCTCGCTGGTCATCATCCCAATTCTTACGCTGCTGAGCTTCGCCGTGCTTTTTCAGGTGATGCGCCGCGAGGATCCGGACCTGGTTGATATTATGGTCAGCATGTTGCCCATGCTGACGATTGTGCTGCCCGGCATGTGCCTGTTCGGCATTCTGGACACAGAGCCGCGCAGCTTGCAAGCGCTTTTGCTGGTGATGGTCTTTGCCATCGCGGTGGGCGGAGATACCTTCGCCTACTTCATCGGCAGCGCTGTCGGCGGGCCGAAGCTCTGCCCTCACATCAGCCCCAACAAGACGATCGCCGGTTCCGCCGGCGGGCTTCTGGGCAGCATTCTGTGCGCAGTGGTCGCGGGGCGCGTATTTACGTGGTGCTTTCCAGGCTTCTCGGGCTTCCCGCCCGTCTGGGCCGACATGCTGGTGGGTTTTTTCGGCGGCATCGCCGGGCAGATGGGCGACCTGTTCGCCAGTATGGTCAAGCGCCACTGCAAGGTTAAGGATTTCGGACACATTTTCCCCGGTCACGGCGGCATGCTGGACCGCCTGGACAGCATTGTGTTCACGGCGATCATCGTGTACTGCTACCGCGTTATTCTGCTGGCCTCTTTATAAGCGGCCGGCTGGACCGAAGCTTTTTTCAAATTCCGCTTTCGGCCCGGAGGAGGATTTGCGCCATGACGAAACGCCGCATTGCCGTGCTGGGTTCCACCGGCAGCATCGGTACGCAGGCCCTTGAGGTCGCCGCGCTGCATTCCGACCGTTTTGAGGTAACGGCGCTTACGGCCAACCAAAGCCGGGATAAATTTTTTGAGCAGGTCCGCGCTTTTCGGCCACGGCTTGCGGGCTTGGTTACGCCCGTGCCGTTATCCGACATTCCGGAGGACCTGCGCTTTTGCGAGTGGGTTTTCGGCCGCGAGGCGCTGACCCTGGCCGCACAGAGCGGTTGCGACGACGTGCTGGTTGCGGTTGTGGGCATGGCGGGGCTTGAGAGCGTGCTTGCCGCGCTCGCGTGCGGCAAGCGCGTGCTGCTTGCCAATAAGGAAGCGCTCGTCGCGGGCGGGCATCTGGTGACCGGCGCTGCCGCGCGCGTGGGCGAAAACGCCCTGCTGCCTGTGGACAGCGAGCACAGCGCCATCTTCCAGTGCCTTCAGGGCGCGTGTGGCAACCCGGCGGAAAAGATCATTCTGACCTGTTCCGGCGGACCTTTCCGTACCTGGACGCGTGAGAAAATACGCGCCGCCGGAAAGGAACAGGCGCTCAAGCATCCTAACTGGGTGATGGGACAGAAGATCACCATCGATTCGGCCACGCTTTTTAACAAGGCGCTGGAGATCATCGAGGCAAAGTGGCTGTTCCATATGGAGCAGGACGCCATCGAGGTGGTTGTGCACCCTCAAAGCGTAATTCATAGCGGCGTTATGTTCCGAGACGGCGCGCTGGTCGCGCAGCTGGGCACGCCGGATATGCGCCTGCCCATCCTGTACGCGATGAGTTATCCAGAGCGGCTGCCCACGGGCGGCGAGCCGTTGGATTTGTTTAAGCTCAACGGCCTCACATTTGAAAAGCCCGATCCGGAGCGCTTTCCCTCGCTGCGCATGGCGCGCGAGTGTCTGCTGGCGGGCGGTGCCGCGGGCTGCGTGCTAAACGCCGCCAACGAGGTGGCCGTAGCGCATTTGTTACAAGCCGACGGCGGGAATCCCATGCGGATCGGTCGAATATTCGATATTGTGGAAGAAGCGCTGGCGCGCGCCGGGCATTTACCCGCCGCAACTTTGGAAGAAGTGCTTGAGGCGGACCGCCGCGCGCGTGAAATCGCATTTGAGCGATTGAAAGCCATGTAAGCGCATATCCTATTTTAAGCGCTTTTAAAAAGCAAGGAAAGTCCGAAAGGCTTTGGGGCCTGTTTTTGATTGAGGGAGGATGGTTATAAGAATGTCCCTATTATATGTTTTGCTGGCCATCGTGCTGCTGGGCGTGCTTATTATGGTGCACGAGCTTGGGCACTTCATGGCCTCGAGGCTGTGCGGCATCGCAGTGAAGGAATTTTCTATCGGCTTTGGCCCGAAGCTGCTTCAGTGGAAGAGTAAAAAGCATGAAACGCTGTTTTCCATCCGGCCCATCCCCCTGGGCGGCTACTGTATGTTCTACGGGGATACCGACGACGATCCGCAGGGCGTGAAAAAGGACGATCCCCGTAACTATAACAACGCGCCCGTATGGAAGCGGATGATCAGCGTCATCTCCGGTCCGCTGATGAACATGGTGCTGGCCTTTATTGTAGCCGTGGTACTGATGGCGGCCTACGGCGTCGCCATCTCAACGCCCTACATCGCCAGCGTGGACGCGGGCCAGCCCGCTGCCGAGGCCGGGCTTCAGGCGGGCGACGTATTTGTGCGCGTGGGCGATCTGGACATGACCAACCAAACCGTGATGTATGTCAGCGGCGCGATTGGGGATGTAAGCGGCGGCGAGCCGGTAGATGTGACCGTCCGGCGCGGCGGGGAAGAACTGGCCTTCCGGATGCTGCCCATATATGACGCGGCGCAGCAGCGCTACCGCATCGGCATTACCATTCAGCAGGGCTTTAGCCCCATGCCTACAGACCGCATCATTCCTGCGGCGTGGGATACCTGCGTGGAGGCGTCAGGCGCGATTTTAAACGCGATTGGCAAGCTGTTTACCACAGGGGAAGGCTTGGACCAGACTGCCGGCCCCGTCGGCGTGGTGCAGCTGGTAGCCGAGCAAACCAAGCAGGGCGGCCTGGAAATCTTCCTGTACCTGATGGTAATCATCTCCATCAACCTCGGTCTGATGAACCTTCTGCCCATCCCCGGCCTGGACGGCAGCCGTCTGGTGTTCATGGTGATCGAAGCCGTGCGCCGCAAGCCCGTCAGCCAGCGGATTGAAAGCATGGTGCACTTGTGCGGATATGTGTTTTTATTCGGGTTTATGCTGTTTTTCACGTTCAAGGACGTGCTTCGGATTTTTGGGGCCTAGGCCGGCGGGCGCATGAGTGATATGAACAGGGGTCATAGGGAGAAATCCCCATGACCCCTGTGTTTTTTACTTTACAAAAACGCCTTTTGATTCACTCCGCCCCAAAAGCCTCCATCGCCTGTTGCACGCCGCTTTCACACGACTGCATGGCCAGAAGGGTCTTTTCAAAAAGCTCGTTCAGTTCCCAGCCCAGCGTCTCGGCCCCGCTCACTATTACGTCCCTGGAGCATCCAGCGGCAAACTTCTTATCCTTGAACTTTTTTTTGACGCTGGAGACTTCCATGTCCATCACGCTTTTGGAAGGGCGCATCAGCGCGGCCGCGCCGATCAGCCCGGTCAGCTCGTCGGCGGCGAAGAGCACCTTTTCCATTGGATGCTCAGGCCGAATGTCGCAGCAGATGCCATACCCGTGCGAGCAGATCGCGCGGATCATATCCTCGTCCACGCCGCCCTCCCTCAGCAGCTCAGGCGCCTTAAGGCAATGCTGCCCAGGGTAAAGCTCAAAATCGATATCGTGCAAAAGCCCCACGATGGCCCAGGCATCCGCCTCGCCGCCATAGCCCAGCTCGCCCGCATACCAGCGCATCACGCCCTCCACCGTCAGCGCATGCTGGAGGTGAAAGGGCTCGTGGTTGTATTTTTTCAAAAGAGCAAGCGCTTCTTCTCTGGTAATCCGGCTGTTCATGCGCGCTATCCTCCGGTTAATCCATTCTGGAATAATTCGGGCTTTCCTTGGTGATGGAAATATCGTGCGGATGGCTTTCCTGCAGACCCGCGCCCGTGATGCGGATAAACTGGCCGTCCCTGCGGAGAGACTCGATGCTGGGCGTGCCGCAATAGAACATACCTGCGCGCAGGCCTCCGATCAGCTGGAACACCGTATCGCTCAGGGTGCCCTTGTAGGGCACGCGGCCTTCAACGCCCTCGGGAACCAGCTTTTTGCCCTCCTCCTGGAAATAGCGGTCGCTGGAGCCGTGCGCCTGCTCCATCGCTCCCAGGCTGCCCATGCCGCGGTAAACCTTAAAGCTGCGCCCCTGATAAATTTCCATGGCTCCGGGGCTCTCATCCACGCCAGCCAGCAGGCTGCCGATCATCACGGCGCTCGCGCCTGCCGCGATGGCTTTGGGGATATCGCCCGAATACTTGATGCCGCCGTCCGCGATCACAGGCACGCCGTATTCGTCAGCAGCCTTCGCGCAGTCGGCGATCGCGGTAATCTGAGGCACGCCGATGCCGGAGATAACGCGGGTGGTGCAGATGCTGCCCGGGCCGATGCCCACCTTGATGCAGTTCGCGCCCGCCGCGATCAGCGCGCGCGTGGCTTCGGCCGTCGCCACATTGCCGGCAATAATGGGCAGGTCGGGGAAGGCTGCGCGAATTTCGGCAAGCTTTTCGAATACGCCCTTGCTGTGGCCGTGAGCGGTATCGATCGACACCACGTCCACCTTTGCGTTCACAAGAGCCTCCACGCGCATAAGCGCGTCCTTGGTAATCCCCACGGCCGCGCCGCACAGCAGGCGGCCCTTCTGATCCTTGGCGGAGTTGGGATATTTGGTGGTTTTTTCAATATCCTTAATCGTAATCAGACCGCAAAGCTCAAAATCATCGTTAACGATGGGGAGCTTTTCAATGCGGTGGGCCGCGAGAATGGCCTTAGCCGCCTCCAGCGTTGTGCCCACCGGGGCGGTAATTAGGTTTTTGGAGGTCATGACCTCCTCGATGCGGCGGCTGTCGTCCGTTTCAAAGCGAAGGTCGCGGTTGGTCAGGATTCCCACCAGCTTTTTTCCGCGTGTGATGGGCACGCCGCTGATACGGTACTTCGCCATCAGAGCTTCGGCGTCCCGGATCAGATGATCGGGTGAAAGGAAGAACGGGTCGGTGATTACGCCATGCTCGCTGCGCTTCACCTTATCTACCTGCGTGGCCTGTTCCTCAATGGTCATGTTCTTATGGATGATGCCCAAGCCGCCCTCACGCGCCATGGCGATGGCCAGCCGCGCGTCGGTGACGGTATCCATCGCTGCGGACAGGAGCGGCACGTTGAGCTTGATGGTCGGGGTCAGCATGGTCGAGGTGTCCACGTCGCGCGGCAGCGTGCAGCTCTCCCGGGGCACCAGCAGCACGTCGTCGAACGTCAGGCCTGTGCGAATGTTCTCTTCCAACATCTACTTCCACCCTTTCTCTCTTGGATTGCGCCTATTTTACCAGCGCCGGGGGGGATTGTCAAATCAAAATACCTCGTTTTCGTTGAACTTTGCCGGCGCTTGCGGTATAATAAATAAACAGAGTCAGAAAATTCAACCTTTTGGAGGTGTGGCAATATGGGCGCTGAACGCGCGATTATCACCATCGGCCGCGAGTATGGCAGCGGGGGACGGGAGATCGGCACGCTCGTGGCGGAAAAGCTGGGCGTGAAATTCTTCGACAAGGAAATTTTAACCCGGGCGGCCGAGGAGAGCGGTCTTTGCGAGGAGCTTTTTCACAGGCACGACGAAAGAGCGGGCGTAGGCGCCATGTTATCGGGCGCCGCAACGTCCGGTACGGGTATCCACATGAGCGGCGCGCCGCTGGGGCTTCAAATGCCGCTAAACCAGCGCGTGTTTCTGGCGCAGTTTGACGCCATTACCAAAATCGCGGCGGAAGGGCCATGCGTAATTGTCGGCCGCTGCGCCGACTATGTGCTTAAGGAGCGGCCCGGCGTGACGCATGTATTTATCTACGCCTCCACGGAAAGCCGCATCATGCGCATCATGCGGGTGGAAGGCGTGGATTATGACCACGCGCGTGAGCTTGTTCGCAAAACAGACAGGCAACGCAAAAGCTACTACAATTTCTTTGCCGACGGCAATTGGGGTATGCGCAGCAATTATGATCTGATGATCCGCTCGGACGGCCGCGAACCCGCGGCCATCGCGGACGCTATTATTTCGTTTGTCAAAATGGAAAAGGCGTAAGGCATATCCGTATTTGTAAAAAGCGTGGGAGGGAAAGGCTTAACGGCCGTCTCCTCCCACGCTTTTTCCTATGCCGCCGGCGAATTATCCCGTTTGCCCTCCAGCACCAGCATCAGGCCCATGGCAAATACCAGCATGATATCCCGGCTGTAAACGACGGTCCCCAGCAGCGCCGTTGCCGCCAGCGCCGCAAACATCACCAGCAGCTGAGGGCGCTCCGCGCTGGCGCGAAGGCCGCGCGCGCACCCGCGCCCCATAGCCCACAGCATTGTCCCAACAGCCGCCGTCCCCAATAATCCCATGCCTGACAGTAGGTCCAGGATATCGCTGTGCTGGCTGAGCAGCTTTTCGCCGCCGAACATTGAGCCCACAAGCGGCGAGGCGCGCAAGCCGTCCAGCGCCAGCAGGTAATGCCCCAGACGCGAAGCCTCGTCCGTCGCGCCGCCCTCCAGCGCCAGCAGGAGCTGCTGAAAGCTGAACGCAAAGTTGCTCAGCCCAAGGCCTTCACAAATATCCGCCGCCAACGTGACCAGCGGAAAGCGAAGCAGATACACCGCCACGACCGGAACCAGCCCCCACAGAAGCGACGCGCCCATTTTAACCCGCCCGCGCGAAACCGCGCGCACGGCCAGCGCCGTCAGCTCCACCGCCAGAATGGCCGCGGCAAACACCATTGCGTATGTATACTGCGACAGCACGATCATAACAACCTGCGCGCCGAGGAACGCGGCGTATCCCGCGCGCCTCCATCCGCGCGCCCGCTGCACGCCGATGCATGTCAAAGGCAACGAAAGAACGGTTGCGTACACAAAATCATATCCGCCGATGTTACGAAGCATCAGCTCCTTCAAATAAGCCTCGCGGCCCGGCTCGCCCGAGCCCAGCGAGCGCGAATACGCATAGACACGCCCGCCGCGAAGCATGCCTTCCATCAGCCAGCCGACCGTCGTAAGCGTCGTCGCGACCATCACGGCAAGAAGCAAGGGCTTTAACCAGCGCCACATACGGCCGTCGCCACGCTCGCGCGCATAGGCGCAAAACACCAAGGGAAACCAGAACATGGCCTGCTGTACATAGAATCCGGCAAAATTACCGCCTCCGCGCGACAGTAAAAACCAGAGCACCAACGGCATGGCGGCGGCACAGCACGCGCGCAGCAAAAGCCACGCCCACCGCTTTTTTAGATAGGCTGCATCCAGAAGCACGCCCAGGCCGAAGACGCCCACGGCCAGCGCGCCCGTGGCCGCCCGGCCGGTGGTTTGCACGGCGGGCAGCAGCAACCAGGCCGTATATAAAAGAATGGAGGCGTTTACAAGCCCTGCCGAAAGCGGGGACGCCTTTTTCATCGTCTGTGTCACCCCACCGCTCCTCCCTTTACCGCGCCTGCCTTCTGCGCGCGCTAAACAGCGCCGACCCCAGGCCGATTCCCAGCGCGATCATCAAAAACAGTCCCATCGTCTGAACGGCAATGCCAAGGCCTCCGCCCGTCTGTCCCTGGCCAAGCGCACTCATCGCGCGGTACAGGCCGAGGCCGGGCACCAGGGGAAGAATGGCGATGGTTACAAACACCGTCGCGATCATCCGCAGCCGCCGCGCGGCCATTTGCGCCCCCGCGGCCGCCAGCAGGGCGCCTACAAACATCGCGGCCGCTTCCGCCACGCCCGCCTCCAAAACCAGCCAATAGCTGAGGTAACCCACAGCGCCGATAACGCCGCCCCACAAAATCGCCTTTCGGGGCGCGTACAGTAACGCGCCGAAGCCGATGCCCGCCACAAAGCTGCTGACCACCGCGAGCACCGCGCCCCAAAGTCCCTGTACACCTGCCATATCCACCGCCGGAATGGCCGCGCTCCGCGCCCACACGCTTGCTTCCACAAGCCCAAAAAGATGCGTGCCTACCAGCGCGCCGCCGGCCACCAGCGCCGCCACCATCACGGCGCGCGCGCCGTGCGCCACGCCGGAAACCATATCCCCGCGCAGAATATCCTGTACGGCGTTGGTCATGCTAAGCCCCGGCACCAGCGGCATCAGCGCGCTGGCCACCATCGCGTCGGTCGTGCCAAGGCCAGTCAGGGCATGAAACAGCAGCGGTATCAGCGTACAAAACAGGCTGCCCAGCAAAGAGGCCGCCATCGCGCTGGGCCTGTGTCCCCTGAGCAGGAGCGGCACAAGCTGTGTCAGCGCCGCGCACAGCCCGCCCACAAGCATATCAACCAGCCCTCCGCCAAACATTACCGCAAAGCCCAGCGCCGAAAGCGCCGCCGCCGTGGGCGCGTACCATGGGGCTATCCCGCTGCCCAGCCGCTGCGCCGTCTGAAGAGCTTCAAGCAGCTCGCCGGGAGGAATTTCCCGCGCGGCCAGCCGGCGGCTGATCTGATTAACGGCGTCCACGCGCGCCAAATGCGTGCCGCTTGGAAACACGCGGCAAACCGAGGTTTCACGTTCTCCGCTTTCATCCGTAAAGGAGATGAACAGCCCGCTTGGCACGCCGAACACATCCACCTCTGAAAGCCCCAGCGACTGGGCCATATGAATAACCGTATCTTCGGCGCGGTAGGTTTCGCCGCCGTTTTCCAAAATAATGCGCCCTGCCAGGCAAAGGGCCTTCATACGCCATGGTGCGCTCATCGTCCGCCTCCCCGCAGGAGCGGCCAGAGCCATCCCGCTGCATGCGAAGTATAGCAGATGGCGAAGGGAAAATCAACCTGACCCAGCCCACGCCACAGCCGTCCGCGCGTCCGCATCACGCCTTACACGCAACCGGACGCGCAGGAAAGCGCCTCCACCAGATCAAAGCGGGCGCTCCCCTCGCGCACGCGCGAAAGCAGCGCGTACGCGTTTTCAACACCCCGCACCTTCGCGGCGCGGATCGTTTTGCCGCCGAGCTCGACTTCGCCCTGCGTTACGCCGGCCAGCTCAAGACACGGTTCCAGCCGTAAAAACCCTGACGGCGGCAGCGCGCCGTTCTCAATTAACCAGGCATGCGCCAGCACATCATGCAGCCTGCCGGCCGGCCCGCGCCGTCCCGCGGCGCTCGCGGCCGTTTTTGGACTGCCGGGAGCGGCTACGCCTTCTTCCGCCAGCCATGACAAAACCTCGCGCACGGTCAGCACGTGTTCCTCTCCGCCGCAGACGCGCGCATCCATGCCGCCGGCAAGCAGCGCGGCTTTCCGGGCCGGGCAGCCGACCACCGTTACATGCGCGATGCGCTCCGGCGCTACGCCGCGCCGGACAGCCACTCTCGCGCGGGCCGCTATCCCCTGGCGCTGCGCGTTCAGGGATGCGCCTGAAAAAAATGGCGCGCAATCCGGCCTGGCCTCGCGGACTGCCCGCGCCCAAACCGGACAGGCATATAGTAAGAGCGGCAGTGGCAGCCCATCGTTCATCCGGGACAAAAGCTCGCGCGCCTCCGCATGCGCAAGGTCGTCCCAGCAGCAATCTGTTCGGAACACCTCGTCTACGCCCAGCTTTTCAAAAGCCTCCCGCAGCGCAGCGCCGCCATTCCCCTGCCCGAGACGCTCCCCCAGCGCATGGTACGCGCTGTCCGTCAACGAAAAAACGACCACCGTCCGATTCTCTCCGACCGCCCGGCGCACGTTGCGAAGCTCCCCCCCACTGGGAACGTGCTTCGCGGCAACCGGGATGGAAAGCTCGACGCGGGGCCGTAAACTCAGCATGAAAAGGCTCCTTCCTTCAGGTATGGCTATGTTATAACCGAAAGGATGCCCATTGAAACGGAAACAAAGGCACTTCGACCAAAATATTCCTTGCTATTCCAGCATCTCGCCGCGGTCCAGCCGGTCGATCATTCCCACGCGGCGCGCATGGCGCTCACCCTCAAAGGCCGTCATCACCCAGATGCGCACGATATCCTTCGCCAATTCGCTGCCCAAGACGCGCGCGCCCAGAGCAAGCATGTTGGCGTTATTATGCAGCCGGCTCATCTTGGCGGAATAGGTGTCCGTACAGGTAACGCAACGGATGCCGTGCACCTTGCCCGCCGCCATGCCGATACCGACGCCTGTGCCGCAGATCACAATGCCGCGCTCGCATTCGCCGTTGGCCACGGCATACGCGGCGCGCGCGCCGTAAATGGGATAATCCACGCTTTCATGGCCGTTGGTACCAAAGTCCTTATAGGGAATGCCGAGCTCGTCCAGCACGGCGACGACATGCGGCTTCAAGTCGATGCCCGCATGATCACAGGCAATTGCGATCATCTATCGGTGCCTCCTTTGATTTGCTGAAAGCATTATAGCATGTTTATGGAGGAAGAACAACCGAGCCGAACCGCTTTTACACGCCGCAAACATACGAACGGCGCATTTCCCATGCATTGGCGGCATATCCTTTGTCACCCCGAACCAAGGAGGCGAAGCCCATGTCCGCACGCCGAGCAAGCCTGCTGACCGCGCTGCTGTTAACCGCCGCGCTGCTGTGTGCCATGCCCGGAATGCTTGCATCCCTGCGGGGCGGGGACGCCAACCGGATGGACGAGCGGCTCCGGCCCGCGCGCACGCGCACGCTCACCGCGTGGGTGCTGTCGGATACGACAGGCGACGGCAAGCTGCTTAGCGAGCTGTGCTCAGCCTTTGAGAAGGCTGCTACGGGTGTGCGCGTGTTTCTGCGCCGTGTCGGCGCCGCGGAGCTTACCGCCGAGGATGCTGTGCTGCCGGATATCGTGCTTTATACCACAGGCAGCGTCGTCAACCCCGAGCAGCTGTTCCTGCGGCTGGCAAAACCGGAGAGCGTGCCGCCCGACGCGCTGATTTCCGGCCAGAGCGGCGGTGAAACCTATGGCGTGCCGCTTTGGTACGCGCCCAGCGTGCTCAGCCTTCCCGCCGAATGGCTGCGGGCGGATGACGAGCCTACGCCCACGCCAAAGCCAAGCTCCTTCTTTGACCTTGGCACACCCGCGCCGACCGCGGGCCAGGAGGAGGCCCGGCTCTTTGTATCAGCCGACGACCTGCCATGGAAGCAGCTTTTGCAAAAAGGCGCGCTGGCGCTGCCGGAGGGCGTTGCTCTCCAACAGTTGCTTTTCGTCTGTCCGGCTCAGTTGCGCGGGGAGTTGATCGCGGCATTTTCCCCCACTGCCATGAACCCCGTGGCCGGGGCGGCCGCGAAGCCCACCTCCGGCGCCCCGGCGGACGCGGCCCGCATACAGACGCTTTCGGCATACAACGCCGCCGTGCGCGCAGGCCATGGGCTGACGGCCTGCCCCGTCCCGCCCGCCGTTTGCGACAGGGTGCGATACCTATCCTTGTGCCGCGACAGCGAGGACGCGCGCGTATTTCTCCGCTTTCTTTTATCCGACGGCTCACAGGCGGCGGCTCCCGCGCACAGTCTTTTCCCCATCACATTGGCGGAGGTATCGACGGACGCGCTGACCGCCGAGCTGTTAGGACGCTACCGCGACGGACTGTTGTTTCCCAACGCGTTTGCGCATACGCTTGAAGAGCTGCAATCGCTTTGCCTTGATGCGTTTACGCGCGAGGCTGATCCGGTGGAGACGCTGCTTCATTTGCGCTGACCGTATAAATCCCGCTATCCTTCCCATACTAAGCTTTGTATTCAAATTCCGTCGGAGGCGATAATCATGACACAGGCTACCACCAACCATCCGCGCGGCGGCTGGCAGAAGGATGAAATCGATCTGTTGTTTTCCGCCGTCAAGGAAGCCGCGCAGGGCGGAAAGCCCCTTCGCGACGTTTTCGCGGACGTGGGCGATCAGCTTTCCCGCAAACCCAACAGCATCCGTAATTTCTACTATGCGCGCGTTCGCGAGACGCCGGAGCTGGCGCCCAGACAAACGCCTTTCCGCGCCTTTACGGAGGAGGAGCTTCATGAGCTTCTGCGGAATGTATTGGTCGGGCGCGGCCAAGGTGAAAGCGTGCGAGCATGCGTGACGCGGCTTGCCAACGGCGACCGTGCGGGAATGCTGCGCTACCAAAACAAGTACCGCTCCGTGCTAAAAAACAGGCCTGAGCTCTTGCTTGAAGTGGCTCAGGAGCTGCGGCTGGAAGGACTGCCCTGCCCGGACGCGGTTATTTCCTGCCGCCGATACGACCGGGCGTCCAGAGACGGCGCGGCAAACCGCCTGTCGGAGCTTGGCAGCCGCATGGACGATCCCTGCGTTTCAAGCATGATCGACGGCCTTTGTGAGCTGATGCGCCGCCTGGAGGCGAACGCCGCCGTCGCCAGCGAAATGTCCGAGGAGCTGGTGCCCTACCGCAAGTGGGCTGATGCTCGAAAGGAGGCCGACCGCCTACGCGTGGAGGTCGACCTGCTGAAAATCGCGCTGGAGGACGCGCAGAGCGTGATGGCCGGCGAGGATACGATTCTTTGACAGGATAGCAGGCGTCAAAGGGTGGGCGAAGAGGTCTTAGGCCCCTTCCGGTTCCTGGTGCAGCGCCCAAAGCCTTACGTTGCAACACTTTTACGCCAGTGTTACGAGCGACTAAAGGGCGCAAAAAACGCGACTTGCCCAAATCGCATGGGGTTTTTCAACAGCATGAAGCCGGGGCCGCGTTTGTAGCGGCCCCCG
>JAEYOW010000002.1 GCA_023411375.1 Bacillota bacterium | reverse complement strand
ACTCACCTCCACGGGCTGTGTAGTGTACAGCTCTTCCCGTGTCAAGTATAGCAAACACTCACTCACAGCAAAAGCACCGCGTTTCATAACCCCGTCGGTGCCTTTCGTAGAAAGGCGGATTATAATTATAAAAGCCTTTTTGCCTACATCAATGGCTTTTATAATTCTCTCCGCCCTCATTCCTCTAATGGTGGCTTATCGCCCAATGAACGTGAACGTTTGTTCTGTCTTTCCTGATTTCTTTGTCCACTTTATTGACTAATATCCAGCGGTGCTCCCCGTTTGCTTTTACTTGCTTTGTTGTTGCTCATGGTTCTTGTCCCCTTTCCTTTCCATTATATCGAATGTTTTTTTGTCCTTCAATTCGGGTAGGGGGCAGTTTTTTGTTCGAATGCGTTAAAGGCGGCAGACAGATAGCTCTGCCCGCCGCAGCGTTCGCTTTTTGATTTTGCACCAACATTCAGAGTTTACACAAAATTGAGATACACCCCGGAAATTTTTAGAGCAACCGGGTATTATATCACTTCAACGTCAATCGTCAATTTTTTTGCCGCTTTGCTTTGCTTTGCCCTGAATTTCCGGAACGGGCCTTTCTTCGTTGATGGGGAGGTTCTGCTTGTGGTTCCATTGCGTCCGTTTGGGATCGCGGGGGTCAATCCGTTTCATACCCTGTTTTGCCATGCCTCTCACCTCGGGGATAGTATGGCGCGCTCCGTAGAATTTTATTTAACAGTGTTACTCCGTAAGGCCGGCGCGCCGGCAAACTATTGCCTGACAAGCCCATACGGCCAGTCGATCACGCCGCCGAAATCCCGCACGTCGGTATAGCCCATGGCGGCCGGCTTATGCGCCGCGCTTTGGCTTCTGCGGCCGCTTCGGCAATACACCAGAAGGGTCGCGTCTTTATCGGGCAGCTCCGTCTGCGCACGGCTGGCAAGCTCATAATCAGGCAGAAGAACCGCCCCGGGGTCATACTCATCCTGCGCGCGCACGTCCACAATGACGACGCTTCCACCGACATCCATGATCTCCTTGGCCTTTTGTGCTGTAATCAACAGGACTCCCTCCATCTGTGTTTGGACTGTCGGCTGGGCTTCAGGCGCAGCCGGCAATAGAATGGGCAAAACACTCCGCGTTTATGAAAAATACCAGATTTCATTTATTTCTATCCTTTCCCGCCGGCGCATTGACAGGACGGCGGCGTTAGAGTACGATCAAAAGAACAGGCGGCCTGACGCCGTCAGAAGCTTACAATGTTGGGAGGCTGTTTGCCGTGCTGACGTTACCCCGCGAGCCGTCGGAGCTTTTTCCCTTTTGGCCCCGCCTGACACCGGAGGAACGCGGGCGCCTGCTTGCCAGCGTAACCGCCCGCCGCTATCAAAAAGGGGAAACCATCCATGGCGGCGGCGCGGAATGCACTGGCGCGATCGTCATGACAAGCGGCAGCGCAAGAGCGTATCTGCTGTCCGGCGAGGGCAGGGAGGTCACGCTCTACCGCCTGTATCCGGGCGAGGTATGCATGCTCTCCGCTTCCTGCGTGCTCAAAGCCATCACGTTTGATGTGTTTGTAGACGCGCAGGAGGACGCGCAGTGCCTGATTATCAACGGAAAGGTGCTCGCGGATATTTCCGAGAGCAACCTTTATGTTCAGAATTACGCGCTGTCCATGGCTGTCAACCGCTTTTCGGACGCGATATGGGCAGTTCAGCAAATCCTGTTTTTGCGGCTGGATCAACGCCTGGCGGTGTTTCTGGAGGCGGAGGTTAACCAAACAAACAGCAACACAATAAAGCTTACGCAGGAGCAGATCGCCAGGTATATGGGCTCGGCGCGCGAGGCGGTGAGCCGGATGCTGAAATACTTTGCGGGCGAGGGCGTGGTGGAGGTTTCCCGCGGCGGGGTCACAATCCTTGACCGCGGGAAGTTGCACGCCTTAACCTTCTAGCATTGAAAGAATTCCAGGCTTTGGCCGCGCGCCGGTGGTCTGCCGCACCAGCTTTCCGCCGCGCACAACTGCCAGCGTGGGGATGCTCGCTACGTTGAAGGTCTGGGCAAGCTCCGGCTGTTCATCCACATTGACCTTGCCGACCACAATGTCGCCGCGCTCGGCCGCGATTTCGTCAATCAGCGGCGATACCATCCGGCATGGGCCGCACCACGGGGCCCAGAAGTCCAGCAGAACGGTTTTGGCCGACTTGGCAACTTTTTCGTTATAGTTTTTTGCGGTGATTTCAATCGCTTCCATTGTTGATCCATCCTTTCAGGTTTTGGCTTTCGCCTTGCAAATCAGCTGCGTCATGGTACCCATTGGGCAGTAGACGCACCAGGAACGGGGCTTGTAAAGCGCCATTGTAACAAGCCCGAGCAGTGTCGAGGTGAGCATCACGCTGTAAAAACCGAACGCGAACTGCACTACCCACGGCGCAAACAACGTGCCATGGTACGCCCAATGCCAGGGAAGTTTAAACGTCCAAAGCAGGGTTACGGCCTGGCCCAGCGTTCTGCTGCCCGCAAGCACGAGGTAGGTGCTTAGCAGCATGTTGAGGAACATCACCAGAAAAAAGATCAGGAACCCGTAACGGAACCCTTTTGAGCGCATCCATTTGGGAATATCTCTGTTGCGGGAGAGCCCAAACCTGCCGCCAAGGAGGGAAAACAGCTGCCCGCGTCCGCAATAGCGGTTGCAATAAGCCTTCTCGCGTCCGAATGCCGCCATCAAAAGCGGGATGAAAAAGCACAGAAGTCCAAGCCACGCAAACAATATGTTTACAAAACCCAGCAGCAAATACACGGCCGAGGCTATCCACAAATAATCATACCAGCGCCTTTTCATTTGGCCTCCCTCATTTCGATCACAGAGGCGGGGCAAGTCCTCTGGCATTTTGCGCAGCCTACGCAAAGCGCGGAGTCGATCAGGGCGTACACGCCTCCAATTACCTCAATGGCGTTCTTTGGGCAAACCTTCACGCAGCATCCGCAGGCCACGCATTCCTCTTTGCGGACGACTGCTTTTTTGTGTACCGGCATATCAGCACCTCCTTGGGATGGCCTTATCATAGCGCGTTTTTACTTGCGCTTCCGTGACCGCGTCACACTGAGGCAAAATTTTTTGTCGTGCTATTGACAAAAACCCATCGATGGTTAATAATATAATATATGTTATGTAAAGCTTGTTGTGTAACGATGAAGGTTTTACAAGCAAGCCATCTCGACGACCCTTTGGAGGCAAGACAATGAATGTATTGACCATTCGCGGGCTAAGTAAGGCATATGAAAAATTTGAGCTGCGGGATGTAAGCTTCGACGTACGGCAGGGGGAGATTATGGGTTTTATCGGGCGCAACGGCGCGGGTAAAACCACAACGCTCAAATCCCTGCTCAACTTTGTTCATCCCGACAGCGGCGAGATTCTGTTTTTCGGCGAACGCTTTTGTGACGATGAGTTCAATATCAAGCGCCGCATTGGCTTTGTTTCCGGCGGCGTAGATCATTATACCAAAAAGAAGCTTAGCGCAATCACGGACGTAACGCGCCGCTTTTATACAAACTGGGACGAGAATGCCTACACACAATATATGGATATGTTTGGGCTGGACGGGGGAAAGACGCCCGCGCAGCTGTCGGCGGGCATGAAAGTCAAGTACGCGCTGACGCTTGCGTTGAGCCACCGCGCCGAATTGCTGATTCTCGACGAGCCGACCAGCGGCCTGGACCCCGTCTCCCGAGACGATTTGCTGGATGTATTTCTGGAACTGGCCCGCCAGGGCGTGAGCATCCTGTTCTCCACCCATATTACATCCGACCTGGATAAGTGCGCGGACAGCATCACCTATATCAAGAACGGACGTGTTCTGGCCAGCGAGGATATGGCTGGGTTTGTATCCCGCTACCGTGCGCTCGTGCTTTCAGAGCCGCAGCTAACCGGCGCCGTCAGATCCCCCTTGATCGGCCTTAAGCGCGCCAAGACGGGCTATTCGGCTCTGATTGCCGCCGGGGACGCGGAGGCGCTGGGGCTTGACGGTAAGCCGGCCGACCTGGAAACCATTATGGTGCATATGGAAAAGCCGTAAATGAATAGCACCATTTCCTGCCGTTCATGCTTGAGAGAGGACGATGATAATAGATGAAAAACCTGCTTTACAAGGAGCTGCGGCTGGCCTTCCATCCCACGGTCGCGCTGTTCTGGCTGCTCTCCGCCATGCTGCTGATTCCTTCCTATCCGTATTATGTTATCCTTTTCTATTCCATGCTGGGCATTTTCTTTGTATGCCTTACAGGCCGCGAGAATCACGACCTGTATTTCACCATGTCCCTGCCCATTCGCAAGCGCGACCTTGTCAGGGCACGGTTTGGTTTTGTGGTGATGATCGAGCTTATACAACTGCTGATTGCCGTGCCGTTTGCCATCCTGCGCCAGCGTTTGCCCCTGCCGGGCAACGAGGTGGGAATGGACGCCAATATCGCCTTTTTCGGGATATCCCTACTGCTGTTCGGGCTGTATAACTGGATATTTCTCACCGCCTATTACGCCGCGCCGGATAAGGTGGGTAAGGCTTTCGCCATTACAAGCGTGGTGATGTGGGTTCTGATCATTGCGGCGGAGGCGCTTTGCCATATCGTGCCCTTCATGCGCGACCGGCTGGATATGCCCGACCCGCGCTTCATTACCGAGAAGCTTGCGGTGCTGACGGTTGGGTTTTTATGCTATATAGCGCTTACCTGGCTCGCCCTTCGCAGGTCGGAGAAGGCTTTTGAAAAGCTGGATTTATAAGCGCAGGCGCGCAAGCCGGCCCCCGCTCCGATATGGATGCAGGGGCCTTTTGCCGTCTATGGGCGGCCATGCAAAGGCCAATTATTTTGAAGCCTAAAGAAGCGGTTTCGGAAAATGGAAATTTGTCGTATAATACTTATGCGGCGTCAACCTTCGTGCCTTTTGGGCGAAGGATGATCGCGGCGCGGCCCGGACATGCAACAAGCCGGTCGCACGGAAAGGAAGCGACACTCAGGATGCTGGAACTTAAAAACATTTCCTGGAGCACGCCGGACGGCGCGTCCGTTTTAAAGGATATCAGCCTGACGATATCCGAAAATAAGCTGGTGGTGATTACAGGACCAAACGGCGGGGGCAAGACCACGCTGGCCAAAATTATCGCGGGGCTGGAGAGTCCCTCCAGTGGGCGGCTTCTGCTGGATGGCAAGGACATCACCGGGCTGGATGTTACCCAGCGTGCAAGGCTGGGCATCAGCTTTGCGTTCCAGCAGCCGGTGCGCTTTAAAGGGCTTAGCGTACGTCAGCTGATTGAACTGGCGGCTGGCGGCGGGGTTGATGAGGACCGTCTCTGCGGCATTTTGAGCCGCGTGGGCCTCTGCGCGCGGGAGTATGTAGACCGTGAGGTCAACGCCACCCTTTCCGGCGGCGAGATCAAGCGCATCGAAATTGCGACGGTCTTAGCGCGGCATACCCGCCTGTCGGTGTTTGACGAGCCGGAGGCCGGCATCGACCTGTGGAGCTTTACCAACCTGATCGACGTGTTTCAGGAGATGCGCAAATCCCTCCAGGGAACGCTGATGATTATTTCCCATCAGGAGCGCATCCTTGAAATCGCGGACGAGCTGGTGGTAATTGGCGACGGCGAATTGCAGCAGAAGGGAAAAACCGCCGACGTGTTGCCACGCTTGCTTGCCGGTAAATCCGGCTGCCCCAGCTGCGCCAGAAAGGAAGTGTTTGCGCGATGAACGCGGTTACGGAAAAGCTGCTTAATCTGATTTCGGACTGGGGCGGAAAGTTCACCGGCGCCTTTAACCTGCGCGAGGACGGCCAGTGCGCGGGCCGCCAGTCAACCAAAAACGTCAAGATCGAGTCCAAGACAGATGTGCCGGGCCTAGATATCCGCATTCTACCCGGTACCAGGGGCGAGTCCGTATCCATTCCCGCCTGCGTGACGCATGGGGACGTGGACGACCTGGTTTATAATGATTTTTATGTGGGCCAGGACGCGGACGTAACCATCGTCGCAGGGTGCGGCGTGCATACAGAAAACGGCGAGCCCGCCCGTCACAACGGCGTCCACCGCTTTTTTCTGGAGAAGGGCGCGAAGGTAAAGTATCTGGAGAAGCACATCGGCACCGGCGAGGGCGGGGGCATTCGTTCCATCGACCCTGTGACGGAGGCTGTTTTGGCCGAGAACGCCGTGCTGGAGATGGATACCGCGCAGATCGGCGGGGTGGATCAAAGCACGCGCAAAACCAAAGCGACGCTCGCCGCTGGGGCAAGGCTTTTGATTCGCGAAAGGATTTTGACCGAGCGCGACCAGGTGGCAAAGACGCTTTTTGAGGTGGAGATGAACGGAGAAGGCGCGGGAACGGACCTGATTTCCCGGTCGGTGGCGCGCGGCAACTCCCATCAGGAATACCGCTCCCGCATGATCGGCAACGCGCCGTGCACCGGGCATTCCGAGTGCGACGCCATCATCGCCGGGCATGGCACGGTGGACGCCGCGCCGGAGCTGGCCGCAAACCATGGCGACGCGGCTCTCATCCACGAGGCCGCCATTGGCAAAATCGCGGGCGAGCAGATTTTGAAGCTGCGCACCCTGGGGCTGACTGAGCAGGAAGCCGAGGCCAAAATTGTGGAAGGCTTTTTGAGTTGACCGTCCGGCCCTAATGCCTCAGCGCCTTTTGCATGAAGCTCGCCGTTGATATGCCGGACGGACGGTTATACCGCCCAAGCAGATACAGGCATTCCGGGTTATCGGTCAAGTAATTGGGCCGCTCGGCGCATGTCAGTGTCGCCAAAAAGCCAAGCTCCCGAAGCACCCGTTCACCCTCCGGGTCCGTAAAGCCAAACGGGTAGGTGAAGGCGGTAGGCTGCGCCTCCGCCTCTTTTGCCAACGCCTGCTGCATTTTCAGCACGTCGCTGATCAACCGTTGATGATAGCTTGCCACCACCTCTCCCTCCTTGCGCGCCGCGCCGCGCGCGCCCTTGCTGCTGTGCAACCGGTAGGAGTGGTTCTGTATTTCAAAGCAGCCGGAATCCCGCAGGGTTTTGAGGTCGTCCCATGTGCAGTAGGCGTATTGCGGATTGGGGTCGTTTTGTGCCACGGCCTCCTCCACATAGCCTCCAACGGCCGAAAGCACCGCTTTCGCACCATGTTTTTGCAAAATGGGCAGCCCGTAGGTGAGCGTGTTGAGATGTCCGTCGTCAAAGGTGATGACGACGGGCTTTGGCGGCAGCGGCTGCCCCTGATAAACGTAATCGATTAAGTCCTGAATAAAGACGGTTTGATATCCGTTGTCCAGCAGGTATTGCAAATCCGCTTCAAAGGTTGAGGGTGAAACCGTATAGCTGTTTGCGCTCGCCGGGTTTTTAAGCAGGCTGTGGTACATGATGATGGGGACGAATACGCCGTTTCCATTCCCGGACACGGACTTCAGCGCCGGCGGCACAAACTGCGCCAGCAGTGCAAACGCGCAACATACAGCAAGGATGTACCATTCCCATCGAAACGTTTTAGAGAACATTTCTTTCACCGCCTCCGCAAAAGCCTATGCGCTATGCGGGCGGCGGCATAACCGGAGAAAAAAAGGAGGCCCGTGCCGGGATGAACGGCACGGGCTTAATCTGTTTCCTCGGATGCTTCCGCCGGGCTCAGCGCTCCGGCATTTGAAAACCTTCCAGCGCATGGTTCAGAAAAAAATTAAATGGCCGCATTTCCTGAAATACAGCTATGGCCAGGTCAATAAAATCGTCCTGTAACAGCAAATCGTCGGAAATGAGGTATTCCAGATACCAACTTTTATTTTTCAGGTATTGCGCCTGCGGATGGCCGGGGTCAAAGCCGCGCGGCACGTTTTTTAGCGCCGTTCCGCCTATGGTGAAAAGCCTTTTGAACCCGTCATCGTTCACGATGCGATCCCACTCGCCGCCATTCGCGGCGATCGCGCTGCGGACGCGCCCGGTGGCATCCGTGAACATATCGGCAAACAGGCCGCCGCCAAGGAAGGAGCGGCCGCCTGGCCTGATCATCAGGTATGCTCCCACGGGGATGGGCAGCTTGCCCATGGGGGCGATGTGTGCGCGGAGAGCGGGCATATAGGGGGATTTGTCGTGGCTAAACCGCGTGTCTCGCATCAGCCGGAAGGTAAGTTGCTTTGGCTCATAGCGCAGCACATCCGGCTCGTCGCGTCCAAGCTCCAGTTGAAGGCTGCGCACCAGCGCTTCAAAGCTCTGGTTGGCCTCCGCATAGCGCGCTTTGTTTTGGTGAAACCATTCCCTGCTGTTATTGGCCTCCAGATCGGTCAGGTAACGCAGAACGCCTTGCATACTCATGAAAACCTCGCCTCATTTCGCCATAATCGCCGTTAAATCCCCGGAGGACAGCAGCCCGCGGACAAAGTCCAGCGCTCTGCCCGGGGAACGGTAGGCTGGCAGGCCGGCAAAAACCTGCGATTGCTCGTCCAGCCGCTCCATGGCCTGTGTGAAATCCATAAGGTCGCCGTATGCGCATTCCTTCAGGGCGGAAAGCTCCAGCCGCCGGGGATTAAGCCTGTGGGTGTGAATCGCATAATCGATCCGCTTTTCGCAGGAGCACCCGCCCGTTCGGCTCAGTCCGCAATACTGCGACAGGAAGTCTGCCATTCTCGCGCGCAGGCGCGACAGGCGCTGACGGTAGGCCTCGGGCGTTAGCGAGAAAAGCTCTGCGGCAACGCGGCTGTCCAGTTTGAACATGGTGCCCAGAATGTAGATCAGCCTGCTTTCCGGGTCGAAGCATTGAAGCATGACGTTCGTGCAGCACAGCTTCAGCTCACGGGCGAGCAACCGCCTGTCCACTCCGTCGGTCTGGTCGCAAAGTCCGTCCGTTTGGGCATGGGCGGTATCCTGTTCATAAATCTCGAAGCTCAGCGGACGCTGCGCAAACATGCCCTTCCTGTAATCGATCAAATAGTTTTTGGCAATTGCGAATACCCAAGTGGAAAAGGCACTTTTCCGCTGAAAGCCGGAAAGGCGCGTCATCACCTTGATCAGGATTTCCTGTGCTGCGTCCTCGGCGTCGGGTACGCTGCCGAGCATGCGCAGGGACAGGTTGAACACCATATCCTCAATGCCCGCGAGCAGGGCTTCCAGCGCCGCGCGGTCCCCATTCATTGCCTCATCCAGCAGGCGTTCGTTGTTTTCATAATCCGACATTATTGTCACCTCCTGATCATTTAGACGGCGGTTTTCAGCGCGTGTGACAGTCGGCAACGCAATTTATTGTTATTGACCGCCAATCAGTTCGCCAGTCCACTGCAAAAGCTGTTTCGCGAGCGGCTCGGCTTCTTCCGGCGAGACGGGCGCTTCCCTCATGCGCGCACAGCTCCTCAGCATGTCAAGGTCGCGGCCGGAAAGCGCTTTTTCCAGCACGACGCGGTTTTTGAGATACTTGCCGGAGGTTTGAAAGCACCTGGCCTGCAGCACAAAAAACGCCTGCTTGAATAGGCCTCTGAGTTCCTGAACGTCAAAATGATGCAAAACCATATGGCTGGCCGCGTGATACAGGCCGCAGGCGCCCGCCAGCACGGCCGCACGGACGTCCGTGGCGTTAAAGGGCGGAATCAGAGCGTCCAGGTCGCCGTAAAGCGCAACGGTATCGTGATAGAACTGAAACAGGTCGGCCTTGCACCAGCCCGTGATTTCCCGCCGGCCCGAAACAAAGCCGCAAATGAGCGGGCGGCAGGCCAGCGCGTCAAGAGCCTCCCTATACCGCTCTAAATCCTTAAAGGATACCGTATCCAAAATCAGCACGACGTCGATGTCGCTATCCTCGCGGGCTTCCCCGCGCGCATAGCTCCCTTGCAGCCCGATCAACAGTACACGACCGCCGAAAAGGGCGAGCATCGCGGTCTGATAGGCGTCCATCCAGGAATGAATATCAACCATTGGGGTTCCTCCTTGCGTATGCGTCCTGCCGCTGCGGGACAGCGGCAGGACAAAATGGGCCTTCCATTATACCATACAGGATAGCCAAAGCAATCGCAGCAGGAGAAAACGGAACCGCAAGACGGTTGTTTCACAATGAAAAAACGCGAAAGACAGCGCAAAGCTTCCGTTACCGGAGGCAACGGCGCTTGCGCATCACGCGCGTTTCGGCGCAAGGTGAAAAGCTTCCGCTTAAAGCCGCGCAGGGCCGCCCCCGTGCGCCGCTCATTTTTAGGCAACCGGTAACAAATGAAAAGAAATCCTCAGCCCTTTTGCTTCAGGTATTCATTGCATGCCGCCGCCGCAAGCTGCCCATCGTTGATGGCGCGGACGACCAGGCTTTGGCCGGTGCGCATATCTCCGGCGGCAAAAACATCCTTGCGCGCGGTTTTAAACCCGTTTGCCATGATGTTTGAACGCGCGTCCTGCGTAAGCCCATAGGCCTGAACCAGCGTATCCTCCGGACCGGTAAAACCCATGGCGAGCAGCACCAGGTCGGCCGGCCACTTTTTGGACGTGCCTTCGACCTTCCGCAGGCTCATGCGCCCGTCTGAATCCCTGTCCCATTGAATGCTGTGAGTTGCGACGGCGCAAACCCGGCCGTGCCCATCCCGCAGGATTGCGTCCGTCTGTACCAGGTAGTGGCGCGGATCGTCGCCAAAACGGGCGATGGCCTCCTGCTGGGCATAATCGGTTTTCAACACCTTAGGGTATTCAGGCCAGGGGTTTTGCACCGTGCGGGAAGCGGGCGGCTCAGGCATGATCTCCAACTGGCGCACGCTTTTGCAGCCCTGCCTAAGCGCCGTGCCCACGCAATCCGTTCCCGTGTCGCCGCCCCCGATGACGACGACATGCTTATCCTTTGCGTTCAGATCATCCGGGATAGGGTCGCTTTCATCCAGCACATGGCGCGTGGCGGCGGTCAAATAGTCGAGCGCAAAGGCGATGCCGTCCCCAGCGCGCCCGGTTACGTTTAAATCGCGCGGCTTGCCGCTGCCGCAGCACAGCACCACCGCGTCAAATCCGGTAAGCAGCTCCTCCGCAGGCTTATCCACGCCGACGTGGCAGCCCGTCACAAATGCGACACCCTCCGCGCGCATCAGCTCCTCGCGCCGCTTTACGATGCATTTTTCCAGCTTCATGTTGGGGATGCCGTACATCAGAAGCCCCCCAATCCGGTCCGCGCGTTCAAACACCGTTACGCTGTGGCCGTAGCGGTTCAGCCGCTGCGCACAGGCAAGGCCCGACGGGCCGGAACCGACCACCGCCACCCGTCTGCCGGTGCGCATCTCCGGCTCGCAAGGCTTCATCAGGCCGCTTTCGAACGCCCGCTCGATAATGCTCAGCTCGTTTTGCCGGATGGTTACCTGCGGTTGGTTAATGCCGCAGGTGCAAGCGCCCTCGCACGGCGCGGGACACACGCGTCCGGTAAACTCGGGAAAGCTGTCTGTACGCAGCAATCGTTTGGCTGCGGCACCCCATTCGCCGCGGTAAAGCAGGTCGTTCCACTCGGGAATCAGGTTGCCCAGCGGGCAGCCGGTCACCGCGCCCTTTAACACCATGCCGCTCTGGCAGAAAGGAATGGCGCAGTTCATACAGCGGCCGGCCTGCTCCTTTTGTTGCCGGACAGGCAGCAAACCGTGTATTTCGTTCCAGTCGCCAAGGCGCAGCGCAGGGTCGCGGTCGGGGGGCAATTGGCGCTCGTATTCCAGAAATCCAAACAACTTACCCAATCCGAACCGCCTCCTTTTTTTGCTGCATCAGGCAGCGCTTATATTCGATGGGAATAACCTTGACAAAGCGCCCGACCGCCGTGCCCCATTCGGCCAGCAGCCGTTGCCCGAGCGGGCTGCCCGTGTGCTCCACGTGATTCGTTACCCATTGCTTAAGCTCAATAACCTCGTCTGGGTCATCCGGGGCTTCCAGCCCAACCATCTCGATATTGCAGTTGTCGGCAAAGCCGCCCTCTTCATCATACACATAGGCGATGCCGCCGGACATACCCGCCGCGAAATTGCGCCCGGTTTTGCCCAGTATCACGGCGCGTCCGCCCGTCATGTACTCGCAGCCATGGTCGCCCACGCCTTCCACGACCGCAAGCGCACCGGAGTTGCGCACGCAGAAACGCTCGCCGGCTACGCCGCAGACGTAGGCTTCGCCGCTGGTCGCGCCATAGAGAGCGACATTGCCGGCGATGATGTTTTCCTCCGGCTTGAAGGCCGCTTCCTCAGGCGGGCGTATGCACAGGATGCCGCCGGAAAGTCCCTTGCCCATATAATCGTTGCAGTCGCCCTCTAGCTCCAGCGTGACGCCCTTGGGTACGAAAGCGCCAAAGCTCTGCCCCGCACTGCCGCGGAAGGTGAAGCGGATGGTGCCGTCGGCAAGGCCGGCGTCGCCGTACCGGACGGTCAGCTCAGAGCCGAGGATGGCGCCGGTCGCACGGTCCGTATTGCGGATGGGGAGCGTTGCCGCTACGGGACGGCCGGTTTCCAGCGCGGGCCTGGCAAGCACGCAAAGCAGGCTCTCATCCATTGTCCGGCCGACGGGATGCCGTTTTGCGCCGCGCGGAAATCGGAGCGGACGCGCCATACCCTCCGGCGTGTGAAGAATGGCGGAGAGATCGATAAGCGCATGCTTCCAGTTGCCGCCGCATTCCCTTTTGGCGAGCAAATCCACGCGCCCCACCATTTCGTCAAGCGTCCTGAAGCCCAGCTTCGCCATGATTTCCCTCAGCTCTTGCGCCACAAACCGCATGAAATGAATGATGTATTCGGGCTTGCCCTTAAAACGCTTGCGAAGCTCGGGATTCTGCGTGGCGATGCCCATGGGACAGCTGTCCAAGTTGCACACGCGCATCATCACGCAGCCCATGGCGACCAGCGGCGCGGTTGCAAAGCCGAATTCCTCCGCGCCAAGCAGCGCGGCGATGGCCACGTCGCGGCCCGTCATCAGCTTGCCGTCTGTTTCCAAAATCACCCGGCTGCGCAGATTGTTGAGCAACAGCGTCTGGTGCGTTTCCGCCAGGCCGAGTTCCCAGGGCAAACCGGCGTGCTTGATGCTCGTGCGTGGAGATGCGCCCGTGCCGCCGTCATATCCGCTGATCAGGATCACGTCCGCCCGCCCCTTGGCAACGCCTGCCGCGATGGTGCCCACGCCCGCCTCGGATACGAGCTTGACGCTGATGCGCGCCTTGCGGTTGGCGTTTTTAAGGTCGAAAATCAGCTCGGCCAAATCCTCGATGGAATAGATATCGTGATGCGGGGGAGGGGAGATAAGGCCCACGCCCGCCGTGGAGTGGCGCGTTTTGGCAATCCACGGATATACCTTCCCACCGGGCAGCTGGCCGCCCTCGCCGGGCTTGGCGCCCTGCGCCATCTTAATCTGAAGCTCCTTGGCGTTTACGAGGTAGCTGCTCGTTACGCCAAAACGTCCGCTGGCCACCTGCTTAATGGCGCTGCATCGGTTGTCGCCGCCGGGGGCCGGGGTATAGCGCTCCTCATCCTCGCCGCCCTCGCCGGAGTTTGATTTGCCGCCGATACGGTTCATGGCGACGGCCATGCATTCGTGCGCCTCTTTGCTCAGCGAGCCGTAGCTCATGGCCCCGGTCTTAAAGCGCCTGCAGATTTCCTCAACGCTCTCCACCTCGTCAAGCGGTATGGGCGGGCGGTCGCTATGCCACGCCATCAGGCTGCGGAGGGTTGCTTTTTGTTCGCTGTTGTCCAACAACTCGCTATACTGCTTAAAGAGCCGGTAATCGTCGTTCCATACGGCCTGCTGAAGCAGGTGGATGGTTTCGGGGTTGTAGAGATGGTATTCCTCGCCCTTTCGCCACTGAAACACGCCGCCCGGGGCAAGCGTTTCCTCCTGAAGCGGATCAAAAAAGGCGCTTTGATGCCGTTGAGCGTTTTCACGCGCCACGCCGTCAAGCTCGATACCACCGATGCGGCTGATCGTTTCGGGAAAGTACTCGCCGATCAGCTCGCGGCCCAGCCCAACGGCCTCAAAAATCTGCGAGCCCCGGTAGCTTTGAATGGTGGAAATGCCCATCTTGGACATGGCTTTGACGATGCCCTTGACCACGGCTTTGATATAATGGGCTTGCGCCTCATCCACCCCCTGTCCGCTCAGTGAGCCGTCCCTGACGGCCTCCTCCACCGTTGCCAGGGCCAGGTACGGGTTGACGGCTGTCGCGCCATACCCCACCAGCAGAGCAAAATGGTGCACCTCCGTCGGCTCTCCGGATTCCAGTAAGATGCTAAGCTGCGTGCGGATGCTTTGGCGGATGGTATGGTTTTGAACGCCCGAGACTGCCAGCAGCGATGGCACGGCGGCATGCCGGGCGTCCACCCCGCGGTCTGAAAGGATGAAGATGTCGTACCCAAGCGAGAATTTTTCATCCAGCTCGGCATAAACGCGCCGCATGGTTTCCCGGATACCCTCTTCGCCCCGCAGAGAGTCGTACAGCAGCGAAAGCGTACATGCGCGGAAGCCCTCCGTGTCAAGCGCTCGGATCTTCGCCAGCTCCGCGTCGGTCATCAGGGGCGACCCAAGCTTGAGCTGGCGGCAGCTCTTTGGCGAGGGAGAGAGCAAATCTCCCTCCGAGCCGATGTATACGCGCGTGGAGGTCACGATTTCTTCCCGAATGGCGTCGATGGGCGGGTTGGTCACCTGCGCGAAAAGCTGGTGGAAGTAGTCGAATAAAAGCTGCGGCTTTTCCGATAAAACGGCAAGCGGCAAATCCGCCCCCATCGCGCCCGTGGGTTCGATTCCCTGCTCCGCCATGGGCAGGATGACGTTTTTGACCTGCTCCCAGGTATAGCCAAAAGCCTTTTGCTGCCGCCACAGCGGCGTTTCAAGCCTGGGCGCGGGGGCGGCGTTGTTCGGCAGAGACTCCATGCTGATGCGCAGCTGCTCAATCCAGCGCGAATAGGGGTACATGGCGGCCATCCGGCCTTTGATTTCAGAATCGCCCAGCACCCGGCCCACCTTGGTGTCCACCAGCAGCATGCGCCCCGGACGCAGGCGGTCCTTATAGAGAATTTTTTCAGGCGGAATGTCCATCACGCCTGTCTCGGAGGCCATCACCAGCAGGCCGTCCGTAGTAACGCAGTAGCGCGCGGGGCGAAGGCCGTTGCGGTCCAGCATCGCCAGCGCCTCAACGCCGTTGGTGACGGCCATCGCGGCGGGGCCGTCCCATGCGTCCATTACATGGCTGTGAAATTCATAAAACGCGCGCAGCTCCTTTGGCATGGTGCGGTTTTTCTCCCAGGGCTCGGGAATCATCATCATGGCGGCATGGGGCAGCGCGCGGCCCGTCAGCAGCAGAAACTCCAGCGCGTTGTCAAACATCGCGCTGTCGCTGCCGTCCTCGTTAACGATGGGAAACACGTATTCCAGCCTGTCGCCAAACAGGTCGGTATGCAGATTATTCTGGCGGGCGTTCATGCGCTTCTGGTTGCCGTAAATGGTGTTGATTTCGCCGTTGTGGATGGTATACCGGTTGGGATGCGCCCGTTCCCAGCTGGGGAAGGTGTTGGTGGAATAGCGGCTGTGCACCAGCGCGATGGCCGTATCAAAATCGAGGCTGGACAGGTCAAGGTATAGCTCGCCCACCTGCCGGCTTAACAGCATGCCCTTGTAGACGATGGTGCGGCAGCTGAGGCTGGCGGCGTAAAAATCCCCCGGCTGAGAATCCTGCGCGTAGCGCAGCCGCTTTTCAGCGGTTTTACGGATCAGGTATAGCTTTCTTTCAAAAGCGTCCTCGCCGTTAAGGTCGGCGCTTTTCTGGATAAACGCCTGCCGGATGCACGGCATGCACGCGCGCGAGGTTTCGCCAAGGGTGGAAGTGTTCACGGGCACGTCGCGCCAGCCCAAAAAGAGCTGTCCTTCCCGCGCGACGATTTGTTCAAACGCTTTTTCAATGTCGGCACGCCGCGCGGAGTCCGGACTTAGAAACAGCATGCCCACGCCGTATGCGCCCGGTCCGGGCAACACGATGCCGTTCAACCGGCATTCCTTTTCAAAGAAAGCGTGCGGCAACTGTGTCAGAATGCCCGCGCCGTCGCCGGTATCAGGTTCCGCGCCCGTTCCGCCGCGGTGCGCCAGGTTCAGCAGCACATTAAGCGCCTCAACCACAATACGGTGCGAGCGCGCGCCCCTGATGTTTACCAGCATGCCGATGCCGCAGGCGTCGTGCTCAAATTGTGGCGAGTACAAGCCTTGCTGCCGTGGATATCCCGTTGAAGCGTTCAAGCCATCATCCCCCTGTTTCGCTGCTCGCGGACGGTTCTGTTATTATGGGTAAAAAAAGCACGCCAAAAACGTAACTCGTCTTTGAGCGTGCTTTCGTGCGCGTGCGCACCGTTATCGTGTTGTATTATACAGGAGGCGGCGCGGGTTGGCAAGCGCGAAACAGAAGAAGTACAGGATTTGGACAGGATAACGGAAAATCTGGCAAATATCCACCGAATATGCTATGATAGCCCCAGCCGTAAAGTCACATTTATTTTTTAGCGGCCCGTTTGAGGCCGGAAAGGAAGGCATGGCAATGCTGGGGCAGCGCATCCACATCGCGTCGTCGGCCGGCGCGCAAATTCCACTGGATTTGTACGTTTCCGAGGTTTCACAGGAGATTGATGAAAACATTCAAAGGCCGTCTGTAGTCATCTGCCCGGGCGGCGGCTACGAGTTTTTAAGCAGCCGCGAGGCCGAGCCGGTGGCGCTTTCCTTTGTAGCGTCCGGGTTTAACGCCTTTGTCGTATGGTACCGCGTAGCGCCCGCCCGCTATCCTCTGCCGCAGCAGGACGCGGCGGCGGCGGTTGCCTATGTTCGCGCGCATGCGAAGGAGCTGCACTGCAATCCCGGGCAAATCGCCATTTTGGGTTTTTCGGCTGGCGGCCATTTGGCGGGTAGCCTGGGCACGCTGTGGCAAAAGGCCGGGCTGTGGCAGGAAATGGGCCTGACCCCGGATGATGTGCGGCCAAACGCCATGGCGCTGTGCTACCCTGTCGTCACAGGCGGGGAATACGCGCATCGCGGCTCTTTTTTGGCACTGACGGGCACGGAGGATCAGGAGGCGCACAAACGGTATTCAGTGGACGGCTGGGTGACGCCGGATTGCCCGCCCGCCTTTTTGTGGCATACGTTTGAGGATACCTGCGTACCTGTTCAAAACAGCCTGCTGATGGCGCGTGCGCTCGCGGATAACGGCGTTTTGACGGAGCTGCATGTCTTCCCGCACGGTGAGCACGGCGCGTCGCTTTGTAACGAGCAAACCTCCGGCATAAAGAATCCGCAGCTTGTACTTGCGGATAACGCCTGCTGGACAAAAATGGCGCAGCGCTTCCTCAGGCAATCCATGGCGCAGACCTGTTGAAAAGAAAAGCCTGGGCGGCTGCTTGTCAGCTTGGCCGCCCAGGCTTTTGAAAATATCTTGTTAACGATCAGCCCTCCAGCAGGGAAGAAGCGCGGCGCAGCTCATCGATAATTGCGATATGCTGCGGACAGGCCGACTCGCACTGCCCGCAGGCGACGCACTCGCCGGCCTTGCCGCCGTCCCGGGTTTCCCAGGCGTAATTCCCCTTGGCGCCTTCCAGGTTGTTATATACCAGCAGGGTGTTCATGGCGGAAAAAATGCGGGGGATGACCACCTTCTGGGGACAGCCCTTCACGCAGTACTGGCAGTCCGTGCACGGGATGCGCTCCACGCTCTCAAGCCGCTTTTGCACCTCGTCCACAACCTGCCGCTCCTCGGGGCTGAGCGGTTCAAAGGGTTCCATGGTGGAGAGGTTTTCCTTCATCTGTTCCAGCGACGACATGCCGCTGAGCACCGTAATCAGCCCGTCCAGCGAAGCCGCGAAGCGCAATGCCCAGGAGGATAGGGAGCGCTCGGGCGCAAAGCGGCACATGGGCTCGGCGACGTTTTGCGGCAGGTTGGCGAGTGAGCCGCCCTTGACCGGCTCCATAATAATGACGGGCTTCCCGTGAGAGCGTGCCACCTCATAACATTTGCGCGACTGGATGCTCTGGCTTTCCCAGTCTGCGTAATTGATTTGCAACTGCACAAAATCCATGTCGGGATGCTCGTGCAGCAGTCCGTCCAGCACATCGGCGGTATCGTGGAAGGAAAAGCCGAGGCGCTTGATCAGGCCCTTGTGCTTTTGCTCGGCCAAAAAATCCCAAATGGCAAAATCATCGAAGGCTTTCGTACGGTCTCCGCCCAAATTATGGAACAAGTAATAGTCGAAATAGCCGGCGCCCGTGCGCTCAAGGCTGGTCCAGAACATATTCTTGGCTTCCTCCGCGGTGGTTGCGCCCGCCCAGGCCGGAAGCTTCGTCGCAAGCTGAAAGCTGTCGCGCGGATGCCTGTCCACCAGCGCGGCCTTGGCAGCCGCTTCCGATTTGCCGCCCAGATAGCCGTATGCCGTGTCAAAATAGGTAAAGCCCTTTTCCAGAAAAAGATCCACCATTTGCTTCGTCTGTTCCAAATCCACTTCTTCGTTGATCATGGGCAGACGCATCAGGCCAAAACCGAGCTTTTTGATGTTGGTTTCCTGAAATGACAAGCAAATCATCCTTTCATTCTTGCGTATAACAGGCGTGCCGTTCTTTACCGATCATACACCAAGAGGCCTGGCGCGTCAATCAAAACCGTGCAAACGTAAAATGTTACGCGCCTTTAGTTGCCTTATGGCTTTGCTTTGTGATAAAATAGAAAATAGGACTTTGGAATACCGAGAGGAGCCTGCCTATGCGAAATGCCGCGCATACCGCCTTTGTCATCATGGCCATCCTGCTGTCCTTCGCGTGCGCTGCCGCGGCCGCGGAGGGCGCGCTTGAGCCCGACGGAGCGGGTGTACGTTTTTATGCGCAGGCGGGCGAAAGCTGCCTGACGCGGGAGAAGATGCCTGAGGAAGCGCTCGCACGGCTTGGCGTGGACGGACAAACCGCGCTGGCGGCGATGGAGCGGGACGGAAGCGTGCTGATGGTGCTTGACGAAAGCGGCCGGCAGGTCAGTCTCTGTGTGTCGGAAGCACCGGAGGGCGTGACGGCCCGGGACGTCAGCCGGCTGGATGCCGTCGGGCGGGAGGCGTTGCTTCTGGCGTTGGCGCGCAGCCATGCTGCTCAGAGCGCGGCATGGCTGCCCGGCATGGAGGATTACGCCCTGTGCGAGAGCGTCGCCGGGGAAACCGCACTGCCCATGCATACGCTTACGCTTGATACGCTATATCTGTCCCGGGTCTATACCTTCCGCATGGAGGTGATCGGCCGTGAGGCCGGTGACGCCGACAGGGAATACCTGCGGTCCGTCGCCTCGCGTACGCTTCGGTTGGGCGCCGTGGCCTCCGAAAGCGGAGCGTCTCCGCTGGAAATCCCGAAAATGCCTGCTTTGACCGATGAGAGCGCAGCGGTGACGATGGAGGACGGCGGCGTGTCCCTCACGCTTAACCCGGTGCCGTCCGTCATCGGCAGCAATTCGCTTGCCCTCGGCGGCAATACCGATCCGAAGGCGAAGGTTCGTTATCAGGTTAATGGGGAGGCTTCCTCTGCGTTTTCTCCTGAGGCGGACGGCTCGTTTTCCGCGCTTGCCCGCAATCTGCGCACCGGCGCGGATAACAAAATATCCGTCACGGTCAGGCTTGGCGACAAGGCCACTACGCATTCGTTCGTGGTCAACGTGCAGTGGCAGGATACACCGCTTGCCCTCAGCGTGACGCGCGCTACGACCTACGCGGACGCCTTGGCGGTCGAGGGTGTGACATTGCCGGGCGCGACGGTGGAGGTCAAAAAGGGAAGATCGACCGTTACCGCCGCAGTAGATGAAAACGGGCGTTTTTCGTTTGAACTGGCCACAAAAAAACAGGGTAACTATTCCTTCTCCGTGCGCGCGGTTTATTCGGGTTACCGGCGTAGCGAGCTAAAGGGCCAGATCAGGCGGGAAAGCCAGGCTACGGCTCAAAAAACGGCGGACAGGCTCGATTATCAGGCGCTTTTGGCCAAACCGGCATCCTATGCGGATACGCCCGTGTTTTATGAAGCCACGGTTTCCGCCCTGGCGTATGAGAACGGACAGGCTAAATGCCTGTTGGATGCCGGAAACGGCACGGTATTTGTATTGCTGTGCGAAAACCTGCTTGACCTCCGGACTGGGCAGGAGCTTCGCGCGCTTGGCACGCTGACCGGCGCTGTGGAAAGCTTTGGCGGAAACGCCTATCCGGCGATGGCGCTTGATGCGATAATCCCATGATTGGACCGAACAAAGGATGGTGGCAATATGCGTAAACTCATTCCATGCCTGCTTGTGCTGCTGCTTGCTTTAATCTGCCTGCCCGCCGGCGCGGAGGTTCACGTGCTGGACAGTATTTATGGCAGTGTTGACGTTCCGGACAGCTATATCGTGCTGACCAGCGCCAATCTCAGCACCTATGCCGACTGGCTGGCGTCGCGCGGCCTGAATACAGAGGCGGTAGCCAACGATTTCCAAAAGCGCGGCGTGCTGCTACAGGCATGGACGGCGGAGTACGACGCATGCTTTGAATTAACCGCGGTTAAAAACACCCGTTCCGAAAATATCTTTGATGTTAACGAGCAATCCTCCTCCATTCGCGGCTCCTATAGGGTAAGCCACTATCCCGACAATGAGTATTCCGCCGATGGCTACGATTTTTCAGCGTCCGACTGGAAGAATACGCCCAACGGGCGTTTTCTGGTGCTGCGGTATATCAAGCGCGAAAGCGGCGAAATTCTCCACCGGGGATTGATGCGCCGCACCATCCGCAACGGGTACGAGATCACGTTTGACATGCAGATTTACGGCCGCGCCGTCACCAATAAGGATAACAGCAATCTTGACAGCATCTGGGAGTCGTTCGCCTTTATCGAGGTGCTGCCGCTGCCGCCCGCCGCTAGCGCGAAAATCAACATTACCGAGGTCCCGCCCGAGGAAACGAACGACCAGAGCTTTACCATCGAAGGTACCGCCGCGGAGGGCGTCAAGCTGACTGCCGTGGTGATGGGCCTGAGCTATCCGGAGCCCCTGCTTTCTGATGTGACGGTGCCCAAGTCGGGCAAATTCAAGCTGCCGATCAAGCTCCCCAAGGAGGGTGTTTTCCTCATCACCATCACGGGGGAATATCAGGGTGAGGACGTGGTGGAGCTTGCCTATCCCGTCACGTACCAGCGTACGCTGCTTACCGTCAACCTGGACTCGGTCATTCCTCAGGTTGTGACCACCTCTGATTTGGTCATCTCCGGCGTGTCTGAGCCGGGCGCAAGCATTCAGGTCTTTGTTAACGGCGAATCCGCGATGACCAAGAAGGTCACGGCAGGCGGACGCTTCAAGATTGAGCTGGACGTGACGGAGGAGGGGCCGTATGAAGTGGTGCTGGCCTTCAGCAAAAAACAGCTTGCCGACCGCAAAATCCCCATTACCTTCACGCGTGAGTGGACCGATGAGGACATGCTCAAGCAGCTGAAAAAGCAGGCCATCAAGCCCAGCTATACCCAGTTGAAAAACAAGATGCAGGGCTATGAGGGCCGCATCATGGGATACCGCGCCTATCTTTTGGAGGTTTCCCAGAGCGGCGACGAATGGATCGCCCAGATGGCGCTAACCAAAAAGGGTGATGAGTACAGCGGTATTATTTTGGTTACCTGTAAGGAGCAGCCTGGTTTTGCCGTTGGCGAGCGCGTAATGATGTACGGCACTTGCGTGGGCATGTCTATCAGCACCGGCACGGAGGAGGACGGGACCGCGCCTGAAAATAGTTACCCCTGCTTTGAACTGCTGCTGTTCGTTTCGCTGGAATAGGAAACGGACGGCGAATGAAAACAGCGCCGCTACACCGCGGCCGAAGGTTGAAAAAAATCTGTCAAAGCAAAACGAGCCCCGCAATGAGGCTCGTTTTGCTTTATAAAGCCGTGTTGGCAAACTGTCAGTCGCCCATGGCGATGCCCATATTGCGCGCGGTGATCACCACGGGGTCGTCCTTTGGCACCGGCTTGGGTACGCCCGCGATCTCCTTAAGCTTATTGTGGATGATCCTGTTGCCGCTGAGCGCTACGCTTACGCCATAAACCTCGTCGCGGATAAGCTGCGCGGCATGCACGCCAAACTGTGTGGAAAGCACGCGGTCATATGCGCTGGGGCTTCCGCCGCGCTGAATGTGGCCGGGAACCACATGGCGTGCTTCCACGCCCACAAGGTTTTCCAACTCCGCCGCGATGCGTTTGCTGATGCAGTCGTAGGGCAGGGACGAGCGGTAGGCCTCGCGCTCCTTTTTCTTCATTTTAGCCTCCTCCACACTCATCGCGCCCTCGGCCACGGCAAGGATAGAAAAGGCTTTCTTGCCCTTGGCGCGGCTTTCCACCGTCTGTGCGATCCTTTTGATGTCGTAAGGGATTTCGGGCAGCAAAATCACGTCCGCGCCGCCCGCAAGGCCCGCGTACAGCGTAAGCCAACCCGCCTTGTTGCCCATGATCTCAATCACCATGCAGCGGCCGTGGCTGGTGGCGGTGGTATGGATGCGGTCAATCACCTCGGTGGCGATATCCACCGCCGTGTGAAAGCCGAAGGTAAAATCCGTGCCATAGATATCGTTATCGATGGTCTTGGGCAGGCCGATAACGTTCAGACCCTCCTCGCTCAACAGGTTGGCGGTCTTGTGCGTGCCGTTGCCGCCCAGCGTAACAAGGCAGTCCAGCTTCAAATCGCGGTAGGTCTTTTTCATGGCGGCAACCTTATCCACGCCCGTTTCGTCAATCACGCGCATATTGCGAAAAGGCTGGCGGCTGGTGCCCAGAATGGTGCCGCCCAGCGTGAGAATGCCGGAAAACTGCTTCTGACTCATTTCCTGGTATTCGCCCTCGATCAACCCGCCGTAGCCGTTGCGGATGCCGATGATCTCCGCATCAAAAAGCTCATACGCCGCGCGCGCCACGCCGCGAATGGCCGCGTTCAAACCGGGGCAATCGCCGCCGCTGGTTAAAATGCCGATTCTTCTTTTCATATGAAGACGCCTCCCTTTGAATGACTGATTCCATTATAGCATGCCCATTCGGGCTTTACAATGCGAATTTGCATGCCCTGCGACGTGCGCACACCAGATCAGGCATGTGTGGGTCAAAAGGCAGGAAAAAGGAGTCGATGCAAGGAATAAAAGAAATTAGAAGGATTTGGATTACTTTCAGAACAGCAAAATATACTGTGCGCAGGAGGGATCAGCATGACACCCAGCATTCGTTTCTTTTACCTGCTTTCGTTCCTTGCCGCGGCCGTTGCCCTGGCTTTTGCCGCCTACCTTGCCGCGTGGGTCAAGCGGCAAAAGCGCGCCAACCCCAAAATTGAAAGCGTCGGTCAACTGATCAGGGAGGGCGCAAACGTATTTCTGCGAAAGGAATATGCGTTGCTTGCCCGCTTCGCGGGCGTAGCCGCGGTGGTGATCTTCGTGTTGCTGCCGCGCCCTGTATGGCAGGGGGGAGCGCTTGACAATCTGTCGATGGCGCTGTCCTATCTTGCCGGTACGGTAATTTCCGCTCTGACGGGAAAGCTCGGCATCTATGTAGCGACCATGGCCAATACCAAAACGGCGGAGGCATCCAGAGCCGGCATCAAGCCCGCGTTTCTGCTTGGTTTTCGCGGCGGCGCTGTGATGGGTCTGGGCGTGGTGAGCATGAGCCTGTTGGGCGTCGCGTTTGTGCTGCTGTTGACCGGCGATACCACGGCTTTGCTCGGCTTTTCCTTCGGCGCGAGCAGCTTGGCGCTGTTTGCCAAGGCCGGCGGCGGCATCTTTACCAAAACCGCTGATATCAGCGCCGACCTTGTGGGCAAGGTGGAGCTTGGTATTCCGGAGGACGACCCGCGCAACCCCGCCGTGATCGCCGATAACGTGGGTGATAACGTGGGCGATGTGGCGGGCATGGGCGCGGACCTGTTCGATTCCAACGTGGCGGCGATGGCGGCGGCGCTGGTGATGGCCGTTTCACTGGACGGCTCGGCGGGCGGCGTCAACACCATGATGGTATTCTGCTACGCCGCGCTTGGGCTGCTGGCTTCTGCGCTGGGCGTGAGCATGGCCAAAATCGGCAGCCACGGCAGTCCCACCCGGGCGCTCAACGCATCCACCTACGTCACCACGGGCATTTTCGTGGGTCTGACGGCCCTCTGCACCGCCCTGTTTGACGGCTTCCGCTGGGAAATCTGGGGCGCATCCACCGTCGGGCTGTTGGTGGGCGTGATCATCGGCGTCGCGACGGATTACTTTACCGACGACAGCAAGCCGATCGTGCGCTATGTGGCGAAGGCGTCTCGCTCGGGTCCGGCGTTTACCATCCTGTCCGGCGTAGCCTACGGCTTTCTGTCCGCGCTGCCCGCCATGCTGGGAATTGCCGTTTCCGCACTCGTGGCCTACAAGCTGTGCGAAGGCCTCGGCGGTGGGTATGAGATGTTTGGTATTTCTATGGCGGCGGTTGGCATGCTGTCCATCGTCGGCATGATCATCTCCAACGACGCGTACGGCCCCATCGTGGACAACGCGCGCGGCCTGGCGGAAATGGGCGGCCTGGGCGAGGAGCCGCTGCGCGTAACCGACGAGCTGGACAGCGCTGGCAACACCGTTAAGGCCGTCACCAAGGGCTTCGCCATCGGCGCGGCGGGGCTTACGGTTATCAGCCTTCTGGGCGCGTACATCAGCGAGGTCAACGAGGCGGCGGCGCGGCTGGGCAGGCAGCTCATCTCAGGCTTCAGCCTGACGGACCCTACGGTGTTTTTCGGGCTGCTCGTGGGTACCGCCATTCCCGCCGTGTTTTCCGCGATGCTCATTCTGGGGGTGGACCGCAACGCCCAGCGCATGGTTGCCGAGATCAGGCGGCAGTTCCGCGAAATCGCGGGGCTGAAGGAGGGACGCGCGGGCGTGAAACCGGACTATGGCCGCTGCATTGATATTGCGACGCAGGGCGCTTTGCGCGAGCTGATTCCCGCGGGCCTGTGCGCGATCATTTCGACCCTTGCCGTCGGGCTGATCGGTGGGGTGAACGCCATTGGCGGCTACCTGATGGGCAATATTTTGAGCGGTCTGCTGCTCGCGCTGTTTATGTCCAACGCGGGCGGCCTGTGGGATAACGCCAAGAAATACGTCGAATCCGGCCACGAGGGCGGCAAGGGAAGCGAAACGCACCGCGCCGCTGTGGTGGGCGATACCGTAGGCGACCCGTTTAAGGATACCGCCGGGCCTTCCATCAATACGCAGATCACTGTGGTTTCGCTGGTCAGCTCCCTGATGGCGACGCTGTTCTTGACGGCATCGCTGTTCTAGGGGTATGATAATCCCAAACGGGGGAGCGGCGCGTTTGCCGCGCCCGGGCGGGAGGGAACCACATGGCGGGCAAATGGACGATCATTGGGCCGGAGCTGCCCAAAGAATTAATAGAGACAACGGACTTGCAAGGGGTGGCGGAGGCCGCGCTTAAGGATGATGGGGATGTGGCTGGCTACCGCTTTGCACAGGGCCGCCTCCAGGAGCTGGCCGGTGTAACGCTGGAGTTCTCAGGCTGCGTGTTCGACCGCTGCGTGTTTGAGCCGCTTTCGTTGAAACGTATGAGCTTTGTGGACTGCGTGTTTGAAAAGTGCGAGCTGAGCAACGGCCGTTTTTACAATGCGACCTTCCAAAGAGCGCAATTTCTGAACTGCCGTATGACCGGCGTGGAGCTGGGCGAGGCAGTGCTGATGAACGCCGCATTTACGGACTGCATGATGGATTACCTGTCCGTGGGAGACGGCAAGCTGGACCGGGTGGCGTTTGAACGCTGCCGTCTGCGCGAAAGCCTGTGGTCCAACGTCAAGCTCGTCAAGGCCCGTTTTGACGAATGCGACGTGACCAGAGCGCAGTGGATGCGCACGCCGCTCAGGGGCCTGAATATGGCGACCTGCGAAATAGCGGGCTGGACTATCGACCTGTTTGACCTGCGCGGGATGAAAGTAACGGCGATACAGGCCGTACAGCTCAGCGGGCTTTTGGGGATTGAGATTGTGGAATAGTACGGAGGGCGCCGGCGTGAAAAATTTTCACGTCGGTTTTGTATATCAAAACCCCCACGCTAGGCGTAGGGTTCAGAAGAACTTACAGCTATGGGAATGAAAGGAAAGACTCCTTTTTTTATCATGATGTCGCGGCCTGAGAACAGCAACAAAACAAGCCCCCCGCGGGTTTATAGGCAAACAGAAGCGGGACAGCTATGCCTGTCCCGCTTCTGTTTGCCTATGAACCGTTACAGCAGCCCAGCCGCCGCCTTGTCCAGCAGGAAGATGACGTCGGGGTGAGTGCGCAGGATGCTCGCCTGCGTCCTGGGGTTGATATCCTCGCAAATGGCCTTGCGGATGGCCTCGGCCTTATCCTCGCCGGTAGCCAGCAAAAGCACCTGCCGCGCGTTCATAATACTGCCCACGCCAAGGCTGATGGCCTGGCGCGGCACGTCCTTCTCGCTGTCGAAAAAGCGGCGGTTGGCCTCGATGGTGCTCTGCGTCAGGTTGACGATGTGGCAACCGTACACAAACGCGTCGGCGGGCTCGTTAAAACCGATGTGGCCGTTGCGGCCGATGCCGAGGATTTGAACGTCAATGCCGCCCGCGCGGTTGATCGCCATATCATATCTGGCGCATTCCTCCTGCGGATTTTTGGCGTTTCCGTCCGGCACATGCGTGTTCTCCGCCTCAATGTTGATATGATCAAAAAGGTTTTCCTTCATAAAGCTATGGTAGCTGCATTCGTGCCCGACGGGTAAATTGCAGTATTCGTCCAGGTTGAAGGATTTGACGCGGGAAAAATCCAGCACGCCGCCTTTGCACAGGTTAATCAGCTCCTGATAGGTGGGGATGGGTGTCGAACCCGTCGCCAGGCCAATAACGGAATCGGGCTTGCGGATGACCTGCGCGGCCATGAGCGTGGCGGCAGCCTTGCCAACCTGAGCCGCGTTGTCAAAAAGATGAATTTGCATGCGGAAACCTCCCTGAATAAATCGATACGTATTTTTATGGAGTCTTGATGTATGGCGATTTACACGTAATACATCTTGGTAAAAGTATAGCACCGGGAATTTCCGCTGTCAATAGATTATGGCTGCTTCCGTCGTTTTTTCGGCAAAAGACAACAGGCGGACAGAGAACCGTTCAGGTTCCGTCCGCCCGAAGAAAAAATTTCCTCGTTACAGCAGGCATTTGTCCAGAAACGCCCGGTCCGCCGGACAGAACTCATACGCGTCCAATTGTTCAGGCAAGACCCATTCGGCCTTGCCGTGTACATGAAGCGTGAGAGCGGCGGGGGAGCGGGCGGGCGCCGCCGCCACAAACACTAGCCGGATGACGCGCCCATCCTCTTGCCGCACAACCTCGCCGAGCGTTTCGCCCGGCTCCACAGCCAAATCCAGCTCCTCCAACAGTTCGCGCCTTAAGCAATCCGCGAAGCTCTCGCCCGGCTCGCGCTTGCCGCCGGGAAATTCCCACAGGCCGTCAAGCGCGCCCTTGCGGCGGCAGATCAGCACACGTCCCGTTTTGTCGCGCACCACGCCGGCCGCGACCTCAATCGTCTGCACGCACAAGCGCCTCCTAGAAATTTCGTGTCATGTCGTAGCGCTCGTAAAACGCTTTGCGCAAATCCAGCAGCCTGTCCTCCTGAATGGCCGCGCGAACCTTTTCCATCAGCCGCAGAAGGAAGCGCAGGTTGTGAATGCTCGTAAGCCGCGCGCCGGTGATTTCGCCCGCTTTGAACAGATGGCGGATGTAGGCGCGGGAAAAATTGCGGCAGGCATAGCAGTCGCATTCCTCGTCGATGGGCCTGAAATCACGGGCATATTGAGCGTTTTTAATCACCAGCCGGCCGTCGGTGGTAAAGCAGGTGCCGTTGCGCGCAATCCGCGTGGCAAGCACGCAGTCAAACATATCCACGCCGCGCAGCACGCCTTCGATCAGGCAATCCGGCGAGCCTACGCCCATCAGGTAACGCGGCTTCGCAGCGGACATATAGGGCATCAGCCCTTCCAGCATATCATACATAATGGGCTTTGGCTCGCCCACGGATAGCCCGCCGATGCCATATCCAAAAAAGTCCATATCGGTAAGCGTTTTCGCGCTTTCGATGCGCAAGTCCTTAAAAAACGCGCCCTGTACAATGCCGAACAGCGTTTGGTCGTCGTTTGTGTGATGTTTCTGGCAGCGGGCGGCCCAGCGGTGGGTGCGGTGCATCGCGTCTTCCGCGGTGGCGTGGTCGCAGGGGTAGGCCGTGCACACGTCAAACGCCATCATGATGTCCGAACCCAGCGCGTGCTGGATATCCATGCTCACCTCGGGGGAGATGAAGCGGCGGCTGCCGTCCAGATGGCTCTGGAAGGTGACGCCCTCCTCCTTGATCTTGCGGATACCCGAAAGCGAGAAAACCTGAAAACCGCCGCTATCTGTAAGGATAGGTTTTGGCCAGGACATGAATTTATGCAGCCCTCCCGCCTCGCGGATCAAATCCTCGCCGGGACGCAGGTGGAGATGGTAGGTGTTGGAAAGCATAATTTCCGTGCCGATTTCCAGCATCTCGCGCGGCGTCATAGCCTTGACGGTCGCCGCGGTGCCGACTGGCATGTATACCGGGGTATGGATATCCCCGTGCGGCGTATGCAAAAGGCCCAGCCTCGCGCCGCTTTGCTTACAGGTCTTTAATACCTCGAACGTAAAATTGGGGGTCGCCACTTTGTCACTCCTTCATTTGCCCGGCGCGCCTCATATAGACGCGCCGTTGCGGCCGTTTTCCGAAAGGCGGGCTAAAAACGCACTGATCACGTCCGCGTACGGGCCGTAACCATCCCCGCGCGGAGGGCTTACAAACGTCATTTGCTCCTTCAGCGTCGGGTGGTTCAGCCGCAGCACCGCCCCCCAGAGCGCGACGCTCTTTCCGCGCTGGCCGTGCCCGTACCGCATGTCGTATACGATGGGATGCCCGCTGTGCATGAGCTGCACGCGAATCTGGTGCTTTCGGCCCGTTTGCAAAACCACGTGCGCGAGCGCAGAGTCCGTCCGGGCGTCCCGCGCGAGCACCCGGTAGGATAGAATTGCCTCCTGTGCGCCCTCGTCGCCAGGCCGCGCGACGCATACGCCGCCTGTCTGGTCGTCCTTTTGAAGCCAATCGTGCAGCTCGCCCGCATCGGGCATGGATGCGCCCCTCTCCACCACGGCAAGATACTCGCGCTCCATCACGTGCGCACGAAGCTGCCCGGACAATCGGGAGGCAGCCTTACTAGTTCGCGCAAAGGCCACCAGCCCGCCTACGGGCCTGTCCATGCGGTGCACAAGGCCCAGGTAAACCTCGCCCGGCTTTTGATACTTATCTTTTATATAGCGCTTTAGCTGGTCAAGCAGGCAGTCGTCCCCTGTCGCGTCGCCCTGCGTGAGCAAATTCGGCGGCTTGACCGAAACAAGCAGGTGATTGTCCTCATAGATGATTTCAGGCATTGGGCAACCACCGCGCCGTGGTGCCGCAGGGCAATACGCCGCCTGTCGATACGCCGAGCGCCAACTCGTCCGCCTCCACCTTGCCGCCGTAACGGCCGCACAGACAGCGCTGTGCAATGTTTAGCAACACGCCCGCGGAAAAGCCCGTGGTGTAACCATTGATCAAAAAGAACACCGGCGTGTCCGAAAGCACCTGCGAGCACAGGTCAACCAGGTCATACAGCTCGTTTTCCAGCTTCCACACCTCGCCGTTGGGCCCCCTGCCATAGCTGGGTGGATCCATCAAAACCGCGTCGTAGCGGCTGCCGCGGCGCAGCTCGCGACGCACAAACGCCTTTGCGTCCTCCACGATGAACCGCGTGCTCTCCTCCGGCAGGCCGGTCAGGTCGCGGTTTTCCTTCGCCCACAGCACCATGCCTTTGGCGGCGTCCACATGCGTTACGTGCGCGCCCGCCGCCGCGCAGGCGAGCGTCGCGCCGCCGGTGTAGGCAAAGAGGTTGAGCACCCTGACCGGACGGCCGGGCATACCCGCGCGCCGGATTTGTTCCTGCATGAAGGCCCAATTCGCCGCCTGCTCCGGAAAAAGGCCCGTGTGCTTGAAGCCCGTGGGCTTTACATAAAATTTGAGATTGTTAAGCGAAATCGTCCAGCGCTCCGGCAGCTTTTCGTGAAAGGTCCAGTGCCCGCCGCCGGTTTCAGACCGCTCATAAACAGCCTGAGCGCGCTCCCAAAGCTTCGGTTCCGCCTTGGGCCATATTACCTGCGGATCGGGCCGGCGCAGAATGACCTCGCCCCAGCGCTCCAGCTTTTCACCGTCGCCCGTGTCCAAAACCTCGTAATCACGCCATTGGTCGCAAAGATACATGCTCTTCTCCTTTATGTTGGGGGTGGGAGGGACGAAGGGG
>JAEYOW010000038.1 GCA_023411375.1 Bacillota bacterium | reverse complement strand
CGGGGGCGCGGGTCGGGCCCCCGGCGGCGTCCGCTTTGCCGGCTGAATATGGTCAGCCGGCAGCGAGTTCATGCAGCTTAAGCGGCTTTTCCAGCCGTTGCGCAAGCAACGCCGCAAGCACCGCCTTGATGATGTCCAACGGAAGAAAAGCAAAACAATAAGCGGACAGCAGTGTGCCAAGCGGCAGGGGGGTACCCAAATACAAACCTTTCAGCCCGGCAATGTAAACCAATGCGATCACATATGTTACCACCACCCCAACCAGAGAGGCGATGTACCTTCCGCTCTTCATATGCGCAAGCCTGGTACGGGAGGCCGACACCGCCGCCGCCGCGAACGGAAAAGCGAGCAGATAGCCAAAGGTCGGCATCGCAAGTACGGCAGGCCCGGCAGTGGAGGAAAATACAGGCACGCCGACAAGGCCAAGGAAAAGGTATACGCCGATCGTGTAATAGCAGTATTTCACCGGAAACAGCTGTCCGCACAACAGAATAAAAAACACCTGGGTCGTCACCAGCACATCCGTGCCGGGAATGCTGAACTTGAGCCATAGCGTGGAAACGATGATGATGGCGCACATCAATGCCGAGTAGCTGAGCAGCTTTGTCCGATTGTTCATAATCCAACCTCCATTTGCGTATACCATATTTTTATTTATGGTATACGCATCATACAGGATGTTTTTATGCTTGTCAAGCCCGTCTTTTTATTCTCGCAGCCGCATAACCTGTGGGGGAAAGGGGGCCGCGCCATGACACATATCTCATCCACTCTCTCCGAAAGCTCCGCCGCCACTGCCAAAACCAACCATACGCTCGGTGTTGACCGCCGCAAGCACGCGGCAATCACGGGCGTAACGGATGTTTGCAGCTTTCACGAAACCGAAATTGTTTTAAAAATTGATTCCGGACTGATGATCCTTACGGGGCAGGGGTTGCACATCGCCAAGCTTCTGCTGGAGGAGGGACGGCTGGACGTAGACGGACACGTTGACAGCATTATTTATGAAACGCCCAAAAAGCCGATCAAACATCTGTTTACGTGGAAGTGGCGTAAAAAATGAACCTCTTTTTTGAAACCAGCGGACAGGCACGTATTTTTCTGGCGACGGTGCCCGTTGGCTTTCTGTTGGCAATATGCTTTGACGCGGTTGCGCGCGCGGGATGCATGCGGCCGGTGCTGGACGTGCTATGCCTGCTGGGGTGCGGGGTGGCGGTTATTGGGCTGATGCTCGTTTTCAGGGACGAAGGCCTTCGGCTGTATCACGCGCTGGCGCTTCTTGTAGGAGCGGGTCTGTATCTGTTTGGCGTGGGGCGGCTGATACACGCTATAGCGAAGCGTGTATCGAACCGGAAAAAACACAATCAGAAAATTAAAATGGAGCAAAAGCCCGCAGGAGATTCCGCGCCCGCGTCGAAGTAAAACACAAACGATTTAAAGGGAGGGAGCCGCCATGCGAAAGACGATGAACGCATGGGTGCTGGTGGGGATGCTGGCATGCGTGCTGGTCGGTTTCTTCTGGTATAGCGGCAATCTCACCAACAGCATTGGGGAGCTCAATGACGCTTATGACCAGAATAAGGTGCGCCTTGCGGATTTGCAAAACGAGCAGGCGGAGCTGAAAAACACGCTTGAAGCGGTGGGAAGCGATTCCTTTATTGAAAACCAGGCGCGCACTATATATGGTTATATGATGCCTGATGAAATCCGCTTCGTGATTACCAATCCCGAGGCGTTATACGGTGATGAAGAGGTACCTTCTCGATAATTGAGAGGGTATTTCTGTATTTTGAAAGCTTTTACCCGGCTTAGAAGCGGCTGACGGTTTTTTACCAAACGGCTGGTTTAAGTATACATGAAATGGCCATATTATATACAAATGAGGTGTTTGCATTGCGAACGGCTGTCATTGGCATAGGTTCTAACTCTCTGCGGATGCTGGTAGCGGATATTTCCGATGGAAGGCTAAACCGGTTAAGAAGATACCGTGAGGGTTTGCGCGTGTTCGCGGCGCTGGATGAGCACGGCGACATCAAGCCTGAAATGGTGCGCAAAGCGTGCGAAAGCGTCCGCTCTTTTCAGTCCGAGGCCCTCTTAAAGGGTGCGGAGCAGGTACACCTCTTTGCGACCAGCGCTGTGCGCGACGCGCATAACCAGCAGGACTTTGCCCGGGCGCTTGAGACGTCCACCGGCATGAAAATGGAGATATGCAGCGGGGATTTGGAGGCGTTGCTTTCCTTCGTCGGCGCTACTTCGGGCGAGCGCACCGGGATGATTGATATCGGCGGTGGTTCCACCGAAATCGTAATAGGCGGGGGGCGGCGTATCGACGCCTCCGTCAGCCTTCAAATGGGAGCCGTGCGGCTTTGCCGGATGCTGCCCATCAGCAGCACGGAGGATGCATGGCGCACAGTGGAGGCGGCAGCGGCTGTTCTGGCGCCGTACCGTGCACAATTTTTGCGCCAGGACGCGGAAAGCTGGGTGGGCGTCGGCGGTACTTTTACCACAACCGCCGCGCTGGTTCAGCGCATTCCCTGGGACCAGCGTGAGCGGATTCACGGCTTCGCGCTCTCAAAGGGCGACGTCAGGCTGGCGATTGAGCATCTTGCGCCCATGCCGATGGAAAAACGCCTCTCGCTTCCATACCTTCAGCCTCAGAGGGCCGATATCGTGGTGCACGGCATTGCCATTCTGCTCGCCTGTATGAACGGCTTGGATATTGCCCAAATTACCGTAAGCGAATACGGCAATCTGGAAGGCTACCTAAAAATGAAATACCTGAACAAATAATCAAAATGGGTATTTGTTAAGTTTTTTCACAATTAATACTTTTCTTTTTGACGGTTTTCTGATACAATACATCTTGACTGAAATCGGTTCATATGCATTCGGCGCATTTTTGATATGGCAACTCTTCTCTTTCATATATCAAAACGCCTTCGCGGTCGAGCGCTGTGATGCAAAATAACATAAAATAAGGGGGATCCATAATGGCTAGCTATCAAACCAAGGATATCCGGAACGTCGCCCTCATGGGGCATGGCAGCGAAGGCAAGACGACGCTGATGGAGGCATTGCTTTTCGCTGCCGGAGCCATTGACCGTCAGGGCCGCGTGGAGGATGGTAACACGGTTACCGACTTCGAGGCCGAGGAAATTAAAAGAAAGATCTCCATCAGCGCCGCAATCGCGCCCATCGACTGGAATCAGAAGATGCTCAATGTCATCGATGTGCCCGGTTACTTTGACTTTGTGGGCGAGATGATGGGTCCCCTTCGCGTGGTAGAAACCGCCGCAATTTTGGTCAGCGCCGTGGGCGGCATCGCCGTCGGCACAGAAAAGGCGTGGAATTACGCCACTAAAAACAACGTGGGCAAAATGTTTATCGTCAACCAGATGGATCGCGACCACGCCGATTTTATGAAGGTGCAGGCGCATCTGCGCGAGCGCTTCGGCAACAGCGTCGTGCCTATTTTGCTACCCATCGGCAACGGCCCTGATTTCCGCGGCGTGGTTAACGTGCTGGAAAACAAGGCGTATGAGCGCGTTGGCAAGGGCGCGCCCAAGGAAGTGCCCGTTCCCGCCGATATGGCCGACGATATCGCTCTGGCGCTGGAGGAAATCACCGAAGCGGCCGCAATGTCCGATGACGAGCTTACCATGAAATACCTGGAAGAAGGCGAGCTTTCCCACGAGGAAATTCTCGAAGGCTTCAAGATCGGCATGTTCACGGGTCAAATCGCGCCTGTCGTCGCCTGCTCGGCGTTGACCGGCACCGGCGTTGCAAAGCTTCTGGACGTGATGGCCGATTTCTTGCCCTCGCCTAAGCGCGCGGTGTACAAGGGCGTAAACCCCAGAACCGACGCGGAGGAGACGCGCGCCTGTAAGAGCGAGGAGCCTTTCAGCGCCTTTGTGTACAAAACAATCGCCGACCCGTTCGTCGGCAAGCTTTCGCTGTTCAAGGTCATGAGCGGCACGCTGTCCGGCAGCGGCAACCTTTATAACGCCAACAGCGATAAAAGCGAAAAAATTGCCGGCATCTATGTGCTGCGCGGCAAGAAGCAGATCAATACCCAGCTGCTCAACGCCGGCGACATGGGCGCGCTTTCCAAGCTTCAATTTACCAACACCGGCGATACGCTCTGCGATCCCTCCAAGCCGATCAAGTATCCGCCCATTGAATATCCGGCACCATGCATCAGCAAGGCGGTTTTTGCCGCCAAGCAGGGCGAGGAGGACAAGGTTTTCAGCGGTTTGGCGCGCCTGATGGAAGAGGATCCCTCCATTAAGATCGAAAAGAACGTTGAAACTACAGAAACGCTGCTTTCCGGCCAGGGCGAGCTTCATCTGGATGTCATCCGCAACAAACTGGCCACCAAGTTCGGCGCGCAGGCGAATTTGCAAGATCCGCGCATCCCGTACCGTGAAACCATCAAAAAGACCGTCAAAATGCAGGGACGCCATAAGAAACAATCCGGTGGCCATGGCCAGTTTGGCGACGTATGGATCGAGTTTTCTCCCGCCGGCGATACGGGTATCGATTTCGAGTTCGAGGACGCGGTCGTTGGCGGCGTTGTGCCGCGTAACTTCATTCCCTCCGTTGAAAAGGGCCTGCGTGAGAACATCCGCCGGGGCGTTCTCGCCGGCTATCCGATGGTTGGTCTGCATGCCAAACTTTATGACGGCAGCTACCACCCGGTTGACTCGTCCGAAATGGCGTTTAAAACCGCCGCCCGCATCGCTTACAAAAAGGGCTGTATGGAAGCCGGACCCGTGCTGCTGGAGCCTATTATGCACGTGGAGGTGCTCGTGCCCGACGAATACATGGGCGACGTCATGGGCGATATGAACAAGCGCCGCGGCCGCATCATGGGCATGAACCAGGTTGACGGCCAGCAGCAGTTGGTTGCCGAGGCCCCGTTGGCCGAAATGTTCAAATACGCGACCGACCTGCGCTCCATGACGCAGGCGCGCGGCTCGTTCCTGATGACGTTTGAACGCTATGAGGAAGTGCCCGCCAACGTTGCGCAAAAGATCATTGAAAGCGCTAAGAAGGAAGAGGACGAGGAAGAATAATCTTCGTTCCGCGTGTCCGCCCGGGACCGATGCGTTTGCCGCGTCGGTCCCGTTGTGGTGTACACGGATAGGGAAGGGGAATGAATGGATGATTACGACCGTCTGCATGAACCCATCTTTTGACAAGACCGCCTCTGTCGAGCATCTTAAAACCGGCGAGGTCAATCGGCTCAAAAATGTCCGCGTGGACGTGGGCGGCAAGGGAATCAACGTCGCTATCGTACTGAAGCGCCTTGGTGTGGACGTGGGCTGTGTCGGCTGCCTTGGGGAAACGGACGAGGCGTCGTTTGCGCATATGATCGCCAGAGAAGGCGTTGTGTTTGACTATCTATCCGTGCCGGGAGAGGTGCGCACCAACCTGAAGCTGGTGGACGAGCAGAGCAAAGCGATTACAGAGTTTAACGAACCTGGGCTTGAGCTGGACGAGCCGCGGCTTTCGGCCTTTCTCCAGCTTTTACGCCAAAAGGCCGAAAGTAGCGAATTTGTCGTTTTGAGCGGCCGCCTTCCCCTTGGCTGTCCGGACACCACCTATCAGCGTTGCATGCTTGCGGTTCACGGCAAAAAATGCGTGCTGGACTCGGCGGGCGACTCGCTTTTGCATGGCGTAAAGGAGCGGCCCTTTCTGGTTAAGCCCAACCTTCCGGAAATGGAAGGCATCATGAAAAAGGAACTGCGCACGCTGCGCGGCATCCGCGACGCCGCCCTTTTCCTGATTGAGTATGGCGCGCAGAACGTTATTATCTCCATGGGGAAATATGGCGCTATGTACACCAACGGCAACGAGACGCTTTTTTCGCCCGCCCTGATGGTGGAGGCGCGTTCCACCGTGGGCGCGGGCGACGCGATGATCGGCGGCGTGCTGATGGGCCTTTCTCGCGGAGAACCGCTTTCGGATTCATTCCGCTACGGCGTGGCCGCGGGCGCCGCCAGTGTAATGACGGATGGAACGCAGCTTTTGCGGAAAAATGATTTTGAGGCGCTGCTTCCAAAGGTGACTGTACAGGAAGTATGAAAACGCAGATTGAGCGCGAGTTTATCCGCTGCGGGCGCAAACGTATATGGATGACCTCGGACGACGTGGTGGCGCTTCGGCCCCGGGAATATTACGCGGGCATCTCGCGATTGGGCTATGCCAAATCATTGATTTTTGACGTAATCGACGTGGAGGCGCGGCGGGTTTCAGGAGAAATCGCGCTGAGAGTGGGGGAGAGCGACAGCCTGTTTTACCTCGGCCATATCGGGTATCATATAGATCGACCCTATCGCGGCAAGCATGAGGCGCTGCATGCATGCCGCCTTTGCGTACCGGTGCTTATGGGGATCGGCATGCGTTCCTTCGTCGTTACAACCGACGAGGACAACCTACCCAGCATTCGTACATGCGAACGCCTGGGTTGCGTTCTGGAAACCGTCGTCGACGTTCCGCCCTGGTGCCAGCAGGAGTTTGCCATCAGCAGGCGCAAGCGCCGCTATGTCTTTGAAATCTCGGAGAAATAAGAAACGGGAGCGTAAAATGCGGTTATGACTTTTCTTTTTGCATAAGATAGGGTAAAATATGATGGGATGTTTCGGAAAGGTGGTGCTTCTTTGGAAGCGACGATACGGGGCTGCCGCATATTTTACCGTTTGCAGTCAAAAAAAGATGCGCAGGGCCCGACGGTTTTGCTCCTGCATGGTTGGGGATGCGACGGCTCCATTTTCTCTTTTATTGAAAGTGGGCTTAGCGCTGAAGCGTCTGTGCTGACGCTGGATTTTCCCGGCCATGGTCAAAGTGCCGAGCCTCCGGAGCCCTGGGGCGTTCCCGAATATGCCGGACAGGTGCAGGAGCTGCTTGAGCGGCTTCACATCAGCCATGTCGATGTGGTCGCCCATTCCTTTGGCGGCCGCGTCGCGATTTACCTGGCCTCCCATTACCCTGAGCTGGTCGGCAGGTTGATTATCACGGGCGGCGCAGGCATACGCAAGCCGGTTTCCCAAAGCCAGCAAAAGCGCCAGAACCGTTTTAAGCGTTATAACGCGGTGCTTAACGCCATGAAAGGTGTAAAACCGCTCGCGCCCGTGGTGGAGCAGTGGCAAACCTCGCTTCGCAGCCGGTTTGGTTCTGCTGATTATAACAAACTTAACGAAGGTATGCGCAAGACCTTCGTTAAGGTCATATCGCAGGATTTGCTTCCTATGCTTGGTGATATCGCCGCGCCCACGCTGTTGATCTGGGGCAGCGAGGATACCGAAACGCCGCTTTGGATGGGGCAACAGATGGAGCAGAGCATTCCGGACGCCGGGCTGGTCATTTTTGAGGGACGCTCGCATTTTGCCTTTATCGAGGAGTGGCAGCGCTTTTTGCTGATCGTCAGGGAATTCTTTTTTGGGAAGCGGGGTGAATAAGTTTGGATATGTCCGCCTGGTTATCCGCGGTTAAATGGCTTTTTCTGCTCGCACCCGTGGTGTGTTCGTTTTTTGCCGCCCGGGGTATTCTGCATTATTTTCAGCTTGAAAGCTATCAGTTTCCGGGATATTTCCGCACGCTCAGGCGCAACCGTGTCCATAGCATGCTTCCCGGGCTGTGCGTTACGGTGGTATGCATGCTGTTGTATTACGCGCTCTACCGCCTCGTGCTCGCCGATAACGTAAACCGTACAGGGGCCGTGCTGGCTCTCGCACTGTTCCTGCCCGTATCCGCGCTGGCCGGATGGGGTGTTTGCAAGGCTTTTTCAGAAAAAAAAGAAAAAAAGAAATTTGTTTTGACCGGCCGCGTCAAGCGGCTGTACGTTGTTTTCTTTCTGGTGATGACGGCCGTCTCCTATGCGCTTTCCAGAACGCCATGGGGGATTATGCCCGCGCTATGGCCGCTGCTGCTTCCTTTTATGGTGGCGCTTTCCGGCCTGCTTGCCTGGCCGGTGGAAAAGGCTATCAGCGAGTGCTATTTCAGGGATGCCCGGCGAAGGCTTATGGCCAACCCGAACCTAATCCGCATCGGCATTACGGGTAGCTATGGCAAAACGTCGGTCAAGCACATTCTAGGCGCTATTTTAAGCGAGAAATACCCAACGCTGATTACTCCCGCAAGCTATAACACGCCAATGGGCGTAACGCGTGCCATCCGTGAAAAGCTAACGCCTTCCTATCAGGTTTTTGTGGGGGAGATGGGCGCGCGCCATGTGGGCGACATTAAGGAAATGTGCCGCCTGGTTCGTCCGACAATCGGCATCATCACTTCGGTTGGGCCGCAGCACCTGGATACGTTTAAGACCGTTGAGCGCGTGGCAAGCACAAAGTACGAGCTGATCGGGGCGTTGCCCGAAAAGGAATCTCACGCTTACTTTTTTGACGACGGCGCGTTTTGTACCCGCATGTATCAAAACACCCACAAGACCAAAACCCTGTGCGGCCGAAATCCCGAAACGGCGGACGTATGGTATGACGACGTCCGGGTATCGGCGGAGGGCAGCGCGTTCATGCTGCATATTCGGGGGCGGGGAAGCATCGAATGCCATACGCGCCTTCTTGGCGAGCATAATATTACGAACATCCTCCTTGCGGCCGCAGTCGCAAGCGACCTTCGCCTCACGCTTAAGCAAATCGCCCACGGTGTGGAAAAGCTGCAGCCCGTCAAACACCGCTTGGAGCTTTTAAATAATCCGGGCAGCTTTACCATCATCAACGACGCCTTCAACAGCAACCCCGTGGGCGCCAGGGCGGCCCTTCAGGTGCTTAAGGGCTTTCCCAGTCGGCGGATTATCATTACGCCGGGCATGGTGGAGCTTGGACAGCGTGAAGACGAATATAACCGGGAATTTGGCCGTGAGATGGCCGGCTGCGTGGATATTGCCATTGTCGTTGGCAAAAACCGCGTTCAGCCCATCATCGACGGGCTGAGGGAAGCGGGTTTCCCGGAGGATGCGGTCCACCGCGTGGATAGCCTGGACAGGTCTACGGAGCTGCTTCATTCGCTGGTGCTGCCAACGGATACGGTCCTCTATGAAAACGATCTGCCCGATCATTATCAGGAAGCATAAAGCAAGCATTTGGAGGGTTTGACATGAACAAGCTTCAACTTGGCGTGGTCTTTGGCAGCCGCAGCTGCGAGCATGAGGTGTCCATCATCAGCGCGGTGCAGCTCATGCGCGCGGCGGACCGCCAGTCCTACGACATCATTCCGATTTACGTCAGCAAAAAAGGTGAATGGTTTACGGGGGATCCGCTGTTTGACATCGCCTCCTATACGCCCTTTGATGAAAGCCGGAAGGGAATCGTTCGCGTCAACCTGGACATCACGGCTGGTTCCGGCGCGCTGACGACCCTGGATCACGGCAAGGGCCTTTTTGGCAAGGAAAAGGAGATTGTCGTGGCGCGGCTGGATTGCGTGATTCCCGTTTTGCACGGCATGCATGGCGAGGACGGTACCATTCAGGGCCTGTTTGAGCTGTGCAATATCCCTTATGCAAGCTCCGGCGTCGGCGCGTCCGCCATGGGCATGGATAAGGTGTATATGAAGCAGTATTTTCGCGGCGGACAGTTTCCCGTACTGCCAAGCTGCTGGTTTCTGCGCAAGGCTTGGGAAACGGATCATAAAGCCGTGCTTGATATGATCGAAAAGGAACTGCCCTATCCTGTGTTTGTCAAGCCGGCATCTCTGGGTTCCTCCATCGGCGTGACCAAAGCGGCGGACCGCAAGGCGCTTGAGGACGCGTTGGACCTCGCGTTTGAGTTTGACCGCAAGGTGCTTGTGGAACAGGGCATTACCGATCCCCTGGAACTCAACTGCTCGGTGCTTGGCTATAATGGCGAAGCAAAAGCCAGCGAGATTGAAATGCCGATTTCCGGCGGCGATCTGCTTACCTTTATGGATAAATATGGCAGCAACTCGGCCAAGGGAATGGCCTCGCTCAAACGCGTACTGCCCGCGCCGATCGAGCCTGAGCTGCGCGATAAAATCCAAAAACTCTCCATCGATATTTTCAACGATATGGACTGTAAAGGCGTCGTGCGTATCGATTATATGTACGACGCGGCTTCGGACGGGCTATACATCACCGAGATCAATACCATTCCCGGCTCGCTGGCGTTTTACCTGTGGGAGAAAACAGCCATGCCCTACGGCCTTTTGATTGACAACATGGTGAAATATGCCATGGAGGCACAGCAGGATAAGGACAACAGTAACTATGCCTATACCTCGGATATTCTTAACAGCATATCCATCGGCGGCAAAGCCGGGGCCAAAACCGGCCTGAAGAACGCCTGATTACAAAGGAGCATTATGGTCGAATTATCGAAAATCAGAGATCCCGCCGATATCCGCGGCCTGGACAGTGAAGCGTGCGAGGAGCTGGCGGACGATATCCGCACCAGGATTATACAGACCGTTTCGCAAAACGGCGGTCATCTGTCCTCCAATCTTGGCGTGGTGGAAATCACGCTGGCGCTCCATCGTGTGTTCAATACGCCGGAGGATAAGCTTATCTTCGACGTGGGCCATCAGGCTTACGCGCACAAGCTGTTGACCGGAAGATACGAGGCCTTTGACACGCTTCGCACCTATGGCGGTATTTCGGGCTTTCCCCGGCGCGACGAAAGCGAATACGACTGCTTTGAGGCTGGACACGCCTCCACTGCCATCTCCGCCGCGCTTGGCTTTGCGCGTGCCCGCGACGCGTTGGGGCAGAAGCACCACGTGGTGGCTGTGGTCGGCGACGGCGCGCTGACCGGAGGCATGTGCTATGAAGCCCTTAACGACTGCGGCAACAGCAAAACAAGGCTGATTCTTATATTGAACGACAATGAAATGTCGATTGCCCAGAACGTCGGCGCGCTCAGCAAGCACCTGTCCACCATGCGCGCGAGCGCGGGCTGGAACAGCACCAAAAAGCGCGTTAAAACCAACCTAAATCGGATTCCCGTGGTGGGCGAGCCGCTTTATCAGGTTGTGCATACAGTTAAACGCATGGTAAAGAGCGTGTTTGTGGACGAGGGCTTTTTTTCGGCCTTGGGCTTCCGCTACCTCGGCCCGATCAACGGCAACGATCTCAGCGCCGTAGAGAACATATTAGAGCACGCAAAAAAGCTTGACGAGCCCGTCGTCATCCACTGCTCCACCAAAAAGGGCTATGGTTATAACCGTGCCGAGAGGCGGCCGGAGCAGTTTCATGGCACGCCTCCGTTTTTCGTGGAAAACGGCAGGGTACAGCCCTCCGAGCACCGCGCGAACGGGGAGGTGGCCAACCGCACTCTGATTGCCATGGCGGCGGTGGACCCGCGCATTCAGGTCGTTACGGCGGCAATGCCGATGGGTACCTGCACCAACCTGTTTCAGGACGTTTACCCCGACCGCTTTTTTGACGTCGGCATCGCGGAGGAGCACGCCGTTACCATGTGCGCCGGCCTTGCCTCGGGTGGCATGAGGCCGTATTTCTTCGTTTATTCTACCTTTTTGCAGCGCGGGTACGACCAGGTGCTGCATGATGTTTGTATACAAAACCTTCCTGTTGTGCTTATGCTGGACCGGGCGGGCATATCAAATGAGGACGGGCAATCCCACCAGGGCCTGTACGATTTTGCGTATCTTCGGCATATTCCGAACATGACGGTTCTGGCTCCAGCCGACGCGGGTGAACTAGAACTGATGATCAGGGCCGCTCATGGGCTATGCGCGCCCTGCTCGGTGCGTTATCCCAAAAACGCCGAGGAATTGCCGGAGGGAATCCATATCGACTCGTTTGAGATCGGCAGGTGGAATGCCCTGCGGGAAGGCAAGGACGGCGTTGTGCTTGCGGCCGGCTCGATGACGGCGGCTGCGCTGCGCGTGGCCGCCACGCTTGCCGGGGAGGGAATCGAACTGCGTGTTGTCAACGCGTCCACGGTTAAACCGCTGGATGAGCATTGCCTCAACGATGTACTGTCGCGGGATACGCCCGTCTTTACGCTGGAGGAGCACGTACGGCTTGGCGGCTTTGGCAGCGCGGTTGTTGAATATGCCGCGCTGGCAGGACTGCGTCCCCGCATCCGCCTGCTTGCTGTGGGCGACCGTTTTGTACAGCATGGCGACCACAGACACCTGCTTCAGGACGTTGAACTGGATGATGAAAGCATCGCACGGACCATCCGGGATACGCTTAGCGGAAAGGCGGTGCACGAAAATGGCTGACAAGCTGCGGGTAGATCTTGCCCTTGTGCGCCAGGGGCTTGCGCCCAGCCGCGAACGAGCGCAGGCCTTCATCATGGCGGGCCAGGTCTATCTTAAGGAGGTCAAAATTCTTAAGCCCTCCGAAAAAGTATCGGACACGGACGAGCTTACCCTCAAGGGGCATGCCCATCCCTTTGTGGGGCGCGGCGCGTTAAAGCTTGATAAGGCGCTGCGCGTTTTCGCCGCCGACGTAACCGGCGTAACCGCCCTGGATATTGGCGCGGCCACGGGCGGCTTTACGGATGTTTTGCTGCGAAATGGGGCCAGGCGCGTATATGCCGTGGACGTAGGCTATGGCCAGTTGGATTGGAAAATCCGCAACGATGCGCGGGTAACGGTGCTTGAACGCACCAACGCACGTTACCTGACGCGCGCCGAGATTCCTGAAACGCCCGACGTCACGGTCATGGACGTCTCCTTTATATCGGTCAGGCTCATTCTTCCCGTCGCCGCGGAGCTGATGGGGCGCAAAGGGCGCTTTTATATTCTCATTAAGCCTCAGTTTGAAGCCGGGCGCGAGAATGTCGGAAAAAAAGGGGTGGTGCGCGACCCGGCGGTACACAGGCAGGTTATTTCAGAAATTGCCGGGTTTGTGCCGGAGTTCGGTTATCAAATGGCACAGCTTGATTTTTCACCCATCACCGGTCCCGAAGGCAACATCGAGTACATCGCCGAACTGCTTCCCTGGCAGGCGGACAGGCCGGGCGTTGACGCCGCGCGCATTGAAGAGGTTGTCTCGCTTTCCCATCATACCCTCGCAAAGGAATAATCACAAACTGCATAAATATGCATGATTGCATACTTATGCAGTTTGTGATATACTAACAGGCGGAAAGGCAGGCATCCGCTCATGAAATCTGTCTATATGGTTATGCACCAGCGAAAGCCTAACCTGGCCGAGCTAGCCCGGCAGATCGCCGCCGCTTTCACGCGCGCGGGGCTCGCCATATCCGCTGAGCCCTGGCTGTGGGAACGCATGGGGAACGAGGCCGGAAAGCTGTTTGATTGCAAGGTGCCCGGCTGCTGCGAAGCGATTGTATCGGTCGGCGGCGACGGCACGCTGCTGCGCGCTAACGCGCTGTCCGTCCAATATGATTTACCGTTGCTGGGTATCAACGTGGGTACCGTCGGTTTTTTGGCCGAGGTGGAGCTGGAGCAGCTGGACGCGGCTTGCGCGAGGCTTCACACAGGCGAGTATGCGATTGAGGAGCGCATGATGCTCCAGGCGACGCTGGGCGAAACGACCGTGCTGGCGCTTAACGACGTGGTATTGAGCCGCGGCGGTTATTCACGCCTGATAGGCGTCAACGCGTGGGTGGGGGACGAGCCCATCGGCCGCTATATTGCCGACGGCCTCATCGTATCCACGCCCACCGGTTCCACCGGCTATTCGCTTTCCGCCGGAGGGCCAATCGTGTGCCCGGAGGTGGAATGCATGCTTCTTACGCCCATCTGCGCGCACTCCCTTCAGCACAGGCCTGTGGTGACGGCCGCGACGCAGCGCATCACCGTGCGCCTGGACCGCGACCACGCCCAAAAGGCCATGGTATCTGTAGACGGGCGGAAGGCCCTTGAGCTTGCGGGCGGACAGACGCTCGTCGTCACCCGTTCAGAACGCATGGCGCGGTTTATCCGGCTGGAGCCCAGAAGCTTTTTTTCAATGATCAGAATCAAGCTGTCCGAATGGAGCTGCTGATAACAAAGGAGCGTGTAAAAGGAGATGAAATCATCCCGGCAAATCGCCATCCTGGAAATCATCGCCGAGCAGGCGGTGGAAACGCAGGAGGATTTGGCAGACGAGCTGCGAAAGCGCGGCTTTCAGGTCACACAGGCCACGGTTTCGCGTGATATCAAGGAGCTTCGGCTGGTAAAAGCGCTTTCGCCCGACGGCTCGTACCGCTATGCCACCGCCGACAAAAGCGAGAGCGGCCTGAACGAGCGGTTGATCCGGATGTTCAGCGATACGGTGGTTAGCATGTCAAGCGCCTACAACCAGATCATCATCAAGACCATCTCCGCCAGCGCCAACATCGCCGCGGAAACCATCGACAGCCTGCAATGGCCTGAAATTCTCGGAACCATCGCAGGCGACAACACCATTTTGATGATCGTGCGCAGCGTGGAAGAGGTAAGACCCGTGATGGAACGCCTCAACGCGCTGATGCACTGACGACCCACAGACTGACGAAAGGAACGTGCGATCCATGCTCGTGTCTATGACCGTGCGCAATATCGCGCTGATCGAAAACCTGCAAATCGACTTTCACAGCGGCATGCATGTGCTTAGCGGTGAAACGGGCGCCGGCAAGTCCATCATTGTGGACAGCATCAATCTGGTTTTGGGCGGGCGCGCCGATCGCGGGCTGATTCGCTCGGGGTGCGACCGCGCGTCCGTGGAGGCGCTGATCGATATTTCCGACTGCCCCCAGGCCGCTGAAGCCCTCCGGGAGCAGGAGCTTGTCGCAGAGGGCGGCCTGCTGAGCATCCAACGCGAAATCACCACCACCGAGCGCAATATCTGCCGTGTTTGCGGCGTGATTGTGCCGTTGGCTTTTTTGCGCGGGCTTTCTGAACTGCTGGTGGATATCCACGGCCAGCACGAGCACCAGAGCCTGCTCAACAGCAAAAACCATCTCGCCTTTCTGGATTCGTTCGGCGACGTTGCCTTTGAGGCGCAAAAGCAGGTCGTGGCCGACGCGTACCGCACGTGGAAGGAAAGCAGCGCCAAGTTCGCCGCCCTTCGCAAGGAAAACGCCCAGCGCGCCGAGCGGCAGGAATACCTATCCATACGCGTTAAGGAGCTTGACGCCGCACAGCTCGCCGTTGGCGAGTCCGAACGCCTTTCTGCCGAACGGATGCGCTTTGCCAGCGCCGAACGCATTGACGCGGCGGTCCGCACCGCCTATGAAAAGGTGTTTTCGGGCGGGCGTGAGCAAAGCGCCATGGACAAGCTCAAGGATGCGTGTGAAGCCATGCAGAGCGTGGAGGAGCTTGACGACCGCTTTAAGGCGCTGGCCGCCCGGCTTGCCTCAGCATACTATGAGGCCGAAGAAATGGGCATTGATCTGCGCGAGATGATCGAAAAGGAGAATTTCGATCCTGTGCGCAACGAGGCTGTTCAGGAGCGGCTTGATCTGATTCGCCGCCTGGAACGCCGCTACGGCATGACTGCCGACGAGCTTGTAAACCATCACGAGGAGATTCGGGATGAGCTGAGCCGTCTTGGCAGCATGGAGGAGCGTCTAAGGCGCGCCGAGAGCGATTATAAGCAAAAGCTTCTCGCTTACCGCACCGAGGCCGCTAAGCTGACGGAAGCGCGCCGGGCGCTTGCCGCGCGCTTTGAAGCCATGATGGAGGAGCAGCTGCGTGACCTCGGCATGCAAAACACGCGCTTTGCATGCGTGTTTGAACCCCCGGCTCCTGATCAAAAAAAGGTTCCAACCTCCGGTGGAGACGATCATCTCGCCTTTTTCATTGCGCCTAACCCCGGCGAGCCGCTGAAGCCACTGGACAAGACCGCGTCAGGTGGCGAGCTTTCCCGGCTGATGCTGGCGATGAAGGCCGCAGGCGCGGATCACGGCGGCATCCCATGCATGATTTTTGACGAAATCGATACGGGTATCAGCGGGCATATCGCCGGCGTTGTCGCGGAGAAAATGGCAGGCATCGCGCGCTATCATCAGGTGCTGTGCGTTACGCATCTGGCGCAAATCGCCGCGATGGCCGATACGCAGTATCTTGTAAAAAAACAGATTATGGGAGAGCGCACCTATACCACCGTAAGCGAGTTAAGCCATGAGGAACGGGTGGAGGAGGTCGCGCGGCTGATCGGCGTGACAGATGGCCAGCAGGAGAGCGGAATGGCCCATGCAAGGGCTATTCTGGACGCCGCGGTCCAATGGAAGCGGCAAGCAAAATAGTGTTTTTTTGCGAAAAGCAAAACATCTCTTTTCCCAATTCGCTGAATGTGCTATACTATCGTTGGTTTTTAGCGCAAACAGTCAAAACAGTTCAGGAAGGACGAGGAAGCATGAGCACCGTACACAGTTTTCCCGGCGGCATCCACCCGCACGAGGGAAAGGGAGGCAAGGCGGTTACTGCGGGTTTGCCCATCATCGAGGCGCCCCAGCCCACACGTGTCGCCATTCCGCTTCAGCAGCACATCGGCGCACCTTGTAAACCGCTGGTTGGCAAGGGCGATACTGTCAAGGTGGGGCAGATGATCGGCGAGCCCGTCGGCGCGATGAGCGCGGCGGTACACGCGTCCGTTTCGGGCAGGGTGGTCGGCTGCGAGCCTTGTATTCTGGCCAGCGGTACGCAGCAGGACTGCGTTATCATCGACAATGACTTCAAGGATGAATGGGAGCCCCTCAGGCCCGTTGAAAATCCGGAGAGCATGAGTGCCGAGTCGCTTTCTGACCTTGCGCGCCGGATGGGTATCGTCGGCCTTGGGGGGGCGACATTCCCCACCGCAGTCAAGCTGTCGGTTCCAGCCGGTAAGAAGGTCGATACGCTGATCCTGAACGGCGCGGAATGCGAACCTTATCTTTCCGCCGATCACCGGCTGATGGTGGAGGCGGCGGATAAGATCGTTTCCGGCGCGCGCATTATACAAAAGGCTCTTGGCATCGAGCGCGTGTTGATCGGGATTGAAAACAACAAGCCCGATGCGATCGAAGCGCTTAAAAAGGCCTGCGCTCCCTATGAGCAGTTTAGTGTGATTGGTCTCCGGGTCAAGTACCCGCAGGGCGGTGAAAAGCAGTTGGTTTATGCCCTAACCGGTAAAAAGGTTAAAATGGGCGGCCTTCCGCTTGATCTTGGCATCATCGTGTCCAATGTGGGCACCTGTCACGCCCTCTGCCGCGCAGTATACGAGGGCCGTCCCATTGTGGACCGTGTGGTGACGGTGGGGGGATGCGTCGCAAATCCCGCCAATTACCTCGTGCGTATCGGCACGCCTGTGGAGTGGTTGCTGGATACCTCCGATGGCACCCTGCCGGAAACGAAGATGTTGATCTACGGCGGCCCGATGATGGGTCAGGCCATCAGCCGCGAGGATATACCGGTAACCAAGGGCTGCAGCGGCATCCTGGCGCTGGACAAGCTGGGCGCGCTGGCTGAGGAAGGCCCGTGCATCCGTTGCGGGCGCTGCCTGGAAGCTTGCCCCATGCGGCTTGCTCCCGCGTCCATTGACCGCTATATGCGCAAGCAGATGTTTGAAGCCGCCGAAAAGGCGGAAGCTACAAACTGTATCGAATGCGGCGCGTGCACGTGGGTATGTCCGGCAAAGCGCAACCTGACGCAGAGCTGCCGGACCTGCAAGCATATCATTTTGCAGCGGCATAAAGAGGAAGCCGCCAAGAAAGGAGCCAGGTAAGATGCAAAGGAAGCTCGTTGTTTCCTCGTCTCCCTTTCTAAGGGATTCGTCGGCCTCCACGCGCGGCATCATGCTGGATGTTATTATCGCGCTGCTGCCGACCGCCCTTGCCGCGGTGTGGTTTTTCGGCGCGCCCGCGCTGTCGCTGATACTGGTGGCAGTGGCTTTTGCCGTCATTTCGGAATGGGCCTATGAGAAGCTGACCCACCAGCAGTCCACCATCATGGACCTCAGCGCAGTGGTGACCGGTCTGCTGCTCGCTTTCAATCTGCCCGCAAACGCGCCGTGGTGGATTGCGGCGGTGGGCTCTGTGATCGCTATTGTGCTGGTCAAACAGATTTTTGGCGGTCTGGGGCAGAACTTCATGAATCCGGCGCTGGCTGCCCGCACCATCTTAATGTTGTCCTGGACCGGCCTGATGGCCGCTACGTCCGCGCCGGTCGCCGGCCAGCTTTTTGGCCTGGGCGGCGGCGCCGCGGACGCCATCGCCTCCGCAACCCCCCTATCCGGCGGCGCTAACAATTATACGCTTTGGAGCCTTTTTATCGGCGACGTTCCCGGCATGCTGGGTGAAACCTGTAAGCTGACGCTGCTGCTTGGCGGCATCTATCTTATCATCCGCCGCGTTATCGACTGGCGCGTGCCCGTCAGCTTCATCGGCACTGCCTTTATCCTGTTTTGGATTCAAACCGGCGTCATTTATTCTGCCGACAGTGGTTCTGCCAACGTGCTTTATCAGCTTTTGAGCGGCGGCCTGTTGCTTGGCGCGTTTTTCATGGCGACCGACTATGTCACCTGCCCGGTCAGCAAATGGGGCAGGGTCATCATGGGCGTTGGTTGCGCTGTGATTCTCTTCGTCATCCGCGTATACAACAACGGCTATCCTGAAGGCTGTTCTTTCGGTATCCTGTTCATGAACGTGCTTACCCCGCTGATCGACAAATGGACGGCGCACCGGAGCTTTGGTTCCGTCAAGCCCGAAAAGCCTGCCAAACAGAAGGATGAAGCCAGGGAAGGAGGCGCGCAGGCATGAAAAAGCAATCCATCGGCCATGTCTTTATGAACGGTATTCTCAGTGAGAATCCAACCTTCCGCCTGCTGCTGGGCATGTGCCCGACGCTGGCCATTTCCACCGCCGCATCTCGCGGGCTTGGCATGGGGTTGGCAACCACGTTCGTGCTGGTCTTCTCCAACATGGTTATTTCCATGCTTCGCAACATCATTCCCGAAAAAGTCCGTATTCCCAGCTTTATCGTTGTCATCGCGACGTTTGTTACCATTATCGACCTCGTTATCAAGGCGTTTTTGCCCTCCATGTCCGATTCGCTGGGCATCTACATCCCCCTGATTGTGGTCAACTGCATCATCTTTGCCCGCGCCGAGGCATTTGCGTTCAAAAACCCCGTCCTGCCCTCCATTGTGGACGGTCTGGGCATGGGGCTGGGCTTTACGCTTTCCATCACGCTGCTCTCCGCCGTGCGCGAGATTATCGGCACAGGCAAGTTCTTCGATATGCAGATCATGCCCACCAGCTATCAGCCCATGGCAGTTATCATCAGCCCCTCGGGCGGCTTCCTGACCCTGGGCATCCTGCTGCTGGTTGTAAACGCATTGATCAAATACGTCCAGAAGCGTAAAAAGATGAAGGCCGAGGAGGGAATCGCATGAATGACTTGCTGTTGATCATCATCGGAAGCGTGCTGGTAAACAACTTCGTCATGTCGCAGTTTCTCGGCATCTGCCCGTTCCTGGGCGTTTCCCGTAAGACGGAAACGGCCATGGGCATGGGTATGGCCGTTACATTCGTCATGGCGATCGCCTCGCTTTTCACCTACCTGATTCAAACCTACCTGTTGGTGCCGCTCGATTTGGAGTATATGCAGACGATCGCGTTCATCCTCGTCATCGCCGTGCTTGTGCAAATCGTGGAAATCGCACTGAAAAAGATCAGCCGCTCGTTATATCAGGCGCTGGGCGTATACCTGCCGCTGATTACGACAAACTGCGCCGTGCTCGGCGTCGCGTTGCTAAACACGCGCGAGGGATATAACCTGATTGAGTCCGTCGTAAACGGCACGAGCGCGGCGATCGGCTTTACCATTGCGATTGTCATGTTCGCCAGCATCCGCGAAAGGCTCGCCGTCAGCAATATGCCCAAGTGGATGGACGGCTTCCCCGGCGCGCTGATCACGGCCGGGCTGATGTCTCTCGCGTTCCAAGGCTTTTCGGGCCTGATCCACTAAGAAAGGAGAGGCTCACAAATGACTCCAATTCTCATTGGCGTAGGGGTACTCGGCGCGTTGGGACTGGTTTTCGGATTGCTGCTGACCCTTGCAAATAAGGTATTTGAGGTTCCTTCCGATCCCAAGCGGGATGCGGTGCGCAATTGTCTGCCCGGCGCAAACTGCGGCGGCTGCGGCTTTGCCGGCTGCGATGCGCTGGCCGACGCCATCATCGCGGGCGAAGCGCCCATCAGCGCCTGTCCTGTGGGCGGTAGCCCCGTAGCGGACGCGATTGCGGAAATCATGGGCGTAGAAAAGACGCCCGATCAGGTGCGCAACGTCGCCACGGTCGTTTGCCAGGGCAGGCTGGACCGCTGCAAAACTAAGTTTCCCTATCATGGTATTAAAGATTGCGTCTCGGCTATGCTTGTCAACGATGGCAACCGCGCCTGCAAGTACGCGTGTCTGGGCCTTGGCACCTGCGTAAAGGCGTGCAAGTTTGATGCGATTCACATCGACGAACATTCCAAAATCGCGAAGGTGGATCCTGAGAAATGCCAGAGCTGCGGCGCTTGCGTACGCGCGTGCCCCAAGCATGTGTTGAGCTTGCAGCCGGAGACCGTCCCGGTCCGCCTGTTGTGCCGCGCGGCAGAGGAAGGCTTCCTCGTGAGCGACAACTGCAAGATTGGCTGTGTTGGCTGCGAAATCTGCAAAGACGCTTGCAAATTCGGCGCGTTGAAGATCGAAAATCACTTGCCGGTGTTTGATATGAACAAATGCGTGGGCTGCATGATGTGCGCCGAGGTTTGTCCGACAGGCGCCATCTGGGGTGATTTCGATAACCGTCAAATCGCCGAGATCGACCGCGACCTGTGTATCGGCTGTACCATTTGCAAAAAAACCTGTCAGTTTGAGGCCATTTCCGGCGAGCTCAAGCAGGTGCACGAAATCAACGAGGCTTGCACAGGCTGTGGAGAGTGTGTGAAGAAGTGCCCCAAGAAGGCAATTTCGCTGCATGTTCGCAAGCATGTGCGCGATGCAAACGCAAAGGTCGGCACCACTCCGGTGGAACCCGCCGTTCCCAAAGAGTAAAGGTTCAACGCGGCGGACAGTCTTGTCCGCCGCCATTTTTGATTCTGAATTATAAAAATATTTATACAAAGGGGAGTTATCAGCATGCAGGTCGGCTTTATCGGTGCTGGGAATATGGGGGGCGCAATCATGAAGGGCGCGTTTCAAAGCGGCTTTCTGAAACCCTATGAGACGATGGTTTACGATGTAAACGAGCAGCAGCTCAACAGCCTGAAGGAGATTTATCCCGTCAATGTGGCGACGAGCAACGTACAGATCGCCAGAGATTGCGAGTGCATTGTGCTGGCCGTTAAGCCTATCTTCATACGCGGCGTGCTGGAGGAGATACAGAAATATGTGCGCAACAGGCGCATTATATCCGTCGCGGCTGGGTGGACCATGGGCATGATTACCGAACTGCTGGGGAAGGAGAACGGCTCGCAGGTCCTGCGCGTCATGCCGAATATGCCGGCACTTGTGGGCGCCGGCTACACCGCTTTTTGTGAGGAAACCTCCTTCACCAAGGCGATGCTGCAATGGGCAAAGGAGTTATTCAGCAATCTTGGCATGGTGCAGATCCTTCCGGAACGCTTGTTTGACGCCGTTGTGTCGGTCAGCGGCAGCAGCCCGGCATATGTGTTCATGATGATCGACGCCATGGCGGACGGCGCCGTAAAGCTCGGCATGCCCAGGCAGCTTGCCATCCAGGCCGCGGCACAGGCGGTAATGGGTTCCGCGAAAATGGTATTGGATACCGGTGAGCATCCCGCGGCGCTCAAGGATAACGTATGCTCGCCTGGAGGCACCACCATCGAGGCCGTTGAGGCGCTTGAAAAGGGCTGCTTCAAAGGAACGATCTTGGAGGCCATGCGTTGCTGTGCCGAAAAGAACCGGAAAATGACCGTCATTCAGGACAGAAGAAGGGGATAAGCAGATGGCCGAACAGACGACAACGACCAGACGGATCGTTCAGCTTTATACCGACGGCGCATGCTCCGGCAACCCGGGGCCGGGCGGATGGGGCTGTATCCTTAATTATAATGGAAAAACCAAGGAGATGGCCGGCCATATGCCGAACACCACCAATAACCGGATGGAGATTTTTGCCGTCATCAGCGGCCTTGGCGCGCTCAAGGAACCCTGCGTGGTAGAGGTATATTCCGATTCGGCGTATACGGTCAACGCTTTTCGGGAACACTGGTTGGACAACTGGCAAAAGAACGGATGGCTCAACAGCAAAAAGCAACCGGTTGAAAACAGCGACCTGTGGAAGCTTCTTTTGCAGATCATTAAGATCAAAAAGCATGAGGTGACTTTTCACAAGGTCAAGGGGCATTCCGACAATCCGTGGAACAACCGCTGCGACGAGCTGGCGACCTCGGCGATTGTCGAATACCGCCGTATGAACGGCGAAAAGCAGGAGGAATCCCCGGCGGCGGGGGAGATGAAGCCTGTGGAAGCGCCTGGCAGCAAAGCGTAGTTACTGCATATTGAATAACCCAAGAACGGCCAGAGATGTTTTTCGTCTGTGAGCCGTTTTTGATTTGAAATGATGAAGCGGGCGCAAAAGCGGTCATGTTTTTAATTAAAAAACACTTGACAAACAGGGGAGCTCACGGTAATCTATTCATATACTATTCGCTAAAGAATACTTTTACGAATAGTGTGGCGTCAAAATCGACCCTAATCCCGGTTTTTCCGAAAACATGAATCAGGGAGGCTTTTTATGGCTACCGCAACCTATCAGGAACGTTTGAACGCCGAGCGTACCGAAAAGGTACGCTCGATGCTGCGCGATCTTCCATCCTCCTGCACGGATTTTATAAACAGCATCACCATGACCACCAGCCCGCTTACACGTATGGCGTACGTTACCGACCTGCATACTTTCTGCGGGTATGCCGCCAGCGAAATCCCCCATTTTTCTCAAAAGCCTCCGCGTGAATGGACGGATGATGATATGGCCCGGTTTACGGCCCGTGATTTAAACGGCTATTCCGACTATCTGACCCTCTATTTCAAGCAGTCGGACCAGGACGGCGGACAAAGGGTTTTGCGCAACCATGAGTGCGGCGTTATGCGCAAACTGTCCTCCCTCCGCTCCTACTTCGACTTTTTGTTTAAAAATGAGCGGATCGGCGGGAATGTGGCAGCGCTTGTATCGCTGCCCAAGCTGCATGAAAAGCCCATATTGCACCTGATTGGCGAGGAGGTTGAACGTCTGCTCATGGTTGCCGAGGATGGCGCTGAGCTTACCGAGGTTCAGCAGCGCTACCACAGGCTCACCAAAGCCCGTGACTATGCCGTTCTGATGCTTTTTTTAGGCACGGGTATCCGGGTTAGCGAACTGGTCGGTATTGATATCGGCGATCTGGATTTTCAAACGAACGCGGTGCTCGTTACACGCAAGGGCGGCAACCAGGTCATCCTATATTTCCCGCAGGAGGTTGCGCACGCGCTTAAAGCCTACCTGGACGAGCGTATGAAAATCGAGGCGGATCGCGCAAGCGCAAACGCCTTGTTCCTTTCCTTGCAGAAAAAGCGCATCTCCCAACGGGCCGTACAATTAATGGTCAAAAAATATTCTTCGATCGCCGTTCCGTTAAAAAAGCGGATGAGCCCGCATAAGCTCAGAAGCACATACGCCACCCGCCTTTATCATGAGACGGAGGATATTTACCTGGTTGCGGACGCACTGGGCCATTCCGACGTCAACACAACGCGCAAGCATTACGCAGCCATGAGCGACCAGCGAAGGCGGCAGGCCGCCCAAAACGTCCATCTGCCAAAGCCCACGGTCGAGGAGGCGCTCCAAAGCACGCCGGAAAAAAACGGCCCGCCGAGCGCGGAATAGAAACGTTCGTTCGCAAAACGCTTGCCAATTCACACTTGTTGTGGTATGCTTAAGACAATTAACGTAAGGAAGTGAAGCGCAGTATGAGCAACCCACGCGGCGATACACAGGCCAAAATCCTTGCGTATATCGAAAAAGCAACTTTACAGAAGGGCTATCCCCCATCCGTACGCGAGATTTGCGACGCGACGGGGCTCAAGAGCACCTCAACCGTTCATGGACACCTGATCAGGCTTGAGAAGAAGGGCCTTTTATACCGCGATTCCATGAAGCCGCGAGCCCTTTCCGTACCCGTGGATCATCAGATGTACCGCAGCGAGATGGTCAACGTGCCCATCGTTGGGCGGGTAACCGCCGGTACGCCAATTCTGGCGACCGAAAATATTGAGGATTATATCGCCCTGCCCCAAACAATGCTTGGCTCGGGCGACCATTATATCCTGTCCGTATGCGGCGAAAGCATGGTTGGCGCCGGTATCATGGATGGCGATTATGTGGTGGTACGAAAGCAGGCCACCGCATACAATGGCGATATCGTTATCGCCATGATTGAGGACGAGGCGACGGTAAAACGGTATTACCGCGAAAATGGCGGCTTCCGCCTCCAGCCTGAAAATCCGACTATGGAACCCATCATTGTACCTGAGGTGACTATTTTGGGCAAGGTTGTTTCGCTTTACCGCCTCTTCTGATTTTACGCGTGGACGAACCCCAAAATTGAACAGGAGTTGAATGCCATGTCATGGTGGGAAGCCGGCATACGTTTGTTTTTGGCGGTTGTTATCGGGTGCATCATCGGCATTGAGCGGGAACGCAAGAACCGTCCTGCGGGCATGCGTACCCATGTGCTGGTATGTGTGGGCGCCGCCACCATCGCCATAATGGAAAGCCTGATGATTGCCGACACCATCACCCTGAATATGAATAACGCCAGTACCGGCATCGCGATTAGCTATGGGCGCATCAGCGCGCAAGTAATCAGCGGCATCGGTTTTTTGGGCGCGGGTACCATCTTCATCAGCCAGAAAAAGATCGCCGGCCTTACGACGGCCGCATCCTTGTGGAACGTGGCCTGCCTCGGGCTTGCCGTCGGCATGGGCTATTACATCATCGCTGTGGCCGGCTGTGTAATCGTCATTGTAACGCTGACGGTTTTACAACGCGTGGTTCGCGTCAATTCCGTCAAGCATGTGGAGGTTAAATTTATCCACCGCGTGGAGACCATTGCCTTTATCAACGACTACTTCCAAAGCATCGGCGTGCGCGTGCTGGATATCGACTTCCATGTTGAGAACAAGGGTAAGTATAACCTGTATACCAATATTTATACGCTTGACATGCAAGGTAAAACAACCTACAAGGACATCGTGAACAAGCTGTCGGAATACGCCAATATCCAGGGCATCCGCACGCGAAATACCTGATGGGTTTAGACCCCGTTTATACCAAACGCTCATGCGCCAAAAAGGATACGCTTTGGCGCATGAGCGTTTTTTCGTGCACGAGCGCTATGTCTCCGAACCTTTTTTCTCTGCCGGCATACCGTGAAAGCGTAAGCACTTCTCGCAAGGAGGGAATAACCATGAGCGGTCGCATTTCGCCATTTGCGGCGCTGACAGGCGCCGAAAGGCAGATCAAATGGCTCGAATACCAGAGCATTCGCCTGCCGTATGTGCAAGGCAGCGTAGATACATACATGAACGAGGCTGATGAACAAACCGAAGAACCGCAGCAGGCACCCGTTTCTGCCGCGCCTATGCAAAGGCAACAATCTCCCACGCCTCCCGCGCCTTCGAACAAACAGCCGCCATCCGCGCCTACCCACGCTTTGTCACAGCCTCAAACGCAGGAAAAACGGGAGCCCGTGCGCACCCGCATACAAGCTCCCGTAACAGCCGCGTCGACAGATTTTCAGCAGACGCGCCACCGGCAGTATGACGCCGTGATTGCCAGGATGAAACAAGCGGAGCTTCGTACAAACGGCTACAATCCGCTCTCATAGCCCGCGCAGCATCTTCAGCAGACGCGCGCATTGAACGCGCGGATTCTTGTTTTCAAGGACATACCTGCGTCCGGCTTCGCCGCGCCGGGCCAGCTCGGACGCAGGCAGCTTAAGCAGCAGGCGCACCGCGGCGGCAATCCCCTGCGCGCCTGCCTGCTCGATATAGCATAAATAGGCGTCATAATCCTCTGGAATCCCATCCAGCCGATAGCATAGAACGGGCTTGCCCGAGCGCATATATTCGAGGGTCTTGCTTGGAAACGAATACCGGGTAAAAACACCCTCCGGGGATCGGGGATTGACCAACAGCGTCGCCCGTGCCTGAAGCTCAATGGCTTCTTTCTGCGGAACAAAGCCATAATAGCGGATATTAGCATGCTTCTCGGCCGACTGACGCGCCTGCGCCTCCATATCTCCCTTGCCGCAAAGCCACAGATCGCATTCCGGCAGATTTTCAAATGCCTCCAGCAGATCTGCGATACCAAGCTCGCGGTTGAGCGTGCCCGTATACAGGATGGCCGGACGGTTGTTCGCTCCCCTATCCGCCTTCTCCTGCCGGCCGCTTTCCGTGATCAGCCCTTCAATCACAATCTGCGCCTTATCTTCAATAGGAAGCACGTCCGCCATCTGGCGGGTCAGCAGCGCAAAGCCGTCGAAGGCAGAGCAAAGCCGCATGCTGTCGCTGCCCATGGCATGTTCAATCCGCTTAAGGAAACCGCGCCGTCCGGAAGAAATGCCCAGCTCGTTTGGCAGATCGGTTACGATGACGCTGGCCCGCAGGTCAGGGTACTTCTTCTTTGCGTTTGCCACAGCTTGCATAAAAGGCAGATAAAGCGTGTACAGCAGCACCGTACGGTTATGTGGGTCACGTCCCGCCCACTTGAGCAATTCCCTTTGCGCCCTGCGCCTGCGCCCGCGCTGCTTAAACCATGGCAGGTTCAGGCAGCCGAGCTCGCGCAGGCGCTTTCCATGCATGCCTCCCCGAATGACAAGCTTTCGGTAATGCGTCGGAAAGCTACCCACGGGCAGCCCGTTTAAAATCTCCAGCCGTTCGCCTTCCTGGAGATTTGCGTCGATTCCCTCCACAAATGCGCGCTGATAGCTGTTAATCTGGTTTTGCAGACCGTCCCTGGAATTGCGGGCGGCTTCCTCAAGCATATCGTCCGGGTACATCAGGGACATCATGAGTATATTCATCTGAGAAGCTCCTTATAGAGATCGACATAGGCGCGGAAGGTATTCCCGCTGTCAAAGCGCGCGGCGCGGCGCAGGCAACCTTCGCGCATTTCATTACGCCGCTCGCATAGGCGCGCAATCGCATCGGAAAAGGCGGGTACATCCGCCTGCTCCACCACCGCGCCGCAGCTCCCGTCCACCGCCTCCGGGCACCCCCCCGTGCGAAAAACCGCTACAGGCGTGCCGCAGGCCAGCGCCTCCAGATTCACCATGGGCATATTATCCTCCATGGTTGGGTTGGCAAAGCAGTCGGCCGCGCTATACCAGGCCGCCAGCTCCGTCGGGCTTTCCGTATGCGTAAGCCCGGTCATTCCCTCCGGCAAAGCTTCAACCTGAGCTTCGGATAGGCCGATAACTGCAAACCTGTAGCCTTCGCCCAGGCGCCGCGCCGATTCGATCAGATAACGCAGGCCTTTGCGTTCGTCCCATTCGGAAGCGGCCGCCAATACCAGCTTACGTTCTCCAATCAAATACCGTGCCCGAACGTCGTTTTCAACCGGATGAAAAATCTCGCGGTTAACGCCGTTTGGGATAACCCGCACCGGATAACCGGACAGAAAAGAGCGCCCAAGCGGCTGCTTCATCCATTCGCACGGCACGACGAACGTAAGGTTTGAAAGCGCGGTAAACAGCCTTTTTTTATGCTGGAAATTTCGCGCCGATCCATCCAGCCCTATGCAAACCGGATAGCCTCGCTGCTGCGGACAATCGTGGCAACGCGTTTGCCAGCGGTCGCATCCGGCGTAATCAAAATAGGCGCAATGCCCGGTAAAGGGCCAGCAGTCATGCAGCGTCCACACCACGGGAAGCCCGGCGTCCTTTAAATAGCCAAAAAGCAAGCTAAGGTTCAGATAACAGCCGTGCAGATTGTGCAGATGAACCAGCTCAGGCCGGAAAGCCCTCATCTGCCCGATCAGCCGCCGCGTTCCGAGTGTGCTTCCATAGCCCTCGCCGTCCAGCAGCTTACGAAGGGCTCCATGCGCCTTGCGCTCCACAGGCGTGCCAATGCGCATGGCGAAGCGGGACAACTCGTCCGGCGCCGTATCCGCGCCAAAGCCAATTTTGCATTCTCCGCCGGAGGTTTCCACCAGCTTTGCGATTTCAGTGGTGATCCTTCCCGTGCTCTTAACCCCGCAAAAGGTGTTCAGTTGAAAGATGCGCATCTCTTACGTGCCTCCCGCAAGCGTTTCAAGCATTTTTTCCAGGCGGTCCATATGCTCGTCCTTGGTAAAGTGAGCCTCGTAATAGGCCTTGCCCCGCTCCCCCATCTCCCGCCTGTCAGGCGCGAGCAAAAAGCGCTCCACAACCTTTGCAAAGGCCTCCGGATCCTCCGGCGGCGCGCAGTAGCCGCATTTTGCCCGGCTGATCACATATGGCGTTTCCCCGGCAATCGAGCCGAGCACAGGCTTGCCCGCCGCCATATAGCTTTGCACCTTGCCGGGCAGCGTATCGTTTACGCTGATATCGTCCCGCATGCTGACAAGCATAGCGTCCGCCATGGCGTAAAAGGACGGCATATCCGCAAGCGGACGCCGACCGTAGAAGGTAACCGTACCTTCCAGCTTGAGCGACGACGCCAGCTCGACGCACGCCTCATAGTTGGAGCCGTCCCCAACGATATGCCATCTCACAGGCCTGTGTTTTAGCAGCGCGGCGGCCCGAATCAGCACCTCGACCGCCTGAACCTTGCCGATGTTACCGGCAAACACCAGGTTTACCTGCTCCTTTGACGACTGTACGCCGGGCAGCGCCTCCCGAAAGATATCGTCGGCAAATTGAGGCATATACTGTTCGTCGCTTACCTCGATGCCATGCACGTTTCGCAGATACTGCTGAAAGCGCTTGGACGAATAGATCAGCATATCCGCCTTGCCATAAATCCACCTGCTGACGCGCTTCATAAAAGCATACAGGACAGACCCCTCATGCACATTCATGGCGGCGAGGCAGGCCGGCCAGATATCCAAAACATAAATCATCAGTTTTTTTCGGGTAAAACAGCGCAAAAACGCACCCGGAAGGCTCATCAGCACAGGCGATGTGGAATAGGCGTAGATCACGTCGTAATCCCGCTTGAGAAAAAGCACCTTCAGGCACGCGGACAACATATAGCTGATGTAGTTGACCGCCAGACCAACCTTGCCGGGCTTGCGGCCAATTTCAAAGCAACGGCGGATCTGAACGCCGCCGCGCTCCTGCCTGCGGTTACGAAACCATTTATATTCTCTGGGAACATTTCCGGACGGATAGTTCGGCAGGCCTACGACGGCGGTCACCTCGTGCCCGCGCGCGGCCAGCGCCTCGCAAATCTCCGTGATCCGAAAGTTTTCAGGCCAGTAGTGCTGGCAAACCACCAATACCTTCATGCGCCGCTCCGGTTACTTGCCGGCGCGCGCGCGCGCGAACAACATTTCCGCTTCTTTTTTGGCGCGGGCAAGCACCTGCCCCGGTTCAAGCGTGGTAAACTTCCCGTCACGATAAAGCACCTTGCCCGCAACCATCGTCAGCCGCACATCGCTGCCCTGTACGGAATAGACCAGGTCGCTCTCCAAATCGTTGCCCGGGCATACGTGCGCTTTGTCCAACGCCACCAAAATGAGATCCGCCAAATAGCCGGGCCTGAGCAGACCAAGGTCGTCATACCCCATGGCGCGCGCGCCCACGCTTGTGGCCGCCGCAATGGTTTGCGCGGGCGATATCACGGTAGGATCAAGCGTCGTCCCCTTTTGCAGCATGGGCATCAGCTTGATTTCCTCCCACATGTTGAGGTTGTTGTTGCTGGCGACGCCATCGGTTCCAAGGGCGACCTTGCATCCCGCCTTGAGCATTTTTGCTATAGGCGCCACGCCGCTGGCGAGCTTCAGGTTGCTGATGGGGTTGTGCACAATGGTCACGCCGCGCCGCGCAAACAGTTCGATTTCCTCATCGTTGAGCCATACGCAGTGCGCGGCCATTACCGGCCGGTTCAGCAGACCAAGCTTTTCAAGGTACTTGGGCGGCGTCATGCCCCGGCGCTGGACGCTCTCGTCGCGGTCCAGCTTTGTCTCGCTAACATGCACATGGACGGGCAGGTTTAACTCGTCCGCAGCATCCCTGACGCGCTCCAGCAGCTTTTGCGTGGTCGCCCCCTCGCTGTGCGGAGCGATGCTGACGCGGATACGTCCGTCGGCGGCGCCGTGCCACTTTTTCGCGATTGCGATGCCTGGCTCCAGGTCCTTACAGCTCTCGTCAAAATCCACCACGCCATGGCCCAGCGTTGCACGCATGCCGCTGTCCCGAACGCCTTCGGCCACCCTGTCCATGCGCATATACATATCGTTAAAGGAGGTCGTGCCAAAGCGCAGCATTTCCATAATTCCCAGATCGGTACCCGCGCGCACCGCATCGTCCGTCAAGTGCTTCTCAACGGGAAAAATCGCGTCGTTCAGCCACCTCTCCAGCGTCAAATCGCTGCCGACGCTGCGCAGCAAGGTCATGGGCGTGTGCGTGTGCATGTTGCACAGGCCGGGCATGGCCAGCGCTCCCCCGCCGTCAATTGTCTCGTCAGCCTCAAAGGCGGGAGCCTCCCGGCGGGAACCCGCATAGGCGATGCGCTCGCCGTCAATCTGGATTTCCGCGTCGGAAACAAAAGGAATGTGAGCCTCGGTTGTTACGCCGGGGGTCATGATGATATTGGTGATACGTACACGCATAAAATGAGCATCCTCCTCGCTTGGCGTCTTTCGCCTCATAAATCCATTATAGGGCCGACGTTCCGTTTGTCAAGCAAAGAAAAACCGCGGCACTTCCGCCCAAACGGAGCGCCGCGGTTTTTTCAGCCCAACGTGTCCTTCATTCTCTCGTACTCTTCACGGGACATCAGCACCTCGCGGGGCTTGCTGCCCGCCGACTTGCTGACAATCCCGCGCGCGGCCATGTCGTCGATCAGCCGTCCGGCGCGCGCGTAGCCAATTTTCATACGGCGCTGAAGCATACTGATGCTGGCCTGGCCATCTGAGATAACCATTTCAATGGCCTCGGCCAGCCGGTCGTCCAGCCCGCTTTCCTCCCCGCCGTCGTCAAGCGGGCTTATGGCGTCCTCGTCGTTCTCCATGGCCTCAATCACATTTGGATCGAAATCCACATGGGAATGCTGACCGATATACCCCACCACGCGCTCCGTTTCGGCATCGCTAAGAAAGCAGCCCTGAACGCGTACGGGCGAGCTGGCGCCGGTCGGCGCATAGAACATATCGCCGCGTCCAAGCAGCTTTTCCGCGCCGTTCTGGTCCAGAATGGTCCGGCTGTCGATGCTGGAGGATACGGCAAAAGCGATTCGCGAAGGGATGTTGGCCTTGATCAGACCTGTGATCACATCCACGGTCGGGCGCTGCGTGGCCACCACCATATGAATGCCCGCGGCGCGCGCCAGCTGCGCGATGCGGATAATGCTCTCCTCCACTTCCTTTTTGCAAGCGAGCATCAGGTCCGCCAGCTCGTCGATGATGATGACGATGCGCGGCAGCTTCTCCTCCCCCGGTCCCAGCTTTGCGTTATAGCCCGCGAGGTTTCGCACGTTCTTGCTCTGAATCTTGTGGTAGCGGTCAAGCATCTCGGCCACGGCCCAGGCCAGCGCTCCGGCAGCCTTGTGCGGGTCGCTCACCACGGGAATCAGCAGATGCGGCACTACGTTATAGCATTGCAGCTCTACCACCTTGGGGTCGATCATGATCATGCGCACCTCCTCCGGCGGGGAACGGAAAAGGATGCTGTTGATAATGGCGTTGATGCACACGGATTTACCGCTGCCCGTCTGGCCTGCGATCAGCAGGTGCGGCATCTTGCCAAGGTCGCAGATGATGGGCTTGCCGGTAATATCCCGGCCCAGCGCTACGGCCAGAGGCGATTTTTCCGCTTGCATTTCGGGGCTTAGAAGAACCTCGGAAAGCGAAACGCTCTGAATTTCCTTGTTCGGCACCTCGATACCAAACAGGTTGGTACCGGGGATGGGAATTTCGATGCGCACGCCGCCGTTCGCCGCCATATCCAGCGCGATGTTGTCCGCGATGCTCATAATGCGCTTGACGTTGATGCCGCTGGATACCAGCCCCAGTTCAAAGCGCGTAACGGCCGGGCCGTGCGTCACGCGCTGCACCCGTGCGGGAATGCCGAAGCTTTCCAACGTCTTTTCAAGCCGTGTGGCGTTTTCGGTATCCTGCGCCCGTGTATCCACCGCCTTACGCTGCTGCATATTCAACAGGTCGATGGAAGGAAAGACGTATGCTTTTTTCTCCCGGGGTTCGGCGGGTACCGGCGCGGCCGCGTGGCTTGGGGTGGCGCGCACGGCGGGCGCAAAATCCTGTGCGGGCACGGCGGACGGCTGCTCGGTAGCTGGGCGCTTATAAGCGGCGTGACGGTCCATCATCGGCTGAACAGGCTGCGCGGGAGACGAAACCGCCGGCTTTGGCACGACAGCAGGCTGCGCCACGACGCTTGCCACAGCGGCGGGTGGCGCGACGGGCGCATGAACGCCCGCCGACAACTGCGGCATGGCCGGCATGGAGGGTATCGCCTGTGCCTGAAGGTTTCCCTCGATATCCAGGCTGATGTCCGCCTTACGTCTGCGAATTTCCTCAATACGCTCCAACGCCTTTTTCTTTGAGCCGGAAATGATCAGCGTATCGTCCGGCCGCAACTCCTCCTCATCCGCCATGCCCACTTCACGGGGCGTAAAGGTCATGCGGGTCTGGTACGCGTCCGAAGGCTGAACAGTATTTTTATCCTTCTTGTTCTTTTTATCGCCCTTCCGCCAGGGTAGCTGCCTGCCCTGCGGAATGATAATTTCGTCATACATCTCAGGCTGCTGCACGGGCGCGGACGCCTGCGCAAAAGCCGCCGGATCGGCATATGCATAGGGGTTTTCCTGCATGGGCAGCGGCGGCTGCGCCAGCATGCTTCCAAAGGGAGGATACATGGCCTGCATAGGCATGGGCGGCGCCTCCGGCGGCATGTCCATGTCTTTTTTGTTTTTGCGCCGGAAGGCGGGGGTGATCAGGCGGCGTTCATCTTCTTCCTGCTGCCTGCGCTGCTGTTCCAGCAGCTGCTGATATTCGCGCTGGGCGCGTTCCTCGTCCCTGTGCCCTCTGCGTTCCTCCACGCTTTCCCGCATGCTTTGAAACAGGCCCATCACATCCAGGCGGGAGAAAAAGGCCACGCAAATCAGGCAGATCAAAATCAGCACCACAGCGCCGATTGTCGTACCTAAAAAGGTACAAGCAGGCCAAGCGAGCAGCATGCCAAGCGCGCCGCCAAAGGCGCCGCTATTTCTGCTGGCCTCGTAGCCGGAGCAAATCACATTCCAGTAGCCGTCCGGATTGACCATGGGCGGCTGAGCTTCCTTATTTGCGGCTACGACATAATCCATCAGGCTGTACTGTCCAACCTTGCTGAACACCAGGTTAATCGCCGCGAGCACAGCCAGATAGAAAATCGTCATCAGGAAGATGCCGCGTTTTGGCATACCCCGCCCAGAGGAAAACGCTACGAGCAGGCCGCCCCAAATCAGCAAAACGCTGATACCGATACACAGGCCGCCGCCCAGGCCTTGCATCACTTCCTTCACTTGCGTGAAGAAGGTACCGCGCAGCCCGCCAACCACCGACAGCAACGAAAGCACGCCAAGCGTAATCAGCACAATGCCGGCGATCGCAAAAGCCGCCAGCGTGCTTGCCTCATATTGTCCGGCGCCTTTTTTTTTGCCGCTTTTCGCCATATGCATCGTTCTTCCTCCGCGTTTTTACTTGCCCAATTGTATTGCGCGAAGCACCCCGCCTTCATCGGCGTGCAACCGCAGCTCATAATCTCCAAAACGGTACAAATCGCTCTGCCCGATGGGCAAATTGTAATCGTACGCCATGTTTTCAGTAAAACCAATGGTTTCGTCCGGCTTGCCAAGCAGGCCGCGCCATTCGGACTGCTTGGCAAGGCCGATCGAAAGCCCGTACAGGCTGCCGCGCTTGAGTTGAATTCCCTCCAGAACAGAGCGTTCATACCCGCTTTCAATCGCGTCCGATATCAAAAGCACCTGCCGGAATGCCGGCGCTTCCATCAGAAAATACCGTCCGCCCGGGAATTCGTCCGGCGTGCGGAGCAACCGGAATTTCGCAGCCAACTCGCCCATGTTGTCGCCCAGCTTTACGGGAACGTGCGGCAGCACGCCGTCTCTGACGGATTGTTCAATCAGCGCCTCTGCCTCGGCGTCCGCCCATGTTTTCGCGGGCACGCCGATACGCGCGGGAATCCCCGCGTCGTCCGAACGCAGGAATTCCGCCAGCTCTTCATAATAAAACTGGCATGCGCCGCTGTATCCGCTCAGCAAAGAAAATTGTTTAGCGGGATAATAGAAGGTTACGCCATCCTGATCAACCGCGAACGCTTCCACAGGCAACGGAAGCAAATCGCTGTGCTCCATATAGCCGGAAAGCTCGTCGGAAAGCGTTTCTTCAGCAAGCTGCTCCATATGGGCGACCGCTGCTTCCACATCTGAAAACAGGTCGGCAACCGTCAGGCGCTCGCCTGTTTTCAGGTCGTAAGCGAGCGCCGTATAGGTATGGCCCTCGCGCCCCTCCGGCATCTTCCCCTTTGCGCTGATTACGATGGAAAAAACATCTCCCTCCAGATAGGCGGTGTATTCCACCTGAAGTCCCCATGGGCTGTCCTTCAATGTGCTCAGCGTAATTAGATGTCCTGTGACGCCGGAGGACAGAACGATATCGTCGTTGATTTTCTTTTGTACCGTGTCATCCGCCATGCCCTGAAGCTGCGGATAGGCGACGGCGTTTTCCCCGATTTCCGTCCGCACCTCCCCAACGGAGGCGGCGGGCGCCCCGGCTTGTGCAAAGGTGAGGCAGAAAATCGTAACTATCAGAATGAGAAAACCCGGAATAATCCTCTTGCGCATGGCTGTCACTTCCTTAAACGGTTGCTTTTGCACTCTATATTTTACAGCATAAATCCTTTTGTTGCAAGTTTGTTACATTATTTCTCTATTCTCTACAATCTTTCGCAAAAAGCATTGTATGTCGTCCGTCAATGCTTGATGCTTTTTTCCGCGTCTCCCTCCATTGGCCCATTTGCGGCAAGCATCGGCTGTAATTGTACCCCGGTCAGCGCCGCTGCCACGGTTTTAGGAATCTGGGTAAAGTCGGCTACCAGCGAACGCGGTTTTTTAACGGGGTCATCTTGGCTAAAGGGAACAAAATAAACGTTGCGCCAGCTTAGCAGCCTGCCGATATTCTGCGCGGCAGCGCCAAGGCCGTCGTTTGTGGAGACGGCCAGCACCAGCGGCCGTTCGTTGCGAAGATGGCTTTTGGCGCCCAGCAACGCCGGCGTATCAAACATACCGTTTGCAAGCCTTGCAAGACTGTTTCCGCTTGCCGGCGCTATGATGTAAAGGTCGGTCAACCTCTTGGGGCCGATGGGCTCGGCCTGCGGCAAAGTATCAATCGGCTCATGGCCGGTAATTTCAATAATCCGTTCCCTTAGATGTTCCGCGGTCATAAAGCGCGTATCCAGGCTGCCCGCATGGTCGGATAGCACGGGCAGCACCTCATAACCGCGGCTGACAAGCTCCTCCATCTGCTTCAAAACGCGGTCAAATGTACAGAAGGAACCCGTCATGGCAAAACCGATGCTCGTTTTTTTCATTTTGATAACCATCCTCTTCTGATCACAAACAAAATATGAAAAATGCTTTTATTCAGACGTCTCCGTAAGCAGCCGAACGGCAGCCTGCTTCAGCGCCAGCGCGGCGGTTTCTGGAGAATAGCGCGCGGGCAGCGCGGGCAGCACCTCACAATGAAGGCCAAGGGCCTCGGCCGCCTCGCGGTCAAAGCCGTAGGGCGCGCTTGCCAGTTCCAAAAGACAGGCGGCTGGGGGCAGGGCCTGAAGGGTTTGGCCGTCGATCACACGGGCGGGAATGGTATTTAGCAGAATGCGGATATTGGGCGCGACCGTATGAAGCTCTTCCAGCGAAACGGCATGCATACCGTCGCTCGCGGCCAGCAGGCGCTGCTCCTCGCGCCTTGCACCCACCCAAACCGTAGCACCCAGTAAGTTCAGGCGTTTGGCCAAGGCGCGTCCAAAACGCCCGTAGCCGACGACCAGCACGGTCATATTCAGAAGCGCCGCCGTCGTTTGCCGCATGGCCTCGTATACCGACGCCTCTGCCGACAGCTCGGCGTTCATCTGCAAAAAGGGCTCATGCTGCATGTAGTGCTTGAGCTTCTGGCGCTTGCCCAATGCGTTTGCGGCAAGCACGTAGGGCTCCAGCCCGGTTCCTGCGAGCAGCACGGCGTCCTCCCGCGCGGATTGTAACACATCCTCAGGATGCAATGTAAGCCCGCTGAGCGTCGGCACATTTCCCCTGCGCACCGCAAAGGGATACGGGAACAGCAACGCGTGTGCCTCGCCTATATCCGCCGTTCTTTCATCCTCGGCATGCAGTCCGATGGTTCGCACCTCATATCCTTCCTTTTCCAACAGGGATGCAAGGCGCATCGCGCGCTCATCGCCGCCGACCACCAAAATACGCTTCAACAACAAAACCGCCTCCCACCGATGCGTTGATATAGCATCGTATGCGGGAGGCGGTTCGGTGTGCGCCGCTTAAATCGCGCGTTCGATTCTGTCTGTAAGCTGTTTTTTCTCGCCGCAGAGCGTCAGGTCAAGCGGTTCGCCCGATAAAAGCTCTACCGCAGCAAGTCCCTTCTTTACGCTGACGCGGATCATCCTACCGCGATAGTGGAACTGAAAAGCATATCCTTGCCACGCGTTCGGCAAAAAGGGGTTCAGGCTCAGGCCGTCCACGGTACGCATGCCGGCGAATCCGTGCGCCATCGCCAGCCAGCTGCCGGCCATGCTGGTAATGTGCAAGCCGTCGTCGGTATCATTGTTGATGTTGTCAAGATCAAGGCGCGCGGTGCGTTGATACATTTCCACCGCCTTGTCATGATAGCCGAGCTGGGCAGCCAGAATGCTGTGCACGCACGGCGAGAGGCTGCTCTCATGCACCGTCATCGGCTCGTAAAAATCAAAGTTCCGCCTGATAACCGCCTCGTCATAGAGGTGGTTAAGGAAATAGAGGCCCTGTAGGACGTCCGCCTGCTTGATAAAACAGCTGCGCAGGATACGATCCCATGACCAGTGCTGGTTGATCGGCCTCTCCGCCTTTGGAATTTCGGCGGCCGGCATCAGGTCCTTATCCAGGAAAGTATCGTGCTGAACAAAGATGCCCAGCGTTTCATCCTCGGGGTAATACATGTGCGCCGCGACCTCGCGCATGTGCTTGAGCTCGTCCTCCGTGACGCTAAGGTCAGCTCTGCGCTCGCGTGTAGCTTTCTCAGCCTCCCCGCAGAACAGCGAAATGCTCCAGGCGGCAATACGGTTGGTATACCAGTTGTTGTTTACGTTGTTCTCATATTCGTTGGGCCCTGTTACGCCGTGGATCATATATTTGCCGCGCCGCTTTGAAAAGTGAGCGCGGTCGGTATAGAAACGCGCGACGCCGCACAGCACGTCCAACCCTTCCTTTTGCAGATAGTCAAAGTCGCCCGTATATGTGGCGTAGTTGAAAATGGCATGCGCGATTGCGCCGTTGCGGTGAATTTCTTCAAAAGTGATTTCCCATTCGTTATGGCACTCAATGCCGGTAAACGTCACCATCGGATACAGCGCGCCCTTCAACCCCTGCTGCCGCGCGTTAAAATATGCGCCGTCCAGCTGCAGCCAGCGGTATAGCAAAAGCTGCCTGGCCACATCCTGGCCGGCAATGGCCATATAAACCGGAAGGCAGTACGCCTCGGTATCCCAATAGGTGGCGCCGCCGTATTTTTCACCCGTAAAGCCCTTTGGACCAATGTTCAGGCGGGCGTCGTCGCCCGAATAGGTGCTAAGAAGCTGAAAGAGGTTAAACCGGATGCCCTGCTGGGCTGCGTCGTCGCCCTTGATCACCACATCGCAGCCGTTCCAACGCTCCCGCCATGTGGCGGCATGCGAAGCGCGCAGTTCAGCGTATCCCAGCTCACGCGCACGGGCGGCGGCTTTTAGCGACATCGTGGTCAAAACGCTTTCATCATAATCGCGGCTGGTAAAGCAAAGGGCAAACTTTTCGAGCGTGGCGGTCTCGCCCGCCTCAACCATTCCAGAATAGGTGGTTTCTACATAGCCGCTGTCAAGCGTGCGGCCCTCCATCTCGAGCCCATCCGCCCAGCAGCTCATAGCGGCGCTTACCGCAAAGCGCGGCGCGCCAAAAGGGTTTTCTTTCGTCTTTGTCAACAGCGCAAGCGCATCCTCGGTTTCCTCTTCCAGAAGCATGTCCCAGAACGTTTCGTCATAATTGCTGTCCAGGTTTTTCACATTTGCGTCCAGATAAGGCCGCATCACAACCGATGCGTTGAACTCGGGAGTTACGGAGTACGAAACGGCCAGAAGTTCCTTTTGCGCGAGCGAAACGAAGCGTTCCGCCACAACGCTGATATTGCCCTTTTCCGTCCAGAGAGTAAAGCGGCGTACAAAAATGCCCGTCTGCATATCCAGCTCACGGTAGAAGCTGAGCACGTCGGCCGTATTTAAATCAAGCGGCCTTCCGTCGATTTCCACATGAATGCCGTTTAGCCGCACCGCATTAATGGCCTTGCCAAAATATTGGGGATAGCCATTCTTCCACCAGCCCACGCGGGTTTTATCCGGAAACCAGACCCCTCCGATATAGGTACCCAGATGCGTATCGCCGCTATAATCCTCTTCGAAGTTACCACGCATGCCCATATAGCCGTTTCCCGTGGAGGTCAGGCTTTCGGACAGGCGCATATCTTTTTTGTTAAGCTCCGTCTCCACTACCTTCCAGGGGTGAATATCAAAACCCATTTGAGCAGTCTCCCTTCCCGCGTGCAATCGTTTGTACTATGGCTATCCTACTGTATCAACCATCAAATGTCAAGAGGCTTTTTGCCGCCCGGCCCGTCTGCGCCTGATCATCAACGGAACAAACACCAGCACGAAACAGCCCAATCCGGCGGGGGCATACAGGCTCTCCACAATTTCCGCAAAGCCGACGACCGATACCGCCAGCGGAAGTCCAAGGGTCGCGATGGCGGAAAGGGTGGGCGTCTTGACATGCGCGTCAACGGCGTTGCGAAGCGTACAAACAATTGCGATCAACGTTGTAAATATCGCCAGATACAGCAACAAAACGCTCGCCACAAAGCCTGGGCGTCCGAAGCCCGAAAGCAGCCTGACCACCGGGAACGCCTCGTTTTCAAGCTCCGGATGCTTCAGATAGAGGTAGTTGCTGAGGAAAAGCAACGCGATCAGCGTAAAGCCAAACAAAGCCGAGAGCCGGCACACGCCGCGCTTCGAGCGTTTTGCGCATTTGCAGATCACGCCGATAGCGATGGTCAGGTTCATCGCCGCATACGCCGAGGCGCGCACAGCCGCCCACAGAAGTGATCCAAAGGCGGGCGGGGCGTTTAGCGGGACGACTGCTGCTTCGCCGCCGGGCTCACAGGCCAAAACCATAACCACCGCAATCAAAAACAGCGTTGCCAGCACTCCGCTGATAACGGATAGCGGTCTTGTGCCTCCGAAACCGATGAACCACGCCAACAACAGTGTGCCCACCGCGCCGACAGGATATGCCCATTCTGACGGCCAGAGCAGTGCAATCATATGCCCTGCCGCGGACACCATCGCGCCACCCGTAACTGCCATTAGCAAAGCGACGCAGACCTGCGTTCCAAACTGTACAGGCTTCGGGCTTTTGCTGTAAATCGAGCACCAGCTTTTCGCGCAAAGCCTGCTGGCTTCACGCATACTAATCGCGCACAGGAGCATCATCACCAGTGCGGAAAGCAGAATAAGCCACCAGGAATGCGCTCCATAGCGCGAAAAAAAAGTAACGACCTCCCGGCCGGACGCAAAACCCGCGCCAATAACCGCTCCAACGCAGGCCATCGCGCCTCCGGCGCAGCGATCCTTCATAAATGCTTTCCCCCTTTGCGGTTCCGCGAAAATTCGCGCTCGTGTGAGGATATGCAAAGGGTTCGCCGCCATATGCGCACAAAAGCGCCCTTCCGGCTTAGCGGAAGGGCGACAGGTAAACCATTTTTCAATTAGCGGGTAAGCAGGGTAACCTCGGTCTCCTTGTCGAAGAAGTGGAGGTGGTTGACGTCGAACGCAACCTGAATCTGCTGGCCGGCACGGCTGGTGGTACGGGGGTTCACGCGGGCAACGATGTTCTCTTCCTTGCCGCTGGTGGACAGGTAGAGATAAGTCTCGGCACCCATGAGCTCGGTCACCTCAACGGTCGCGTTGATAACGGCGTTGGGAGCGGCCTGAACGAAAACGTCCTCGTCATGGATGTTCTCGGGACGAATGCCCATATAGACTTCCTTGCCGATGTAATCCTCATCCGCGAACTTGGACAGCTTGCTGGGCGGAATGATGATCTTGCTCTCGCCGAAGATCGCGGCCACATCGTTGCCTTCCTTCTCCAGCTTAACGGTGAAGAAGTTCATCTGCGGGCTGCCGATGAAGCCGGCCACAAACAGGTTGGCAGGATAGTCGTACAGGTTCTGGGGAGAATCAACCTGCTGCACGAAGCCATCCTTCATAACCACGATGCGGGAACCCATCGTCATGGCCTCGGTCTGATCGTGGGTAACATAGATGAAGGTGGTCTGCAAGCGCTGATGCAGCTTGGTGATCTCGGTACGCATCGCGACGCGCAGCTTGGCGTCCAAGTTGGACAGCGGCTCGTCCATCAGGAAGACCTTCGGCTCACGCACGATGGCACGGCCGAGGGCAACGCGCTGGCGCTGACCACCGGACAAAGCCTTGGGCTTGCGGTTGAGCAGGTGAGAAATATCCAGGATTTTGGCGGCTTCTTCCACGCGCTGCTTGATTTCCGCCTTGGGGGTCTTGCGCAGCTTAAGGCCGAAAGCCATGTTGTCAAACACGGTCATGTGAGGATACAGGGCGTAGTTCTGGAACACCATCGCGATGTCGCGATCCTTGGGCGCCACGTCGTTAACCAAGCGGTCGCCGATGTAGAGTTCGCCGCTGGAGATTTCCTCCAGGCCGGCGACCATGCGCAGCGTGGTGGACTTACCGCAGCCGGAAGGGCCGACCAAAACAATAAACTCTTTGTCCTCGATATCCAGGCAGAAGTCGCTGACAGCGGTCACATTACCGGCGTAGATCTTATAGATGTGATTGAGCGATACGCTTGCCATGAGAGAAGCCTCCTTTTTAATGAATGCTTACGTATCCATGCCACAGATCGATGGAACGCACCGCATTGAACTGTCTGTATTATATATGAATTTTTTTAATTTTCATATTGACTGAATCGACTAAGATTAAATATGTCATTTGTACATGATGTACACGGCGGCAAAAAACAGACCACGCCTTCCTCTCAAATTGCCCTATTCTTCCCGGAGAGCGTCAACAGGACGCAGTTGGGAAGCGCGTGAGGCGGGCATTACGCCGAAGAACAGCCCGACCAGCAACGCGGACGCAAATACCAGCGCACAGTCCCTAAAGCGCACCACCGGATGAAGCCCGATGCTGCTCCCCGCCGTACCGATTAATCCAAAGCCAATGGCAATCCCCAGGACGCCGCCAACAATGGCATAAATAAGCGCCTCCAGCAAAAACAGCATGCAAATTTGCGCGCGCGTCGTGCCGAGGGATTTCATGATGCCAATCTCACGCCTGCGCTCGCGTACGCTGACCAGTAATATGTTCATTACGCCGATTCCGCCCACCAGAATGCATATGGCAGCCACCCATTTGAGTACGTCCACAAAAATTGCCATCACGCTGTTTGCCGCCTCGATCTGCACCTGCATTGTGGTAGCCTGAACGTCAATATTTCTTTGTGAACGCATGACGTCCACCGCCATTGCCGCTACCGCCTGCGGCTTGGTGCTTTTGGGCACGCTCAGGGTAATCTCGTGCACCGTTTGTCCCATCAACTCGCAAAATACCGCCACCGGCACAAAGACGGCTCGCTCCGCGTTCACCTGGGATAGCTCGTTGCGCTGCTCGACGACGCCCACGCAGCGAAATGTAACGCCTGACACGCTTACAATGTCGCCTGTCAGCGCGCCAAGCTCCTGGGCGAGCGTGCGTCCGAGCAGCACGCTTCGTCCCCCCTGCTTCCATTCCAGGGGGTACAACGCGCGCCCGGCAAGCACCTGCGTATCCATAATACCCATATAATCGGGAGTGCACCCAACCACAACGCCGACTTGCTCCTCGTCGCGGCAGCGTACGGTAGCCGGCGCGTACACCTGCTCCGTTACGGTAGTGCTGAGCGCATCCGCCAGAAGGGCAGCGTCGCCATGCCTGAGCGCCGCGCCCTCATTTGCCGTCAGCCAGACCTTGTCGATGCCCAGCCGGGCCATCTCGCTTTCCACCTGCGTCCTGCCCGCGTCTCCAAGGGTCAGCACGGCCAAAATCGCGCCGATACCGATGGCCATGCCCAAAATCGTTAGCACGGATCTGGTTGGCGTGGCAAAAATATTCAAAAAGCTTAATTTCCACAAATCATACCGCTTCAACGCTTTTTGGCCTCCTTGACGGAGCAGCCGGCATAAAGCGCGTATTCATCCGGCAGCAGAATCACGCGCTGGCCTGCCAGCGTCTCCGGTACGCTGACATACTGCTCGTTTCGCCGGCTTACATCAATCTCAACGGGAGATGCGACGCCATTCGCAACGATCCAAACCCGGTCGCCTTTGCCGACAGCCGCTACCGGCGCAAGCGTCGCTCCGGCGCTGGAATCCAGCAGCATCTCGACCGTCACCCTGCCCCCTATCTCAGCCTGCGCAAGCGCTCCATCCTCCGATGGAAGAAAGGTCAGCGTCTGAACATACTGCGACGTTTGAGTATCCGCCTGGGGAACTCCCATGGATACCAGTGTCGCCAGTCCAAGCTGTTTTCCGGATGCGTCCTTGATATCCGCAACCGTACCGGGTATCGCTTCCACAGCTCCGCCGACGCGGTTGACGGCTGTAACGCAACGGTTTTCGCCACGCACGGCGCCCAGAACGGAAAGCGCCGGAACATAGTCGCCCGCGTCCGCGTACACGCCTGCGACCACGCCGTCGGCAGCGGCGCGTACCTGCTTGGAGGCGATGCTTGCGCGCAATTCGCCTTCTGTCTTACGGGCGTCCCACGTGCTTTGAAGCACCGCCGCCGCCAGCGCGTCCGCGCGTTCAAACCCGCTTAGCAGTTTTTCCTGCTCGTAAAGCATTTGCGATATGGACGCCAAAGCCGCTTCCTCGGCGCTTGTATCCATACTGAAAAGCAGGTCCCCCGCATGAACGCGCTGGCCCTGGCGCACGTGAACGGCGCTTACGCGTCCGGCCTGGTAGCTAACGCACGGCTGCTCGTCCTGGTAGCTGACGATTCCTTCCAGAAGCGTGGTTCTCGATAACGCTCCACGCTCCACAACGGCTGTACGAACCGCCACTTTAGGCGTGAACGGCAGCAGAAACAGGGTCGCAACCGTTATAGCTGTGGCCGCGAGCACCAGCAGGGACGCCTTGGTTTTTGGCATGCACGTCGTCCTTTCCCTTGCGTATTTCAGAAGGTTCCCACGCCTATTGTAGCCTGCGGGGTCTGAAATAGCCGTGCCAAGTGCATGCAGCGCGGGGAGCATTTAACAAGCGGCGCCCGGCAATTTTATTGCCGGGCGCCACGTCATCGGTATATAGAGGCGGCGTCACCGCATGCTCATGCTCTGATCAATCTGCTGGCGCGTCATACGGATATCCGTAAGCTTTTCGCTGATGGAGCGGTCAAGCTGAGCCAGCACCTCGTCGATATGCCGGTATACGTCTGAATACAGCTTTTCGATTTCTTCCTGAGTACCCTGCTTGAGCTCCTCGGCCTCCATATTGGCGCGGGCAACAATTTCCTGCTCGCTCACAAGCTGACGGGCGCGGATTTCCGCATCCTTGACGAGCTTGCTCGCCTGCTCCTGCGCGTCGCGCACCATGGTGGACGCTTGCTGCTGGGCCTTCTTCATCATTTCCTGCGCCTGCTGGTTGGCCTGCATGGTGGTCTGCTGCGCCTGCGCCTTCGCATCGTTTACATACTGGTTGGCGCGCATGGTGGCGTTTTGCTTGGTTTGCTCCGCGCGTTCGTTGGCTTCCGTGATAATGCTGATCTGGTTTTGCACGACGCCCTCGCATTGCGCGAATGCGGCGGGCAGATCGTTTGATATCGTGCTGACCAGACCCAGCAAGCGATCGCGATCCACCATGCACATGTTGCTCAGCGGCACGCGTTTGGCTTGCATCATCGCTTCTTCCAGATCGTTCAAATTCTTTCTGAAGGCTGAAATGGCATCCTGCTGCATGGTTATCCTCCTTATTCTCTCCTATCCAGCGCGCACTGTACGTCCTTAACGATGCATGAAGGCACAAACGGGGAAACATCCCCGCCGAACATTCCGATCTCCCGCACGGCACTGGAGCTTAAATAGGCGTGGTTAGGGTCTGTCATCAAAAACAGCGTTTCAACCTCCGGCGAAATCTGGTGGTTGATCTGCGCCATCTGAAACTCGCTCTCAAAATCGGTTACGGCCCGAAGGCCTCGCAGTACGATACCGGCGTCCAGCCTGCGCATATAATCCACCAGCAGGCCGTCAAAGCAGTCAAAAGCCACGTTGGGAATATGCGCGCAGGCGCGCTTGAGCATCGAAACACGCTGCGCGATGGGAAATACTCCCTCCTTGGCGGGATTGTGAAGCACCGCCACAATCACCTCGGGGAAAATCTTCGCGCCGCGCTCAATAATGTCCACATGGCCATTGGTGACCGGGTCAAAGCTCCCGGGATATACGCAAAGCCCCTTTTTCACCGCCGCATCCCCTCCTCCAGTGATTATAAGCGGGTCCGGATCGTTCCATCAGGACGCATCCTCTTCTTCATGGTAAAGGAAAAAATGGATTTCGGTATCGCCGTATTTTCGCTCGCCATAAGGGGTAAAGCCCGAACCGAGGGCCGGGGTAATACCGCCGCGGTGCTCCAGCGCCAGCATTGCTCCATCGCTTAGCAGTCCGTCTTTCGAAAGCACAGCGCAAAATTCGTTCAGCTGCGTCATACGGTAAGGCGGGTCCAGAAAAACAAGGTCAAAACGCAGGCCGTCCCGCTTTATCCGGCCCAGCGCCTGCCGCCACTCGCATTGATACAGGCGGGCGCACTCCCTAAAGCCAAGCTTTTCAATGTTTCGGCGGATACACCCGGCGGCCTCGCGGTCCATATCCACCAGCGCGGCGCTGCCCGCTCCCCGGCTGAGAGCCTCCAGCGCCAGAGCGCCGCTTCCCGCAAAAAGGTCCAGAACCGCCGCATCCGGCACATAGGCTTGGATAATGCTGAACAGCGATTCCTTCACCCTGTCCTGTGTGGGGCGCGTATCCTGTCCCTTTGGTGCAAAAAGCTGCGTGCCGCGCTTGCTTCCGGCAATGATGCGCACGGCGCTAAATCAGGCGCTCAGGCGAGGAGCTGCGCTGGCGCTGTTTGCGGGCTTTGCGCTCCTTGCGCTTCTTTTTATCGTCGCCCATCTTGATGCCGGTATTGATCTTTGTACGCAGGTTCAAGCCCTGCCGATAGCCAAAGCCGTAGCCCAAGGGGGCGATCAGCAAAAGCAACGGGCTCAGACGCTCTACCGTCAGGGCCGCGCTGTCGCCAATGTAGGAGGCGACGTTGATGAACGGCATCACCAGCGCGCGGTCAATCACACGCATCACATCCACCGCCGCCAGTCCGCCGTTGGCACCATAATAGCGAAGCGCGTCGCCAAACTCGCTCTGCGCAAGCATGCTTTCCGTCCAGGAGGGCAGCACGCCCAGCACATAACTGGCGGGTTTGGTGATAAACGCAAAGACCAGCGCGAAAAGCACAAAGGGCACCGCGCCCATCAGCGTGGCGAAAAAGCCCTTAAGCGGATGAAAGCAGCGCTCGCGGTCCCTCGGCGTAACCTCGCGGCCTTCGGCGTCCCTGGTGTACATAATCTCGGCAAAAGCAGCGTCGCCCTGCCCTTGCACCATTCCCTGATAATACTGGTAATACACCGCGAGGCCAACAACAACAAGGCATGACGCAATGCGCCCAAACAAGCTGTCAAAGCCGAGCAGCAGGCCCGCGATGAGATATACAAGGGAAATGGCGAGGATGGAGAGCGCCCGCTTACCCGCGAGCTTCCAGGCGTCATGCCCGTGCCAGGATCCGGTGAGAACCGGCTTTTTGACCTCCTCCACCTGCGGCTTTCTGGTTCCTTTGGTTTGCATGGTCTGGATCCTTTCCGTGCCCTGCCGTGGCAAGGCTTATTTTGGCAGTTTTTTGCGCGCTTCATTCGCTAAACGTTTTGATAGACCTTGGGCACCCTCGCGGTGATGGCGAGCAGCGCCTCATAGCTGATGGTTTGAGCCCATCCGGCAAGCTCCACGGCGTCGATCTCCTGATTGCCCTGACGGCCTAGGAGAACCACCTCGTCGCCCACACAGGCGTCCGGAATATCCGTAACGTCCAGCATGGTCTGATCCATGCACACACGGCCCACAATGCCTGCGCGCCTGCCGCGCACAAGCATTTGCGCGCGGTTGGAGCACAGGCGGTGGTAGCCGTCGCCATATCCCACAGCTACGGTCGCCACGCGCATGGGGCGCTGGGCGGTAAATGTGCGGCCATAGCCGATGGTCTCCCCCGCGCCAATCTCCTTAACATGCACGATTTCGGAAACCCAGGTAAGCGCGTGCAGAAAGGGCAGGCTGGTATGCACCGGCGGATAGCCGTAGAGGGAAATCCCCTCCCGGATCATCTGGAAATACGCTTCCGGGGCAAGCAGGCTCATGGCGCTGTTGGCGACGTGGGCGGTCAAATCCGGCGAAAAATGCGCCTTGAGCTCAACAAAGCGTTCAAGCTGGCCTCGCGTAAACTCGTTCATTTCGCCATCCGGCAAGGGGTTGTCCGCGTCGGCAAAGTGGGTATAGACGCCGACCGCGCGCACATAGGGCGCGGCTTTCAGCGCCGCCGCCAGCCTGGCGGCTTCTTCCGCCGTGCGCAGGCCGATGCGGTTCATGCCCGTATCCAGCTTGATATGAACCAGCGCGGTCGTTCCCTGGCGCCGGGCCTCGCCGTTTAGCAGCGCGACCATATCCGGCGTAAAAACGGTCTGCGCAAGCCTATGCCGGACCGCCTCCCCTGCCGCGCGCTCCGTTGCCGCGCCAAGGACCAGAATATCCGCCGAAACGCCGCCCTCCCTGAGCGCTACGCCCTCCTCAGGCAGCGCCACGGCGAAATCCGTCGCGCCGATCCTCTCCAGCGCCTTTGCCACGGGAAGCATGCCATGCCCGTAGGCGTCCGCCTTGACCACGGGCATTACGCGCACATGAGGCGGCACGTTGTTTTTCAGGATTGCGTAGTTGTTGCGGATCGCATCCAAATCAATCAAAACCTGAGTATGCCTGAACATCGATGAACCTTCCTGCCCGCGCGCGTAAAAGCGTCGCGTTTTCTTAACGGCGGCGGCGGGACGGCTACAGCCCGCGCACCTCATCCTGCGAAAGCAGCTTCACGCCCGCGGCGGTCAGCACCTGCTCGGCTTCGCTTAGCTTATCCACGCGGAAGATGATAAGCGCGTGATCGCCCGCGTTTCGCACGAAGCTGTACAGGTATTCCACCACAATGTCGTGCTCGGCCAAGGCTTTGAGCACGTCGGCCAGTCCGCCGGGCTTATCCGGCACACTTACGGCCAATACATCGGTGAGCTTGACGGTGTAGCCGTTTTCGGAAATCAGCTTAACAGCCTTTTCATAATCCGCCACGATGCCACGCAAAATTCCGAAATGCGTGGTATCCGCCACCGAAAGGGATACCAGATCGATGTTATTGTCGCCCAAAAGCTTGGTGAAATGCGCCAGACGGCCAGGAGTATTTTCGATAAAGACGGAGATTTGCTTTACATACATGGAAAGTTCCCTCCCTTTCTGCCTTCGGTTACTGACATTATATCACAAACGTCCTGAAAATTGCGCTTACAGCTTGCGCTTATCGGTCACGCGCACGGCCTTGCCCTCGCTGCGGGAAAGCGTGCCGGGCTGGCAAAGCTTAACGCTCGCGTGAATGAGGGCGTGGCTTGCAAGCGAATTCACGATCTTCTTTTCCAGGGTTTCCAAATCCCTGACGGTGTCGCTCATCACGGAGGGAGAAAGTTCCACCTGCACCTCGATGGTATCCAGCGTGCCCACGCGGTCCACCAAAATATGGTAATGCGGCTCAATGCCGGGCACCTGAAGAAGCGCGTGCTCGATCTGGGAGGGGAATACGTTGACGCCGCGGATGATGAGCATATCATCCGTGCGGCCCATCACGCGGCCCATGCGCACATGCGTGCGTCCGCAGGCGCAGGGTTCATCCGTCAGGGTGCACAGGTCGTGCGTGCGGTAACGGAGAAGCGGCATACCGTGCTTGGTGAGCGTTGTAAACGTCAGGTCGCCCTGCTCTCCACAGGGCAGCCCTTTGCCATCTTCGCCGATGATCTCGGGCAGGAAATGGTCCTCCCAGATATGCATGCCGTTTTTGGCCATGCATTCCATGGCCACGCCCGGCCCCATCACCTCGCTCAGGCCGTACACGTTGAGCGCGTCAATGCCCATCTTTTCCTCAATACGGCGGCGCATATCCTCGGTCCACGGCTCGGCGCCGAAAATGCCGCTTCTTAGCTTGAGGCGGTCCAGCGTAATGCCCTCGCGCTCCAGCGCGTCGGCAAGATTCAACGCATAAGAGGGGGTACAGCAAAGTGCTGTGGAGCCAAAATCCTCCATCAGCATCAGCTGGCGCGCGGTGTTGCCGCCGCTCATGGGAATGACGGACGCGCCCACGCGCTCCGCGCCGTAATGAGCGCCCAGGCCGCCCGTGAACAGCCCGTAGCCGTAAGCCACTTGTACCACGTCGCGCTTGCCAACATTCGCGCAATACATCGCGCGAGCCATCAGCTCGGCCCAGCGGTCCACATCGCCGCTGGTGTAGCCCGCAACGCTTGGCTTTCCCGTAGTGCCGCTGGAAGCGTGGATGCGCACGATCTCACTTTGCGGCACGGCAAACAGGCCGAAGGGATAGTTGTCGCGCAGATCCTGCTTTTCGGTAAAGGGCAACAGCTCCACATCGCACACGCCGCGAATGTCCTTGGGCGTAATACCAAGCTGCTGCATCTTATTGCGGTAAAACGGCACGTTCTCATATACGCGGCGAACAACGTCGCGCAGGCGCTCGTCCTGAAGCGCGCGAAGCTGCTCGCGCGGCATCGTCTCCATTGTGGGGTTCCAGTACGTATGCTCCATGGGGGTTCCACTCCTTATTCGCTTTGGCCGCTGATTGGGACCGGCGGCCGGCCCCGTTCGGCTCAGACGGACTGTCCGCGCCCCTTTTCAAACGCGGCGATATTGACCGGCAGCGTCTTTTTAGGTACGCATGCCGCAATGGCGTCCTTCCAGGCCTGCTCGGAAAAAGGCAGGCGGCGGCTCAGCATGCCCAGCAGCACCAGGTTCAGCGCCTTCTGGCTGCCCGCCTCTACGGCGATTTTCATCGCGTCCGTACTCAGAACCTCGCGTCCGGCAAACGCGTCCAGAACGCTGGCGGGATAACTCGCCGCGCCAGTGATGACGGGCATGGGCAATATCTCCTGCGTGTTGACAATCGCCACGCCATCCGGCTTCAAAAACGCTGTCGCGCGGGCAGCCTCAAGCGCCTCGAAGCTCAGCAGATAATCCGCCTGTCCAATACCCACCACCGGGGAATGTACCCTGTCGCCAACGCGCACATAGGTGATCACGCTGCCGCCGCGTTGGCTCATGCCGTGCACCTCGCTGACCTTCACGCCGCAGTTTTCCGAAAGGGCCAGCCTGCCCAGAATTTTGCTTGCCAAAAGCGTCCCCTGGCCACCCACGCCCACGATAACCAGATCAAACGTCGCCTTGCTCATTGCGCTTCCTCCCCGCTTTTGATCGCCTTGAAGGGACAGACCTGCGCGCACATTCCGCAGCCGATGCACAGCGCGGGATTGATGCGGACTGATTTTTCCTGCCGTTCGATGGCGGGGCAGCTCAGCTTCATACAAGCGCCGCAGTTTTTGCATCCCTCGATCACATAGGGCTTATATGCGGTTTTATCCAACAGCGCGCAGGGACGGCGCGCGATAACGACGCTGACCTCCTCGCGGGCGGTCGCGTCGCGAAGGGCTTTCTCCGTCGCCTTTAAATCAAACGGGTCTACCACGACTACATCATTTACCCCGCATGCCTCGCACACCTTCTCGATGTTAAGCTGCGGCGCGGGCTCGTTGTGGATGTCCCTGCCGGTGGCGGGGTTCTGCTGGTGGCCGGTCATACCGGTGATGCGGTTGTCCAGAATCACAACCGTGATGCTTTCGCGGTTATACACCGCGTCAATCAACGAGGTAATGCCGCTGTGGATGAAGGTGCTGTCCCCCAGCACCGCGACAGTGCCTTTGGAGAACTCTTTGCCCTGCGCGCGCTCGACGCCGCCGGCCATGCCAATGCTTGCGCCCATACACAGGCACGCGTCAATGGCGGCGAGCGGGGGCAGCGCGCCAAGGGTATAGCAACCAATATCGCCCATCACGCGCAGGCCGAGCTTATTAAACGTATGGAACACGCCACGGTGCGGACAGCCCGGGCACAGCACAGGCGGGCGGGCGGGGAGCCCATCCGGCCCTCCGGCGGGCATCTCCTCGCCCAAAATGGCGTGCTTGAGCTTTTCCACGCTCAACTCGCCCTGAATTCCTGTGTAGACCTTGCCCTCTACTTCGATACCGGCGGCCCGGATATCTTTCTCGATCAGGCCTTCCAGCTCCTCCACGACGATCAGCTTCTCCACCTTGGAGGAAAAATCGCGAATGAGCTTCATGGGCAGCGGATACACCATGCCAAGCTTCAGCGTACTGGCATACGGCAGGGCGTCGCGCACATATTCATAGCACGCGCCGCTTGTAATGACGCCAATGGCGGTCTCCCGCATTTTGACAACATTGATAGGCATGCGGTTGGCTGCCTCGGTCAAAAACGCCTCCCGCTTCTCCACGTGCACATGGCGTTTGCGCGCCATGCCGGGCATCATGACGTATTTCATCGCGTCCTTCTGATAAGGGCGCACGCCAACCTCATCGCGCCCGCCCAGCGCGACCACGCTGCGCGCGTGCGCGATGCGCGTCGTCAGGCGGACGAATACGGGCGTGTCAAGCTCCTCGCTCATGGCGAAGGCGAGCTTCGTAAAGGCCCGGCACTCGCGGCTGTCGGCGGGTTCAAGCATGGGGATATGAGCCGCGCGCGCGTAATAGCGGCTGTCCTGCTCGTTCTGGCTGGAATGCATGGCAGGGTCGTCCGCACAGACGATTACCAGGCCCGCGTTTACGCCGGTATAGGCGGCGGTAAAAATCGGGTCGGCGGCAACGTTCACACCCACATGCTTCATGCATGTCATGGCGCGGCCGCCAGCCATCGCGGCGCCAAAGGCGACCTCGGTGGCAACCTTCTCGTTAGGCGCCCACTGGCAGTTGACCTCCGGGAATTTTGCGACGGCTTCGGTAATTTCCGTGCTGGGCGTGCCGGGATAGCTGGAAACCACACGCACGCCCGCTTCCCACGCGCCCTGTGCCACGGCCTCGTTGCCAAGCATCAGCCGTTCTTCCACCGTGTCCGCCGCGAATACGTCCGCGGTGATAAATTTTTCTTCCATAAATATCATGTCTCCTTTATCAGCCCGCTCCATTTTTCGCCGCGAGCTTCACAAATCATAACGCCACACGCTGTTTCCGGCGCCCTTCTTAACGCAAATCGGTTACGCGGCGGGCCTTGCCCTCAAAGCGCTTCAGGGTATTGGGCGACACGAGCGTCACCTCAACGTCAAGCTGCAGCACCGTCCGCAGCTGGGCCTTGAGCTTGTTATGAAGCTTTTCCAGCTCGCTGTAACGGTCCAGCAGCGAGGCGTCCACCAGCTCCACCTTTACTTGCAAGCGGTCGGTGAAGTGTTCGCGCGTCACGACGATTTCGTAGTGCGGCCCAATGCCCTGCTGGCCCACAAGCGCGCTCTCGATCTGCGAGGGGAACACGTTTACGCCGCGGATGATGAGCATATCGTCGCTGCGGCCCTTGATCTTTTCCATACGGAGCTGGGTGCGGCCGCATGCGCAAGGCTCGTCAACCAGGCGGGTAATATCACGCGTGCGGTAACGCAGGGCGGGCTGCCCCTCTTTTGCAAGCGTCGTCAGCACCAGCTCGCCCTGCTCGCCCATGGGCAGAGGTTCTTCGGTATCCGGGTCGATGATTTCGGCCAGGAAGCAGTCCTCGTTGATATGCATGCCGCACTTGCATTCACACTCGCCCGATACGCCCGGCCCCATCACCTCGGTCAGACCGTAGTTTTCCGTCGCGGTAATATGGAAGCGGCGCTCCAGCTCCGCACGCATTTCCTCGGTGCTTGCTTCAGCGCCAAACAGGCCCACACGCAGCCTGATATCCTTCAATGCGTCCATTTTCTGCGCAACCTCGGCCAGGTACAGCGCGTAGCTTGGCGTAGCGATCAGCACGGTGGAGCCAAAGTCGCGCATGATGTTAATCTGCCGCTCCGTGTTGCCGCTGGAGATGGGAATGATGGCCGCTCCCACCTTTTCCAGCCCGCCATGAAGGCCAAACGCGCCGGTAAACAGCGTATAGCCAAAGCTGATCTGCGCGATATCATCCGCCGTAACCCCGCCGGCGGTGGCGATACGCGCGATACACTCCGCCCAGATGTCCAGGTCGCGCCGCGTATACCCGGCGGTGATGGGCTGGCCCGTCGTGCCGCTGGAGGCGTGTATGCGTACAATCTGGCGCATGGGCACCGCCAGCAGCTTGAACGGGTACTGCCCGCGAAGCTCGGTTTTACAGGTGAGCGGAATTTTGGATACGTCCCGCAGGGTTTGAATGTCGGAGGGCTTGACGCCCGCTTTCAACATTTTGTCGCGGTACATGGGCACGTTGTCATAGGCGCGCTGAACGGTCGCCTTTAAACGCTCCAGTTGGATTTTTTCAATGTCGCCGCGCTTTGCGCACTCGATCTCTTTGTTCCAGATTGCCATGGACTGGTCTCTCCTTCCGTGCTGCCTGGTTGCGGTCCGCCCATAGCTGCCTCCCTGCCATTCTACAAATGCATGGGCGGAATGATAAGGTTGGTTAGCAGTATAGCACAAATGATGTCGAAAGGAAAGTCTTGAACAAAACGTTCACGTTTTAGCCAAGAAACCGCGTATGCCTTTTGGTATGCTTTTCCCCAAATTCGGGCAAAGTAGAAACAACTTTCCTGAATGAAGGGATGCGTGCGTATGTCCATTGGGATGATTTTGCTTACGGTGGTTGCGGTTCTGGTGTTCTTCGGCGTGGCGCAGCGGGTGCTGGATAAGTTGCACCTGAGCGACCGCGCGGCGCTTTTGCTCATCGCGCTGATGTTTTTTGGCACACTGATTCCAAATATCGTGATTGGTAACGTCTCCGTCAGCCCGGGCGGCGCGCTGATTCCCCTGGGCGTGTGCGTTTATCTGCTGATCCGCGCGGGCACGGCGAAGGAGCGCATCCGTTCGTTGATCGGCGCGGTGGTCACTGGCGGTATCATTTATGCGCTGTCGGCCCTGATGCCAAACGAACCCGAGCGAATTATCATCGACCCGATGTATCTGTACGGCCTTGTGGGCGGCGTCGTCGCGTATATTCTCGGCCGTTCCCGGCGCGGCGCGTTCATCTGCGGCGTGCTGGGCGTTATGCTGGCGGATATCGCGGTAGCGGTCGTCAACTGGACCAGCGGCGTCAACCAAACGCTGGTGCTGGGCGGCGCCGGCGTATTTGACGCGATCATCATCAGCGGTATTCTCGGCGTGGCGCTGAGCGAGCTGATCGGCGAAATTATCGAGCGCTTCGCGCGCGGTACGGAGAAGCCTGTTGACAGCCCGATCCAGAACCCTGTTAAGCAGAAGGAGAAATAAAACCATGAAAAAACGCAGCCTTTATGTTTTGCTATGCGCCCTGCTGATCGGCCTTACGCTGCCCGTCCACACCGCCGCCGCCGCAGATGAGGTCTACACCCTGTCCGACGCGCAGGGCAACGCCGTAACCATGTACTGCGGCGAGTGCGATGTGGGCGACGAATACATAAGCGCGGAAAATAAGCATTACCGCGTTATTTCCGTAAACGCGGCGGATCAAACCGCCGTTGTGGAGCTGCTCGGCGACGCCGAAATGCCCGATGTCAGCTGGCTTGCCATGGAGCAGAGCCTGCCCGTCAGCGCCGTAGGCACAAAAAAAATCGCGATTTACTCCACGCATAGCGATGAAAGCTATATCGAGGGCGACGGCTCGGAAAGCTCAAAGGATCGCGGAGGCATCTACGACGTCGCTAAGAAGCTTGCCGGAAACCTTGAGGAGCTTGGCGTTACCGTGGAGCAGAGCATGGAAACGCATCACCCGCACGACGCGGGAGCGTACCGGCGCAGCCGTCAGACGGCCGTGCAACTGTTAAAAGGCCAGCCCAGCGCCATTTTCGATATTCACCGCGACGGCATCCCAAACCCCGAGGAATACGCGACGACCATCGGCAACGAAAAGATGAGCAGGGTGCGCCTTCTGGTTGGCAAGAGCAACCAGAACAAGGAGGCAAACCTCAGCTTTGCCAAGCAGATCAAAGCCGTGGCGGACAAGATGTACCCTAACCTGATCAAGGATATTTACATGGGCAAGGGCTCCTACAACCAGGATCTGGCCCCGCGCAGCGTTTTGCTGGAGTTTGGCACGCACACCATATCCAAGGAACGCGTGCTCAAGTCCGCCAAACCCATGTCGGAAGTGATTTACAAAGCGCTTTACGGCGGTGTGACAGGCTCGGCGGGCGGCAGCGACGTAAGCGGAAAAGCGAATGCGGAGGGCACAGGCGCCGGCAATACCGGCGCGCCCGTAGAGGGAGCCGATAAGGATAACAAGGGCTCCGGGGCGGTCATCTGGCTGATCGTGGCGCTGGTCGTCGGGCTTGGTATCTTCGCGTTTCTATCCACAGGCGGAAAGGGCGGCATGCGCAAATTCGGCCGCAGTTTCAGCGAGATGACGGGCGGATTGTTCGGCAAAAAACCACCAAGCGATGAATAACCCTCACAAAAGCAGGCCCGTGTTTTTGGCTTTCCTTCTTCCGGCAAATGTGTTATAATGATATACAGGCAAGAGTTTGCACTGTTTGACCGGAGGACTGCGATTGTGTTTACGCCGAGATTTCAAAACGAACAAACCGAGCTGCTGATGCGGGCGCTACTCGAACTTCAAAACACGGAGGAGGCGTACCGTTTCTGCGAGGACGTGCTCACGGTGCAGGAATTGAAGAGCATTACCCAGCGGCTGGAAGTCGCGGTCATGCTGCGTCAGAAGGTGACATACCAGGATATTGCGCATAAGACGGGCGCCTCCACCGCGACCATCAGCCGCGTGAACCGTTCTTTGCAATATGGCGCGGACGGTTATAACCTGGTGCTGGACAGAATTTCGCCCGAAGCAGACACACAACAGAAGTGAGTAATGAGGATAGCATAGCATGAATTTGGATGGATTGAACGCACAGCAGCGCAAGGCGGCTGAAACCCTGGAGGGACCGGTTTTGATTCTGGCGGGCGCGGGCAGCGGAAAGACGCGCGCGCTTACTTACCGTATCGCAAATTTAATCGACCACGGGATTGCCCCTTGGAACATCTTGGCCATTACGTTTACCAACAAAGCGGCCAAAGAAATGCGCGGGCGCGTGAGCGCGCTGGTCGGCGAGCGCGGCGAGGACGTCTGGGTCAGCACGTTCCACTCCATGTGCGCGCGCATTCTGCGCCGGGATATTGAAAAGCTCGGCTATACGCGTTCCTTTACCATCTATGACGACGACGACCAGACAAACGTCGTCAAGGACCTGATCAAGCAATTCGGCATCGACGATAAAATTCTTCCCCCGCGCGAGATTAAGTCCAAAATCAGCGACGCCAAGGACAAACTGCTGGGGCCGGACGAGTGGTTCGCCCAGTCGGCCCGTGATTTCCGCTGCCAGCAGCTGCACGACCTCTACGACGCGTATGAACGCCGCCTCAGGCATGCCAACGCGCTGGATTTTGACGACCTGCTTGTGCGCACGCTGGAGCTTCTGGCCGATCACCCGCCCGTTCTGGAAAGCTACCGCGAGCGTTTCCGCTATGTGCACGTAGACGAGTATCAGGATACGAACTTCGCGCAGTATTCGCTTGTAAAGCTGCTTACGCAGAAAAGCCGCAACCTGTGCGTTGTGGGCGACGACGATCAGAGCATCTATGGCTGGCGCGGCGCGGACATCCGCAATATTCTGGATTTTGAAAAGGATTTTCCGGACGCTACGGTTATCAAGCTGGAGCAGAACTACCGCAGCACCGCCAATATCCTTGACGCGGCCAACCAAGTAATCGCGCATAATGAAGGCCGTATGGAAAAGGCGCTGTGGACGGAGCTGCCCGCCGGCGATCCGATCAAGCTTTTCTGCGCGGGGGACGAGCGCGAGGAGGCCGCCTGGGTTTGCGACCGTATGCAGCAGCTCAGGCTCGCGGACAAAAGCTATGGCGACATGGCGGTTCTGTACCGCTCCAACGCGCAAAGCCGCGTGCTGGAAGACATGCTGGTGCGCGCGGGTATTCCCTACCGTATTTACGGCGGCCTGCGGTTCTACGACCGCAAGGAGGTCAAGGATATCGTCGCTTATCTGCGCTGCATCGTCAACCCGTCGGATGACGTGAGCCTTCGCCGCATCATCAACCAGCCCAAGCGCTCCATCGGCGACAGCACCATCGCGGAGCTTGTGCGCTACGCGGCCGAGAAGGATATGCCGCTTTACAGCGCGCTGATGGACGTGCCGGAGACGCTTTCCGCGCGCCCGCGCAAATGTGTTCATGAGTTCGGCGAGCTGATGAACGAGCTGGTTATGACCCGGGAGGATATGGGCTTTTCGGAATTTGTGACCTATCTGATTGAAAAGACCGGTTTAAAAGCGCAATATGAGCGCGACCTGTCAGACGAGGGCAAGAACCGCGTCGAAAACATTGAGGAGTTTTTGGGCGCGGTCAGCGAATATGAACAGGCGGCCGAAGAGCCTTCCCTTGAGGATTATCTGGAAAATGTCGCCCTGATCTCCGACCTGGACAGCGCTGATTTTGCCTCCAAATCCGTCACGCTGATGACTGTTCACAGCGCGAAAGGCCTCGAATTTCCCACCGTTTTCATGGCCGGGCTTGAGGAGGGCGTATTCCCCAGCGGCCGCAGCCTTCAGGATGAAAAGCGGTTGGAGGAGGAGCGAAGGCTGTGCTATGTGGCGATCACCCGCGCGCGTGAGCAGCTCTACATCAGCTACGCGGCGCAGCGCATGCTTTACAATCAGGTCAACTACAACGCCCCCAGCCGTTTCCTGAAGGAGATACCCAAGCGGTTGCTGGACGACGAGTGGATCAGCAAACGCGAGCGCAGCTTCCCTGGCGTGATGGACAGCTATCATCATCCCGCTCCCAAGCGCTCGCCCCGCTATGGAACCGAGGGCGGTGGAAACGGGCTTGGCATGGGCAAAAACGCGCTGGGAATTCCCGGCGTGCAGAAAGGCTTTACGCCCTCCGCGGCCTCCACCGTGCCCGCCAGCGCCGTCGCATCCCTATTTAAAACGGGCGACCGGGTGATGCATCGAAAATTTGGCGAAGGAAACGTGCTTGAAATCCGCGGCAGCGGAGGCGACGCCCGAATCGTCATTGGGTTCGCCGCCTACGGGCAGAAGGAATTCGCGCTTTCCATCGCTCCGATTGTAAAGGTGAACGAGTAAATGAGTATTCCAGGCAAACAGATGCGCGCGCTGATTGATGCGCTGAACCACGCGTCCGTTCTGTATTACACCATGGGTGAAAGCCCCATGAGCGACGCGGAATGGGACCAAAAATATGACGAGCTTCGAAAGCTTGAAAAGGAGTCGGGCACAGTGCTGCCCGACTCCCCTACTGTTCGCGTCGGCGCGGAGCCGCTCGCGCTTTTTGAGCCCCACAGGCATATAAACCGCCTGTGGAGCATGGACAAGGTGCAAAGCCGTGAAGAGCTAAAGGCATGGCTTGCCCGGTGTGAAAAGCTGCATCAGCAGATAAGCGACGGGCGCGAGCAGCCGCTTCCCCCGCTGCGCTACGCCGTGGAATACAAGCTGGACGGCCTTACCATCAACCTCACCTACCGGGAGGGGCGGTTGGTTCAGGCCGCCACGCGCGGAAACGGAGAGGTTGGCGAGGGAATTTTGCCGCAAGCGCGTACCATCCGCTGTGTTCCCCTCTCCATTCCCTATCAGGGGCTTTTGGAGGTACAGGGCGAATGCATCATGCGCCTGAGCACGCTGGAAAGCTACAACAAGACGGCTGAAGAACCGCTGAAAAACGCGCGCAACGGCGCGGCCGGCGCGTTGCGCAACCTTGACCCCGCCGTGACCGCCAAACGGAAGCTTGACGCCTTTTTTTATCAGATCGGCACGATTGAGAACCCGCCTTATACCGATATGGACGGGATGCTCCGGTTTTTGCGCGATAATGGCTTTCCAACCAGCAAGTATGAGGAGCACGCCGACACCTATGAGGAGATCGTCCGCAGGATCGACGCGGTGGAGGAAAAGAGGGAAAGCCTTGATTTCCTGATTGACGGCGCGGTGGTGAAGATATGCGACCTTGCCACGCGCCGGGCCATGGGCAACACCGAAAAATTTCCGCGCTGGGCGGTTGCCTACAAGTTTGCGGCCGAGGAAAATACCGCTACTCTTCTGGACGTAACATGGGAACTTGGCCGAACGGGCAAGCTGACGCCGCTTGCCCACCTGACGCCAACCGATATTGGCGGCGTAACCGTGCAGCGCGCGACTCTGAACAATTTTGGCGATATTCAGCGCAAGCGGGTTTCCATCGGGTGCGAGGTGTGGATTCGCCGCAGCAACGATGTAATCCCGGAGATTATGGGGCGCGTCGGCGAGGCCGGCGCGGAGGAACAGCCTATAACCCCGCCGGAACGCTGCCCCGCCTGCGCAGAGCCCGTCACCCAGCGGGGCGCGCACCTGTTTTGCATGAACAGGCGTACCTGTAAGCCGCAGGCTGTGGCGAGGCTTGCGCATTTTGCCGGCCGCAACGCCATGGACATCGATACGTTTTCGGAAAAAACCGCGGAGCTTTTATACGATAGGCTGAACGTGCGCGACTGCGCCGACCTCTACCGCCTGACTGTGGACGACCTGCTGCCTTTGGACGGCTTTCAGCAAAAGCGGGCTGAAAACCTGATCGCCGCGCTTGATAAGAGCCGCAGCTGCGCGCTGGACGCGTTCCTGTTTGCGCTTGGTATTCCCAACGTCGGGCGAAAGACCGCGCGCGAGCTAGCGTCCCGCTTTGGTTCGCTGGACGCGCTTAAAGCCGCGAGCGTGGAGGAGCTGACCGCCATTCCCGATGTAGGCGAGATTGTCGCCGGCAGCGTCGTCGAATTTTTCAGCTTTCATGAAAATGTGGAGATGGTGGAACGTCTATTGGATGCAGGCGTCAACCCGAAGCATGAGAGCGAAACGCTATCCGGCAGCCTGACCGGCAAGACCGTCGTGGTAACGGGGACGCTGCCCACCCTGAGCCGCGAGGATGCCGAAAGGCTGATCGTCCTTCACGGCGGTCGCGCCGCGGGAAGCGTCAGCAAAAAGACCTCCTTTGTGCTTGCGGGCGAAAAGGCCGGCGGCAAGCTGGCAAAGGCCGAAAGCCTCGGCGTGCCTGTTGTTTCAGAGGAAGCGTTTATGCGCATGCTTGAGCAGGAGTAGGCAGCCGCAAAAAGCACTCCCAGCTTTATACGGTTGTCCGTAAGACAGGAATTGCTCAAAATTACGGTTGCGGCAACTGTTAGGCAGGCTTGACGGAAAGATGTGGCACATGGACGAAAGCTCATGTGCCTCCATTCTTTTTTTGCCTGTTTAAAAGTCAATGGACTTATTATCGCCTTTCTGACGTTTTGTACGTAGCCCCTATTTTAACTGCCAAGCCGTTAAAAAAAGCCGCGATTGTGGCTGAACTACATGAAGAATCTTGTTTTTGAAAAGGAGAGTCAATACCATGGAAAAATATCAGTATGATACCTATATCTATGACGCAAGGGGATTTTCAGGCGGTAAGGTCAATGCGGAGGAATTATGTGATGAGTTGAACCGGCGTGGAAACGCGGGATGGGAACTGGTCAGCAGCGTATCGACAAACCATGCCGACGGGCCCACAAGAAGCATTGTTTTCATCTTCAAACGTAATAAAGTATCCTAAACATATACGCGTTTAACAATTGGGGACCGCTTTTCATTCATATAAAGATGGTCAAGCGCTGCTTAAAATCGAGCGCAGGCCATACAGCAGAAGATTGAAGCACAGGAAACGGCATGACCCGAAAGCCATGCCGTTTCCTGTAAAAATCGATACGCTGTCTTTTGAGCTCCGGCCTTTGGCAGGGCGCTTTGGTGTACGTTCGGTTTTGGCAACCAAATTAATCCAGTTTTCTCGTCTTGCGCTTGGCGTAGTTAAACGCGGCCTGGGTCTGCGGCCTTACGCCGCCCCTGGTTTCCGCCTCCTGCTGCGCCGCCTGCCTGGAGGCGGTGTTCTGTCCGCTTGTATCAGGCCGCGTTCCGGACAGGTAAAACGTCACGAAACGAAGAGAAGGCAGGTAACACGCAATATTGGTCAGGTTGACGTCATCGTACAGCACCATGTATTCCGCGCTTGCCGCGTAAAGAATGCCCGCCTTGCGGACAATATCGTCCGTTCCGACCAAAAACTCCGCCACTACTTCCCGGCCCAGGTTTGCCGACAGCAACCGCGCCATTGTGGCGTTTTCGCCCGCGGGAATTTGAAGGTATCCTGCCTGGGTCTGCTGTATTTCGCTCATGCATTCTATCCCCCTTGCCATGCTTTTGAACAAGCATATGCAAAGGAGCGCCGCCGCATGTCCGAACGCGTTATTCTCCGTAAACCATCGGCGCGCCATGACCGCCCAGAATCAGCCATTTCCCCTCTCCGAGCAACCGGTAAAGCGCCTCGCGTTCCCTCTCCGCGCGCCCCGGATCGGTATCCACGGAGGTCATCAAAAACGGCGCGAGCCGGTTAAACGCCGCCTGCGGCTTTGTGAAACCCTTCAGATTGACAAACACATCCCCGGTGAGCGCAAGGCGTTCCGAGCGCTCCAGCCATACGGTTTCACCCGCCACATGTCCGCCAAAACCCTCATACGCCTCAAAATGAAGCCCGTGAAAATCAAACGTGCCAATAAGCTTAAGCGGTTCCTCCAGCGGCTCCTCCGTGCCCCCAACCACATGCATACCCGGCGTTTTAGGCGGCAAGTAGGCGGACAGCAGCTTGCTGATACTCACATAGGGCGCGTGCAAAGGGTTTTTCTCGCGATAATTTGCCTCTCCCCGTTCTTCCCATAAAAAGTTCCGGCAGCATTTCCGGCTCATATACACATCGTCAAACAGGTCCAGCAGGCCGCAATGGTCAACATCCGCGTGGGTGACCACGGCCGTCTTGACGCGTGTATCGAAATGCTTAACCAGCGTGCGCATGAGGCCGGACAGCTCGTCGCGGTAACAGGCAAAGCCGCTGTCCACAAACAGCGCCTCACCGTTTTTTTCGATTACGGTAAGGTTGCAGCCGGCTGGCGGCTCAACAACCGTGACCCTCGCGCCGGCCGCTCCCGTATGCGCGCTCAATCTGGCTTCAAATGCCCGGCCCTTCCATTCATGTATTTGTTCTGCGAACCTTCCGATATATTCAAACGTCTTATAGGGTGGATTGTCGCGCTCGTCCAGCAGTTGCATCACAAGGTTGGCGTTGACGATCAGCCGCTGCTGGTCCGCGTCGGATAGCCCGGCCTTTTTTGCGATCTCATTGGCAAAGTTGAGGTAAAACACTGTGTTGTCAAGATTCTTCTCTGTTTTGTCATACCTGATTATCCTGACCCGGCAAAGCTGCGATACCTCGCGCATGAAACGGCTGACCGCTTCTCCGTCCTCCACGAAAAGCCCCATTTTAAAATACTGGTATGGCTCGCCGCTTTCCTGAGAGCTGATATAGGAGATATTGAATTGAAAACGATTGATCATTTCAAGAACCGGCACCACCGCGCCAGGCTTGTCGTGAAGCCTGAATTCCAGCATCAGTACGCTGCCCTGATGCGGCTTTTCGGGCAGATATCCGCGCGCCCGGAGTTCTTTTGCGATGCGTTCAAGCTGCTCAGGCGTGCCATCCGCTTCAATAAAGAGCAGGTGCATATCAATGGCCTTGTTGTAGCTGACGCGCGTGATGTTGGCGCCATTGCCGGATATGCAGCGGCTCGCGCCCAAAAATGCGCCCACCCGGTCTGGCATGGTTGTGGTAAAGGTCTGCTTCATTGGCGATCCCCTCCGTCAAAGTCGGTGGTAGCATACCATATTTCACCGCCCGGGACAAGCCGCGCAAAGCGGATATTTCGTCGCCTTGTTTGGTTTTTAACTTTTCCCGCTTGCTTAATTACGCGTTACAATGTAATATGATGGCAAACGGAATTCATCCTTATCATTTGGAGTGATACCGATGCATCACATATACACGTTTGGCGAGCGGCTGGGTATGCTGATGAAGTCCCATAAGCTTACCGCGTCCGCGCTGGCTGCGCGGCTTAAGCTTCGAAACGCGGTCACCGTTTCCCGCTTGCTTCGTGATGAAACAAGCGAGGAGCGGCGTACGGAGGTTTTGCGCATGTTGCGTGCGCGGCCGGAAATTTTCAGCCAGGCGGAATGCGGGATGCTTGGCGAAGCGCTGGAGGTCAGCCGATTGGGCAAAAGCGCTTACCTTGCCCAGCGCGGCATTCACGACCTGATTTTTCATGCGCCATGTGAGCGCGGCCGAGCGCCGTCTCATTGCCGATACGCTAATCCAAACGGCGCGCGAGCGTCCCCGATATCATCTCTATTTTTTCAGGGACGACCATTCTGCGCACAGCTACCGGTTCGCCGGCTACAAGGGTTTGGGCGTGATGGTTTCCAGCCGCTACAGGAATGATAATAACCATGCGGGTCTTAATCAGATATTTGTAACACAGCCGGATTTTTTACAGCAATACACAAATTTTTATCTTCACTCGCTGCTGCCGCGGTATACTTGCGCGCCGGAGGAAAGCCTGCTGCTTTTGAAAAAGCTTCGCGGCAAAATTTAACCGGGAAGCGCCTGGCGCAGGCGCATTCACACTCAATTAGGAGGACGCCAGAATGAACATGGAAAAGGTTACCGCGCAAAACAGGGTGATTGCCGTTATATCCGGCTATGAAGGAAGGATTGTTGACGCGCGGTCGGCATTGGACTTTATCATGACCGTCGGCTATGAGGCAAACACCCGAAGGGTGGCCGTCGATAAACGGATGTTTACATCTGACTTTTTTATTTTAAGTACCGGACTTGCCGGAGAAATTCTTCAAAAATTCATTAATTACCAAGTAAAGATTGCGATTTACGGCGATTTCTCTCAATATACCAGCAAGCCGTTGAAGGACTTTATTTATGAATGCAATCGCGGCAGGGATATCTTTTTTATGGCTACAAAGGAAGAAGCCGTTCAAGCGCTGGCTGCGTTCCCTGATTAGCCGCCGGCTGCGTTCAAAAATTCTGCGCTGGAACGAAAAGATGAACCTGCGGTTTCTGTTTCACTCATCACAAAGTGTGGTATACTATTGCCGATACAAGATATGGTATCATACAGCGTTTTTGAAAGGAAGTGTCCACTATGGCTTGTACGGTTACGGTAACCAACGGCATGCTTGAACAGAACGAAATCAACGCTTACATTGAGCGCGCTACCAAAAAATACGGCGTGGAGCCTAGGCGTATCGACATTAACGTTTGCGGCGATGAAGTGGAGCTGAATTACGATCTAGGGGCGCGGCCCTTTCACCGCATTCGCCGTATCACCGGCTATCTGGTAGGTACGCTCGACCGTTTTAATAACGCCAAGCGGGCCGAGGAGCACGACCGGCTAAAGCATTCTCTGTCCTGACGATTTTTCGCAAAACGCTTGTCAACCGGTCAAAAAGCGCGTATAATACTCGCCATGGCAAGGACCGTGAAAAGGATTGTCATGCCGCCTGAAGAGAGCAGTCGGAAGGTGCGAGGCTGCGGCGCGGGCATTCTGTTCCATCACGAGAGCCAAGCGGCGAAGAGCCGTCCGGGCGCGCCCGTTACAGCGCGGATAAGTGAAGGCGCAAGCCTTAAGCCGGGTGGCACCGCGGAGCAACGCTTCCTCCGTCCCTGCGACTGCGCGAGCAGTTGGCAGGGGCGTTTTCTATACTTTCGGAGGAACAATCAAAGGAGGAACCCAAACCATGTTGGACATCAGACGCATTCGCCAGAACCCGCAGGAACTTATGGACGCGCTCAAAGCGCGCAATAAGGATATTTCCCTGGAAGCGTTTCTGGCGCAGGACGAACAGCGCCGAAAGCTGATGGCGGAGGTTGAGGAAAAAAAGGCCCTTCGCAACGCTACCAGCAAAAGGATTGGAGAGGCGAAAAAGAGCGGCGCGCCGGAGAGCGAAACCGCCGCTATCATGGAGGAAATGCGGAGGCTGGGCGATGAGATTTCCGCCATCGACGCCGACATTGCGGAGCTGGACGCCGCGATGGAAAGCTTCCTGATGAGCGTCCCCAACTTTCCGCACGCAAGCGTGCCGGTTGGCCTGGATGAACGCGATAATGTGGAACAGCGCCGCTGGGGCACTCCGCGCGATTTTGGCTGGGAGCCCAAGCCGCACTGGGATATCGGTACGGATCTTGGCATCCTGGATTTCGACACCGCAGCGAAGGTTTCAGGCGCGCGATTTACGTTTTACCGCGGCCTTGGCGCCAGGCTGGAGCGCGCGGTGATCAACTTCTTCCTCAACACGCACGTGGAAAACGGCTACGACGAGGTCTACCCTCCCTATATGGTAACCCGCGCGACCATGACGGGTACGGGCCAGCTGCCCAAGTTTGAGGAGGACGCCTACAAGGTGGATAAGGACACCTTCCTGATTCCCACCGCGGAGGTGCCTGTGACCAACATGTACCGCGAGATGATTCTGGACGGCGCGAAGCTTCCCATCCGCCACTGCGCCTATTCCACCTGCTTCCGCGCCGAGGCGGGCAGCGCCGGACGCGATACGCGCGGCCTGATTCGCCAGCACCAGTTTAACAAGGTGGAAATGGTAAAGATCGCTAAGCCTGAGCAGAGCTATGAGGAGTTGGAGAGCATGACCGCCGAGGCTGAAAAGGTGCTCCAGCTGCTGGGCCTGCCCCACCGCGTGATTACCCTGTGCACTGGCGATATGGGCTTCAGTGCGTCCAAAACCTACGATATCGAGGTATGGATGCCCAGCTACGGACGCTATGTCGAAATCTCGAGCTGCTCCAACTGCGAGGATTTTCAGGCGCGCCGCGCGGGCATCCGCTACCGCGATAACCCCAAGGACAAGCCGCAGTTCGCGCATACTTTGAACGGCAGCGGCGTGGCCGTGGGCCGCACAGTGGCCGCCATTTTGGAAAATTACCAGAATGAGGACGGCACCGTCACGGTTCCCGAGGCGCTTGTTCCTTACATGGGCACGGATATTATCAGGTAAAAAAGCAAACCAAACTATGGAAAAGGCGCGGACTGCCGTTATGGCGGATCCGCGCCTTTTTGCGGCGCATGCTACGCCCTTTTCAAGCAATCGCATATCTATTCGATCAGGCCGAGCTTTTTCAGCCGCGCCTTGATGCCCCCATAGTTGCGGTGATGCCGTTTCAGGATTTCCTCCATGGGCACCTCGCGCTCAAACTCATCCTTTAGCCGCGCTTCCTCATCTTCCGTCCATGCCTGTCCGGCGGCCTCAAGCCCTTCCCTGACAGGCTTTGGGCGCGCTTCCTCGGCAAACGCCTCCATAGCCTCGTTCGGCTCCCTTCCATCGCGTATGACGGCCAAAAACACCTCGCCATATTTTTCCTGCTTTGCCTGTCCAACGCCGGAAATGTCCAGAAACGCGTCCATATCCGCAGGACGTTTTTTGACCATGTCGTGAAGCGAAGCGTCGGAGAAAATGGTATAGGCGGGCGCGTGCCTGCGGGCGGCCAGCAGCCCGCGGAGCGCCTTCAGATTCTCGTACAGCGCCATTTCCCAGGCCGAAAAATCTGCTTCCGCGCTCTGACGGCCCGCGCGGCGCTCATCCTTTGCCATCCTGCGTTCCTCACGGGTAATCTCCCTCGCCATGACCGCGCTTGCGCGTCTTGCCCGGCCGTTGTCCACCTCGAACGCTTCACCGTCGCATACCGAACAGCGTCCGCAGTTTTCAGGCGCGTCGTATTCTCCGAAATAACGGAGAATGAAACGGCGAAGGCAGCTTTTACACGTAGCGTAAAACGTCATTTGTTTGAGCCGCTCCATATCCCGCTCTAAAACCGCCTCGCGCTGCTCCGCGTTAAGCTCGGGGTTTTCATCGCTGTGCTCCAGCATCCATTTGGCGGTAACCACATCCTGTCCGCTGTATAGAAGCAGGCATTCGGCGGGTCCGCCGTCCCGCCCGGCGCGCCCCGCCTCCTGATAGTAGCTTTCGATATTCTTGGGCATGTTGTAATGCACCACAAAACGCACGTTAGATTTATCAATACCCATACCGAAGGCGTTTGTCGCCACCATAACGCGCGCGCGGTCAAATTGGAAATCGTCCTGGTTGCGCCGCCGTTCCTCGTCCGTCAGTCCGGCATGATAACGCGTCGCCCCGTAACCGGCCATATTCAGCTTATCGGTAACCTCTTCCACAGTTTTGCGGGTGGCGCAGTATACAATGCCGCATTCACCCTCCATCCCGTCTAGAAACGAGCAGAGCATCGCGAACTTGTTAGTCGGTTTCAGGCAGGAAAAGCGAAGGTTAGGGCGGTTATAACCCGTGGTAACGCAATAGGGGTCGTTAAGCCTGAGCATCTTGACGATATCGTCCTTCACCTGCCGTGTGGCGGTGGCGGTAAACGCGCCCATGGGCGGACGTTGGGGCAACTTGTCCGCAAATTCGGCGATGCGCAGGTAGCTGGGACGAAAATCCTGGCCCCACTGGGATACGCAATGCGCCTCGTCAACCGCCAGCAACGATATGCTCGCACCGCGTGCAAAATCCACAAACTGCGGCACATCCAGCCGTTCCGGCGCGACGTATATGATTTTGTAAGCGCCGTTCGCGGCACGGCGGATGGCCTCGCCCTGCTGCCATGGCGTCAGGCTGGAGTTAATATAAGCCGCCGCCACACCCGAGGCCTTCAACGCCATCACCTGATCCTTCATCAGGGAAATTAGTGGAGACACCACCAGCGTGACGCCCTCCAGCATCAGCGCCGGCAGCTGGTAGCAGATCGATTTGCCCGCGCCAGTCGGCATAACGCCCAGCACATCCCGCCCTTGTAGCAGCTCGTCGATCACGCCGTCCTGTCCGTCGCGAAAGCCGTCGTGCCCGAAAATATTTTTAAGGACCTCGCGCTTGTCCAAGACCCGCGCCCCTTTCACTCATCAAATGAATTTTCCGGTAAAAATGGGAAGAAATCTTCCGCATGCTGCGTTTTGTTAGTGAAATAACCCTTTTTATTGTACCACGAAACAAAAGAAAGAGGAATACGCGATGAAGAAGCTTTTTGCCGCCCTGCTGCTGCTGTGCGTGCTGGCCGCCGCACTTCCCCTGAACGCGACCGCCGACGGAGGGGACTCCTATATCGCAAACCCCGATCCCAAGGACCGGCTTCACCTTCGGGAGAGCCCTTCAACACAGGGCCGGTCGCTGGGCAAGTATTATAACGGAGCGCCCATTCAGGTGCTGGAAGCCGTCAACGCGGATTGGCTCAAGGTGACCGTCGGCAACGAACCCGGCAGCCTGACCGGCTATGTGCAACGTAAATTCATCAGTGATACGGCCGTTTCCAGCGCAATGCCCCATTATGTTTCCAAAACGGATTTTTCCGCCTACCACGGGCCCAGTTCGCGCTCGAAGAAGGAGAGCTTCGGCGCGGCGTTGTCCATTTCGCTCATGGGCTTTTCAGACAGTTGGCAGCATATCCTCGTGCAGCTTCCGGGCGAAGGCGCTTATAGTTGCTTTCTGCCCAACGCGGCCGCAGCGCAGGTGCTGGGAAGCGGTCCGGCTTCACCGGTGGGCAGGAGCGCGACCGTCAGCAATCCCAACCCCAGGGATCGTCTGAACCTGCGCGAGGAACCTTCGAAAAACGCCGCCAGTCTGGGGAAGTATTACAACGGAGTTACTGTAATGGTGCTGGGGCAAACGGCGGACGGTATATGGACAAATGTAAGCGTTGAAAGCCGCGTGGGCTATATGCTAAGCGGGTATTTAACCTTTGAGGGCCTGCCAAACAATACGCTTTACGCTGTTCCCACAGTCACGGCTACGGCGGCAAAGCCCGTTTTGTACGAAAAGCCCTCCACCTCCAACGTCAGGAGCAAGAGCCTGTCAAAGGGCACGGAGATGAGCGTATACGGCGTGCTCGCCAATGGAAAGTGGCTGCACGTATGCGTCGGCAGCACGGTCGGCTATATTCCCACCGCTATGACCGGCTTTCAGGATAGCGCGGGCGCGCAGGACGGCGGCAATGAAAAGGCTGAGGCGGCAAGCCTTGCCTTTGTAAGCAACCCGGATAAAAAAGACCGTCTGCATCTGCGCGAAAAGCCCTCGCTGAGCGCAAAGAGCCTTGGCAAGTATTACAACGGCGCATACGTTTCTGTTCTTGAAAAATCCTCGGACGGGCAATGGACGAAGGTGAACGCCTATGGGCGCGTCGGCTATATGCTGAGCAAGTACCTGACGTTTGAGGGGCAGCGCAACCCCACCTACTACGGCATGCCGTCCGTATCCGCCACCGCCGAAAGGCCTGTTTTGTACGAGCGGCCCTCGACAAAAAACACGCGCACAAAGCAGCTTGTACAGGGTGCGCAGCTTGAGGTGCTCGCCACAGTGGACGAGGGAAAATGGCTTCATGTGCTGATTGACGGAATCACAGGCTTCATTCCTGCCGGGATGACAGACTTTTCGGAGGCGCGGTAGCGTCCATGCCTGCCGGCGCGACGCGAAACCGTCTCTCTCCTCAATAATTTTAAAAGCCCGAAACGCGTTTTATCATGCGCTTCGGGCTTTTTATTCAGCGTTTCATCAGCTTCCGCTGATGGAGAGTTCCCCCACATCCGCGCTCGGGCTGCCCATACCGCCGTCTGGGAAGCGGAGGTCGCTTGCCAGCTCGCGGATATTTTGAAGCAGCTCGTAGTAATTGCCCGCTACAGTGATCTGCTCCACAGGCATGCCGCGCTTGCCCTTTGCAAAGGTATACCCCTTGGACAGCAACGAAAAATCGCCGCTAACGGGGTTTGCGCCCGCATGCAAGCCCGTCACCTCTGTGATGACGATTCCCTCGCCAACGGAAGCCAACAGCTCGTCAAAACTTTTTTGCCCGGGTTTATAATAGAGGTTGGAGGGCGCGACATGCACAGAGGAGGCATAACCGGCCTTGCTCGCGTTGCCCGTGGTTGTTACGCCGTCCTTATGGGCGGTTTTCAGGTTATGGAGGAAGGTTTTAAACACGCCGTTCTCCACAACCGTATGCGCTGAGGAGGGTACGCCCTCCGCGTCAAACGGCCGGGCTTCCAGGCCGTCCGTCAGCAGCGGGTCGTCCACGATGCTCACAACAGGCGACGCAATCGTCTCGCCCAGCTTGCCGGAAAGCAGAGACAAGCCCTTCTGCGCCGTTTCCGCCGAAAAAATGGTCGCGAACACGTCCATCAGGCTCGTCATCACCTCGTTAAAAAACACAACCCGGTATTTTCCGGATTTGACGGACGACGCGTTTAGCCCATTGACAGCCCGCTGCGCGGCCTCGCCCGCAATTTTTCCGGCGTCCAGCGCGTCAAAGCGTCGGGTGGTCAAGCCGAAGGAACCGGAGGACACGCTACCACCATCCCTGGCGATTGGCTCCGTAAATAGGCTGCACATATTTTCGGTAAACGACCGGTCCATGCCGTAGGTGTTAACGATTCGGATGGTGTGCTTGCCGGTGCTGATCATGTTGTAGGTTGCCTTGTCAACGCGCGGGTCATATGCCTTGGCCCGCTTTTCCGTTTCCACCACAAGCGCAAGCTTTTCCTCGGGCGTTACCGCGTCCAACGACGGATTATACAGGTTGAGCTTCGGGACGGCCTCTTTACCGTCGTACAGGAATTCCGTATCGGTATCCTCGCACAGCTCCGCGCTTTCAACAACGCCCTTTACCAGCTGGCCCACGGCCTCGTCATCAAAGGCCTCGGTGGAGGCGTAGCCCATACGTCCGTTTTTCAACCCGCGAAAGCCCAGCCCGCGCGTCAGGTTGCTCTTATATTCGGTAATCTCGCATTCGTTGCTCATAGCGCTGAAGCTTTCACGCTCCACGACATAGGCCTCGGCGGCCTCGATACCGGCCGCCTTTGCGGCATCCATCAGCCTGTTTAAAAATTCCTGCATGTTTCTTTCCCCCTCCTTACGCGCGGCCGCCAACGGTCATAGATGTAACGCGAATCATCGGTTGACCGACATTTGTGGGTACGCTGCCGCTCAGGCTGCCGCACATGCCCTGGGCCATCTGCATATCGCGGCCCACACGGTCGATGCGCATGAGCACCTCGGCGCCCTTGCCGATCAGGCTCGCGCCGCGCACAGGCGTAGTGATCTTGCCATCCTTAACCAGATAGCCCTCGTTGACGGCGAAGTTAAATTCACCCGTAGCCGGGTTGACCGAGCCGCCGCCAAGCTTAGCCGCATACAGGCCGTCGCCCATGGTGGAGATGATTTCCGCATCATCGTCCTCTCCGGCGGCGATATAGGTGTTGCGCATGCGCGAGGTGGGAGCGAAGCTGTAATCCTGGCGGCGCGCGCTGCCCGTCGGGGCCATGCCCATACGCTTGCCGTTGAGGCGGTCAATCATGTAATTTTTAAGAATTCCGTTTTCAATCAGCACAAGCTTTGTGGTAGGCGTTCCTTCATCGTCCACGTTCTCGCTGCCCCATTCATTGGGCATCGTGCCGTCGTCAATCGCGGTTACGCACTTAGCGGCGATCTGCCGGCCCAGCTTCCCGGCAAACTCGCTCATACCGAAGGCGACGCTCGTGGCTTCCAAGCTGTGGCCGCACGCCTCGTGGAAGATAACGCCGCCAAAGCCGTTGTCGATCGCCACGGGCATTACGCCGGACGGGCACACGGGCGCTTTGAGCATTTTGACCGCAGCCTCGGCGGCTATCCGGCCAACACGCTCTGGGTCGACGCGTTCCCTGAACAATTCAAAGCCCATCAGCGCGCCGGGCGACTCATAGCCCAGCTGGTTTTCCGCGCCGTTGCCCGCGACGGCCTGGCACATCATGCGCGTATAGGTACGGCGATCTGTTACAAACAGACCGTCGCTGTTGCAGATCAGCACATCCTGCTCGCTGTCGCGGTAGCCGCAAACAACTTGAGCGATTTCGCCGCCCACAGAGCGGGCGGCCGTGTTCGCGGCCCTAAGCACATCCGCCTTGCGGCGAATATCCGTTTGGGATGGCGCCATCTGCACGGGATGGATATCCGTGCCGGTTGCTACTGTAAAAGGCGCGGCCGAACGCGGGCTGTTTTTTTGTGCCTTTACGGCAGACGCAGCCTGCTTTGCACAACGCAGCAGCCCTTCCCTGTCGGTATCGTTTGTAAAGGTATACACGGCGTTAAGGCCCACGTACACGCGGATACCCGCGCCGTGCGTACGCCCGGAGTTCACCGTTTCCAGCCTGTCGCTTTGCAGCACAAGGGTATTGGCGCGCCTGTCCTCCATGAAAATCTCGGCAAAGTCCCCGCCGGTGGCAAGCGCGGCGTCAAGCACGTCGCGCGCGATCAATTGATCCAGCATTTGCATCCTCCAACTTTTATTTTAGAATTTCGGCAAAGTCAGCTTTGGAAAGATCGGCAGCCGTAAAATCGGCGCCGGGGTTTTGGGCGGCAAAGCCGACGCCCAGTGCGCGCATGCCGCCGGCGAGCGCGGCTTCTATGCCCGCGTCCGCATCCTCCACCACAAGGCAGCTTTTCGGCTCAAGCCCAAGCAGTCTTGCCGCCAGCAGGAACACCTCGGGGTCCGGCTTGCTGTGCGTGATTCCGTTGCCGTCTGCCACTGCGTCAAACGCGTTCTCCAAGCCGATCTGCTTCAAAATGATCGGTGTGTTTTTGCTTGAGGAGCCGATCGCGATCTTTACGCCCCGGTCGCGCAGAAAGCGCAGCGTATCCATCGTGCCGGGCAGCACGTCCTCCCGTGTAAGGCTTCCAATCAGCTCCACATAGTATGCGTTCTTGCGCGCGGCCATCTCCGCCTTTTCGTTTGGCGTATAGGCCCGGGTAGCGCGCTCGAGGATGATCTCAAGGCTCTCCATCCGGCTTACGCCGCGCAGGCGCTCGTTGATCGACCTGTCAAAGTAAATGCCTTCCTCATCGGCCATCCGCTTCCATGCCAGATAGTGGCAGTTGTCGGTGGATACGATCACGCCGTCCAGGTCGAAAATAACGCCCAGAATTTTCTCGCCCATATACATGCATTCCTTTCCCTCAAACACATTAGCGGCCACCGCCATGTTTAACGTTCAATGTACATTATACCACGGTTTGGCAAATACGTATAGATCGGGCCGCCCGCAAAACGAGCGGTTCAGCCGCCGGAATGTATGTTTTAGGCAAAGGCCCTTCCGTAAATCCGACAGGATATGCTATGATAGGCATGTCAACCCCGGCAGAGAGGAAAGGAGTACGTCATTTTATGAAAGGGAAACTCAAAACAGGCGGCATCATCGCGCTGTGCGCGGTCGCGGTATTTGCGCTGCTCGCGTTCAACAGCTTCTACCGCGTCGGGCAGGGCGAGGAAGCGCTCGTGCTCACATTTGGCCGCGTAACCGACCGAAAGGGCCCCGGACTTTACTGGAAAATTCCGTTGGTACAAAGCGTGATTTCCGAAAGCGTCACCGCCATCCATACCAAGGAATATGGCTTCCGCACCACGTCGCAGGGCACGGCGGGCACCGCCGCCAGGTACACGGACGTAACCGACGAGGGCGTGATGCTCACCAACGACAACAGCATTGTGTCCATCGAGGCGGTGTATCAGTATACCATCCGCGACGTAAAGCAATACACCTTCGACATCGACGATCCCGAGGGCACGCTGCAGCTGGCTTTTGAGGCGATTATCCGCCGGAACATTCAAAACCGCCCGCTGGACGACGCGCTGCTTAATAAGGAAGAAATCGAGCTGCAGGTGCTGCCGGATTTTCAGGCGCTGATCGACACCTATGAAATCGGCGTGAAGATCAACGATGTGCGCATCCAGAACATTACCGTGCCCACGGACGTCTCAGCCGCGTACGAGGATGTCAACAACGCCAAAAACGAGAAGACCAAGCGCCTGGACGAGGCGGAAAAGTACGCCAACGAGGTGCTGCCCAAGGCGCGCAGCAACGCTTATGAAACCGTTCAGGAGGCGGAGGGCTACAAGGCCGAAACCATCGCGGCGGCCGAGAGCGAGGTCGCGGTGTTCAGCGCCGTGTATGAAAAGTATAAGGCCGCGCCCGAAATCACCCGCACGCGTCTGCTGATCGAGACCATGGAGCGCGTGCTCCAAAACAGCGGGCGCATCATCGTTGCCGAGCCCGACAGTGAGGTCGTCAAAATACTGGATTTGAACGGCGGCGCAACCCCGGTTGATTCGGCCGCCGCCGTGGAAGGGAGCGTGTGAGCATGAGCCAGCAGGCCTATGATTTTGACAAGGAAATGAAAAACCGTAAAATGCGCAAAAACGCCGGCAAGCTGATTGCCGCCGCGGTCATCCTGCTCGCGGTGATCATTCTGCTCAGCGAATCCCTCTTTGTGGTGGGCGAGGCCGAGCAGTGCGTTGTTAGCCGTTTCGGCGTGATTAAGAGCATCGTGCTAAACGAGCACAATACCTTCCATGCGGATTTTGCCGATCAGCTTCAGGGGGAGATTACCACCAGCGGCGACGTTAAAATTCTTTCTGGAAGCGGGCTGCACTTCAAGGTTCCCTTTGTGGATAAGGTGCAGACCTATCCCTCACGCCTCTACACCTATGTAAGCGACAGCGAGGTCGTCAACACCGCTGAAAAAAAGCAGTATTACGTCAGAACCTACGCGCAGTGGTATATCGCCGATCCCGCGCTGTTCAGCCTGAAGCTGGGCAGCATGAACACCGCCGAAAACCAGCTTGACAACCTGATTCATCCCGTTATCGTTCAGGTTATCAACCGCCTGACCGCCGAGGATTTCGTCAGCAACAAGGAGGCGCTCAACGCCGCCCTCGCGCAGGGGCTTAAAACCATCAACAACGATATGGCGCTGCGCGGCATCGAGGTCAAGGATATTCAGGTGCACCGCACCATTCTACCCAATGCCAATATCGAAAGCACCTACGCCCGCATGCAGGCCGACCGCGCGAAGGTTGCACAGCAGCTTCGCAGCGAGGGGCAGGAGGAATACCTCAAGGCTGTGGCAAAGACCGATCTGGAGGCCCGCAAAATTGAGGCGGACGCGCTGAGCGAGGCAGGCACCATCCGGGGCGAGGGCGACGCCGCGGCGCTTGAAATCTACGCCGACGCCTACAGCGTGGACACGGAGTTTTTCAGCTACTGGCGTTCCTTACAGGCGCTTGAAGCCGCGATTAACGCAAACAGTACGCTGGTGCTTGATAAAAACCACCCCCTCTGGAAAGATATCCTGAACTACGCGACCAACAACCCGCAGCAATAGGAGGACTATCCATGACCGAACCCGAAAAAAAAAGGAACGCAAGCGAGGTCGTAGGTACCATCCTGTTTATTACCCTTGCGCTTTCAGCCGCTTATTCGGTTGTACGCCTTTTTCTCGCACCTGACAGCATCCCGGAGGGCCAGGCATACACACATCTCAAAAGCGATTACATGCTGATGTTTATCCAATGCCTGTTGGGCCTTCTGGTGCTCTCATTGCCATCTCTGGTTAGCCGGAAGTGGAAGCTGGGCATTCCCAACTTCATTTACCTCATGTATTACGCGTTTCTTTACTGCGCGATCTTTCTGGGCGAGGTGCTGGATTTCTACTACACCGTCCCGCACTGGGATACCATTCTGCACTTCTTCTCGGGCGCGATGCTGGGCGCGCTGGGATTCATCCTGGTGGAATGGCTAAACAGCAGCGAGAAAATCCGCGTTTCGCTTTCCCCCGCCTTCATTTCAATCTTCGCGTTTTGCTTCGCTTTAAGCTGCGGCGCGCTCTGGGAAATTTATGAATTCAGCTTTGACAGCCTTCTTGGCCTCAACATGCAGAAATTCATGACGGAAACAGGAGAGGCGCTTATTGGGCGCGCAGCGCTTCGGGATACGATGAAGGACATCATCGTGGACGCCCTGGCGGCGGCGCTCATGTCGGTTATCGGGTATGCTCGCCTTAAAACGCATCGCGCTTTAAGCAAGGCATAACGGGTTGACCCATATCCAATTCCCGCTTTGTTCCGGATTTCGTGGCCAGACCGTACGCCTGTCGCGAAATCCGGAATTTTTTTCGTTAAAATCCGGCAAAGCCGTTGAAAGTAAGCGCGGCGCATTCTATAATAATACGATACAGGGTATCTCAACGCCCGGTAATTCCGGCAGGAAAGGGAGCGTTTCCATGAACATTGCCATTGTGAATGACGAGCGGCATGCCGTGGACGGGCTTTCAGAAATTGTGCGCCTGCTCTGTCCTGATTGCGAATTGCACGGTTTTCAGCTGGTGGGAGAATTTTTGCGGCATCTTGAGCAAAATCCGTTGGACCTGGTTTTTCTGGATATTGAAATGCCAGGCGCAAGCGGGCTCGCTGTCGCCAAAAGAATCAAGGAGCTCAGGCCTGGCGCAAATATTGTGTTTGTAACGGGCTATTCGCAATACGCTCTGGAGGCGCACGGGCTGTATGTAACGGGCTACCTGCTGAAACCGCCGGCGGTGGACAAGGTGCGGGAGGCGCTTAGCCATCTTAGAAACCCCATTACCAAAACCACGGGCGTGCTGCGCGTCCAGTGTTTCGGAAACTTCGACGTGTTTTTCAGCGGGGCGCCCGTAGCCTTTAAGTACAGCAAGAGCAGGGAACTGTTCGCCTATCTTGTGGACCGGCGGGGCGCTTCCTGTACAACAGGCGAGCTTTGCGCCGCGCTTTTTGGGGATAAGGCGGGTGGTAAGGCCGTACACAGCTACTTTCGCAACCTGGCGAGCGACCTTTTTTATAGTTTAAAGGTTTTGGGCGTGGGCGATGCGCTTGTGAAAAGCAGAAACAGCTATGCAGTCAATCCTTCGCGGATGGATTGTGATTATTACAGGTACATAGGCGGCGATCCGGCGCCGTCAATAGCTACGGCGGCGAATACATGTCGCAGTATAGCTGGGCGGAAATGACGCTTGGATGGCTGGAGCGCCGGCAGCATTAACTTAAATTGCAAATCCGTCTGCTCTTATGTTACGCTTTTATTGCGCTCCGGACTTTTGGAAAACGTGGCCGTTAACGCGGCGAGCAACACCGAAGGAGCGCTTGCCGTCTATGTACGGTATAATCCAGATTTCATGCCGCCCACCTCGGGTCTTTTCTGGAGCAAAACTGCGCTGAACGGCAGTTATCAGCAGCTTGTTCCGACTGACTTTTCAAACTATAATCCGATGGATGTGGAGCGCGTAGGCTGGTATTACATACCCGTTAAAACCGGAAAGCCCACATGGATGTCTCCTTACCTCAACCAAAACATCAACGTCCGCATGATCTCCTATGTCATTCCCCTTTATAAAAACAACGCGACGGTTGGCGTTGTGGGAATGGATATCGATTTCAGCGTCATTACAGAAAGCGTTGCCGCCATGCGTATCTATCAGTCGGGGTACGCCTTTTTAGCGGACGAGACCGCCAACGTGCTCTACCATAGGGAACTGGCGGCCGGCGTTCCCATGGAAAGCGCGGACCCCAGCCTGTTGCCCGTTGTGCGGGAGCTTGACAACGTGACAAGCGGCAGCTCGCTGTTTACCTACCAGTGGCACGGTCAGGAAAAAAAGCTGGCCTTCCGCACCCTGTCCAACGGCATGCGGCTGGCGCTCTGCGCGCCGGTGACGGAAATTGACGCGGAAAAAAACGCGCTGGTTTTACAGATCGCAATCGCCGCGTCGTTGATTCTGGCCGCTTCCGTCCTAATCACGGTTCTGATAACGCGGCGCATGGTGCGTCCGTTCAGGGAGCTTAACCTCGCCGCAAAAAGAATCGCCGACGGCGACTTGAGCATCTCCCTCACGCATCAGACAAAGGACGAGGTAGGCACGCTGGCGGACAGCTTCCAGCAGACGGTCAACCACCTTCAAAAATACATCGACTATATCAATGGATTGGCCTACCGCGATTCGCTCACGGGCGTCAAGAACAAAACCGCCTACCAGGACGCGTCGCATCGCGTGGAGGAGCAGATGCGCCTTGGCCGTCCCGAGTTCGCCGTACTGGTCTGCGATATTAACGGTCTAAAATATATCAACGATACCTTCGGGCATGACTTTGGGGATATGCTGATCATCGACACGTGCAAGCTCATCTGCAAGGTTTTCAAGCGCAGCCCCGTTTACCGGATAGGCGGAGACGAATTTGTCGTCCTCCTGGAGCATGGTGATTATGAAAACTATCCCGAGCTGCTGGATATCTTTCAGGCCGCGATCGACGAGCACAACCGTATTTCACGGGAGGACAGCCGTATTTCCATCGCCCGTGGCATCGCGGTTTATAATTACGAGACCGATCTTGTGTTTGGCAACGTGTTCAAGCGCGCCGACGAGGCCATGTATCACAACAAAGCCGCGATGAAAGCAAACCCTGAAAAGAATGTCTCCATCGAAACAGCCAAAGATACGGGGGAATAATTCATTACTGAAAAGATTTTTTATCGCTTGTCTTCTTTACGCATAAATGATACAATCATTTAGAAAAGTTTGTTGCGGCTTTGACTGAGAATATGCCGGCGCAACAGGCTCCGCATGCAAGAGGCAGGTTTATAAAACGAATGAAAATCCTATTAACCGGCATTTTAGATACTCCAATTCTGGATATGCTGCCTCAGTTCCAGCGCGATGGCCACCATATCTCGTTGCTTGGGCAGTGGGAGCCGGACCTGGATCTGCCGCCCCATGTTGCCTGCTACCGCATGCATCCCGGCGATCCTGGCGCGCACCGCATCTTGGAGGCGTCCCGCTTCGACGCTATTATTTTCTTTTTTTCCTATCAATGCGAATCGGGCCGTTTGGACGCCTCCGTCAAAGGCTCGATGCTAGACGCGTTGCTGTCTCTACAGCCTTCCGCGCAAAAAAACGGCGTCTCTCATTTTGTGCTGATCACGGACAGGCGCGTATTTGGCAAGGCGCAAACCGGGCTGGAAAATGAGCAGCCAATCCCGGACGACGCCGCGGGCGTACTGATCAAGGCAGCCGAGGACTGCTTCCGTCACAGCATCGCCAATCATTTTAAAACCCTGCTGGTTCGTGTAACCAGCCTGTATGCCCCCGGTTGGGATAAATCGCTTTTTGCACGGGCGGCCGCGCTTTCAAAAAGCGGCCAGCCACTGGAGTTTTCAGGTTGTGAAAGTGCTCCCTGTGATTTTTTACGGGCCTGCGATCTGGCGGAGTTTCTGTGCCGGGCGCTGGAGGCCGACCTCACAGGAACAGTGCACGTCCAGTATGGCGCTCCGCTTTGCTACGCTGATGTAGCCGCCTGCCTCCTGCCGCGTTTGCCTAAACTGAAGGTGAACTATGCCGCCGAAGGCGAAGCGCATCCTATGCTTGTCTCCGGGCTGGCCCGCGCCTTAAGCTGGGTTCCACGGCACAGCTGGAAGGCAGAGCTTGACCTTCTGCTCTCCCAGAATACGGCCGCCGCAAAGCCTGGCGCGGCGCGGCGCGGCCTGCGCCGCGCTTTTGGCCGGATGCTTCCCTATGTGGAGCTGATTCTGCTCGCCGCAGCGGCCTATGGGCTCACACAGCTGACGGGGCGGGACGCGATGTTCCGGTATCTTAATTTCTGGCTTCTCTATGTTGTCATCATCGGCAATATGCACGGGATATGGCCGGGAGTGGCCGCCTCCCTGATCGCCTGCTTTTTTTACGGGTTTGACTGGGTGCGGGAGGGAAACGACCTTTACCTGCTGCTGTACAATATCGACAACTGGCTACCTATGACCACTTATCTGCTCGGAGGCGGTATTTTTGGCTATCTGCACGACAAGCGCGCCGAGCAGCTCTCCACACTGGAAAAGGAGAAGCGGCAGCAGGACGAGGAAGCCGCTTTTCTGGAAACGATCTATCAACGCGCCGCCGAGGACCGCGACCAGCTTCAGGCCCAGGTAACGCGTTCGCGCGACAGTTACGGCCGCATTTACAGCATCACGCGCGAGCTGGACAGCCTCCAGCCCGAGCAAATTTTTCTCTCCACACTTAACGTTATGGAAGGGATTTTGCAAAACCAATCCGTCGCCATCTACTATTACAAGCATGATTACGACTTTGCGCGGCTGGTTCTGCACTCGCGCGATATGAAGCTGCTTGGCAATTCGCTGGATTTGAAAACGCTGCCGCTGCTGCGCGACGCCATCGATCAGGGCAAGGTCTTTGCCAATACCGCGCTGTCCCCCGCTTATCCCTCTTTTGCAGCGCCTATTCTGATGGACGGCGCGCCCATCGCCATGATCGTGCTGTGGGACGTTTCCTTTGAGCAGTGCTCCCTTTATTTCCAAAACCTGTTCAGCATTACATGCGGTCTCGTGCAGTCCGCCATGGTGCGCGCGATGCAGTATTTTCGCTTATCCCCCGACGTCTATGTGGAGGATACCCACTTTCTGGCCGAGAAACCCTTTCTTTCCGCGCTTGAGGTTTACCGCAGCATGCGCAGGCGGCACGCGGGCAGTTTCCTGCTGCTGCGCGTCACAGGCGATGCATCCATGGATATCGCCGAATACGACATGCGCATCAGCAGCGCCACGCGAAGCACGGACATCTGCGCCCGCCTGGACAGCGGCTCCTACTATGTGCTTTTGCCGCAGGCGGATGAAGAACATTTGCCCCGGATATCCGCGCGCTTTGCCGCGCAACAGCTTCGATGCTATCCGGTTGCGCAGGAGAGTGATCAGCTTGAATGAACAGCTTTTGGCCATTCTTGCCGCGCACGTGCTGCTATGCTCGGTTTTGCTGTTCTTTTTTGCGCGCAAGTCCGTTATTATCAGGCCGGCCTACGCGCTGTGGATGTTGCTTTTACCCTTTTTCGGCCCGCTGTCCGTGTGGGCGCTTGCGCACGCGGCGCGCGGCGGCGTTCCTCCGGAGGCGGAATGGCTGAAAAGACAAAACGAGGCCCATAGCCGTCGCCTCTCCTTTCAGCTTGATACCCACAGCGCCGTGCCGCTGGAGGAGGCGCTCCTGATTAACGACCCTGGGCAGCGCAGGCGCCAGATGATGAACCTGCTGCGCGGCGATCCCATGGAAAACCTCGATCTTCTGCTTCTTGCCCGCTTTAACGACGATGCGGAAACAGCCCATTACGCCACCGCGACCATCACCGAGCTTCAGCGCCGGATGAGGCTGGAAATTCAGCGCTTTCAGGTGGAGCTTGAGGCGGAGCCGCAGGATGATGAGCTTCGCTCTCAATACGTTACTCTGCTCAACCGCTACTGCGAAAGCGGCCTGATCGAGGGCCAGGCGCTTCGTCACCAGAGGCTTGCGCTTGCCGAGGCTCTGGACGCATCGCTCTCCGCCATGCCGACGCCGGAGCTGATGAGCCTTGCGGTGCGCAATTGTCTCGCCCTCGGCGAACCGTCCAACGCCCGGGAAATCGCTCAGGAAGCGCTTCGGCGGTGGCCGGCGGACGAGCGCTCCTGGTTTGAGATGCTGCGCGTTTGCGCGGATACGCACCATCAGGCAGCCTTTCAATCCCTGATCAATTTAATGAATGCCAGCGATGTGCAATGGACGTCCGCAGGGCGTGAGCGGATGCAATTCTGGATGGAGAACAATGCATGAAAAACTCTCTGACACGGCTTTATGCGCCGTTAATTTGCATGCTACTGCTGTTAATCATTATTCTGGCCGAGCAAGTCGGTCCAAATTTTGCCGTGCGCGCGCCAGTGCTGGATTACCTGGAGGCTTCCGCCGACGCTTCGGACAGCTTGAATCAGGAGCCGGATTTGCTGGTGCTCTACCATTCCGGGCAGACGAATGAGGCCGCCTTTGTCAGCCAGCTTACGGACACGCTCGACCTTCTGCGCATGCCGTACACGACCCTTGACCTGGCCCAGCGGCCGCTTGGGAATTTTAACGGCTTTGGCAGCATCCTGTTGTGCTCTCAGCACATGGACCCCCTGCTGGAGCACATGGAGGCGCTCGGCGGATGGATTGAGCGTGGCGGTCATTTCGGGCTAATGATGTCCCCTGCGAATACGGACGCTTTCCAAATTATAAGCCGGAAGCTCGGCGTCACTGAATGCGGCGGCGAATATGTGGAATATTCCAAAATCCGCTTTTTGACCGACCTTCTTCCAATGTATGAAAGCGGCGCGGTGCATGACGATATTTCCCTGCGGGACAACACGCTCTCCGTTCGGCTTTCCGAAGAATGCACCGTTCATCTGGAAACCGGAGATGAACGGCGCCTGCCGCTTCTGTGGGAGCGTGCGCTCGGCAACGGACGCGTAATGGTGCTCAACGCCACCCTTACCGGCGAAAAGGCCAACCGCGGCCTCACGCTTTGCGCGCTTTTCGCCCTGGAGGATACCATCGTCTACCCCATCATCAACGCCGGTATGATTTTTATCGACGATTTTCCCGCGCCACAACCCGAGGGGACGGACGAGCGGCTGATGGCGGATTTCGGCTACAGCATTCAGGGCTTTTTCCGCAATCACTGGTGGCCGGATATGAAGCGCCTGGTATGGACGTACGGCGTACGCTATACAGGCGTGCTGGTGGAGACGTATAACGACCGGGTTGAGCCGCCTTTTGAGCCGGATACCGAAGACCGTTCCCTGCTGCGGTATTATGCGTCGGAGCTCATTCACGCGGGCGGGGAAATCGGCCTGCATGGATATAACCACATGCCGCTTTGCCCGGAAGGCTTTCCATACAGGGGCGAAAATTACAGGACCTGGCCGTCCGCTGAAAACATGGCGCTTGCATTGCGGGAGCTATACCGCTATGGACGGAAGTCTCTTCCCGAAGCCTCCTTCGCCACGTATGTTCCTCCCTCCAACTACCTCAGCGGGCTTGGTCAGAAAACGCTGCTGGAGACGCTGCCGCAGGTACGTACCATTTCCGGCCTGTATTTGTACGAGGCGGGCGTCAGCGCTCTTGTTCAGGAGTTCCGCGAGGAATCGGACGGCTCTGTTTCCGTGCCGCGCGTTACTTCGGGCTTTGAGATGGACGCCTATGTCAGGTTTGTGGAGGCGCAGGAACTGCTGTTGCATGGCGTTTTTTCCCATTTTATTCACCCGGATGACGTACTGGACGACGACCGCGGCGGCAACCTTGGCTGGACGCGCCTGTACCAGAGCTTCTCGCAATCGCTGGAACAGCTTTCGCGGAACTATCCAATGCTCCGCTATTCGACCGCATCAGAGGGAGCGGCCGCCGTGCAGCGCTACGATCGCCTGAATGTCGCGCGCGAGTGGGATGGCGGTACGCTCACGCTTACGCTGTCGCCCTTTGTGGACGAAGCCTGGCTCGCCCTGCGCACGCGCACGGATGAAGCCTTCACCGTCGAGGGTGGCAAAGGCTATCCCATCAACGACCATTTTGCCTGGATTCATGCCGTATCCGACCAGGTACGCATCAGCTGGGAGGTGAAGAAATGAGAATCTGCGTGATCTGCGAGGGTTGCTATCCCTTTGTGATGGGCGGCGTGTCCTCCTGGCTGCAAGGGCTCATTCAGGCCATGCCGCAGCATGAGTTTTCCATCTGGGCCATCGGCGCGGAGCAGAAAAAACGCGGCCATTTCGCCTATCAGCTTCCGTCAAACGTCGTGGAGCTCAAGGATGTCTATCTGGATTCCGTTCTGACCGAGCCAATGGGCAACCCGGCGCTGGTTCGCAGGCGTTTCACCGGCGAGCAGCGGACCGCCGTTCGCGAGCTTTTCCAATGCGGCCAGCCTGACTGGAGCGTACTTTTCCGGCTGTTTCATAAGCGGCGGATGGACAACGTGGCTTTTCTGCTTCAAGAGGAATTTCTGTCTATTCTGGAGGATATCTGCAAAACGGATTATCCCTTCGTAGGCTTTACGGATTACTTCTGGACGGTACGCTCTATGTTTTTGCCCCTGCTGTACCTGTTGGGCGACGAGCCGCCAAAGGCCGACCTGTACTACGCCATATCCGCCGGCTATGCGGGCGTGCTGGGTTCCATGGCAAGCCAGCTTTTTCACAAGCCGTTCATCCTTACGGAGCATGGAATTTATACGCGGGAGCGCGAGGAGGAAATCCTTCGCACGCAATGGGTTCCCCCTCACTTTAAGGATTTGTGGATCAACATGTTTTACATGTTTACCCGCTGCGCCTATTTAAACGCCGACTATGTTACCTCTCTTTTTCACCGCGCCAGCCTGATCCAGCAGGAAATTGGCTGCCCTCGGGAGAAATGCTCCGTCATTCCCAACGGCGTAAACTATAACCGCTTCGCTTCCATACCGGTCAAGGAGCCCGACGGATGGGTGGATGTGGGCGCGGTGGTGCGCATCGTGCCGATCAAGGATATTAAAACCATGCTGTACGCCTTTTCCCTCGTTTGCGCCGAAGCGTCCCGCGTGCGGCTGCATATCATGGGCACGACGGACGAGGACGAGGAATATTTTGCGGAGTGCTTACAACTTAAGGAGGAGCTCGGGCTTGACCGCGTGATCTTCACCGGACGCGTTAACGTGACGGAATATATGCGGAAGATTGATTTTACGCTGCTTACAAGCCTATCGGAGGGCCAGCCGCTTGCGGTGCTGGAATCGTTCGCCGCTTCCCGGCCCGCTATAACCACCAATGTCGGCTGCTGCTGCGAACTGTTGGCCGGCGTAGACGATGACTTTGGCGAAGCGGGCGTATGCACGCCCGTCATGCATCAAAGCGCGCTGTCGGAGGCGATTTTAAAGCTTGCGGGCAGCCGTTCCCTTCGCCTTCGGATGGGCGAGGCGGGCCGCCGCCGCGTAGAGGCGCTTTACCGGCACGAGGACATGCTCAAGCGCTACGACGCGCTCTTTCACGAAGCGGTTGCGAAAGGGGGGCCGAATTAATGGCTGGAATCGGCTTTGAGCTTAAAAAGCTGTTTGCGGGGCGCGGAATGATCATGAAAATACGCGCCTACGCCTATGCCAGCATCGTCTGCTCCGGCACCATGCTCCTGGCGATCGTGCTGCTCTTAGGCGTTCAGTCCATCGCGAACGTTTCCGGCGTAAGCGAGGTGGAACGCGAACGCCTTGTGGTGATGATGGTTTACGCCATGTTACTTTCTTTGCTGCTGACCTCCGGGCTTCAAATGCTCCTGTCCCGCTATGTCGCGGACCAGCTTTATCAGGACAGCCCCGAGCGCGTATTGCCCTCGCTGTTTGGCGCTTCGCTTCTGATCATGGTCCCGGGCGGGGTGCTGTATGCGCTGTTTCTCGCCCAGGCTCCGGAAATCGCGCTGGTTGACCGCGCGCTTAACTGGCTTTTGTTTATGCTGCTGATTCCCGTATGGCTGCAGATGTCCTACATCACCGCCGCAAAGGATTACAAGCGCATCCTGTATGTATTCGCGCTGGGAATCGGTGCGGCGCTTGGTTTGGGCTGCTGCTTCATCGCCCTTGGCCTGCGCGTGACCACTTCCCTTATGGCGGCGATGGCCACTGGCTACGGCATTATGCTGGTGGGCTTTATGCGGGTCCTTTTGCGATACTTTCCCGCTGGAAGCGGAAGTCCGTTCGCGTTTACGGCATGGTTTAACCGCACGCCAAGCCTGCTCGCCATCGGCTTTTTCAATATGGCGGGTGCGTTCGCGCATATGATTTTGATGTGGTTTAGCCCCTTGGGCGAGCCGTTGGCCGGCTGGTTCCGCCAGGCCGCCTCGCACGACGCCGCCTCTTTTTTCGCCTATCTGGTCACCGTTCCCACAAGCATCAATTTTATCGTATCGGTAGAGGTTAACTTCTATCAAAAATACCGCGATTATTTCAGCGCCATCACCGACGGTGGCACGCTTTCGGAAATCACCCTTGCGCGAACCAGCATGGCCACCGTGCTGCATCAGGAAATCTTTAAGCTTTCCAGCGTGCAGATCTTCTGCATGGTCGCATACGCGGTGCTGATGCGCTATTTCCTGGAGCTGATTGGCTTTACGACGGATATGATCGCCATGTTTCAAATTATGGTGATCGGCTACAGCGGCTACGCCGTCGGCAACAGCCTGATGCTATTGCAGCTCTATTTTAACGACCGCCGAGGCGCCCTTTTTACTACAATTGTTTTTTTCCTGGTCAACAGCGTGTCCACAGCCATTCTGATGAACGTTTCCTCGCTGTATTACGGGGTCGGCTTCGCGCTGGCGGGCGGCGCGATCTACCTCGCCGCGCTTCCGCGCCTCATTCGCTATGTTAACCGGATCGATTACCATGTTTTCTGCGAACAGCCCGTACTCAACCGGGAAAAGAAGGGGTTCTGGATATCCCTCGCGGCGTGGCTGGACAGGCGCGCCGGGACGCCCAAGAGCGTAAATCAGGGAGGAATCAACGCATGAATGTGAGAAAACTCAGATTACCCGCACTGTGCATGACCCTTTGCATCCTGCTGGGCGGCTGCGCGCCGATTACGCAGCCGGGCGAAACGGATATGGAAGCCGCAATCCCCCAGCCCCAGGTAAAAAAGGCCGAACCGCAGGACGTCAACCGGCTTCCCTTGACGGACGATCCATCGCTCTATTCGGCCTACGATCCGCTCGAAGTTCCCTGCTTTTATGTCACCGTCCGCCGCGGAACCGAGTCTGACGGAACCAACCATACGTTTGAGGAGGTCAACTCCTACCTGAACCTTCAGGGCATGACGGGCGTGGAGAAAATCTACGCGGACGCTATCGTTCAGGTAGGCGACGAAAACGGCCCGCTTCCCGGCGAGGTTGGCTTCGGCGCGACGGAGCCCAACGCGACCATCAACGTTCGCGGCCGCACCAGCACAGGCTACGGGCAAAAGTCCTACCGTCTTTCGCTCAACGGCAGCGCCGGTCTGTGGCGCGGCCAGCGGGCGATCGCGCTTAACAAGCACCCCGGCGATGTAACGCGGCTGCGTAACGCGTTATATTTCAGGCTTTTACAGGATGTGCCGGACATGGTCAGCCTGCGCACACAGTTTGTGCATCTTTACATCAAGGATGAAACTGCGGAAAATTCATCGGACGCTTTTGTGGACTACGGGCTGTTTACGCAGGTGGAGCTTCCCAACAACCGTTATCTGCGCAATCATGGGTTAAGCCGGGACGGCGGCCTTTACAAGGCCAATATGTGCGAGCTGTTCCGCTATCCGGAAGTCATCCGGCTGGCAACCGATCCGCTTTACGACCTTTCCAAATTCAGCGGGGTGTTGGAACCAAAGGTCAGCGAGAATCATGAAAAGCTTATCGAAATGCTGGACGCGGTCAATAACTACGACCTGACCATCCAAGATATCGTTGAAAAGTACTTTGACGTCGATAATCTTACCAGTTATATGGCCTTTAACATCCTTATGGGCAACGAGGACAGCAACGCGCAAAATTACTTTCTCTATAACCCCGTGGGAAGCGATACGTGGTATTATATCTGCTGGGATGGCGACGGCGCGCTCGCCTTTTACGAGGACGAGCTGTTGGGCAACGCATGGGCGGAAGGCAGTTGGACGCTTGGCGTCTCCAACTACTGGGGCGTGACTCTTTTCAACCGTATGCTGCGTGTGGAAGACTACCGCGACATGATTCGTGAAAAGATGGAGCGGTTGCGCGCCATTATCACCCCGGAGCGCGTCGCTGAATTGATCGCCCAGTACCGGATCGTTGTTGACGTTTACACAGCCCGCATGCCGGACGCGGTTAACATGCGAATCGAGAGCGCCCAGCTTGAGCGGATATATGAAAACCTACCCCATGATTTGGATACCGCCTACCGCCACTTTCTGGAATCCTTTGAAAAGCCCATGCCCTTTTATATGGACGACGCGCACTCGCAGGCAGGCAAGCTCAGGCTTAGCTGGGGCGACGCCTACGACTTTGACGGCGAGTTTGTACATTATACCGTCCAGGTTGCCCGCGATTGGAGCTTCGCGCCCGATACCCTCGTATACGAGAGCGCTGCGCAGCTAAAAACCGAAGCTTCCCTGCCGGTTCCCGCCAAGGGCGTGTATTACTGGCGTGTGACCGCGCGAAACGCCAGCGGCCATACCCAGATCGCGTATGACCAGGTAGAGACAAGCGCGGGCATTCATACGGGTACGCGGCGTTTCACCGTCGCGGAAGATGGGACGGTGACGAATACGCGATGAGCCAGGAGACCTACCGTCACGAGCTGAAATACCTGATCAGCATTCCCGAGTGGGCTCTGCTTCGCCAGCGCATGCTCCCCTTCGTCAGGCGCGATCCGCACGCGGGCCGCATCGGGGAGTATCACATTCGAAGCCTATATTTTGACGATTTCAGAAACAGCGCTTACGAGGAAAAGGAACTGGGCGTGCTCACCCGGCGGAAATACCGCATCCGCGTGTACAATTGCTCCGACCATCTTATCCGGCTGGAGCGCAAAAGCAAGTTTGGCCAGTATATCCGCAAGGAGAGCGCGCCGCTCACCCGCGAGGAGACCGAGGCGATTTTAGACGGGGAGTATGGCTTTTTGGTAAACAGCAGTCATAACCTTCTGCGCGAGTTTTACTTTGAGTGTACGTCACGCATCATGCGTCCGCGCGTAATCGTGGATTATGAGCGGGAGCCTTTCGTGATGGAAGCGGGCGACGTGCGCATCACCTTTGACAAGCATGTGCGCGCCGGCTTTGGTCGCTTCCTGCTCTTTGACCCCAATCTGCCCGCTGTGGAGGTTGTGGCGGAGGGTCAAATGATCATGGAGGTCAAGTTCACCCAGTTTTTGCCCACGCAAATCCGCCGCCTGCTGCCGCCCCGCGCCAGCCAGCTAACCGCGGCGTCCAAATATGTGCTTTGCTGCGACGCGGCGCCGCGTGAGCATTCCAATCATCGTACGGAGGGGATTGTATGGAAACTTCGCTGACCTTTCAGGACATCATCAAAAAATCGGTATTGGAAGCCGGGCAGTTTTTACAGCCTTACAGCACCGAAACGTTGCTAAAATCGGCAGGTTATCTGCTGCTGGCGCTCCTGGCGGGCCTGATGCTTTACTGGCTCTATAAAAAAACCTATGCCGGCGTGGTTTACAGCCGCTCCTTCGCGACTTCCCTCGTGGGCATGACGGTGCTCACCTGCGCCATCATCGTCACCATCCAGTCCAATGTGGTGCTCTCGCTGGGCATGGTGGGCGCGCTGTCCATCGTGCGCTACCGCACCGCCGTCAAGGATCCCATGGACCTGCTCTACCTTTTCTGGGCCGTCGCGGACGGTATCGCCATCGGCGCGGGCATGTTCTACATCGCCCTGCTCGTCATGGCGATCATGACGGTGCTTTTGCTTGTGCTTCGGCGCCGCAAGGGGCCGCGCGACGAAATGTACATCCTGCTCGTGCATTACGATGGCGCCGGCGTGGAGGAAACCATTCGCCGCGCTTTCGGCACATGTCCTTACAAAATTATGTCCAAAACCCTTCGCAAGAAGGATGTGGAGATGGCTGTAGAGCTTCGTCTAAAGCACAACAACCTCTCCCTGCTGGATACGCTGCGCGCCGTAGAGGGCGTGCTCGACGCCACGCTGGTGCAATATGGCGGCGACTACATCGATTGACCGCTCCTACCAGCTTTAAAGGAGTGACTCATCCATGAAACGGCGTTTTCTCCTCCTGGCCTGCGTAATTACCCTGCTTTTTTCTGCTCATGCCCATGCGTCGGGCGTCATTGTTTCCTACGCTCCGGATACGTCGGGCGTTCTGAATAACCCCTACATGGGTCTCGTGGCATGGGCCGGCGATGATGAAACGTACCCGCAGCCCTTTTCGCTGGTTTACGCCAACCTTCGCTGGGCTGATTTTGAGCAGGAAGAAGGGGCGTTTGATTTTGAAGCCTTTGAGCTTGAAAACCACTTCGAACGCTGGCGCGCGGAGGGAAAGCGTCTGATTCTGCGCTTTGTGCTGGACGTCCCGGGCAAAAAAAAGCATCTGGATATCCCGGAGTGGCTGTATAAAAAAACGGGCGACGGCACCTATTACCGTACCTCCTACGGGCGCGGTTATACCCCCAATTATGAGAACGCCATCCTGATCGCCGCGCATACCCGCGCCATTGAGGCGCTTGGCAGACGCTATGGACGCGACCCCTTCGTGGCCTTCGTGCAGCTCGGCTCGCTCGGCCATTGGGGAGAATGGCACATTCATGATGATATCGGCGACCTGCCCGCCGACGCTGTGCGCCAAAGGTATGTGCTGCCGTATCTTACCGCCTTTCCCAATGCCTTTTTGATGGCGCGCCGCCCTTTTTCGTTTGCCGTGAAAGCACGAATGGGCCTTTTTAACGACGCGAGCGGCAATCCCGGTCAAACGGAAGAATGGCTTGCCTGGATTGAGAAGGGCGGCTGGTATCAGAATGAGGAAGACGCGCTTTCCCCCATGCCGCTCGGCTGGCAGGCCGCCCCTATCGGCGGCGAGCTCGCCAGCGGCATGACGCTGGAGGAGCTGCTGGGCGACGGCCTTGCTGAAACCCTGCGTCTTTTTGAAGCCTCACATACCAGCTGGATTGGGCCGCATAGCTTTGTGGATGTGGAGGCGAACGGCAAATGGCAGCCCGCGCTTGACTCGCTTTTGAAAAAAATTGGGTACCGCCTGCGTGTGGAACGCGCCGGACTTTCACAGAATGGGGATGGAACGCGCACGCTCACCCTCCGCTGGCAAAACGACGGTATCGCACCCTTCTATTTTGACTGGCCCGCGCGCCTGCGGCTGACCTGCCGCAGCGGCCGGATCAGCGAGATGGACCTTCCCCTCCGGCTTATGGATATTCTGCCAGGAAGGTCCTATGATGTTTCCGTAACGCTTCCTGCGGGCGCGTATGACGTAGAGCTTGGCATTGTAGATCCCGCCACAGGCCTGGCCGGTGTTTCTCTCGCCATGCATGTCCCTCAAAGCCAGCTGTGGCACTTGCTTTTGACGGTTGAATAGCCGGTTTGATTTTGTAAAAACTCATTCTTCCATTGCTTTTTGTGCACAATGGTGATACAATATAATGGTCAAAGAAGGTCTATTGTCTTTGGCGAAAGGAGGATGCTTATGCGGCTAAGCGACGCTATTGAACAGTTCATCAAAACCATGCTCGCACAGGATGAGCAGGAGGTGGAGCTGAAGCGCAACGAGCTGGCCGAGTATTTTAACTGTGCGCCTTCCCAGATTAACTATGTGCTGGCGACGCGCTTCACGCCCGATCACGGGTACATTATCGAAAGCAGGCGCGGCGGCGGCGGATATATCCGGATTTTCCGCATGGAGCAGGATACCAGCGAGCAGCTGCTTTACATGCTCCACGAGCGTGTCGGCGATTCCATCGACGCCCTGTCCGCTTCTCACCTGATTCAGCAGCTAAAGGAGCGGGAATTGGTCACGCGCGGCGAGGCTTTGCTAATGGCGAGCGCCGTGTCTCCTCAGGCGTTGAGCTTGCCGGTTTCGGCCGAAATGAAGGACGCGTTGCGCGCAAAAATTCTTAAAAACATGCTGATTGAAATTGCCCGCAGGGGCAAGGGCGCGTAGCATGAAAAGGAGGGGCATACATGCTCTGTGAGGAATGCAAAAAAAACCAGGCCACGGTCATCGTCACCGTCACGGCGGGAGAAGAAATGACCACGCGACATCTTTGCCCCGATTGTATGAAAAAAATGGAGCTGAGCCTCGCGCAGGGCGATATTCAGAGCTTTTTAAGCTCCATTCTGTCCATTCTGGGCAATTCGCAGGCACAGGAGCAGCCGAGCCTGACATGCGGCGGCTGCGGACTGACCTACGCGGAATTCGAACGCACCGGAAAGCTGGGCTGCGCGCGGTGCTACCGTGATTTTTCCGAGCAGCTCGGCCCGCTTCTGCAACGCATTCACGGCCGCGCTCAACACGCAGGCCGCACGCCCGCTTCCTATGTAAGCGCGCCCGTGGACAACGTGGCGCTTGAGATGGAAGAACTTCGCCAAAAAATGGATCTGGCCGTCGCTAGTGAAAACTTTGAGGATGCGGCAAAATATCGCGACGAGCTCCGCGCGCTTTCGGAGAGCAGGGAGGCGAACCGACAATGAGCCAAAGCGAAAACGACGTCGTGGTGTCCGGACGTGTCAGACTGGCCCGTAACTATCACGACCTGCCCTTTTCAAATCTGAGCAACCCTGAAAACGCGCAGCTGTGTATCGACCGGGCGCGCGAGGCGATGGATGCGGGCAAGGGCGCGTTCGTGCTTCATACGCTTGAGGGAATGCCCAAGGTGGAACGGATGGCGCTGATGGAGCAGCATTTGATCAGCCGCGACCTGCTTAAACACAGCGAGGTTGGCGCTGCGCTGATCCGTGACGATCTGCGCGTCTGCATCATGGTCAACGAGGAGGATCATCTGCGTATTCAGGCGATCGTATCCGGCTTGGCCCTGCCCGAGGCGGCCGAGGAGGCTTTCCGGGCGGAGGAACTTCTGGAAGGCGTATGCCCGTTCAGCTTCGATCCCCAGCTTGGCTATCTCACCTCCTGCCCCACCAACACCGGCACGGGCATGCGCGCGTCGTTGATGATGCATCTGCCCATGCTTACCCGCTATAAGCAAATGGGCAACGTCAACCAGAGCGTTGCAAAGCTCGGCCTCACCACCCGCGGCATCTATGGCGAGGGCAGCGAGGCGCTGGGCGACCTTTACCAGGTGAGCAACCAGGTTACGCTTGGCCGTACGGAGGATGAGATCATCGAAGCGGTTACCGCGGTGGGCCGGCAGATGATCGATATGGAGCACGCGTTGCGTGAGCGTTGCCTGTCCCAACAGCCGGTCGAGCTCAAGGATGCGGTTTTCCGCAGCTACGGACTTCTGCGCTTCGCCATGCAAATGGACGAGAAGGAGTTTATGCAGCACTGGAGCAACCTGCGCCTGGGCGTTGCGTGCGGGCTGATCGATGTCGGGCTTGCCACCGTGGATGAGCTTTTAACCGTTGCGCAAAACGCGCACGCCAGGAGATATGTGCAGCAAAACTCCTCCGGCATGGGCGTGGACCAAGCGCGGTGCGAAATTATACAAAAACACCTGAATCCCAAACCATAGGAGGTTTCATATGGCGATCTTTGGACGTTTTACGCAGCGTGCACAGCGCGCAGTTGCCGCGGCTCAGCAGGCCGCCGTTGCGCTGCACCAGCCCTATGTGGGCACCGAGCATATTCTGCTCGGCCTTTTGAAGGAACCCGGCCCCATGATTGCGGACGTGCTTCCCGAAAACGTAAATTACGATACGGTTTTTGAGCGTGTGCGCGAACTTTTGGGCGAGGGGACGAAGCAGACCGGCGGCATGCTGGAGCTTACCCCGCGCAGCAAAAAAATTCTGGAATCCAGCATTCTGGAAAGCCGGCGCCTGCATCACAGCTTTGTGGGCACGGAGCATTTCTGGCTCGCGCTCCTGCGGGAGGGCGAGGGCGTAGCCGTCAGCCTGCTTCGCGAAATGGGCGTGGACACCCAAGCCCTACAGCAACAAATTTTGGAAAATCTTGCGAACAACCAGCCTGAAAGCGGCGCCGAGGAAGAAAATACGCAAAACGAGCCCGATGGGGCGAAGGGCGGCAGCGTGCTTGACAAGTACAGCCGCGATCTCACCAAGGCCGCCCAGGACGGCGAGCTGGACCCCGTGATCGGGCGCGGCACGGAAATCGAACGCATCATGCAAATCATGAGCCGCCGCACCAAAAACAATCCGGTGTTGATCGGAGAGCCGGGCGTTGGCAAAAGCGCCGTAGTCGAGGGTCTTGCGCAGCTGATCGTCTCTGGCAAGGTACCTGAGACGTTGACTGGCAAGCGGATTTTGTCGCTCGACCTTGGCAGCATGATTGCCGGAAGCAAGTATCGCGGGGAATTTGAGGAGCGCCTGAAGGATACCATCAAGGATGTGCAAAAGCAGGGCAACGTAATTTTGTTCATCGACGAATTCCATACCCTCGTAGGTGCGGGCAAGGCCGAGGGAAGCCTGGACGCGGCTAATATCTTGAAGCCCGCCCTCGCACGCGGCGAGTTGCAATGCATCGGCGCGACGACCCTGGACGAGTACCGTAAGAACATTGAAAAAGACGCTGCGTTGGAGCGCAGGTTCCAGCCCGTTAAGGTAGGCGAGCCGACCACCGAGGAAGCGCTGGCCATTTTGAAGGGTCTGCGCGACCGCTACGAGGCGCACCATAAGGTGCAGATTACCGACGACGCTCTTGAAGCCGCCGTCAGCCTTTCCGACCGCTACATCAGCGACCGTTTTCTGCCTGATAAAGCCATCGACCTGATGGACGAGGCGGCTTCGCGCGTGCGGCTCAACAGCTTTACCGCTCCGCCGGACGTGAAGGAGCAGGAGGAGCGTTTAAAGGCACTTCAGAATGAAAAGAAGGAAGCCATTGCCCATCAGGATTTTGAAAAGGCCGCGCAGCTGCGCGACGAGGAGCGCAAACTGCGCGAAGATGTTGCACAAAAGCGCGCCGCTTGGGAACACCGCAAAAGCGCTACCCACGACGTGGTTACCGACGAGGATATCGCTCAGATCGTGGCCAGCTGGACCGGCGTGCCCGTCAAAAAGATGACCGAGGACGAAAGCGCCCGCCTGCTTCACATGGAGGAGCTTCTGCACAAGCGCGTCGTGGGCCAGGACGAGGCCATCAGCGCTGTCAGCCGCGCGCTCAGGCGCGCGCGCGCCGGACTGCAGGATCCCAAGCGTCCCATCGGTTCGTTTATCTTCCTTGGGCCGACGGGCGTGGGCAAAACCGAGCTTTGCCGCGCGCTTGGCGAGGTAATGTTTGACGACGAGAACGCCGTTGTCCGCATCGACATGAGCGAATACATGGAAAAACACAGCGTTTCCCGCCTGGTTGGCAGCCCTCCCGGTTACGTGGGCTTTGAGGAAGGCGGGCAGCTGACCCAGAAGGTACGGAACAAGCCTTACAGCGTTGTGCTGTTCGACGAGGTGGAAAAGGCGCATCCCGACGTATTCAACATTCTTTTACAGATTTTGGACGACGGACGCCTGACCGACAGCAACGGCCGTGTTGTCAATTTCAAAAATACCATCATCGTCATGACCTCAAACGCCGGCGCGAGCACCATCACCTCCAAGCGCTCTTTGGGTTTTGGCGGCAGCATGGAGGCCGCGCGCGATTACGAGGCCATGAAGGAGCGCGTGATGGCGGAGGTCAAGGATACCTTCCGGCCGGAGTTCATTAACCGCATCGACGACCTGATCGTGTTCCACGCGTTGGAGCCGGACGATATCGAGCGCATTGCCGGGCTGATGCTGTCAAGCGTCGCAAAGCGGCTTAACGAGCGGGGCATGAAGCTCGTGTACGACGACGCCGTTATCAAGCTGCTGGCTGAGGAGGGCTACGACGCAAACTACGGCGCACGCCCGCTTCGCAGAACCATCCAGCGCAGCGTGGAGGACGCGCTGAGCGAGGAGATCATCGCCGGTAAGATCGCGCTGGGCGACCGTGTGCGCCTGTATGTAAACGAGGACGGCAAGATCGCCTTTGAAAAGGCCGACGGCGAGCCTGCCGCGCTGGCCGGAGAACCTGCGCAGGCGTAACGTTAATTACGTTAGGTCGGCTTATGTGAAACGCAACGGGGCAGGTGGATAAACAATCCGCCCGCCCCGTTGCGTTAATCCAGCGTTTATTGCACGCATAGCGCCATCGGATGGCCGTGCTTAAACTCAACCAAATCCCAAAGGTTACCGTATAAATCCTTGAACACGGCAACCTTTCCGTAATCCTGTTTTTTCGGTTCCCTGATAAACTCAATTCCCTTTTGCCTCATATCGGCATAATCCCGATCAAAATTATCCGTCCCAAGGAACAAAAACACCCTGCCGCCCGCCTGATCGCCGATAAAAGGTTCTTGCTCGGGCTTGGAAGCCCTGGCAAGCAGAATCGTCGTGCCGTTTCCGCCCGGGGGCGAAACCACCACCCACCGTTTATTCTGCTGCGGTTGATAGGTATCCTCCACAAGTTCAAAATGAAGCTTCCGGGTATAAAAATCGATGGCTTCATCATAATCGCGAACAACCAGAGCGATGTGTACAATGGCTTGCTTCACGGCCCATTTCCCTCCTCAGAAGTTATCCAGACCATAGTAGCATGGTTATAATGAAGTGGCAAGCTTATATCAGGCTGTCTTGCGCGCCTTTGGCGTTTGCCCGTTTCCCTGCCGCATCATCAATACGCCCATAATGCCGGAAAGTGTCAGCACAATCCCCACCCATTGCCACGGCGTAATAACCCGCCCGAAGAACAGCACGTCCAACAGCGCGATTTCGATTAACATGAAATGATTGACGCACCCGTTTTGAACCGAGCTAAGCGTCTTTTGGCTCCACGTCCAAAGAAAAAAGCCCAGCGCGCCGCTAATGCCCGCCAGATAGGCCACGCACAGGCACAGCCGCCATGACGGCCTTTGGACCGGCTCGCTCACAAGCCCATATAGCAGCATAATCAAACCGCCCGCCAGCATGGGCTTGACGACCAGTTCCTTGTGCCCTATCCGCCTGACGTTAAGAAAATACCGGTTAAACGTGATGTTCAGCCCGCTGCCGACCGCCGCGACCAGCATCGCGGCGATCCCAAGCAGTGAATACTGTTGCGCGTTTCCCTTCCACGGCTGGTAAAAGCAGACGACCCCGGCTGCCAGCAGCAGGATGAACGCGTATGTTTTCCCCCCGCGCGCCTCTTTGAGCTTCCAGCAGTCCATGCATACGATCAGCGCGATCATGCCGACATTTAAAATCATGCTTGCCAATGTGGGCGTCAGCAGACTCTGCCCAAGGTATTGAAACCCCTGCCCCAGCAGATAGCATACCACGGCCAGCATAAGAATTTGCCAAAAGGAAAGAGCGGCTCCGCCCTTTCCCTTTGGCATGCACATACCCAATAAGATTGCCGCGATTGTATAGCGGAGACCGGAAAGTGTAAACGGCCCGACGCCCTCCGCAAACGCGTAGCGGTTGACGATGTAGGAACCTGACCATAGCACCGTTGTGACGACCGCCGCGATCATCGCCTTCGCTTTCATTGCTCCAACCGCCAATACTCTGTGTTTTCAATGGTTTGATTTGGAATAATCTCCTGCTCGGCGCCAAAGCTCTCTAATTCCGCCATCCAGTTGTCCTTGCCCACAAACACCGCCAGATTGCAGCCGCCCAGCGGATAGCCCGCGTGCCTGACGTAGGGCGCATGCTTGGTGAAGCGAATGCCCTGTTCATCCCACCGCATGCTGACGCGTCCCTTTGGCGCTTTGACGCACCGCTTGCAAACTTCCCCCATTGGCGTGACGACCATGGTATTGCCCTCAAACGTCACCTGCGGGTCGTCCAACCGTACCTCGTTGCCCGCGAACACGCGCGGCACCACAATTTTGACAATGTCCCATGTCACATCGTCCTCACCCAACGGAATCTCGATCACCTTGCCGTCCGGCCGGATACAGGTGGGCGACCATACGCCGCCGGAATAGATCAACGTGCCGGTGTTTTTCACAAAATTCGTTACTTTATAATCCCCTTCGCCCAGCCACTCGATCTTCATGCCGCGTTCCAGCCTGCTGAACGGATGGGCGGGCGCGGTTGCCACCAGCCCGTTAGGCAGGAATTCCACACGGCAGGGGGCGTTGTCCGAAAGATAGGTGTCCTCGGATTCATCGGCCATCGGCCTGGTCAGCCAAACGCGGTGGCCACCCATCAGCCTGTATTCATCCCGGATTACGCCATCCTTCTGCCAGTAAAGAATGTTTTCGCCGCCTGTTTTGCCCAGGAATGCGATGCGCGGGCCGCATCCGGTCACCACAACCATGCGCCACTTTTCATCGACGATTTCGTAGGCTTTCAAACCGTCAAAGACGGTTGGGTTGCATTGCATGACTTCCCCTCCCTCCCGCTTACAGGGCAAGCGCGTAGATGGTCCTCGCCTCCTCCCGCGTGACCGGGGGGATGGAGGCAAGCTTGCCGTCCGTCCCGAACGAAACGTCCACCAGCCCTTGTGTCAACGCGTCCAGATCGCTTTGCATAACCCCAAACTGCGAGATGCGGGTCTGCACCCCAACGCCCCGGATGTACGCCTCAAACCGCTCCGCCGCCTCACAGAGGTCATCCGTGCCAAAAATGGCCTTCGCAAACTTCACAAACCGTTGATTCTGTCGGCGCGTTGCGAAATAGCGCATCCACGCAAGCATCATACAGGCCAGCGTCGCGCCGTGCGTCGCCCGGAAATGCGACGAAAGCACGTGTCCCATCTGGTGCATGGGCGTCCAACCCTGTACGCCGCACGTCAGCCAGCCGTTCAGGCCGACGGTTGCGCTCCATTGCATCAGGCCGCGAAGCTGGAGGTCGTCCGGCTTTGCCAGCACAGCGGGGATATTCTCGTAAATCGCGCGGATCACTCCAAGCTGCATATGGTCGTGCAAGGCGATGTTACCGTAGGTTGCCTCGTCGCTGAAGAAGAAGGGTTCCACCACGTGGCTCATCGCGTCAATCGCCCCGCATGCCGTCTGATACGCCGGCAGCGTCACCGTAAGGGCCGGGTCGAGAATCGAGGTTTTGGGATAAAGACAGCCAGGCTCCCATACATAGCTTTTGCGCTGCGTCTTTTCGTCGGTGATCACCGCCGTGGGATTCATTTCGCTGGAGGTTGCCGGCAATGTGGGAATCATCAGAAGCGGAAGCGCCTCCTTGGGCGGGATTTGATATCCCGCCTCGCTGTGCGTAAACAGGATCATGCGCATCAGATCATGCGGGTACAGGATACCGGCGGCAATGACCTTGGCAAGATCCATCGCGCTGCCGCCGCCCAGACCGATCACCACGTCAACGCCTTCCGCCTTGCCGATTTGGACGCCCTTTCTCGCTTCCTCCATCGTTGGATTTGCCGTGGCAAGGAAAGCGTCCACGCATTCCACGCCGTTTTCACCAAGCCACGCACGGATGTTTTTGGGCAGGTTCCCATAGAAGCTCACATCGCTGTACGAAACCAACAGCGCCTTTTTGCCGAGCTTCGCGGCTTCAGAACCAATGCGGGCCACCTCGCCCGCGCCAAAGATCACCTTGACCGGATTAAAGAACTCGAAATTATTCATACTTCATCTTGCTTCCTTTCGGTACGATCTTTCGTCTGTAGATGGTAACAACCGCTACGCCCATAATGAGCAGCAAGCCCTTGATCACCTGCCCCACCGCGAAGCCGGAGCCCAGCATGGTAAGCCCGCTGGTAAGCGAGGAAAGCACCAGCGCGCCGATAAAAGTACCCACCACGTTGGCCTTTCCCAGCTTTAGCGCCATCGCGCCAAGGAATACGATGGTAAAACCGTTGAGGAAGAAGGATGAGCCCATGCTGGGCTGGCCGGATTTGTACACCGTCAGCACGTAAATCACGCCGCCGAACGCCGCAAAAAAGCTGGATAGCATGAAGGTCGCCGTCAATACCCGGCCGGCTTTGACGCCCGCCTCGGTCACGGCCTGGCGGTTCTCACTGAGCGCATAAATGTACTGGCCGAACTTGGTTTTTTCCTGAACCAGATAGGCGATGATAAACAACGCCAGCGCAATGATGAACACGATTGGAAAGCCGCCGACGCTCTGGCCGAAGAATTTGTACAGGTTGGTCGAGTTCAGGCGCTTAATGGAGAGCACGGACCCGTTGTAGACGATGTTGGCGATCGCGCCGGCAATGGTTGAAACCGCGATGGTCGTAATCAGAGAATGGAAGTGGAACTTGACGACCAGCAGGCTGGTTAAAGCTCCGAAGCCAAGCCCCGCCGCCAGCGCCGCAAGCATGGACACAACCGGGTCCTGCTTTGCGTTTAGCATAAGGGCAAAAATCATACTGGTGCAGCTTGCCACCTCCGGAAAGGAGCAATCCATCTCGTTCGCGCCGATCACCCACGTCAGCCCCAGCACCATAATGCCGATTGAGCCCGCGGATTTTAAAATATTCATCAGGTTATAGGGCATGTAAAACGCTTCGCCAATCGCGAGGCTAAACACCGCCAGCACTACCAGCAGCACGCCCACCAACGCGAATTCCATGCTGAAAATCTTGCCGAAAAATCCTTTTTTCTGATTCATTTGGCGCGCACCTCCCGGGGCTTTTTCACGGAAATTTTGGACAGTAAAATCGCGATAATCAGCACGATACCCGTCACAAGGTTAGACCAGTAATACGGGATGTTAACCGAGGTGAAGCCAGTCGCGATCGCCGTCACCAGCAGTGCGCCAAGGAAGGTGCCAATCACACAGGGGCGCTTGAAAACCGACATGCCGATGTATACCGCCGTAAAGCAGGGCATCAGGATATTCATGCCGATTTTGACGTTGCCATAGCCCTGCCGCGCCGTCATGATCAGCGCCGCGACCGCCGCCAGCGTGCCACAGATGACATATGCCAGCACAATGGTACGGTTTACGTCGACGCCGCTAAGGTACGCCGCCTTTTCCGTAGCGCCCACCGCATAAAAAGCGCGGCCAAAGCGAGATTTTTCCAACAGGTAATACGCCGCCACAATCACCACAAGCATGATGTACACCGGCAACGGGATGCCAAGAACCGCGTACTGGGATAGATAATGCGTCTTAGACTCAATGAAATTGGTCATGATGAACGCGCCGTCGGAAAATACATAGCCAAGCCCGAAGGCAATGGAGCCGATCGCGATGGTTGTAATGATGTCCGGAAGCTTCAGCTTGCCGACCGCGACGCCCGAAACAGCTCCCCACGCCGCTCCCGCAAGAACGCCGGCGAAAATCGCGGGCACCGGATGCCAGCCTAGGCTGACCAGCCATGCCATCAGCACGCCGCAGAAGCAGCAGGTCATATAAAAGGAAATATCGGAGCGCCCGATCGCGATTACAAACGTCAGGCCAATGGCCGCAATCACCGTCGTGGATACGGTCTGAATCATGTTGACGATATTGGCGGTGGATAAAAATTGAGGCTGAAGAATCTGGAATATGATAACCACCACGAGAAACAGCATTGCAAACAAAATTATGGGCAGCCTGTCCCCAACGGAAAACCGTTTTGCCTTTTCCATCACACCGGCACCTCCTCGCTGGTTATCGCGTGCACGAGCATTTCTTTCAGCGACGTGTCCGCGGCGTTTTTCGCCAAAGTGGTTCTGCCCTTGTAAACCACCATGACCCTGTCGGAATTGCCCAGCACCTCCTCCGGCTCGGAGGAAATGATGATGACCGCCGCCGTCCTGGACAGGGCGCGCATGGTCTCGTAAATGCCTGATTTTGCGCCAACGTCAACGCCTACCGTCGGTTCGCAGAAGATATAGACGTCCGCGTCCGTATAAAGCCCCTTCCCGATGACGATTTTTTGCTGATTTCCGCCTGAAAGTTCGTTGACTTTCTTTTGTACGGTCGGCGTCGCGATCGCCAGCTTATCAACCATTTCCTGCGCAGCCGCCGTCTCGGTTTTGCGGTCCACAATCGCTAGGCGCTTGACGGTTTTGGGCAGATTGGCCACGGTAATATTGGCGGTGATGGGTAAGTTCATCAGGAAGCCTTCGGTCTTGCGGTTGCCGGGAACAAGGAACACGCCCTGACGGATTGCGTCTCCGGGACTGGACAGTCTGAGGGGCTTCCCATCCTTGCGCAGCTCGCCGCCTGTTTTTTCAACCGCGCCAAAAAGCACCTTGGACAGTTCGTCGATACCCGACCCAACCAGGCCGAATACTCCAAACACCTCGCCGCGCCGCGCCTTCAGGCTGATATCGGTAAACTTCCCTTCCAACGAAAGCCCGTCCGCTTCCAGCGCGACATCATCCGAAAAGCTTTCGGCACGCGATGGGTAAAGCTGCTCCAACCTTTCGCCCAGCATCAGCTCCGCGATATGGTCGGAATCCACCCGGCCGTCCTTAATGGTTTCACGACATACGTTCCTGCCGTTTCGAAATACGGAAAAACTGTCGCACACCTGCGCGACCTCGTCCAGATGGTGGGTGATATAAATGATAGAAACGCCGTTTTGCTTCAAAATGCTTATAAACTCAAACAGCGTATATTTTTCTTTTTCAGTTAAAATAGAGGTAGGCTCATCCAGGATGAGGATTCGGCACTCCTTGGAAAGCGCGCGTAAAACCGCGATGATTTCCCGCTCCACGGAACTCATCATAAAAATGGGCTTTTCAATGTCAATTTCAAAGGGATACCTGCCGACCAGCGCCTGCGCCTGTTTCCTGAGCCTGCGCCGTTTGACGGAGGTGAGCAGCGCCTCTCCGCCCCCTTCATGGCCCAGATAAATATTCTCATACCCAGTGTAGGATTCGATCATCTGCGGGTCCTGATAGACGGCGGAAATACCGCAGCCAATCGCGTCCTTGGGCCCGCGGATCTCCACCGGGTTTCCATCGATCAGGATTTCTCCCGAATCGCGCGAATAAACGCCCGAAAGAACCTTAATCATGGTGGATTTGCCCGCGCCGTTGATACCCAGAAGAGCATGGGCCTCGCCCGGTTCCACCGCCAGATGAGCGTCGCTCAAGGCTTGCAAGCCGGAGAAATTTTTATTGATGCCCTTCATTTCCAATACGTAGCTCATCTTATATCCTCCAGGAAAAGAGTTGGGGGACAAGCAGAACCCTTGTCCCCCTTGATATTGCGAAGGATCAGATCGACGGAATCCAAAGCGTGGTCAGGCCGTTCTCGGTCAGCGCCTGATTAAGCGCGTCGATGTTGCCGGGCAGCTCGTAGTTGAGAAGCAACTCCCAAGCAGTCTGACCGCCTACCTTGTAATCGCGGATGCTGTTGATATCGACGATCATCTGGCTGGTCACGGCGTAACCGGGCACAAGCACAAGGCGCGGCGCGGCGTTGCCCTCGTTGTAGCTCTGGGAATACTGCACCAGCGAACGGGGCATGTTGTAGATGCTCTCGCCGGCGCTCATTATGAAGGACTCGGGGTAGTTGATCATGTAGTTCCAGCATTCCTCGCCGCCGTCGCAGCCGGTGTACATGATTTCGGGGCGGCTCTCGCCGGTCAGGACTAGGCCTTCAAAGGCGGCGCCATCCCAAGCGCACCAGATGGCACGGAGCTCCTTGTTGGCATCGGCGGCCAGCCATGTGCTGATGGTCGCGGAGGGCGTCACGGCGCCGGTAGAATCCCAGGACCATTCGTTGACAACCTCGATGTTTGAATATTTCTCTTCCGCCAGCACATCCAGTGCGCCCAGATCGCGCTGATGCCAGCTTTCATTGGAGGGCAGCATGATCATGCCGATCTTGATGGTATCGGTGGTGCCGTACTTTTCCTGAAGCTTGTCAAGCAGGTAGGTCATGGTCGTCTTGCCGCAGGCGTAGTTATCAAACAGTACGGTGCTCACCGCGTCCGCGCCGCTGACAAAGCCGTCGCTCAGGTAAACGGGGATACCCGCGTCACAGGCTTCCTTAACGGCTTCTGCAATACCGGTCGGGTCGCTGGGGGTGATGAACAGCGCCTTGGGGTTTTTTGCGATAAAGGCGCGGATCTGCTCGGTCTGGCGGACCGGATCATAGTTGGCGTCTACAATGGAGTAATCGGTGATTCCATACTTTTCAAAGGATTCGATGAAACCCGTCTTTTGGCGCTGGCCGGAGGCGTTCTCGGCCCAGCCGAGGGACACGGCGTAGAATCCGTCTTCCGCGACAGCGGTCGCGCAGAACGCGAACATGCCGACCAACATTGCCACAGCGATGAACAGGGCGGTGATTTTTTTCATGGTGCTGATCCTTCTTTCCTGTAATTTATTGCTAAAGCGCTGGTACCGACGCTTCAGTTTCGTGGTTAAGGGCTTTACGCGGCCATTTCCCGACCGCTTTGTAACAATCCCGCCGCTATTTCAAGGACGGCGTCAATAAAAGCCGCCGCCTGACGCTTCCAGAGAAAACGCGTCCTGACGGCCAAGGCGCCGGTCAACTTCCTTCATGATGGCAATAATGCTGCGCAGACCGATTCCAAAGCGCGCGCAACCCGCGTCGATCATCTCAAGCATCGTATCCAGCGTGCGTATGCCGCCCGCCGCCTTGATAAGCGCGCTGTCGCCGATGGCGCTTTTGATGAGGCGGATGGTTTCAACCGTGGTTGGCTTTCCAGCCCAACCCGTACCGGTTTTTACGTATTTTACACCAGCCTCAACCGCCAGTTCCGCTCCCCTTTGAATTTCATCGTCCGTAAGGTAGGCGGTTTCGAGGATGCATTTGGTCGGTTTTCCCTCTGCAGCGTTTACCACCGCATGAATATCCTCATAAACATCATGATATAATCCGCTTTTCAGAGCGCCGACGTTGACGACCATATCCAACTCATCCGCACCGGCCGCCAATTGTTCTTTTGCGTTGGCAACCTTGCAGAAGGTAGTGTCCGCGCCGCTGGGAAAACCAACTGTGCCGCCCACCAAAATATCCGGGCAGTCCGATAACATTTGCGCGAGCCTGCGCGTAAAGCAGGGCATGGCAAATGCGCAGACAAAACGGTAATGCCTTGCCGCCAAAACAATTTGATCCAACTCCCCAAGCGTTACATCCGTGCGGACGCCGCTGATGTCCACGCGGCGGGCGATTGTATTCAATAACTTGATGTTATTCATCTTTAGCTTTCCTTTCTCGGAGTGTATATTGATAATAACATCATTATCTTTTTATGTCAATAGTAAAATTGTCGTTTTTGGTTTTATTTTTACGATAAAAAACATTTCAGCCCCCAACCGACAGCTGAAATGAATCAAAATATGCCTTTTATATCATTGTTGCCGCAAATTCAGGGACGGCGATAACGCCCATTCATCATGATCTCAAACTCATATCTGCCGCCAATCATACTCACATGGTCCACATCCACCGCTTCCCCATCCTGATAGCAGATTCTCGACAGGTATACCAGCGCCGTCCCTACCGGCACATCCAGCATTTGCGCCTCCTCAAAGGTTGCGTTTCTGGCGGTAATACGGTCCTTCGCCGCGTCGATCGTAACGCCGTAATAGCTTTCCAAGAAGTCGTACAGCCTGGTGAACTCGTGGCTATGCCCCTCGATCCCCGGCACAACCGTCGGCTTGAGATAGTTTTTCATGATGGCGATAGGCACGCCGTCGGCAAGCTGTATCCGCTGAATGCGCACCAGCTCGCTTCCCTCCGCGACCTCCAGCTCACGCGACAGTTCCTCGCGCGCTTTTACACGGTCAATAAACATTCCTTTTGTAGTAACCTTATACCCTTTTCTTTCCAGGGTTTCAGAAGTGGATGTAACAACGTTCAGATTTTGACTGGTACGATAGTCCAGCACTTCCGTACCCCGTCCCTGTCTTGCCTCCAAAAAGCCCTCGCGAGACAGAATTTCGACCGCCTTGCGAATGGTTGTACGGCTGACGCCAAAAATTCTCTCCAGCTCGGACTCGGTCGGCAGCAGAGAGCCAACTCCGTACTCGCCTTCAAGAATTTGTTTTTTAAGCGTATTGTAGACGCGGACATAGGCTTGAACCTTTGCCATCGTAAACCCCTCCCTGTGTTTTGCGGTGATTCATCATTATCTTACGATGCTTTGATCTGGTATGTCAAGTGATATTTCGCCGACGCAGCAAATGCGGCGCTCTTTCTCTTTGGTTGTCTTTTCCCTATTGCTTATTTGTCCGTTCATGTTATAATAATTCGAAAAAACATAGAAAAAGGAGGGTGTTTGCGATAAGACGAAAAGACGTTTTTTTGCTGATCGGCGTGTTGGTTGTGGCGCTGGCAGCCTTTTTGTTGACGCCCCTCTTGCGCCCCGCGCCCGGTGCCGAGGTGCTCATTACGCTGGATGGGCGCGAATACGCCCGTGTTCACCTGGGAAGCCGGCAAGCCGTCTTAATTGATTGCGGCGACGGTGAATCCAACGTGCTGGTGGTTGAGGAGGACGGGATGTATATGGAAAGCGCCACCTGCCGCGATCAGCTTTGTGTCCAGCAGGGGCGGGTAAGCACGGAGAATTATCTGGAACGCGCATTGGGCGGCGATATCATCTGTCTTCCCCATCGACTGGTATGCAGCCTTTTGCCGGCGGACGACGCGGCGCGGGACGCGCCGGACAGGTGACGAGATGAAAGCAAGCCAACTCGCCCGCTATGGGCTTCTTACAACCGTCATGCTGGTTTTGGGCTTTATTGAGCGCCAGTTTGTGCTGGTTCCGTCTGTGCCCGGCATCAAGCTTGGACTTCCCAATACGGTTCTGGTCTATATCGCGTGCATTGAGGGCGCTGGTCCGGCCTTTCTGCTGATGCTCCTGAAGGTACTGTTAAGCGCTCTTCTTTTCGGTAATTTTACGGGGTTGGTCTATGCCCTCTTCGGCGGAATCCTGAGTGTTTCCGCCATGCTGCTGATCAGCCGCTGGAAGGGCATCGGCGTATGCGGCGTGTCCATCTGCGGCGCTGTTTTGCATATGCTTGGGCAGATGGTCGCCTCCCGCGTATTGCTTGGCAGCTGGGTGATGCTGACAGTGCTTCCCTACCTGTTGGCAGCAGGGGCCATCGCGGGCGTTCTGACAGGCGTCGCCGCCCAGGGAATGATCGTCGGCCTGGCCCATAACGACGCGCAGCTAAAAGAAAAGCTCATCGCGCGCGGATGGTATCGAAAAACAACTCACAAATGAGTATATATCAAGGAGGAGAACCCATCATGAGCAAAAAAGCCCTGCGAGAATTAGGTCTGTTGATTGCGATCTGCTTGATCGCCGCGCTGTTTCTGGCCTTTACCAACCAGATGACGGTTGGCCCCATTCAGGAAAACAAGGTTCAGGCTGCGGAAAAAACCCGCACTGCTCTGATTGATACGGCCGCCGCCTTTGCCGAGGTGGATCTCAGTGAGGACAGCGGGATGGACAGTTGCTACGAGGCGCTGGACGCGGATGGCAATCCAATGGGTTATGTAATACAAACCACCGTTACCGGCTATGGCGGGGACGTCGTTGTAACGCTCGGCCTGGATGACGACGGCGTCATTACGGGCGTCAACGTGGGCGGCGAAAATTTCAGCGAAACGCCCGGCCTTGGCGCGCTTGCCAAGGAGGAAGCCTTCACAGGCCAATATATCGGCAAAAAGGTGCCGCTGAAGCTTGTCAAGAGCAACGAGCCCAAGGGCGATGATACAATCGACGCCATCGCGGGCGCGACGCGTACCTCGGCGGCCGTCAACGGCGGCATCAACCTTGCCGGCAAGTATATCGCGGACCTGAGCGGCGGCGGTTCGCTCAATACCGCCAGCGCCCAGGGCTTTGCCGGCCCGGTTGCCGTTACGCTGGAGCTGGACGGCGACGGCGCCATTTCCTCCATTGTTATTGGCGACGCATTTTTTAACGAAACCGAGAACTACGGCCTAAAGGCGCTTGAGGATTCCTTCCAGAGCCAGTTTATCGGCATGAAACCGCCGCTGGAGCTTTCCGATATCGACGCCATCAGCGGCGCGACGGTGACTTCAACCGCCGTGGTCAAGGCGATCAATACGGTCTATGCACAGTTGACGAACGGTGAGGTTCCCGCGAAGGAGGAGAGCGGCGTTTCGGCCAGCCTGTACGAGGACGGCGCGTGGCGCGCCTCGGCGCAGGGCTTTGGCGGCCCCGTCGCGGTTAAACTGGTGCTTAACGATCTGACGATTTCCGAAATTGCCATTGGCGACCGCGAATTCAACGAGACAGAATATTTTGGCGATAAGGCTTTGGAGTCCTCCTTCCAGAAGCAGTTTATCGGCAAAAGCCTGCCGCTGACCACGGACGATATCGACGGTATTTCCGGCGCGACCATCACCACCAATGCGGTGTTGTCCGCTATTGACGCGATTTATCAGGCGGCGAGCGACGATGTGCCCGACGAGCCGCAGCCCCTTTCCACCCCTGTTCCCGCTGAAACCAATGAAGCCTCCGCTTCGGGAAGCGCATCCGACCCCGACGCCGCCACCCTTGGCGACGACGGCGCGTGGCGCGCGGCCGCGCAGGGCTTTGCCGGTCCGGTCGCCGTGAAGCTGGTGCTGGACGGCTCCACCATTAAGGAAATCGCCATTGGCGACAACCGCTTCAACGAAACCGAGTATTACGGTGAAAAAGCCCTGGAGGACTCCTTCCAAAGCCAGTTCGTCGGCAAGTCGCTCCCCCTTTCGCAGGGCGATATCGACGGCATCTCCGGCGCGACCATCACCACCAATGCCGTGCTTTCCGCTATTGAGAAGATTCATCAAGCGGCCGGCGGCGAAGCGCCCCAGTCCACCCCCGACCCCGCCACCCTTGGCGACGACGGCGCGTGGCGCGCGGCCGCGCAGGGCTTTGCCGGTCCGGTCGCCGTGAAGCTGGTACTGGACGGCTCCACCATTAAGGAAATCGCCATTGGCGACAACCGCTTCAACGAAACCGAGTATTACGGTGAAAAAGCCCTGGAGGACTCCTTCCAAAGCCAGTTTGTCGGCAAGTCGCTCCCCCTTTCGCAGGGCGATATCGACGGCATCTCCGGCGCGACCATCACCACCAATGCCGTGCTTTCCGCTATTGAGAAGATCAGCAACAGTATCGCGGCGCAGTAAATATCCTCCTGCCCATAGATACCTCTGAACAAGGCTCCGGGAGCACTCCCGGAAATACGAATAAAATGGTTTTGACTTTTATGCGTATACCAAGTATAATATTTAACAAGCGGTATAATTCCGCATAAAATGATTGGGAGGTTCTAGACAAATGAAAAAACTCATCGCTACCCTTCTGGTTCTTACGCTTTGCATGACCATGGGCGCGGCTATGGCCGATACCATGGGTCTGGGCATGGTCACCTCTATCTCCAGCACTTCCGCCACCACTGAGAAGGACGGTACCATTCAGATCTCCACCACCGCCTGCGCCGTTACGCTGGACGCCGATGGCAAGATCGTGTCCATCCAGTTCGACGTGATGCAGTCCCCCAAGGTTGGCGTGACCGCCGCCGGCGAAATCGCTGATACCGCCGAGGCCGATCTGCGCACCAAGGTGGAAAAGGGCGACGATTACGCTATGCGCGCCGCCAGCCCCATTGGCAAGGAGCTCAACGAGCAGGTTGAGGTTCTGCAGAACTACTGCATCGGCAAGACCGCTGAGGAAGCCGCTGCCGGCTTCGAAGCCGACGCCGACGCCAAGGCCGGCTGCACCATCCATGTTGACGATTTTTTCGCCGCTCTGACGAAGGCCGCCGCTAACGCCAAGTAATTTCGTCTGTTCATCGGGGGCTGTCCTTTCCGGAGGACAAGCCCCTTTTTTGATGAATAGGCTTATTGGGTGATCATTGATGAAACGCTGGATGTCTCTTTTGCTTCTGTGTATCTGGTTGCCGGCCTGCGCCGGCCTTGCTGAGCCGGCCTATGAAAAATACCGTTATTATTTTTTTAACACCTTCGATACGGTCGTTACCCTGACCGCCTATGCAAAAGATCAGGCTGAATTTGACGCCTACGCGGCCCTTGTGGAAAGCGAAATGACCCGCTACCACCGCGTCTTCGATCTGTACCACGCTTACGACGGCGTTTATAACCTGAATTATCTAAACGAAAATGCCGGAAAGGAACCCGCGCGGGCGGAACCGGAGCTGATCGATCTGCTACAGCTGATCAAGGCGTGGCGTGCTGAGTACGGAACCGCGCTTGATCCGGCGATGGGCGGTGTGCTTGGCTTGTGGCATGACGCCCGGGAAGACGGAACCGTCCTGCCCGATCAGGTCCTGCTTGAGCAGGCGGCTCAGCACATGGATTATGATCAAGTCATCATTGATCCGAACGCGCTAACCGTATTCTACGCCGACCCGGTGATCTTGCTTGATCTGGGTGCTGTTGCCAAGGGGTATGCCGCGCAGCTCGTCGCGCAGACGCTCGCCGAACAAGGTCTGGACTCTTTTCTGCTTAACGCGGGCGGCAACGTGGTGTGCGGCGCTCCGCCAAAGGACGGCCGTGACAGTTGGACCATCGCCATCGAGGATCTGGACGGTGTCAGCACAAGGGAAAAGATCTATGTTTCCGGCCTTTCGGTGGTCACCAGCGGCGATTACCAGCGCTATTACGTTTTGGATGGCAAGCGCTACCATCACCTGATCGACCCAACGACGCTTTATCCCGCCGAGTATGTGCGCGCCGTCACAATCGTGCATCCCGATTCCGGACTGGCGGATTTCCTGTCCACTACCGCTTTTCTGCTGCCATATGCGGACAGCCGCCGCCTGATAGAGCGCATCGGAGGCGCCGAAGGCATGTGGACGCTTCCAGACGGCAGCGTTGAGATGACGGACGGCTTCCTCGCCCTGTGTAAAAACTAAATTTTATCTGGATGCGCCGCAGGCTTGATACGCGGCGCATTCTTGCTTTTCCCGCATGGAAAATCTCCCCCTTGCCCCTCCCCTTCTCTCCTGCTATAATAGAATTGCCGTACACACGTTCGCCATTTGGGCGTAATCGTCTAAACTGACGCACCCGGCTTCAACACACGATAAAGCGAGGCATGCGCATGAATCTTGACCAGCTTGTCCAACGGCTCAAAGCTACCCCGGATTTTATGTCCTGTGTTACCCAATGGCGCACGCTGCCCGCCACGGAAGGAAGATACGCCGACCTGCCCGCTGAAATGGACTGCCGTCTGCAGAAGGTTCTTCATGCCCGCGGCATTCACCGACTGTATACCCATCAGGCGGAAAGCTTTCGCCTGGCGCGTGAAAAGCGCGATTTTGTGGTTGTCACCCCCACGGCCAGCGGCAAAACCCTGTGCTACAACCTGCCGGTTGTATCCTCCATTTTGGAGAACAACGACGCGCGGGCCCTGTACCTTTTTCCTACCAAGGCGCTTTCCGCCGACCAGGTCAGCGGCCTGTACGGTATGATCGAGGCTTTAAACGTGGACATCAAGGCCTATACCTACGACGGCGATACGCAGGGTGCGGCGCGTAAGGCCATCCGTCAGGCCGGGCATATCGTCGTGACCAACCCGGATATGCTGCATGCCAACATTCTCCCCCACCATACCAAGTGGGTCAAGCTGTTTGAAAACCTGGAATACATCGTCATCGACGAAATTCATACCTACCGCGGCGTATTTGGCAGCCATCTGGCAAACGTGCTTCGCAGGTTGCTTCGGCTATGCGCTTTTTATGGAAGCTCCCCGCGCTTTATTTTGTGCTCCGCCACCATCGCCAATCCAGTGGAGCTTTCAGAGCTGTTGACCGGCCGTAAAATCGCGGCTGTTACGGAGAACGGCGCGCCGATGGGCGAACGGCATTTTGTGTTCTACAATCCGCCCGTGGTCAACCGCCAGCTGGGTATCCGGAGGGGCGTGGTAAATGAAACCCGCCGCATCGCGGAAGAACTGCTGCGCAACGCCGTTCCAACCATCGTATTTGCCAGAAGCCGCCTTCAGGTGGAGGTGCTCACCAAATACATGAAGGAGTGCGTTAGAGATCCCTATGGCTTTTCAGGCCGTGTGCGCGGTTACCGCGGCGGCTATCTGCCCACGGAGCGCCGAGAAATCGAACGGGGCTTGCGCGCGGGAGAGATCGATATGGTTGTCTCTACCAACGCGCTTGAACTCGGTATCGATATCGGCTCCCTGTCGGCGTGCGTGCTTTGCGGCTATCCGGGCACCATCGCCAGCACATGGCAGCAGGCGGGGCGTGCCGGGCGGCGCAAGGATACCGCGCTCACCATTTTGGTGGCGTCCTCCGCGGCGATTGATCAGTACATCATCGAACATCCGGAATACTTCTTCAACGCATCTCCCGAAAATGCCCTTGTACAACCCAACAACCTCTACGTGCTGCTCTCCCATATCAAGTGTTCGGCCTACGAGCTTCCATTTGAGGATGGTGAAAGTTTTGGAAACGTCGCGGATACGGCGCAGTTTTTGGAATACCTGACGGAAAACCACATTTTGCGCCATCTGGACGGCAGGTACTACTGGATGGAAGAGGAGCTGCCCTCGGGGGAAATCAGCCTGCGCAGCGCCAAGACGGAAAATTACGTCATCATCGATATCACCAACCCCGCTCATCACCGCGTGATCGGCGAAATGGACCGCTATACCGTCCCCATGCTGCTTCACGAGAACGCCATCTACATGCACGAGGCGCGCCAGTATCAGGTAGAAAAGCTGGATTATGACGCATGCAAGGCCTATATCCGCGCCGTGGACGTGGACTATTATACGGACGCGGACCTGAACGTGAGCCTCCATATTCTGGACGAGCTGGAGGAAAAGTCGCTGCCTGGCGGAGTCGGGCTGACGCTTGGCGAGCTTCGGGTCAGCAGCATCGTCAAGATGTTTAAAAAAATCAAGCTGGATACGCATGAAAACCTTGGTTTTGGCGAGGTTCGGCTGCCGCAGACCGATCTGCATACCGTAGGCATGTGGTGGACGGTTCCCGATAGCATCGCAAGGCGGTATACAAACGATGATCTTCAGGGCGCGCTGCTGGCTGTCTCCAATCTCCTTTCTATTGTAGCGCCGCTGTACCTGATGTGTTCCCCACGCGACGTAACGGTGGTTTATCAGGTCAAAGCCCCCATTACGGACAAGCCGACCATTTTCCTGTACGACTGTTTCCCTGGCGGCGTGGGCCTGAGTGAGAAAGCCTATCAAATGCAGGAGCTGCTCCTTGAGCACGCGCTTCAAATTGTCGAGGGCTGCGGCTGCGCATGCGGCTGTCCCAGCTGCGCCGGGCCTGTCACGGAAATCGGTGAGGACGGCAAGAAAAACGCCCGCGCCATTTTGAAGGAGCTGCTTGGCTGATGGCTGATCTGCTTGGTAAACTGCGCATGCTGGACGCGCTGCCCAAGAAGCCCGGTACAGTCGCCGCGCCTGCGGCAACAAGTTCCGGCTGTTACCGCTCGCAGGCGGTGTTTCCCCTGTCTACTTTCTGCGACCGCCGCCACGCCACGCAAAAGGTGCTGGAATCCGTTTTTGGCTGTGAATTCCCCAGCCGCGTCGCGCCTGAGGACGTTTTGTTTCTGGATACGGAAACGACGGGCCTTTCCGGAGGCGTCGGCACGGTGGCCTTTGAGGTGGGCATCGGGTATTTTACGCAGCATGGCCTTGTGGTGGAGCAGTTTTTGATGCACGACTATTCCGAAGAGGCAGAGCTGCTGCGCGCGCTCGCCTCGTTGATGCGCCGTTTCTCCGTGCTATGCACCTTCAATGGCCGCACCTTCGACGTGCCGCTGCTCAAAAGCCGCTTTCTGATGAACCGTATGAAGGACGACTGCTTTCCCGAGGTACACGCGGACGTTTTGTATCCCGCGCGCAGGCTGTGGAAGCTCCGGCTGCGGCAATGTACGCTTTCAAACCTTGAGGAACAGCTGCTGAACGTGACCCGCGAGGACGACCTGCCGGGCGCGCTGGTGCCGCAAACCTATTTTCAATATTTAAAGGACGGCGATTTTTCGCCGCTTGAACGCGTTCTCGCGCACAATAAGCAGGATATCGTAAGCCTTGCCCAGCTGTTTTGTTTTTTATTAAGACAGGTGGACAGACCGGAAGATATTGCCGAGGCGATGGACCTGTTGTCGCTCGCCCGGGCAATGGAAAAGCGGGGCGACACGGCGCGGGCAGCCAAGTGCTACCGCCTCTGCGCCCATGGCCAGACGCGCGCTGAGGCTTACCGCGCGCTGGCCATATCTCAGAAGCGGCAGGGAAATACAGAAGCCGCCATCAAGCTTTACCAAGCCATGATCAGGCGCGGGGAGGACGCCGTTTTCGCCTACGAGGCGCTCGCAAAGCTTTACGAGCACCAGCGCCGCGACCCGGAGCAGGCGCTGCATTATACGCGCCAAGCCCTTCTTTTGCTTTCGGAGCCGGGCCTTTTTCGCTCCGAGGCTGTACAAGAGCGTCAAATTGCGTTACAATACCGTTATGCGCGCTTACGGCGCAAGCTTTCCAGCGCGCCGTGAGCATTCAATTCGCTTTAAGGGAGGAACACCCCAATGGGAATCATGACGACGATGAAAGCGCGCAACGCTGCGGCCAAGCTTGGCAAGGGCGACGTTGAGGGCGCGATGCAGCTTTATCAGGAGGCTGTGAGCGAGGGTCTTCAGGACGCGCGCTATCTCCTGAGCTATTCCGTTTTGCTGATCCGCTCCAGCAAGTTTCAGGAGGCGCGTGACCTGCTTGTTAAAATGCAGAAATATCCGATGACGGATGACAGCCGCCGCCAACTTTTTGTCAACTATGCTTCCTGCGTGTACAAGATGGGCGAGCTGGAAAAGGGAATCGAACTTTTGGAGCGCCAGCACCAAAAGCAGCCCAGCGGCCTTGTGTATGAAACGCTCGGCTACCTTTATATTGAAGCCGGTGATTATGAGAAGGCGCTCGCCTACAACACCGAGGCCTACGAGTACGACGATGAGGACAGCATCACTTTGGACAACCTCGCCCAGACATATTACCGCTTAGGCCATGAAAAAGCGAAGGCAAAGGAATTTTTTGACAAAGCTATCGCTATCAAACCAACGCAGATCGACACGCTGTATTTCCTTGCGCAGTACGATATTGAGGCCGGAAACCGCGACGGCGCCCGCGAAAAGCTGGAGCGCGCGCTGGAAGGGCGCTTTTCTCCCCTCAATTACGCGACGAGGGACATGGTTCAAACCGCGTTGGATAATCTGTAACGATTGCTTTACAAAAGGATGTGGGAGCTTTTCCCTCATCCTTCTATTCTTTTTCGCCAGAACCCATTTTTTGTCCATAGAATATGAACTTTTTGTTTCATAAGGCCTTGATTTTTTTCATATTTAGCCTTACAATGTAATTATCGTATGAAATTTCGGCGTTTGCGCATTGCGCGGACGCCTTAATGTAAGAAGGGGAGAAGCCAATGGCAAAGCGCATTCTGCTGGTGGACGATGAACCGTTGATCGTAAAGGGTTTGAAATATACGCTTGAGCAGGAAGGCTTCGAAACGGATTCCGCCGCCGACGGCGAGGAGGCCCTTTCCAAGTTTTTTGCCGGGCATTATGATTTTATTTTGTTGGACGTGATGCTTCCCAAGGTAGACGGCATCACCGTTTGCCAGCGTATCCGCGAGCATAGCAACGTGCCTATTATCATGCTGACCGCTAAGGGCGAGCAGATTGATAAAATCCTGGGGCTTGAATACGGTGCGGATGATTATATGACCAAACCCTTTAACATTCTGGAGGTCAAGGCCCGTATTAAGACCATCATGCGCCGCGCTACCGGCAGCGCGCAGAGCGAGACCCGTAAGGTAGTCCGCGTCCATGATATGGAGATTAACGCCATCAACCGTTCCGTCACGCTCGGCGGCAAGGAGGTTCGCCTCACTGCCAAGGAGTTTGATTTGCTACAGGTTTTTGTCAACAACCGCGGCAAGGTATTCAGCCGCGAGTCGCTCCTGGAAACCGTATGGAAGTATGATTATACCGGCGACGCGCGAACCGTGGACGTGCACATTCGCCGGCTGCGCGAGAAAATTGAGCGCAATCCCGCCCAGCCGGAGTTTATCTTCACCAAGTGGGGAGTGGGCTACTATTTCACCGATAAGGATTAATAATCCCTTTACTTCCATACGCTGGAAAATTCTTCTCGCCTTCCTGCTCATTGTGGGAGTAAGCTACTATGCCGTAGCCACCTCGCTCATCGGGCTGGTGGGCGATTATTTGTTTGACGACCGCATGCAGCAGGACCGTGCCAGCACCGATAAGCTTACAGCCGAGCTTTCTCCCCTGTATGCCTCGGCGCAGTTGAGCGCGCTGCAGGCGCGTCTGGAATCGGCGGGGCGCGAGCTGGGCGGCAGGCTGATGGTGTTGGATACCAGCGGCAAGGTTCAGGCCGACAGCTTTTCAGAGCTAAACGGCTCGCGCATGGAGCTTCCGGAAGTTGCCAGTATTCTCTCCATGGGCAAAACCGCCGACTACGGCGTGCATAAGCTTGAAGGCGGAAGCAAAGCCTATAGCGTGCTCCGCTTTTTGCGGCCATATGATCAAAACGCCCAGTGGGTTGGATACTGTACTTCCGCGCTTACATCGGGCGGAAAAACCATTGGTGTGCTTCTTTTTTCCTCCCCTATTCAGAATATGATGCGCCGACTTTTTACCCTTCAGGATCAAATGGTTTTTTATTTTCTGATTGCCGCCGCCGTAGCGCTGGTGATCGCCATGGTTTTTTCCCGCGTGATCACCCGGCCGATCGCCTCGCTCACCCGCAGCATTCAGCGAATGGGACGCGGCGATCTATCCGTCCGCGTGCCTGTACGCGGCAGCGGCGAGCTACGTCGTCTTTCGGAAACGTTTAACGCGATGTCCGAGAAGCTGGAGCTGCTGGATAAAAGCCGAAACCAGTTCGTATCCAACGCCAGCCACGAGCTGAAAACCCCGCTGGCTACAATGAAAATTCTGCTGGAAAGCATTATCTATCAGCCTGAAATGGAAACAGAGGTGCGCACCGAGTTTCTAACCGATATCAACAAGGAAATCGACCGGCTCAACCTCATCATCGGCGATCTGCTGACCCTGGTCAGCATGGATTCCAAGACTATGCGGTTAAACCGCACCACCTTCAGCCTTGCGCAGATCGTCACGGATACAGCCCACCGCCTGAGCTTGGTCGCCTCCAAGCGCAATCAGGAAATCAAGCTGCAGCTCAACGACCGCTGCGAGATGTACGCCGACTGCGCAAAGCTTACGCAGGTGGTCTACAACCTGATGGATAACGCCTTGAAATATACGCAGGAGGGCGGGTCCGTGCGCGTCCGGCTTATCCGTTCAGGGCGCGACGCGATCCTAACCGTCACGGATAACGGCCCGGGCATTCCCAAGGAGGATCAGGCGCACATCTTTGACCGGTTTTACCGCGTTGACAAGGCGCGCAGCCGCGATACGGGCGGTACGGGCCTGGGGCTTAGCATCGTGCACCAGATGGTGCTGATGCATGGCGGCAACGTATCGGTGGACAGCGAAGAAGGCCACGGCGCGACCTTCACCGTCGAGCTGCCAATCCATCAGGGTTAAGGAAGGAGGAACAGACCATTACAAAGCGCGCATTGTTTCTTGTTCTCCTTCTTATTCTCCCTCTATTTCTATATGGCTGCACCGCTGCCGGAAATCCGCTTGAGAAGGCGGAAGCAACGCCGGTGCCCGGCCTTTCAATGGAATTGCATGCCGCGTCAGCCTCCGAAAGCAACGCCGACGAGCTGGAAGCCACGCTGTATTTTCGCTATATGGACCAGCCGATGCTGGCCGCCGAAAGCCGCACGCTCACCGTCAGGCGGGACGAAAGCGGCGAATTCGCCCTTATTCGCGCCCTGCTGGAGGGGCCTGCGGCGAGACACATCGAACTAAACCGCCTTTTCCCTGAAGCCGTTCAGGTGGAGAGCGTCGCTGTCAGCGGGGACATGCTTTTTGTTACCTTTAACGAAGCCTTAATCAGCAACAATGAAATCCCAGAGGACTGGAAAGGCCGCGCGGAATGGGCCGAGGAGGCTCCGCTCCTGCGCAGGCTCGCGATTCAAAGCATCGTCGCATCCATCACCGAAACATTTCACTATACGGGTGTGCAAATATTGGTTTCCAGCGGCGACGCCGCTCAGACCAGTCTCCGGCTTGATAACAGCTATTTTCTTTCCGGCCAGTCCGGCCCAAGCGATCCGCAGCTTCGGGATGAGTCGGTGCTGCTTACTCCGCAAAATACAGCGCGGTGTATCCTGGACGCCTGGCAGCGTCGCAATTTTGAAACGCTGTTTGACTATACGTCCGCACGGAACGCGGACTCTCCACGGCCTGTGTATGAAAACTTCTTGAAGGAGCTGGACCCGTGCCCATCTTTGAGCGGATATGCGTTGACGGGAGGAAGCGTTTCCCTGGACGGCCAACGCGCCGTGGTGACGGTTTCGCTGTCCATGCACAAGGACGGAATCGCCGGCGAGATTCCCGCTTATCCGCTGCATCTTGTGCGTGAAAACGGACTTTGGAAGGTTGCCTATACAACGCTGCAAGACATGATGATGCGCTAGGAGGAAAGGAGCGGGATCTCTATGAACCGGAAACACATTACGTTTGCGCTGCTTCTGGTCGTGGTTAGCATTGCGCTCTGCGCGTGCTCCAGCGGCGGCGTGCCGCTCGCGCCTACCGCCCCCACACTGACGCTTCCGCCGGCCTCCCTTAGCTTTGTAGCGCCCATTGGAGACGCCGCCCTTGAATACACCTCCGACGCGACGCTGTACCTTCCGAGGCACGACGGCACGCGGCTTAGCGCGCTCACCGCGCAGGTTTCTTTTTCCGCCGCCCGTCCGCATGCCGAAAGCCTTGTGCGCGCGCTTCTCAGCCATCCAGGCGATGGGATGGCCAGCCCTGTCGGCGGAAACGTCAAGCTCTCGCTCTCCGGAGCCAATCCCGTAGAGGTCAGCCGCGACGTGGCAACCGTCAACCTGGCCGCCTCCGCATTGCAGCTGGATCGAAGATTCCTCTATACCGCCTGTCAGGCGATTGCCAATACGCTGACGGAGCTGCCGGAAATCAATTATGTCAACGTGCTTGTGGCAGACCGTCCCGTGGGTTTAGATATTGCGAATACGCTTCCCATGGGTACGCTTGGGCGGAATGTTGCCCAGGACCCCGGCACGGTCTATGAGCAGCTTCTTTCCCGCCGCGTGGAGGCGAATGAGAACGCCGCGGAAAAGACGCTTTCCGCAAGCGTTACGCTGTATTTCCCGCTTTCCGGCTCGCCTGGCCTGGTCAGCGAGGTGCGCGCTTGCTCGTTTAACAGCCAGGTTTTTTCGGACATGGTGACGGTGCTGCTTCAAGAGCTGGCTTCCGGCCCGCAGCAGAATATTGATTCTCCCGCCCTTCCCCTTCTGGCCGACCTTTTAACCGCCCTTCCAGCGCTTGCCTATTCGGAGGCAAGCGGCGGGCAGATCGTCACGCTCCATTTTGCCCATAACCTGGACGATATGCTGGAAACCTACGGCCTTACGCGCGCCCAGAGCATGGCGTCCCTGTGCTATACGCTGTGTACCTATTTTCCCAGCATCGCGGGCGTTCAGGTGACGATCGGCGGCGAGCCCGTCAGCACGCTCCTGCTCACGGAGGATTTTCAAAGCACCGTGACATTTGAGCAAAGCGTTCAGCGGCGGGCGGACTTCGCCCCTCTGTTGTATGATTACTGCACGCTGTTTTTCGCGGACCATGCCGGGCAAAAGCTCGTCAGAACCGAACGACCCGTGCCCTATTACCGCTGCAACAATCCCCGTTCGCTGCTGGTGGAGCTGGCCAAAGGACCCAAAAGCTATGACAGCGTTCAAAATCTGACCGGCATTATGCCCGAGGAAGCCATTTTGGACGCCGACGTGCTGGGGCTCGCTCTGTCAGGAAATACGTTACTGGTCAACTTCGCGCCCGCCTTCAAAGCGGTCGGCGAGGGCCTGGACGGTCAACGCGACCGCCTGCTTGCCTACGCCATGGTTAATACCCTTTGCTGTGACGAACGCATGCGAAGCGTTTGCTTCTTCCTCTCCGGCAGTCAGTTTGAGGGTTTTTCAGGACAAATCTATTGGTCCGGCCTGTTTTATCCCATGGGAAGTTGATTTTTGCACTTGAGACGGATGATCGTATGATTGAGTCCGGTATTGGGTATCATTCAAACGGAAAGACCTTATCTTTCCGTTTTTTTGTGTTATGGTCTGCTTACGGGATGTTTTCCCAGTTTAGTCAGGAAGAAAGGACGATGGAACGATGGATTGGTTCAGGCAGGACGTGGAGCGTACGGCCTCCGAGCTGAAAACGGACGTTCAAAGGGGCCTGAGCACGCAGGAGGCTGCCCGGCGGCTTGAGGAGCACGGCAGAAACGAGCTTAAGCAGGGCAAGAAAAAGAGCATATGGCAGATGTACCTTGAGCAGTTCAAAGACGTCATGGTAATCGTGCTTGTCGTTGCGGCATTGATTTCCGGCGTGTTGCTTAAGGAATGGGTGGACGCGGCGATTATTCTGTTTGTTGTGCTTTTAAACGCGTTGCTAGGCGTTATTCAGGAAAACCGTGCGGAAAAATCGCTTGAGGCCCTCAAAAAAATGTCCTCGCCGCATGCGAAGGTGCGTAGGGATGGGGCGGTTGTCAGCGTACCCGCCGCCGAGCTTGCGCCTGGCGACGTTGTGCTTTTGGAGGCGGGCGATTATGTGTCCGCCGATATGCGCGTGACGCTTTCCGCCAACCTTAAGGTGGATGAAAGCGCCCTTACCGGCGAAAGCGAACCGGTCGAGAAACAGCCGGAGGCTATCACGGCAGTCGGGGACGAGGACGTCCCCATCGGGGACCGTCATAACCTCGTGTTTTCCGGCAGTCTTGTCACCTATGGACGCGGTGAGGGGATTGTGACCGAAACGGGTATGAACACCCAGCTCGGCGCTATCGCGGGAATGCTCAGTTCCGAAGAAGGCGTGGAAACACCGCTACAGCGCCGCATGGCCGAGCTTGGCAAAAAGCTCGCAATTCTGTGCGTAGGCGTTTGCGCGCTGGTATTTTTGGTTGGCGTACTCTACGGCAACGATGCGGGCGATATGTTTATGACGGCTATCAGCCTGGCGGTTGCCGCCATTCCCGAGGGTTTGCTCGCGATTGTGACGATTGTGCTCGCCATCGGCGTCCAGCAGATGATCGCACAAAACGCTATTATACGCCGGTTGCCCGCGGTTGAAACCCTTGGCAGTGCGACGGTCATCTGCTCGGATAAGACTGGCACGCTCACCATGAACCGCATGACCGTCGTCGCGACCAGCGAACCGTTCGCAGTCCAGGATGTGGCTGACAGCAAGCTTTCCGAAACCTTCGCGAATGTTCTTGTGCTTTGCAACGACGGCCAGCCCAGCACAAACGAGCAGGGGGAGGAAATCTTCACCGGCGATCCGACCGAAACGGCGCTGCTGGATTACGCCAAGCTGCGCGGCTTTGATAAGGCTCAGATGGAGCAAACGCTGCCGCGGATGGATGAATTGCCTTTTGACAGTGATGTAAAGCGGATGACGACCGTGCACAAGCAGGGCGGCGGCTATGTTACCTTCACCAAAGGCGGCCTGGACGAGGTTTTGGTGCTATGTACCCAAATTCTTGAAAACGGCCAGTCCCGCCCAATCACGGACGCAGACCGGGAAAAGCTTCAGGCTTCCGCCAACGAGATGGCGAATTCCGCGCTGCGCGTGCTCGCATTTGCCACCGGTACGGTTGAGGCGCTTGCCAAATCCGGTGACCGCACGCCATATGAGAGCGGGCTTGTATTTGTAGGCTTGGCCGGAATGATCGACCCGCCCCGCCCCACCGCACGCGACGCTGTAGAAAAATGCAGGCGCGCGGGTATCAAACCCGTGATGATCACCGGCGACCATAAAGCGACTGCCAGCGCCATTGCAAGGGAGCTTGGCATCCTTACAAAGGGCGACCGCGTGGTGACGGGTCAGGAACTGGAGCGCATGGATGACGACCGACTGCGCGAGGAGGTTCGCAACATTGCCGTTTACGCGCGCGTATCGCCCGAGCACAAGGTGCGTATCGTCAAGGCCTGGCAGAGCTACGGCGAGGTGGTCGCCATGACGGGCGACGGCGTAAACGATGCTCCCGCGCTAAAGCGCGCCGATATCGGCGTCGCGATGGGTATGAGCGGCACCGAGGTTAGCAAGGAAGCGGCCGCGATGATTTTGACCGACGACAACTTTGCCACCATCGTGGACGCCGTCGCTCAGGGGCGAACCATTTACGCAAATATCTTAAAGGCAATACAGTTCCTATTAAGCTCCAACCTGGGTGAAATCCTCGTCATTTTCATTGCGACGCTCTTTAACTGGGGTACGCCGTTGCTGCCCATCCACATCCTGTGGGTGAACCTGATTACGGATACCTTCCCCGCGCTGGCGCTGGGTATGGAGCCCGCCGAGCCGGATGTCATGGACGCGCCTCCCCGCGACCCCAAAAGTCCTATTTTCAGCAAGCCTCTTCTGTTCCGCGTGTGCTATCAGGGGCTGATGGTGGCGGCGCTCTCCCTTTGCGCGTTTTTGATCGGCGTGCAGGTAAACCCGGATACCGGCCATACCATGGCTTTCGCAGTGCTGTCTATTTCGCAGCTGGTGCATGCGTTTAACCTACGCAGCAATACCCACTCCGCGTTTTCACGCGGCAAGCTGAACAAGTGGATGTTCCCCGCGTTCCTCGCCGGGCTAGCGCTTCAGCTCTGTGTGCTGTTTGTTCCTTTCCTTCAGGGGCTTTTCCGCGTTGCTCCCCTCACCGGCATGCAGTGGCTGATGGTCGCCGGACTGTGCATTGTACCGCTGGTGGTCGTTGAATTCTTTAAGGCAATGGGCTGGACGGGCGAGAGCCGCTGCAAGCGAAGCTAATAACATCTTGAATTGAAAGCAGGCTGTCCAATACATGCGGCAGCCTGCTTTCCTGTGCTCCGGCACGGCCGCGGCCCCTGGTCCAAGCATGCGGCCAGCTCAATCTTTACTTGTATTCTACCGGTGTATCAAGTATAATGCTTCTTATCGTACAATATGAAAGCAGTGATGATCAATGGTGGAGATGCTCAGCCACAGGGAGGTCATCCAGCTCTGCGCCAAAACGCTTCGGTTTTATGATTCAAGGTTGGTTGAGCACGGCGAACGTGTTGCCTATATTGCCTGCCGGATGCTGGCGGCTATGGATGAAAAAACGTCCGCTTTTGATGTGAAAACCCTAATGCTGCTTTCCCTGTTCCATGACGTAGGCGCCTACAAGACAGATGAAATCGACAGAATGGTAGAGTTTGAAACAGTAGACGTTCAGGCTCATTCGGTCTATGGATATCTTTTCTTAAAGCATTTTACACCGGTGGGCGACGCTGCCGAGGCGATCCTCTATCACCATACGCCGCCTGCTGTTCTGTCGCAGATACATACGCCTATGCGCGGCTACGCGGAGCTGTTGCATATTGCCGACCGCGCGGATATCGCGCTTGAGTCCGGCATGAGTGGAAAGGCCCTTCTTTCATCGTTAAGGCTTAATTGTTTTGATGAGACGCTGCTTAACGCTTTGTCGCTGGTACTCGCGCAGCCGGCCTTCCGTCACGGCTTGCTAGGCGGCAGCGCGTCGGAATGGGCTATGCGGACCATTTCCAAAATGAACGTATCAGAAGCCGAGGCTGTTAAATATTTAAAGATGATCGTTTATTCCATTGACTTTAAAAGCGAAAATACCGTCGTCCACTCGATCAGCACCACCATTGTCAGCCTTTATATGGCATGGCGTGTCGGTCTTTCTTCCTCGGAAATGGAAAAAATCTACTATGCTGCGCTGATTCATGACGTCGGAAAGCTAGCCATCCCGGAGGCAATTCTGGAGTTTCCCGGGCGGCTTTCGGCGGAGCAGATGAAAATTATGCGCCGGCATGTGCGGTATACGGAGGTGATTGCCTCGGGGATTTTGCCGCCGGATGTTACCGCAATCGCCATTCACCATCACGAGCGTTTGGATGGAAGCGGCTATCCGTATGGTCTGACCGCCGCCGAGCTGTCCCAGAGCGACCGCATCGTCGCCATCGCGGATATCATCAGCGCGCTACTGGGCCGCCGAAGCTATAAGGAAAGCTATGACTGGCCGAAAATCCTCGATATTTTAAAGGGAATGTCCGCAGATGGAAAGCTTGACCGGACACTTGTGGAGCTGGTGGAGAAAAATCATATCCACCTGCAGGAGATTATCGATGAAAGAACCGCACCTATCCACAAACTGTATGCGCGCATTCACCGCGAGTATAATGAAAGAATGGAAGAACGCCATTCATAGGGAGATTAACCCGTTTATCCGGCGGCGTAGCGGTGGGAACGCTTCCTACCCTATTGACATTCTCTTTAAATCAACTAACATGGTAGCGCATTCAAAAGCAAAGGAGCCCAAAACCCATGATTCTTGGCAACGCCGCCTTCTCCGTACAGCCTACGCACGCTCAACCCGCCGCCGGCAGCCTGTTCTTATGCTTTCAAAATGATACCGTGTTGTTATCCAGCGCCGGTGGCGCGTTCCATCTGCCGGTATGGGCGCAGGCGCTCTCCCTTTTGCCAAAGGTTTTTCGGCCGTTTGAACTCGCGCATGCGGGGCAAACCGCCGTCTTTTCGCCGCACCCCTTCCAAAAAGGCTTTATTCCCGAAGGAAACGGGTTATGTTACCAGAATATCGGCGTTTTTAGACAAATGGAAAACAATGAGGCGTCCATTCTGGCCTCTGGTTGGCATCTATGGAACTGGTATGATAAAAGCCGCTTTTGCGGGCATTGCGGCAAGCCGCTGAAACCCGATGACGTGGAACGCGCGGTACGCTGCGAGGCCTGCGGCCAGCTCAGTTTTCCAACCATCGCCCCGGCCATCATCGTTGCCATTACACGCGGCGACCGGATTCTATTGGCGCAGAATGCGCACAGCGCAGCGGCGCGCTATGCGCTTATCGCGGGTTATGTGGAGGTTGGAGAAACCCTGGAGCACGCCGTTCACCGCGAGGTGCTGGAAGAAGTCGGTTTGCGCCTGCTTTCACTGCGCTATATCGGCAACCAGCCCTGGGGGATAAGCGGATCGCAAATGTTTGCTTTCCACGCCGAGGCCGCACAGGACGGTCCCATCACCTTGCAGCGCAGCGAGCTATCGGACGCCAGATGGTTTTCGCGCGGGGAACTGGAGCCCCGCGACCATACCGTGAGCATCGCCTTTGAGCTAATCGAGCGCTTCAGGACAGGGCGGTTATAACAGCCGAAAATGCCTTGCTTTATCCGCCTATTCAATGGAATCATCATTATCGCCGACTGCCTCGACGTTGAATACAACGGGACGAATCCCATCCGTACAGCATACGATGGTTTGTCCATCGCTGTTATTCCACGGCTTGCATGTAGCGCCGGAGGACATCGCGCTAACGCTGCGATAGATGTCAATCCATGCCCATGGGCAAAATCCCTCCGGCATTTTTGCGCTGCCCTCAAAAATAAATTCATCCCCTTCCTCTAACAGGGGACAGGGACCGACCGTCTTTCCATCCGTCAGGTATTTGTCCGCAAAATCAGGATAAAATTCCTTACGAAGCACTGTGATTTTAACCTTCTTCATTCAAGCGACCCTCCTCATGGGCATAAACCGATATAAAATGATCTTTTAAAACCATAACATGGAAAAGAGCAACCGTCAATCAAGGCAGTCAAAAAAACAGCGCTTGTCGCGGTTTTCCACGATTAGCGCTGTTTATCAAGATATCCGCTCGGCTACCGGCATATGCGAACGCCATGCACTACCTGAACATCCGCTCCAGCTCCTCATACTTTTCATGGGTAATCAGAGCGTCGTGCTTAGTACCCTCCAGCCGCACCACATAGGTCCAGCGGCCATATGGCGTGATGTCCTTAATCTCGTTGAGGTTGATGATATAGCTCTTGTGGCAGCGAAAAAAGGCGTCGCTCTGGAGCCGTTCTTCCATTTCCGCCAGCGAATCTCCGGTCACATACCGGCCGTCGTTTACGGTGTACAGGACGGTTGCCCGGTCCTCGCGCTGCACCAGCAGGATATCCTTCAGGTCGATAAAGCTGACACCCTCACGGTGGCGCAGCATCAAACGTCCATCCAGCGCGCGCCGCGCCTCCTGCGGCACGGGTGTACCCAATGGCTTCACGCCTCTGAGCAGCAGCCTGTCGCGTGCGCGTTCAAGGGTCTGAATCACACGATCCACCTTAAAGGGTTTCACAAGATAATCAAAAGCGTATACCTCAAATGCGTCGCCCATATAGGTATCGTGCGCCGTGGCAAAGATAATGATGATGGACGGGTCCATATCCTGAATGGCATGAGCGCATTCAACGCCAGTCATTTCGGGCATTTCCACATCCAGAAAGACGACATGGGGCTTTACTTTTTCCACCAGCGCAAGGGCGGTTTTTCCATCTCCAGCTTCCGCCGAAAGGGTAAAGCCCTCTACCCTGCCGATGATCTTTCGCATCACGCTGCGCATGCCGCTATCATCGTCTGCGATCAGTACGCGCAATTCCTCCATAGGTTAGCGTCTCCCCCACTTTCTTTGCGATGGGCGCGTAAGGATCTCGCTCATCACCACGCCCTGAAGAATTCCCCGGGCGCTTGTGTCCACCAGCGGCACGCCGCCGATTTCATCTGCGTATACGCCGTCGGCCACAGGCTTTCGCACGCGCGCATGTTGAAGCATTGGGTCGCACAGATCCACCCCCTCGGTGGAGGACGCGCCAAGGCTTCCAGTATACTCGCTCATGGGCTTGACGTCTTCCATGCGGTGCGTAATCGGCTGATAGCCTGACCCGGCATTTCTGCCAAGGGTACCCGCTCCCTCCATGGATGGAGATCCCTCCCGGTGACGCTGTCTGTTCTGCCGTTCGTCCTGCGCGCGCGCGCCGCTTCCCTGCATGCGGGCGCTCATTTCTTCAGTGCCGACCCTTCGCGTGCGTTCCGCGTCTGTTCCCTGCGCGGCTTTATTACCGAATTTTTTTGTAGCGACATTAAAAATGCCGTAAATGATGAGCAGAAATATCAACGCTTCCATGCGCTCACCTCCCGTTTCGGGATGAACGGGGCCGCCTTCTGTTCGCCGGCGGCCCCATCCGCCGTTGTATTACTTCTTGATGTCCTCGGGCATGCTCGCATTCTGCGGGGTGCTCGCCTTGGCAATCCCTTCGCGCATGCTGGTGTCCGCCACCACGTTTTGCATCTGATAATAATCCATCACGCCAAGCTTTCCCTCTCGAAGCGCGGCGGCCATCGCCTTGGGCACCTCGGCCTCGGCCTCCACGACGCGCGCGCGCATTTCTTGCACGGCCGCCTTCATCTCCTGCTCATGCGCAACGGCCATGGCGCGGCGTTCTTCCGCCCTCGCCTGAGCGATGCGGCGGTCCGCCTCTGCCTGATCCATCTGCAACTGGGCGCCCACGTTGCGCCCAACGTCCACGTCCGCGATATCGATGGATAGAATTTCATACGCGGTGCCGGCGTCCAGGCCCTTGTTCAGCACCGTCTGGCTGATCAGATCAGGATTTTCGAGCACCTGCTTATGCGTCTCGCTGGAGCCGACGGTGGTTACGATGCCTTCGCCGACGCGCGCGATAATCGTTTCCTCGCCCGCGCCGCCGACCAGGCGCTCAATATTGGTACGCACGGTCACGCGCGCTTTGGCGCGCAGCTCGATACCGTCCTTGGCAATAGCGGCGACCACGGGGGTCTCGATCACCTTGGGGGTAACGCTCATCTGCACGGCCTGGAGCACGTCGCGGCCCGCAAGGTCGATGGCGGAGGCCTTCTCAAACGGCATTTCAATGTTGGAACGCTGCGCTGCGATCAGCGCATTGATCACACGGTCCACGTTGCCGCCCGCCAGGTAGTGCGTTTCCAGCTTGGACAGGGTAACGTCCAAGCCGGCTTTGCGCGCCTTGATCAGCGGCTCGACAAGACGCTTGGGCTGAATGCGGCGAAGCCGCATGCCAACCAGCGAACCAATGCTGATATGGACGCCCGCAGCCAGCGAGCTGATCCACAGCCCGACTGGGACAAAGCGCAGGAATACGACCACCAGAATGATCGCGACGACGATCGCGACCAAAATCCACAGAATGGACCCAATGCTCTCCTCGTACGAGCTGGTAACCGCCAGCATGGACATGAGCATGGATTGTGCCGACATGATGATTCCTCCCTATTTAGTTGTTATGCATTTCTCCGCCCGGCTGGCTTTTTCACCGGAGGGAGGGAAAGCCCCATTTCATACGTTCGGCGAATCATTCGGCGGTGCGAAGCTTTTTCACAACCACGCGCGCGCCCTCCACATGATCCACCGTCACGCGCACATCCTTGGGGATATACTCCCCGTCCGCCACAACGTTAAGCTTCACGCCGTCAAACTCCGCCATTCCGGCCGGGCGCAGAACCGTGGTGGTAACGCCTTCCCGGCCCAGGAATACCTCCATATCACGCGTGGCTGTATAGCCCTCGGAAGCGTGCTCGGCATCGTTGAGGATAATAGGCGATTTGGATAGCCTGCCCTTGTTGACCGAGCGCAGGGCAAGCGAAACCACAATGGCCACAACAGCCAAAATGATCAGCGTCGCGCCCAGCGCAGCCAGCCCGCCATGCCACAGGTAGGTCAGCACAATGGTGACAACCTCCAAAATGATGCCCGAGATACCCGGCAGACCGAATCCCGGCATAAAGACCTCCACAATCAGCAGGCCCATGCCCAGCAGAAAACACAGGAAAATCGGTAAATTGGCCAGGATGAATTCCCACATATCAAAACCTCCCATGCGTCCGGCCGGCTTGCGCTCAACCGAATCTTTCATCCTTATCATAGCACACGCGGCGCCGCTTTGTCCAAAACATTCTCCCGGGGATACGTTTTCAGCGTTCAAATGTCAGGCGCGGCGTTCGACTGCGCACCAAGCGAATGGGCGAGGGTTTCCAGGTCGCGATGATAGACCTCTTTTAAGGCTCCCCTGTAAATCACGGACGCGGGATGGTACAGCGCGAACAGCGGAAGTGTGAAGGCGGCTTCCTTGGGCGGGGAAACCACAGCCCGGTTCCATGTGCCGTGAAGATTGCCGATGGAATCCCTAATAAACGCCTGCAGGGCGACGTTCCCCAGCGTGACCAGCGCGGCCGGCTTGACAATGGCGATTTCACGCATCAGCCAGGGCGTAAACAGCGCCTTTTCCTCCCTGGAGGGCGGGCGGTTGACCACGCGTCCGGCGGCGCTTACCTTTGTAGGGCGGATTTTAACAACGTTGGAAATATAGATATCGCCGCGCCTCAGGTTGAGCGCCCGCAAAAACTCATCCAGGTTTTTCCCGGCCTTGCCAACAAACGGCTTGCCTTGCAGCGCCTCCTGCTCTCCCGCAGCCTCGCCCACCAGCATGAGCACGGGGCTTTCGCTCTGGCCATCGCCAAAAACAAGCGGTTTTTGATATTCGGTGGAAAGCGCGTCAAAAAAAGCGGTGCACTCCTGTCTGAAGCGTGCGATGGGTTGCATCAGTCGTCCTCCTTGATCAGATCGGGGTAAAGCGATAGCTCCAGCAGCCTTTTTCGCACCAGTTGCAAATCATGCCACGCGTCGCGCTTCTTGCTCTGGTCGCGAAGCAGCGCGGATGGATGGTAGGTCGCGATAATATCGCAGGTTTTGCGCGTAAACCACTGCCCGCGGCAACGCGTGATGCGGTATTCGGGCCCAAGCACCGCCGAAACGGCAGTCGCGCCCAGCAGAAGAATCACGCGCGGCCTAACCAGCGCCGTCTGCGCGCGCAGGTGCGGAAGGCATGCGGCCATTTCCTCCGGGGACGGCTGACGGTTTCCCGGCGGACGGCATTTCACCACATTGCAGATGAATACACGGTCGCGCGGCAGGTCGATGGCGGTAAGCATTTTGGTCAAAAGCTGTCCAGCCGGTCCGACAAAGGCCAGCCCCTGCCTGTCCTCCCGCTCGCCCGGGCCCTCGCCGATCAGCATCAGGGGCGCGCTTGCGTCGCCTTGGCCGGGCACCTTCCGCGTGCATCCCGCCGCCAGCCCGCAGCCTTCACAGCTTAGTATATCCTGTGTAAGCCGCTCCCATGAAATACGCATCCGCCGTTTCCTCCCATTATTGCAGCCCGCTTTGCAAAAGCAGCATCGAATGCATGATATCGGAACGGAGCCAGTTAACCAAGCTGATCAGCATGGCGACAAGAATTAAAACCACCAGAACGCCAACCAGAATGCTCACCGTGTCAAAAACACCCATGGCGACCTTAAAGCGTCCTGCTATATCAATCTCTTCATGGTAATCTGAGTATTCTCCATCGTCCTCATAATTGTCATATAACCCGTCGGGATCGTCCCCGCTATCCTGCTCCTCGATATAGTATTCCTCCTGGCCGTCGTAGGGTTCCAGCACGTCGTTAAGCTCCATGGGCTCGTTTTCGTCCCCGTCCCGCCTGCGGTAGCGCTGCGTATGCTGTTGATCCAAAGCGTTTCACATCCTTTCCCTTCACCTAACGTACCATCAAACATAATCCATCCAAGGCGCGCTTTCATCCTCACGCCCTGTCAGACTGCCCTCGGCGCTCAGCCCTGGAAAGCCCTGAGAACGAAGCGCCTCATAAAGCACAATGGCAACGGAATTGCTCAAGTTAAGGCTTCTCGCGCCGGGTATCATGGGAATGCGCACGCAACGGTCATAGACTCTTTTCAAAAGGTTTTCCGGCAGGCCGCGGGTTTCGCAGCCAAAAACCAAAAAGTCATCGGGAGCATACCGGGTTTCTGTGTAGCCTCGAGGCGCCTTGGTAGACAGGAAGTGCATCCGGGCGCCCTGATAGCATTCCAAAAGTTCGTCAAAGCTTTCATATACGCGGTAACGCATCATTTTCCAGTAATCCAGCCCGGCGCGTTTCAAATACTTATCCTCTAAAGAAAAGCCGAGCGGCTTGATCAGGTGGAGCATGCTGCCGGTAGCGGCGCAGGTACGCGCGATATTGCCCGTGTTCTGGGGAATCTCGGGCTGGTAGAGCACAATGTGCATCGTCATGTCATCCTCTCTTGAAAGCAGGCGGATTGCGATGGTTTTTTCGAACCCTTGCCCGCGAAACTATTGTACCGCTTCACGCGCGATTTTTCAATGGGAGCGCAATCAGCTCACGGACACCCGGTCGCTCATGCGCCCAATCATCGCCTGCGCCTGCGCCTTCACAGCCTCCCACTCCACGCGAAGCTCCGGGTCGGTTTGAAGGGCCTCGGCGCACTGCGCCGCCTCATACAGCAGCTGCATGCTGCCAAAGGCCACCGCGCCGCCGGGTATAGCCGTCTCACCATGCTGGCGCGTGCCCAACAGCTCGCCCGGGCCGCGCAGTTCAAGGTCCTCGCGCGCGATTTCAAAGCCGTCGTTCGTGCGTACCAATGCGCGCAGGCGCTCGTTGGGTTCGGCCAGCAAAAAGCACCAGCTCTGGGCCGTTCCCCTCCCCACCCGTCCGCGAAGCTGGTGCAGCTGCGCCAGTCCATACCGCTCCGCGTCCTCGATCACCATAAGCGAGGCGTTTGGCACATTAACGCCCACCTCAATGACCGTCGTTGCCACAAGCGCCTGAATCTCGCCCCGCGCAAAGGCACGCAGCGTTTCCCGCTTTTCCTCCGCTGGCTGGCCGCCATAGGTAAGCCCGACGCCAAAGCCGCGCAGCGGTCCCTTTTGAAGGGTGGCCGCGTGCGCCTTTGCCGCCTTCAGGCTGTCCTCCGTTTCGCTCTCCTCCACCAGCGGACAGACGACGTACGCCTGCCTGCCCGCCATAAGTTCGCCACGGATAAAGCTGTACATGCCTTCGCGCTTTTCTTCCGGCACAATGCGCGTTGTTACGGGCAGACGCCCGGGCGGCAGCACATCAATAACCGATAGGTCCAGGTCGCCAAACATCACGAGCGCCAGCGAGCGCGGAATCGGTGTAGCCGACATAACCAGCAGGTGCGGGGCGCGCTCCCGCCCGTCTAAAGCTGACGCGCCCTTGTTAATCAGCGCCGTGCGCTGAGCCACGCCGAACCGGTGCTGTTCATCCGTTACGCACAGCCCCAGCTCCTGATAAGCAACCCCCTTGCTGATCAGAGCATGGGTGCCGATCACGACGCGCCACGCGCCTGTTTCCAAATTTCGCAGCGCCTCGCGCCGTTCCCGGGCGGGCATGCCGCCCACAAGCAGGCCGCACGGATAACCCCGCTCTTCAAAATACGCCTTCATACCCTCATAATGCTGGCGGGCCAGAATTTCCGTAGGGGCCATCAGCGCGCTTTGAAAGCCCGCCTGCGCGCATAATAACATCGCGCCCATGGCAACGGCGGTTTTTCCGCTGCCAACGTCGCCTTGCACCATGCGTGCCATCGCTCTGACGCCGCGCATATCTCCCGCGATCTCACCCAGCGTTCGCCGCTGCGCGGTTGTAGCTGTAAAAGGCAGAGAGTTCCAAAAAGCGTCGAGTGCCTTTTGATCGGATGGGATGGGTGCGCCGCGCCTGCGGATATCCCTGACCATGCGTACCGAGGCCTGATAGAGCAACATTTGTTCAAAGGCAAAGCGGCGCTGAGCCTCGGCCACATCCTCCATGCTTCGCGGCGCATGCAATGCGCGCATGGCGCGCGCGCAGGGCCACAGGCGGTAACGTTCGCAAAGCGGGCGCGGCAGCGTCTCCGCACATACGCTTTCGGCGTCTAACAACGCCTGACGAACGATGCTCTCATGCGTTTTTTGAGGCAGACCGTCGATTGGCCTATAAACGGGAATAATGCGCACTTCCGTTTCCAGGCTTGGATTCATCAATTGCTTTTTTCCGCCGGAGCGCTCCACCAGTCCAAACAGAAGTACGCGCGTCTGCCTGTTCAGGTTTTCGCGCATCCAAGGCTGGTTAAACCAGCAGGCAGAAATGCGCCCGGTGTCATCCGAAAAGGTACACGTCACGCGCGAGGTTTTGCCAAAGCGGCTAAGCCTGGCCTCGCCCTCCCGAACCAGATACATGCTTACGCGCTCGCCCGCAGACGCTTCGGCAACGGTTGCGGTCCTGCTCAAATCCTTGTATTTGTATGGAACGGCATATAAAAGATCACGCAACGAGAATATCCCCGCTGCGTGTAAGGCCGCCAATCTTGTTTTCCCAACGCCCTTGAAATCCGAAAGTTCCATGCTTACTCCACGGATACCAGATAATAGTACAGCGGCTGCCCGCCCATCTGCATTTCCACGTCGCAATCGCCGTAAGCGTCGGCAAGCTCATCGGTCAGGCAGCGCGCGTCGCTCTCGGCAACGTCCTTGCCATAGTAGACGGTAATAAGCTCGTCATCCTCGGTGATGATCTCCTTCATGAGATCGCGGGTAACGTCGTGAATGCTGCTGCCTACCGTATGAATCTTGCCGTTATAGAGGCCGATGATATCGCCCTCCTTGATATGCAGATCGTCAAGATCCGTATCCCGCACGGCATAGGTTACGGTGCCGGTGCGCACGCGTTGCGCGGCTTCTTCCATATGAGCGGCGTTTTCCTCCGCGCTCTGCTCAGGCTGGAAGGCCACCGCCGCCGCGATGCCCATGGCCACATTTTTGGTTGGAAGGACATAAACCTTTTTATCCTCGCAAAGCTCAGCCGCCTGCTGCGCGGCAAGAATGACGTTGCCGTTGTTGGGCAACACAAAAACCGTTTGCGCGCGGGTTTTGTTGATCGCCTCGGAAAGATCCTCAATGCTGGGATTCATGGTCTGGCCGCCCTCCACCACCTGATCAACCGTCAGGTCGGCAAAGATTCGGTTGAAGCCTTCGCCCAGCGACACGGCCACCATGCCATACTCCTTGGCAGGCGTATCATCCTGCGCCTTTTTTTGCTGCGCGGCCTGATTGTCCCGGCGCTGCTGCACCATGTTCTCAATCTTCAGATTGACCAGCTCGCCCAGGCTAAGGCCATATTCAAGCGCCTTGCCAGGTTCGTTGGTGTGGACGTGCACCTTGACCAGGCTCAGGTCGCCTACCACCAGCACACAGTCGCCAATGCGGTTTAAGCGGCGGCGGAAGGAATCAATATCCTCCTCCAGAATATCGGGATACAGGTTCTGAATGAGAAATTCCGTACAATAGGCAAACTGAATCTCACCGATGGACTCATGATCATCCTCGTAAGCCGCTTCGCCGTCGGCGGTAAAGTCAAGCTTTTCCGTCGGTACTTCCTCGCCGCGCAGGCAAGCCACATAGCCCATGTAAATCAAAAGCAGCCCGCGCCCGCCGGCATCCACCACGCCGGCCTGCGTAAGCGCCGGAAGCATCTGCTGGGTTTTTTTGAGGATCGCGTCACCTGTGGTCAGAATATTCTGGAAGAGCGCCTCGTAATCATCCGGCGCGCGCTCCGCCTGCTTCACGGCCTCCTCCGCGATAACGCGGGCGACAGTGAGAATGGTGCCCTCCTTGGGCTTCATAACCGCCTTATAAGCCGTTTCCGCACCGCTTTTGAGCGCGGCCGCAAACTGCGCCGGAGCAATGCGATCCACTCCCTCCAGCGCCCGCGCAAAGCCGCGGAACAGCTGGGAAGTAATGACGCCGCTGTTGCCGCGCGCCCCCCTGAGGGCGCCCTTGGCCACCGCTTCGGCCGCCTCTCCGGCATTCAAATACTCTTTAAGGTTGATTTCCTTTGTGGCCGACATCATGGTCAGGCTCATATTGGTACCCGTATCGCCATCCGGCACAGGGAAAACGTTCAGTGCGTCGACCGCCTCACGGTTTTTTTCAAGCATGGCCGCGCCCATAACCACCATGTCGCGCAGCAGCACACCATCGATCGTCTTAGTCTGAATCAAAGGTTTTTCCTCCCGACACGCTAGTAAATTAGACGCGAACGCCCTCAACAGAGATGTTTACGCGGCGCACCTTCACGCCCGTCATGCTTTCCAGCTTGTAGCGCACCGTTTCCACGATGGTCTTGCAAACCTCCGCGATGGAGATGCCATATTCCACGATAATAAACAGGTCGACGTCAAGCATGTCGTCCACCAGCCTGAGCTGTACGCCCTTGGACAGGTTTTCCCGCCCAAGCCACTGCACAAGGCCGTCCTTGGCGCGCTTGCTGGACATGGCAACAATACCGTAACATTCCAGCGCGGCATAGCCGACCACCTTGAGCATTACATCCTCAGTGATGTAGATCGTGCCTATGTCATTTTTGATCTTGCATTCCATAAAGTCCTTTGCCTCCTTGCGCGGCGGACCTCCCGCCCACAATGCTGGCCTATTGCGCATATGCATAACAGGTCATGGTAATTATACATGATTGCGCGCAATTTCGCAACTCATTCATCAAAGGTTTTCTGCCTGTGATTTGTTACACCTCTTAGCATGTTTCCAGGAAGTGCCTGTGCAGACCTATCCAAACCCGCCTTTTAAACTTAAAGTGCCCATCTTTTGTCATTTGTTTGTCATTTTTATTTCATATGTGCCCGCCTTTCTGTTTACAAAGGTGCAATATGTGTTATAATAGGATGGAGTTTGCGCAGCGGCGCACTCTGTTTGAACACCGGACCCACGGTTAAGGAGATGTAGCATGAACGCAAACCGGATGAAATATGCCTCGACGCCCACCTACGGCATGCAAAAGCGCGGCCTATTCAAAAAGCCGGCGGCCCAGAAAGTTCCCGAGGCGCCGGATTTTACGCAGGCTCCCGAGGCCACTCCGGCCTTTCCGCCTCAGCAGCTTTTTTCCGCGCCCACGCAACAGTCCAGCTTTGGTCAGCCGAATTTTGCCCAGGGCGGTCCAGCATTTCCCATCAATCCATATTTTCAGCAAAACCCGAATATTCCGCAAATGATGCCCCCCATGCAGCAGACGGCGCAGGTTCCTCTGGCGACGCCCAATTTTATCCGCCCCACAGGCGGGATGGGCGGGATGCCCCAGATGCCCATGCAACCGCAAATGCCCATGCAGCCGCACAACGGCATGCCGCGGCCATTGGGCAACAGCGCGCCTTCCGTCGGCGGCGCGGGCTCCGGTTTTTCACCGCGAAGCCAGGGATATGTGCCGCCTGCCGTCCAGCATCCCCAGCAGCAACCGGTTATGCAGCAGACCGGCGCGCAACGTCCCGCCATCCAGCCCGCTGCCTTTCCGGGGATGAATCAGCCGGGTCCCATGTTTACTGGCATGCCGCAGAATCCTCCTATGCCACAGCCCGGGATGGGATTTCAGCCGTTTGGCCAGCAAGGGCAGATGTTTCCTCCCATGCAGCCCATGCCGCAGGGTGCCGGCGGTATGCAGCCGCCTCCCATGTTTAACGTGCGTACGCCAGCGCAGCCAAAAAAACGGGAAAGCACGGACGCCAACAAGCTCTGGACGGTCTTTCTGTTTGGCGTTCTTCCGCTTCTCTTCATTCCCTGTCTCTTTGTGCCAAGCAGCCTTGATTTTATCCGTTATCTCTTTTTAGCGTTGAGCGTATGCGGACTTGGCGGCATGTGGTACAGGCAGATGTTTACCTCCTCCACGCGTCTTGTGGTAAGCGTGGTATACGTCGCGCTATGCATCGTAACCATCGCGATGATGATGCAGGGCGGACGTGATGTTCAACAGGTAGGCGCAAACGCGGGCAATCAACAGCCAAGCACCCAAACCACCCAGGCGCCGAACGGCGGCGGAGCCGCCGCTGTGGTCGCGCCGACAGAAGCGCCCACCCAAACGCCTTCCCCGATGAACCAGGGTCCGTCTGAAGCGGAGGAGCGCTTGACCGCCTTTATGACGCTCTGGCAGGTCAATAATACGCCCGAAATGGTCAGCTATGTGCAACCCAGCTGGGCCAGCGCGCAGGACAACCCGTCTTCTCAGCTCTTTATCGTCCTGGCTAACCGAACGCCCGAGACGTTTGAGATTGAGGACATTTCCGGCACCGACGAGGACAGCAGCCGCACCGTTACCATGACGGCCAGCATTAATAAAAACAATGGCAAAGACCCGACCCTGTACCGCTTTATGGTGCTGATGGTGAAGGAGGGCGGCGAATGGTACGTTGACCCCAACTCCCTCGCCACAAACGACGAGATTAAGTCCAGCGAGGAAAACACCGTTAACGATTCAAACGTCAGCGGCCTTTCGACCGAGCCTCCGCGCACCACGGTAACGCCGGTGCCGCCCGGTGATACCAAGCTGTACTACAACCTTGACGGTGGAAAATTCTATCATGCGGACCCCAATTGCCCGAAAGTTGATTCCAAATATCTTCCGCTGACCGGAAGCTTCCTGTACAGCGAACTTGGAACGGGCGACCTTCCGTCTCAACCCTGTCTGGAATGCGGGGCGCCCACGCAGGCGCTTTCAACACAGTAAGCTCAATTCGACGTTTTACCAAAGAAGGGATTTGCCTTGGGGCAAAAAACCAACGTGATGCGTATTATGGATAGTTTGAAGCTGCCCTATCTGTCCCACGCCTATTCCGCACCATCCGCCGTAAGCGGCGTGGAGGTTGCTGGGCTGCTTGGTCAGGACCCCTCGCATGTTTTTAAAACGCTGGTGACGGTAGGCGCTTCCAAAAAGTATTATGTATTTGTTATCCCTGTAGCTCAGGAGCTTTCCCTTAAAAAGGCTGCCGCAGCTGTCGGTGAAAAAAGCATTGAGATGCTCAAAAGCAAGGAGCTCCTCCCCCTCACAGGCTATGTACACGGCGGCTGTTCCCCCATTGGTATGAAAAAGACCTTTCCCACCGTGGTGGACGAAACCGTTCTGCTGTGCGATACGGTTATGTTCAGCGCCGGCAAAATCGGCTTTCAGGTGGAGATGAAACCCGAAGACCTTAAACTTGTTGTTGATTATTCCGTTGCAGCAGTGACCGCATAAATACCCTTCGCTGCGTATTTTGCATTCAGCACGCTTAAGCGGCCGCCCATATGCCAAAGGCAAGTGGGCGGCCGGTCTTTTTATATTTTTATACTTTCCGCTTTAGTTATAGGTATACGCCATCACGATACCACCCATGTTATCCATGCTGGCCTGATAGTCGCTGGCAGGATTGGGCACGGGCAACGCAAACGAGGTATCGCCCTCATTCATGTTAATGCGCACGATTTCATATTTTAGCGCGCCGTCCTGATAGATACAGATATGCGGGTGGTTTACGAGGAACTCAACATATTCCTCCAGACAGTAATCCATAATCCGCATCGCGGCGGCGTGCGCGGGACCCACATAGCGGTACAGGTTCATCCGCGAGGAAACGGCGGTCTTGTAGCTCTTATCCTCCCAGGATGAGTTGGGGAAATCCGCCACGGGAAAACGGAAGATAACGCCATACTTCCACGCGTTTTCCGTAAACCACTCACCTTGCTTGGATTCCTGAAACTTCAGGTTGTTCACGCCGTCCTTGTTTTCCTTGTTATAAAGGTCCATCCGGAAGGACATGCCCGTCTGATACTCGCTTGTGCCGGGGTAGTTCACCCGCTTCTTCGCTTGCTCAATCAGAATGTCCCCGCTGTATTTCTCGCTCAGCGACGCCATCTCGTCATTAAACAGGGAGGTCTGCTCGTCGTTGGTGCGGTAAGCCTCTCGGACGATATAATGCTCAAGTCCGGCTTCATTGGCCGCATTGAGCATTTCGGACAGCGCGTCATACGCGGCGGGAAAAAGCCGGACGCTTGCATTCTGTACCGGTATTTTATAACCGCTCGCGGTTCCAACGCTGACCAGATCCGCATCGGAGAAATCATAAGGCAGCGCATGCCAGGCATTGACCAGCAACAGCCCGCCTGTAAGCAGAGCAGAGCGCTCCAACGTAACGGTTCCGGTGTTTTCAAGGCCCGCCGTTCCCTCATCCTCGATGCGCCACTGGCGCTCCTCGATGGTGGCTTCCCAGAAGGGAAGGTCGGCGGACGTTATCTCGCCCGTCTCAGGGTCGAGCGTCGCGTTCTGATTGCTGCGCAGCGCGTTCATCTTCGCGTTGAACTCCACCTCGGCCTCCGCGTTTTGCTTCTCGATCGCGTTCCGCTTGGTCACATAATCATTCGTAACTGCCAGGGAGCAAAGGTAAAAGATACCGATGCCCACGACCACGACAATCGCCAGAATGCCCGCCGCGCGAAGAAGCGTCTTGTATGGGTCGCGCTTCATCTTGTGGATCTTCTTGTTGGAGTTGATACGCATACGATACCACCTTTTCTGTGCATAAGCTCCGTCCGGCTTTACATCAGGAGCCGTCCGATCACCTCGTACAGGTGTTCCAATTCCTCGGCACTGTTATAGGAAAGTGTAATCTTTCCCTTTTTTTCCGTGCCGTTGAGCGTGGTTTTGACGCCCAGCGCCTCCCTAAGCGCGTTTTGGAGCGTGTGAAGCTCCGGCGTAAGCGGCTTGGCCGCCGCGGCTTTTACCGGCTCGGTTTCCGGCCGGGCTTTGGCCATCTCTTCCAGTTTGCGCACACTATACTCATGTAATACGCATTGGTGTGCCAATTCCAGCTGCCGGCTTTCCGATTCCAGCCCTGCCAGCACGCGCGCGTGCCCGGCAGACAGGTCGCCGGTAACAACCAGCTCGGTGATTTCCTTGGGAAGGTTCAAAAGGCGAAGCATGTTGGCGATCGCCGGGCGGCTTTTACCAAGCTTCTGCGCCGCCTGCTCCTGCGTATAGCCGCATTCCTGCATCAGGCTTTTAATGGCGTTGGCCTCTTCAATGGGGTTTAGATCCTCGCGCTGTAAATTCTCGATCAGAGCGGCTTCCATCTGCTGCTCTGTGGTAAGGTCGCGCACGATGCACGGCACGCTGCTGAGCCCTGCCAGCCGTGATGCGCGATAACGGCGCTCGCCCGCTACGATGCGGTAACGCATGCCATTTTCAACCACCAGGATGGGTGAAAGCACGCCGGCCTGACGGATACTTTCCGCCAGCTGTTCCAACGCCTCCTTGTCAAAATCCCGCCTGGGCTGGGCGGTATTAGGGTCAATATCGTCAATGGCGATGTCCCGCACCACTGTTTCCAAAAGTTCTTCACTTTGGGGCAGCAGCACGTCAAGGCCCCTACCCAGTCCACCGCGTTTCATGCGCACCTACTCCTTACGAAAATCTAACGAATCTCCTCCGCTATTTGTTGCGCTGCATAACCTCCTGCGCCAGCTGGCGGTAGCTGTCCGCGCCAAGGCTGCGCGGATCGTACAGATGGATGGGCACGCCGTGGCTGGGCGCCTCGCCCAGACGCACGTTACGCGGAATCGCAGTGGAGAAAACCTTGGCCTTAAAATGCTTTTTGACCGAATCAACCACCTGAAGGCTCAGGTTGGTGCGCCCATCCAGCATGGTGAGCAACACGCCCTCGATATCCAAGCCGGGGTTGAAGGTGTGCTTTACCCGGTTGATGGTGTTCATCAGGCTGGACACTCCCTCCAGCGCATAATACTCGCACTGGATGGGAATAAGCACACGCTGCGACGCCGTAAGCGCGTTAAGCGTAAGCAGACCAAGCGATGGCGGGCAATCAATAAACAGAAAATCAAAATTGGTCTCGATGGTTTTAAGCACCCGCTTCAAGCGGTATTCGCGCTCCTCCATGTCCACGAGCTCAAGCTCCGCCCCAGCCAAACGGATATCCGCCGGGATGAGGGACAGCCTGTCCACGCCCGTCGCCAGCACGCTCGCGGCAACGGGCGCGCGTCCCATCAGCGACTCATAGACGGAATTTGCGCCTGCGCGCATGCCAAGTCCGCTCGTGCTGTTGCCCTGCGGATCCAGATCCACAAGCAGCACGCGCTGTCCCGCTTCCGCCAGGCATGCGGCCAGGTTGATAGCGGTTGTGGTTTTTCCCACACCGCCCTTCTGATTGGTTATGGCGATCGTCTTGCCCATCATCAGCCCTCATCATCTTACATTTGTGCGGCTATTACACCATAAAACATTGTACCTTTTTCACATGCAAATGTAAAGCGCAGAAGCATGATTTTGATCCGGACAGATTTTAGAAGATAAGCGAAACCTCCGCGTCGCCATCCTCCCCATACTCGTCCAGCACCACGCTTTCAGGCGGCGCGTTCAGCCGGCTTATTTCAAAAGCGACCTGCGCGTCGATATCGCCGCCCTTGCCCACAAACTCCGCAACCGCAAAATCAGCTTCCGCCTTGAACTCCTCCAGACTCAGACCCATGGACATAATGTAGCCCGCCGCCTCCTTGCCTACATAACGGAAATGCCAAGGTTCGAATTTGATGCCGGTTTTTTCTTCCTTATCCTCCATAAAACGGAGGATAAAGCCGAAGTTGGCACAGTTCTCCTTCATCCATTGCGCTTCCGCCGTCCATTTAAAATCCTGCGTCATTCGGTCGCGCCCCGCATAATCAGCGTTCAGGATATCGGCACAGATGCCGGTCTGGTGCTCGCTTGAGCCGGGCTTGGCCACATAGCCGTCGTCTACGTTGTTGTTGCGCGCCAAATAGTTGGAGTAGGTAGTCTGCTGGGTGCCGTAGCTGCGGTATCCGCTTTTTAAAAAGAGCGTCATACCGTTTTCGCCGTATTCGGCGGTCTTTTCAATCTCATTGCCCTTTGAGTTTACGCTTATATAGGTGTATTCCGTCACCAGCTTAGCCGCCTCGAACATATCCTCAAGCGCATGGGCCGCAGTCTGCTCAAGGAAAACGTCCGCAGAGGTGGCCCGCTTAACACTCCTGACCTTCACAAGCGGGTCAGGCACATAGTCCTTCTCCAAAAGATTATCTGCGTTCACAAGCATCAAATAAGGCGATTGCAGCGCGCCAAGCGACACCGGGTAGGTCCAGCGTACCGCGCCGCCCTCCCCCTCGTTTTGCTCGTCCGCCGGCTCCGCGACAGGCTGCGGCAAATCTGCCATATCCTGCGGCATGTCCGTCTCTGCTTTCCCTTCGCTGCCGTCATCTTCCACGCCGGCGCTTATTGCGGGCGCGCTATCCTCCGCGCTGTCAAGCAAATCAAGGGAGGACGAATTTTCCGCAAGGGCGGAAACACACGTCAGGCAGAGCGCGAGCACCAGGATACCACAGATCAGCTTCTTCATGGGAGCACCTCATTCGTTACTTGATGAATCAGAAAATCGCATATTTCCAACCGGTGGGCTGAGATATACGTCTCCATCGGAACGCCTGATTCGTATATCGCCTTGGCATGCTCCTTGCCGACATAGCGGACATGCCAAGGCTCGTAGCTATAACCCGTTATCTCCTCATAGCCCTCCTGATAGCGGACGATGAAGCCGAAACGGTGGGCGTTTTCGTTCACCCACTGGCCTTCCTTCGTCTTTCCGAAGCCGCCGTTAAGCTGAGAGCTTCCCTTTTTTGCAATATCCATCGCCAAACCCAGCTGATGCTCGCTGGTGCCGGCCTTGGCAACAAGCTGATCTGCCTTTTCCGCGCTGCCGGTGTTGGCCTTTTTTCTGGCATATATCGTTGCCTGCTTGGAATAGCTGCGGTAACCGGAAACGGTTGACAGCGAGTAGCCGGCCTCTTCCTTAGCGGCCGCGAAAAGCTCCTCCAGCGCCGTTGCCGCATCCTCGCGCATGCTTTGAGACATGCCGTACAGGTCTGTCTTTCGCACCTCGGGTACATAAAGCTCGCTGATTACATGCTGGCGGTTGACCAGAAAAGCCGTTCCATCAATATTTTTATCGGGCATCGCCGCATCCATGCCGCCATCCAGCAAAGACGCGGTCACCGCCATAATGGAAATCACCTTTTCAAGCAGCAAGCAGCCTCACAACCTTTCGGTTCATTGTATCATTTCCGTAACATTTTAGCAACTAATTTCTTTCGTCATCGAGCACTGTGGCTCCTTCTTTGCAGACAAATTTTACATTTTCAGCATCCATTTTAACCAGAACCGTCACGCCCGTTTCACAATGCTCCTGGGAAAGGACGCTTCCCATCCCATGCAGCCTGCTCAACAGCCCGTAGTTGCTGAAGGGAATCAGAAGGCGAACCTCTTGCGTACCCGCGTTTAGCTCCTTTTCAACGCGCAGAAGCAGCTCTTCAACATTTTCGCCGGTTACGGCGCTCATGCGCACGGCGCCCGGCAGCAGATCCTGATTCTCGGCGAAAAGATCACACTTGTTCAGCGCGTCTATGCGCGGCGCTTCGGTCGCGCCCAGGCTGTCCAACACCTCCAGCACGGTCTGATGGCGGGAAGCGAGCTCCGGATCAGCCCCATCCGAGACAATCACCAGCACATCGGCAAGCTTTGCCTCCTCCAGCGTGGCCCGGAACGCCTTAACCAGCTCGTGCGGCAGCTTGCGGATAAAGCCGACCGTATCCACCAGCAAGGCCTTTCCTCCATGCGGTAAAGTGATGGGACGGCTCACACTGTCCAACGTGGCAAAAAGCTGATCCATTACATAGACGCCGGAGCCGGTCAAATGGTTGAACAAAGTTGATTTTCCCGCGTTTGTGTATCCAACGAGCGCCACAATGGGCACGTTGTTCTTCTCCCGGCTTTGCCTGCGCAGGTTGCGCTGCCGCTCGATCTGCTCCAGCTCCCGGCGCAGGTCCGTCAGGCGGTCGCGAATGCGGCGACGGTTGACCTCCAGCTTGCTTTCGCCCGGGCCCCGCGTACCTATGCCGCCCGCCAGGCGGCTCAGGACCAAACCCTGTCCCAGCAGCCGCTGGCTGCGGTATTGCAGCTGTGCCATTTCAACCTGTAGCTTGCCCTCGCGGGTATTGGCGCGCGCGGCAAAGATATCCAAAATCAGCGCCGTGCGGTCCACGACCTTCACGCGAAGCAATTCCTCCAGGTTTTTCTGCATCACGCCGGAAAGCTCCTCGTCAAAGATCACGAGATCCGCCTGAACGGCCTGACACCTGAGCGACAGTTCTTCCGCCTTTCCCCTGCCCACGCAATAGGCCGTATCCGGCTTCGAGCGCTTTTGTAAAACGCTCAGGACGGTTTCGGCCCCGGCGGTTTTGGCAAGCTCGGCCAGTTCGCTGAGCGACTCCTCGCTTTCAATACCGACAAGCACCGCTCGCTCGGTCGCCTTCTCGGTTCTGGAAACACAGGCCACATAGGCTGCGTCCGTCTCCTCGATCTCGCGCAACCATTCCGCCTGGGGCAGTCTTCTGGCGCTGACTAATTCCGTCCGGCGCGCCTGTCCCTCCTGAGCAGCGTCCAGAAATGCGCACTGGGCGCTGGTGGGCCGCCCGTCCTTGCCTGCGCCCACGGCGCACATCGCGTCAAAGCGCATGCTGAGCAGCGCGCTGATATCCACGTCGCTAAGCTCGCCCGAGGCGCCTGGATGGGTGTGAACGCAGCGGATCATGGAAAGGCGCCGCTCGCTGCGGCGCAGGCGAAGGTCGGGCAAATCAATGCTGTCCGACCTGCCGATAAAAACATCAGCGATCTCTCCAAAGCGCGTAATGTAAACCGCGACCTCGCGGTTCAAAGACGCAGAATAGCCGCAGAGACTTTCCAGCAAGTCCTGCGGCACAAAAACATCAGACTCGAGCTGAACGTCATACAGCGCGTTCAGCTCGTCCAATGTGCTCTTACGGATTCCTTCAATATTGCCGTGAATTTCGGGCATAGGCCGTCCTTTCAAGCATTTTCCGAATGCTTTTTCTGATAATCCTCCACCGCGGCATGGATGGCCTGTTCCGCCAGCAGCGAGCAGTGCATCTTGACGGGCGGCAGGCCGTCAAGCGCCTCCGCGACCGCCTTGTTGGTGAGGCTGAGCGCCTCGTCAACCGTCTTTCCCTTGACCATTTCAGTGGCCATGCTACTGGTCGCGATGGCCGCGCAGCAGCCGAAGGTCTTAAACTTCACATCGGTAATGACGTTATCCTCGACCTTGATATCCATTTTCATAATATCGCCGCATTTTGCGTTTCCGACCGTGCCCGTGCCGGAGGCGTCCGTGATTTCGCCCACGTTGCGGGGATTTTCAAAATGCTCCATCACTTTTTCGCTGTACATACTGGCTTTCCTCCTACTATCTATGGTTAAAAATCAGCGCGTCAAACCGTTGATAAGAACGGACCGATCAGGCGTTGGCCGCGGCCAACGGGCTCATGGCCCGGAGGTTTTCAACAATTCCGGGCAATTCTTCAAGCACCGCGTCAACGTCCTCTTCCGTATTGTCCATACCGAGAGACAGCCGCAGGCTTCCGTGCGCAATCTCGTGCGGCAGGCCGATGGCAAGCAGCACATGAGAGGGGTCCAGGCTGCCGCTGGTGCACGCGGAGCCGCTGGAGCCCTCGATACCGGCGAGATCCAGCCGCATCAGCAACGCCTCGCCCTCTACATAGCGCACGGATACGTTCACGTTGGCGGGCAGGCGCAGGCTGCGGTGCCCGTTAAGCCGCACGTCCGGAATGGAGGACAGGATGCCGTCGATCAGTCGGTCGCGCAGGCGGGTCATCTTCGCGGTATACTCGGGCAATTCGGAAACGGCAAGCTCGATGGCCTTACCCAGGCCCACGATGCCGGGGGTGTTTTCCGTACCGGCGCGAAGCCCGCGCTCCTGCGCGCCGCCAAAGATCAGGTTGCCGATTCTGACTCCCTTGCGGATGTAGAGCGCGCCCACGCCCTTGGGGCCGTGGAACTTGTGCCCGGAAAGGCTTAGCATGTCCACGTTCCAGTCGTTTACGTTGATGGGAACCGCGCCGACGGCCTGTACCGCGTCGGTATGGAAGAACACGCCGGCCGCTCTTGCGATTTCCCCAATCTCCCGGATGGGCTGTAGGGTACCGATTTCATTGTTTGCGGCCATGATGGTGATGAGCACGGTATCGTCCCTGATGGCGCTTTTCACAGCCTCCGGGTTCACGCGGCCCTCGCCGTCCACAGGCAGGTAGGTTATGGTATAGCCCTGCTTTTGAAGAGCTTCGCAGGTATGCAGTACCGCGTGATGCTCGATCTGGCTGGTAATGATGTGCTTGCCCTTCTTTTCATTCGCGGCGACCGCGCAGCGGATGGCCCAGTTATCGCTTTCGCTGCCGCCCGCGGTGAAATAAATTTCACGGGCCTCGGCGCCCAAAGCCGCCGCCACTTGCCTGCGGGCGTTTTCGACCGCGCGCCGCGCGTCCCGTCCCACTCTGTGGATGGAGCTTGGGTTGCCATAATGCTCCGTAAAATAGGGCAACATGGTTTCCAGCACCTCGGGGCGCGTCGCGGTGGTGGCCGCGTTATCCATGTAAATAACCCTGTTCATCATTTATCTTCCTCGCTTTCGCATGGTTGGGTAAGCATGTCGGACAGCCTGATTTTGGCAAGCTCCCCGTTGATGGAGTCCGTCACCTGCTGCCATACCCAGCGAACCGGGCAGCTTAAGGATTTTTCACACGTGCTCTCGTTGGACGCGCATTCGCTAAGCTCAATAGGTCCTTCCACCGCGTCGATAATGTCAAGCAGCGTGATGTCTACCGCAGGTCTTGCCATTTGGTATCCTCCCTGAGCGCCACGGACGGTGCTCACCAGTCCGGCACGGCGAAGGTTTCCCAAAAGCTGCTCCAAATATTGCCTAGGTACGCCGGTGGCGGAAATATTCTGCAACGCCTGGGGCCCTTCCCCTTCATGCCTTGCAAGGTAATACATGGCATAAAGCCCGTATTTTCCGCGTGTGGACAGCTTCATGGCGGCTCCTTTCGGAATCCCGAGTATTTTTATCGGGTTTCCACGTGAAGAATAGCACGAACACACGGGAATGTCAATGGGCGCGCGGTGATAATTTTAAATTTTCTTCGTTTTTTTTGAAAAACAGGCGGTAACTCATTGGCACGCCGTTAGAATGGCTCGTTCTTACTTCCGTTCGGCCGATACCAGCAGCATCATCGGCCGGCGAAGCTCGTCCTTCATGCCGGGCTGCTCCATCATCTCCGCCGGAGGCTGAGGCTCGACGATCCGCTTGATCACGAAACCGCAGGTAAGCAACGTATCAAGGTAGGTGGTCAGCGTTCTGTGGTGTTTTGTGACCTGCTCGCCCAAAAATACCGCGTTGCGCGCGCCTTCCTCAAAGTAGCGGTCTATCGGAAAGTGCATGATTGCCCCGTTCTCGTCGTAAATCCAATCCTGGGTACCATAGGAGGTAAACACCGGATGCTCCACTGAAAAGACAAACGCGCCGCCCGGGGTCATCCAGCGGTAAACGTCATGAACCAGGCCTTCAAAGCTTTCAATATAATGGAGCGCCAGCGAGCTGATAACAACATCGAAGCTTTCATCCTCAAACGCAAGGTCCTCCATGGCGCAGCGGCGGTAAGCTATATTGAGGGCGCCGGCCTTTTGCCTTGCCACCTCCAGCATCTTTTCCGAAATGTCCGTGCCCAGCACATAGCCCGCGCCGTGCTCTGCCGCGTAAAGGCAATGCCAGCCGTACCCGCAGCCCAGGTCAAGCACGCGCTTTCCCTGAAAGCCGGGCAGCAGCTTTTGGAGCTCCGGCCATTCTCCCGCGCCCTTCAGTCCGCTTTGCGACCGGTACATACCGCTGTATTTTTGAAAAAATACGTCGTCATCGTATTTATTTTCCTTCATAATATCCAGCGCCTCCTCACTGCTTTATTACAACCACGCGTGCGTCTTGTCAAAGCGGCGGGCCAGCGCCCTGGCCTCGCTGGTCATGCTTTCCGGAAAACGCATCTGTTCCAGCAGGGCAATGGCGTTTTGTGTGCCGCTCGGCCCCTCGTGCAGCTGGTAGCTGAACGTCATCCCTCCGGGCGTAAGCTCCTCCCTGAAATGAAGCTGCCGGTAGTCCTCAAGCATAACCGTCAGCTCCTGATCATGCGTGGCGGCCATGCATAGGCAGCCATCCTGATTGAGATGCCTGAGCAGTGCGCAGGACGCGGCGATGCGCTCCACCGTGTTTGTGCCGCGAAGGATTTCGTCGATAAAGCACAAAAGGGGCTTTGCGCCCCCAAGCGCGCTTACAATTCTGCGCAGGCTTTTGATTTCGACGATGAAATAGCTTTCGCCCTCCAGCAGATGGTCGCGCAGGGCCATGGAGGTCATCACCCGGGCGCGCGGCATCGAAAACCGGCGCGCCGTGCAAAGGCAGACGCTCTGCGCCAGTATGGCGTTAATGGCGAGCGCCTTGGTAAAGGTGGATTTACCCGAAGCGTTGGAACCCGTGACCAGCGCGCCCCGATCCCAGCGGATATCGTTTCGCACCGGCCGCTCCAGCAGCGGATGCGCAAGCCCGGCCGCTTCCACGCAAACCTCCCCGGAAAACTTCGGCACGCACGTTTCCACACCGGACGCGCGAAAGGCTGCGAGCGCCACGCAGGCGTCCATCTCTCCAACCAGCCTGTACAGCCTGCCAAGCGCTTCGCTGTGCACACAGAAGAAGGCGGTCAGGCGCAGCAGGCAAAGCATGTCCAACTGAAACAGCAGCCTGAGATAGTCCGTCAGGAAGTCCAGCTCGCTTTGCTTTTGCATGGCGAACAGCGCGTTCCAGCGGCTGACGGGCCTCATCTCCGCGCACAGGGTGCGAAGCTGGTCCGCGGTTTCCGACATTTCCGGGGGGAGCGCGTCTTTGAGGCGTTCGGCGGTGCGCAACACGGCGGCGAGCCGCCGAACGCCCCATACCTCCGTTTGCCATTTGCGTTGCGTGAGATAGTACACCCCGGCATTGAGCGCGAACACGGCGATGAGCCCAAAGAAAAACGCCGGGCGAACGAATCCAAGCAGCAATATGATAACCGGCAAGACAGCCAGCAGCACATAGGCCGCGCCGTGCGAGGGGCGTTTGGATTCGGGCGTAAAAAGATACGCTGACGTTCCGTTCGCCCTCGACCGTCCCAGCTTATGGAGCGCCGCGCGGGTTTTCAGCAGGCTTTGCGGATGCGCCTCAAACGCGCGCACATACCGTCCGCGCGTTTCAAGCGTCTCGCTCGAAACGCCGGTATCGCGAAGCTGGGCATAGAGGATTTCCTCCCCAACGCTGCTTTCCGTGCCATTCAGCCGCGCAAAAACCGCGTCCATGTCAAGATCATTCCAGGTGATATCGTCCACGGAGTCCGGCGCTGGAGATACATTTGACCGGCAACGCCAATACGAGGCGATATCCTCCATCTCCTCCGGCTCGAGCTCGGAACGCCGTGCTCCGCCGCCCCAATGGGCGCTGAGCCATGCTTCCAGGCGCCGGTTCCCGCGTCTGAACGCGACCGCGCCAACAGCGGCGAGCGCCAAAATCACAAGCAGTACGGCAGCAGCTTCCATGAGCGCCGTCCCTTCTCTACTCCCAGCGGAGCAGGTCGGTCCTGAGGGTTCCATCCTCCCCCACGCAAATCTCAGCACAGGCGGCTTTTTTTGCCGTCCGCTCGCAGACAGCGCCGGGATTGATCAGGGTAACGCCATATGCCGTCTCCAGATGACTCCTGTGCGTATGCCCATACAGCGCCACCGCCGCCCCGTGCTCGCGGGCGGCATAGCAGAGCCTGTCCCTGCCGTATTTCACATGCCATTCATGCCCATGGCACGCGTAAAACTTCACGCCGTTGGCGTTAAACGCCAAATCGTTCGGCGCAGAAAAGCGCCAGTCGTTATTGCCGCGCACAGCGTATAGCGCCGCTTCCGGGCATACCGTGCCCAAAAACGGCTGAATTTCCTCAAAGTCGGAAAGGCCGTCTCCCAAAAACACCAGCGCGTCGATAGCGCCCAAACGCCGCGCCAGTAAAACGGCATCGCGAAGGTTTGCGGTATCGCCATGAGAATCAGAAAGCGCAATGACCCGTTTCACGCTTACAGCACCTCTGAAAGCAGCGAGCGCATCTTTTCGCAGGCGTTGGCGCGGTGGCTCACGCGGTTTTTTTCCTTCTCGCTCATTTCAGCAAAGGTTTTTCCGTTTTGATACCTGAACAGCGGATCGTAACCGAAGCCGCCACCGCCCGCGCGCTCGCGCAGCAGCTCGCCTGGGCACTCGCCTGCGACCACGCGGCCTTCCTCTCCGGGCAGGGCCAGCGCCATGGCGCAGACGAATTTACATTGCCGTTCTACAACGCCTTGCATGTTTTGAAGCAGCAGGTCGTTATTCGCCTGATCGTCGCCATGCGCGCCGGCATAGCGCGCGCTGTGCACGCCGGGCGCGCCGTCAAGCGCGTCTACCGCCAGTCCGCTGTCGTCCGCCAGAACGGGCAGACCTGTCTCCCGCATAACGGTCTCGGCCTTAATCAGCGCGTTTTGCTCAAAGGTTTCCCCGTTTTCCTCAATATCGCCCTCAAAGCCGGCGTCCTTCATGGATACCAGCTCGTACGCGCCGCCTAAAAGGTCGGAAAGCTCCCGCAGCTTATGCGCGTTACCGCTGGCCACCACCAGGCGCATGGGCGGCAGGAGGAGGTCGCCCTGCCCCAAAATAGCCAGGCGCTGCGCACGCATGAGCGAGCGGATGCCCGCGCGTCCAAAATCCAGCAGCGTGCGAAGCTCACGGTTGGTAAACGCGCGGCCCTCGCCCGTGCCTTGAAGCTCGATAAACTCGCCCTTCTGATTCATGACGAAGTTCATATCCGTTTCGGCGTTGCTGTCCTCCAGATAGCAGAGGTCCAGCATGGGGCGGTTGCCCACCACGCCAGCGCTGATGGCTGCGACCTGTCCAATGATGGGGTTTTCATGAAGAAGTCCGTTTTCCATCAGCTTGTTAACCGCAAGTACGAGCGCGACAAACGCGCCGGTGATGGAAGCCGTGCGCGTGCCGCCGTCGGCCTGGAGCACGTCGCAATCCAGCGTGATGGTACGCTCGCCCAGCCTGGCCATATCCACCGCCTGACGAAGAGAACGGCCGATCAGCCGTTGAATTTCCACGCTGCGACCGTCCTTTTTGATGCCGTCGCGCGCCTTGCGGCGGCCTGTGGACGCGGGAAGCATAGCGTACTCGGCCGTTACCCATCCGCGACCCTGTCCGCGCAGGAAGGGCGGCACGCCTTCTTCCACACTCGCCGTGCAGATTACGCGGGTCTTTCCGGTGGAGATCAGGCAGCTGCCGTCGGCGGTTTCCACAAAATTGGGCTGTATGGTACAGGGACGCGGCTGGTTTTCCGGACGGTTATTAATACGTGGCATGGCATTTGCTCCTTTTGCATTGACCGGCGCGTTTACCGGACAGGTAATTGAAAAAACCTTGCGGACACACGGAGCATGCCGCAAGGTGCATTTGAAATTATACATGCGCAAGCAGGAATTGTCCAGAGAAAGAAGCAGGGTACACACGCCTTCCGACGATAGCCATTCATTTATTCTTTCGGGGTTGGGCAACGCTTTCCAGATATGGCGTGATTATGGCGGTAGCCACGCGCTTTTGCTCAGGCGATAGCCCGGCAAACACCTCGGTGAGCCACGCCGTCCCCGCCGAGTCAACGCCAAGAAGAATCTCGTTGGGCGTGGTATGCAGAATACGGCTCAGCGTAAGCATCAGCTCAATCGACATACCGACTGCACCGCCCTCAATATCCGCGATGGTACGTTGAGAGCATCCGGCTTTTTCCGCCAGCTTTTCCTGCGTGAGCTTTGCGTCCAAACGTTTTCTCTGAAGATAGGCGCCAGATTGCTTGCGGTCATAGGTAAAGGCAGCCATTTCCAGCACCTCCTCCTTTATAATTATTATCTCAGCTTTCCATCTTGATAAATAGAAGCTTTTACCGTATAACAACATACGTTAATACTGTATGTTAGAGGGTAAATTGATGAATGCAAAGGTATGGATGAAGGCGTAGTTGGATTGTAGCCGATTTGACGAAAGCGACTATTACAATAGTGCCGCGGCAAAGGACGCGTCTGTACGGAAAACAACGGCTTACCGCTATTTTCAGAATATCCTGAATGCAGAGCAACTGAAAATCCCGGATGAATATACTGACGCGATCTATGATGAAACCGAATTGGAATGCCAATACTATTTTAGAGAGGCGTGGCATCTTTGCGCCAAATGAACGGCTGGACAGTAGCATATTCTGCAATGCAATAAGAGGCATGCGGCCAACCGGCGCACACCTCCTATTGCTTAGACCGTTCTATGGCATCCGCTCAACCCTTAGTCCACTTCCACAACGCCCGGATACTGCGCGATAACCTCTTCCTCCACGTTGATGAAGGTCGCTGTGTTCTCGGGCTGGGATTGAAGCTTTTCGCCATCCACGAGCACTTCCACCTTTTTGACGCCGGGGAACTGCGAGCAGGTGAACAGGATCGCCCGCACCGCTTGCTTGCCGCCGTCGGTCTGCTCCAGCGTTTGCTTAAACTCCTTGGAGAAATTGACGGTCACAATGCCGTCCTTCATGGTGACGGCCTTTACGCCGCAGTTTTCCGGCAGCGCGCGCTCCAGGCCGCTATCCCCGCGCGGGCCCTTGGCAAGTTCAAGCATCGCGGTGCTGGGATCGGCGTCGCTGAACACGGCGCGCGTGACGGGTACCAGTAGTCTGCCCGTTTGCGACGGGAAGTACAGCTGAACCAGCTTTGAATCCTCCGAGAAGGTTTCAACGCTTTCCAGGTTCAGATTGCTGCCGGCAAATACGCCGCTTACATCCGTGCCATAGGTGAGCTTGCTGCGCTTTTGGCCGTCAAATTCAAGCGTTACCTCGTCCACGGTGCTAAAGCAGGTCATGGCGTTGGTGATCGCGTCCACCATCAGTGCCTCCTGCTCGGCTGTCGAGCAGTTAAGCGCCTCCTTGCTGACGTTGACGTTCGCGCGGCCGTCGCGGATATCGATATCAAAGGTCGTTCCCTCGGGAATGACCGTGCGCAGGCCAAGCCGCGCGGCCTGCATGTCGTTCTGACTGTCCTTTACCATCAGGGAAAGCGTCGCCTTGGCGATACCGTCCGTCTTGTCGACCTGGCGCGTTACGGGCACAAGGTAGCCGTCGCCGTCCTCGTAGAACACAACGGTAGGCACGGTCTCGCCCTGCTCGCCCGCCATGGTCTGCTCAATAGGAATAGTCGTCTGCTCCACCAGCACCTGGGACGTGGTCTGATCGTTACCGCGCAGGGCAAGCACCACCACCAGCGCCGCCGCGCACAAAATGAGTATGCGTTCGATATCGGCTCGTTTGATTTTCATTGTATCCTCTCCTCAGCAGTCGATTGCACTGAAATGGTATGTGGGGCATCTGCGTTCCATGCCGAATGTTTTTAGGTTCATTGCGCTTTTTCCCTTCTTATGCTATCATCAATAGGCCGTATTCCGCCAGATTTTAACGCGCAGGGAGGTTTTAGCCATGCCAATGGACGGCTTCACCCTATCTTTTATGCAACGGGAGCTTTATGAAAAGCTCCTTGGCGGGCGCGTTGACAAGGTGAACCAGCCGGAGCGGGACGCGCTTGTGCTTTTGATCCGCAGCGGCGGCAACCACAAGCTGTTGTTGAGCGCGAACGCCAATCAGGCCCGCGCGCAGCTGACCGCCCAAACCTACGAAAACCCGGCCGAGCCGCCCATGTTTTGCATGCTGATGCGCAAGCATCTGATGGGTTCCCGCATCACCGATATCCGGCAGCTGAGCGGCGACCGCATACTGGCGCTATCCTTTGACTGCCTGGACGACCTTGGCTATCACGTTCAAAAGACGCTTTACCTTGAACTAATGGGCCGGCACAGCAACCTGACGCTGGTTGGCGGGGACGGAACCATCATCGACGCCATTCGCCATGTTAACAGTGAAATGAGCCGCGTGCGCACCGTGCTGCCCGGCGGGAAATACCAGCTTCCTCCCCAGCCGGACAAGCTGACCCCCGAAACGCTGTCGGCCGAGGCTCTAGGCAACCGGCTCGCAAGCCTGTCTGTTCCGCTGTTCAAGGGGCTGATGGAGTGCGTCGCGGGCATGGCGAGCGTATGCGCCCGGGAGGTTTGCGCCCAGGCAGGCCTTGACGCGTCCACTCCCCTTGGCGAGCTGAACCTGACGGTCGCCGCACCCAGGCTGGCGGCATTCTACCAATCTGCGCCCGAACGCGTTTCTCCCGTCACGCTGTATGACGAGGCCGGGCTCGCGGCGGATTTTTTCCCGTTCCCCTATCTCACCTTTACGGCTGAAAACCAGAAGCCTATGCCCACGCTAAGCGAGGCGATGGACGCTTTTTACTTGGGCCGCGACCTGCGCATGCGCATGCAGCAAAAGAGCGCCGGCTTGCAAAAGCATATTAAAAGCGCCCTTGAACGCACCGAAAAGAAAAAAGGCATCATGCTGGAAGCGCTTGGGCAAAGCGACCGCGCGGAGCAGGACCGCGTTTTTGGCGACCTGCTGACCGCCAATTTGCATGCGATCGAAAAAGGCCGGCAAAGCGTGACCGTTCAAAATTATTACGACGAGGCTTGCGCCGACGTAACCATTTCCCTGTCGCCATTAAAGACGCCGTCGCAAAACGCCCAAAGCTACTACAAGAAATACCGCAAGGCCAAGGTAGCAGAGCAGTATGCGCGCGAGCAGCTTGTAAAAATTGAAAGCGACCTGATGCTGCTTGAAAACGCGCTGGACGATCTGGACAAGTGCGAAACGACCGCCGATATGGCGGAAATTCGCTACGTGCTAACGGAGGGCGGTTTTGTGCGGCCTGATCCCGCCCAGCGAAAACGAAAAAAAATTCAGGAGGGTAAGCCTTACCGCTTTACCGCGCCGGACGGCACGGTGATCGAGGTGGGCAAAAACTCTTTGCAAAACGACCGGCTGACGCTATACGCGCGTGGCAACGAAACATGGTTGCACGCGCAGGGCATTCCCGGTTCGCATGTGATTGTTCGCACGGAGGACGAGCCAAGCGACGAAACGCTTTTGTATGCCGCAAAGTTGGCCGTCTACTACAGCAAGGGTCGCAATCACCCGGCGCAGCCCGTGGATTATACCAAGCGAAAATACGTAAAAAAGGCGGCGGGGTCGCCCGCGGGTTTTGTGACCTATACGAATTTTCAGACGCTCCTGATTGGGCTTAGCCCCGAGGACGCAGCCCGAATGATCAGGGAGGCCGGCCGCTAGGGGGCGCTTTTTAGGCCCATATTTTGTTTTTACAGGGGAGAAGCTGATTTTTATGAGCGTTACGCTACGCATCGCCACGCCCGGGGACGCCGCCGCAATTCATGAGGTATATGAGTTTTATATCCATCACTCCGTAGCTACGTTTAACGAGGTGGGAAGGTCCGTGGAATACCACCGCGCCTTTATTGAGGAGACGCTTAAGACCTATCCTTATCTGGTTGCCGAGGATGACGGGCGCTTTGTGGGCTTTGCCAACGCCGAGCCGGTACGTCCTCAAACGGGCTACCGCTACTGTGTGGAGTTGACCATTTACCTTCATCCCGACGCGCCGAAGCATTCCGGCACCGGCACGCTTTTATATAGCAGGCTGCTGGAGATATTAACCGGACAGGGCTTTCGAATCGCCTATGGCGTGATCAGCGGCACGAACGAGGAAAGCATCGGCCTTCACCGCCGCTTGGGTTTTGAGGAGGTCGCGCGTTTCCGGCAAAGCGGATACAAGCACAGCATGTGGCTGGACGCGGTATGGATGCAAAAGACGCTTAATCCGTTTGACAAGGCGCCCGCGCTGCCCATCCCCTTTTCGGAATACCGCAAGGGGCTTGGAGCGTTTGGCGAAGGATAAGGAGCCGGTTTCTATGCTTCGGGAATGCCGCTTTGGTCCGGGGCAATTTCAACCATCAGATCGAGCGCAGGGTCCAGATAGGCGGATGGCGTTGTACAGATAAACATTTGATGCTTGTTGTAGCAGCAAGGCCTGCCCATTGGGAAAACCACCCAATACGATGGGCTAATTGAATAACTTTCTTGCGAGACACCGGTTAGAAAAAGCGTTCCGTCCTTCATCGGCTTTTCTTCTATTCCCACGCAAAGTGAAAGATGAAGCGCATAATTCTCCGTGTTCATATAACAATGAAGATGATTGGGTGGCGGAATCAGCGCCGTATCCTCAATGCGTATACGAATCGCCAGAAAGGAATGCTGATTTTTGCTTTTCACGCAAAAACGTTTCCGGCCATCCACTTCATTTACCTTGGCCGACATTTGTATTTCTGCCACCGTATGGGGATACCAGGATGAACTGAATTGGTTGCTGCCGATCGTATAGTCGACATGATCGACAACACGCCGTTCCAAAACCGTGAAGGAGATATCCGCTGTACGGTTAGCAAGCATGTCGGCCGTTTCAAGGCCATGCGTTTCATCAAACCGCTCATCAACAGCCAGCACAAGCGTTTGCGCATTCTGCACATAATGCAATGTCAGTACCGGCGGGATATCTGCAGTGCCATCCAACATCAATACGATGGTTCGCTCGTCGTTAAGCTGAATATCCGATAGCGCACGATATCCGAACAGGCGTAGAAAATAAAGGTAATCCGTAAACATATCCATTGTCCATCCGCCATATTCAACATAATCCAAACCGTTGTGCGTCCAGCTATCCCATGGGATCATCCCGCCCAGAAAGCCCATTGCCGAAATGTAGCTTTGATAGACCGGCGGACTATCCTGATGGGCATATTCTACAGGATTCAGGCTTTCGTACGGCGTCTCGCCAAAATCCCATTGCGACCAATCAACTTCCGCAAGGCAGGCGGCGGACATTGTTAAGCATAGAAGAAGTACAAAACCCATGGCGAGCTTTTTCATTTTGAGTCTGTCCTTTCAGGTTTAATTGGCTGTATTGGTTGACGGCAGGGCTTTTTACGTCGGCAGACATCATTGGCCGCCGGTTTCGGATCCGGCCGGATATTCTGAAATCACCCAAAGGTACCGCTTCAATGATATGAGCACATCGGAACAATCTTGCTAGCATCAAAAATAAGTGTAACACAGCTTTTGTTTTTGAAGGTTGACATGTCGTCAATATTTATCATTATCGAACACGGGTTGACGTACTCATGGCGCAAAAAGAAAGCGCTCAGGCCAAATTGAACCACCGGCGCTTTCGCAATACCGACAAATTTTTGTTTTCTATTGATACCGACGTCGGCTCTTCTATGCCAGGAATCGCATCAAACGATGCGGACCGCCTCGGGAGAAACTCCCCTCGGCGGCCCGCGTCGTTTTCATTCCCCTTCCCTTAGGCGAAGGGGTTCTCATTTTTATAAAGCATATGCCTGGGTTGGTTAAAGCTGATCTTTTCCACACCCAGCAGGTTCAGGATGGTGAAAATCTCCTTGCCCACATGGCCGAAGGCCACCGCGCCGTGGTGCGGATAGCGGTCGGCAATCAGCACATGGCGGTAGAAGCGGTTCATTTCAGGAATGGCAAAAATGCCGATGCCGCCAAACGACTTGGGATCAACGGGGAGCACCTCGCCCTGCGCCACATAGCTGCGAAGCTCGCCATCCGCATTGCTCTGCAGGCGGAAGAAGGTGATTTCTCCCGGCTTGATCGCGCCCTCCAGCGTGCCGCGCGTGATGTTGGGCTCGGTATCCGGCTCCAGCGAGCGTTTCATAATGAGCTGGTACTTCATCGTCGCCTCCACCAGACGGTCGATGGGCGTATTGCCGCAATGGAAGCCCATAAACACCTCGCGGGAGGTATAGTTGTACTTTCCGCCGATATGCGCCGTGTACATGTCGGCGGGCACGGTGTTGTTGATATCCAGCAGCGTAACAGAGCCTTCCGTGACGCACGCGCCGATGAACTCGGAAAGCGCGCCGTACACGTCCACCTCACACGAAACGGGAATGCCGCGCGCGGTCAGGCGGGAGTTAACGTAGCAGGGCACAAAGCCGAAGAAGGATTCAAAAGCAGGCCAGCATTTGTTGGCAAACGCCACATATTCCGCCGCGCCGCGGTTCTGCTCCGCCCAATCCAGCAACGTAATTTCATACTGTGCCAGACGGGGGAGCACGGAGGCCATTTTGTTTCCGGAGCCCAGTTCCGCGGCCATATCAGCCGCGACTTTTTCGATGCGCGGGTCGCCTTCGTGCTTCTTGTAGGCGTCCAGCAAGTCCAGCTCCGAATTTTCCTGAATGTTAACACCCAACCTGAACAGCGGCGCGATAGGAGCATTGCATGCCAAAAAATCGAAGGGACGCGGACCAAAGGTAAAAATTTTGAGCTTTCTGAGCGCAATCAGCGTGCGCGCCACGGGGATGAATTCCGCGATCATCGCGCTCACTTCGGCGGGCGTGCCGACGGGATATTCGGGAATGTATACCTTAAGTCCTCGAAGGCCTATGTTGTAGCTTGCGTTGAGCATACCGCAGTAGGCGTCGCCGCGGTCGCTGGTCAGCACGGCGGTATCCTCCTCGGCAGCGGCTACGAACATGACCGGCAGGGGCAAAAAGCTTTGCGCGAGCAGCGTTTCCGGACCTTCCGGGCCAAAGTTGCCCAGATAGACGACCAACGCGTTAACGCCCGCATCGCGGATTTCCGCCAGCGCTTTTATAGCGTCGTTCTCGTTTTCAATGGTTGTTTTGGCCTCGTAAATTTCTCCGCCCGCTTGCGCAAAGCAGCGGACAACCTCCGCGCGCCGCCTTTGAGAAAGCGTAATAGGGAAACAGTCGCGGCTGACCGCGACAATACCAAGCTTCACACTGGGAATATTCTGCATTTAAAAACCTCCTCACCAGTATATGGAATAACGGGTCTTTTCTTTTGCCATTGTAGCATATAATAATGAAAAATCAATAGAAACAGCACAATTTGTACGAACAATTTTCCGCGTTCGTATCCCTATTTGCATTCGCGCCTTTTTCTGCTATACTCGGCATAAGATCATATGCGGGAGGGATTAAGCCATGAAAGTCATGCTGGTAAACGGTAGCCCCCACGAGCGCGGCTGTACCTATACTGCTCTTAACGAAGTTGTTCAGGAGCTGGGAAAGCAGGGGATTGACGCTGAAATCGTCCATATCGGCAAGGAGCCTATCCGGGGTTGTACCGCCTGTGGACATTGCGCAAAGGCTGGCGAATGCGTGTTTGACGACGCCGTAAACGCCCTTGCCGCCCGGCTGAAAGCGGCGGACGGTTTCATCTTCGGTTCGCCTGTGTACTATGCCGGCCTGTCCGGACAAATGAAATCTTTTCTCGACCGACTTTTTTACAGCGCGGGCAAGGGACTTGCGAACAAACCGGCCGCCGCTGTGGTAAGCGCCAGGCGCGGCGGCTGCGTGACCACCTTCGACGATTTGAACCGATACTTTACCATCAACTGCATGCCTGTCGTCTCCTCGCAGTATTGGAACCAGGTGCACGGCTCCCGCCCGGAGGACGTAATGCGGGACGAAGAAGGCTTGCAGACCATGCGCACGCTTGCGCGCAATATGGCCTGGCTGCTTCAATGCATTGCGGCCGGCAAGCAAAACGGCATAGAGCCGCCGCCCCGCGAACCGGTTGTCCGCACCAATTTCATCCGTTGAGGCCGGGTGCTATGGATTTTGGCATGCCGTTTCTTTTGGAAACGCAAACAATTGAGGATGCGGCCGCGCTATGCCGGGAGCTTGGGCTATCGTTTGTGGAACTCAACCTGAACTTTCCGCAGTGCGGCCTTGGGCATATGAGCGCCGGCCGCCTCAATGCCCTCAAGCGCAAATACGGCGTATACTTCACCATCCATCTGGATGAGAACCTGAACGTATGCGACTTTAACCCGCTCGTAAGCGGGGCGTACCTCCAAACGGTGCGCGATTGCGTCCGGCTTGGGCTTGCCATCGGCGCGCCCATCATCAACATGCACCTTCACAAGGGCATCTACATTACGCTGCCGGACCGGAGGACGTACCTTTTCGCGCAATACGAGCGAGAATATACGCAGGGTATCCTATCGCTTATTCGCCTTTGCGAAGGCGTGATTGGCGGCGGACCGCTTCTGGTGGCGGTTGAAAACACCGACGGGTTTGCCGCGCACGAAAAAACAGCCGTCGAGCGGCTGCTTCAAAGTCCGGTTTTTGCCCTCACGCTGGATGTTGGGCACAGCCATGCGGTCGGTGACATCGATCTTCCGTTCTACGGGCGGCATGAAGGTAAGCTGCGGCATATCCATCTTCACGACGCAAGCGGCAAAAGCAATCACCTGCCGCTTGGCACGGGGCAAGTCGATTTGCCGGCCAGGCTCGCGCTCGCCCGGCGCACGGGAGCCCGGGTTGTGCTGGAAACCAAAACCATCGGCGCGCTCAAAGCAAGCATCCTTTGGCTTTCACAATTTCGCGAAGCACAGGAAGGACCTTTGAGCACAGGCGAAAGCCGGGTTTTCTGAGAGCGTGATCCGCCTTCTCCATCAAATAGGGAAAGCCGACCAGATCAAGCAGGCTTTCGTCATTGAAATTATCGCCAAACGCCGCGATTTCTCCCCTCTGCAAATCCAGTCTCTTCATCAGCATTTCCATGCCCATGCCTTTATTGCTCATGGTAAAATCAAACCAGTCGCGGCCGGAGATGGTTGCCGTCAGCCTTGTGCCCCATTTTTTTAAAAATATGGGAGCAAGTTCTTCCACACCTGCGTCAATTTGTCCTGATATTTTGAGGAACGGCTCGGGAATGGCGCGCAGGTCGTCCACAACGGTCACGGTGTTGCGCAGGCCGTAGACGATCGCATCAGCGTAGGCACGGTTTTGCGCCAGAAGGTAGCAGCTGTGCCTGCCGCTGATCAGCAGGTTCATGCCGGCCTCCTCAATATCCGTAATGATCTCCAGCCCCAACTCCCGCGGGATAGGAATAACGCCGATTACCTCCCCGTCCACTGCGTTTACCGCGCCGTTTTCGCAGACAAAGGCCATATGGCTCGCCACCGGCGCAAACAGTCGTCGGAGATTGCCCAGCTGGCGTCCGCTTGCCGCCGTAAAACGAATGCCGAGCGCGTCCAACTCCCGAATTGTTTCAAAAATGCCGTCGGGCAGCGTGCCGTCAGGTTCCAGCAACGTGCCGTCAAGATCGGTAGCAACCATTTTAATCATGCGCATGCCTCCCCTATCCTTTGCAAACATGCGCTATCATACCATAAAGAAACGGGCTTGACAAACGGCGGCGGTCTGTTTTTTTGGACTCTGCGCCATATTTGCATGCGCTTTCAGCAACGAAGATACAGGCTCTTTTCGCCCAAGGCCTGTAGCTGTGCTTCAATTTCCTCGATGGACATCGTATGGGTCAGGGCATAAATCAGGAGGTTATCCCTTCTTACACGGGGGTACAGCACAGCTTTACCCCCGATTTGCAGCAGGTTCTGCGTCTCTTCAAGGGTAAGCGCCAGTTCAAAAGCAAGGCGTATCAACACATTTCGGCTGGGCTGCCGGCTGCCTGCCATAATGCGGTGCCCCATCGTGCGCTCAAGGCCAATTTTTTCAAAAACCCGCTGAGGCGTTTCATGCCGTTCTTCAATCAGCTCATTCAGATACTCATGAAGCGGCGGAAGCGTCATAAAAGGTTCCGTTTCCCGCAGCACGGTCATAGGACCCTCCGTGGCGTCGGCAATCCGTTTCATTAAATCATCAGTGCTTCTTTCAGCCGTATGGTTATGCTTCATCGGTTACAACCTCTCTTTTCCAAAATATTGTAACACAGCCAAAACCCAATCACAACCTTAATTTGCTTGTGACTTCATGTCAACATGGTTACATTGTAACTTATGTTTTTGAGGTGTTTTTATCGAAATTTATTTACCGAACAGTATTGACAATCCACCTGTTTGGGCGTATTATACACATGATCAATTGATCATATGATTGTTCAAAGGAGTGATTGAATGCCTCAGGATAATGAGCAGTTGGCCTGCGATTTCATGCATGTGCATGAGGACATCGTCAAAAGGGTAAACGCGGAAATGCCCGACGAGGACGTGCTCTTTGATTTAAGCGAGCTGTTCAAGGTTTTTGGCGATTCCACCCGAATTCGCATTCTTTACTGCCTGTTTGGCAGCGAAATGTGCGTATGCGATATCGCCACGCTGCTAAACATGACCCAGAGCGCCATTTCCCATCAGCTCAGCGTGCTCAAAAAGAGCAAGCTCGTCAAAAGCCGCAGGGATGGCAAAACCATTTTTTATTCGCTTGCCGACGGCCATGTGCGCACCATTCTGGATCAGGGTGTAGAGCACGTGACCGAATCGTAATTATAGGAGGTTTTATCATGAAAAGGGTTTATAAGCTCAGGGACCTGGAGTGTGCCAATTGTGCCGCGAAGATGGAGGCGGCTGTCGCGAAGCTTGACGGCGTAGAGGCCGTGACTGTGAATTTTATGACCCAGAAGCTTACGCTGGAGGCCCCGGACAATGTTTTTGACCGTGTGCTTTCAGAAGTACAAAGCGTGATCAAAAAGGTCGAGCCCGACTGCAAGCTCATCGTCTGACGCACGTCATTGGCGCTTTATTTTCACACAAGGAGGACAACCCTGTGTCTCGTAAGCAGAAAAGGGATTTGCTTCGCATTTTGACCGGCTCGGCGCTATTTGCCGCGGGCCTTCTCGTAACCGATGAAATCGCGCGTATGGCGCTGTTTTTGGCCGCTTACCTCACCGTCGGCCTGGATGTGCTCAAGGAAGCCGGTACGGGCATTATCCGCGGCCAAATCTTTGATGAAAACTTCTTGATGGCCATCGCGACCATCGGCGCGGTCGCGGTTGGCGAATACCCCGAGGCCGTGGCCGTCATGCTGTTTTATCAGGTGGGCGAGCTGTTTCAGAGCTATGCCGTGGGCAAATCCCGCGCCTCCATCTCCGCGTTGATGGATATCCGGCCTGAAACCGCGGATGTGGAACGAAGCGGCAGGGTCGTAACCGTAGACCCCGCGGACGTCGCCGTCGATGAAATAATCGTCGTGAAGGCCGGCGACCGCATTCCCCTGGACGGCATTGTGGTCGAGGGCAGCTCCGCGCTCAATACGTCGGCGCTGACGGGCGAGAGCCTGCCTCGCGACGTAACCGTGGGCGACGAGGTAATCAGCGGCTGCATCAACCAGACGGGCCTGCTGCGCGTGCGCGCCACAAAGGTCTACACGGACTCAACCGTCGCTAAAATTCTTGACCTGGTGGAGAACGCGAGCGATAAAAAGGCGCGCGCCGAAAGCTTCATCACCCGCTTTGCCCGGGTCTATACGCCCGCCGTGTGCCTTGCGGCGCTGCTTCTGTTCCTGATTCCGCCCATCTTTTTTGGCGGCGGCTGGTCGGACTGGGGCATTCGCGCGCTTAGCTTCCTGGTGGTCAGCTGCCCGTGCGCGCTGGTCATTTCCGTGCCGCTCAGCTTCTTTGGCGGAATCGGCGGAGCGAGCAAGGCCGGTATTTTGGTTAAAGGCAGCAACTATCTGGAGGCGCTTGCCAACGCCGAAACCGTCGTTTTTGACAAAACGGGCACGCTGACGCGCGGCGCCTTTCACGTAACAGTGATCCACCCGGACGAGATTTCCGAGCAGGAGCTGCTGCGGGTGGCCGCCACGGTGGAAAGCTGCTCCACCCACCCCATCAGCCGGTCGATCTGCGCGCATTACCGTGGCGAACTTGATACTGGCGCGCTCAGCGATATCACAGAAATTGCCGGACAGGGCATATCCGCTAAGCTTGGCGGCCAAACCATCAGCGCCGGCAACCAGAAGCTGATGGACGCCCTTGCTATCGAACCGCCCGCTTGCCCTCACGCCGGTACGGTGGTGCACATCGCGCGCGGCCAGGACTACCTTGGGCATATCGTCATCGCAGACGAGGTCAAGGAAGGGGCTGCTGAGGCCATCGCGGCGCTCAGACGCGAGGGCGTGAAAAAAACGGTCATGCTTACCGGCGACAGCGAAGCGGTCGCCCGGGATGTGGCCGGAAGGCTCGGCATAGACGAGGTGCACGCTCAGCTGCTACCCGCCCAGAAGGTAGAGCAGGTGGAACAGCTGCTTGCGGAAAAAACCGGAAAGGGTCAGTTGGTGTTTGTGGGCGACGGGATTAACGACGCCCCTGTGCTGACCCGCGCCGACATCGGCGTTGCCATGGGCGCGCTTGGCAGCGACGCGGCGGTCGAGGCCGCCGACGTGGTGCTGATGGACGACAACCCGCGCAAGCTGGCCAAAGCGGTGCGGATCAGCCGCAAGACGCTGCGAATCGCGCGGCAGAACATCATTTTCGCGCTGGCAGTCAAGTTGCTGGTGTTGGTGCTGGTCGCTGTTGGGCTTGCGAGCATGTGGATGGCTGTGTTTGCCGACGTGGGCGTATCCGTGCTGGCGATTCTCAACGCCATGCGCGCCCTGCGCACGGCTGAATAGAACGGTATTTTGTAAAGCGGGAGCCGACACGCGTTTGACGCGAAATCGGCTCCCGCTTTATTCTAATAATGCGTTAAATGTTTGCGGAAACGTCAGGCAAACCGTCAAAGCCAGCCTGAAGCTCGGCTTCCGTCGGCTCCTGGTCGCTCATTTCACCGTTGTGGTACTTTTCATAAGCCACCATATCGAAGTAGCCCGTACCCGTCAGCCCGAACAGGATGGTCTTGCCCTCCCCCGTCTCCTTGCAGCGCAGAGCTTCGTCGATTGCCGCGCGGATGGCATGGCTGCTTTCCGGTGCGGGCAAAATTCCCTCGCAGCGCGCAAATTCCTCTGCGGCCGCAAACACGCTGGTTTGCTCCACGGCGCGCGCCTCCATCAGACCGTCGGCATAAAGCTGGCTAAGAACACTGCTCATGCCATGGTAGCGCAGTCCGCCCGCATGGCTTGCCGAGGGGATGAAGCCGCTGCCCAGCGTATACATCTTCGCCAGCGGGCATACCATGCCCGTATCGCAGAAGTCGTAGGCGTATCTGCCGCGCGTGAAGCTGGGGCAACTCTTAGGCTCTACCGCGATAATCCGGTAATCTGCCTCTCCCTTGATCTTTTCACCCATAAACGGACTGATGAGCCCGCCCAGGTTACTGCCGCCGCCAGCGCAGCCGATGATAATATCCGGCTTGATACCATACTTATCCATCGCCGCTTTGGTTTCCAGGCCGATGACGGTCTGGTGCAAAAGCACCTGCGACAGCACGCTGCCCAGCACATAGCGGTAGCCCTCACGCGTGGTGGCGGCTTCGACCGCTTCGCTGATAGCGCAACCAAGGCTACCCGTGGTGCCTGGGTGCGCCCTGAGAATTTTCTGGCCAATTTGGGTTTCCATGCTGGGCGAGGGCGTTACGCTCGCGCCGTAAGTACGCATAACCTCGCGACGGAAGGGTTTTTGCTCGTAGCTGCATTTGACCATGTACACCTTGCACTCCAACCCGAAATACGCGCACGCCATGGAAAGCGCCGTGCCCCATTGGCCCGCTCCCGTCTCGGTGCATACGCCCCTCAGGCCCTGCTTTTTTGCGTAATACGCTTGGGCGATGGCGCTGTTGAGCTTGTGGCTGCCGCTGGTGTTATTGCCCTCGAACTTGTAATAAATTTTAGCGGGCGTATCCAGCTTCTTTTCAAGACAGTAGGCGCGCACCAGCGGCGATGGGCGGTACATTTTGTAAAAATCCCTGATTTCCTCAGGAATGTCGAAGTACGGGGTGCTGTCGTCCAGCTCCTGCTCAATCAGCTCATCGCAGAAAACCGGACGTAAATCATCGGCGGTCATAGGCTTTAGAGTGGCGGGGTTGAGCAACGGCGCGGGCTTATGCTTCATATCCGCGCGCAGGTTGTACCACTGCCGCGGCATCTCGTTTTCTTCCAGATAAATTTTGTAGGGGATTTCCTTGCTCATTGGGTACCGCTCCTTTCTGTCAGGCCCACGGCCTGTCCGGGGAAAAGAACCTGTAAAAAAGCCCTTGTCCCCATTCATTGTTGAATGCAGGGACAAGAGCTATACACTCCTGCGGTGCCACCCGGCTTGACGCTTGCGCGCCCACCTCATGCGTACCATCATACGCCTGCTTCTGTAACGGAAAGCAAGCCCGTTTCGCCTACTCAAGCTTCGGCAAACCCTCGGAAGCCCATTCCGAACCGCGTTCTGCGCCGCGCTCCCACCCCCGGCGGCTCTCTTTGCCAAAACGTTCGGCCCGTACTTGCTCTCCCTCATCAGTTTAGCGCAGTATAGCACGGGATAAAGCGCCTGTCAACAGCAGGATTGTTTTTGCTTTGTACCGGGCAGCATATAAAATGCTGATAAGCCATGGAATAATTTTGAGGTGCGGCAATCATCAGCTCCGCATCCGAGGCGGTTAAAAACCATGGATATTAGCCTTCTTCAAGTAAGCGGAAATAAACTCAATTGTTTTTGCCCCGACAGAGCCAGCGCCTTTAAGACCTCCCGGTCTTTCGATAAAAGCTCGTCGCGGTCGCCAAAATAGCACATCCGGCAATTCTGATTGGAAAGCGGGTTGGACGGCCCACGAAGCGCACGGTAACCCGGATACACGCCAATGCCGTAGCACTCTCCGTTTCTACCTATCGCAGACACAAAAACCGGCTCCGCTCTGCCGGGAAGGGTCAGGGTAAACAAATCATTGCTCCATCTAAAAAGGTTGGGGTACAAATGGTGCTTCCCTCTGCTGGAGTTCAATCCATTATTTGCTTTTTTCTTACGTTCCCGTCAAAATATTGCTTTAACGTAATTTTGAACGAGGTGGGAAGAAACGCCAGTATATAAACGTTACATGAATTGGTAAGAGCTTCAATATGCGCCAAAAGCGCAGCAAGGAGGAATGCAAATGAAATCGAGAGGTTTCAAGGGCCTGTGCGCCGCGCTTTGCTGCGCGCTGGCGCTTTTCCTGCCTGTCGCGGGCCTCGCGGCTTCAGCTGTCAATCTGGAATGCAATATTGGGTATAACGGCAGCGTGACCTATCTGCGGCGGCTTCCCATCACTGTTGTGGTGGAGAACGGCGGTGCCGATGCATCCGGCGTGCTCGCCGTGGATATCAACCGTGGCGACGGGGTGTACGACCGTTATGAAATGCCGGTAACCGTCGCCTCCGGCGCAAAAGTCCGCGCGGTCATTCCGGTTATGCTAACGGCCAAGCAAAGCGCCTACAGCGTTAAATGGCTCGAGGGCGGCGCGGTTCTTGCGCAGCGGGAAATCAAGCCGTCCAGCGTTGTCGATCCAACCTTTGTGATCGTCGGAGCGCTGTCGGACAATCCGCAAAGCCTCTCCTATCTAAATATCACCAAGACCGGCGACCCGCTGAAGCGCAACGAATACTGGCATACGCTTCCCCTTACGCTGGAAACCTTCCCCTCCGATGCGGAGAGCCTGCGGTTTTTTGATATTCTTGCGGTAGACGGGATGGACATGAGCCTGCTTTCCCAGCCGCAGCAAAACGCTCTTGACGCCTGGCTCAGGGATGGTGGGATTGTTTTGCTTGGCGGCGGCTCGCAGGCCGGAGCAGCATTCCCCTATTTTTCCAAATATTCAGGCATCACCCCCGGCGCGCCGGAGGACGGCGGCGACGTGTCAGGCGAGCTTCTAACGCTGTTTAAGCTTTCGGAAACGCCCCTGGGACAAAGCGTCATGACCGTTTCACTCGACGGCGCGGGCGGTCAAAAAGCGGGCTCCGCGCCACTGGTGGACGTCGCACGCGTGGACGACGGATACCTTTTCACAGCTTCTTTTTCCCTTTCGGATAAACCCTTCAGCGCATGGCAGGGAAAGCATGTCCTGTGGCAGCGCATGCTGTTAAGCTACGCCCAGGCGCGCTATAAGGATATTATTTCCACCCGTTCCAGCAACAGCTACGATACGGGAGGACAGTATATCGAAGGCGGCGTCACAAGCCAAATCGGGGTAGACAACAGCGGCGGTGTGTTCCTGCCCATTGCGCTGCTGATGGCGTTTGTCCTGCTGGTCGGCTTCGGAAGTTATTTCATCCTGAAAAAGCTGGATAAGCGTGAATGGATGTGGGCGACCGTTCCCGCGCTGGCGGCGGTGTGCTCGCTTCTGATGTGGGCGTTAAGCGGCGTGATCGGTCTGAGGGAGCCGATTGCGGTCAGCTACACGATCGTCGGCATTGATAAGGACGGCGCGACCGACAGCTTTACCGGCGTGGCCGCCGCAAAGGCGGATTCCGGCCGGATGGTGGTAGGCGCGCAGCAGGGTTCTGTGGATATGAACACGTCTTTCGGCTATTATTATACCTCCTACGACGGTTCAGAAAAAGCCGAGCCCACAACGCTCCGCTACAGCTGTTCCTACGGCGAGCGGGAAAGCGTCTCCTTCCCTGAAAAATCCTCCTGGGAACAAAACTATTTTGCCCTGCGGGATGTGCCCCTTGCCGATTGCAAAGTCAGCGGCCAGTGCAGCTGGAATTGCGGCAATCTGGAATTCACGCTTCAAAACAGCGGCAGCGTGGCCTTTGAAGCGGGCGTGATCATCACGGATTACGGCTTTGTCAGCGTTCCGGCGCTTCTGCCCGGACAAACCCATACCGCCGTAATGAAGCCTTCCACCTCCAAAACGGGCGAATTGGCCGATGGCGTTTTGCTGGATGAAAAAACACGGATGAACTTTTCCTATTACGACTTCATTCAGGCCTATACCAAGGTGGACGACAGCATGACGGCGGAGCAGCGCGACGCTATTTACCTCAAGCGCAACATGATGAACAGCCGCGGCAACACCGCGGACTGGAACGCTTCCGGCAACTGCTTTCACTACCTCGCCTTTGCCGACCGGCTGGCGGACCTAAACCTCTTTATTGATGGAAAACCCGTCACGCGCACCGCTCAGCGCGACATGGTGGACGTTACCCTCTCCTTTAACCCGATCTCCGCCGACGGAACGGTTCGCTTTTTAAAGGGGAGCTTTGACGCCTATACCGCCGAGCTGGACAGCAAAGGCGCGCCGCAGGTGACGGGAGAGATCAAGAACAACCGTTATAGCTATTATCAGCTAAACACCGACCCTGTTTTTGCCTTTGACGTGAGCGCCATCCCCGACCGTTGGACGCTCACGAGCTTTGACATCAGCCCCAATTACGCCTACTATCCCTACACGGTCAGCCTGTACAATTTTAAAACAGGCAGCTGGGATGAATTTAAGGTTTACGATATCGTCCGGAGCACCGGGGTCGGAACGGCGAAGATCAAGCTGCCCACGCTTTCCGACTGCGTGGATTCGTCCGGCATGCTGTATGCGCAGTTCCGCAAAAACAGCAACGCCGATAGCTACCCCGAAATCGGCACGCCTGTGCTCACGATGGATGGGAGGTTGAAATAATGCTGGTTCTGAATGAATTGACGCGGTATTACGGTTCCTTCCTGGCGCTGGACCATTTGAGCATGACCATCGGAGACGGCGAGCTGCACGGCTTTGTCGGGCCAAACGGCGCTGGAAAAACCACCACCATGCGAATTCTGGCAACCCTTCTCGCCCCTTCTTCCGGCACGGCGGCGCTGGACGGCGTGGAGGTCGTCAAAAATCCCCGGGAGATTCGCAGGCTCATGGGATATATGCCGGATTTTTTCGGCGTGTACGACCGGCTGAAAGCATGGGAATATCTGGACTTTTACGCGCGCTGCTACGACTTTGGCTACCGCGAGCGCATGCGGATGATCGACGGCCTGCTGGAGCTGGTCAACCTGACGGATAAGCGCGACAGCTATGTGGATGTGCTTTCGCGCGGCATGAAACAGCGCCTGTGCCTTGCGCGCGCGCTGATTCACGACCCACGGCTGTTGATTTTGGACGAACCCGCCTCCGGCATGGACCCGCGCGCGCGGGCCGAGATGAAGGGCATTTTGCGCACGCTCAAGGAGCTTGGTAAAAGCGTGCTGATCTCATCGCATATTTTGCCGGAGCTATCGGAAATGTGTGATTCCCTCACCATTATCGACCATGGCAAGCTTGTGTTCTCCGGCACGGTGGAGGAGTTGGGCTCGCACATGAGCGGCAACGCGCCCGTCAGTCTGCGCCTGTCCGAACAGGCTGATGAGGATACGCTCGCCGCCGCTTTGGAGCTTCTCAGACAATTTCCCGGCGTGACGGGCGTGGGACGTGAGGAAGCGGGCACATTCAGCGTGGCGTTTGACGGCGGCGAGGCCGCCACCATGGAGCTGCTGCGCGCGCTGGTCGCGAAGCTGCCGGTGGTGGACTTTCACCGTGCGCCGCTCAACCTGGAAAAGGTCTTTATGGAGGTGACGCAGAATGACTAATCCAATCCTGGCCTTCTCCGGCAGGAGGCGCATGCGCTCGCTGCGCACGCCCATCCTGCTGACGGTTTACTCGGTGCTGCTGGCAGGCATCGCATACCTGACTGTATATTCAGCCTTTTTGCAGCCGACCGTCACGCTGGGCAACATGCGCGCGAGCGTATATGGATACCTGCTGATGGTTTGCCTGCAGTTTGGCCTGCTTGTGCTGATCGCTCCCGCCATGACGGCGGGCAGCGTCTCCGGCGAGCGCGAGCGCCAGACGCTGGATCTGTTGCTGGTGACCAACACGGGAGCCGTGCGCCTCGTGCTTGGCAAGCTGTTGGAAAGCTTCGGCTTTCTAGCGCTGATGGTGCTTTGCTCCATGCCGACGCTTTCCCTCGTGCTGCTGACGGGCGGCGCTACCATCGGGCAGGTGCTGACGGCCGTGTTGTTCCTTATGCTGATTTCCCTGGGGGCGTTAAGCGTCGGCCTGTTCTGCTCCACGCTGCTTAAGCGGACGGTAACGGCTACGGTGGTCAGCTATTTGGCTGTTTTCGGCATTGGCCTTCTCACCCTTCTGCCGATTTGGCATGATGTGAAGCGCATTGGCGACATCTATGATTCTGTTAACATCGCCGGGCAGGCGCTTCCCCCCGTTCTTGAGTACACCCCAATTTCCTTTACCATGAACCCGGGCCTCGGCCTGTTTTCCCTGCTGCAGGAGCAAACCGGGATGTTCTCCGGCGGCTTTATGTACGGCATCAGCTATACGTTGGCCAACACCATGGGACAGGGGCTTTTGCCCTTTAAGCATTATCTCGCCTGTAACATGATTTTTATCGCGGGAGCCTCTGCGCTACTGGTGGCGCTTTCGGCGGTAAACGTGCGCTTGGGCAAGTCGGGCAGGCTGAAAGGACGTAAAAAAGCATGAATCACCTGGAACGGGCGCTTGCGCCCATCGGCAGGCGAATGCGCTTGCAACGAACCGTTAGTTGGGCTGTGATCGGCCTTTTTGCCGGAGCCGTATGCGCGCTTTTACTCAGGGGGGCTTCCTTCCTATGGGCGTTCCCAGCCGTAGCTCGCTGGAGTGTGGCCGCGTTTCTGGGCATACCGGTGCTCTGCGCGCTTGTCTCCTGGCTTTGGCCGGTTACCCCCATGGACGCTGCGCGCGAGGCGGACGCCTCGGGCCTGTATGCCAGGGCGCAAACCGCCCTGATGCTTAAGGACAGCACTACGCCCATGGCTGATTTGCAGCGCCGGGATACTTTGGATTGCCTTGAAAAGCTTGAACCCGGCAGCATGCTCCCCATCCGCGCGCCTAAGCCGGCGCTGATCGGACTGGCCGTGTGCGCGGCTGTGTTCGCGCTCTCCTTCCTGATCCCGAACCCTCAGGTCGAGGTATTGAAAGCCAAAGCGGATTTTCGGGCCGAAATGAAAAAGCAGGCCGACCTGGTGGATGAAGGCGCCGCGCAGATGGACGCCGACGAAGCGCAAACCCCCGAGCTGCGCAAGCTACTGGGCGACCTGGCGCACGAGCTGCGGCAGGCAAGCGACCCCAAGGCCGCGCTAAGCGCGCTGGACGAGGCGGAACGCAAAATGACCAATCTGCAGCGGACGACGGGCAAAAATGCGTTAAAAGCCCTGAATTCAAGCGGTTTAAGCGATTTGGCAAAGGCGCTTGAGCAAGAAGACTACGAACTGGCCAGGGAGTTGCTTTCCCAGCAAAGCACGGACGCCGCTTCCGAATCGCTTGCTTCGGCGGCGCAGTCGGCGTCGGACGCCACAGCTGCGCAAGCCCTTGCCAAGGCTGCCCAGGCAATGAAAAGCGGAAACGCCGCCCAGGCACTTCAGCTTCTTCAAAACGCCGCGCTTGGCCAAAACAGCGCCAGCGCGCAAGCCACCGCGCTGAGCGCCATGGTTCGAAGCGCGGCCGCGCAGGCCGGCGCTCAGCAGGCATCCGCCCTCCAGGCCGTCGGTTTGAGCGCGGCGCAGCTGGGAAGTATGGGCATGAACGGCGCGGCCGGGCAAAACGGCCTGGGCCTTCTCGCCGCCGGCAACGGTGGCGGCGCGGGGCTTGGCTCTTCCAACAAGGACGGCGGCTACAGCCCGTCGTCCGCCTCCTCGCCGGTCCACGGCCAGCAAAATCCTCAAAGAAAAACCGCTGAATACGAGGCTATTTACGATCCAACCCGCCTTGGCGGGGACGGTGAAACAACGAACGAGCGGGGCCAGCAGGGGCAGGGCGAAATTACCGAGGCCACCATCGGCACCGGCCTGGGCAGCGTCGGCGAGAGCGTCCCCTATAACCGTGTGCTGCCGCAATACCGCCAGTCTGCGGTGGAGGCCGCCCAAAACGCGAACCTGCCTGCCTACGCGCAAAAGTGGGTGGAAACCTATTTCGGGTCGCTGACGGAATAGCGGAGCGAAACATTTATCCGCCTGATAAGCCGGCGGACAAACAGGAGGAATGCGGATGATATCCCAAGAGCAGATTCAGGCATTTACCACGAAGGTGGAGAATATACGCAACGAGATCAAAAAGGAAATCATAGGCCAAGAACGCGTGGTGGAGCAGCTTCTGACCGCACTGATTGCCGGGGGCAACGTGCTGTTGGAGGGCGTGCCCGGCCTTGGCAAGACGCGGCTGGTGCGCACGCTGTCGCAGGTGTTTGATCTGCCGTTCAGCCGCATCCAGTTCACGCCGGATTTAATGCCCGCCGACATCACGGGCACCAACATCATCGTAAAGACCGAGGCGGGGAATGAGTTTCGCTTCCGTGAAGGACCGCTTTTTTCGTCCATCGTTCTGGCGGATGAAATAAACCGAGCGACTCCCAAAACCCAGTCCGCCCTTCTGGAGGCCATGCAGGAGCATTCCGTTACCGTAGCGGGCGAAACGCACAGGCTTCACGAGCCCTATTTTGTGCTGGCCACCCAAAACCCCATGGAGCAGGAGGGTACCTATCCCCTGCCCGAGGCGCAGCTTGACCGCTTTATGCTGAAAATCCTCGTCGATTTTCCGAGCCTAGCGGAGCTTTCAGAAATTGTCGGTCTTACCACCAGCCCACAGGCCGAGCACGCGCAACGGGTCGCCGGCGCGAATACGCTGCTTGAGCTTCGCGGGGTAGCGGAGGAGGTGCCCATGGCGCAGGCGGTGCGCGACTATGCGCTCAAGCTGGTGCTGTGGACACATCCCGAGCTTTCGGACAGCCCCGAGCGGGTCCGGCGGTCCGTGCGCTTTGGCGCGAGCCCGCGCGCCGCGCAGGCGCTTGTATCCGCTTCTCGCGTGCGGGCGCTGATGCACGGGCGGTACAACGTCGCGTTCGAGGATATCGCGGAGGTCGCGCCGGCCTGTCTGAGGCACCGCATCGCCCTTAGCTTCGAAGGTATGGCACAGGGGGACACGGTTGAAAGCGTCTTGTGCGACCTGATTACCCTCGTACCCCGTGGGTGACCGGGATGCTTAGCGACGCATTTCTCAAACGGCTGGACGCGCTTCAACTGCGCATGAAGCATCCCGCCTCCGGCGGTTCGGGCGGGCTAAGGCGCTCAAAGGCGTTAGGCAGCAGCGTGGAATTTTCTGACTTTCGCGAATACGCGGCGGGCGACGATATCCGCCGCGTGGACTGGAACGCCTATGCCCGGTTTGACAGGCTGTTTTTAAAGCTGTTTATGGAGGAGCAGGAGCAGCGCGTCAACCTGATCGTGGACGCGAGCGCATCAATGGCCTTTGGCGAGCCAACAAAGTGGGAAGCCGCCAAAATGCTCATACAGGCGCTTAGCTACCTATCGCTGTGCGGAGGCGACCGCCTGACGCTTTTCGCCCTTTCCGGCGGAAAAGAGCGGCATACCCGGCAGCTCAGCGGCAGGCATTGCTACCCGGAGGCGGCGGAATTTGTGGAGAGCACAAAGCCGGAGGGCGAAACCCTGCTTGACCTCCCCCGCCTGCCGCTGCCGGCCGTGCGCGGGCTTTCCGTGCTGATAAGCGATATGCTCTGCGAGGGTGGTTATGAGCGCGCCCTCCAATCCCTCCTATACCGCAAGCAGGAAACCGGCGTGGTCATGCTTTGGAGCCGCGAGGAGTGGGACCCGGCGCTGGAGGGCCCGGTGGAGCTTTTGGACAGCGAAACGGGACAGGCATTCGCGCTTAATGCCGGTTTTGACCTGCTCAGGCGTTACCGCAAAACCGCGCAGGCTTATGTGGAGGAGGTGCGCGCTTTTTGCCGCTCTAACGGCATTTCGCACGCTTTCACCATCCCGGAGGCTGATTTTGAGGAGCAAATGCTGCGTGAGCTCAGCCATACCGGGCTTATCAGCTGATACAGCGAAGGAGTTAACGACATGCAATGGCTAAATCCAGCGGGCGCGTGGGCTTTTCTGGGCCTGCTGCCTGTGATTGCGCTTTATCTGCTGCGCAGGAAAGCGAAGCGCGTGCCTGTGCCAAGCCTGATGCTCTGGCGCAAAACAGAGGAGCGCAGCGAGGCGAACAAGCCCATCGAAAAACTGAAGAATCAGCTGTTGCTCTGGCTTCAGCTGCTGTTGGTCGTACTTCTCTCCCTCGCGCTGATGCGGCCGGCATCCATCGGCGGAAGCCAGGGTGAAACGGCGTTGATTTTCGACCTTTCCGCGAGCATGCGGACGGAGACGGCGGGCATATCGCGCCTTGATGAGGCGAAAGCGGACGCCTACCGCCTGCTTGACGGGCTCAGAGACGACGACGCCGTAACGGTGCTTGCGGCGGGCAGCGCCCTTTCGCAGGTTGTGACGCGCTCAACAGATCACGCGGCTATCCGTCGCGCCATTGAAAGCCTGGAACCGCAAAATGGGACGGCCGACATGGAGGGTGCTCTCGCGTTGGCTCTCGCCATGCGCCGCGACCTGCCCTCGCTTGGCATCGTCGTCTATTCGGACAGCTATCAACCGGAGCATTCGGGCGTTCGCCTCCAAGCGGTAGGAGAAAGAACCGAAAACCGCGCGCTGGTATCTCTGCGGCTCAGCGAGCGGGACAGCGGAACAACCGCCTTTGTACAGATTGAAAACCACGGCTCAGCCGTAGACGCGGAGATGGAATGCTACGCCGACGGCATGCTGTGCGACGTACGCGCCGTACGGCTGGAGGCCGACGCAAAACAGAGCGCGCGTTTTTCCGTGCCGTCCGGAGCAAGGCGCGTGATGGTCCGCTTTGCCCAGCCCGACGCTCTTGCCGCCGACGACGCGCGCTATGCCGTCAATCAGGCGGGAACGGAACGGACGGCGCTGCTGGTTACAGAAGGGAACATTTTTCTGGAACGCGCCCTTGCGCTCAGGGAAGGTCTGACCGTGGTGAAAGCCATACCAGGAGACGCCCAAAGCGCCGACGGCTACGACTTATACGTTTACGACGGCTGGCTGCCCGAAACATTGCCAGGTTACGGCGCGGTGCTGGCTATCGCGCCTTCAGGCGAGGTTGCGGGAATCATACCGGGCGCTGAAACTGAGGGGGCCGGAAGCCTGCGCGCGGGCGGCGGGGCCACGGCAAAGGCCCTGTGTGAAAACCTGCTGCTCTCGGATGTTGCGCTGCGTTCCTATTATCCGCTTACCGGCGGGCAGGCTGTCCTGACCACCGGAGGGGACGCGCTGCTATCCGTCAGCGGGCAGGGCGGACGCCGAGCGGCCGTGCTCGGCTTCGATCTGCACGACAGCAATCTGCCGTTAAAGGCGGATTTTCCCCTGCTGATTCAGAATTTGCTCTCCTACCTGTTGCCAGACGTTTCAGCGGCCGTGGAAGGCGCAAGCTGCGGCGAGACGGTACGGCCCGCGCTGGACGACCGCGCCGTATCCGCCGACGTGCTGACCCCCACAGGCCGCGAATTGGCCTTGTCCGGCGGCGCACTGGGCGACACGGACGAAATCGGCCTATATACGCTCAGGGAGCGGTACGCGGACGGTACTGTTCGCGAAACCGCGTTTGCGCTTCACCCACCTGCCGCGGAAAGCGATACCCTTACCCTAGCGGCCTCAACCGGCGAAGCCGGCGGACAGGGTGGCGCAGTTTGGGGAACCGGGCGCGAATGGACGCCCTGGATATTGTTATTATGTTTCCTGGTGCTCATGCTGGAATGGGAGGTGAGCCGACGTGGGGCTTGATTTTTCATATCCCTGGGCGCTACTGCTGATTCCGGCGGGCATCGCCGGGGTGATGCTGATCGACAGGCGCTACCGCCTGCGCATCCCCTCGCTCAAGCGCCGCGTTTCGCTCTGGATACGCCTGCTGCTTTCCTGCGTGCTGGCGCTGGCGGTCGCCGCGCCCTCTGTGCTGATCTCCTCCGGTAAAACGGCGCGCTGGGTTGTGCTGGACGCTTCCGATTCCGCCGCTTCCTCACAGGCCGGTATGCAGGACGCGTTAAGCCGGGCGCTTGACGCGCTTCCCCCAGGCGAGGAGGCAGGCGTAATTGTGTTTGGCGAAAACGCCATGGTCGAAACGCCGATGGGCGAAGAACCGTCCTTTACGGGCGTGCACGCGGCGGTTGGCGGCGGCGGCAGCAACCTGGACGGCGCGCTGCTGCTTGCAAGCGCGCTGATGCCCTCCGACGGCGCGGGCGGCATCACCGTTTTGAGCGACGGCCGGGCGGATGTGGACGCTTCCACCGCCGGCGCGCTGAGCGCCCGCGGCATCCGGGTGGATACGCTTGCCTTTTCCACAGGCGGTGAAAGCGACGCACAGCTTTCCGAGCTGGCGGCGCCTGCCGAGGTATACGAGGGGCAGAGCATTTCCCTCAAGGTCGTCATCGACGCAAACTCTGCCATGGAGGGCACGCTGGTGCTATACCAAAACGGCGAGCCAACCGCCACCCGTTCCGTGTCGCTTACCAAAGGTGAAAACCGCTTTGCATTCACCGATACCGCGAAAAAAACGGGCGTAGTGACCTATGAAGCGCGGCTGAGCTGCCCGGATGACGAGCAAAGCAGGAACAACAGCGCAAGCGCCTATGTGCGTGTAACGGGCGCGCCCGGCATACTGCTGGTTTCGCAAAGCGAAGCGGTCGAGGCGCTGTTTAGCGCGGCGGGTATGCGGATCAGCCGCATACGCCCCGAGGAGCTTCCCCTGACCGCCGACGGTTTTTTGCGTTACGACGCGATTGTGCTCAACAACGTCGATTACGACGCGGCCACGGAGCAGCAATGGCAGGCGCTCAGCGCCGCCGTGCGCACGCTGGGCCGCGGGCTGTGTGTGCTGGGTGGCGACAGCAGCTACGCGCTGGGCGGCTACCGGGGTACTGTGCTTGAGGAACTGCTGCCCGTAAGCATCGACGTGCGCAACAAGCTTCAAATGCCCGCGCTCTCGCTTGTGATTGCCATCGACAAATCCGGCAGCATGACGGCGGGCCAGTTTGGCACCTCCCGCATCGAGGTGGCCAAGGAGGCCGCCATGCGCGCCATAGAGGTGCTGACGGTGCGGGACAAGGTTGGCGTAATCGGCTTTGACGACACGGCCAAGTGGGTCGTTCCCTTCCAGAACGCAAATGACCTGAACGCGATTGAAAGCCTGATTGGCACCATCCGCGCGGATGGCGGCACGGCGTTCTATTCTCCGTTAAGTGAGGCGTTGGATACGCTCGCGGCGTCGGAAACGCCGCAAAAGCACGTGATCTTCCTTTCAGACGGCCAGCCGGCCGACACTGGCTTTCAGGATATCGCGCTGGCAATGAGCAAGGCGGGCATCACATTGACGACGGTCGCTGTCGGCAGCGGCGCGGATACCAACCTGATGGCGCTGCTTTCCACCCTGGGCGGCGGCAGGAGCTATGCGGCCGGGGAGTTTGACAACATTCCCAAAATTTTCACCAAGGAAACTATGCTGGCGGGCGGAAGCTACGTGCAAAACCGCGTGTTTACGCCAATCATCACAGAAAGCTCTACGCTGACCGCCTATGACGGGTTCCCCTCTCTTTCCGGCTATCTGACCGCCGTGGAAAAGCCCACCGCTTCCGTAGCGCTGACGAGCGATACGGAGGACCCTCTGCTCAGCTGGTGGAATGTCGGCGCCGGCAAGGCGGTCGCCTGGATGAGCGACGCCGAGGGCGCGTGGACGGAAGGCTTTCTGCACTGGGAGAATGCCGCCGCCTTCTTTGGCGGCATGGTAGCCAGGGTGCTGCCCGGTTCGGACCGCGACGGCACGCTTGCCGCGGCCGTTACGGATAACGAGCTGCGCATTTCCTATACGGTTGACCCTGGCATCGAGGGAGCGGAGCTGAAAACTGTGGCGACCATCGTGCTGCCGGATGGAAGCGAGCGTCAGGCGGAACTTGGCGAGGTTGCTCCCGGCGTATACGAGGGCACTATGGATGCGCCCATGCAAGGCGCCTATTCGTTGAGGGTTACGCAGGCCGAGAACGGAGCGCAGGCGCGCTCGCAGGAGGGCGGCGCGGTGAAGGAATACGCCCGCGAATATGATCTGCGCGCGTCGGACGGCATTGGCCTTAGCGCGCTGTCGGAGCGGACGGGCGGGCGGGCGCTTACAGCCGGCGAAAGCTTTTGGAGCACGCCGGTCGCGGCTTCCAGGGCTCGCAGGCAGCTGACGGGGCCGCTCTGCGTTTTAGCCCTGCTTCTGCTCCTGTGCGATATCGGGCTGCGCAAACTGCCCTGGGAGGACGCATTGGAAAAGCTTCTGGGCGTCAACCGGAAAAAAGTAGACAGCAAGCAAGCGGACAGCGCGGCCGCAAGCAGGCAGGTTGCATCCAACGAAAAGCCTAGGAAATCTCGAAAAGCCGAAATAGAAAAAGCCCGCGGAGAGGCCGCAGCGCAAACGACGGACGCGCTGCTTTCCGCACAGAAGGCGCGAAAGAAGCAGTAGCGCGCTTTGAGCGGGCCATGCCCAGCCAACGCGCGCATGAAAAATCCCCCGTTCGGTCAGCCAGCGGTATTGCGCCGCCGTTCGGCCGGACAGGGGATTTATTTTTCCATATTCAAGCCGGATAATGTGAAAAACCGTGCCGGTTATTTAACGACAACCAGCTCATACGTCCTGGTTCCAACGCCGATCTTTTCGGCGTGCTCCAGACAGGTGCGCCATTCCGACTCCGGCGTGGAGTTGGCAAAGTGGTCGTGATGGTCCACAAAGCCCGGCTTCGCCAGATTATCGCCAAGTTGGCTGTTAGGCATGGGCTGCGCGGCCATACACGCGTCCACGCATGCCTGGTCCAGCGCCAGCGGGTCGAAGGAGGCGAACATGCCGATATTCGGCAGAATGGGCGCGTCATTTTCTCCATGGCAGTCGCAATTAGGCGAAACATCCACCACCAGCGAAATATGGAAATTGGGCCGGCCGTCGATCACCGCCTTGGTATACTCCGCCATGCGGCCGTTCAGCTCCACGTTCGCGCTATCGCTATCAAAGGCGATGGCGTCAAAGTTGCACGCGCCCAGACAGCGGCCGCAACCAACGCAGTTGTTATGGTCAACGCGCATCTTTCCGGCCGTCTCGTCAAAAATCAGCGCGCTGTTGGCGCATTCGCGCTGGCAGCGGCGGCAACCCCGGCAGCCCTCGGGGTCGATGTTTGGCTTGCCGTTGCTGTGCTGATCCTTCTTGCCTGCGCGCGAGCCGCAGCCCATGCCGATGTTTTTGATGGCGCCGCCAAAGCCTGTCATTTCATGTCCCTTGAAATGCGTCAGGCTGATGAACACATCCGCGTCCATGATCGCGCGTCCGATTTTGGCTTCCGTTAAGTATTCGCCTCCCGCGACAGGCACCGCAATATCGTCCGTTCCCTTAAGGCCGTCTCCAATCAGGATGGGGCATCCGACCGTAAGCGGGGTAAAGCCATTTTCCCAGGCGCAGTAGAGATGTTCCAGCGCATTCTTGCGGCTGCCGGGATACAGGGTGTTGCAATCCGTCAAGAAGGGCTTGCCGCCCAGCTCGCCAACCACGTCCGCCACTGCCCTGGCATAGTTAGGGCGAAGAAAGCTGATATTGCCCAACTCACCAAAGTGCATTTTGATCGCGACAAACTTATTTTCCATATCGATCTGTCCGATACCCGCCCTTTTAATCAGTTTTTTCAGCTTTGCGGGCAGGCCGTCGCCAAACGCGACCGTTCGGAAATCCGTGAAGTACACCTTTGCCTTTTCCATTTTGAAAGCCTCTTTTCCTGTATTTGCGCCTGTTGGTTCTTTGTTAAACATAACTATTATATAGGTTAGAGTCAACTCTATGTCAAGCCCATTATCGGGTTTCATTAAAAAACAAACATACGGCACTCGGCTGTATACATCCAAAAGCCCGCTTACGCGGGCTTTTGGATGTATATACCATTGTAAGTTTTTTATTCCGCTATCTCCTGAATCATTTCCAGCGCTTCCACAAGATCGCCTAGTTGATTTGTTTCGAACGTATCGCAGACCTTCTCAAGCGTAAGCTCGGCAACCAGCGAAGAGGTTCCTTCTATCTGCACATAATGCAGCTGATCGGATAAGCTTGCATTATACATGACAGCAATATAGCGGTCGTCCCCGGTCGCAAACATCGCCATCACAATATCGTCTAAAATGCCGACATAGGTTGTTTTCATCCAATCTATTTCCAGATTCTTTTCCACGGACATCATGTATTCAAGCGCGGCAAGCACCGTAAACATGGCGCGGTTTTCAGCAGACCGGTACCACTTATCCGCCGTGCGGTCAAAAACCGGCATAACCGTGGCGTCAAAGCTGTTCATATCTTCTTCCGTCAGACCAACGGCACAGTAAAGGGTTGCCAGCACAAACGCAAGGAATCCCGCTAAAATACGCTTTTTCATTTGTATTCCCCCAATTTCACTCCATTCCCTGCTTTTATCTTATCTTACTTTACGGCTTATGTCAACTTTTACCCGCTCAGGGCGGCGTCATTTAAAACGAATTTTACGCTAAAGCCATGGAGAGTCATTTTTGACACAAAAGTGAGAATAAATTGACCGGAAAATCGATATCAAAGGACGTGGCGCAAATTTGAAGTTAACTGAAGCCACCCTGTTTTACCCGCCTGCCGCGCATTAATGCCGCCGGTATTGCATCAGCAACGCTTCCAGCTTTGCCTCGGCAGCCCGCAGGTTTTCCGATAGCCTCATTGGCTCGTCACGGGCCCCGCTCTGCGCCCGCGTGGTCAGCATCCGGCGCATTTCATGCGGCGCCGGACCGCCGGTTACGCCGCGAAGCTCGACAAAATTCTGCGGATCAAGCGCCTTTTCCACTACGCTCTCCGGCAGCGGCATATCGTGCTGAAGCTCGTCCCGGATGACCTCAGCCGCCATTTCCCGGGTAAGCTCAGACTGCCTTTTCCCTTCGGCAATCAACCGCCGGACGATGCTGGCGGTAATCCGGTGCGCCTGCCGGAAAGACAGGCCCATCTCCCGTACCAGCGTATCCGCCAGCTCAGTCGCGGTAATGAAGCCTTCGTTCGCCCGCTCGCGCATGCGTTGCTTTTGCAACGTCATGGTGGCAAAATTGCTGATAAGCAGGCGCAGCACGCCCCCGATGCTCTCAAACGCGCCGTACAGAACGGGTTGAAGCTGTTCCTCGGAATCCACCATATCACCGAAGGGAGTGTTGTGAAGCATGGTAAAAACGGTCTGCGCCTGCGCGACGGCCCGGCTGGCCATGGGGCGCGCGTGCTCAAGCGAGGAGGGGTTTCGCTTTTGCGGCATGATGCTGCTGATTTGTACATAGGGGTCCGCGAGGCGGTAATAGGCGTACTCATAGGTACAAAAATCCAGCGTATCCTTCAAAAAACGGGATAAATCGGTTCCCAGCACCATTAGTGCCGACGCGGCCTCCGTCAGGTAATCAACTCCAGCGATGGCGTCGTAGGAGTTTTCCACAAGTCCGTCAAAGCCAAGCAGCTCGCACATCCGCTCCCGGTTGATGGGAAAGCCGGTGGTGGTAATCGCCGCCGCGCCAATGGGACAGAGGTTGGCATTGTGATAGGCCTGAACAAGCCTACGCTGCGTTCGCGCCAGCGCGTCATAAAACGCGGTCAGATAATGTGCGAGGGTCGTCGGTTGTGCGGGCTGCGTGTGGGTATAGGCGGGCATGATTGTATCCACGTTTTCCTGCGCCAGCGCCAACAGCACGTCCATCAACCGGTATAGCTCGGCCATCAGCATAAGCAGCCTTTCGCGCAGAACCATTCGAAACTCGCACAGGTCGATATCGTTGCGGCTTCTGGCAATATGCAGCCGCCCGGCCACATCGGGCCCGACGCGCTCCGCCAGTTCCTTTTCAATCATGAAGAACATATCTTCATAAGCCGGATTATATTCCGCCCCGGAAAAATCTACGGCGCGGATATCCGTCAGTGCCTGGATCAGCTTATCGGCGTCCTCTTTGGCAAGGATGCCCTGCTCGTGAAGCATCAGCGCGTGGGCAAGGCTAATTTCGATAAAAGCCTTATAGTAATAATCCCGCTGCGTGTCAAATACCGGCTTTAGCACCGCGCCGGCAAAGGTTTTGCCGGGAAAGCCAATCCCGTCCAGCTCCTGAATTTGTTGACGATACCGCTCCATATGCTTTGCTCCTTACAGCCTTAACAGGGTTCTGGCGTTGCCGCCGAAGATCAGGTCGATATCCGCGCCGCTGAATCCCAGCTCAACGCAATCGCGCATTTGCATATCCAAATACTGATGTACGAAACCACGGGGAAACCATTCCGAATCTGTGCCAAACAGGATGCGGGCCGCGCCGATGGTCTGCTGAAATTTCAGGAACAAATCCCGCACCGTCAGCGGATAAGGCATGAAGCGCGTCCATTGATTAGAGCCGGAGGTATCCACATAAATATTGGGACAGGCCCACGCAAGAAAGAGCGTATCTTTTGGAAAACCGCAGCCGAAATGCGGCACGATAAAGGGAATACGGGGATGTGCCTTTGCCACGTCGTGAAGCGCCATGGGGTTGATGTTGATATGGGAGGCAATGCCGCCCGCGCCGCCCAGTATGCCAAAATGAATGAGTACAGGATACTCGTACCGCTCCGCCACCTCCCATACCGGCTCAAAGCCGGGGTCATTCAAAGGTCTGGAGATCAGTGGGGCGAACTGCTTATAGCCGCGCAGCCCCTGCTCGCGGTAAGCGCGCTCCAGCCTTTCCGCCGCGTCCGGCAGACAGATATCATGATGGGCATAGCAAACAAATTTATCCGGCGCGATGGCTAAAATATCCTCTGCCAGCTCATTGGTACCACAGGTGGTAAACACCAGCCGGTCCAAATGATGGAGGTCCATTTGCTCCAACCATTTCTGCGCTGTAACGCGGTAATCCGCCTCCGGCGGCAACGGGGTCGGAAAATGCCACGCCTGCTGCCAGCGGCGCTTCATCTCAGCGTTTTTTTCCCGGACAACACGCGCCTTTTCCGTCCCGTATTGCTCCTCATACGAGGGAATGATGGGATAATCGCCGATTTCAAAATGAACGTGCGTATCAATGAGTGCCATAGCGCCCGCTTCCTTTCACAAATATGACTTCCGCATCAGGACTTCATGCCGGACAGGTTGATCCCCTCGATGATCTGCCGCTGAAAAATCATAAACACGACCAGCACGGGTACAGTGCCGAGTGTGGCGGCGGTCATGATGCGCTCCCATTCGGGATTGTTCTCCGTCGTAAACAGGGACAGGCCCACGGGCAGCGTGTACAGCTCCTGCTTGTTGAGCACGATGACCGGCCAGAGAAAGGCGTTCCAGTTGCCCAAAAAAGTAAAGATTGCCAGCGCGGAAATGGCGGCCTTTACAAGCGGCAGCGCGATGCGCGCATAGATGCCCAGCTCGTTCAGCCCGTCGATCCGCGCGGCCTCCAGCAGGTCGTTGGGCACCCCCTCAAAGAACTGCCGCATCATAAACACGCCAAACGCGGATACCATACCGGGGAACATCACCGACCAATAGGTGTTCATCCAGCCATTGGAGGCCGTCATCAGGTACCACGGGATCACCAACATTTCCGTGGGCACCATCAGCGAGGACATAATCAGTACAAAAACCAGATTCTTACCCCGAAAAGAAAGCTTGCAAAGCGTATAACCGGTAAGCGTATCAAACACAAGCACCGACGCCGTCGTGGCGGCCGCCACCAACAGGCTGTTGGCGAACCAGCGCAAAAAATTGGTGCGGTTGATTACGTTTTCATAGTTCATCCATGTGGCGGGCCTGGGAATCAGCGAAAAGCCGTATACGTCGGCGCCTGTTTTCAGCGAGGTGATGATCATCCACAGAAATGGAAACACTGTGCACGCCGCGCCAAGCGTAAGAAGCGCATAAACCAGCGCGCGTCCCCAGGCCTTTTTCCTTTTCATTCCATCCACGTCCTTCCTCTAGTACTCCACCTTGCGGTTCAGCACCTTCATCTGGAACAGCGTTACGCCCATGATGACGGCGAAAAGCAAGACGGTCAGAGCGCTGGCATACCCCATATCAAAGCTTTGAAAGCCCTTTTGATAGATGTAGAGCACAATGCTGTTGGTGGCGTTAAGCGGCCCGCCGGAGCCTCTGGGGCTGATATTCATCACCTGTGTAAAGACCTGTAGCGTTTGAATGCCGGCCATTACGGACAAATAGACGATGGTTGGATTGAGCAGCGGAATGGTTACGTGGCAAAAGCGCTGCCGGCCGGTGGCACCGTCGATCTCCGCCGCCTCATAATAAATTTTGGGAATCTGTTTAAGGCCCGCGAGAAAAATGATAATCTGGAATCCAAGCGCCTGCCACACAACGTTGGAGGCAACCACCCCAAGCGCCTGCGAGGAGCTGTTCAAAAAGCCCTGTTGGGACATTCCGAGGGCCAGCAGCATATTGTTGATCAGGCCGCCTGATTTCATAAACATCCATTTCCAGACCGAAGCGACCGCTACGGTGCTGGTCACATAGGGAATGAAATAAAGCATCCGGTAGATGCCCGCACCCTTTTGAATGCTGTTGAGCATCAGCGCGATCACAAGCGAGAGCACAAGCTCAATGGGCATACAGATGATCACGTACTGAAGCGTGTTGAGCAAAACCTTTCCAAGACTTTTGTCGCGAAGCATTTTTTCAAAATTTGCAAAGCCCACATAAGGCTTTTCAGGGCTGAGGATATCCCACTCGCGCAGGCTGATATAGAAGGATGAAAAGATCGGGTATATGCGGATATACAGAAAAAAGACAAGCGGAATCAACAGAAATGCGTATGCCCAAAGCTCCTGTTGCCTTTGGAGGGTAAATGGTTTCTTCCGTGCCGGTTTCGTTGTCAACATAGCATTTCCTCCCTTAAGAGCGCCGGATAGCGGACGGAAGCCCCGACGGCGCGGGGCCTCCGCCGCTTTTAGTCACCATAAGCGCCGGTTAGTTCCAATAGTTATCCAGCAGCGCCTGCGCTTCTTGCACGGCGTAGTCCAACGCCTCGCGGGGATCGGCGCCTTCCAGGCACACCATATCGATCGCGTCGCATACAATCTGGCGGTCGGCGGCTTCGTCCACGTAGAAGTAGGAATCCGCATAGGGCAGCATCTCGATAAAGGGGCGAAGGTTTTCGTCGGCCAGCAGGTCGGCGTCCCCCGTCAGGGAAACGCGGGCGCCGATTTCACCAACGCGCTGGGTGAACACCTTCATAACAGGCTCGCTGGTGATGTATGCCAGGAATTTTTCAGCGGCTTCCAGTTTCTTGCCGGTGGTGCCTGTCAAGATGCCGTTTGTCCAGAAGGTGCCAAAGGAGGAGCGGTTGCCGTTGTTTTCCGGCATAGGCGCCACGCCGTAGTTGAGGCCTTCGGCTTTGGCAAGCGAACCCAGGCGGTAGGAGCCGTCGATGGACATGGCCGCCGCGCCATTCATGAAGGCCGTGGCGTCGTTGGTCATAAAGTTGTTTTCACCGACCTTGTGCTCGGTCGCCAGCGCGCAAAGCCATTCAAAGGCCTTATAGCCCTCTTCGGAAGAGTTCCATAGGATGGTGCGGTGATCGTCGCTGATGGCCGGAACGCCGAACAGCTTCAGCAGCACCGGGCGGAAGAAGCCATGAAGCTGACCGTCGGGCTGGAAGGTCATGCCTTCGCGGGTCAGAACGCCGTTGGCGTCGCGCTGCGTGCATGCGATGGCGATCTTAAGCATCTCATCCAGTGTGGCCGGAGGCGCGTCGAATCCGTTTTCAGCGAGGATGTCCTTGTTATAGAAAAGGCCCAGCGTGCGCACAGCGATCGGGATTGTGTAATACTTTCCGTCGAACTTGTTGATCTGTACCATGGGAGCAAAGTCGCGCTCGATAATTTCAGGGGAGAAGCTGCCTTCGGGCAGGGGCTGCAGCACGCCGCTCTTGACATACTTGGGAACCCAGCCATAGAACAGGTTGATGATGTCGGGAGCTTCGCCGGCGGCGATGGCGGCGGCAATTTTGGCCTCGTAGGAGTCGTATGGGAAGGTCTGATGCACCACCTTGATGTCAGGATTCTCCTGCTCAAACTGCGCGATAAGCTCATCCATCAGCACAGCCTTGCTCTCGTAGTAATACTGCCAATACTCAATCGTTACAACCTCTTCCTGCGCCAGAGAAACGCCGGTCACCATCAGGCACAGCACCAACGCCAGAACCATGGATACAAACCTTTTCATGCTCTTTCCTCCTTCAAATGTTGGATTGCCTCTGAGAACAAGTACCGCCTATCGGCTTGCCACCCGGCCTCACATCCTTTCTTCGTTACAGGGTCATTCTTTACGCTTGGAAAGCAGGACGCTCGTCCCGCGGTTCGCGTAAGGCGCCGGCGGAATCGTCCGGAACAGGAATTTTTTGGCCGACGAGCTGTGCCGCCATGTAAACGGCGCCCCATTGCGCCTCGGCCTCCATCAACCGAACCCTAAGCAGAGGATAGCTTTCATGCACCCTTTCCTCCAACCTTCTCATCAGCCATGGGGTATGGGTCAGAAAACCGCCGCCAAAGAGCAGCGGGTATGGCCGGTCATCCATTTGAAGCTCCCGCACCACCGTGGTCACAATCAGCGTAAGCGCATCCAGCGCCCGCCGCATCACCTCCGTTGCCATCGGGTCTCCGGCCTCATGCGCCGACGTAACCACGTGGCTTAACCGCGCAAGGTCGCTTTTGTTTTTCTGATAAACGTAATCGACGATCATGTCAAACTCCCGGATTCCCAGCGCCTTGCAAAAGTCGTTTATCATCCGCGTGCCCGGGCCGGAATGGTCAAATGCCTTCAATGCCAGGGCGATGCCCTCACGGGCAACCCAGTAAGCCGAGCCGTCGTCGCCCAGGATATAGCCGAAGCCGCCCACGCGCCATGTGCGCCCCTGCGCGTTGCTGCCGTAGCCAATCGAGCCGGTGCCCGCGATCAGCATAACGCCCGGCTCGCCCTGTGTGTTAGCAAACAGTGCAATTTCCGCGTCGTTCACAACCCGTATGGGACAGGAGAGGTTCAGACTGTCCACCATGCACTCGATCATCCTGCGTGAATCCTCCGTATCCACACCCGCCGTACCGAAGCATAGTGCGGCGCAATCGGCGATGTCGCAGCCGGTTTGATCCAAAAAAGTCTTCAGCAGCATTTGAAAATGCTGCTTGACCACGGTCAATGGATTGCTTTCCACATTTGTGCTTTTACCATGGCTTACTCCAACGACACGTCCGTTGAGGTCGATGGCGAGCAGTCTGGAATGCGTTCCGCCTCCGTCAATGCCGATATAATACCGCATATGATCACACCCTTCGTGTAATGGCGCTTTGTTTTTCAGAAGCTCTCTTCTATTTCCCCATCATCATACAATGAAGCGGGAGATGCATCCTCCCAATAATTGATATTTGCATGTGCAAAATTAACGAATATTGAATACATTCTCTTTACGAACCGTAGAAAAATGGTATAATACCCACACAGCCACCAGGAAGGAGCATGAGAAAAATGCAGGATTGGGGCGACCCGGAACTACGGTTTTCCCTATCCCGGCGCTCGTTGGATACGGGGCTTAAACAGGGCTCGCGTCATACGACGGAGTATCATACGGCGCTGCTGATCGAGCGTGCGGATTGCATGTTGGAAATGCGGCAACGGCATCTGTCCCTTGTGGATGGCTCGGTGGTTCTGATTCCGCCTGATACGGACTATACGCTTCAATACGGCAGCGTATGCACCTATTACCGCCTGTTCTTCCGCCCTGCCGCGGATAAGGGCTTTAACGCGCAGATGCAGCTACTGCTGACGCGGATGTATGAAAAGCGCTCCAGTGTTTTTGTGGTGGAAGACGGCGTCCACGCCAGCATGATGTGCGCATGCGCCGACGTGCTGTACCGCGTGCTGCGGGAAGCCCCGGAGGTGGGTGAAGAATTCCATGTCGACTATGTTCGGGTAAGCATCTATAAGCTGATTTTGGATTTATACTATTTACAACAAAAATACGGCGCGCTTTGCGGCTCAGAGTCCGACGCGCCGCTGGGACGGCAGGTGGCGGCCTATATTGACCGGCATTTTTTACAGGACATGAGCCTGAAAGCCCTTGCAAACCTATTTTTTCTCTCCAGAGAGCATCTGTGCCGGCTGTTTAAAAAAGAGATGAGGGTAACGGTGCTTGAGTATATTCACAGAAAGCGCCTGGAATACGCCTGCGACCTGCTGTCCAACACGGAAAACCCGATTGCTGATATTTGCTTTGAAAGCGGTTTTGGCAGCTTGCAGCGGTTTTTTATGGTTTTTCAGAAATATTTGGAGACAACCCCCGGCGCTTACCGCAGGCTGTACGCCGATTCCAAACGGAGAGGGCTGAAAAACGAACTTGAACAAGCCCTAGTTAATAAGTAAGGCGGAAAAGTATATATCAATACGGCAAAGAACCCGCGCCATCCGCAAACAAGCGAGCAGGCGCGGGTTCTTTCCAGTTTTGTATAAAGCGCCCGTCATCCGGCGCGCGTTACATATCCGTCTGCCTGCCGCGCAGCGTATCCGCGTAATCAGCAATCAGCCGCATGGTCTTAGGCAGCCCGCCCTCCCTTGATACGCCGCGCCAGAGGCCCATATAGGCATGGTACCAGCCTTCCAACCTCGCAGCCAGCAATGCGCCTTCGGGCTCGTCGGCGACTTTTCCGCCATGCGTTTTTGTAATATACAGGGCGATATCGTTCCAAATCCGCACGCCGTCCGCCACGATGGAAACTGCGTTCAGAATGCCGCGCTTTTCGGCGGACATGCAGCGCGCGGCCTTGTACAGCCGGTTCACAGCCTCAAGCACGGCGGCGTTTGCCTCCGGCACGCGGGAGGTATCCACCTCGCTGAAAATTTCCTCGCGTCGTGCTTCGTCGTGCTCCTCAATCCACCGCACCGCGCGGAACCACTCAAACACCTCGTTTTGGGACAGGGCTACAAAGCCCTCCATAAAGCTTTCGGAAGCGTCGCCGTACTCCAGGCGTGAAATCGCGCGGTTGACCTCCTCAAAGCTGATCTCGTCGGCATTCCACGCGAAAGCCGCGCCGTAGAGAATCCCGGGAATGGAAAACCAGGGGTGGCAGATGTGTCCGTAATCGCCCCAGTCGGTATTGAGCAGGCCGACCGCGCCATACTTTCGGCCATGTCCGCACATAGCGCGGTTGTTGTTAAAGGAATCCCGAATCAGCGGCACCCAGCGGTTCCATGTGCAAACGCCCGGACAAACGTACTGTGTCGCGCCGATTTCCGCCAGCGTGCGAATTTCATCCTCGCGCTGATTGGGCAAATAGCCCCAGTTCAGGCATATGGTCTCCTTGGGAAGCATGGCGTACGCGTCCTTGTACCGCCATACAATATCGCCCCAGAACATGGGCGTGCGCCCCTGTTCAACCACAAATTCGCACAGGGCCTTCACATGGTTCATATACAGGGCGCGCTCGCCCGCCTCCCGCGCCAGCCCTTGGCTGCGGCCCTTGCCCAGGTCAAAAGTTTCGTCCGCGCAGATATTGAACTTTCGCGAGGTAAAAAGCTGCATGTATTCCGTGATCATGCCCTTTATGAAATCCAGCGCGCGGGGATTGGAGACGTTCAGGGTATGATGGTCGCCCGCGTAGGTATAACTGAAAGGGATTTTTTCGGAATTTTCCAGCTCGCACAGGTCGCAGCAGGTCTTGGTGCTCAGAATCTTATACATGTGCCCAAACGTCGAAAGCGATGGCACCAGCTCGATACAACGGTCTCGGCAATATGCGTCCAGCTCCATGATCTCCCCGGCGGTCAGGGGCGTATCATCCCGCCACGCCTCGGACAGCCCGGCGAACAAATAGGTATGCTCGACATAAAGCTGCCACTCGTTGATCTTGTAGCGGCAGAGTAAGTCCGCGTAACGCTTGAGGGTTTCAAGCGTCGGGACGCGTCCGCGCGATACGTCCAGATAATAGCCCCGATTGGGCAGGTCGGGCCAGTCCTCGATCTCAATGGCGGGCAGGCGCGCGCCATTGCGCTCAATCCACTGGCGCAGCGTTTGCACGCCATGGCACAGGGCTTCGCCGCCGCCGGCCAAAACCGCGGCGCCCAACGGCGATACGGATAGCCGGTAGGTATCCGCGCGCAGGGCCGCGTCCATCCGCAGGATGATATCGCCCTCCCCCGCCGCTCCGCGAAAAACAGGCAGGCAAAGCCCTGTTTCGGTTTCGATCGTCTCCCTGAGCATCCCGGCGTAGAGCAGCGCGGAAGGCTCCGTATCCGTAAGCGTGATGCGCGTGCTGTATTCCATGGCGAAGATCCCCTCGCCGTACCTGAGAATATGGGGCGCGGGCAGAAAGTCCATGGCTGTTTCCTCCTGACGGGTTCCGGCGGCTGATTCCAACCGCCGGAACCTCCCTTATGATCGAATGCGGAAGGTCTTAATCTCGTAAGGTTTGATTTCAAATGGAATGTGGGCGCCGTCAAATGGTTGTTGCACAAGCTTTTCCTCAATGAGGTTACATTCCTCCGCCGAAACGATGGGCAGGTTCCAGGTAAGAACCGCCTTGGTTTTGGCGTTATCCGTTTCGTACAGGCGCACGATGAAGCCGTCGCCGTCCTCGGCAAGCTTGACGGTTTCAAGCATCACGTTGGCACAGTCGGTCGATGCCAGTGAAAAACGTGCGTTTCCAGTGCCGCCGCGCGCGCATAGCGCGGGTTGATTAAGCCGGCAGGCTTCCCGTACGGTTCCCGCCGTGCGCCAGCCCTCGGCATGCGGATAAAGCGCGTAAGTGAAGAAATGCGCCTCCTGATCCGTGGTCGGATTTGGCTCGATGCCGGATTTGATCAGCGTAAGCGCCATGCAGCCGTCCTTGACGGAGTGGCCGTACTTGCAATCGTTGAGCAGGCTTACGCCGTAATGCCCCTCGGAAAGGTCCATCCACTTCTGGCCGCAGCTTTCAAAGCGCGCTATATCCCAGCTGGTATTGCGGTGAACCTTGCGCGTGAGGTTGCCAAACTGGATATCGAACGTGGCCTCGTCCGTATGCACGTCCACGGGAAAGAACACCTTAAGCAGGTGCTGGTGCTCCTTCCAATCCACAAACGTTTCAAAATCAATTCGGCGGCTGTTTGCGTAGAAATGGATCTTCTGGCGGATGTACGATCGGCTGATGCGCCGCTCCACATTAAGCGTCGCGCGCACCGGTCCAAGCTCCGTCCACTCCATGCGCTCAACAGCCAGGGCGTCCCAGCTTTTTTCGGTATAGAAGATGTCGATATCCCAGTTGTCATAGTAGATGGGCTTATCCTCAAACATCCGCATGAGGTTGCCCCTTTGCCCGGCCTTGAGAACCTCGCGGCCGTTTTGCTTGTCGTACAGGCGTGAAAGCAGCCCGTTTTCATCCAGCTCAACGCGGTAAAACGGCGTATCCAGCGCGCGGCCCCCATCAAGGGTAAAGGAAACGGCGGGAGCGGCAGATTCCCTGACGGGCGTAAAGACGGCATAGCCCTTTGACGGCAGCCCGCCGAGGGATGCCAAAGCGCCTTCTTCAATATGCTGAACGGGCCATATTTGTCCATCCGGGCCGCGCAAAGCGTCAAAATCGCACGCCGGAAGCAATACAGTTTCGTCGCTGTCAAAGCCCTTGGTATTGAACACGGCCACGTTTTCCCCGGGGGGACACAGCGCGGACATACGCTCGCCTTCCATAACGGCGATTTGTTTTTCCAGCGCCGCATACTCCCGCTTTGTGACCTCGTACACCTCATGAATGGACGAACCCGGCAGAATATCGTGGAACTGGTTGAGCAAAATACCCTTCCACATTTCGTCCAGCTCGCCTGCGGGATAGGGAACCGAGTTCCGCGCCAGCACGCTTAGCAGCTCCAGGTCCATCATGCGAATCTCCGCCTTGCGGTTGGAGCGCTTATTGCGCGCCATGGAGGTATAGGTGCCGCGGTGGTATTCGAAATACAACTCGCCCTCCCATACCGGCAGGCGCGGATTGTCCCGCACGCGGGCGGCAAGCTCGTCAAAGTAGGTGCGCGCGAATGCCTGCCTAACCTTGGGCAGGCCCGCAATTCCCCTTTCCATGCGAAGCGAGTTTTCAAGCATCTCGCGCGTGGGACCGCCGCCGCCGTCTCCATAGCCGTAGGATATAAGAATATCGTTGTTAATCGCCTTATTCTGATAGCGCCGCCAGCCGCCGATCAGCGCATCCGGGTGCAGCAGTCCGTTATAGGTGGTAAAGTAGTTTTTCTCGTCCTGCCCAACCCCGAGCGTGGTGATGAGGTGCGTCAAAATCTCCGTGCCGTCGATACCGCGCCATAAAAAGGTATCGTTGGGAAACTGGTTGAACTGGTTCCAGGCCAGCTTCGTGGTCATGAAATAATCGATACCGCATCCCTTCATGATCTGCGGCAGCGCGCCGGAGTAACCAAACACGTCCGGAAGCCACAGGATGCGGTTATCCACGCCAAATTCCTCCCGGAAGAACCGCTTGCCGTGGATAAACTGCCTGACAAGGCTTTCGCCCGATGTGAGATTGCAGTCCGCCTCCACCCACATGCCGCCCTCCGGCTCCCAACGGCCCTCGCGAACGCGCTCCTTTAGGCGCGCGTACAGCTCCGGATAGCGCTCGCGCAGGAACGCGTAAAGCTGGGGCTGGCTGGACATGAAGCGGTAGTTCGGATATTCGTCCATCAGCTTGAGCACCGTGGCGAAGCTTCGGCCCACCTTCTCGCGCGTCTGCTCGACGGTCCACCACCAGGCCACGTCAATATGCGTATGGCCGATGCATGTGGCGATGACCTCGTCACGACCCGCAAGCTCCTCATAAAGATGCTTCGCAAGATAGGCCCGCGCCTGAAGCACCGACGAGTCAAAGGCGGCGGAGTAGGGCGCGCGCAGGTCGAGCAGGTTGACCGCGTCGTTCAACACGCGCTCCAGGTCCATGCGCGCGCGCTCCTCCACGTCAAGGCGCGGGAACGCGGAAAGGGGCACGTAGAGGTCATAATACAGCCCCTCGATTTCCGGATCAATCTCCCTAAACTCCGCGACAAGTCTGAACTCCGTATGCAAGGTACCCGTATACGCCTGTAATTCCAACAGATGGCGTTCCCCCGCCACCGCCCCGCGCGAAAGCAGAACCTCGCGGTGGTTCATATCCAGTCCCTGAACAGGCACGCCGTCCACAAACAGCAGAAACTGCGGATTCTTGCCGTCATCCCACTCGTCGATCTGCGTGCGGACGCAGAGCCAGAGCGGCTTACCATCAAAGCTTTCGGGCACTTCGTACTCCGCGCCAAACCAGTAATGCTCGTCCGGGCCGTACCAGCGCATGGTGCGGCAGTCAAAGGGTGTGAACGGCCCTCCGCCGGTTCTTGCTTGCGATGGATAGACGAAGTTTCCCCTCTTGTATTGCCAGTTATTAATGGCGACCCGTTGGCGAACCGCCAGCTTTTTCAACTCGTTGCAGACGCCCAGAATCCGCTTGTCCAGAAATTCCACGGCTGTGCTCTCCCCTTCCCGTCAGGAATGCTCCTTGGTATAGCTAACGAGCTCGTCCACGGTGGTGAAGGCGAGGCCCGTAACCGTATCGGCACAGCCGTAGTAAATGGCGATGCGCCCCGTAGCCGCGTCGTGAAGCGCGGCGCAGGGAAACACCACGTTGGGCACGTCGCCCACGCACTCATACAGCTCCGCCGGCGCAAGAATATAGTCCTTTGAACGATACCGCACTTTCCACGGCTCGTCAATATCCAAAAGTGCGCAGCCCATACGGTACACATAGCCGTTACAGGTGGTGAGCACGCCGTGATAAATCAGCAGCCATCCCTCGTCCGTTTCGATGGGCACGGCGCCCGGACCGATTTTCGTGCTCTGCCAGGCGGATTCGTTGCCCTTGACGACGCCCATCATGAAGCGGTGGCGGCCCCAGAACTCCATATCCGGGCTCTGGCTGACAAAGATGTCGCCAAAGGGCGTATGGCCGTTATCGCTGGGCCGGCTCATCATCATATACCGGCCGCCGATCTTTCGGGGAAACAGCACGCCGTTGCGGTTGAAGGGCAGGAAGGCGTTTTCCAGCTGTACGAAGGTTTTAAAATCGAACGTGTACGCAACGCCGATCGTGGGGCCATGGTAGCCGTTGCACCAGGTAATGTAATAGCGGTCCTCCAAAAAGCATACGCGGGGATCGTAGCGGTATTCCTTGGTTAGAATCTCGCCGTCCGCTCCCTCAAACGCCACGGGTTCGTCCTCAATTTGCCAGTGCAAGCCGTCCGCGCTCCTGCCAACGAAAATATCCATGCTGATGGAGCGGCTGTCACAGCGGAATACGCCGGCATAGCCGTCCCCGAAAGGCACCACCGCGCTGTTGAATACGCTGTTAGAGCTTCTGTTGCCACCGCGCCCGATAATGGGGTTCCCGGTATAGCGCCATACGGGCGCGCATTCTCCCTCAGGCTTATCCTGCCAGGGAATGTTTGGAAGCGTTCGTCCAATCATGATTGCCATAGGTAGGTTCCTCCGCATGCCAAGCCAGCGAATTTTGGGTTTTATTTGCCCGCGCGGCCGATGGTTTGGCGCCGCGCGGGCAAAATAGGATCAATTTCTTTTTACGATGGATTTCTCCGTTTATTTTGCGCCCAGGAAAGCGTCGACCTGGATCTGCGCCTCAGCCACGATCTCGTCAAAGCCGGAAGCCCGCATTTCCTCCATCATGGCGGGGACGGACTCCACTGGATCGGTGGTGCCGGTCAGCACCTCGCCCTTATAGCGGTTGAAAATCTCGGTACAGTTGGCGATCTGATCCAGAACCTTTGTGGTATCAAAGGTAAAGCCCAGCAACACGGAAGGCTTCGCGGCCTCGTTAAGCGCCTTTACCTCGTCCCACTGGTTGAAGTCCAGGTCGTCGGTAAGGGTGACGTTGAAGAAGGTGCCCTGGGTATAGCCGGCCATTTTCCAGTCCGCCTTGTTGCGGTGAATCTTGCCGTCCGCCGTGTAATCCCAGTCGTCGCCCTCCAGGCCAAAGTAGAACGAATCGCGCACATAGCTGTCTGTGTTAATCAGTTGCAGGAAAGCAAGCGCTTTATCGGGATGCTCGCAGTTGACGGAAATGCTGTTGAGCGAGCCGCGCACAGTCTCGTTGGAAACAATGGTATCGGCCCACTGGTAAGCGACGGCTTCCACGCCCATGTTGGGACCCCAGGTGGTGGTGGCGGCGCCGGACCAACCCTGCGCAACAGAGCATACCTTGTACTTGTTATCCTCAGGCAGCGTGGCGGCGTCGGCATTGATATAGCCGGCGTTATACCAATCATGCAGCGTCTTTAAATAGCCTTGCACATCCTCCTGCTCCAATACGGCGACCACTTTGCCTTCCTTGTCGTCAAAGCGCACGCCGATGGCGGGCAGGCCGGTGTTCATCTGATCGTATTGAAACAGCAGATAGGTCGCTCCGTTTTTGTTCAGCGGGAACAGGGCGGTGGTCGCCTTGTCCTTGAGCTGGGCAAAGATGGGGGTCAGGCTTTCAAGCGTCGTGGCCTGGCTTGCATCGATACCGTTGGCATCCAAAAGCTCCTTGTCCCATACGATGAAGTTGGTCTGGGAGCTGTCCTTGTAGGTGGGCACGGCGTAGATCTTGCCGTTGACGCGGCAGGCGTCCCAATAGCTCGCGGGAATCATCGCCTTAAGCTCGGGGGCGGCGGTATCCAGAAGCTCTCCGATGTCCAGGTACGCGCCCATCATCACGTCGGTGTTGTAAACATTCATGTTGCCAAAGATGATGTCATAGGGCTCGTTTGTGTTAATGATCACGCTGCGTCGGTTGTCCCAATCGCCCCAGGAAACAACCTCCATGTCGATATTGATGCCGATCTTCTCGGCAAGGTAGGGATTGATCTTCTCCAGCCAGGCGTCGTAGTTGTCGGGCATGCCGCTGCCGACGGTCACCCACCGCAGGGTAACGACCTCCTCGGCGGACGCGATGGCGCCTCCCAGACCAACGACCATGCACAGGGTCAAAAGCACCGCCAAAACCTTTTTCATACCGTTTTCTCCTTTTCCATTTATTGTCGTTAACCCTTCACCGCACCGATCGTCAATCCGGAAATGAAGTATTTCTGGAAGAACGGATACGCGCACGCGATGGGGATTACGATCACAATCGCGATAGCCATGCGGACGGACTCGCTTGGCATCTGGTTGCGGTATTGTTGCAAAGAAAGCCCCGCCGAGGGATTGTTGGCGATATAGTCCAGCGTCTTCATCATGTTGTTGAGCAGCGCCTGCAGCGAAACCAGCTTTGCGTTGGAGATATACAGCGAGGACTGGAACCAGTCGTTCCAGTAGCCAAATGTCAAAAACAGCCCGATGGTCGCCAGAACCGGCTTGGAGATGGGCAGCACGATCCCCGCGAAGATACGAAGCTGCGACGCGCCGTCGATTTTGGCGGATTCGATGATGCTGTCCGGAATCGTGCTTCTGAAGAAGGTCTTGCACACAATGATGTTAAACGACGATACCGCAAGCGGAAGAATCAGCGCCCAGATGGTGTTGCGCAGGCTCAGGATGTTAGCCACCACCACGTAGCTGGCCACCATGCCGCCGTTAAAAATCATGGGAATAAAAACCACCCAGGTAAAAAGGCCTTTGAGCCGGAAGTTCGGGCGGGAGAGCACGTAGCCCATGGTGGTGGTAAGCGCGAGGCCAAGCAGCGTGCCAATCAGCGTAACCAGCACGGAGATATAAAGAGCGTCGAATATCATGCTGCGCTCGCGCCACAAAAACTGGTACGCCGCGCCGGAAAATTCGCTGGGCCACATACTGTAGCCCTGCAGGCGAATGGACGCCTCCGACGATACGGAGATCATAAACACAAAAATCACAGGAATAATGCTGACGGCGGCCAGCAGGATAAACAGCGCGTTAAAGGCGGCGTTCGTACCCGGCCGGATGCGGTTCATCCGCATGGAGTCGGTCTGATGATGCTTTCCGGTTGATGCGGCCATACGTATAACCCTCCTCCCTCGTTCACAAACAGAGCATGACAGGTCTCTGGGACTTTCATGCCGCCTTTGCTCAGATAATGGCGCTTTCCTCATCGATTTTGGAGACGATGAAGTTGGTAATCAGCACGGTAGCGCAGCAGCAGACCGATTGAAACAGAGAGGCCGCCGCCGTTTTGCCGATGGGCGCGTTGCTCTGAAGCGCCATATACAGGTAGGTATCAAACGTGGAGGCTACCTTATACAGCGAGTTTGGCACGCCCTGCGTCACCTGGTAGAACAGTCCGAAATCGGAATAGAAGATACGGCCGACATTCAAGATAAACATAACGGCCACGATGGTTTTAAGCATTGGCAAAGTAATATATTTGGCCTGCTGCCACTTGCTTGCCCCGTCCAGCATGCCGGCCTCATACAGCGTGTGGTCGATGCCCGAAATGCTTGCCAGGTACACCACCATGTTATAACCGACGGTTTTCCATAGCTGCATGAAGGTCAGAATAAACGGCCAATACTGCGGCTTGGAATACCACATGATTTTTTCGCCGCCAAACAGGCGCAGGATGGCGTTGAGCAGCCCTCTGTCGGGGTTGAGGAAGGCAAAAACGAAATAGCTGACCACCACCCATGACAGGAAATGGGGAAAAAACATCATGGTTTGGTATACCTTTGACTTGCGCCGGGAAAAAATTTCGTTGATCATCATGGCAAGGGATACGGGGATGAGGATTCCCAGCGCGATAAAGACGATATTATATAAAAGGGTGTTTCTCAGCAGCATGCCAAATGCGTTGTTTTTGATGAAGAAGGTGAAGTTATCCAGCCCCGCCCAATCGCTGTTAAGCAGGTTGTACAGAAAACTCTGACGCGGGAACACGCGGTAATTCTTAAACGCGATCAGCAGGCCGAACATGGGCAGGTAACAAAACGCGGCATACCACGCGAAGGTCGGCAGGCCCAGCAAAGCCAGCTCAGTATCGTCCCTGGTCCATTTTTTTCGCTTATGAATACGGACCGGGCCGGCATGTCTCGCGGTCTTATTGGTTGCTTCCAGCATGCACATCCCTCCAAAGAATCATTTAATTAACATTTGTTTCTTTACTATAGTTAATATATTAGCATAAGACTTCCAAAATTGCAAGCGCCTATTTATGATATATTTCCGATCAATCTGCATCAATCTTATGCATAACACCCATTTTTTATGTTTTGCAATGACGTTCAAAGAAGTTTTCTTTTGTTTTCAGTTAACATTGTTAATGTTTTGATTGACTTTTTAATGCGATCATAGTATGCTTAAACCAACCTATGAACCCAAGCGAGGTAAGTCATGAGCAAAGTAACGATGCAAGACATTGCCGACGCTGTAAGCGTGTCACGGATTACCGTTTGGAAAGCGCTCAGCAACCGGCCCGGCGTATCAGAGGAATTAAGGCGGCAGATTCAGCATACAGCCGCTGATCTGGGATACCGTCCATCCGAAACGGCCCCGGCCGGCGTGCTTCAGGAGCGCACGTTTTCCGTGGTGGTTTCCCGTCCGGAATCCTCGGCTTTCTGGATGCAGATTATCCACCATATCGCAAAGGAGCTGGCGCTTCACGGTATCAAGCTGATGTATACCTATATGCCAACCGCCTATAAGCAGGGCTATACGCTGCCCTCGTCGCTGAGTCCGGACTCGGTGGACGGCTTAATTGTACTCAACATCTACGATGAAAGGCTGCTGCGCATGTTAACGCAGCAGCCGCTTCCCAAGGTATATCTGGACACCGTTCCGGCCGTCCCGCCCGACGAGCTCAACGGCGACCTGGTGATTTTGGAAGGGCGGACGAGGATACGGCAAATTACAGACCGTTTGCTTCGTGAAGGCCGCAAAAGACTTGGCTTCATCGGAGACGTCGACTATGCCCAGACCAACCATGACCGGTACCTCGGCTTTTTGGACGCCCACAGCGCCTGTCATATCCAAGTCGATCCCGCGCTGAGCATGACGGGACCAATCGGGCTTCGCAGCCACTATGAGGAAATAAGCGCCTTTCTGGGCGGGCTTCCGGCCCTGCCGGACGGCTTTATATGCGCGAGCGATTTTATCGCGCATTATGTATGGCGTTACCTTTCCGAAACCGGGCGCAGCCGTCCCGACGGCTTTGTGCTGACCGGCTTTGACAACAACGTGGAATACTCCAACGTAGCCGAGCAGATTACCACGGTCGACGTTGAAACCTCCATGCTGGGAAAGGATCTGGCGCGCAAGTTGATCTACCGGACGGACTACCCCAAAGCGCCCTATGAGGTAAGCTATATAGCGACCAAAATTCTCTACCGGGGAAGGCTGGCGGAGGGACGGTAAGGACGCGGGAGGCAACGGGGAAAGGCCGAACAAATCAGAACCAGCATACAAATCAGGCTGTCGCCTGGTTTGTATGCTGGTTCTGTCAATATGCACGTCCATTAGCGCTCCCGCTCTTTCCTAATCCGCCGCCGCCGCCTCGATAGCCGTCAGCAAATCCTGCGAGAGCGTTATTTCCGTCGCGTGAAGGTTGCTGAGAACCTGTTCCTTCCTGCTCGCGCCGATAATCGCGCTGCATACGCCCTCACGCGACAGCAGCCACGCCAACGCAAGATCCGCCATTGCGATTCCCGCCCTGTCCGCGACGGCGCGCAGGCGTTCCACCTTGTCAAAGTTGCGTTCGCTGAAATAATCTCCGCGTATCCACTGCCCAATCGAGGCGTTTGCGGCGCGGCTGTCAGGCGGCACAGGGCAGCCGCGCCGGTATTTCCCAGTCAACATGCCCATCGCCATGGGTGAAAACACCATCTGCCCAATGCCGTGGCGGTTGCAAAGCGGAAGCACCTCGCTTTCCACACGCCTGACCAGCAGATTGTACAACGGCTGCGATACGACGATGCGGTCCAGCAAGTACCGGTCCTCAATTCCCAGCGCCTGCTCAATCTGCGCCGCCGTCCATTCGCTCACGCCAATATAGAGCGCCTTTCCCGCCCGGATAAAGTCGTCCAGCGTTCGCAGCGTTTCATACAGCGGCGTTTCTCCGTCAAAGCGGTGGCAGTACAGGATGTCGACGTAATCCATCTGAAGCCTTTGCAAAATCGCATTCATCTGCTCGGTCAGATGCTTGCGTGATAGTCCGCGGTCGTTAGGGCCTTCGCCCATGGGCGTAAAGATTTTAGACGCCACCACCAGACTATTGCGCGGATATCTGCAAAGCGCCTTGCCAAGCACTCTTTCCGCCTGCCCGTTATGATAGCAGTTGGCCGTATCAAAGGAGTTGATGCCGCTTTCATATGCCGTGGAGATGATTTCCTCCGCCGTACCCGCGTCCACGGTGTCGCCGTAGGTCAGCCAGCTTCCAAGGCTCAAAGCGCTTACCTTAAGGCCTGATTTGCCCACATGCCTGTATATCATCGTCCATCACGCCTCAATTTTCACAGCTTCCTCAATTTTAGCAAGCAACTCGTCGCTCAGCTCAAGCTCTACAGCCTTTGCGTTGCTGCTCACCTGCTCCCTGCGGCTGGCGCCGATAATGGCGCTGGAAACGCCCGGGTTGGCAAGCACCCATGCCAGCGACAGGTTCACCAGGCTGATACCCGCCTCGTCCGCCACCTTCCGCAGGCGTTCCACCTTTTCAAAGTTAACGTCCGTAAAGTAATCCGCCCTCATCCACGAGCCGATGGATTCATGGGTGACGCGGCTGCCCTCCGGCGCGGGCTGGTCCTTTTTGTACTTGCCCGTCAGCATCCCCATGCCCAGCGGAGAATAGGTCATCTGCCCAATGCCGTTTTGCATGCAAAGGGGCAAAACCTCTTTTTCCAAACGGCGGTTAAGCAAATTGTACAGCGGCTGCGTTACCACGATTCGGTCAAGCAAATATTTATCCTGTAAAGCGAGGGTTTCAGCGATCTGTGCGGCAGTCCATTCGCTTACGCCAAGGTACAGCGCTTTTCCCTTGCGGACAAAATCATCCATGGTGCGAAGCGTCTCATACAGCGGCGTTTCCCCGTCGTAGCGGTGGCAGTACAGGATGTCCACATAGTCCATTTGGAGGCGCTTTAAGATCGCGTCCATCTGTTCCGTCATATGCTTGCGGGAAAGTCCGCGGTCATTCGGCCCATCCCCCATGGGAAAGAAAATTTTAGAAGCCACCACCAGTGAACTGCGCGGATATTTCCGAAGCGCCTTGCCAAGGACTTTTTCCGCCTGGCCCAGGTTATAGCCGTTTGCCGTGTCGAAAGAATTGATGCCGCACTCATAGGCCGCGTCGATGGTGTCGATGGCCGTCGTGTCGTCCACGGTGTTTCCATAGGTCAACCAGCTTCCAAGGCTCAACTCGCTTACCATAAGGCCCGATTTACCAACATGCCTGTATTTCATTTTGTCCTCCTCCCCGTCCTGCGTGCTTTCTCAATTTGAAGTATCTGTTTGCGCCGACCCGCGTCCAACTCGCGCAGCGGACTATTTTCCAGCGTTACATTGCTGTTTTCCACCACCAGCACGTCCGTATCCTCATCCACCAGATGGCTGTGCCACACGCCTTTTTTGATATTATAAACCCGAAACGGCTCCATCTCCGTACCCTCAATATCTCCGACCGCCTCGCCATAGCCGCCGGTCAGCAGGCAGCAGCGGCCTTTCAGCAGCACAAACGCCTCGTCGCACCCCTCGTGCCGCTGAAAGCGTTCAATGTTTTGCGCCAAGTATTGCGCCGCGTGGCGCATATAGCCGATTCGCCACGACTCAAAATCCAGCAGAGCCTCGTATCCCTCTCCCGAATGCGCGTAAACCTCGATTGCGCGGCCGTCCGTCATATCCGCGGCCTCCTTTACGCCCCAATCACGCGGTACTCCCACTTTTCAAGCGTACCAAGGTTAAGCTCCCATCCGGCGGCTGTTCTTTCCAGGCATTCCGCGGGCAACGGCACGCGGTTTCCCTCCGCGTCCAGCGCGTACCATTCGCCCGTTACAGGCAGGCGGACCTCCATTCGTACGTTCTCCGCCGCATCCATACTTCCGTTGACCAGCAACATCAGAAAATGCCGCCTGTCCTCCGAAACCCGGATGGTCGGAATTACGCGGCTGATGCTTTGCATACGCAGGGGCATGCTCCCGCCGCCCAGCCAATCAAACGTTTCCCTGATTTGATGGATTTTCGCGGAGGAAAGCATCAGGTGGTACGGCGACGGCGTAATTACGGCCACCCGGCCGCCCAGCTCGTTTTCATACAACGTATGGGCGGGGCCGAGCGGGTCGCGGTTCATGTCAATCAGCTCGCACAGCGCATGCAGATTCTCTCCCGTAGGAATCAGCACATTGCAGTTCGCGTGCATCAGGCTCAGGCGCGGGTCGCGAATCTCGCCCGCATACTCGCCGTTCATCGGATCGTCCGTCAGGCGCTCCATGATATTGTTGGAGTAGCTTTCTCCCGCACGCACGCCGCACAGATGCGCCATTCCCCTTTTTTCCAGGCAGCCAAGCGCTACGCCGTCCAGAAAAACCCCATGGGCAAACAACGCCTTCAGCTCTTCGTCGCTTAGCGCCTCCGGCGTGTGGCCCTCCAGAATGGTCACCGCCTGCCTGCCCTCCTCCATCGTCATGGGAATGCCAATTTCGTTATAGACGTAGGAATGAAGCGTCGCCGTATGTGAAACATGCATGATCTCCGCATAGTTTCCATAGCCTTCCGGCTTACCCGGCAGCACAAACCATCCCTTTTCATCCACGGAGCGGCATTTTTCATAATTGAGGGGCAGCAGCGGATTCGCACCCTCGTTGTGGTAACCGGCCGATAGCTCGGTCATGGATTGCCACAGCTTTCGATTTGCTCGAATCATACCCATAAAAGGCTCCCAGTCCGCGAGGCTTCCGCCCGGCTCCAGCTTTAACGCGTCAAACGCGACGCCGTTAAAGCCGTTTGCGATAACCGTCATGCACTCGATATTGGCCATATAGCAGGATTTGATATATTTTTGATACGTAAACTGCTCAAACTCGTATTGCAAATCGGTTACAATATCTGCGTACCGGCTTCGCGAGCGGGCGCATTCCATGGCCTTTTCAATGTAGGAAAGCGGCATACGGTCGCTGTAAAGCCCTCCGCCCGGCCGGGTCTTGTGGCATTTCAGGGTGGTGAGCCACCGGCGGTAGCCGTCGCCGCTGTAGGTGCTCATACCATCGTTGCAATGCATGAATCCCAGCTCGATACGCGGCTGAACGTCATGCACCGCCTGTTCAATATTTGCGCAAAGGAAATCAAGCGTATCCTCGTTTTGCTCTATCCATTTCTTGCGCAGTTCCGCGCCCTCGGGCGCGTTGAGCAGCTTTACCAGCTCCTCGCGGGTCAGGGCCAGTCCGTTCTTTTCATTAAAAATCCGCATGCAATTGGGGCAGAAGCACGGGAACAGCGCCGCGTCGTGCATCTGCATGCGCAGATCGTCGTCCAGCCAGATAAAATCGGGATCGGCATTCGCTACCAGCGTATACTTCCGCCGGATATGCGCCATGAACGCAGGATCGTTCGGGCAGTAGCAGCCCTTTGCCTTAGCTCCGTCATAGTTGACCAGCGGCTGAAAACGCCCGTCATCCGAATAGCGCGTCGCCTCGCCATGATGGCCCATAGTGCACAGCACGTTGATTCCTACGCTTGGAATACCGCAGGCCCGCAGGCGCTTAATGCGGTCGATCAAAACGGGAAGCGTCTTTTCAAATTCCTCCATGGGATAAAACGCGTTCATGGTCGTTTCGGACATCAGGGCGACCTCGTCCACGCAGTCGCTATACTTTTTAAAAAACGCGAGCAGCTTTTCAAAATCGCTTTCATCCCAGTAACGGTCCTGATACAGCCTTTGTGACAGCGTCATTTCTTTTTCCTCCCAGTGTTGTTTTGTCCTGCCGCATCCTTTTCGTGGACGGCAGGCTTCAGCGTTCGTTTCGCTCTGTGACAACATTCGGCCCATACGCGTTCCGCCGCGCTATTTGGATTCGTTCCCGGGCGCCTTGGTCGGCGCACGGTTCATGTACTTGCGGTAGACCTGATGAAAATACTTGTAATCCACAAAACCAACCTCACGCGCAACCTCGGCGGCCTGCATCTGGCCCTGTTCCAGCAGGATATTCGCCTGCCTGATGCGCACGGCGTTAAGGTACTGTTTAAAGGGGACGCCAAGGGTTTTTTTGAACAAATGGCTGAAGTAGTTAGGTGAAATGTTAAAATACTCCGCCATCTCCTGTACGCGCAAATCCTTCTGGTAGTGGTGATTGATATAAAACTTGCAACGCAGGGCGAAATTGCAAAGCGCGTCTCCCCTATCCTCAAAGTAACGGTCGTACACGCTTTTAAAGGCCGTCATGGCGGAAGCGCGGTATTGGCTGAAATACGGCAGCAATCCTCCGCTCTCCAGCCCGTAAATGCGCGCCGCGACCTCTCCGTCATCCTCCTCCAGCCAGCGCCGCAGGCTCTGCCGGAGGCCGCGCATCAGCTCCAGCGTATACATGTGCACGCTATGCGGCGCAAAATACGGTCTGCTTTGCCCAATCGCGTTATACAGGCTGTTGATCCGCGCCTCCACCTCCAGCCACGACGGTGTTACGCCCTTTTCCTTTTCAAACGGAGCGCCTTCCAACAGCGGTATCGCCTCATGGCGGAAAGCCGCCCCTGCGCTCCAGCGGTTCAGTGTGTTTTCACCCGTGTAAAAACGCAGCGTCAGCGCTTCCCTCGCCTGGATAAGCATGTCCGCTATGTTTTTAAGACCGCCATGGCTGCTGACCCCGCAGGAAAAAGGATGCTCGGGGTCCGCCCGGATAATCCTCTGCATGTCCGATACGACCTTTTCCATGTACAAAAGCGAGTTGGTACAGGGAAACAGCGCGATATGCATTCCCTCCATCCGTGACAGATAGACTCCCTCCGCCCTTGCCAGCAACGCCTGCAGGCGTTCCGACCCATCCAGCGCGCCGTCCTCGCTGAAAACAGCGCACAGATAATGCTGATCCGCGCCCAACCCGTAGCGCTTTTTAAAAAACGCGGCGGCCTCCATTCCGCACGCTTCCCCGCCCTCAAGAATCTGCCTCAGTTCTTTTTCACGGCAGATGCGGTCGTATTGCGCCGCCGCGTCCTCTTTTTTAACAAACTGCTTCCAGGCCTCGATAGCCTCCTGTACCCTTCGCACCAGCGCTTCTACCTTCAGCGGCTTGAGCTCGTAGGCGAACACGCCCATGCGCAGAGCCTCCTGCGCATACTCGAACTCCGAATAGGCGCTGAGCAGTATGATGCGTGTCGCCGGGCTGCGGACGAGGATTTCACGGCTTAGTTCCAGGCCGTCCAGACCCGCCATTCGAATGTCGGCAATCACAATTTCCGGCGTGTGCTCCACAAACAGCTTCAGTGCGGATACGCCATCGTAGGCCGCGTAAACCTCGCCGATACCGTACCGGTCCCACTCAATTCCATCCCTGATGCCGGAACAGATTTGAATGGCATCGTCCACCACCATCATTTTCATTCTGCTCACCTCGCGGCGTCCTGTTCAAGCGGAATGCGCAGCTCCACGCGCGTTCCCCTTCCCGGCTGGCTGTAGAAGCGTTCCCCGTAGGCCTCTCCGTAGCGAAGCTGAATCCGCTCATGGATATTGTGAAGCGCAAACAGGCTGGAATCTTGCTTATCGTAAATCTTACGGCTGATTTCCTCCCCCTGCGTTCCAACGCCGTCATCCTCCACCGTAACCAATAGGTTGTTATCCTCCCTGCCGACGTTAAGCCGGATGGTGCCGGCGCCAACCTTATGCTCGATTCCATGGTAAATCGCGTTTTCCACCAGCGGCTGAATCAGCAGCTTTGGCATGGGCATGCCCAGAAGCGTTTCATCAATCTGCATTTCCACGCTGATTTTATCCCCGTAGCGGGCCTTTTGCAAAAGCAGGTAGTTTTCCAGGTGTAAAAGTTCCTCGCCCAAGGTGGTCATTTCCTCGCCCTTGTTGAGCACGTGGCGAAACAGGTCGCTTAGCGCCTCAATCTGCTCGCAGACCACCGTATCCTTGTTTTTGACGGCGATCCACCTTATGGTGTCCAGTGTGTTGTAGAGGAAATGCGGGTTGATTTGCGATTCCAGATTTTGAAGTTCCGCCTCCTTGAGCAAAATCTGCTGCTTGTATTTTGTTTCGATCAGCGCCTTCAGCTCATGGGCCATACGCACAAACTGCCGACTGAGCTGCCCGATTTCGTCCTCCGACTCGTAGGGAATCTGAATCTCGAGATCGCCCTTGCGAACCCGGTCCATTTCCCGGTACATCCGCTTGATCGGCTTTAACACCGTATTGCCGATCACCACGGAATAAACCGCCGTAAAAATCAGGCAAAACAGCAGCGCCCCAGCCATCAGCACAATCAGCGCCGTAAACTGCGCGTGAAAGTGCGAGTCGTCCACCGTCTGCACCACAATCCAGTTTGGATCGTTCATGCGAAAAAACAGGTGCGTCAGGCTTCTCCCGTTTTCTACCGTCTGTACATAGCCGGAGGTTCTTCCGTCCTGCAGCGCGAGCGCAAGCGCCTCGGTCCGCGCCTGGTTTTGCCCAAGCAACGCCTTATCCGTGCTGGACACCACGTTGCCGCTCATGTCAAAGATGGTGGCGTCGCTGTCGCCATAGGCGTTCAGCTCGCTTAGCGTATTGCTCAGAACGCTTTCCACAAAGCTGATGCGGCATACGCCGATCACCTGGCCGTACTCGTTAAGGTCGCTGATGGCGCGCAGCATGGATACGTAATGCTGCGGATTGACGCGCACGGTATTGCGAAGCTGCCGAGCCTCCGTCCAAACGGGCCGCCCCATGGCCTCCACCGCCGCCTGATAAAGCGCGTCGTCCTCGCTGGTGACCGCCTCGCCGAACTCAAACAGCTTTTCGCTGCCGCTGGTCACCAGCACGGCGTTGACGTACGGCCGGTTGAACACCAGGGAAGACAGGCTTTTGAGCACGTTTCGCCTTAGCACCGCAACATTTACCTTGCCTTTTTGCAAGATAAGCGCCCGGTACAGGGATTGAATGGAATCGTCGTACAAAAGCATCAGGGAGATATTCTCCACCTCGCCCAGCACATACCGGATGTTGTTGCGCGCCTGTAAAAGCACGTTGAGCGCAACGTCCCTCTCCTGCGTCTGAAATCTGGAAATAAAAACCGCGTCCGTCACCACGCCCGCCAGGATAACGGGAATCAGAATCAGCAGGCAGATCAGGGTATAAAGCTTCTTTCGCAGGTTCATGTTCACAATCCGGTTTTTCATGCCAGCACGCTCTCCATTAGCTTAGAATGCCTTATCTTACCCCTTTACGCTGCCCGCCGTCAAACCCCGGACAAAGTATTTCTGCGTAAACAGGAAGAAGACCATCAACGGCACCAGCACAATGCAGATCGCGGCCGTCATGGGGCCCCAGTCGGTCGCAAACTGGCCCTGGAACTCCACCACGCCCATGGAGATGGTCCGCGTCGCGGATTGCGAGCTGAGCGCGACCGTCGCCCACAAAAGCTCGCCCCAAAAGTTGACGAAGTTGAAAATCGCGCAGGTGGCAATCGCGGGCAGCATCAGCGGCGCGACCACCTTGGTAAACGCTCCAAACTCCGTGCAGCCGTCAATTCGGGCCGCCTCCATCATTTCCACGGGCACCGTCATGAAAAAGTCCTTGAAAATGTAGATGGTAATCGGCAGGCCCCAACCGATGTAGGGAATAATCAGCGACTCCCTGCTGCCGATCATTCCAATCCGGCTCATGGTGATATAGATAGGCATCAGCACCGATTCGGACGGAAGCATGGTAAGCCCCACCAGCAAAAGCATGATCAGCTTCGCGCCGGGAATACGTAGCCGCGCCAGCGCATATCCGGCCATCGCGCCGAAAATCACGATGCAAACCACCGTCAGCATCACAATGTACAGGCTGTTGAGAAACGCGCTGCCAATGCGTCCGGCAATCCACGCGTCCGGGTAGTTGGCCAGCGTAAAGTCAACCGGCAGTCCCCAGACGTTTCGGTAAAACTCGCTTGAGGGTTTAAACGATGTGTTGAGCACGAAAAGCACGGGATAGATGATCAGGAGCACATAAAGAACAACCATAACGCGCCCCGCCGCCGCACCCTTTCCTTCAAAAAGGAACGCCTCGTTTACCTTGCGTTTCTTTCTTTTGGCCGCCGTCTCAATACTCATATTTTTCACCTCCCAGCAGCAGGTTGACCAGCCCCATGATGGCGTAAATGACAATTGCCAGCACAAACCCAATCGCCGCGGCGTAGCCGAACTCGTTGTAGCCAAAGCCCGTTTCCATCACGTACAGTGGAACCGTCTTGGTGGAGATGCCCGGCCCGCCCTTTGTCATCACATAGATCAGATCATAGGTTTTGAAATTGATGATGAGCGTATACACCGTGGACAGCAGAATGATCGGCTTTGTCAGCGGCAGGATAATCCGCCCGACCTGCTTCCAATAGCCCGCGCCATCCAGCCTCGCGGCCTCAAAGAAGGTGTTTGGCAGCGATTGCAGACTGGCGAACACCAGCATCATGGTAAGCCCGGCCATACGCCAGATGCCCACCACGCCAATCGCGAATTTGTTCACGCTCAGATCCGCAAGCCACGCGTGCGTCCAGCCGTCCAGTCCGACCAGCCTTAGGAACTGGTTGACCAGCCCCATTTCCGGGTTGTACAGGAAGGTAAACAGCAGGCCGATGATGGCCGTGGGCAGCATGGACGGCATGAAGATGAACAGCCGGTACACCGCGCCCTCCCGTTTGCCCAGCCTAAAGATCAGAAGCGCGGACAGCAGGCCGATCAGCACCGAGAACACCGTCATGAACAGCGCGAAAAACAGGGAGTTGATCATGGCGGTGCGCATGGTCGCGTTGGTAAAGCATTTGATGTAGTTACGCAGCCCGACCCACTTTGCCTCGTTGAAACCATCCCATTTTTGAAAGGACAGGATGAAGTTCCACACAGCGGGTACCAGAATCGCATATCCGAAAAAGACGGCCGCCGGTACCAGAAACAGCACGCCGCTCAATGTCGTCCGTCTGGCAAGCCGGTCGTTTCCCCTGATGTTGGTCATGATGCATCCCCTGCTTTTCTGCCCGCCGGAAGCCGGGCGGCTATCCTGCCGCGCCTTTTTCAGCCTCCGTTCGGGGTTTTTGGAGTCAGCGAAGGAGACGCGCCGGAGCACGCCTCCTTCGCAAAGGTTTTCATTCGGTTTTCACTTGGGCCCGGTCACTCAATGTCGGCCAGTACTTCCTGACGCAGCTCCTCCTGCATGGCGAGGATATCGTCCAAAGACATGGTGCCCAGAAGATATTCCGCTTGCAGCCGCTGGTCGCGGAAGTCGATCAGCTTGGTGTTGATGGACCAGAACTCCTTGGGAGCGACGTACTGCGCAAAATCCAGCAGTCTTTTCACCATCGGGTCGTCCACTTCCACGTCGGCGTTGGTGGAGGGCAGGCCGTAGGTTGCGTTAATGGTCTGCACTTCCTTGCCCAGGTAGTATTTCAGCACCTCTACGGAGGCTTCGATGTTGGCAGCGTTCACCGGGATAAAGAATCCGTTCGCGCCGCCCGTCAGGCCCAGGTGCTCGCCCATGCGGGGCCATTCCACGGCCACCACGGGAAAATCGCACTGTTCCGCCACAGGCTTGCCCTCGGTCCACACCTCGGCCAGCAGCGCGGCCTTGCCTTGGATGAAGGCGGCCTTGGTTTCCTCGCGGGAAACGGTCATCGCGCCGTCGCCGGGATAGACGTACTTGCCGTCGAAAAGCTTCTTGATGTTTTCCAGCGCGACGCGGTACATCTCATGGTCGCCGGGCACCTTGCCCGTCGCCCAGTCCTCGTAGATGCCGTAATCCTGCGAAAGACCCAGGCATGCGTTGCGAATCAGCCAAGACTGAACGTCCGCCTGCCCGGTCAGGGCAAATGGGAACGCGTCCGTTTTTTCGGTGATTTGCCGGCAAGCGGCAAGGAACTCGTCCCACGACCATGAACCCTCGGGAACGGTCACGCCCGCCTGTTCAAACAAATCCGTGTTGGCATAAAAGGCGACGGATTGCTGAATGATCGGCACGGAATAATACTTATCGCCATATTTACCAAAATCAAGCGCGCTCTGGATGAAGGTATTCTTCCATTCGCCGTCGTTGGCCTCAAGATAGGGCGTGAGATCGGCCGCCTGTCCCGCCTCCACGTAGGACGCCATCAGGTTGGGCCAGTAGAAATAGATATCGGAGGGCTTACCGCTGGCGATACCCGTCTTAATGACGCGGTCCAGCTGGCCCCAGTCTACCTGAATCATGTCGATTTCATATTTATCCTTAAAGTGTTCCTTAAGTTCCTCCACCATCGCGGGCGTGGAAACGTCCTCGTCAATCCGGCCATAGAAGCTTAATTTAATCTTTTCTCCATCAGCCAACGCGCTGAGGCAGGTAAAGCAAAGTACAAGCGCGAGAATAAACGATAAAGCCTTTTTCATTTTGTTTTCTTCCTTTCTGCAAATGCTTCTGTCATGCCGCGGTTTCTCCGGTGATCTGCTCCTTTGCGATTCTCCGTCTCCTCTCTCCTGTTGTCTCCATCCGCCAGGATGGGTTCTTTCTTTGATCTGTGCTTATCTTACTGAAAATCCCCCTGATGAAACATCCTAAAAATCTACGAAAAATGGGGACTTATCTGTGCTGATTTCTTCCCATGCGCCTCAAAGCGCCAGACGGTAGATCTCTGCAACATCGTTTTCCTTCAAACGTTTAAGCCAGCCGATGCTGCCGTCCTCGCGCGCCGCTCTAACCCGGCGGGCCATTCTTACGATCGTATCCCCGTCAATACCCGTTGTCAGAGGCGTATCGCCAAGGCGCGTCGGCAAGCCCAGGGACTCAAAGAAGCCTTCCAGCCGGCGGATGCCCTCCAGCGCAACGCTTTCAGGATGCTCCCAGTCGTTCTCAACGCCCATGACGCGGGTTGCGAATTTCAAAAACAGCGTTATATTCTCCCGGTAAACGTACTTCATCCATGCCGGCATGATCATCGCAAGACCCGCGCCATGCGCAAGGTCGTACTCGCCGGAAAGCTCATGCTCGATCATGTGTGTGGCCCAATCGCCAGTGCGTCCAATGCCCGTCAGGCCGTTGTGCGAAAGCGACGACGCAAGCATCACGGCCGCCCGAGCCTCGTAATCGCATGGGTTTTCCATCAGGGTGCGTCCGCATTCCAGGCAGGTCAGAAAAACCGCCTCGCACAGCCGGTCTGTCAGCGGATTGCCCGTCTTTTCGCAGGTAAAGTAGCGTTCCGCAGAGTGCGATAGGATGTCCACTATCCCGCAGGCTGTCTGATAAGCCGGCAAGGAGAAAGTCAGCTCCGGATTTTCAACCGCGAAAACAGGCCGGTTCAGGTCGTTATCGCAAAAGCGCTTGAGCTTTCCCTCCTCGCGGGTCAGGACGCTGCTGTTGGACGCTTCGCTGCCGGAGGCCGCAAGCGTCAACACAACGCCGATGGGCATGCTTACAGTCGGCACGGCCTTTGGTTTGCCGTTTACAGCGTCATAAAAATCCCAGACATCCCCGTCATAGGGAATGCCCATGGCGATGCCTTTGGCGGAATCGATCACGCTGCCGCCGCCCACCGCCAAAATAAAATCAATCCTTTCGCGCCTGCCCAGCTCGATGCCCTCGTAAACTTTGCTCAGCCTTGGGTTTGGCTGTACGCCGCCCAGCTCTACCCACGTCAGGCCGGCTTCGCGCAGGCTTTCCTCTACGCGACTAAGCAGTCCGCTTTCCCTGACCCGCCCGCTTCCGTAGTGGATGAGAACCCTGCTTCCATTCCGCTCTCGAATCAGTCTGCCTGTTTTGTTTTCCGCATCCCTTCCAATTTCCAATTTGGTTGGGCTTGCAAACGAGCAATTTTTCATGTTGGTATCTCCTTCCTTAAACGGCTCTGGTCATGGTTTGAGCGCCGGTCAGCGTGACCACCGCGCACAGCGCCTCCTGCGTTAACGCCGGGCCGAAATAATGGGCAACGCCGCTTCCCACGCGTAAAACCGTTCCCTGCGTTAGCGTTGCCAGCTTCCATGCCTGCCCGTCCGCCAACAGCATGGTACCCTCGCCTGAAACCATTAAAAACAGTTCGGGTTCCGTATGCCACTCCACCGTTTCAAATACCGCCGGGTCCGCGCGCCGGGCGCACAGCAGGCCGATGCTTGCCGCGCATGCCGGCACGGCAAGCATGGAAGGAAACCACTCAAGCCACGCGTTTTCGACAGCGGGCCGCGCAGGCAGCCGCTCCATTGTCACTCCGGGCGGAAGCGCGACGTTCTCCACGGCCGCAGCCTGTTCAAGCGCTATTTCCAGCATTCCGATACCCCCTTCTCCCCGTATTACAGGCAAAGCCGAAATTTCTTTTAAATTTCCGTCCGTTTTCCCTGATAGGCAACCTCCGCCACATAGGGCGAATAATGCGCTTTGGCCCTGACGGTGTCAGGCCCGGGGCACGCGAGCACCTTCACGCGCTTTTCCTCAAACGGCAGGAGGTTAAAATAGTTGTCCTCAAACAACCATCCAAACGCCTCACCGTCCTTTCCCGCGCCCAGCTCGACGCAATGCGCGACCCTGTCCGTCGTAACGACGATTTCGTCCCCCTCCACACGCAGGTCAAGCCTTGCTTCCGGGAATGTCAGGTAACGCTCCAGCTCGATAAAGGTATCCTTTCGCGCCAGCTCCCTGCCGTCGGCGTCCGTCAGGCTGGCGTATACAATCCACTCGCGGATGATGGGACAAATCGGGTCAAGATTTGTCAGCACCTTGGATTCGCCCGCGCGGATCAATACCGGAATGGAAAATTCATCCATCACCCTGTTGTTTGCCATGCTGAACCCCACCACGCGCAGCGTGCCCGCAACATCCCGCGCCGTATCATTTACGCCCCAAAGCAGCAGGTGGTTCTCGTCCTCAAATGAAAGCAGCAGCGGGCTGTAGGAACGCTTTACCTGGTAATAAGGGATATAGGTTTCCATGAAGAAGTCCACCAGCGTGCAGTAAAACTGCGGCCAGCTGTCATTGATCTTCCACAACATATAACCGTTTGAAATCCGCTTTCCCTGCGTGTCGAAATAGGGCTTGCCCCGCCGCACACCCTCGCTGTAGGTGCGCATAAAATCCGCGAACGCCGCGTTATAGCGGTATACCAGCGATTCAGCGTCGTGCGCCTCATAAAACCGCTCCACCGCCGCCGATTCGCCCGCGAAAAACCGCGCGCTCCATTTTGCCCAGGTGTTTGGAACCGGCACCCGCTTCCATACGGGCACAAAGAATTTTTCATCCGCTGCAAAATATTTTTCGCGGGTAGGATGCTCGCCCCAGTACGTCACCTGGTTTATGTAGCCCTTGGGCCAGATTTCCTCCTCGTCCATGAAGCGCTTGAGGCTCCTTAGCGGCCCTGTGGAGGTACGCGCGGATTCTGAAGCAAAGACGGGATATTTCTCCACAGAGTGGCGGTATGTATAATACAGAGGATGGCCGTCTCCCTCCGAAGGGTCGCTGGGATAATCCCCGCCGCTTGGCGAACTGGGCAGGTAAAAACGGTCCGGGTCCGCCTCGCGAACAGCGCGCGCGAAATCCTCTAAAAACGGCTTGTATGAAATATCATATTTTTCATAGCTGTTTTCCTCGTTGTGCATCCATGTTTCGTTTCCGCCGCTCCACAGCAAAATGCAGGCATGGTGCTTGAGCCTCCTGACAGTATACAGCGCCTCCTGATAGTACTGCCGCCGTTCCTTCTCTCCCTCCAGGTAATAAGCCCAGTGCAGATGAAAGTCCTGATAGACCATGATGCCCAAGCTGTCGCACGCCTCATAGAAACTGCCGCCGTATTGCATGCCGCCGCCCCAGATGCGCACAAGGTTCACGTTCAGGTGCTCAAGCCGCAGCATAAGCTCCGCGCAGCGTTCCTCAGACCAGCGGTGGGTGCGGCCGTCCAACTCGCACAGGTTACCGCCCCACAGCTTGATTTCATGCCCATTCACACGAAAGCGCATATCGCCCGTCTTTTCCAGCTGCCGAAGGCCCAACGTCCGCCAAACGCAGTCCACCTCTACGCCCTCGCGCAGCAGGGACACGCGCAGGCGGTACAGCGGCTGATCCCCATAGTTTTTGGGCCACCAAAGCCTTGGGTTTTCCACCGTCAGGCTTTGACGCGTCCGGTACCGGCCTTCCTCCATCTCCAGCCCGCATTCCGTCTCCGCGGCAACCACGCCGTCCGGGCCGATTAGCTTCGCCCGCATTCGCAGGCCGCGGGCGCCGGCGCGGCCGGTCGAGGTAATTTCCACCTCCGCCGTCGTGCGCCATTGGTTAAAGCGCGTGCCGATATCGACCTCATCAATCGATCCGCTTTTTAGATAGGTAACGCAGACATCCTCAAACAGCCCGACAGTGGTAAGCGTCACGCCTCCAAAATCGCCGAAATCCTGCGTGCTTTTGCGAATCACAGAGAGATTCTCCATATGTCCGCGGAGAGGCTCTTTGAGCGCGTCCAACCGTTCCCTCACAACTCGGTTGGGCGAATGGAAGTAGACCGTCAGGCGGTTCTGATCCCGGAGGCGGCGCGTCACGTCAAGCGTCAGGGGCAGATACATATCGTCGTGACAGGCGAGATGCTCTCCGTTCAAAAAAACATCCGCCACCGTGTCTATACCGCCAAAATGCAAATCCACATGCGTTGCATCCTCAGCCGCACGCTCAAAAAGGCAGGTGTAAATCCAATCCACATCCGCAATCCACTGGCAGTCCTGCACTTTGCCAACCAGCATTTCCCGCGGAAGCCCGCCCGCTTTTAGCAACGCTTCCTGAACTTGCAAGCCGTTTTCCGCATCCAGCCATTCGCCGCCGGTTACATCCAGTCCGTTCATTAACCGCGACAGCTCGTCCTTCCCGGCCTGCCGAAGCTTCCAATCCCTGAGCACAACGCGTTTCTTCACAGAAATCACCCTCCGTCTGTATTGATGAACGCCGTTTTTCATCGATTTTTTTCGATCATAGCAAAGGCGCTCTGGGATGACAAGGTGATTTTTCTTTGACTTTATCCGCTTTTTCTGTGCCCCTGGCAGCAAACCGCAGAATCCGCGCGGCATGTTCCTTTCTTGAGATTGGCAGTAGCAATCCCGGCCGCGATATGTTATCATGTTCCCCAATACCATTAAAGGAGGCGCAAGCCATGACCAAATTTATCCCTTACGAAAAGCTTTCCAAAAAGCAACAAAGGGAAGCGGACAAAAAGGGGCGCGGGGATTGGGGCGTGATCAACCCGGTAACGCGTCGAGCTGAAAAATCGACGGCCTATAACAGAAAAAAGCGCGGGCAGTGGGCGAACGACCACGATGCCGGCGCTTTTTCAATGGTTTCACGAGGAAGCCGCATAGTTTATTTGACAAGCCGCTTTAAATATCCATAGCCCTCCGCTTCCATCCGCTCATAGGGCACAAAACGAAGAGCGGCGCTGTTGATGCAGTACCTGACGCCGCCCGGCGCGCCGCTTTCGCCGTAAAACACATGCCCCAAATGGCTGTCTCCCGCCCGGCTTCGAACTTCCAAGCGCTTCATTCCATGGGATTCGTCGCTTTTGGTAATGATCACGTTGGGATCGATAGGAGCGGAAAACGCGGGCCACCCGCAGCCGCTGTCAAACTTATCCGAAGAAACAAAGAGCGGCTCTCCCGTCGCAACGTCCACGTAGACGCCGCGTTCATGGTGATCCCAGTAGGCGTTGCGAAAGGGCGGTTCCGTGCCGGATTGCTGTGTTACCGCGTATTCCTCCGCTGTAAGCTTCTTTTTGAGCGTTTCCCGCGCCGGCCGCTGATAGCCGCCCGGATCGACGACGGCTTGGGCGATGACGCCGATCTTTTCCGGCGCGATATGGCAGTAGCCGTCCGGGTTTTTCTCCAGATAGTTCTGATGGTATTCCTCCGCCTCATAAAACCGCGTCAGCGGCGCGATTTCCACCAGGAACAAATCATGGCGGCCGCGTTCCACCTCCGCCACGCGCATGGCGGCCGCGCGGCTTTCTTCGTCCACATAATAAACGCCCGTCTGATACTGCGTACCCACATCGTTGCCCTGCCGGTTTTGCACGGTGGGGTCGATCGCCGCGAAATAGGCAAACAGAATCGCGTCCAAGCTGATTTTTTGCGGATCGTAGATCACCCGAACCGTTTCCCGGTACCCGGTCTTACCGCCGCATACCTCCCGATAGGCCGGGGCCTCCGTGTGTCCGTTCGCATAGCCGCTCGTCGCGCCAGTAACTCCGGGAAGCGCGCGCATCAGCCTCTCCAATCCCCAAAAGCACCCGCCTGCCAGATAAATCGTCTTTTCTTCCATCGCCGCTTCCCCCATTTCCGTTTTGCCTATTCTTTTCTTCGCGAGGGCGCTTTACTCCTCCCAAAGGCTCAGGCGAGCCGCGAAAGGGCCGTTTCAGGCTTTTACTCCCGAAACGGCCCCACTTTATCTGGCTTTTCCCTGGGCGAGCGCAAGCAGATACCGTCCCGTCTCCGCGCACAGGCGGCCCGTTGGTTCCAGAAGCTGATCGGGCAGGCGGCAGGTGGTATTGTGAATTTCATAGGTAAGGTCGCCATTGTAGCCGATTTCACTAAGCACGGGCAAAATGCCCCGCCAGTCGATCTTTCCCTGAAAGGGAAGGATGTGATCGTCGTAATATCCGGAGTTATCCGCCACGTGGGTGGCCTTTAACCGCTTTCCAACGTACCTCAACGCGTTTGGCTGATCGACGCCCATCAGATGAGCATGTCCAAAATCCCAGCAAACGCCGGCATTGGCGGCGCCAAGCCCGTCCACAAGCCCGCATAGCTCCACAAAGCTCGCGGTAAAAACCCCGTTTGGCCTGGTACGGCTAGCAACCGGCTCGTCGTATAGGTTTTCAATTGCGATTCCCGAGCCGTAGCGCCCTGCCAGCTCCAGCAGGGGCATAAAGTACTCGTAATTCAACCTGCGGCTTTCGGCAAAGGACGAATCATCGCCGGGAAAGGTTCCCGCGTGCATTACGATCCACGGAACACCCAGCATACCGGACGCCTCGATGGACCGGCGAACCATCGCTTCGTATTCCTCCCGCTTTGCAAAGCCGGGATCAAGCTGGTGATAAAACGGCGTGTGGGACTGTGTTATCGGCAGCGAAAGCTCTTTAGAGGCTTCCCCGAGCCGACCGACCCAGTCCCTCCAATCGTCGCGCGCCAGCAGGTAATAAGGCCTGGTGACGTCGCACAGGTTGAGGTCGATGGCGTCAAACCCGGCTGCCTTCGCCATCCTCATCGAGTCCAAAATGGGAATGAAGGATACCCAATCAGGCCGGTAGGCAAAAAGGTTCGTTGAGGTGGATAAAAGCATGGCGTTCATCCTTTCCGAATCAAGCTTTCGTTTTACGTCCCCGCCGTGGGCGGATGAGCGTGACGCGCTTCCGCCGCCGCGAGCACCAGCCCGGCCAACTGGTCAAAGTCCAAACCGTTGGCCCGGCCGACCAGCTCCACCATTCCACCGGGCAGGTTATGGCCCTTGGCGTACAGGCAGCACAGCGCGGCGGCCAGGCAGGCGATGGTATCGGAATCCCCACCCATTTCCGTCGCCAGCCGGATTGCGAGGTAAACGTCCCTCCCCGACCACATGAATAGCGCAAACACAGCCGCGCACACGTCGCAGGAAGCGAGCGTGGTTCCGTAAATCTCATACAGAAAGCGCTTCAGCTCCCGCGCGTCGGCGAAGTCCGGCATAATTCTTTGCAGATAGCGGATGCGGCTTTCGCAGGAGGGCACCACCGCGGCCGTGCGAAACCGGGAGCCGTGTTTTTTGCCGATGGCGGCCCCATGGCACGCGGCGTCCAGCACGCCTTCCATGCTTTCTCCCTGCGCCGCAGCCTGAAGCGCCCAACCGTAGGCCATAGCGGCTTCCATGGCGGCGGCGGTGTTATGGGTTGGCATCAGGCAACTGACAATATTGCTTTCAAGCGTTTGTGGGGTACTAAACAAGAAGGCCGCAGGCGCGCGCATAATGCCCCCGCAGGTGGTGCCGGAAAGCCCGGCCTTGTCAACCTCCGCGCCCTCGGCTATTTTTTGCAGAGCGCGCAGCGAATTGGGGCCTATGTACTTCTGTGCGGCGTCGGTTCTAACGACCCAGTCCAAAAGCGCCTCCGCCGTATTTTCAGGGGTGATGGCTCCATCCCTTGCATAAGCGCGGATCAGCCAGACGTTTTGCTCGGTATCGTCCGTGACCTGCCCGTGAAAGAGGTCCTCGTGCGTCAGGGAACGCTCCGGAGGAAGAAGCTCGTCGATTTGACCCAGCCTGCTCTCAATTTCCTCCTGGGCGCAATATTCCGTTGCTTTGCCGAAGGCGTCGCCCACGGCCAAAGCCTCCAGAAACGCGGTAACTGTCATTAGCTCCATTGGTTGCTCCCCGATCAAAGATTGACCGGCCAAAAATGCCATTCCGGCGCGGGGATAGCAAAGCCGGACCCCGCGCCGGAATGACACCATGAACCGTTTTTATGCCACAGCTTAGTTGTTCGCCTCGTCGTCGTAGGCCTGCGCGGCTTCCGCCATGGCCTGGGCGCAATCATAAGCGGTATCGCCGGTTACCTTTGCGATAGCGCCCTTGATGGCATTATCCAGAGCCGCGTAATCGTCGATATTATAGTAGGAATAGGCATAGGCAAGCTGATCGAACGCGATCTTATAGGCGGGCTTGCTCTCAAAGGCCTCCTTCATGCTATCCAGCTCCAGCGCGGAGGCGCGGATGGGCAGATAGCCGCTGGCCAGGGCAAACTTGGCGTTTTCCTCGGTTCCGGTGACGAACTTGACGAAGGTCCAGGCAGCCTCGGACTGGGCTTCGTCCCCCTCGGTGGGGAAAATCGAGATGGTGTTGCCGCCCAAGGCCACAAACGGCTCGTCAAAGCAGGGCATGGGAATCGCCTGAAGGTTGTCGCCCATCGTTTCGGACCAATCGGCAATTTTGGTGGAGGAGCCGGCAAAGAAAGCAGCGTTGCCCGCTAAAAACACATTTTCGGCATTATCGCTGTCGCCAACGGTGGTAACGCCTGCCTTCACCATATCCTGCCACCACTGGGCCACGCGGGCGCACTCGGGGCTGCCGAAGGCGGCGGTCTTGACGGAAAAGTCCTCGTTGGCGGCAATCACGTTATTGCCCACCTGGCGAAGCTGCGTCTTGAACAGCCAAGGCATATCCTTAACCACAAAGGCGGCGAAAGCGGCGTTATCCGCGTAATGGGCCTGAATGGTTTCGCACAGGGCGGTGAAGTCCTCCCAGGAGGCGGGCGCGGATGCGGTCATATCGACGCCGGCGGCTTCCACCACGGCCTTGTTGTAGTACATCACCGGGGTGGAAATGCCGTAGGGGATGTTGCAGACAACTCCGTTATACATTGCGTAATCCCACAGGCCGGTAAATACGTCGTCGTAGTTAAATTCGGCGTCGGAGAGCACCTTTTCCCCGGCGTAGAAGTTGCCATAGGCACCGGTATAGGTAACCTGGCCGCCGATGAGCACGTCGGGGGTGGTATTGCTCAACAGCGCGGCCGTGATCTTGGTCGCGGTATCGGTATAGCCGCCGGAATAGGAAGCGTTGATGGAAATACCGGTGTTCTGGGCGTTAAAGTCGTCCACAACGCTCAGGAACGCCTCGCCGCTGGCTCCGCTCAGTGCATACCAGACCTCCAGCGTTTTGCCGCCCTCGGCGCCCGCGCCCGCGACGGCGCCCAGCGCAAGCATCAGGCCAAGCATCAGGGAAAACAGCTTTTTCATGGGTAGATTCCTCCTTGTTTATCTCATAGCGTTTTTTCTTGGGAAAACGCCGCTATGTCTTTTGATCAGCCCTTGAGCCCCGTCATGGTGATGGAGCGGACAAAGTTTTTTTCGCACAGGATATAAACGATTAGTACCGGCACAATGCTCATTACGGCCGCGGCCATCATCACCTGATATTCGGAGGAGGACTCCTTAATCAGGTACTTAAACCCGACGGGCAGCGTCCGCATCTCGGTGGAGTTCGTTACCAGCAGGGGCCACAGGTAGCTCTTCCAGTGCGACAGGAAGGCGAAAAGGGTGGCGGCGCTGATCGCGGTGGTGGAGTTGGGGATAACGACGTTGAACAGAATGCGGTAGTAGCCGCACCCATCGATTTTGGGCGCATCGATCAAATCGTCCGGGATGGTCTGGAAAAAGGAGATCAGGAGCACCGTGGTAAACACGCCCAGGATTTGCGGCAGGATAATGCCTGAATAGGTGTTTACAAGCCCCATCCGCGCCACCATCAGGTACAGGGGAATCATGATTACCACCATGGGGATGAACATGGCGCTTTGCATGAGCATGTACGCGAGGCGCTTAAAGGGAAACCGCAGCTTGGCGAAGGCATACGCCGCAAAGACGGATAGCACAATTTGCAAAGCCGTTTGCACAAGCGAAGTAAAAACCGTGTTTAGATAAAACCGCGCAAAGGGGATCATATCGAATACACGCTCAAAGTTATCCCACTGAAAGGAAGATGGCAGCCAGCGGGGCGGATAGGTATAAACATCCGCCGGGGTTTTAAAGGCGGAAAGCAGCATCCAAACAAACGGGAAAATCATCAAAAGCGACAGCACCAGCAGCACGGCGAAAACCAGCAGGTTCCAGCGTCGTTTTTTATGCATAATCATTCTCCGTCCTTTCGCTGATAATGCGCTGAAGGTAGGTGACGGCGAACACAATCACAAACAGCACCACCGAAGCAGCCGCGCCGCGTCCCATCTTGGCGTTACCAAAGGCCTGCTCGTAAATATAATTGACGACCAGCAGTGTGGACTGGTTGGGCCCGCCGCCCGGCGTCATGACATCCACCTCGGTAAAGGACTGGAACGAGCCGATAAAGCCCATCATCAGCACAAAGGCCACCATGGGTTTCATTAGAGGGAGCTTTATGCGCCAGAAGGTCTGCCATTCGCTTGCGCCGTCCACCCGCGCAGCCTCCATGCAGGAGTCGGGAATGCCCTGGAGGCCGGAGAGAAACACCACCACGTCATACCCTACCCCGCGCCACACGGAAAAGATGATAATGCTCATCAGGGCGGTATCCGCGCTGTAAATCCATTTGGAACCGGGAAGGCCCATCCAGCCGAGCATCTGGTTGAGCGGCCCGAGATTTGGGTCGTAAAACCAGAGCCAGATGGTGCTTGAGGCTACCACAGGCACCACCACCGGCGCAAAATAGCTGATTCGGAGAAATTTTCGCATAGGCACCCGGGTATCCAGCAAAACCGCCAGCGTGAGGGATACGGCCACCTCGGCGAAAAGCTTAAAAAAGGTAAACACAAAGGTATTGCCGAGGGATTTTAAAAACACCTCGTTGCCAAAGAGATAACGAAAGTTTTTTAGCCCGACAAAGGTTGACACATTGGTAATGGTATTTGTGCTTGTGAAGCTCAAAACCAGCACCCTTGCGATGGGGATAAGGTACAGCGCCACAAGCGCGAGCAAAGTGGGCGCGAGCAGCACCGCCGCCACGCGGGTCTGGGCGGACTCATAACTCCGGCCGCCTAAATGGTAACGGTATTTCACAGGCATCCTCCTTGATCACACGCATAAACCCCGGGGCTATCCCCTTGCATGTCCCCGACATATATGTTAGTATATCATTAGTATCTGCGGATTTCTATGCAAAAAGGAGCCATTTATGTGCATAAAACAACGAACAATGTTTCCCGCGCGATCCGCTATTTTCCAATCACACTGGCCGGAGAGCTTCCTGTACACGCGCCTTACCTTGGGCGATTGCACTATTCAAAAGCGCAGCCCGCCACGCATATGCACTATCATGATACGACCGAGCTCGGCATTTGCCGGGAGGGGTCGGGGATTTTCTATATCGGCAACCAGATATTCCGATATGCCAAGGGTGATGTGAGCGTCATCGCTCCCCGGGTGGTGCACATCGCGCAAAGCGACCGCGAAAGCATCAGCGGCTGGCAGTTTATCGACGTTGATATGCCTGGGCTGCTTGACAACAGCATTGTTCCATGCCAATTCACGGGCATTCTGCACCCGCAGGAATGCCCCGAAGCCGCGCCGCTGATGGACATCGCATTAAAGGAGCTGGAGGGGCGCGGCGCGCTCTGGCAGCAGAGCGTGCGGTACCTGATGGGGCTGATGGCGGTTGCGTTGCACCGGCAGGAAGAAAGCCACGTGCTTCAAGCCCAGGCCCTGCCCAAGGATATGGAGGAGCTTTCGTCGGTCATCCTCTACATCTCCAACCATTACGACAGGGAATTAACCATTGAGGAACTGGCCGGAATTGCCTGCCGCAGCGTTACCGCCTTTCGCAGGCTGTTTGTCAAGGTGATGAACATAACGCCGTTTGAATATATTTACCAGGTCCGCATCCGCGCGGCGACAAATTTGCTCCGAAACACGACGCTGCCCATTTCTCAGATTTCGGAAAAGGTTGGTTATCAAACCCTTTCCTCCTTTAACCGCCATTTCAGGCGAATTGCGGGAATGCCGCCCCTGAAAGTACGCGCGTCCCGGGAGAAGGCCGGGAGCGTTTCCGGCTGACCGCCGCCTGTTTCCATGAACTCCAGGCGCTTTATTCTCATACAATAGAGGCGGGACCAATTCCGCGGCATTGTACGCGTAAATAGATAGAAGGAGCGCTATTTATGACCATGATCAACCAACCCGTCACGCCCGGCGAGGGGCCGGAAGGGTTTCCCACCCCCTCTTTACCGGATATCAACCAACCCGCCACGCCCGGCGAGGGGCCGGAGGGGTTGCCCACGCCCTCGTTGCCAAGCCAGCCCCAGCCGCCAATCGTGGTGGTTCCGCCTCAGCGCTTCTGCCCCGCCGGTTACCGCGCGACCACGGTGCAAAACAACCAGAGCTTTACCGACCTGCTGCTTGAAAACAACGTTTCCTATCAGGCGCTGCGAAACGCAAACCCCTCCCTGCCGACAACCCGCATCGCGCCCGGCACGCGTTACTGCGCCCCCCCGTCCGGCAGCCGCAGGCTGTGTGCCAGCGGCACAACCTCCTATATCATGGAGCAGGGAGAAAACCTGTATACGCTGACGCAGACGATCGGCGTATCCCCCGCGTTGCTGCTGATTTCCAACCCGACGCTCGCGCCCAGCGACTTTGTTCCAGGCCGCGTGATATGCGTGCCGTAACCCATACGGTCAAATAACATCCGGCGGAAGGGATTACGCCGGCAAAGAGCCAAAAGCAACGAACTCATAAGCGTAAAAGCGGCGGGGCGGAAAATCCGAACGGGCAATCCGTCCCGCCGTCTTTGAATAACGGCAATGCGCCTGTCGTCTTATTGGCTGTTTCATTAGCAAATGTTGATTTTCTCAACTTGGAAATTTCCATCGTCGATCGACATTACAGCCATGGTGATTTCCAGGTTAAACCGCCGCCTCCCGCAGCTTCCCGGATTCAGCCAAAGCCGTTCGCCGACCTGCCGTTCAAAGTAGCGGTGCGAGTGTCCAAACACGACGACGTCAGTCCCATCAAGGTCTTGCGGGACCTCCTTTTGATCATGAACCATGAAGAAGTTGAGGTTCCCGATTGAAAAAGCAAGGCTTGTGGGAAGCCGCTCAGCCCAGCCGGTATCATTGTTGCCCCGCACCACATAAAGCGGCGCGATTGCCCGCAGGGCGTTCAACACCTCCGGCCTTCCGGCATCGCCGCCATGAAGAATAAAGTCGCAGGCTTTTAGTATGTTTAATACTTCCGGACGGAGAAACCCATGGGTATCGGAGATCACACCAACCATAACAGGCATACTCTCGCTCCTCCCTCCGCTTTGGGTAATTCTTCCTGTGGTTCGGCCTTTGACGGCTGCTTCGGCGGAACCCGTTGCGCCATCCATAACCTTTCGCGCAATACCGTTGATATGTTACCCGAACATGGGCAGGTTGACAACCGTCAAAATGCCTTACGATGAATCCGCTTTAACCTGCTCGTTGGATTGTTTCGCCATTCAGCCCCAGTATCACAAAAAGGACTGAAGGCCAGCAAGCCTTTCAGTCCCCCAAGCTTTGGTGGAGACGGCGGCGCGCAGACGCGCGGCAGCCGCGCTCTGCAGACGCGTCCAGCAAAATGGCGTCAGAGCGGCCGGATAATGCCGCAAGCGATGCGCGCGCCAGAATTACCTGACGGCTGCGTTGTAAAATCATCCGGGTTGGCATGAACGACTACCGCGTGGCCTAAAACCTCCTGGACCGTGAAACGGTCCGTTGAAAAAGCCTGCCATGCGCTACCGTTATTGCCGAACAGGGGCGGCATGTCGCCCGCGTGCTGCGGATGCGGGCAATCATTGGGATTATAATGTCCGCCGGCATTTGCGAACGGCTCCTGCGCGGTTCCGGTACAACTGCTTCCCTCGTGAATGTGGAAACCAAAAACCCGGCTTCCGCAGCCATCCGTACCGGGCAGGCCCCGAAATTCGGCGGCAACCAGCGCGCCCCCGCCTTGCTCATAGAAGGTAACCAGACCGTTCAACGACGGGTAATCAGCGCTGCCACGCACGACGGCTTGAGCCGACGGCCGCAGGTTTCGAACCATATTCATCAAGTAGCTGCTGCTACTGCTGCGTGTGCGGTCCATTTTATCAACTCCTGTCTTTTGGGCTCCGACTCATTCTATGCGCAACGGCCGGTACAGGTGACGAACGGCGCTCGGTTTTATAACGCCGTTCATCGCGTTGGCCTGAGCAAGCGTGCCGGGCAGGTCGTCAAAACCGAAGTGTAAAAGTCTTTCCTCCACTTTTTTGCCAGTGCCAGCCGGCCAATTTTTTTATATTAGATGCTCCCATCAGCCCTTGCCTGACGTCTCAGGGTCGCGCACAACCAAAATTTCTCCCGTTTTTGCATCCAGCTCCACCTGATACGCCCCGTTCTTAGCGTTTGGCGTCACGGCAAAACCGATGTACCAATAGGTAAGGGGCATATCGGTTGAAAGCGGCTGATAGGCGTTTGGATTAAAGCTGGTCTGTGACACAATCAATGCGTCAGCCTGCTCCCGCGCAAGCCCGCAGACGGTTATTAATGCATCGCGCGCCAGCGCCACCGCCTCGCCGCGGGACAAGTAATCCTCATAGCGGCAATCGTTCTTGCTCAAATCACCCAATCCGATCAGTTGAAGGGATGGTTGATATCGAAAATAAACAAAACAGTCGAACATATCCAAATGGTAGGCATACGTGTCTTTATCCGCCGCGTAGCAGCAGATCGCGTTATAGCTTTTGTTTAAAAAACGACGGGTAATGCTGTCCACAAGGCTGAGCGCCTCCCATGTGTAGACAAGCTCATCCGCGTCCTGAACGGAAACAGCGCCGTTTTGAAGCAACGGCAAGGGATCGTTTGCATTTTGATAAAGCGCGACCTGCCCCTGGCAATCAAACAGCAAGGTCAGCCGGTCCGTGTCCTTTCCTGCCGCCTCCGCCAGCCAGCCATCTTCGGTCTGCGTGATGGTCAATTCGCGCCCGTCCAGCGATTCCATCACATAGGGCGATGTGAAGAAAGCCTCGGCAAAGGCGCGGGCGGCCGCCACGGTATATAGCTTTGCCGCGGCCCAATGGGCGGTTCCCGCGTTATCCACGCTTTCCGTCCGCGGCTGATAGGCGGGCGTTTCGGCCTTGCCGCCAGGCAGGCAAACAGGACACGGTTTTAGCCTGCCGTACGGTTCTTCAGGCAGGAGCGCGCTGTTAAACGGCTCCATCGGAAGATCATTCTCCTTGACCGACGGGCATTCCGCGTCCGCATGATGGCAGCCGCCGCCCTTGGGGTTATGGTACAGCGTGGCGGGCGGCTCCGCTTTTGCAAAGCATACACATGATATGAGCATTAACAAGCATAGCATCAAAAGCAAGGACATCATCCGTCTTACGGCCCTCTTCATCGTTTTCCCCTTCTTTCGTCTGTTATCAGGCAATCAAAGTCCATAGCTGCCCGCCCATACGAGCGTTCCGTCACTTTTTACACCGGCGCAGTATGTTTCGGACGTATCGACCGCAACCACGCCGTGCCAATGGCTGATATCCATGATAGGCGCGGCGGCGGCGCCGGTGATCACCGCGGTTCCATCCCGCTTAAGTCCCGGCAAATAATGATCCTCCGCCGAAATGGCGACAGTACCCGTCCATCCCTCCGCCTCCGGCGGCGTAACGCTGACGGAGCCGTCCTGATGCAGGGCGGCAAAATCGCGCGGGTAAAGTCAAAAGGCGTGCCCAAGGCACGTTCCCAGCTGGCGGCAGTGATTGCGGTCAGATCCGTCCAGCTTTCCAGGCTATCGATATTGACGGGTATTTCAGAATCGCCTAAATATCGTGCTCTTCCGTCCTCGCCAAGCGCAGCCAAAAAACGTTCGCCCACTGCGATTTGCTTTACCCGCGCCCAATCGCAGGCAGCATTCCACGGCTGCCCTAAAAAATCATCCCTGCCGTCCGCATTGCTTTCACCTGATTGCGTCACATACACTGCATTGAAGGACCGGGCGTCCAGCAGGCGGACGTTCTTTACATGCGCCTAGACCTCAAAAAATTGATTGCCAAAGCCCAGGAGCGTCCCGTCGTTTTACACCGCCAGATAGGTAAAATCGCAGCTGCAGACCTCGCGAATATTCCGCCAAGTGGGAAGCGTTTTCTTCATTTTTTGGCCTTCCGGCGTTCCGTTCGCCACGCCAACCACCGTTCCATCAGAGCGCAGCGCCAGCATCCCGTCCACACTGAGGGCGACTTGCGTGATATCTGAAAAGAGCCTGCTGCCCATGTCGCTGTAGTCCGCCATCACCCACGCGCCCCGGCCGGTTCCCTTGACCGCGTAGGTCATCACGTGATACCATTCCCGGCCCTGCCCATCCGTCTGATGCCCGACGATATAAACTAGCGCTTCCTTGTCCAGCCGAAACGCAATATCACCTCCAATTTTTTCGCGAAAGTTCGTTTGATTGGTGTTTACCACTCCGAAACCCAGTGGCTCCGCCGCTGCGAAATTAAATGTCAGGCTCAGCAAAACTGCCAGCAGGTATATAAAACGTTTTATTTTAACCGCCTCCCGTTCATTCTCCAAATTGCCGCCATAGCTTCATCCGGTTCATTGGTATGATTTACATTGTGCTTTTGGTTGATTTGGTCCTAATTATAGGAACGAATTTCCAATACATATTCATGCAAATAACGGTTTCGAGAATAGAAAAACAATGGGTCAAGCGCTGCCTGGCGCTCGTTAAAAGCGCGGGAAGGCGTTGATCCTCCAGCTGTTAAATCAATGATTCTTTCATATTGGTTTTCTCGGATAAAATGGATAACGCGCTTTAACTAACCAGGCCGGATAGGGTATCGCATTGAAGCCAGCAACCACAAAGCGTCACCGCTGCCAAGGGAGCGCATGGAGGATGTCTAGATTGAAGTGTTCCCGGGCAAAAAGCCCATTGATGGTGGAAAACATCCGGGAACGCCTTAGGCGGCGGGAGGGGTATATCCTGACGCCGGATACCAGCGCTGCGTTTTAGGTTTCCATTGCAATACGTTATCAGTCTTTTTCGTTTCAAGGGGAAACAGCAACTCATTTCTATTAAAAGCAAAAAGGGGTTTTACAATAAAAAAATCCGTCTTTTCAGACGGATCTTGGTGGAGCATAGGAGATTCGAACTCCTGACCTCTACAATGCGAATGTAGCGCGCTACCAACTGTGCTAATGCCCCATTTTGTTGGCACTTCATAACCAACGAATGATATTATAACAAACCAATTTTGAAAATGCAATAGGTTTTGGCAAAATATTTTCTTTAGTCTATCTGACTTTTTCTATAAAGCAAGCCAAGAGAAGGTACCATGTTGCCGCTCCGTATCAGATAAATCAACGTTTTTATAGGTCACAAACATTGGACAACATCTCCCCTGCGTAGCAACAACATGGTTCGTTCACCATACCGACCTCTGACATAGCGCCTTTATGCCGCGCCTGCCGCTGAGGCGGCAGTGTGAAGGCTTTGTAGGCTACATTTCTTCCTTGAGCGAGCGTCTGAAAAGCCCGTCCAGCGTGCGCCGCATATCCTTGCCCTCATAAAGAACCTCGTGTACGGCCCGGCAAATGGGAAGCTCCACCGAATGCCTTTCACTCAACGTCAAAAGCGCCTCCACCGTGTAATACCCCTCGGCCAGCTCCTTATACGCTTCCCCTCTGGCAAAACACTCGCCAAACCTGCGGTTATGGCTGTAGGGCGAAAACACCGTCGCTTCATAATCGCCCAGATGGCAGAGCCCATATATGCTCAGTTCGTTTCCACCCATGGCCTTGATCAGGCGCGACATTTCACGCGTACCCCGGCTCATCAGCGCGCCTTTCAGCGTACCCAGGCCGAGGCCGTCCAGCATTCCGGCGGCGATTCCCACGACGTTTTTCGCTGCCGCGCCCACCTCGTTACCAAGCAGGTCGCGGCCATAGTAAAACCGTATCAGCTCGCCTGAAAAAGCGTCAACAAGCTTGTGCTTAAGCCCTTCATCCGCGCTGTCGATCACCATGCAATTGGGTACCCGGTTGATAAATTCCTGTACATGTCCCGGCCCAAGCCAAACCGCTACGGCCGTATCCTCCCCGAGCGTATCGGTTACAATCTCCGTCAAACGTTTGCCGGTGCCGACCTCCAGCCCTTTCATACAAAGCACCAAGGGCTTTCCCCTTAAGCATTTGCCGCTTTCCCTCAGCATTCCCCGCAGGGCCTGCGACGCGATAGAAATGACGATCACATCCGCATCCGAAACCGCATACTCAAGCCTGGTTGAAAGCACAATATCTTCATGCAGCGTTACCAAGCCGTTGGAACGAGCGCTCAAAAAAGCATTCATATGCGCCGAATTTGTTCGTCCGTACAGCGTAACGCTGTGGCCGAGCTCATTCAAATACCATGCGATAAAGGAACCCCAACGCCCGCAGCCAATTACCGTAGCGCGCATCAAACCTCTCCAATCACAACAATAAGCGGGGCCGCGCCCATGCGTTCGCTATGGGGCACGGCCCCGCCGTGTATTTTTACCTATTCGCCTTCAGCCACCCAAAACCCTGCTGAGGAATTCCCTTGTGCGGGGTTGCCGGGGGTTCACAAAGATTTCCGACGGCTCGCCGTCCTCGGCAATGACTCCGGCATCCATAAAGATAACCCGCTTGCTCACGTCACGCGCAAAAGCCATTTCATGCGTCACCACCAACATGGTCAGCCCGCTTTGCGCCAAGCCGCGCATTACGCCCAACACCTCGCCTACCATCTCCGGGTCAAGCGCGCTGGTCGGCTCGTCGAACAAAAGCACCTCCGGGTCCATCGCCAGCGCGCGTGCGATCGCGACGCGTTGCTTCTGCCCGCCGGACAGCTGCGCAGGGCGAGCGTCCCGGTAGGGGGCCATGCCGACCTTTTCCAGATAAAGCAAAGCCTTTTCCTCAGCCTCTTTTTTACCACGCTTCAGCACACGCATTTGACCGGACATGCAGTTTTTAAGAACCGACATGTTGCCGAAAAGGTTGAAGCTTTGAAACACCATGCCGACCTTCGCATGATACTGCGCCCGGCTCCATTCCGTCTCGGCATTTTTGCCATGAAAGCGGATGGTCCCCGCAGTCGGCTGCTCCAAAAAGTTGATGCACCTCAGTAGCGTGCTTTTTCCGCTGCCGGAGGAACCTATGACGCTGACCACGTCGCCCTGCCTGACGGAAAAGGAAATATCCTTCAAAACCTCATGCTCGCCAAAGCTCTTTTTCAGATGGTCGACGCTGAGGATAGGAGCGTCTGCCGATAACTCAATCAACGGGAACGCCTCCTTCCTTTTCAATCGTGATGCTGGACTTGCTGTCGCTCTGAGAACCATAAATGGTATAATTCGCCTTGCCGTCCATCTTGCGTTCCAAAAGGCGCAGGATGCGCGTAACCGTAAAGGTGAGAATCAAATAGATGCACGCGGTGATGAAGAACACCTCAAAGTAGCGCAAATAGGTGCCCGCCGCCGATTTGCTCATGAAGAACAGCTCATTGACGGAAATGACGTTGAGGACGCTGGAATCCTTGATATTGACGACAAACTCGTTACCGATGGCAGGCATAATATTGCGTACGGCCTGGGGCAAAACCACATGGACCATGCTCTGCCAATGCGTCATGCCGATAGCGTGCGCGGCCTCTTTCTGCCCCTTATCCACGCTGATGATGCCGCCGCGGATGATTTCCGCCATATACGCGCCGGTATTAATGGATACAATAAACACGGCCGCCGCAAGCACCGGCATGCGCAACCCCAGCTGCATGGAGCCGTAGTAGATTACCATGGCCTGTACAATCATTGGCGTTCCGCGAAACACCTCGATATACACGCTGAGCAGCATGGAAAGAATTTTAAGCGGAATACGCTTGAACACCGAATCCCGCGGCGAAACGGGAATGGTGCGCAAAATCGCCACGAGCAGACCGATGATGAAACCGATCACCGTGCCCGTGAGCGCGACAAGCAGCGTAACCCCCACGCCGCTTAAAAACAGGGCTCCATACTTTTCCAAAATGAAGCCTACCCACCCGAAAAAGGTTGTTGGCAAAGACATTGGCAGCTACTCCTTCGATATATCGGTGAAGAAGGATGATCTCAGTGCGCGGTTAAACGCGAAAAAAGGAACGCGCGTCCAATGGCGGCGCGTTCCCCCGCCGTGTATCCGTTAGTTGTTCAACGGCTGGCGCGCGGTGGCGTCAACCATCAGCTGAACACGGGTTTCGGCGTCAATACCCGCCAGAATTTCATTGATGGGCGCAAGCAGCTCGCTGCCCTTCCGAAGGCCCACGGCGATGGATACATCGTCCTGGGAAGCAGTAAAGCCCTTTCCCTCATCAAACTTCACGTAGGTAAGCTCCGGATTGGCGGTGGTATCAGCCACGGCGCCCGGCTGCTCGGCAATGTAGCCGTCAACCGCGCCGCTCTGCAAGGCGACGATCATCGCGGAGAAGGACTCCATCGCGGTTCCCACGGTCACATCAGGAATCTGACCAATTACGGAGTAGTGGAAGGTATTGAGCTGGCCGGTGATGGTCGCGCCGCTCAGGTCGGCAAGGCTCTTGGCGCCGGCATACGCGCCGTCCTTTTTCACAACAACCACCAGTTCGCTGGTATAGTAGGCGTCAGTGAAATCGAGGGTCGCCTTACGCTCCTCGGTCGGGCTCATGCCCGCAATAATCGCGTCGAACGCGCCGCTGCTCACGCCCATGGGCAGGCCGTCCCATTCGGTCTTGACGATCACCAGCTCCTTGCCCAGGCCCTCGGCGATTTTCTTGGCGATCTGCACATCATACCCGTCGGCGTATCCGCCGCCGCCCTCAATAGCCACGGCATGCTCGCTCGGTTCGGCCTGGGTCCAGTTAAACGGCGCGTAGTTGCACTCCATACCCACGCGGAAGGCGCCCTCCGCCATGGCGGATGCGCATGCAAAAATCATCAGAGCTGCCAACAGAACCGCAAGAATCTTCCTCATTATAGTCGTCCTCCTCCTGTTTTGCGGAATAGAAAAAGCAGCGAGGGGCTGCGCCTTCGCTGCTTCTATCAACTGATAAAAACGTTCGAATAGCGCACCACGGCACCTGCCGTGACAGTCAGCGAAATCTTCTTCCGCTGCCCAACGCAAGGCTGCTCAACCATGCCTTCCGTTTCGGCGGCTATCCCTTTCGCGCGCGGTCATCACCCATTGAGGGGCTACCGCGCGGTACTATTGATCAGCCGCGCCTCTATTCCCTCGGCCGCGGAGTTACCGCGCCCGATTTCCACTCTATTGTACAGCCGTTTCAGGCCGTGTCAAGTGGCAATTTCGCAAAATACAGGTGAAAAACATATTTTAGTGTATAGGTATGAATGATTATTTGATCCCCGTCACGTATGCCGCCCACTTGACATATGATCTGTGTTCCGGGACGACAGCACGCCGTCCTCTTTGGCACGGTGCCTGACAAGCAGGCACTTCATGGTATTGCCCGCCGCGCAAAGCTTGGCGGGGCGCCAAAAGTACGCTGTTTTCATATGCCGTCCCGCCTCTATTGTTTAGATATACAGCGTATCCATTTTGAGCTTTATATCACATAATCCATATAAAATAAACACATAGCATATCTGCTGCGGGTGTTACAATGGCAATCAAGAGCGTGTCCATTCGCATTGAGAAAGAGAGGCTTAATACGCTGGGTTTCGTTGCCGACTATGAAGGACGCTCGATCAACAGCCATATTCTTGTACTAATTCTGGAAAGCATGCAAGCGTTTGAGAATGAGCATGGCAAAATCGAGGGCTGCATTCAGCCGGATGTGAACGCGAAGCCAGCGCACAAGGGTTACTGACTGGGGAGGGACGAGACGTTCCCTCCTAACTTAATTTGCAAAAGAGCATCCCATTCTTGGAATGCTCTTTTGCGCTTATATCACTCAATCCACATTCAGGCCTTTGGCGGCAGCATGGTCAGCGCGATGCGCTGCTTTTTCTGATCAACCTCCACAACCCATACCTTGACCACATCTCCGACTTTAACGACCTCGCTGGGATGCTTGATAAAGCGGTTGACCATCCGGCTGATATGCACCAGGCCGTCCTGATGCACGCCGATATCCACAAACGCGCCGAAGTCGATCACGTTGCGCACCGTGCCCATCAGCTCCATTCCCGGGGCAAGGTCCTTTATATCCAGTACGTCGGTGCGCAAAATGGGCTTGGGCAGGTCGTCGCGCGGGTCCCGGCCCGGCTTTTGAAGCTCGCGCACGATGTCCTTGAGGGTCGGCTCGCCAACCCCAAGCTCTCCCGCCAGATTTTTGAGCCCCCGCTCCTCCACCCGCGCTTGCAAATCGCCGAGCTTGCGCTCCTTCACGTCCGACAGCTTATATCCAAGCGTCTCCAACAACGCCTTGGCCGCGTCGTAGCTTTCCGGGTGAACGGAGGTCGCGTCCAAGGCGTTTTTGCTGTCGCGCACGCGCAGGAAACCCGCGCATTGTTCAAACGCCTTCGGCCCCAGCTTCGGCACCTTTTTAAGCTGCGCGCGGCTGGTAATTCCGTTTTCCTCCCGATAAGCGACGATGTTTTTCGCCAATGCCGGACCAATTCCCGCCACGTGGGACAGAAGCGAAGGCGAGGCGGTTGATACCTCCACCCCCACGCTGTTAACGCAGCCCTCGACCACGCCGTCCAACGCCTCCTCAAGCTGGCTTTCCTTCAAATCATGCTGGTACTGCCCCACGCCGATGGCCTTGGGGTCGATTTTTACCAGCTCCGCCAGGGGGTCTTGCATGCGCCGGGCAATGCTGACCGCGCTGCGAAGCGATACGTCAAACTGTGGAAATTCCTCCGCGGCCAGCTTGCTGGCAGAGTATACCGACGCGCCCGCCTCGCTCACGATCATATAAGCCACGCCCTCGGGCAGGTCGCCCAGCAGCGAGGCGATAAACTGCTCCGCCTCGCGCGAGGCCGTGCCGTTGCCAATCGCGATGGCCGTCACACCAAACTTTTTGCACATCGCGAGAATTTCCTGCCGGGCGCGCACCTTTGCGGCCTCCTGCCCGGGGAGGGTGAAATGGCCGACGCCAGTAGCCAGCACCTTGCCATTTTCGTCCACAACAGCCAGCTTGCAGCCCGTGCGGAAACCCGGGTCAACGCCAAGCGTCACGCGCCCCTTCACCGGCGGAGCCATCAGCAGCTGGTGCAGATTCTTGCCAAACACTTGAATGGCCGACGTTCCGGCACGCTCGGTCAGCTCGGTGCGCACCTCGCGCTCAATGCTGGGCTTGATCAGACGTTCCCACGCGTCCTCCGCCGTCATTTTCACCTGCTGGGTGGTGATGCTGCCTTGCCGCACAAACGCCTTGTCCAGCACGGCGACGGACGCTGCGTCGTCCATCCGCACCGCCACCTTTAAAAACTCCTCGCGCTCGCCCCGGTTAATGGCGAGGATGCGGTGGCCTGGAATCTGCCGCACCTCCTGGGAAAAATCATAATACATGCTGTAGACGCTATCCTCGTCCTTGGTTTTTTTACTCTCGATCACGCCGGTGCGGAAGGTTAGCTCGCGCAGCGCCTTGCGCGCGTCGGCGTCGTCGCTCATCTGCTCGGACAGGATATCCCGCGCGCCCTGGAGCGCTTCCTCCGCGCTGTTTACACCTTTTTCAGGATTGATAAAGGGTGCTGCCAGCTCCTCCACGGTTCCCTTTTTTTCGTTTTGCATAAGCAGCAGCAGCGCCAGCGGCTCCAAACCCTTTTCCTTGGCGATTGTGGCCCGCGTGCGGCGCTTGGGTCTAAAGGGGCGGTAGATATCCTCAAGCTCCGCAAGCGTCGCGGCTGCGGCGAGCTTTTGAGACAGTTCGCCGGTCAGGTTGCCCTGCTCGCTTAGCGCAGAGGAAATCTCCTCCCGGCGCTTGTCCAGCCCGCGCAGGTACTGCAGGCGCTCAAAAATCTCGCGCAGCACCTGGTCGTCCAGAGAATCGGTCTGCTCCTTGCGGTAGCGGGCGATAAAGGGGATGGTGTTTCCCTCGTCGATCAAGCGCAGTACATTCTCGCACTGTGGGGTTTTCAAATGAAATTCCTGACACAGAATGGCCGTAATATCCATGAAATGCATCCTTTCGATCTTATAGGTATTGCGCGGGCGCACTTGAATGATTATACCACGCGGCGCCAATTTTCGCTATACAAAAGCGCTGTTTTGCGGTATGATGCAACCGTATGCACGCTGCCGGGCCTCCCGGCCGGACCGAACAAGGGGGTTGTATCATGAGTGGGTTTTGCGATACCAAGCGTGAAATCCTGCGGTTTCTCGACCAAAACGGCATTCCCTACGAGGCGCACGAGCATGAGCGCGCCTTCACCATCGGCGATTGTCTTAAAATGCCATTTAGTGATGAAAACGTGACCATCTGCAAAAACATCCTGCTGTGCAACCGCCAGCAGACCGCCTTCTATTTGATGCTTCTAAAACCATTGACGCCCTTTCGCACGGCGGTGGTCAGCAAGGCGCTGGGTGTGTCGCGGCTCAGCTTCGCCCCGGAGGATGCGCTTATGGAACTTCTTCACCTGAGCTCCGGCAGCGTAAGCCCGCTTGGGCTGTACTACGACCAGGAGCACAGGATTACCCTGTGCTATGAACGGGCCGTGCGGGATACGCCGCGCATCGCTTTTCATCCCTGCGACAATTCGGCGACCGTTGTTTTTACGCAGTCTGTTTTTTGGGAGCGTGTTATACCGCTGCTGGGCGTATGCCCCACAGCGTTGGATTTACCGCAGACGCAGGGGGATGCTTCCGTATCTCCGTAACGTTGCGCACAATGATTTTTTGTTTTGCCTTTGCAAAGGCAGGGAGGAGAAAGCATGCGTTTCATTCGTCTCAAAAGTTCTGACGAGCCCTTGTTTGAGCGTGCGTACGCGCTGTATCAAGACAGCTTTCCCCTGCATGAACAGCGGCTTGTCCGCCACCAGAAGCTTGCTCTCATGCAGGAGGACTATCATTTTGACCTGATTATGGAGCAGAATGCTCTCGTGGGCATTTTGCTCTATTGGGAAACAGAGGCGTTTATTTATGTCGAGCATTTCGCCATCATCCCCCAAAAGCGCGGCCATGGCTGTGGAAGCCGTGCGCTTACCCTGCTTTGTAAAGGCGCAAAGCCCGTCGTCCTGGAGATTGACCCGCCTGTGGACGAGCTTTCAACCCGGCGCAGGCATTTCTATGAAAAGGCCGGCTTTTTGTCCAATTCCTTCCACCATATTCATCCGCCGTACAGAAGCGGCAATCAAGGGCATGAGCTGCTCGTCATGTCCTATCCCGAGGCGCTTTCCATGCCTCTGTACCAGCGCTTTTTCAGCTATTTGGCCAATACGGTTATGGCCTTTGCCGAAAAGGATCGCAAAAGCGAGCGCGCCGTATTCACCAACCTTTGCATGGTGGAAGACGCGAACGGCCGCATACTGGTGCAAAACCGTCTCAACCCAAACTGGCCGGGCGTAACGTTTCCGGGCGGGCATGTGGAACCGGGTGAAGCGTTCGTGGAATCGGTTATCCGTGAGGTAAGGGAAGAAACCGGGCTTACCGTCGCGCATCCCCGCCTGTGCGGCATCAAACAGTTTCAGGATGCCGAGGATAACCGCTACTGCGTTCTTTTTTTCAAGGCCACCGAGTTTTACGGCGACCTGAAATCCAGTGAGGAGGGAGAGGTTTTCTGGATTGAAAAAAGCGAAATCGGCAATTATGCGCTGGCGGAGGATTTTGACATGATGCTCCATATTTTTGATGACGAAAGCCTTAGCGAATTTTATTACTATCGCGTCAACGGCGGCTGGCAGTTTAAAATCCTCTAGCCTTCTTTTATTTGGAGTTCCACCGTTTTTTGCCTGTGTCAAGCCGCTTTCGGGTGAGGCGGCGTCAGGCCTTATGGGCCGCCCCGCAGCCTATCCATGGCGGCTTTCTTTTTTGCCTTGTCTATGGTATACTAAGGCACGGTGAATTCAAAAAGCCACAAACACTCGCGGGCAACCGCCAAGGAGGAACTCCATGCGCGAAATTCTGCTTTCGGTTTTGATCGCCGTCATTTCTTATTTGTTGGGCTGTTTTTCCACAGGCCTTACCGTTTCCAACGTCAAGGGCGTGGATATCCGTAACGCCGGCAGCAAAAACACGGGTGCGAGCAATGTACTTCGCGTAATGGGGCTTAAATCCGGCCTTGTCACCTTTATCGGCGATTTTCTGAAAGCCACGCTTTCATGTTGGCTTGGCAGCCTGATTCTTCCGGATGCCACGTGGGGTATTATGGGCTATGGGATGATGCTGGGCGGCCTGTTCGCGATTATCGGCCACAATTGGCCTGTATTTTACGGCTTTAAAGGCGGCAAAGGCGTCGCGTGCTCCGCCGCGGTGATTTTTTTCATCAATCCGCTCTGGGGCATTATCTCCATCGTGATCTGCGTGGGCGTTATCGCACTGACGCGCTATATCAGCCTGGGCAGCATGACGATGCTGCTTTGTTACATGATTTTCATGTGCGCGACGCATTGGGGGCAATGGTTTACCTGCCTGTTTACCATCATTCTTTTCGTGTTGTGCGTATGGCGGCACCGCACAAATATTGAACGGCTTAAAAATGGAACGGAAAACAAAATTGGGAGCAAGGCCAAGACGGCGTCCGAGCCTAAGAAATAGTCTGCAACTTGCAAGCACTTGTACCCTTGCTTTTAAGTCATGCAAACAAACAACCGGCGTTCCCGATATGAATTGACCCCAAAAAGTTAGACAAATATTTAAAATTAAGCAGCCAAGAGGGCTTGTTGTCTGTGTATAGCAGGCGGCAAGCCCTTAAGCTTTGCCTTGATGCGGCGATTATTGTAATAATCAAGG
>JAEYOW010000056.1 GCA_023411375.1 Bacillota bacterium | reverse complement strand
CGCCGCTCGCTTATCCGGAAGCTCAAATCGTCGCTCCGTTTCTGCATAACTCCACTTTTCTCGTTGCATGGTCTCTACTACCATTTGCTTGAACTCGGCTGTGTATCGCTTGTTTGCTACTCCCTTTAGCATAATAAATCACCCCTAATGTTAGTAGTATATCATACTGTCTAACATTAGGGGTGCAGTTCAATATTGGAAACGCCGGTTGTTTGTTTAATCTTAGTTTTCCCCCGCAAGCTTCTCAATCGCCCTTGCGAAGATACGCACGTTCTGCATGAGCCCATCCAGACTCAGATATTCGCCCGCCTGGTGCGCCAGCTCCTCGTCCTCCGGGAAAGCGCTGCCAAAGGCCACGCCCTCCTCCAGGCAGCGGGCGTAAGTACCGCCGCCCGTGGAAATGCACTCGCGCGGACGGTCTGTCACCTCGTGATAAGCGTCCAGAAGCGCGGTCACCAGCGCGCTGTTGGGCGCAACGTGGTGCGGATCCTTCTGCGCGTCCACCTTTACGCAAATGCCGGCGAGAGCCGCCGTCAACGCGGCGGTCAGCGCGCGATGATCGCACAGAATGGGATAGCGGATATCCAGCGTCGCGTATAACCCATTCTGCTCGTTATAACGGAGGATGCCAAGGTTGCACGTCAGTCCCCCGCTCGTCTCGTCGCTGCACCGAATGCCCAGGCCCATTCCGTCGTATTCCATGCCGACGCAGTCCGCCAGGGTTTTCAAAGCGCCGGAAACCCCAAGCGCTCGCAGCATGATCAACAGCTGTCCCAGCGCGTTTTTCGCAGCCTCGGGGTACGCCGCGTGGCCAGGAACGCCGGTTGAAGTAAGCAGCGTCATCCCTTCCGGCCGCGGCTCAGCCTCCACCTGAATATGCATATCGCCCGCCAGGCGGTTGACCTTTTCACAGAAAGCAGCGTCCCCGGCGACCAATGCCGTCGCAACGCCCGGAATCACATTGCAGCGCTCGCCGACGTTGATCTCCTTTACAAACAGGCCTTCTCCGGCGAAAGGCGCGCGCAGGCTTATATGCAGCATGCCCTTCTCCGTATTGATAACCGGATAGCTGGAATCCGGGCTGAAGCCGGTTTTTGGCATATCGCAGTGCTTGGTATAGTATTTCATATCCTCCCAGCCGCTTTCCTCATCGCAGCCCAAAATCAGCCGCACCTCACGCCTGAGCGGAATGCCGGCCTTCTTGATGGCGTACATCGCAAAAAGCGCCGCCACAGCGGGACCCTTATCGTCCGAAGTGCCGCGGCCATACATACGGTCGCCGTCGATCACCGCGCCAAACGGGTCTACCTCCCAGCCGTCGCCTGCGGGCACCACGTCAAGATGCGCAAGAATCGCCAGCGGCTCCTCGCCCAGCTTTCCCATACGGATATCGCCCGCGTATTGATCGATGTTGCGCACTTCAAAACCCATCCCCTGCGCATCGCTCAGAGCGGTTTCCAGCGCGCGCCGGACCTCACGGCCAAATGGCGCGCCCTCCTCCGCCCGGCCCTTCACGCTGGGAATGCTGATCCACCGCTTGAGCATACTGGTCATGTCTTCCTTCAGGTCGTCGATGATTCGGCTCAAATCTTCCACTTCTCTGCTCCCTCCGTTATCCTTTGATGGCCTTTTCAAGGCGCTTAATCGCGTCCAGCGTCTGGCTGTGCGGGCATGCAAGGTTGATGCGCAGGAAGCCCTCGCCCGCCTCGGCGCCAAAAAACGTGCCCGGCGTAAAGGCCACGCCCGCTGCATGAGTCCGCTTCATCAGCTCGTCGGTGGAGAGCCCGAAGGCCCGCATGTTCATCCACCCCAGATAGGTCGCCTCCAGCGGTGAAAGCACCACTTCCGGCAGCCGGCGCGCAAGCTCGTCCCTTGCAAGCTTTTCCGCCAGTTTCACATAGCTGAGAAGCCCGTCAAGCCACGCGTCGCCATAGCGGTATGCCGCCTCTGTCGCCACCATACCGAAAATGTTTCCCTGAACCACGCCAACGCGATGCATCGTATCCGCGAGCGCATTCTTCAGTTCCTGATTGCGGGTAAACAACGCCGCCTGATGCAGTCCGGCTAGGTTGAAGGTCTTGCTGGCGCTCGTAAGCGCCACAACGCGCGCGTCCTGCGCCGTAGCGAGGGAAAGCACCGGCGTGAAGCCGTCCTTCTCAAACACAAAATCCTCATGGATTTCGTCCGAAACCAGCACTACGCCATAGGTCTGAAGAATGTCAAGCAACGCTTGCAGCTCTCCGCGCGTCCACGCACGCCCAACCGGATTATGCGGGTTGCACAGCAGCATGAGCTTTGCCCCTTCCCGGCAATGGCGCTCAACCCCCTCCAAATCCATGATGTAACGTCCGTCCTCCCCGCAAAGCAGAGGGCTTTCAGCCACAACCCGGTCGTTCTCGCGCACTGAAGCAAAAAATGGGCCGTATACAGGCGGCTGCACGATCACCTTATCGCCCGGTGCGGTTTGCGACAGAACCGCGGCGCGCAGGCCGGAAACCACGCAGGGCATCATCGCCTGCTGCTCCCGCGCAAGGCTCAGATGGTGGCGGCGCTTCATGAAATCAAGCATCGCCCCGATAGCGGCCTCAGTCTGCTCGGTATAGCCGTAAACCGGGTGCTCGGCGCGTTTGATCAGCGCCTCCGTCACTTCGGCCGGGCAGCGGAAATCCATATCCGCAACCCACATCGGGTTCAGCTCGCGTCCTTCACGCTCGCGAATCCCATCCCACTTCTCGCACGCGGTATTCCTGCGCTCGATAGGCTCGTCAAAAAACGCTTTGTCATACATCAATCTTATCTCTCCTCAGTATCTTGCCTAACAGGCTGCGCGCAGCGGATTATCCAGTAACCGCCTTTCTTTTCCACCGCCTCAACGTGTGTAAAAAACGTCCGCAAGCAAGCCATAGCGGACGGCGCGCCCTGCTGCTTTCGAATGACCAGCCACAGCGTTCCGCCCGGCTTCAGGCATTGCGCCGCATCCGCAAACATGCGGTAGATAACCGCCTTACCCGCGCGAATGGGCGGGTTTTGAAGAATCCAGTCAAAGCGCGTACCCATTATGCGTTCGTAGCCGTCGCTGACGAGCACCTCAGCCATTACGCCGTTATGGACGGCGTTTTTTTGCGCCAGACCGCATGCGCGCTCGTTTACGTCCGCCATCACGACGCGGCAGCCAGGCCAATTTTTACCTACGGCTACACCTATCACGCCATAGCCGCAGCCCATATCCAGCACATCTCCATCCAGCTTCTGTGGCAGGGCGTCCAGCAAAATCTCCGTGCCACGGTCAATTTCCGTCCGGGAAAAAACGCCGCTGTCGGTTTCAAAGCCGTATGTGCGCCCGCGGTATTCAAAGCCGACCGTCGCGGGCTTATGCCCGCTTTCGGGATTTCGCGTATAATAATGATCGGGCATCTTCATTATCCCTCTTCCGTATCCGCGTCCGCTTTATTGGCCGTGCTGCGCCTGAGCGCCTCAATCTCTTCGGCTGTCAGCGCGCGGTATTCACCCGCGGCAAGCTCCTCCGGCAGGGTAAGCGGTCCGAAAGCCGTTCGATGCAGTTTGAGCACCTCATGCCCCCGCGCCGAAAACATGCGCTTTACCTGGTGAAACTTGCCCTCGCGCAGCTCCACCAGCGCGGCGCTTTCATCCTCCCGCGCCCATAGGATTTTTAGTCTTGCGGGCTTCGTTACAAAATCGGAAAGCGTCATGCCCGCGGCAAACGCGCAGGCATCCTCCCCGTTGAGCGCTCCTTGCACCGTGGCCAGATACTGCTTCCACACATGGCTTTTGGGGCTTAGCAACCTGTGTGCCAGCGCGCCGTCGTTGGTCAGAAGCAGCAGGCCGGTGGTATCCTTGTCCAGCCGTCCCACAGGCAGCACATTTCGCCTTTTTAACGCTTCCGGAAGCAAATCCATCACGGTTGCGGCCCGGCTGTCCCGCGCCGCCGTCAGCACGCCGGCAGGCTTATGCAGCAAATAATACTGGGATGAGCTGTCCGCAACGGATGCGCCGCTAAGCGTCACCTCGTCCGACGCGGCAAGTTTCATGGCAGGGTCGCGCACCACGCAACCGTTTACCCGCACAAGCCCGCCCCGCACGGCCCTGGCCGCCTCCGTGCGGCTGCGCTCGCCGCTCAGGGCCAAAAATTTATCCAGCCTCATTTTGCTTTATTGCCCGATTGTAAAGGTGGAAGGCTCTTTAGATTCACCGTCGCCGGAGGGCGCAACGTACTCGGCGCCGCCTTCCCATTCGAGCCTTTCCCCTTTACCATCTTTTTCCAGGTAATCAGGGCCGTTCTCCATCCCACTTGACACGGCAAACGCTTCGCCTTCAGCCGTGAACGGAGGCACAGGAGCCTCCTGAACGGCGGCCTCTGCGTCAAAGCCCGCAGACGCAGCAGCCTGGCCAGGGTCGTTGCTTTCGGAAACCACCGGCGCGGCGGCCGGAGTCGTGCCCGTCACCTGCTGCGCCGTACGCGCCTCGGCTTTTCTGGGTGCGACACGGCGGGGCTTACGCGCAGCAAACGCCGCCGTCAGGTAGCGCCGCACCGGCAGCAGCGGCATATACAGAAAAACAAACGCGAACACAAGAGGCATCACGGCCTTCGCCATATCCAGCGAAGGCATCTTCTGCTGCGCAATGATCATCATCAGCTGGCTGGACACATCGCTGAGCACATCCTTCATCACGCTCAGAACGACAATCAGAAACGGCGTCCACAGCACGAGGTTGCACAGACCGACCACAACCTGACGCCAGCGGCGTCCGCGCAGCCGGCGGCGCGCATCCGTGCGCGGCGAGCGTTCTTCGCGTGTCGCCGTTACCCAGATGTAGCGGGAGGCGCTGTTGCGCAGCGCGCCGTACAGCCAGATCAGCACACCCAAGCCAAGCACGGCGAATATTACATATAAGCCTTCCATGAGACCGCCGGCAGAGGTCAGGGTATGAATGCTGCCGAAAAGCGTAATAAAGAAATTACATATCCCGCACCAAAAATCGGTCAGGCCCTTGCCGATCGCGCTGAGCGAACCCAGCAGGGTGAACATGTCCACCTCGCTGTAACAGTAGTAGCAATAAGCCAGCATCGCAAACAGGGGTATCCCCCATTTAATAACGTTAACCGCGTGCAGAAGGCTCTCAGCCAGCTTTTCCCCGTAATTGCCCATGGACAGCGCCGTATCAAACGAGAACCGGCGCTGGCGCGGCCTCTGCACAAGCGCGTCGGCAAAGGAATAACGCAACGGCAGCAGGAAAAAAAACAGCAGCGCGGGGCACAGGAGCGCCAGCCATTTCAAAGGCGAACCCGAGGGAAACACAAACAACGCGCACAGCGGCAGAAAGGTTACAACTCTGAGAAACAGCGCGATAAACATGTACAGGAGCATCCGCAGGTAAAACGTCAGCGGATTGTGTTTTGCGGCGGTCTGTTGCATAAGGTTTCATCCTCCCATTTGGGATTTCGGTTTCTGGATACGCATACTTTTATATTATAGAGCATAACGGCGCGCGTTGCAAGCGCTCTGATTGCGAAACACAGGATTGAAACTGGAAAGGCCGTCCCCGAGCCGAAGCTCGAAGGCGGCCTTAAAGTTGATTGTAAATACCGGCGGAATTACTGCACGCCCTGGAAGGTCAGCAGGCTTTCCGGCGGGAAGTGCGCGATGAAGGTCTTGCCGCGGGTCAGCTGCAGTTCGTTGCCCTGATCGTCAAAGAAGATCGTGGGCTCCTCCACAGATTTACGCACCCAATAACCGGGGATATAGCGGCCACCGATGAAGATATCGGCATTGCCCTGACCCACGCTGTTCATCACGGGCATGGTCTTGTTGTTATTGGTGTAATCATACGTGATACGCTGGATGATGACGTTGCTAAACGACATCTGCTCCTCGTTCTCCTCGCTGCGGTCGTCTGCGCTGGCAAAGGTCATGTACGGGGCGTCGCCGGAGAAACGCAGGTAGAGGTTGTTGGACTCGTCATACTTGAAATGGGAGATATACTTCTTATGGCCCCAGTCAAGGTTGATGGAGTAGGCAAGCTCGTACCCGTCGGTATAGGGGCTGACGTCGGTGAACAGGAAAGGATGAGGCTCGGCCACGGTCGTTGAGGGAATCAGCGACTGAATGCCCGCCACGTTCACGTTGTAGTTATCGGGGGACTTTACGCCGCTAACGCGGTTCTTATAGTCCACATAATTGTTATCCAGCAGGTTAAAGGTTACGCCCTTCTCGCTGGCGCCCAGATCGGCAAACAGCGCGGCGATATTGTTTTCCTCACGGCGAGGGCCGCCGGCGTACACGATGCCGCCCTGCCACTCCTCGCGCAGCAGCACATGGCCGATACGAGCGGAACGGACCGGACCGGCACTCACGGGCATGCCGTCCACAAGGCTGTCGTTGTAGAGGAAGGTGATACGGGTCTGTCCGCTGCGGTACAAAATTCCTTCATATACGATATCGGCATACTGGCCGCCCCAGGGCGCACGCTCGCCGATGCCGGCAGAAGTGACCTTCTTGCCGTTGACCTTCTCGGTTCCCTCGGGATTGCTGATCTGCACGAGAATGGGCATGTACAGGCCGTCGGCCAGAGGCAGGCCGGTCGTCGGGCTTTCGCCATCGATAACAGGGTTGCGCGACAGGTCAGTTTTGGGGGTGATGTTGCGGTCGGCGCTATCCTGCAGCACGGTACCGTCCTTGGCCATGGAATACGTGTTGCCCTTCGGCGCCGCCATCGCGGGCACCGTGCCAAGCGCCAGCACGCAGATCAACAGAATGGAAATGACCTTCTTCACGGTTCAACCTCCTAAATTCCTTTATGATATCTTTGGTACAGCATGCGGTTTGTTCACCGGCACCGCACTTGTTTTTCATTATAGCATCACCATGAAGATACTGTCAACGTAATACATGCGTAATAACTTTAACAATTTTTCCTTGCTATGAGGATGCTTTCCAGCAAGTCCGCCTCAATCCATTTTATGGGTTGCCAAGTTTGATTCTCACCCGCGCGTATTGATCCGGCTCCGTAATTTGCCGGCAGTAAGGCAACCCGTCCAGCACGCGGGCGTGCTCCACGCTTCGCGAGGCGGCCTTGAGCGCAAAAGCCACCGCCGCGCTTCGGGGCGCTCCCTCCGCGGTTTTAACCGCATATGCCGCGCAAAAAGTGTCCCCCGCTCCGGTTGTATCAACGACTTTTGCATGAGGACAGGCCCAGTGAAATGCGCTTGCCTCATCCATTTCCAAAGCCCCGCCGCCGCCGAGCGTTACCACGGCGCGCGGCAACTCCGCCCGGCGAAGCGCGGCAGCCAGCGGCGCAAGCGCCATGGATTTTGCTTCAACGCCCAGCAGCGCGCCCGCCTCCTGTAAATTAGGCAGAATGGCGTCAAACCTTCGCAATTGTTCCAACGGTATGCGGTGTGCGGGAGCCGGGTTGAGAATGGCGGGAATGCCGCGCCGCGCCGCAAGCCGCAGCACGGCTTCGGCGCAATGCCAGGGATATTCCAACTGAATCAGCAGGGCGTCGCATCCGGACAGCCAACCGCTGTTCGCCTCAATGCTATCCCCCGTCATCCCCTCCGCCCCGCCAGGATAGACCGTGACGCGGTTATCCCCTGCGGCGTCAGTCAGAATCGACGCGAAGGCGGTTGGGAAACCAGAGCGCACAATCCGGGTTGAAACCTCCTCCCGGACCAGCTGGCTTTCGCACTGCCGTCCAAATTCATCATCCCCCAGCATGGTCAGAAAGCGCACCTCGGCTCCCAGACGCCGCGCCGCTACCGCCTGGTTAAAGCCCTTGCCACCAGGTTCCATTCCAATCGAATGCGCGGTCAGCGTTTCTCCCGGCGCATGAAAATGATCGACCTCCATAAATACGGATTGTCCAGATAGGCCGACGACGCCGACAACAGGTCGTCTTTTCAGCATAATTTTTCCTCCCAGGGGCCGCAAGGCCCTCCCGCGTCATCTAGGGTCCAGCAATCTGACCCGTTCCCGGTAGGCTTCAATCAGTCGGACGTTTTGTTCCGCGCCTCCCTCCACGTTGCCGCTTCGGTAAACAGGCGCTTCGATTCCTAGTTGTTCAAGGTTTTCGGCAACCTGAACCACAATGCAGTTCACCAGCATGGCGCTCAAAAGCGTTGATACCGGTCCCGCCGCTACCGTTCCTCCCCCGGGATATACGCAGGCATCCCCCAGCGGCACGCCGTTATCCAGCGATAGGTCGGCGATTTCGGACAGTCTGGCGCCGCCCAAGTGGCGCGGCGTCTCGTTCGCGTATGCGGATGAACTGACGCACAGCACCCCGACACCATTCCGCTTCGCTTTCAGCGCCATTTCCACGGGCGCGGCATTCACCCCGGAGGTGGAAACAATCAGCAGCAGGTCTTTGGGGGAGATTTTATATTCATCAAAAAGCCGGGGCGAAATCCCCTCGGTTTGCTCCATCCTGCTGCTGCCTACCGCGCTTTTATGAAGCATCAGCTCATCCAGCAGGATGGCGCTGACCGGAGCCAGGCCGCCCGCCCGGTAAAACATCTCCTCCGCGATCATATGGGAATGCCCGCATCCAAACACAAATAGAATGCCATCCCGCCGAACGCAATTCGTCACCATTTGGGCAGCGCGGATGATGTTCTCCGCCTGCCGGTCAAAAACTTCTTTTAGCAGCTCATGGGCCCTTTGAAAGTATTCCTGATAAAGCATGGTCGTGTTGTCTTTATATTGTGTTTAGCCTGCGGCCGGGACTTATCTTATTTGAATTTCCGTCCCAGCGAACCCCGGACAACGCCGGGGTTCGCGGCCGGCGGCAAGCAAGCTCGTTTATTCCCTGTACAGCTTCAGGCAAGATTCCAGCCGTTCGTCGGAATCAGCTGCCCGGCTGTCGCCCCACTGCGCTCCGCCGGAAAAGATAATGGTGGGCAGCGCCAGCTCCGGCCGGTGCCAGGTCGTCTGCATAATGCCCAGGCTGCCGTGCCGCTTGCAAAGCCCGACCATGCTGCGCGCGCCCGCCCGGTTGAAGAACGGCGCGTATACTGTCTGAAAGCCCTTGCTTTCAAAAAAATCGATATCATGCCAGTAGCCGCCCGGGTCGTTATGGGTCCAAATGTTGATCAGGATGTTTTTAGGCAGAAGCTCACTCGTTTCGGGCGCGCATTTCCAGTTGAGCACATCCATGGAAGAATACAGCATATCGCTCCACATCACCATGCGCACGCCTTTTTCGCTGAGATGGTTATTCAAAAAGCAAAGATGGTTGACAAACAGCATATCCGCAGGCTTGGTACGGTCCTCCTCGGTGGAGCCGAACGCATAGCACTTGTCGCAGCAGCAGTGCAAGTACGGCGGATTTTGAAACGCCTCGATCAGGTCGTCCATAATGTCTCTTAAAAACGCCCGGGTTTCCTCCCGCTCGGTGGTAAAGCACCATCCGCCAGGCACATAAAGGTCCGCCCGTTCCGGATGCTGGTCCAGCATTACATGCTTACGCGAGATAATGCGGCTCCAGCCGGCATGACTTGTCAGATTTTGAGCCGGGCAGGGCGTGATAAAAAGATCGTTGCGCATCTCATTTACAAGGCCGGTTACCTGTTCCCAGGTTAGCGCCTTTGGCCATTTGGCATCGGGCTGGCGCCGGTATGGGAACATCCCCCAGAATTCCAGAAATACATAATTGTAACCGGAAAGCGCCGCCGCCAGAATGCGCCGCCTGAGTTCCGGCAGGGATGTATCATCCTTTTCGGTACCGTCGTCGGGATTGAATACACACATGTGCACCGCGCGAAACGCGATATCCGGCTCGTCCCAAACGCAGTAGCCGCTTTTGAGCAACTCCGCCCTGCCCAGGCGTACAAGCAGCTTGACGCCATGCGCCAGTCCGCATACGCTGTTGGCCGCAATAACAATCGTGTTCTCCGTGCTTTCCAATGCGTAAGCCTCCTCCCCCCTGCCCTCCGGGCATAGGGAAAGCGTCTTTGGCATTTCCCCCAACACCAGCGTGTAAGGGGCGGCGCTTCCACAGGGAAGCGCCTGGGCCTGTGCGATATGGATGCCCGCAAGCCCCAGCAGGTAAGAGAAGGATATGCCCGCCCCGGCGTTGGTATAGCACGCTGTTCCGCCCGTCACGCGGCATACGTGCCCATTGGACTCTATCCGTTTGGGTTCAGGTAAAAAGGGAACGTTTATGTTTTTCATTGTCAATTTCATCCTTCCAAAAATAACGCGGTTGGCTATCGAGATCGCGGCAATGTTTGCTTACAGGCATTTCACCCTGTTAAAATAGTGATCAAGGTACTTCCGGTTATACTCGTCGCCGTTTTCCGCGTTGGCGCTGCGCCAAACGGGCGCGCCCACGCCCCGACGAAGGCATTCGGCCGCCGTAGCCAGCTCCAAGCGGTGTGCGATATAAAAATCAACCAGATTGGAGGTTGGGGCCATCGGCGGCATCCCTTCCTCAAGCCGAATCTCAGCGTCGCCGACAGGGTTCAGGTCGTCGATGCATACCTCCGCAAAGTCGAACAGGTTCGCGCCTGACGGATGGCGTATGGGGCTGTCCCCCGGCAGCGCCTGCCAAAAGCCGCTGGATATGGCGACGATTTTCGCGCCCGCCCGGCTCGCCTCCATCGCCGCGTCGATAGTCGCCGGATTAACGCCGACATTGTGGAAAATCAAAAGCACATCGCCGGGCTGGAGATTGTAGTATTTCACGATCGCACCGCCGTAGTTGACGCAACGCTCCAGCTCAAGGTATTTCAGCGCCTGATTGAATACGGAGAGGCCCGTTTCCATCAGGGGATTGACATTGCACAGGCCGCCCGCGCGGAAAAACATCTCGCCCATCACAAGCGTTGTATGTCCGCCGCCCGCGTATATATGGATCAGCCTGTCCTGTTCAACGGCGTCCGCCATCAGGCGGGCCGCCCGCGCGATGGCGGACGCCTGCGTGCTTTCCACCTCCCGCAGCCTGTCCGTTACCAATTCCAGATAGCCAAAATCAGCCGTGTCACGCATCTGCCTCATCCTTTCAGAACACGCCGGTAGTTCTCGCCCAGGCGGTCCCACATTTCCAGCGCACCGGGCGCGGCGACGATCGTACCATAGCCGCCCCTGTATGTCCACGCGGCAAGCCGGTCTACGCCAAGCCGCTCATACAGAGAAACGACCTCGTCCATCTGCGCCATATCCGCCGGTCGTTTATTGTAGTTCATTATCCAGCGTTCGGATTGTTTGCCGTATTTCTTCGCTATTTCCACGGTTCTGCGCGTAATGCTTTCAAAGAAGCTCATGGGCAACTCCCAACTGATGATTGTGGTGGAAAACACGTCAAAGTAGGGGCACGCCGCCACCAGTTCCCAGTTATCATAGCCGCGCAGCTCGGTCACGTAATAGGTATTCAGCGTCGCGTGCACGCAGCAGGTGATTTCCATTTCCGGGCGGATTTCCTTGATTTTTCTCGAGGTATCCTCCAGGATAACCAGAGCCTCGCGCCAGCGGAACTGACGCACATCGTCATTCATCATACGGGGCATCTCGTACCCGTAATAATCCAGAAAACGCTTTTGGCAGACCGGGCAGCGGCACGTCCAGTCCTCTCCCGCCGCGCCCGTGATGGATGCGTAGGATTTTGGAAAGGCGTAGTGCGGCTCATCCCAGAAAAAGCCGTCCGCGTCCAGCTCCCGGGCCATTTTCAGGCACATCCGCTGAAAATAATCCCGGAAGGAGTTGGTGTTGAAGCACGCGTATGGAAGCGCCTCGCCCGTCAGCGCGGAAACCTGCCGGTTGTGAATGTTGTTTTGCAAAAACAGGCTGACCTGCTCGCCGCCAAAATACTTGCCGATCCCCCAGGGGTCCAGCAGCACGCGCAGACCCTCCTTCTTCGCCGCGCCAATGATAGCGCCAAGGTTTGGAAACCAGAAATCCATTTCAAATTCCTGAATAGCCAGAATAACCGTTGTGCAGCCGTGCTCCCGCATTTCGCGGAAATCCGCGGCGGCGTGCTCCGCGTAGCCCAGCCCATAATAGCTGACGGCCGTTTGCCTGATGGCCATGTGATGACCCTTCCTCTCATTTTTTGTCGCGATTACAAAGATATACGGAATCCCTCGCCACATCCGGCCCCCAAATTATTTTAACCCGGACATCGCCATGCTCTCAATAAACTTGCGCTGGCTGCAAAAGAATACCACAAGCAGCGGAACCGTCGCCAGCGAGGACGCCGCCATGATCAGATGCCACTTAGTTCCGCTTTCATCCGTAAACATCGCAAGCCCCAGCGGTAGCGTATAGTTGGCCTGGGTATTAAGGAAAATCAACGGCTGAAAGAAATCATTCCAGCAGTTGGCAAAGGTGAAGATAACAAGCGTCGCGACGGCGGATTTCGCCATGGGCATGACGATGGTAAACAGCGTGCGCAGGTGCGAGCATCCATCTATCTTGCCGGCCTCTATCAGCTCATCCGGCACGGTAATGAAGAACTGCCGCAGGATGAAAAGCCCAAACACGCCGGCGGAGCCAAAGATGGACGGAACCGTCAGGCTTATCAGACGGTCGACCCACCCAACCTTGCCAAGAAGGAAATACAGGGGCACGGTGATGACTTCCACAGGTATCATGAGTCCGGCCAGAAACAGCAGAAACAACGCGCTGCTGCCCTTAAAGCGAATTTTGGCAAATGCGTATGCGGCCATACAGGTAACGCCCAAAATACCGACGCAGTTAACGCATGATACCAGCAGGCTGTTTTTCATGTATCGCCAGAATGGCATCGCGTTAAACAGCTCCGCATAGTTCTCCAGCGTCAGGCTGGCGGGAAAAAGCTCCGGCGGGAATACGAATATCTGCGTATAATGCTTCAGCGAGGTAATGATCATCCAGTAAAACGGGAAGATCAGGAGCAGGCTGATCAGAATCAGAGCAAGATATTTTCCCGCAACCGCCGCTATGCGGCCGGGCTTACGTTTCATAATACACCCACCTCTTTTTCCCGTACCACTGCACGGCGGTCAACGCCAGAATAATCAGGAACAGAATGGCGGACACCGCCGAAGCATATCCGAATTTATAGGTTCGGAAGGCCGTGGTATAGATGTAATAAACAAACACGTAGGAGCTTACGACCGGTCCGCCCTTGGTCATCACATAGATTTGCCCGAAAATTTTGAAGCTGCCGATCACCGTGAGGATCAGCACCAGAAAAATCGCCTGCGAAATCATGGGCAGCGTGATATTGCGAAAGCGCTGCCAGGCGGACGCGCCGTCCAGCCGGCCCGCCTCGTAATACATTTCGGGCACATCCTTAAGCGCGGAAATAAAGATAATGGTATTCATGCCCAAGCCCTTCAGCAGCGTCACCAGCACGGCGATGGGAATGGCCGCGCTTTCGGTGTACAGCCAGTTAACGGGGGCGGTTCCCAACAATCCCAGCACGGCGTTTATCAACCCGTTATCCGTTTGGAACATGTATTTCCACACAACCGCCCAGGCAACCATCGAGGTGACGTAGGGAGTAAACAAGATGGTGCGGAACAGCCCGACGCCCTTGAAACTGCGGTACATCAGCAGCGCCAGCGCCAGCGTAACCACCACATTGAGCGGCACCAGCAGCGCCGCGAAGTACACCGTATTCACTGCCGAGGCGGTAAACGTGGCGTCCTGCGTGAACAGCTTTAGATAGTTCTGCAACCCCACGAAACTTACCTTGCCAAACAGGGAATAGTTAGTCAGGCTCAGTATCAGCAAAATGACGAGCGGCGCAATCACGAAGATGGCGTAGCCGATCAGCATCGGCATAATCAGCGCATAGCCGTACAGGCTTTCCCGCCTGCCAATGCCCGCTCTTTTCGTCAGCGTACCTTGATTGGCCTCCAAGCGCCTCACCCCTTTTTATAAGCGTGGGCGCGCGCCTGCGCAGGGCGGCGCGCGCCCCGTTACCCGTTTTCGGGAACCGGAAAAGGGGATCGGTTATTGCAACGCCAGCAGCGCGTTCACTTCGCGCTCCAGCTCGGCCGCAACGTCGGCGACGCTGTAGTTGCCCGTATAAAGCTTGTCCAGAATCTCCTTAACCTTCAGGTTGATTTCCGCCCAATTTGTGGTGGCGGGATAGGTTTTGGTAGTCGCGGCAAACACGTCGCCATACAGTATTCCTCTTGCCTTAGGGGTGGGCATCTTTTCGCTGACGCCCAGAAACGCCTCGGAGGCCTTCAGGGATTCGCGCGTGGGCGTAAAGGTTTTTTGCAGCGCCGTCTGCAGTTCCTCACCGGTGATATACTTCACCACATCCAGCGCGGCTTCGTAGTTTTTCGTGGTGTTGATCACGCCGTAGAGCGCCACGCCGACCACGTTGTTTAGCTCCCCCTCGCCGTTTGCCGGGAAGCAGATATAATCCCAGTCAAACCCAACATCCTGATAGTTGGCGGAAGCGCTCGGATTATCCTGGTACATACCCAGTTTTCCGGATTCAAAGGCTACAGTATCGCTGGGCTTAACATGCACATTGTCCACAAACATCATATCGTAGTATTTTTGGAGCGCGGCAACGCCTTCGGGCGTATTGACGGTGCACCGCGTCGTATCGGCATTGAAAAAGTCGACGCCCTGCGTCCAGAAATAGTTGAGCAGCACCGGCCAGTTGGTGGGGTCGCCCGTCTGAAGAAAGCTCACGCCATACGTGCCGTTGCCAAGCGCCGTGATGGCCTTAGCGCATTCCAGCATCCGGTCGAACGTCCACTCGCCCTTTTGATACAGTTCCAAAGGCGTTTCCAGCCCGGCTTCCTGGAACAGGGAGGCGTTGTAGAACAGCGCGACGGGATTAGCCGTAAACGGAACGGCCATCAGATTGCCGCCGACAAGATAATTGCCAACGAGCGATGCTGAATAGTCCTCAAATTTATACGCCGCGTCTGACATCAGCGGGTTCAGGTCCGCCAGCACGCCCTGTGACGCAAAAAGAGGATAATAACGCTCCGTCAGCCAAACAACGTCCGGCGCGCTGCCGCCCGCGATCTGGGTCAGGATTTTGGTCGCGTATTCGGACGCGGGATAAACCTGAACATCCATCTTGATGTTCTTTTCCGCCTCCAGCGGGGCAAAAAGCTCCTGGAAGGCCGCCTTGCGTGCGTCGTCGCCCCAAAGGGCTACCGTAATCGTCTCCTCGCCGGACGCGCTGGCGCAACCAAGCAGGCAGATGCACAAAGAAAGGGTCAGGAAACATGCGAGCATCCTTTTCATGGTGTGTCTCTCCTCTTTGTATGATGATTTATCTTCCATACCCGGCTCTCATTCATCACTCCCGCGTGCCGGCCCCTCACGCAGCACTGATTGCCGACGAAACCCCAGGTACTTGGATACTCCCCTCACTGGATGAGACACAGCCTGCTCAGGGCTTATTTGGTCCCATCCAACTCGATATAGAACCGGAACAGGTCGCCGCGGTATACGGAATACACAACCTCCAGCGGCGTCCCATCCCCCGTGGATATATGGCGTTCAATGGCCAGCGCCACCGTGCCCTCCGGCACCTCCAGCAGTTTGGACTGCGCAGCGTCGGTCAGCGTCGCTTCCATATACTGTCTTCCCTTGCGCAGCTCCAGCCCAAGCTCTTCCTTCAAAATGTGGTAGAGCGAGGCGTTTGAAAGGTCAAATTTCAAGATGTCCTTGCACAGGTCGTAATTCAGATAAGCATCCTCCAGCGCCATCGGCACGTGATCAGCCAACCGAAGCCGCTTAAGCTCAATTACCTGGCTTCCCAGCGGCACGGACAGCGCGCTGGCGAGCGTCTTATCCGCGCCTCGCGTGCCCGCCGCCAGCATCTGCGAGCCGGGAACCTTGCCGCGGCTGCGCATATCGTCCGAAAAGCCGGTGATGCCTATTAGCGGCTGCTCCATCTTCCGGCTGCTGACAAACGTGCCCTTCCCCTGAATGCGGTACAGATAGCCCTGCATTTCGAGCTCGTTAATCGCCTGCCGCACAGTCATGCGGCTGATGCCGTATTTCAGGCACATATCCCGCTCGGACAGCAGGCACTGGTCGGGCAAAAGCTCACCCTGATCAATCTGGCGCAGGATATCCTCCTTGATCATGCGATACGCCGGAACCGGCCTGCCAGTGGTTGTCATACGCCGTTCACCATACTTTCATACGTTTCATGTCGCAATCCAGCTATATTATAGCGTATGAAAAGCCTGTCTTACAACCATTCCTACAGAACAATTTCCATACATCCCTCCAGCGTACAATCTTGTGTAGTATAATATGGCTATATGTATATATCATATCTAATTGGTATATACCAGTTATTGCATTATAGCGAATACTTCAGGGTTTGTCAACCGGTTTTTTATCTTTTTCACCTTGATATTTTTAAAGGCAAAAATTTTTGTTCAATTTTGCGAAAAATGATATTGACAGCCGACCCCCTTTATGGTTTAATACATGCTGTTTTAAAGTTTACTTATTCTAAACTTCGGGCAGATTACCTATACTAAACTTCCGGGGAGGCGATCAGGCATGGAAATCGGCGAAAAGCTGCGCGAGCTTCGCATTCAGCGCGGACTTACGCAGGAGGAGCTCGCGGACCGTTGCGAGCTCAGCAAGGGCTTTATTTCCCAGGTGGAGCGAGAACTGGCCTCCCCTTCCATCGCCACCCTGAAGGACATGCTGGAATGTCTTGGCGTTACGCTTCAAGCGTTTTTTTCAGACGACAGCGCGGAGAAGGTGGTATTCGCGCCGCAGGACATGTTTGAAAAGGAAGACGCCGAGGATGGCCGCAAAATCACCTGGCTGGTGCCAGGCGCGCAGAAGAACAGCATGGAGCCGATTTTGCTGGAGCTTCAGCCGGGCGGCAAAAGCCATGTGATGCCGCCCATTGAGGGCGAGGAGTTCGGCTATGTGCTGAAAGGACAGGTCAGGCTGATCGCGGGCAAACGCAGCCTTGTCGTCAAAAAAGGCGCCAGCTTTTGTCTGCATCCCGCCACGACGCATTACCTTGAAAACACGGGCGCAAATCCCGCGACCGTGCTGTGGGTTTCTACTCCGCCAAGCTTTTAAACCCGGGGCCTCCGCCTTCGGAGCGCGTCGAATTATTCCATTCATGATAAGGAGCCACTCCCATGATTGAGCAAGAGCACCTCATCGACCTTAAGGGTATTTCCAAGGAGTTTGACGGCACCCAGGTTCTTTGCAATATCGACCTGTATGTAAGGAAGAAGGAGTTCGTCACTTTGCTCGGGCCCAGCGGCTGCGGCAAGACGACCACGCTGCGCATTATCGGCGGTTTTGAGTATCCCACCGAGGGAACCGTGTATTTTGAAGGCAAGGACATCACCGAAATCCCGCCATACAAGCGCCGCGTCAACACGGTGTTTCAGAAATACGCGCTCTTCCCCCACTTAAACGTTCAGGATAACATCGCCTTCGGCCTGAAAATTGCCAAAACCCCGCGCGATGAGATCAAAAAACGCGTGGACCGAATGCTGGATCTGGTCAACCTGCGCGGTTACGGAAAGCGCAGCGTGGACGCGCTTTCCGGCGGGCAGCAGCAGCGCGTGGCCATCGCCCGCGCGCTGGTTAACGAACCCGAGGTTTTGCTGCTGGACGAGCCGCTTGGCGCGCTGGACTTAAAGTTGCGCAAGGAAATGCAGCTTGAGCTTAAAAGCATGCAGCAGCGCCTGGGTATTACCTTCATCTATGTGACGCACGACCAGGAGGAGGCCCTCACCATGAGCGATACAGTCGTTGTCATGCGCGATGGGCATATTCTTCAAATCGGCGATCCAAAGCGCATTTACGACGAACCCGCCAACGCTTTTGTGGCCGATTTCATCGGAGAGAGCAACATCCTGCGCGGCACCATGCTCCGCGACGAGCTGGTGCGTTTCAGCGGCAACGATTTTCCCTGTGTGGACGCTGGCTTTGGCAAAAACGCACCCGTGGACGTGGTCATCCGCCCCGAGGATATCATGATTGTGGGCGAGGACATCGGGCAGATCAGCGGCGTGGTGAAGAGCGTACTCTTTAAGGGCGTGCATTATGAAATGATGATTGATACGGGCGAGACGGTGTTTAAGGTGCACTCCACTATCATGCAGGCGCAGGGCACCCTCGTGGGGCTCAGCATCGTGCCTTACAACATCCATATCATGAAGCCCATGGATGAGCCTCTGAGCGGAGACGAGGGAGGCGAAGCGTAAATGAACCAGGCCCTTCAGCTGCCCTCCTGGGCGCTTTGGGTGATCGGGCTGGCGGCGGCGCTGTTCGCGGTGCTTTGCGTAGCGGCCGTCAGGCGAAATCACGGGGTGAAGCGCTCGTTCTTCGCCATGCCTTACACGCTGTGGATGATCCTGTTCACGATCGTCCCCTGCGTGCTGATCGCCTGGTATGCCTTTACCAGCTCCGCAACCGGCGCCTTTACGCTGGATAACTTCATCAATTTCTGGGACAGCAACTATTCCGTCAACAAGATGTATGAGGAGCTGGGTCCGGACTACGCGGTGCTTATCCAGCGCGGCACGGTCAATATCGATATTCTGCTCTATTCCCTGTGGATGGCTCTGTGGTGCACGGTGATCTGCCTGTTTCTGGGCTACCCGGCGGCGCTGTTTATGGCCGACCGGGAAATGAAGATCGGCTCCACCATCGTTGTGCTGTTTATCATTCCGATGTGGATGAACTTTCTGCTTCGCACCATCGCGTGGATGTCGCTGCTGGAAGATCAGGGATTGATCAACTCCATGCTGCGCGCGCTGGGCATCGGCGGCGTCAAGCTGATGTATAACGACGGTGCCGTGCTGCTTGGAATGGTGTATAACTTCCTGCCGTTTATGGTGTTCCCTATTTACACGTCGCTGAACAAGCTGGACTACAAGCTGATGGAGGCCGCGCAGGACCTTGGCGCCAACGGCGTCAGGACGTTTACGAGGGTGACGCTGCCCCTGAGCCTGCCGGGTATCATCTCCGGCATTACGATGGTGTTCATGCCCTCGGTAACGACCTTCTTCATTCCCCGCATCCTGGGCGGCGGGCACACCATGATGTTTGGCGACCTGATTGAGAGCATGTTCCTCACCGCAAACGACTGGGGCGTGGGCAGCGCGCTGTCACTGGTAATGATGCTGCTGATTCTGGTAAGCCTTGGCATCCTGCGCAAGGCCGATCCCGAAGGGGAAGGAGGAGGCATCGCATGAAGCGTTTTATCAAGAAATTCTATCTTGCGCTGGTGCTTCTGTTCCTTTACCTGCCCATCGCCGTGCTGATCGTGCAATCCTTCAACGCCGGAAAAAGCCGTGCCAAGTGGGAAGGGTTCAGCTTCCGCTGGTATCAGGAGCTGTTTCGCGACGAGGCGATCATGAAGGCGCTTTATATCACCCTCGCCGTGGCGGTCATCGCGGCTATCGCGGCGACCATTCTTGGCACGCTGGCTGCCATCGGCATTCACGCCATGAAGAAGCGCCCGCAGTCCGTGATGATGACGATTACCAATCTGCCCATGACCATGCCGGATATCGTGACCGGTATCTCGCTGATGATCCTGTTCACGTTCTCCCGCATTGAGCGCGGCTTTGTGACGATGCTGTTCGCGCACATCACCTTCAATACCCCGTATGTGATTTTATCCGTCATGCCAAAGCTGAAGCAGATGAACAAGCACACCTACGAGGCGGCGCTGGACCTGGGCGCGACGCCCACCTACGCGCTGATGCACGTGATTTTACCCGAGGTGCGCGAGGGCGTGGTAACGGGCGCGTTGCTGGCGTTCACCCTGTCGCTGGACGATTTTGTCATCAGCTACTTCACCACCAGCCCCATGGTGCAAAACCTGTCCACGCTCATCTATTCCAAGGCGCGCATCGGCATCGAGCCGACGCTCAACGCGCTGAGCGCGCTGATGTTCCTGTCGCTATTAATCCTTTTGCTGATTGTAAACCGGCGTTCAAGCCGCGACAATCGCGGGCTGAAAAAAGCCTGACGGCCACGGCGCGCAGCGCCTTAACCATAACCAAACGATTATTGGAGGGTAACTAAAATGAAAAAGGTCCTTTCTCTGGTTCTCGCATGCCTTATGGTTCTGTCCGTGCTGCCCGCCGCCGCGCTGGCGGACGGCGGCTCGGTAACGGTGTACAACTGGGAGGAATACATCAGCCCGGACGCCATTAAGCTCTTTGAGCAGGAGACCGGCATCACCGTCAACATGACCTACTTCACCACCAATGAGGACATGATGGTGCAGGTGCGCAACTCCCCCTCCTCCTTTGACGTGGTGATTCCCTCCGACTACTGCGTGGAGCGTCTCGCCTCGGAGGGCCTTCTGGAGGAAATCAATCTGGATAACGTGCCCAACTATCAAAACATCGATAAAAATTTCAAAGGACAGTATTACGACCCCGACGAAAAGTATACCGTGCCGTACATGTGGGGCACCGTGGGCATTTGCTACAACAAAACCATGGTGGATGAACCCGTGACCAGCTGGAGCATTTTGTTTGATGATAAGTATAAGGACAACGTCTTTATGCTGGACTCCATCCGCGACTCGATGGGCGTGGCGCTGAAGTATCTCGGCTACAGCATGAACACCCGCGACCCGTTGGAAATGAACGCCGCTAAGGAGCTTTTGATTGACCAGAAGAAGCGCGGAATCGTCAAGGCGTATCAGGTGGACGAAACCAAGGATAAGATGGTCGCAGGTGAGGCGGCTTTGGCACTGATGTGGAACGGCGACGCGATGTACGCCATTTCTCTGAACGAGGATCTTGATTATGCCATTCCCGAAGAGGGCAGCAATATCTGGGTGGACACCATGGTGATCCCCAAGGGCGCCAAAAACAAGGAAAACGCGGAAAAGTTTATCGACTTTATGTGCCGTCCCGACGTGGCAAAAATGAACTTTGATGAAATCTGGTACTCCACCCCCAACACCGAAACCGTGCAATTGATCGGGGACGAATACATTTCCAACCATGTCATCAACCCCGACCAGACCGCCATCGACCGCTGCGAGTTCTTCCACGACATTGAGGACAACTATCTCTTGGCCTACAACACCATGTGGACGGCGATCAAAAGCGCAAAATAAAGTCGCCGCCGGTCTTCGCCGCCTCTCAGCGTCAGAAAAAACGCTAGAGGCGGCTTTATTGCGCGTTTTCTTTATTTTCGTTTTACGCATCGCCGGATTGAGGAAAGATTGACGAAAGATTGCGAAAACAGTATAATTAGACAAAGAAATTTTCGATGGGTAGGTGAGCCCTGGAATGTCTGTTTCCAAAGATAATTCTATCAAAAACGAGCTCTGCGCTCTGACCAAAGCCTTGTGGTAATACTATATTCTTACGCCTTCAGAAGAAAACTTTCATAAGATATACGATGTTCTTGCGCAGGACGTCGTGATGATTGGCACGGGTAAGGCGGAGCTTTGCCTGTCCAATGAACAGATGCTTAACAGTTTGGCGGACAACCTGGCCGAATACATGACTATCCATTTTAAGGTAATTGACGAGTGGTACGAGTGTCTGCCCGTCACAGAAAACGTCTACATGGTCTATGGCGGCCTGTGGGTGCGCGAAAAGGAATACTGCGATAAGGCCACCTTTATTAACATGGATACGCGCTTTACCTTTATCTACCGCAGGACGCAGGTAAGCTGGGAACTGGTTCACCTCCATCATTCCATGCCCTACGCCGAGCAAATGAGCGGAGAATATTACCCCAAAACGCTCTCTGAAACGGCAAAGGAGGCCATGAAGCTTGCCGAGGCCTTTAAGCTGAAATCGGAGCTGGACTGCATGACGTGCCTGTATCACAACGAAAGCTTCAAGTTTTATGCCGAAAAGGCCCTTTCGCATACCGCTCAAGCCTTCCTAATGATGTTCGATTTCAACCTTTTCAAGCGCATTAACGATACCTATGGCCATCCGGTGGGCGATGCCCTGATCAAGATCTTTGCCCGTGTACTGAAAAGTCGCTTTTCGGAAGGCGCGGTATTGGGCAGGCTGGGCGGCGACGAGTTTGCGTGCCTGCTCAACGGCCCGCAGGAGCACAGCCGCCTGCGGCATGAATTGGAAGCCCTTGAGAACGAATACCGGATGGAAGCCGCAAGGCTGGTGGACAATCCCGGCCATGTCGGCTTTTCTACCGGAATCGCGGAATATCACGAAGAAATGGACAGCTCCGGCTTCAGGGCGCTGATGACGCGCGCGGACAAAGCGCTATACAGTGCCAAGCTTTCAAAGGAGAGCGTGTGCTTCGACGCCGAATAGCGGCCTCGAAGTATATTTTTTCATAAATAAAAAACTTCACATCACGCCCCGGAAACCCTTTCCAATAATTTCGCTGGTGTTGGTAATCAAAATAAAACAGGAAGGGTCCACTTGTTTGGCGAACTGACGGAGCTTGACCGCCTGAAAACGGTTGACAACAGTGAGAATAACCGTCTTGTTTTCATGCGTATAAGCACCTTCGCCTTTGATTTCCGTAGCGCCGCGGCCTATGTTGCGAACCACGTAGGCCACAATCTCCTCCGGCTTGGCGGTAATAATCTGAAAGCACTTATGAACCTTGATGTTTTCCAGCACCATATCCACAATTACGGATTTAAGCATCAGACCCAGCATGCTAAAAAGCCCGGTTTCCATGCCAAAGGCGAAGCATGCCGCGACGGTAATCAAAAAATCCACACACATCAGGCTGTTGCCGATATTGACATTGGTTTTTTTCTTCAGCAGCATCGCCACAATATCCGTCCCGCCGCTGGAGGCCTGCATGTTGAAGAGGATCGCGCTGCCGACCGCGGGCAAAGATACCGAAAAAACCAGCTCTAACAGCGGCTGCGTGGTCATCGGCTTTTCCAGAGGGCAAATATATTCCAGCGCCCAGATAACGCCGGACATCAGAAGGCTTGTATAAGCCGTTCGCATGCCAAAGGAACGGCCGAAAACCAAAAAGCCGACCAGGAGCAGCGCCTGGTTGATGATAAATACGAACGCGCCCGCCGATACGTTGGGCGCGTAATGACCCAGAATAATCGAAATACCGCTGACGCCGCCGGTTGAAAAATTATTGGGAAATTTAAAGAAATATACGCCGACGGCAATTAGAAGCGTGCCGATGGTGAGCATTCCATAATCCTTGAGTGTCTGGGCGTCAAGCCTCAGCTTTTTATCCATTAGGAATTGCCTCCAAAGTAATGAAATGTGGTTTCACATCCGCTATTTTATGCTATCATATAGGTAATTGCAATCTAAATCCGCAAAGGAGGAATTTTTTCCATGTCCCCCATATTGCTGGCGTTTCTGGGCACCATGTTTACATTTCTGGCGACCGCACTGGGCGCGGCGACGGTTTTTTTCTTTAAAAAGGATATTCCACACGGTATGCAGCGGGCTTTTCTGGGGTTTGCGGCAGGCGTGATGATCGCCGCTTCGGTTTGGTCGCTGCTGATACCCGCCATGGAAATGGCGCGCGAACAGGGCTCTCCGGAGTGGCTGCCCGCCGCCGGCGGCTTTGTGCTGGGCGCGGCGTTCCTACTGCTGCTGGACCGGTTGCTCCCCCACCTGCATCCCGGCAGCAACGAGCCGGAGGGCATTAAAAGCTCTTTTACCAGAACCACCATGCTGGTGCTTGCGGTAACGCTGCATAACATTCCCGAGGGGCTGGCTGTTGGCCTAGCGTTTGGTTTAGCGGGCGGAAACAGCGCCATCTCCCTTTCCGGCGCGCTGGCGCTGTCGCTTGGTATGGCGTTGCAAAACTTCCCGGAGGGAGCCGCTATCTCCCTGCCGCTGAAAAAAGAGGGTCTCAGCAATGCGAAGAGCTTTGTGTACGGCGCGCTGAGCGGCATTGTGGAACCCATCGCCGGCGTGCTGGGCGTGCTGGCGGCAGGCTCTGTCATAGGCATCATGCCATGGCTGTTGTCCTTTGCCGCCGGCGCGATGATCTACGTGGTGGTCGAGGAGCTGATTCCCGAGGCCAGCCTTGGCGAGCACAGCCACACGGGTACGCTGAGCGTTATGCTTGGTTTTCTGGTGATGATGATTTTGGACGTGGCGCTGGGTTGATCACAACGAAAATTCAACCCTGACCACGCGGCCCAGGAAGTTTACCTCCGGCAGAGCGCAGGTTTCCGCGGCGTACTCACGGTCGTAGCTTTGTAAAAGCACGTTGAGCGCATCCAGCTTTTTGACCTTGCGCAGGTAGCGGTGCTGGTTATGCTCCACCAGCATCACCGCGCCGTCGATTGGGCTGTTTGAGGGAACGATCAGGCACAGGTCGTCCCTCAGAATACGAAACCCGCGCATGCTGTCGTCAGGAGCGCTAAGATAAAACACCTTATCAGGCGCGGCGCCCTCAATACGCCCGTCCAGAATGGGCAGCAGCCTGTGATCGGTTTCCTTCATCACCGCATTGTACACAGGCACGCGCTTCATCACGCTGGTAAGCGCGTCCAGCCAGATGCCGCCCGTTACCTGCTGCTCCTCCCCCACGCGGCTTTGATAGACGGTTTCACTGTCCAGCGTAACCGTTTTTTTAGGCGCGGGCTTGGGGTTTGCCTGCGGTGTAACGGTCTGTAAATCCACCGTCGCGGCGATATCGTCCAGCGTAAAGCCTTCCTCATTATGCTCCTGAAGACCAATTTTTTTCAAAATCCGGCGGGCCTGATCATCCGCGATGATCTTTCGGCCCTCCTCAACATCCTTTAAATAGCCTTCGCTCACGCCGCCCAGTCTGGCAACTTGCTTCAGCGTCATTTTCCGGCGCAGGCGCTCGGTTTTCAGAAGGTCTCCCAAACGGCTCATGGTATTCTTTCTCTCCTTTGGGTTGAAATCGGTTAACAGTATACCATATTTCCATCAAAAGCGGTGCATATGACAAATTTTTATCATAAACTCGCGAAAGGGCTTTTTACACCGGTCAAAATATGCTATACTGTATTCGTATGTGTCCGCATCACAGACTATGTTGGAACAGGAGGATACAATCGATGCAATATTCAAGAGAAGTCGAAGAAATGGTATGCGTAAAAAAGGGCCCCAATCACGGCCCCGCGCCGATTCCCGAAGAGGGCAAATGGGTGCAGAGCCGTGAGGTGAAGGATATCAGCGGCCTGACCCACGGCGTGGGCTGGTGCGCTCCCCAGCAGGGCACTTGTAAGCTTACGCTCAACGTCAAGGAGGGCATTATCCAGGAGGCGCTGGTAGAGACCATCGGCTGCAGCGGTATGACCCACTCCGCCGCCATGGCCGCCGAAATTTTGCCCGGCAAGACCGTTTTGGAAGCCCTGAACACCGACCTTGTTTGCGACGCCATCAACACCGCCATGCGGGAACTGTTTTTGCAGATCGCTTACGGCCGCACGCAGAGCGCTTTTTCTGAGGACGGCCTGCCTGTCGGCGCCGGCCTTGAGGATTTGGGCAAGGGCCTGCGCAGCCAGGTCGGCACCATGTACGGCACGCTTAAAAAGGGCGTCCGCTACCTCGAAATGGCCGAGGGGTATGTGCTTAAGATTGGCCTGGACAAAGATCACGAGGTGATCGGCTACCAGTTCGTGCACCTGGGCAAGATGATGGAAGCCATCAAGAAGGGCGTCGATCCCAAGGAAGCTTACGAGAAGAACGTCGGCTCCTACGGCCGCTTCGACGAAGCTGTCGAGTATATCGACCCGCGTCATCAGTAATCCGAATTTGATAAGAGGTGAGTAGAAATGGCTACTTTTGAAGGATACGAAAGAAGAATCAAGAAGATCGAAGGCGTTCTTGCGGAATACGGCTTTTCGGATTTGGATTCGATGGCGCAGTTCGTCAAGGATAAGGGCGTGGATGTGGACGGCATCGTTCGCGGCGTACAGCCTATCGCTTTTGAAAACGCCGTTTGGGCTTACACGCTCGGCGCGGCCATCGCTTTGAAGAAGGGCTGCAAGAATGCGGCTGATGCGGCCGAGGCGATCGGCATCGGCCTGCAGGGCTTTTGCATTCCCGGTTCCGTCGCAGACCAGCGCGCTGTTGGCCTTGGCCACGGCAACCTAGGTGCGATGCTTCTTCGCGAGGATACCAAGTGCTTTGCCTTCCTTGCCGGCCACGAGAGCTTTGCCGCCGCCGAGGGCGCGATCGGTATCGCCCGCACCGCCAACAAGGTCCGCAAGGAGCCCCTTCGTGTTATCCTCAACGGCCTTGGCAAGGACGCCGCCTTCATCATCAGCCGCATCAACGGCTTTACCTATGTGCAGACGCAGATGGATTACGCTACCGGCGAAGTGCATGTGGTGAAGGAGACCGCCTATTCCAACGGTGAAAAGGCGAAGGTGCGCTGCTACGGCTGCGACGACGTAACCGAGGGCGTCGCGATCATGCGTCTGGAAAATGTCGATGTCTCCATCACCGGCAATTCCACCAATCCCACCCGCTTCCAGCATCCCGTGGCGGGCACATACAAGAAATGGGCTATTGAGAACGGCAAGAAGTATTTCTCCGTCGCCTCCGGCGGCGGCACGGGCCGTACCTTGCATCCCGACAACATGGCAGCCGGCCCCGCCAGCTATGGCATGACCGACACCATGGGCCGCATGCACTCCGACGCGCAGTTTGCGGGTTCCTCCTCCGTGCCGGCGCACGTGGAGATGATGGGCCTGATCGGCATGGGCAACAACCCCATGGTCGGCGCGACCGTGGCTGTGGCCGTGGCGATTGAAGAAGTGCAGAAAGCCTGATAAGTCAATGATTACTCGGCACTCTCTCATGGGTGCCGGGTTTTTCTTTGCGCAAAATCGGGACAAAAATGCCTGATTCTTAGTTGCTTGAGGGCTTCTGGGGGATACTTGGGGCCAAAAACAGGCAAAAAAAAGGAGGTGTCGGTGTTATCCGACTCCTCGTAAACTCTGCCGCTTGATTGGGAATACGTCGTCTCGGCATTGCTACCCGCTATGTCAAGAATTCTTCATCGTGCATTGCCCCCGTTCATATTTAATGTTTTGATTGATTTCCATTTGGGCAAACGCTTTGACATAACCATTGTCGACATATCCTAATTTTAACGGCATCAAAATACTTTTAAAGGTGTTAAGCCATCCGTTTAACGGGTGATTATATCTTACACAACAACGCAAATGGCCGCCGACACCCTACCGCGCCCCGTTTGTTCCCTTCCCCTCCCGGTGCACGACGCACGCGTCCGGATCATACCGTTTGCCTAGTATATGGCCGGCCTTACGGTTTTCAACCGTATCAAAAACGATGGAAAAATCGTAATCCTCTGGATAGAGCTCGGCGGCGGGCACCAGCAGTTTGAGACGGTTATGCCGTACTGCGCGCTTCTTTCCCTTGATTTGGACGGTCACATTTCCCGTTTCGTCCGCCGGATGGTACACGATGCCGGTTTCCCTTTCGGGCAATATCATTACGCTATCGCCCATGCCGAACTTTGCGGATGGTTCGTTCTCTGCCTTGGACGGCGCGACGCGCCTGAGGCGGCTGGGCGGCGTTTTCATGGCCGGGCTATCCGTGCCGCTACTCTCCTGACCGCCGTACGCCTCGCACCGGGCGCGCTCAAGCAGGTCGGGTGCAAGCCCCAGCCTTTTAGCGATGTGTAACGCGCAACTCTCGCCGGATTTACCCATCTCCAGCCGGTAAAGCGGAGCGAGGCTTTCCCGGTCAAAGGCCATTCTTGCACTTTGCACATGCTCCGCGGCTTCGGCGTACTCCTTCACCTGCGAGTAATGCGTGGTCGCCAAAAACATGCAGCCCCGCCGCCTGAGCTCCTCCAGCACGGCGATCGCGATGCCCATGCCCTCGGCCGGATCGGTGCCGCCGCCAAGCTCATCCAGTAGGACGAGGCTATCCCGGCTGGCGCGCTCCAAAATATGGATAACGTTTGTCATGTGCCCGGAAAAGGTCGAAAGGTTTTGCGAGATGCTCTGATTATCGCCGATATCGCACCAGTAGCCGTCGTGCATGGCGATATAGCTGCCCTCCGCGCAGGGAATATGCAGCCCGCACTGCGCCATCAGTGAAAGCAGTCCCGCCGTTTTCATTGCGACGGTCTTTCCGCCGGTGTTGGGGCCGGTAATGATCACGCCCGCGGTTCCTTCGCCCATTTCCAGGTCTAGCGGCACGCAGGCTTCCGCGTCCAGCAGCGGGTGACGGCCCCGGCGGATGACGAGGCGTCTCAGGCCTCCGATTTCAACTGGACAGGCGTCCATCATGGCGCTTAGCTTCGCCTTGGCGAACAGTGCGTCCAGCGTCACCATCAGCTCCATATTGCGCCGGATGGGACCGGCATGATCGTTGACCTCCGCCGTCAGCGTATAGAGGATGCGGCGCGTCTCCGCGTCCTCCTCCACCGCAAGCAGAGCCGCCTCCGCCTGTAGGCCCGCGACGGCGCTAGGCTCCATAAATACTGTGGAGCCAGTGCCGGACGCATCCACCACCGTGCCGCCAAACTGGCTCTGAAAGCGGCGCTGAACGGGAAGCACAAAACGTCCGTTGCGGCTTGTGATATAGTGATCGGTTAATAGTTGTTTGCGACTTTGCAGAATCTGATTCAGCTTTTCCCTGATTCTTGCTTCCAAACTTTCTTTCTTGCGCCGCAGGCCGCGCAGAGCCGCGCTGGCGTCGTCATACACCCGTTCTTCGCCTACGCAGCGTTCAATTTCCGTTTGAAGCTCTCCAAGGTCCTCCATCACGCGGCCATAGGCCGCGAGCTCCTTACTCTGCGATTCACCACGCAGTAAATACGCGGCCATCCGCCGGCATGCCACGGCAAACCGGGCCACCGCCGTCAGCTGTTCGGGAATCAGCATTGCGCCGATCTGGCTCAAACCGAGGCTTTCTTCAAGGTTCTTCATGGCGGGCAGCGGCGGCGATCCCGCCGTGTCAAGCAGCCGGCGCGCCGCGGTGGTTTCGGTCATTTTTAGTTTACAGCTGTCCTCGCTTAGCGACGGGGACAGGCCGGCAAGCACTTCCTTTGCCTGGTCGCTAACGCACTGTTCCTTCAATTTTTCCAGAATCCGGTTAAACTCCAGCGTTTCAAAATGGGTATTCAATGTAATCTTCCCCTCATGTCCTCAAATTGATGATTTGAACCTAAACCAGGCATGAGCGAGAGTTGGAGCATCCGTTTCACACAAAAGAAAAGGACATGGTTTAACACCACGTCCGCAAAGCCTATCAAAAGCGATGAGCGTCATGGTTCTGTATGAAACAATTGGGTACGGCAAATAAGCGATCATGCCACCGCATACCGCAGCCCTGCTCCTCACAGAACCGATTCCACACACACACCTCCAGCCAAGAATGTTGAAATTATAGCACAGGCCGCGCTGGCCGTCAAGCACCGTGCGCGGCCTGTGCCAGCCAATTTCAGGCGTTAAAACACGATATCGATATCCCGCGACAGCAAATCCTCATCCCGGGACGATCCGCCCAGCCAGAAGGTGAACCCGCCGTCCTCCAGCGTAAGCCGCTGGTTGGAATCATAAAAGCCCAGGCTTTCAAACGGCACGCTGAAGAATACCCTTCTGCTCTCTCCAGCCGCCAGACGTACCCTTTCAAAGCCTAGCAGACGCTTGACGGGGGTCATCACAGTACTTACGCGGTCGCGGAAGTAAAGCTGCGAAACCTCCGCTCCATCGCGGTTTGAGCAGTTTGCAACCGTTGCGGAAACCTCTACGCGCCGCGCGCCGCCGTCCACCCGCACGTCAAGGTCCGAATATGCGTACTCTGCGTAGGACAGTCCATAGCCGAAAGCATACAGCGGCTCGGCGGGCAAATCCACATATTTACCGCCATGCCAGCCGGGAAGCTGGTTATAGTACACGGGAAGCTGTCCGGTGTGGCGCGCGTAGCTGATGGGCAGCTTGCCGGACGGGTTTTCTCTGCCCAGCAGGATCTCCGCCAGCGCACCGCCCAGCTCCTGCCCGCCGTTAAACGCCTGTACCACCGCGTCCGCGTGCTCGTTAATCCATGGGGTGCAAAGCGGCTTGCCGCTGATAAGCACCACGATCAGCGGCTTGCCAAGCCCGCGAAGCGCTTTGAGCAGCTCCATCTGGTGACCCGAGAGGGAAAGATCCGCACGGTCGCGGTATTCACCGTTCTGGCCGATGAAGTCACCTACGCAGGCGACAATAACGTCGCATTCGCCCGCGACCCTGACGGCCTCGTCAATCTCACGCCCATACGCGCGGTTCAGCTCATAGGAGAAAGCCTCGCTTTCCTGAAGGTTGTCGCGGTTGCGCTCGCGCTTCTCCGATTCGTCAAGCCATCCGCAGCCGCGCGCGTACCTTACCTCCGCGCCGCATTCCGTCCCGAGGCGGCGCAGGCCGTCAACCACTGTGGATACGGGCGCGAGCGGCTTTGTCTCGGGCTTGGGGTCGGGATGGGTCAGGAACGTCCAGTCGCCCAGGGTTGCGTTAACGTCGTCCGCATTTGGGCCGACGACTGCGATTTTCTTTTGCGCAAGCGGTAGCGCTCCATTGTTTTTCAGGAGCACGATGCTTTCCAGCTGCATCCGGCGGTTGAGCGCCTGATGCTCCCGGCTGTGGATACAGGCGGCGTTCTTTTTGGCGAAGCGCTTTTCATCAAACAACCCTAAACGGAACTTCATACGCAGAATGCGCCTGACCGCCTCATCCACCGCCTCCTGAGCGACCTCGCCCCGTTCAAGCAGCGCAAGCGCGGCGTCATAAAACGCGTTGGTCACCATTACCATATCGTTGCCGGCAAGCAACGCCTGCTTCGCCGCCTGCTCCAAATTTTCGGCCACGTGCTGCTTTTCCACCAGCGAAAGCACGTTTTGCCAGTCCGTCACTACGAAGCCGTCAAAGCCCAGCTCGCGTTTCAATACGCCGTTGAGCAGCTCCGCATGGGAGGTCATCGGCACGCCGTCGATGGACGAATAGCCGGACATAACCGTCGCGCATCCAGCCTCCACCGCCCGCTGGAAGGGCGGCAAAAACACCTCGCGGATTTTGCGCATCGTGATCGGCGCATCCACAGAATCACGGCCGCCCGTGCTCTCTCCATATGCGATATAGTGCTTCGCGCAGGCCATCACGCTGTCCGGATCGCTCAGGCTTTGACCCTGTAAGCCCTTGATCATAGCCGCCGCCATAGCGCCCGTCAGCACGGGGTCCTCCCCAAAGGTCTCGTTCACGCGGCCCCAGCGCAGGTCGCGCGCCAGGCACAGCAAAGGCGCGAACGTCCAGTGCAGTCCGTCCGCGGCAATTTCCTCCGCCGTGGCGCGGCCCACCGCAAGCATCAGCTCCTCATCCCAGCTACAGGCCATCGCCAGTGGACAGGGAAAGATAGTCGCGCCATTATACAGGGCGTGCCCGCGAACCGCGTCGATACCAAAAAGCAGCGGAATGCCAAGCCGTGTTTCTGACGCGATCCTTTGCAGTTTTTCCGCACGGCCGCCAAGCGTGTGCAAAAAGCTGCCCGCGCCGCGCGCCGCCCATTCTTCCGCCTCATCCTCCGATACCATATTGCTGGACACCTGAATCATCTGCGCGACCTTCTCCTCCCGCGTCATGCGGGAAAGCAGGTTCTCCACGCGCTGCTCTACAGGCGTCTTAACGTCGAGTTCTTTCATGTTCAATCGTCCTTTCCTGTACGACACGGCGCGCGGGTATACGCGTCCGGCTATGCAATAGTACTAAGATTCAGCGTCCCGCCTCTAAATCCTGCCGCATTCGCGGGAGAAACCGCGCCGGTTTTCAGAAAAGCTTGCCCCACTCGTATTCTCCACTTCCCGAATGGGTGAAAAATGCGGATAGTTTCATAAAAAACGCGGTTGTTCACGTCATGGGAATGCATTATACTGGACTTAAAATACCACTGTGGAGGAATACGGATGAATCATACGCCATTTTTCCAGGAAGTTATGGAGCAGCCCCAGGCGCTTGACGAATTAGTCAACCGGCATGAGGCGGAGGGCTTTGACTCGCTTTGCCAGGCCTGCCGCCTGCTGGACGGCGCCACCCGCGTCATTCTTACGGGGATGGGCACATCGTATTACGCGCCGCTAAACGTGCTGGATGTTTTTTTGAAAAAGGGCGCTATCCATCTGGAGGCGGGAGAGCTGTTCGAGTATCATCGCGGGCTGATCACGCCGGATACCGTGCTGGTGATGATCTCCCAGTCGGGCGAAAGCATCGAGATCAAGCGGCTGCTGGAATGCCTGCCGGACGGATGCCGGGTGATCGGCGTAACGAACGACCCCGCCTCCACGCTGGCAACCGCGTCCGACTGCCCGCTTATGCTTTACGGCGGCAGCGAGCGAACCATTACCAACCGCACCTTCACCAATACGCTGGCGCTGCTTGAACTGCTCGTATGCCCGCACGAGGAGCGCGCGGCGCTGTGCCTTGAGCTTCGCGGGGTCGCGGAGCGGATGGCGCGCTACCTTGACGATCCTCTGACCATGCCCGCCGCCCAACGCGCCGCCGAAGCGCTGCTGCCCGCCGATCACGCGTATTTCATCGGCCGGGGCGGAGTCGGGCAGGTATGCGCGCTTCAGTCGGCGCTGATTTTTACAGAAGGAGCGCATTGCGCCGCGCGCGGGCTGACGACTGGCATGTTTCACCACGGTCCCATGGAGATCTGCGACGGGAACCACCGTGCCGTCGTATTTATACAGGACGACGGCTATCAGGCAAAAACCGTAACGCTGTGCGAGCAGATGCGCGCGCATGGCGGCCATGTGGTTACGATCGGCAGCCCGGAACCAGACGGAGCCGTGACGATACCGCTGCCGCATCTGCCGCCGCGCGCCTTCCCCTATCTGGCGGCGCTCGCGGCGGAGCTTCTGCTGGTCGCCACCGCTGAAAAGCGTGGCCGGGAGGCCGGTCACTTCGCCATTGGACATAAAATCACTTCGGAGGACTGATATGTATCCGCTCCTTCCCGCATGGCGGGCCACGCGCGACCAATCGCTTCTCCGACCCAACGACGGTACGTGCCGCTATCCGTTTTATGTGCGACTGGACGATGCCTCGCTGCCCTTTTTGATAGAGGTGGAAGCTGCGGGCCGCTACGCGCTGCTGGTGCATTACCGCTGTGGTGCAAGCGACCTGTGCCAGCGCCTGCTGGTTAACGGCGACGAGTACAAAATCGGCTTTTCCGCCTCGCAGGGGAGGTGGAAAGCCGCGCGCTTTTCCGTACCGCTGCGCGCGGGAGTCAACGACGTCCGGCTGCTATCGCACGGCGCGGTTGTGGACGACGAAAGCGCTCCCGTGGATGTGGAAGCGCTGGAGCTATGCTGTTTTTGCGACGACGTTCCGCGTCCGCTGTTTGACTTGCCAACCATCGCTCCAAGGGAAAACCGCTTTTACCGCTCGGTTTCCGGCGGCCTGTGCTATCATCTGCGCGGCGCGCTGCCCATCGCGCGGGTTACGGCGGCCGGGCGGACGCTTGACTATGAGGTAGACAGGGCGGCGGCGCAGGACGGCCCGTTGCATTTTACCGACGGCTGGGCCTGCGTACTGTCTCATGACAGCCTGAGCCGTCTTCCGGACGGCCCATGCGAGCTCTGCGTGGCTTTTGAGGACGGGACGCGTGTTTTCTCGCGCCTGTTTATCGGCGACAGGCCGGAACCCAGCCTGATGAGCATTACCATGCTGGACGTGGACCACGGCGCGTGCGTGCTATTTCGTCTGCCTACAGGAGAGCATGTTCTGGTGGACTCCGGCTATGAGCAAATGGCGCGGGAGCGGGTGCTACCCTTTCTGGACGCCAACGGCATTGCGCGGCTGGATGCATACGTTGTTACGCATTACGACGCGGATCACTGCGGCGCGGCCCGGGATATCCGGCGGCAATACAGCCCGCGCGCGTTTTACGATCACACCAGCTTTCGCCGCTATCAGACGTTCGGCCGGGGCGGCGTAACATGGAATGTCTTAAACGCCGCCGGCGACGGGCCGGAGGGGGATGTAAACGCCAACTCTCTATCCTTTCGTATGAGCTGCGGCGGCTTTGTTTACGCGCACGGCGGCGATATTTACGCGCCCAATCAGCGCCGCATTGCGCTTGATCATCCTGAATGGGTGCCCGCCGACGTGTACCACGGCAATCATCACCTTTTCGGAACAATGGATATCTCCTATTTGCGCCGCTGTAATCCCGTGCTGTTTCTGGCGCAGGTCAACGCGCACTGCTACGGCAAGGGCGACCATCACGATCACTTCATCCCAGAGGTGGAAAGCTACCTGTACGCGCATCAGGGCCGCCTTCGCGAAACGCTGCGCGCGTTTGAAACGGGAAGCGCGACGCTGCGGGTGATGAAGGACGGGAGCTTTACATATGAAACATTCCGGGAATTTGACCGGGCGCGGGAGGTATGAGGAATGGCGTATCTGTTGGCCGACCTTGGCGGAACCAATCTCGCCATGGGCCTTTGCGACGACGCGGGCGCGCCGCTTGGCCCGGTTGGCAGCGTGCCTACTTTGGCAGGCCGGGAGCCGGACGTATTGCTTTCAGCCTGGACAGCGGCGCTGCTGGACTTTGCCGGACAAACGCCTATACGGGCGCTTCTGATGGGAATCCCATCCAAGGAGGAAAAAGGTCTGCTGGTGGCGTGCAACAACCTGCCAACCTTGGGCGGCTTGCCGCTTAGGGCGCTGCTGGCCGAACGCATGGGCATGCCCGTGCGCCTCTACCCAGACTCGGCCTGCTACGCCATGGGCGCTTACCAGCGTTATGGCGGGGGAAGAAAAAATGTGCTCGTGATCACGCTGGGCACGGGCGTGGGCGCGGCGTGGATATTGGACGGCCACCTCTATCATGGTAACGGTATGACGGGCGAAATGTGGATTGCTCCCTATCAGGGCGGCAATCTGGAGGACACGCTCTCCACGCCCGGGCTTTTGTCCCGCTGCCCCGCCGGGTCCGTCGCGGCGTTGGCCGGGCGGGCGCTACAGGGCGAGGCGGCCGCACAGGCGGCCTTTACGGCCTATGGCGAGGCGCTTGGCACCCTTCTTTGCTACGCCGTGGGCCTGATGGACCCCGAATGCGTGCTGATTGGCGGCGGCATTGCCAAAGGGTACGTCTGTTTTGAGCCTGCTATGCGGCGGGTGCTTCGCGCGCATACGGTGCGGGGAGACGTGCCCATTTTATATTGCAAGCAGGATGACGGCCGGCTTGCGCTGACGGGCGCGTACCTTCTGAATGATGAATGGACTTGAAGCTTTAGGAGGAAATTTAGAATTTGGCCTGATACATCCCGCTTCATCTGCATTTTAACATTGTTCCTCCTGCACCCTGCCACGACGGATATCTTTATCCAAGCTCCAAAAGCGCTTACCACCTTCCGGAGGGGCTGAAAGCGCTGCGAAAATAAGGCCTGAAGGATAAAAACCTTTATCAATAAAAATCAGAATCATCCACTTGTTTTTCCAAACCTGCGAACGTCAGACCGCTGTTTCAGCGTCCGGCGTTCGCAGGTTTTTCCATTTTGTGACATTAAGTCAACCTATTCCCATTCATTTACCATTATAATTATGAACGCTGTAAAACAGATACCAGCACGAAACGGATACGGCCGGGGAATCCGCGGGCGATCAATGGCTGGTGGAAAGCGGGAATGGGAATGGAAGAAAAAATAGGCGTGCTTACCTTTGTATACAATGAAAATTATGGATCTGCCTTACAGGCATTTGCTCTGCAAAGAATTCTTACGCCATGGTCCCGTGAGGTTAAGCATCTCTGCTATACGCCGGACACAAAGGAACGGCTGAAAAATTTCATCACAAGCCGCAATTCCCCCGCATTGCTGCTTATGGGAGTAAATAAGCGCCTTGTAAAAAAAAGACATCCGGGCGCCAGAGACAGGTCATCAGCATTTCGCGCTTTTTATAGCGAGGATCTGCGCGTAACCCGGATTCTTCGCAATAGCGCGGCCGTGGAAGCCGCCTCAAAGGCGTTTGACGTTTTGATCTGTGGAAGCGACCAAATATGGTCGCCTGTTTGGTTTAATCCCGTTTATTTTCTTCCGTTCGCATCCGAAGGACAGCGGCGGATTGCCTATGCGCCCAGCTTGGGTGTGAGCGTCATCCGTTCAAGGCATAAGGCCAAGCAAATCACTTCTCTGTTAGCGAATTTTCAGCACCTTTCCGTACGTGAGCCACAGGGCGCGCGGTTGCTGGGAAGTCTGCTTCACCGCAATGATATTCCCGTGCTGCTTGACCCGGTTTGCCTGTTGGCCCGGGAGGAGTGGGAGGCGTATGCCGCCCGGCCCATTGCGGTTACGGAAAACGATCCGCCCTATATCTTCTGCTATTTTCTTGGCGACCACCCGCGCTATTGGCGTGAAGTGCGCGCGTTCGCAGGCCGGACGGACATGCGGCTGAAAGTGGCCGCGGTTACCCAAAAGGCGTATAAGCAGCCGTATGATATACTGGATGGGCTTTCACCGGCGCAATGGCTCGGCTATTTGTCGCGGGCTGCTTATGTGTTTACGGATTCCTTTCACTGTACGGTATTTTCAATCATAATGGAACGGAATTTTCATGTTTTTCTGCGGGATAATCCACGCCGTGCGTCGTGCAAAAACGCGAGAATCGAATCTGTCCTCAATCTGTTCCAATTGAAATTTCACAATGAAAACGTCGATTGGGACGAGAAACGGCGGACGCTGGTTTCCCTGAGGGAAAAATCGCTTCGTTGGCTGCGCGAAGCGCTTCGATAATGCAAATGGAACACATGGCGCTTTTAGCGCGAAAGGAGAAAATTCAACTATGAAAAATCAGGTTCAATACGCAAGCTGGGTGTCCATGAGGCCTATTCTTAAGGGGGCGGCGGCAACGGCGCTCCTGGGAATGCTTACGGCGGTTTCCCATTTTCTGTGGCATGCACCGGCAGTTTGGCTAATCCCCGCGCTTTGCGTAACCGCCGCTTTTTTAAGCTTTACCGTCTATCTTTCCCTTGCCAAAACCGCGCTTTCCTACCGGGGGGGAAAGGCGCAGAGCAAAGTGCTCGACAGCGTCGTAACGCGTTTGGACGGTCTATCCGTAAACAAAGAGGGTTCTTTGCTGGATATAGGCTGCGGAAGCGGCGCGATGAGCGTAAAGGCCGCAAAAAAATTTCCAAAGCTCTGCGTTACCGGCATTGATTTCTGGGGTAAGGATTGGTATTACAGCCAGGAGCAGTGCGAGCGCAACGCTACGCTGGAAGGCGTCGCGTCCCGTGTACGGTTTGAAAGGGCGGATGCGGCAAAGCTTCCGTATGCCGACGACGCTTTCGACGCCGCTATCAGCAACCTCGTTTTTCACGAGGTGCGTACTCAACCGGATAAACCGGCGCTGATTAAGGAGGCGCTCAGGGTCATAAAGCCGGGCGGCGCGTTTGTGTTTCAGGATGTTTTTTACGCCGCACATATTTACGGGAGTATTGAAACGCTCCTGGAGCTTTTAAAGCCCTGTGTAAAGGAGCTTCATTTTGCGGACAGCCGGCACATGGAGGGCGTTCCCGCTTTTTTAAACACACGGTTTGTGATTGGCCGTCTGGGTGTCATTTACGGAATCAAATAAAAGCGTGAACGCTGCCGCCTACCGCGTATCTCCCGGCGGCTTACAGCCTTTGCGGTATTCCCTGGCGCTGCAGCCGCAACATTTCAGGAAGGTCTGGGAGAAATGCTTATAATCACGGAAACCGGACATAGTGGCGATTTCATAGGTTTTCAGCTTCGGGTCGGCAAGCAGCTCCTTGGCGCGGTTAAGTCTGCATTCCTGTACATATTCCTTGAAGCCGACGCCGTTTTTTTCTTTAAACAACCGGCTCAAATAGCCGGGTGAGATATACATGTTCCCGGCCACGCTTTCCAGCGTCAGGCTCTCGGTCAGGTGCGCGGCGATGTAATCCTTCGCCTGATCGGCCAAATCACGCCTGCTGTCGGCATGCTGGCTGCCCAGCCAAATGCGTTCGCCGATGCGGTCAAAAATTTCCTCATATCCCATCAGCTCGATTTCGTCCATAAAGCGAAGGATATCCTCGTTTTGCTCAAGCGCGTTAATGGAAACCAGCAGACGCGTGACCGAGGCCAGAAAGTCCTTGCGGGGCAGGCAGTGCCTTTGTAAAAACGAGAAATAGCATTTCAGGTCGCTTTGCATGCGCGCGTTGCTTTTGCTCACAAACGCCGCGATGCACCGGCCCTCCAGCGCGAACAGATCGGCGCGCTGAATTGGCGCGGACACATGGCGGTCGGCAATCAGTAGCGGCTGCCCGGAAAACCAAAACAGCGCGTCCAGCGCTTCCAAAACCAGCGTGCGGGCGCCGACCAGCTCCGCCGCCGAGGTCAGCACGGGCGAGCAGACCACCGCCATAGGCGCTGCGCCCTTGCCTTGCAACGCGCTTTTCAAGCCGCTAAAGCGCGCCGCCAGGTCCACATCCTCAGGCAGGTTGAGCACCGCCGTAACGACGCCCCCCTCCCCGCAGGTAATAAACGGCGAGTAGCCCGCAAGCAGCTCGTTTAGCCGCGCAACCGTCTGCCACCGCTGGGCCGCCGCGCCGGGCACCGCCAGCAGGCAGAAGCGGGGCCCTTCCAGCGTTACGCCGAGTTCGCGCAGGCGATCCGAAAGCCCCTCCGGCCCGCCGGTCAGCAATTGCTGCATCAGCGTGGAACGGATCAGCGCCAGGTTTTCGTCAAGCAGGTTATCCCGCCGGATGGAACGGTTGCGCAGCTCGCGTTCCTTTTCAATCAACGCGGTCACCTTGCGGACAGCCGCCACAATCTCTTCATAATTAGCGTTTTTAAATACGTATTCCTGTACGCCCATGCTGATGGCCTGCTTTAAATAAGCCACGTCGCTGTAGCCGGAAAGCAGGATGAAATGGGTATAGGGCAGCCGGTCCCGCACATGGCGGATCAGCTCCAGCCCGTCCATCATAGGCATGCGGATATCCGTGATAATGATATCCGGCTGCACCGCTACGGCCTTTTCCGCCGCGTCCAGACCGTTGCCTGCCTCGGCCACCACCTCCGCGTCCAGCTCGCTCCATGGGATGGAGTAGCGGATACCCGAGCGGATAATCGGCTCGTCATCCACGACCATCAGCTTATACAAACGGCTCTCCTCCTTCCTGGCGCACGATGGGCTGAACCACCTCAAAATAGGTCATGCCGTCCTCGTGGCCATAGCGCAGGGAATGCTCCGCGCCATAGGTCAGGCACAGGCGGTCGTTGATATTTTTCAGCGCAAAACCTTTGCGCCCCAAAGGCTCCGTGCGCAGGCAGGTTTCAATCTCCTCCGCGCGAAGCACGCGGCCGGTGTTGGACACGCGGTAAACCAACAGACCATCCCCGGAGAATACCCGCACGTGGATTTCGCCGCCGCCCACGGGATGCACGCCGTGCTGGATGGCGTTTTCCACCAGCGGCTGCAAAATCAGCTTGAGCACCTGGCAATCCAGAAGCCCGTCCTCCACGTTCAGTTCAAACAAAATCTGATCGCCAAAGCGGATGCGCTGGATGGAAAGATAGCAGCGGATCTGCTCCAGCTCCGTTTGGAGCGATACAAAGCCCTCCCTGTCGCCGCTAAGGGAAAGGCGCATCAGCCTGGAAAGGCTGGACACCATCTCCCCCACTTCCTCCGTGCGACCGGCCTTGGCCATCCAGTACAGCGTATCCAGAATGTTATACAAAAAATGCGGATTCATCTGCGATACCAGCGCCGAAAGCTCCGCCTCACGAACCCGCAGCTCCTTGCGCAGCACCTCGTTATATAGAAAATCAAGCTTTTCGTTCATGCGGTTGAATTGCCCGGTCAGCATGGTAAGCTCGGAAAAGCCGCCCACCTCCGCCTTCTGCGAAAAGTCTCCGTCGGACACGGTCGCCATCATATCGCCCAGCTTTCGAAGCGGCTTGGTGACCAGGTTGGCAAAAATCGCGGCAATGGCGAAGCATACCACGACGCACAGGAGCGTGGCGAACGTCAGCGTCCGGGCCAGCGTCTGGCGGAAGGAAACCGAGGCCTGGTCGGGCGAGCGCCCAAGCAGCACCCAATCGGTCTTTTCAATCGCGCATGCCGCCCAGTACTGGTTATCCTCCCACAGGCTGCCGTTTCCGCAGCGCAGCGCCATGGCCGCCAGCTCCTCCGCGTCTGTTTTTTCGCTATCGGTGCTCAGCACAATCCGTCCGGCCTCATCCAAAAGCGTATATCCCGTCTGCTCCAGATCGTCCGGCGCGGCCAGCACGTTTAGCAGCGAGGTCATGTTCAGCGCGATTTTAACAAAGCCGATCTGATGGTTGAAGTTGCGCACATCCCGTACGGAGCGGACCAGCGAGAGCGTTTGCTCCCCCTGCTGGTTCTCCTCCAGCACCCAAAACAGGTGCCCCTTAAGCGCGAGCGCCCGTTCCCGCTGGCCGTTGTTTAGCGTGAGCCCTGAATAGTAATTGTTGTTAATCGGCCGCCCCGTAATTGGAAACACCGTCGCCTTGCTGATGAACTGGCTGGAGATTGGAAACCCCGCCAGCACCCCCGCGGCGCGCGCCGCGGCCTCCGGATCGTCCCCCTCCTCAGCCGCCAGCAGATAGGCGCGGATGGTTTCGTTGCCGATCATGTCGGTGGATAGCTCGTTGGCGGTCTGTACAAAAATTTGCATCGTCAGGCCCACATGCTGTATGTTATGATAGGCAAGCGTGCGCATACTGTCGCGCAACAGGTCGTTATGCATGGAAATCGCCACGCTGTTGGTTACCAGCAGCGGCACCAGGATGACCAGCAGCGTCAGCCACAAAAACTTGGATTTCAGGCTTCCCTTGCGCATCGCGCGGTTCCCTCCGGTTATTTCATTCATATATACTGTTTCTATGTTAACCAACCGCGCGCGGCGTGTCAACCGCCTTTCCATTTCGCAGGAAGCAACCGGACAAGGAACGGGGATAAAAGTAAAGCAAAAGGGATATTTCCGACGCACGGGCGGCGCGATATCCCCAAACCGCCCACTCAAGCGGTGCCAGATGGTCAAAAATCGGCCTTTTATTCCAGCCAAAAAAGGCCTATGATCAAAACAGATCAGGCGAAAGCCGAAAAATCGAAAGGAGACTTACCATGAAAAAAACCCTGAAGGCTTTGGTGGCCGTTGTGTTGACGCTGATGCTGGCTATGCCGCTTCTGGCCATTGCCGAGGAAAAGGAGACCGTTAAGCTGACGTTCTCCCACTACTTTACCAAGGAGGAGGAGGAAGGCAGCAACGAATCCAAGGTATTCCGCGCCCTTCTCGCGGAATACATGGAACAAAACCCCAATGTGGAAATCGACATCGTTGAGATGAACAACAACGATTACCAGACCAAGCTGCCCGCGCAGGCCGCTGCGGACGACCTGCCGGATATCTTCTGCACGCTGGGCTCCTGGATTCCCAATTTTGCCGACAGCGAAATGCTGGCCGATCTCTCCGGCGCGCTTAAGGACAGCGGCTACTACGACAGCTACCGCGAAACCATTTTCGACCCCGTGATGGTTGGCGAAAGCATTTACGGCACGCCGCTTCAGTTCTCGGCCTCCGGCTATGTGTACTACAACGCCGACCTGTGGAAGCAGGCGGGCTACGACGCTTTCCCCACCACGTGGGAAGATGTGCTTGCCGCCAAGGCGAAGTTTGACGAGCTGGGCGTGTACACCTTTGCGCAGGCCAACAAGGGCAAGTGGAACTTCCAGTCCTGCTGGATGTCCACCATCGGCGACCGCTTCACCGGCACCGACTGGACCCGTTCCATCATCGCCCGCGACGGCAACGCGAAGTTCACCGACGAGGATTTTGTAGCCGCGCTTGCCTGCTGTAAGCAGATCGCGGACGCAGGCGTGTTCAACCCCGACTTTAACGCCCTGTCCACCGCCCAGGCGCAGCAGCTTTTTGCCGAGGGCAAGGCCGCCACGCTGGTGGACGGCTACTGGGCTCTGCCCTACCTGCAGGAGAACGCCGGCGAGCTGCTTGGCAGCATCAAAATGGCGCTTCTGCCCAACAGCGGCACGCCCAAGGGCGAGACGAACAGCCTTTCCGGCGGCGGCGGCTGGTACCTGAGCGTCAACAACAAGCTGGAGGGCGCGGCCCGCGAGGAAGCGATCAAGCTGGCGCTGTACCTGACCGGCCCCGAATTCTCCACCCGCTACGCCGAGCAGTTTGGCGGCATCGGCGCCATCCGGCTGGAAAACCCCGACCTTACCAAGTTTGATTCCATCACGCAGGAATACCTGACCGTTACGGAAAGCGCCGTGATCGTGCCCATCTACGACGCGCAGATGGACGCATCCGTCATCGACGTGATGAACAACGGCTTGCAGGAGCTGTTAAGCGGCACCAAGTCCCCCGAGGACCTGGCCGCTGAAATCCAGGCGGCGCAGGATATGCTGCCGTAATCAAAAAGCATGGAGGGCTCCGTCGAAGAACCGGCTTTCGTACGGAGCCCTCCTTTTATTCCATAAGGGAGGCTTCCTGATGAACACTGCCATTCGGCCCAGAAAAACCACTCTGGCGCTGTACCTGCTGCCCGCGCTGGCGATTTACACCTTCAGCGTGCCCATCCCCATTCTGCGCGCGCTGTATTACAGCTTTTTCAATTGGGCGGGCGGCAGCAAAATGACCTATGTGGGCGTGGACAACTACCTGCGCCTGTGGCAGGATCCCGTGTTCTGGCAGAGCTTTGGCAACAACCTGCTGATTACGGGTATCTGCCTGATTGGCGAAATCGGTCTGGCATTTTTCTTCGCCATGCTGCTTAATTCCAAGCTGGTGCGCCTGAAAGGGCTTCACCGCACGCTGGGGTATTTCCCGGTGACGATATCAGCGGTTATCGTCGGCTATATCTGGTCCATTATTTTCGACTATCATTACGGGCTGCTTAACTACTTTCTGCGCGCGGTGGGGATGGAAAGCGCCGTGCAATCGTGGCTGACCAACCCCAGCCTGGCGATCTGGCTGGTAACGATCCCGCTGGTGTGGCAGTACATCGGCTTTTATCTGGTGATTATCCTCTCGGCTATTTCGGGTATCGACCCGCAGATTTTTGAGATGAGCGAAATCGACGGCGCGTCCGGCTGGCGAAGGGCCGTAAGCATTACCCTGCCGCTGATCAAAAACGCGATGGTCGTTTGCGTAATGCTGTGCGTATCCGGCAATATGAAGGTTTTCGACCATATCTACGTTATGACGGGGGGCGGGCCGGGCACGGCCTCCAGCGTTGTGGCGATGTATGCATACAACGTATCGTTCCGGCGGCACCAGATGGGCTATGGCAGCGCGCTTTCCATCGGCATTCTGCTGTTGAGTCTGCTGCTTACGGCAGTCAGCCGATATTTGGCCACGCGTGTGGGCGGATCGGAGGATGCGTAGCATGGCAAAGCAAAAGCGTACGGATTTGGCCTACCGCGTAGGCCGCGGCACGGCGGCCGCGCTTTCAAACGCAGTGATCTGGATTTTTTCCATCACTTGCATCTTTCCGCTGGTTTGGATGCTGTATTCCTCCTTTAAGGTATCCACGGAGTTTAACGCAGATATTATCGCGCTGCCAAAGAGCCTATATCTTGGCAACTACGAGGATATCCTGTTTGGCACCAACCTGCCCAGCTATATGCTCAATAGCCTGTACATCACGTTTTTATCGCTCGCCGGCGTGCTGCTTTTGGGATTTATCACGGGATATTTGCTTGGGCGGTTTTCCTTCAAGGCAAAGGGCGGTCTTGTATTTTACTACCTGCTGGGCATGCTGATTCCCGTGCATGCGCTGATGGTGCCGATGTACGTGCTGTTTAAAAACGCGCACCTGTCCAACCAGTGGTTTACGCTGATTATTCCCTACATCGCCTTCGGCCTGCCGGTCACAATTTTTCTGGTTCAAAGCTATGTCCGTTCCCTTCCCGTGTCCATGGAGGAAGCGGCCTGTATCGACGGCAGCACCTTTACGGGAACGATGTTTCGCATCGTGCTGCCGATGTGCCTGCCCGTTCTTGCGACCGTGGGAATCATTCAGTTTTTCAACTACTGGAATGAGTTTAGCTTCGCCCTGATTTTGATTAACGACGAATCGCTGCGCACGCTTCCTCTGGGCATTTCCGTGCTCAACGGGCAGTACAGCTCCAATTATCCCAAAATTATCACCGGCATGCTGGTGGCGCTCGCGCCCGCCTCGCTGATCTACTTCATTTTCAGCAAGCAGATTATCAAGGGAATGGTAACCGGGGCGGTCAAGGGCTGACGCCCACCCGGCAAAGCCGGCCGATACGGATTTAGGTCGGAGGGTTACACCCCTCCGACGCCTCCCTTTATCATCATGAAAGGAGAGTGACCGGGATGGCTTTTGTAACCCTGGATGAAAACCTTCGCCTGCGGGACAGGGAGGGCGCGCCTTTTTATCCCGTCGGCATCAACTATGTAGCGTCCTACATCTGCACCAACTTCTGGGAGGATTTCAGGCCCGAGGTGATTTACAGGGACCTGAAGCTTGCCGCCAGCCTTGGCGTGCGCGCGCTTCGCATCCCCATGAACTGGGGGTTCATGGAGCCCGAGGAACGGGTGTATAACGAGGATATCTTTCCGATGTTCGACCGGTTCCTGGACTGGTGCCGCGAGCTGGACATGTACCTGATGCCCTGGTTTCTGGTCGGTATCGCGACACAGGATTACGACGTGCCCTTCCGCGGCGGCCGCCCCTTTTTCACAGGGGATATGGTGGGCGTCGCGCGCGACCATATCCGCCGCTTCGTGAGCCGTTACCGTGACGAGGAGCGCATCCTGATGTGGGATTTGTGCGACGAGCCGGAATTTTACTGCCGCAACCCCGGCGCGGAGCAATGGCCCTTCAACCGGGACGACCTGCGCAATTGGGTGCGCACGCTGTACGACGGCGTAAAGGAAGCGGACCCAAACCACCTGGTCACGCTTGGCTTTGGCCATATCGCGTCGGCCAATTTTGGCTATCACGAGCTGGACATGGCGGAAATTTTGGATTTAATGGCGGTTACCTGTTATCCGCTGGATCTCTGCCCGGACCGGGCGGACTGCCTGCGCAACAATTATTTTCTGCCCTTCTACGTGGCGTTTAACCGCCCGTATGGCAACGCGGTCATGACCTGCGAAGCGCCGGGCTTCAGCAGCGTGATGTTTTCGGAGGCGGTCATAGGCCGTTACTACCGCGCCTGCCTGTACGGGCAGCTTGCGGAGGGAAGCAACGGCGTATTGCCCTGGGCTATGAACGACTTCGACCCCGCCATCTGGCATCAGCGTCCGCTGGAGGAGTACGTGCTGGAACCCTCTTTTGGCGTGGTAACGGTGGACGGGCGCGTAAAGCCCAGCGGAGAGGAGCTGCGTAGCTTTGCCAAAGCCGTGGAGGCGTTGGGGCTTGCGCGTTACCGCCGCGAGCACGCCCGCGTGGCTGTTGTGGTGCCGCGCGATTATTACCAGCACATGCCGCTGTCCTTCCAGCGCGTATACCTTGCCTATGTGTTTCTCAAGGGATGCGGGGTCGCGGTGGATTTGCTATGGCAAGGTATGCCCGCGGACGGCTACGAGCTGCTCGTAATCGCGGACACATCGGGATTCACCACAAGCTATTGGGATAGCCTCCGCGCCTATGTGCGGGACGGCGGGCGGCTGTTTTGGTTGTTTGACGGCAATAGCGGGCTGAATGTCTATTTTAGGGATATCTTTGGCCTGGAGGTGCAATCGCCTGCCCGGTGGCACGGCGCGGTACCCGCCGGCAGCGCCGCCACAATGCGGCTGGAGACTGAAGCCCGCCAGGCCGGTGTGCTGGCCAGCTTTGAGGACGGCATGCCGCTTCTGACGCGCAACGGCGGCGCGTGGTTCCTTGCCATGCAATGGACGGACGGCCTGCTCGCATGCGCTGAAAACGTGTTCGAGACGCATCCTCTGCACCGCGTGCTTGAGTATATCGTGCAAGAAAGCCGCGTCAGCCGGCCCGTGCGCGTTGAAAGCGCCAACATCGAGGTAAGCCGCCTGGTGTGCGATGAGGACGGCGAGGCGGTCTATCTGCTGATCAACCACGCAAACCATCCCGTTACAAGCCGCCTGACCCTCGACCCTGCGTTGCGGGATGTAAAATGGATTGGGCGCGAGGACCTGTGCGTAAGCGGAGAGACGCTTGTCTGGCAGGCGTGTGAAACCCTGGCGCTGCGAACGGCGCTGGCTTAGCCGGCACGCGGGCGCATGAAAAAAGAAGAGGAAACCGCAGAAGCGTTCCCTGGGGTTGTTAACAGTTTATAACGAATGATGCGCGTACCGCTGTCGGCACGCGCATCATTCGTTTTGGAGCCCGGTTTGATTCCGCCAGAGTGTCCATTTTAGGCTCGCGCCGTCATTGCTTTGCAATAGCGCCTGTATTGCAGCAGAAAGCTGAGGCCCGCGACAACCAGCGACAGGCCCAATCCGGAATAAAACGTAGCGATACACACATCCGGCCACCAGTGAAAGGCGCGCAGCGAAACCCCCGCCGCGATCATCACCGTCATAATTAAATAGGCGGCGCGATCAAAAAAACGAAAGACGCTCATTCTTTCCTCCTGATAGCTGGTAATCCTGCGCGTATGCTTTCTGACCATCCGGCGAAAAACAACGTTATGAAAGAGCGCAAAGGTCAACGCCGCCAATCCAAGCATCAGCCAACTCCACTGCCCACGGGAGGCCTCCGCCCCAATTTTCATGATATTAAGCCCGGCAAAAAACCATACAAACCCCGCGACGATCAGCAGGGTCTTACGCCGTACCTTCATCAGCCATCAACTCCTCCCAAATATGAACAACGTTCATATTATGCTTCCGGCCGGGAATTGTCAAGGGAAAAAGCGCCGGAGGAGATGGGCTTGCGCAGCTCACTCCCGGGTTTCATGAAGCGTATCGGACTACATATCCATCTCATCCGGCTGCCTGGCAAAACAGGTTTTGGCGGCGTGCTGAAAGCGCTCGACATACCGCCGTGCCGCGCGCCGCGCAACGGACGCGTGCGCACAAACGATATCAAACGCGTGAAAGCAACCCGGATACACGTCCATTTCCGCCTGAACACCGGCCTCATTCAACCGGGATATATATTGCGCCGTTTCATCCCGAAAAGGCTCAAGTTCTCCTACAAAGGTATAGGCGGGCGGCAGTCCCCGGAAATCCGTTTCCCGAGCCGGAGCGGCGTAGACGGGGACGGTGTCTGTGCCGTACAGATCGCCCAGATACAACCGCCACGCGGCCTTATTGGCCCGAGTATCCCAGACAGGGGCGTCGTTATTCCGGGAGGAGGGCGTTATCATCCGGTCGTCCAGCATGGGATATAGGGGCATTTGAAACGCGACGCTCACCTCGCCCCTGTCGCGGGCCATCAGGGTAACGGCGGCCGCTAGCCCGCCGCCCGCGCTGTCGCCGCCTACAAACAGCTGGTCAAGCCGGATGCCGAGGAGCCGCGCGTGCGTTTTCATCCAGAGCAAGGTCTGATAGCAGTCGCTGACCGCCGCCGGATAGGGCGATTGAACGGAAAGCCTGTAATCCGGGGATACGATCACGCAATTGGCGGCGGCGATAAACTTTTGGATAAAGCTGAAATCCTGTTCCGGCGTTCCGATGGCATACCCTCCTCCGTGAAGCCAAAGCAGGCCTACGGCCTCCGGCCTGGGCTTGCGCGGGCGGCAAATCAACAGCCGAAGCCGGGAATGGCCCGGCACGGCGACGGTCTGTTGCTCGCAACAGAAGCCTTTTGGCCTTATAAGCCTTCGCGCGGCGGGCATAAGCCGCTGCAGACGAACGAAGGTTGTTTCGCTTTTGAAATGAAGTATCCGCCGGAGGATACGGCCCGTAAGGCGAATGCTTGGATGAATCATGCCGGAGGTAATGCGGTAGTCTTTCATTCCTGATACCTCACAGGTCCTTGGGGAAGATAAGCGACGAATGGGTTAGGCGCCTGTTCCCAAGCGGAATGCCGCCGCTGCGGCTGATGATCTGTTTCTTTTATCATCTCACTCATTTTCGCTTTCCCACGTGGATTTTCCTTTATCCTTCTGTATTTATTGGGCAACTCGGACACCGGTGAGGGCGGTTGCTATTTTTGCCGTATTTTGTTATACTGCTTTTAAGAGTGCATGCGGCCAGCATTTATTCGTGCTTACCATGCAGCGAAGGCTACCGGAATGGATTTGCGGATGTTTTCCGACACCGCCGCCGGCGGGGTATGACGGTATACGGTACGGTTTCCCCGTGAAGGTGTCTATCCTGAAGCCCCTGTCCCGGAAATACGCACGTCCCGGACAGACTTTACAGGTGGCCCGCGAGCGCCAGGCGGCGCGCCGGCGGATGGCTGAAAAGGGGATTTTTCCGATGATGAGCGCGAAGAAAAACATTTTAGTGGTGGAGGACAACCCGCTCAACCGGGCCTTGCTGTGTCAGATTCTTCTGCCTGACTATAATGTTTTGGAGGCGGAAAACGGCCGGCAGGCCCTTGATATGCTGGCGCAGTATGGGGAAGACATTTCGCTCATTTTGTTGGACATCGTCATGCCCGTTATGGATGGCTATACCTTTCTTTCCCGTATGAAGGGAAATCCGGCTTTTACTTCCATTCCCGTCATCGTCACGACGCAAAGCGACAGCGAATCCGACGAAGTGGCCTCTCTGGCCCACGGCGCGGCCGATTTTGTGGTCAAGCCCTACAAGCCGCAAATTATTCTACACCGCGTTGCCGGCATTATCAACCTGCGCGAAACCGCCGCAATGATCAACCTGTTCAAATACGACCAGTTGACGGGGCTTTACAGCAAGACTTTCTTTTTTGAGCGCGTAAAGGAAATTCTCCGTCAAAACCCCAATACGGAATACGACATTATTTGCTCCGACATTGAAAATTTTAAAATGATCAATGATATTTTCGGCATGGCGGCCGGGGACCGGCTGCTTTGCGGCATCGCGGACCTTTATACCAATCTTCTGGACGGCAGGGGCATTTGCGGCCGTTTAAGCGCCGACCGGTTTGGCTGCCTGCTGGAGCACGGGTGGGTGTATACGGATGAAATGTTTGCGCGCGCCCTTGCGGACGTAAACACCCTGTCCGACTCAAAAAACGTGGTGATGAAATGGGGTATTTACGCGGCATGCGGCGCTGCCGCGACCGTGGAGCAGATGTATGACCGCGCCCTTTTGGCCGCTCAAAGCATCAAGGGACAGTATGGGAAATACTTCGCCTTATACGATGATGAGCTGAGAAGCATTTGGCTACACAAGCAGGCGATCACGGACAGCATGGAATCCTCCCTGGCTGAAAAACAGTTTGAGATTTATCTCCAGCCCAAATACAGGCTGTCTGACGGCGCCCTGGCCGGCGCCGAGGCGCTGGTGCGATGGAATCATCCGGAATGGGGACTCCAGCCGCCGGCTGAATTCATCCCGCTGTTTGAGCAAAACGGTTTTATCTCAAAGCTGGACCGATATGTTTGGGACAGGACGTGCGGGGTGTTGAAGGCATGGGCCGACAGCGGGAACCCGTTCCTGCCCATCTCCGTCAATGTATCGCGCGCAGATCTCTACCACGCCGACTTGACGGAATACCTGTCGGATACCATTCAAAAATACAGGCTGTCCCCGTCGCTTCTGCATCTGGAGATAACCGAAAGCGCTTATACGGAAAACCCGCAGCAGATTATCGACACGGTCGGCCGCCTTCGGAAGCTGGGCTTTATCATTGAAATGGACGATTTCGGCAGCGGCTATTCATCCCTCAACATGCTCAGCAAAATGCCTGTGGATATCCTGAAGCTGGATCTGAAATTCATTCAAAGTGAAATTGACGTTCCCTCCAACGAGGGGATTTTGCAGTTTATTATCAATCTGGCCCGAACGATGAAGCTGAGCGTTGTAGCGGAAGGCGTTGAAACCGAAAAGCAGTTGGAGCGGCTGCGCGAGATCGGCTGCGACTGCGCGCAGGGATACTATTTGGCCAGGCCTATGCCGGTACGGGCGTTCGAGGCATTGATCAAAGGCGGAGACAGCCGGAATGAACGCTCGCCGGCAGGGTTCGCCGCTCCGGCGCCGGTTGATTTTAATAACGGGAAGGATGCATCAAAATGATAAATTTCAAAGAGCTTTTTGAGGCCTACGGAGCGGACTACCAAACGACGATGAACCGCTTTATGGGAAATGAAGCGCTATATGTAAGGCTGCTTGCCATGCTGTTTGACGATCAAAACCTCCGGCAGCTGGGCACAGCGCTTGACAGGGGCGATTTACGGAGCGCCTTCGAAGCGGCTCACACCCTGAAGGGCGTCGTGGGCAATATGGGGCTGACGCCTCTGTATCAGGCGGTCTGTGCGATCGTGGAGCCGCTTCGCAATGGTGAGCCGCGCGAGGATTATCCGGCGCTGTATCAGGCCATCGAGGGGGAATTTCAGAAAGCGGACGGCTTCAGGGCGAACCTTATGGGAGGCGGTCAGGAATGACAACGAAGGATAGTTTGTCCATGAACCAGTTGAAGGCGGTTCTGGATAATGCGCCGGTAGCTGTATTTGTCAGCGCAACCCGCGACTACCGACTGCTGTATACAAACCGGCTTGCGAGGGAGCTTTTTCCCGAGGCTGGACGGACGGACGCCGCTTGCTATGCAGTCGCGGGCTTTGACAAGCCCTGCCCCTCTTGCCATGCCGGGGAAATGAGCCGAACCGAGCTCAGGGTTCGGGAATACCATCATCCCGGCAACCACCGCATTTATCAGCTCAGCGGGAAGCTCATCGACTGGGCCGGAGAACCCGCGCACATCGAATATTTCCTGGATATTACGGATGAAAAGCGTGAGAAGGAAAACCACAGGAAGGCTGAGAAGGATCTCAGAACAACCCTTGGCAGCCTTCCTTGCGGCCTGTGCGTTTACCGACTTGAAGGGTCTAGGATCATTCCTGTCTTTCACAACCAGGCGTTTTATGAAATGACAGGGTATTCGCAGGAGCATATCCGTAGCGTGGAGCGGGAGACGAATTATCTGGGCGTGCACCCGGAGGATCTTGCCCCGCTTCAGGAAAAAATCGAAGAGGTTTCCCGCAGCGGCGGCGTCATACAGCATATTTATCGCTTGTGGAACGACAAAAGGAACGAATACCGCTGGATTCGACTGGATGGCTCGTTCGGGGCTGACGAGGCCGGCCAGCGGCTTCTTTATGGCGTATACAGCGACTTTAGCGAGCAAAAACGGCTGGAGGAGGAGCTGACCGGATCTGGTGAAAAGATGCAGGACATCATCAACGCGATTCCCGGCGGCGTGGCGATTTACCGGGTTTCCAGCATCTTTGAAACCATGTTTTTTTCCGACGGCGTGCCGGAGCTGTCCGGTTATACGGTGGAAGAATATAAGGAACTAACCCGGGGTGACGCGGCGAAGCTTACCTATCCTGAGGATACCGCCATGGTGGTGGAAAAGCTGCGTACGGCGATTAAAACCCATACGGTGGCGGACTTCGAGTTTCGCAAGCTGCACCGCGACGGGCATATCGTATGGGTGCACATCCAGGCAAAACAAATCGGGGAGGACAGCGGCTATCCCCTGCTTCATTGCGTGTTCCACAACATTTCCGCCCTCAGAGATACGCAGATGGAGCTGAATCACCTCGTCAACTCCATCCCCGGCGGCATCGCCAGCTACAGGGTGGATGGCGGACGGGTGACTCCCCTGTTCATGTCCGACGGCGTTCCCGCGCTCACAGGCCACACGAGGGAGGAGTATAACGAAAGCTTCCCTCAGGGCATTCTGGACAATATCTATGAGCCGGACAGGGCCCGGGTGTTCGGGGCGGGGCAGGCAGCGCTGGAAAGCGGCGGGATTCTGGATATTTCCTACCGGGTTTGCCGAAAGGACGGAACGTTGGGATGGATCCATTTAAACGGACGGCGCATGGGTCCGCCGGCCGAAGCGATGCGGTTTTACGCCGTCTATACCGGCATGTCGGAAGAAAGCCACATGTATCAGAGCATCGCCAATGAAACGGCGGACGGCATCTATGTTATCGATAGGGCTAGCTACGAGCTGCTCTATGTTAACGAATCCCGCAATCTTTTTGGCGAAACACCAGTTTGCGCGGGCCAAAAATGTTATGCGGCGCTGTTTGGCAAAAGCGAGCCATGCGCGTTTTGCACGCTGGGGACGCATGCGCCGGATGGACAGGAGCATGCGATGCCGGTTGGCAATACCGGCCGGTTTTATACCACACGTTTTAAGGAAAGCAACTGGAATGGGATTCCCGCCTATATCAAATATGTTCAGGACGTTACCGGGGAAGTGACCGCCCGCCTGGAAAAGGAACGCCTGGAGCTGTACTTCCAGACCCTCGTGGAAAACCTGCCCGGAGGCATATCGGTCATCCGCAGCGAATCGGATGGCGTCATGACGCCGGAGTTCATCTCCGACGGTTTTGCCGCCATGACGCATATGAGCGTGGATGAGGCTTACGCCGTTTATGCGGGCGACATTTTTGCCGGCTTTCATCCGGACGACGTAACGACCAACCGAAATAAGCTGCTTGCGTATATGGAGAGCGGAGAGGGGCACTGCGAGCTCACCGCCCGTATGAAGCGGGGCGACGGAGGCTATGTGTGGGTGAAAAGCACACTTTCCATGCTGAAACTGCCGGATGGGCAGCGTAGAATTTATTCTGTCTATACGGATATCAGCAAGGCTATGGCGGAAAACCGTCTGCTTCGCCGTCAATATGAGAACCTTCTGTTACAGCATTACCGTGCGCCGGGGCCTGATACGCTTATCGTCGGGCATTGCAACATCACGCGGAACAAAATTTTGGAAATCAAGGATTATACGGACTCCAAGCTTCTGGAAAAGCTGGGCGAAAACCGGGAAGCATTTTTTACAGGCATCGCGGACCTGGTTGTGGAAAAAGAGGAGCGGCAGACGTTCCTGAATACCTATTTAAACGCTCCATCGCTGGCCGCCTTTGCCAGAAAGGAAGCCGAACGGGTTCTCGACTGCTTTATCAAGCTGCCCGGAGAAGAACGGGGCCGTTACGTCCGCTTTAAGGTAAACATGGTGGAAACGCCGGACACGGGAGATATCACGGGAATTCTGACGGTAACGGACATCACCGAGCAGACGATCTCCGACCGGATATTGCATCGGCTTTCTTCCAGCAGCCACGATTATATCGTTGATCTGAATCTGCATGAGGACTCCTATCAGATACTGAGCAGCAATAAAAACGCCCGTCTGGTTCCCCAATCCCACGGCCGCCATTCCGAGCGGGTGGCCCACATGGCGGCTTCGGTCGTCGTGCCCAGGGACAGGGAGCAGTACCGAAAAGCGCTGGAGCCGGACAGGATCATCAGGCGGTTGAAGGAGCAGGACGCCTATACGGTCGCTTATTCCGTCACCGATGAGGACGGAGAAATCCGCACCAAAAACATGTCGGTTTTCGCCAGCGACCTGCGGCTGGGCAGGATCTGCCTGGTATGCACGGACATCACGGATTCGGTGCGGGAGCAGCAGGGCCTGCTCAATATGATCGCCTATACCTTTGATCTGGCGGGCTTTCTCCATGTGGGCAGCGGGCTGTTTACAATGTACACGCGCCGGATGGTGTTGGAAAACCTGCCGCCCTACAGGACGGAGGATTTAAGCCGCGCGGCCGGAGCGTTTACCGGCTGCCGCGACGCGGAGCAGAGCATGCCGGAGGCGCGCGAGCAGTTCCGCCTGGAAACCATGCTTAACCGGCTTGCGCAAAAGCCGGCTGGGTATGACTTCGTATTTCCGTGCCGGACCGGGGAGGGCGGCCTGCTGTACAAGCAGGTTAACGTGCTGTGGGGGGATCAGAACCATGGTACCATCTGTATCGTCAGGGCGGATGTAACAGACATGCTGGCCGCTGAGCGCGCCTCAAAGAAAGCCCTGGAGGACGCGCTGGCCCTCGCCAGGGAGGCAAGCCAAGCCAAGAGCGATTTTCTAACCTCGATGTCCCACGATATCCGCACGCCGATGAACGCCATCATGGGGATGACGACGCTGGCGCTGGCCTACCTGGACGACCGTGAACGGGTGAAGGGCTGCCTTGAGAGAATATCCGTCGCAAACAAGCATCTGCTGAGCCTGATCAATGATGTGCTGGATATGAGCCGGATTGAACGCTCTAAAATCACCTTAAGCCAAAGGGAGCTATCGCTTTACGAACTTATCGAGCAGCTTTCCGCCATTATGGAGCCGCAAGCGAGGGAGGCGGGGCTGCGGTTTGTGATCCAGCCATTGGCCATAACGCATGAACGCTTTCTGGGAGACTCCCTTCGCATCAGCCAAATACTCATCAACCTGCTGTCCAACGCGGTCAAGTTTACGCCGGAAGGAGGGCAAGTGGATTTTTTGGTGGAGGAAACGCCCGCGCTTGAGGTCGGAGAGCGCGTCCGCTACCGGTTTACCATCCGTGATACGGGCATTGGAATGTCCGAGACGTTCTTGACCCGCATCTTTGAGCCGTTTGCCCGTGACGCCAGCGTCGTGCGCGTCGAGGGGACGGGGCTTGGCCTGAGCATCGTCAAAGGGCTGGTAGAACTGATGGACGGCGAAATCATGGTTAGCAGCCATGTGGGCAAGGGCACCGCTTTCCGGGTAGAGCTGGAGTTTGAGACGGCGCGCAGGCGCAAGGACGTTGACGAGCGGGGCGAAAAAGGCTCCGGAGCGTCCGGGGAGGATCTTCTTGCCGGGCGCACCTTCCTGATTGCGGAGGACAATATGATCAACGCTGAGCTTCTCAGCGAGCTTTTACAGATGCACGGGGCCAAATCCATCGTCAGCGCGGACGGAGATCAGGTACTGCACGCCTTTGCGCGCATGCCCCCGGGAACCTATGACGCAATCCTGATGGATATTCAGATGCCGAAAATGACGGGGTACGAAGCCACCCGCGCGATTCGGGAGTTAAACCGGCCCGACGCCGCAACGATCCCGATTGTGGCGATGACCGCCAACGCCTTTACCGAGGACATTCAGGCGTCCCTGGACGCGGGGATGAACGCCCATGTTGCCAAACCCATCGATGTGGATGTGCTGCGGGCAACCCTCGGCAGGCTGCTAGACTGATCAGGCACGGCAGGTTTCCCCCATGTTCTTTCCGCCATCAGGCTAATCATCCGCTATAAGGTACGCACGGCCCGCTCTTTTTATCAGGATAAAACAGGAGGAATAGCTTGATGTATTCCGGTAATCTCCTTGCATCAGGCTGGTAAAACCAGAAAGCGAACCCGTCGCACAGCTCATACTTTTTATCATTAACCGAATAGGTCTTTCTGTGGGCGCATGCGCCGCCGGACTTTTCGTTGTGGCAATGCTTACAGGTTCCGTAGTCGCCAACAAAGGCATTCCTGATATAATCCGGGGCTTGCCCAATCGCCTGCGCGTGCTTGTCCGCATTGCTGAAATACATGCGCAGAATAAGGCCGTCATCCCGGATATAAACACGCGCATAGGACTTTTTGCTCTTTACGCCGGCCTTCGTGTAAATGATCATCTTTCTGCCCCAGCAGTACCCCTCGCCAATCGTTTGGCCGCACGTATAGCCAAGCCTGTTCATTTCGCCGTCAAACGCGATGATAAAATCTTTATCGCAAGAACTGATAAATCGATACGCATCGCCATTGATAATGGTTCTCATCCTTTTTATCCTCCAAAGAAGAATTGTTCTTTTTGTAACACAAAGTAAATATTTCCTATTTATATCATATAAATATCCTTGTTTCTAGCGCGGCATTTTCTTTTTTTATTCCTTTGGGCATCTATATCAAATATGATGAAAAGCAGCCGGCCATTTATAGAAAAAGCATTTCCAATGAACAATTTCGCTTTTCATGCTTCGTCGGCCATATATCAAATGAGCGAGCAATCAAGTAAATTTTGCGAAAAAGTTAACTTGATTGCTTAGGCCGGATTCATCATTGTGCAGTTGAAATTCGTCAAATAAGCTTTGATATCTCAAACCATTGCAACGGTGTGAGGTTTGTGCCGTAACTGTGTTCCTGCACCGGTCCGTTTTTTTCAATACGAGCTTTCCGAAAGTTCTCCGTCAGCCCGCGCTTTCTGCCATTTACCACGCTTCATAGAAAAGCCAGGCCTTTAGCCTGGCTTTTCTGTCATTCCTCCGGGTTCTGTACGGGCTTTTGCTCATGAATAGCGTAGAGATGCGCGTAGTTTTCCGCCTCGTTTTCGGTGCGAACAGCCGCGGGCGTCAGGCCTGTACATTCTGTGGCCGACGCAAGATCCTCCACCTCTCTGATGGGCGGATTGACAAGACTCTCCGAACGGTTCCGCCGGTATTCCATGCTCGTCCCTCCCGTCTGTCCAAGCCCGTCTTTTTCCGGGTTTGGACTCCAAATTGCCTTCGCTCACGCGCGAAAGATTGGGTTGGCATAGGCGTAGATTGCTTCCCATGCTGTGTTCAACGAATAGCCTTGCCTTGTCATGGGCATTGTATGCGCCGCCTCATATCCGCATGCGCATTTCATTTGACACCAGACCCAGGCCCATACTATAATGGAACATCCGTCGACCCCGAACGCCGGGAGGTGAGCATGTTATGGGAAATATCCGTTATGACATTCAGGAGCCGTTTGCGGATGACGGTGAAATCCAGCTGATCTATTGCGCCATTTCCCGCTACGACGGCTCGTGGCGCTCCATTCCGCACAGCCATACGCACGCGGAGTTGTTTTATTGCATCCGTGGCAAGGGTTTTTTGCAAATTGCTGATGAAAAAGTACCCCTTTGCGATAGCGATTTTTTTCTGATCAATCCGTCCGTAGAGCACACGGAGCTGTCCGACCCCGACGGCATGCTGGAATACATCGTCATCGGGGTAAGCGGCGTGCGGTTTTCAACCCCGCAGGGCACACAGCCCCGCTATTACCTGCTCAACGACCGCTCCAACAGCCATGAGCTGCTCCCCTACTTTCAGGATATCCTGCGCGAGGTATCCAGACAGCGCGAGGGGTATCTGTCCATCTGCATGAGCATTTTGGAAATTCTGTTTACAAAGGCCAGCCGGTACGCCAAGGTGGATATTACCGGAGACGCTCCCGTGCATGGCACAAGCGAATGCGCCGAGGTCAAGCGCCTGATCGACGAACGCTTTGCCGAGCAAGTAACGCTGGACTGGCTTGCGGAACGCGCACATATCAGCAAGTTCTATCTATCCCGCGCCTTCCACCGGCATTTTGGCCTTTCGCCCATGCATTACCTCTGCCAGCGGCGAATTCAGGAGGCCCGTCACCTCTTGCTTCATTCCGATTACAGCTTATCCGCCGTATGTTCGCTTACGGGCTTTTCCTCCGCCAGCTATTTCTCTCAGGCCTTTAAGCGCGTCGAGGGTATCACCCCAAGCGAATACCGCAGGGCAAAGGCCGCCAACCCCTGAGGGCGGCGGCCTTTGCCATTAAATAATTTGTCAGTCAATTTCGTACCATAAAATCTCATTTGCGCCGATAGAAAGCGGAAAGCTGGAACCGTCGCCACGGTAAACAACCGTTTTCTGGGGTTCGTAGGTATTGTTGACCACGCAATATTTTTTGTTCTTCACATAAGCGTGCACATCCACATTCGGGTTTTCGCTGTACCAGCAATACAGCTCGTTTTCATCGTGCGATGCCCACAGGACGCTGCGGTACAGCAGGCGCGCGTTTTGGAAGCTGTACGGCAGGCCGCTTACATACACGGAGCGTCCGTGACCAAACTCGTTGACGCTTAACTGCACCTCCCGGCCGCGCTGGCAAAGCACCGTCGCGCCCTCCAGCGCGTAAATGCCCTTCTTGCCCTCTCCAAAGTCCACACTTTCGCCGCAATCGGCAAGGATGAAATGATCGGGATGCTCTTCCCAATTGTACTTATCGTAATTCAGGGTGAAGCCCGTTTCCTTTTCCACGCCCAGCAGCGAGGCAAGCTGGAGATAATGTCCCTGATACTGGTGCCCGGAGGGCTCTCCCACGCCGATAAAGCCGCCGCCCTGGTACACGAAGCGCCGTATGGCAGCCGTCACCTGCGCGTCCTCCCACCAGATGCCGCCGGTATGCGCGGTGTCCCCATCGCCGACGCTCAGGAGCACATCCACACCGGTTAGCACACCGGGGTTTTGCTTAATATCATCAAAGCTTATGAAGCGCACGTCAAACGGCGCGCCGCTCAGCGCTTCGATCACCCCGGCGTAGCTGTAGTTCTGCTTCTGGTACAACGCGTGGTGCACCATATGGCAGCCCCAGGCGCGCATTTTACCCCAGCAGTTAAGCACGGCCACAGTCTTGATGCAGTAGGGCGTGGTTCCCTTGATGTTGTCATACAGCAGGCGGAACTCGTTGCATACGCTCTCCACATAGTCCAGAAACGCTGGAAACCGGCAGGCCAGCTTCAAATAACCACCGTAACCGATGCGGTCGATCGGCTTGCGCAGAATGGCCCGCCTCGCAGTGACCCAGTTTTCCTTGGCCTCGCGCACGGGGTCGCCGCCCTCGTGAAAAACATCGGGAAAAAAGTACGGCAGCAGACGCGCCTCCGTGTACTTTACACCGGGAATATCGCTGATCAGCCGCAGGGTGGACCCGTTACCCACGCTGCCCACCACCGCGTCCAAACCAATGGTTTCAAATTCCGGCATAAACGGCTCCGTTCCAATCCAGTGGTCGCCAAGGAACATCATAGCTTCCTTGCCGCATTCGTGGGTAATATCCACCATTTCTTTGGCAAGCTTGGCTACCTCGCGGCGCTGAAACGCCTGAAAATCCTTAAATTCCTTTGAAGGCACGCGGTACTGGTTGTTGTAATATCCCTGATCGATAATATACTCAGGCCGGAAGGGATACCCCGCCTCGCGCTCAAACTGTTCCAGAATATACGGGGATACGGATGCGGAATAGCCGTACCAATCCACGTATTTTTCACGCTTAAGCTCGTCAAATACCAGCGTGAACTGGTGGAAGAACGTCGTGTAGCGGATCACATTCACATAGGGATGCTCCTGGATAAACCTGCGCAGGCGTTCCATGGTGAACGCCTTTGTTTTGGGCTGACGAACATCGAAGGTGATCTGATGTTCAAAGTTCGTCCAGCTGTTGACCACGGCATTGTACATGTGTACCGGGTCCCAGATCAGGTAGGCCAGAAAGCTGACCGTATACTCATGAAACGGCATTGCGCCGGATACGACCACTTCGCCGTCCTCATATGCCCATTGGCCGGACGGCACAACCGTGCCCGCCGTGCGGTCAACAACCTCCCACCAGCGCTTGATATCATCGCGGGTGTTGACCTGCATCAGCTCGGGCGATATGCCGCGCATCAGCGGAATGCGCAGACTTTCCTCCGTCGCGGTGTGAAAGCCGGTCATAATGTAGCACTGCTGAACCTCGTCTGGGTTTTGCCTGGCCCATTCGTTATCCTTGCGGGTGGTATAGTAGGTGGAGTATACCTTTGCGCCCACCTCTCTGAGCGCCATGGGAAAATCCGTGCCGTCGCAGTCGCGTAGCGCGTCAGCGCCCCAGCGCTTCATCAGCGCGAGCGTTGCGTCTACAACGTCCACATCTGTGGGGATGGTTACCCGTCCGCGTGCCTTATCCGCCTTTTTCATCCGCATTCACCTCAGCGATTTCGTTTGTTGTAGCCCCAAATGCAAAACAGAATGCCCGCAAGCCCCAGCATCATCTCGCCAAGGCCGCTGTAGCCGATGCTGCGCTGCCCGTCGATCACCAGCCAGCAACAAAAAAGGAACAAGGCAAGCCAAAGGAGCGTAAGCAGCCGCTTCAAACCATATTCCATAAGGCACCTATCCTTTCAGTCCGCCAAGGGTCATGCCCTGGGTCAGCTTTTTCTGCACGCAGATATAGAGAATCAGCGTCGGCAGCATCACCATCACCAGTCCGGCGTACATCTGCCCGTACTGCGCGGCGGCGTTCTGCGCCTTCATCAGATTCATCAGGCCCACAGGCAGCGTCTTTGGCCCCTTAGGGTCTGACAGCAGGGTCATGGCGATGATGTATTCGTTCCAGAAGGCGAGGAAGTTAAACAGAATCACCGTGATAATGCTCGGCTTGGCCATTGGGAAAATGACCTTCGTCATCGTGCGGGCATAGGAGGCTCCGTCGATGTATGCGGCCTCCTCATAGGCCTTTGGCAGCGTAATGAAATAACCGGACAGAAGATAGATCGTAAAGGGAAGCGCGGTTGCGGCGTATACCAGCGCAAGCACTACGATATTGTTAAGGAAGAAGCCTCCCAGACCAATGCCCCTGAGCGCCTTGTCCGCGTCCACAAACATCAGGAAAATCGGCACGACGATGTAGTTGACGTTGATAAACAGGCCGCCCATGAACATAACGTTCAGGAGCTTTTTGCACCGGAAGCGGAAGCGGCTTAATACATACGCCGCCGGAAGCGCCACCACCAGCAGGATAGCCAGGGCTATCGCGGTGGTTAAAACGCTGTTGAGCATGAACTCGCCCATGCGCGCCGTCGTCCACGCATCTACAAAGTTCTGCCAGTAAAGGCCCAGCGGCAGCGCCCATGGGCTTCCGTAAAACTCGCTGTTTTGCTTGACGGAGGCCATAAAGACCCATGCCACGGGAACAAGGATGGAAACGGCGAGAATGCCCAGCACCAGGTAAATGAACACATGGTAAAGCTTTTCCGTGGAGAAGCGCTCTCTCCTGAGTTTCTTCATTCGATTCGCCCTCCTTAGAATTCAAGCGGCTCGCGCCGCGTAACCGCGTTGACGATCGCGCTGAGCGCAAACGAGAAGATGAAAACGATCACGCCGATAGCCATGCCGTAGCCGTATGCGGAGTTGGTGTAAGCCTGCTTGTACATATAGCTCAGGAACACCTCTGTGCTGCCGTCCGGCCCGCCGGAGGTCATGGCCTTAACGAACATAAAGCTCAAATTGATGCTGCTGATGATGAAGAACGTAAGCGTCGTGCGGATATTCGTCCAGATCAGCGGAATGGTGATATTGAAGAACTGGTTCACACGGCCCGCGCCCTCCAGATTGGCGCACTCGTACAGCGATTCCGGGATGGACGCCATTGAGGCCATGTACATCACCATGTAGTAGCCCACGGCCTGCCAGATCATCGCGCCGGCAAGGCTGTAAATAACGATGCTCTGCGTGCCCAGCCAGTAGATGGGTTCCGCGCCCTCACCTCTGAAAAGCGCCAGTAGCGAGTTGAGCATGCCGTTGTTCGCATCATAAATCGCGCTGAAAATCGCGCTGATGATCACCACGGAAAGGATATTGGGGATATAGAAAACAACGCGGAAAAAATTTTGGCCCTTGATTTTTTCGCGTGAAAGGATGGCGGCGAAAAGAATGGCCAGCGTCATGGTAATCACGCTGACGATCACGATCAGCAGCACCGTGTTTTGAAAGGACTGCATGAACTTCATGTCTTTAAAGAGCTTCTGAAAATTCTCCAGCCCGACGAACGTCCTTTTTGATGAAAATCCGCCCCATTTGTACAGCGACATTCTGAAAACATTGATGGTCGGGACGACCATGAACACAACGAACAGGATGACCGCCGGGGAGCAGCACAGCGCGATAAAGAGCTTTCGCCCCTTCTGCTTATCCAATGTGGGTTCCTCCTTCTTCCACAGCCGGACAGGCCGGCGGCGCAAGCAATCAAAACGCCGCGGTGAGCAGGAACTCTACTCACCGCGGCCTACTCGGTTCGGGTTTAGCAGTCAGGCTGCGTGTTTACTTGAGCGCCGTGCGCAGCATGTCGCTTTCGGTCTTAATCTGCTCCACCCACTGCTCTACGGTCTTGTCGCCGCTGACCAGGGAGTTGACGGTACCAAACACCGTATCGGCGAAGTTTACGCCTTCGACAGGCTCGGTGGCGGCAAACGCGCCCAACGCGGCCTTCGCACCGTTATCATAGATGGAGTAGAAGAGCTTGCTGTCGCCCTCAAGGGTATCCGCGAAGCCGATGATGGGTTGAATCGCGCCGGCCTTGGCGAAGATGGCCGCAGCCACGTCGGAGTACATGAAGGCCACGAACTGCTTGGCGGCGTCCTTATTGACCGCCTCGGCGGGCACCCAGAGCTGCTCAAACCAAGTGTAGCTGTAACGGTCGCCGCCCTCGGTGACGGCGGGCAGCGCGGTGAAGCCCCACTCGAAGCCTTCAGCGCGGGGCGCGTCGGCCATTTCGCCAACAACCCAGGTGCCGTTGGGCATGAAGATCGCCTTGTTGTCCAGAATCAGCTGCTGGTTCTTGGTGAAGTTATCGTTGTTTGCATTGGAGGGGACGGACTTTTCCGTGTAGGTAGCCAGCTTGGCAACGATGTCAAACGCCTGCTGGGCCTCGGGGGTATCCCAGATGCCTTCGGCATAGGTGGTCGCCTTGGTGAAGAAATCGGCGCCGCCCACTTCATACAAAAGGGCGTAGAAGAACGCGTCGAAATAACCGGCGGTCGGGTATGCGAAAAGCGCGATGCCTTCAGCGGCGGCCTTGTCGCCAAGCTCCCACATCTCATCCCAGGTGGCGGGCACTTCCCAGCCCTTTTCCTTCAGCAGGCCGGCGTTGTAGAACAGGCCGCAGGGACCATAGAACATGGGCGCCATGTAGGTCTTTCCATCGTTGTAAGGGTTGGTCAGGGAGGACTCGGTGAAGCCGCCGGCAATTTTATCGCCGACCTTCACTTCTTCGCCGGGAACGGTCATGTCCAGCACGTCGGTGATATCCTCAAGCAGGTTTTCCTTGATGAGCGTTTCGGTCAGGGCCGCGGGGCGGCCGGTGGCCAGGTGCACAACGTCGGGATAGTCGCCCGCCTTCATGCTGGCGGTGATCACATCCTCAAGATTTTTATCGGTGATCAGGTCGACCGGAATGCCGGTCAATTCGGTAAAGGCGGCGGTCACCTCGTTCCAGATCTCAGAACCATAGGCGGTCTCGATGGCGGCAACCTTCAGGGTGGCCCCTTCCGCCATGGCGGGCGCGAACAGGCCCAGCGCCAAAACCAGCGCAAGCGCGATGCTCACAAGCTTTTTCATGTAATAAACCTTCCTTTCATCAGTCGGACGGGCGGGCCGCATGCCATTCACGCGGTTCCCTGTCGATGTGTCTACTTTAACACGCATTGTTTTGTGGAACAATCCTCTTTGTTGCCAAAGATTTTATATTTCTTGCTCTCGCGTGAAGCAATTTCTAAATTAGGCATTGCTTCACACCGCCTGCTTCTGCTGTGTACGGCCGCAACCATCAAACGATGTCAAGCACGTCTTTCATTCAGGAAATATTCGTTATTCCCCTACAAACCTGTAGCCAACCCCGACCTCCGTGAGCAAAAAACGGGGGTTGGCGGTGTCCTTCTCGATTTTCCGGCGCAGTCCCGCCATAAACACCCGCACCGTTTTGGTATCGCCGCATTCCTCATATCCCCAAACCTGTCTGAGAATATACCCGTGCGTCAGCACCTTTCCCCGGTTTTGAATCAGCAGGCTCAGCAGCTTGTATTCCATGGGGGTCAGATGCACCTCCATGCCATCGACCAAAACGAGACGACGCTCAAAATCCACGGTAAGCCAGTCGCATTGAAAGACGTTTTCCGCTTCCCTTGGGCGCGTGAACGCCATCTTGCGCTCCGTCACGCGGATTCGCGCCATCAACTCGCCCATAAAAAAGGGCTTAGTGATGTAATCATCAGCGCCGGCATCCAGCGCGGCCACCTTTTCACGCTCCTGACCGCGCGCTGAAACCACCAATATGGGCAAATCCGATTTTTGGCGCAGCTCCGAAAGCACCTCCAGACCGTCCCGGTCGGGCAGGCCAAGGTCTAGGAGCACGATATCCGGATGTTGGGAGGCATACAGAAACAGGCCTTCGTCCGCGCTTTGCGCCACATCCACCTCATAGCCCTCCTTGCGCAGCGATACCGCGGTAAAGCCCGAAATATACCTGTCATCCTCAATCAGCAGAATGCGAAAAGCCTTATCCATCTTCTTCCTCCATCGGCAGGGTAAACACGAAGCGCGAGCCCTTCGGTTCGTTTGGCTCCATACGGATTTCGCCGCCGTGCGCCTCCACCACCGCCTTGCAGATGGCAAGCCCAAGCCCAATGCCGCGCTTGCTGTCCGACCGGCCGTGATCGGAGGTTACAAAGCCTTCAAACAGCGTATCGCGGACGCTTTCGTCAATTCCCTCGCCCGTATCGGCCACACAAAATTCAATAAAATGTCCGCGTTTTTGAACGGCGAGGCCGATTTCGCTATCCGGGGGCGTATGCTTGACCGCGTTATCCAGCAGATTCACCAGCGCCTGAACGATCAGCCTACCGTCCATGGAGGCCATAAGCACCTCGTCCGGCAGAGAAGCGTGGAAGCGCCTTGTGCGCAAAAGCCGCTTCATATGCGCGACCGCTTCCCCCACCACGTCGTCCACGACCTCTTCTTCCCGGTTGAGCTCCAGCCGGGACTCGTTGATGCGGGTCATATTGAGGATGTTTTCGACCAAATTGCCAAGCCAGATCATTTCCTCGCTGATATCGCGCGCCAGACGGCGGCGCTCCCCGTCGCTCAGACGCTCGTAATCATCCGCGAGCAGGTTGCCCGCGCCTGAAAGCGCGGTAAGGGGGCTTCTCAGATCATGCGCAACGGAGCGCAGAAGCGTGCTGCGCAGCCTCTCCCGCTCCATGGCGACGCGGATGTTCTCACGCTCGCGGTAGATGTATTCACGCTCCAGGGCAATGCCCATCTGCGTCGCAACCGTCCTGACCACCAGCCCGGCATGCGCTCCCACGGGCTGGGCGCCCGCCTTAACGCTGATGGTTCCAAGCGTGCCGACCGCGCCGGGAATGCTGAAATTTTCGATATCCGAACCCTTGTCCATACCGGAAACGGCCTTTTTCTCCGGGCTGTCGGAAAGCGCGACGGCGCATTCGCTGCCCGCGTATTCCCGAATGTATTGAACGCCCTTTTCCACAATCGTCCGCTCGCCCGTGCTGTGCAAAAAGCCCGTGGCAATGGTATACAACAGCTGCGATGTGCGTTCGTTGCGCGCGGAAGCATCCGTCAGCTGCCGGAGCCGCGAGGTGATGCTTCCTGAAATGATAGCGGTTATTTCAAAAAAAACAAGCAGCATCAGATCGCTGGTGCTGTGAATAAAAAATGTGTAGCGCGGCTCGGTAAACAGATAGTTGAACACCAGCACGCTCACAAGCGAGGAGAACACGCCGTAGAGGTAGCCGTGCGTCGCGACGGTCGTTAACAAAACACCCAGCAGGTACACCATGATGATGCATTCCTTGCCGATGCCGCCCGCATTCATCAAAAGCGCGCAGCCGGTCGCACCCGCAAGCAGCATAACGGTCTTGAGGGCGCGCAACGGTATAGTCCTGTCAAACCTCATGCCTCATCCCTCCCACGCCTATTATAGCGCAGGGGGTATTATTTGTACATCAGGCGGGTAATGTCCTTTTTACTGCCCGCGACCAACAGGTGCTCCTCCGGCAAAAAGACATGCTCGGCGTCCACCAGCGGGGTGACGTGCGCATCCTTCTTAACGCCGATCACGTTGACGTTGTAGCGGGAGCGCACCTTCAAATCGCGGATGGTATGGCCGGTCCAGCTCTGCGGCACAAGCATTTCGGAAATCGCGTATTCGGGCGTTAGCTCAATATAATCAAACGCGTTCTGCATGCTGTATTTCATGGCAGTGCGCTGCGCCATATCCCGTTCGGGATGGATGACCGCGTCCGCTCCAATTTTCAGTAGGAATTTGGCGTGCATCTCCCTGTCGGTCTTAGAGACGACGAGCTTTGCTCCGGCCTCCTTCAACAGCGAGGTGATCTCCAGCGAGGATTGAAAATTATTGCTGATGCATACAAAGCACACGTCAAAATTGCGCACGCCCAGCGAACGGATGATTTCCTCATCCATGCAATCACCGATGTGCGCGGCCGTTACCAGCGGCGCAACAACGTTCACCGCCGCCTCGTCGCGGTCCACGACCATAACCTCGTTGCCCAGCTCCGCCAGATTGATGGCCAGGTGGCGGCCAAACCGCCCCAGGCCGATGACCAGCATCGAACGCATATGATAATTTCCTCCTATCCTACAATAACCTTGCCAAGCGTATTTCGCAGCCCGGCGGGATGTTTCCGCTCCGCAAACGCCATGGCGACAGACAGGCTGCCCACGCGTCCGGAATACATCAGGACGATCAACGCTACGCGCGACAGCGGCGTCATCTCGTCGGTGCCGACGCGTGACAGGCCCACCGTGCCGATGGCTGAAAACGTCTCGAAAGCAGCGTCCATCAGCGATATACCCTCCTGCTGGACAAGCAGCACAAAGCACCCGGTAAACGCCAGCAGCAGGTACAGCACCGCGCCGCAGAACGCGCGCCTGACCAGTCCGTCGGATACGCGCCGGTGAAAGGCGTTGACATCCCCGCGGCCGCGCATAAAATGCATTGTCGCCAGCAGGATGACGACCAGCGTCGTCACCTTGATGCCGCCGCCTGTGGAGCCCGTGCCCGCGCCCACAAGCATCAGCAGCGCCGTCAGCGCCGCGCCCGCCTCAGACAGCCCGTCCATGGGCACGGCGTTAAACCCGGCCGTGCGCGGGGTGACGGCCATAAACGCCGCGTTGAGCGCCTTTTCCCCATCCGTCATGCCCGCGAAGGCCGCTCCGTCCTCCAGCGCCAAGAACAGAGCGAACGAGCACGCCAGCAGCAGGAACGTCGCGCAAAGCATGATTTTGGTATGCAACAGATAACGGCGGACATGCCATTTATGCTCGGCCACATCATCCCATACCAGAAAGCCGATGCCGCCGACGATAATCAGCGCCATGATAACGCCCAGCACGAGCGGATCGTTCCGGAAGGGTTCCAAAGAGCTATATGGTCCATAACGTCCCATCAGATCAAACCCGGCGTTACAAAATGCGGATACCGAATGAAACACCGCGTACCATACGCCCGTTTTTAAGCCAAACAGCGGGCAGAATCGAAGCATCAGCAGCGCCGCGCCGATCCCCTCCGCCAGCGCCGTGCCAAACAGGATGCGCCTGGCAAAGCGCACCACGCCGCCCAGCTGCGGGGAGCTGACCGCCTCCATCAGGTAGGAGCGCTCCTTTAGGCCGATCCGCTTGCGAAGCACCATGGAAAAAAGCACCGCGACCGTCATGAAGCCCAGGCCGCCGATCTGAATCAGGCACAGAAGAACCGCCTGCCCTAAAAACGTAAATTGCGTATAGGTATCGCACACGACGAGGCCGGTGACGCATGTTGCCGACGTGGCGGTAAACAGAGCGTCCAGAAAACCCAGCCTTTCCCCCCGGTTGGCGGCCGGGAGCCTCAGCAGCAGCGCGCCCAGCACAATGATCAGCGCAAAGCCGAGCGCCAGGATTTGCAAGGCGGTCAGGCCTTTTCCCCGTCTATGCACGCCGATCTTCCTCCCTGAATGATGTTAAGCACCGCCTGCGCGGAGCACGCGCCCAGCAGCACATGCACGACTCTGGCCTTTTGAAAGAGGGATGCGCACGTCCGGTCGCCGCACAGCGCAATGGTCAGGCAATCCCCCCGAAGGCGCATTGCCTGGACGCACAGCAGCAGATTATCCGCGTCGTCCGGCAAGAGCGCGATAACGGCGCGGGGCCGCGCATGCGCAGGCAACTCCGCCGTGTGCAACGTCTGCAAGCCCGGCAGGCAGCCGGTCAGCGCGTTTGACAGCGCCCCCGCCTGCTCGTCATGCCCGCAAAACAGCAACGGAGCGTCCGGCTCCCGCGGCGCGGGCGGCCGTTCTTCAGCCGCGCCGGCCTCCGGACGAACCCGCGCTAACAGCCGGTCCAGCCGTCCCATCAGGAAATAGCCGATCACCCAGACGCCAACGACGGCAATGACCGCCAATGCCTTCACGGCCCTCACCTGCCCTTCCGAGTAGATGATAGCCCAAAAGGCATAAGGATGGTGTTTTTAATTTTGAATCCGGCGTTAAGATTGTATAAACGCGTACCTTTAATTTGCCCGGCAGCGCTTTACCGGTTGGATGTGCTGAGAATGGCCGCGTTGAGCGCGACGCGGTCCTCGTCCTCGCGCACGCGGCGGGCCATGACCAAAAGGCGTTTATTATCGTCCGAGCCAAGGCAGGTCGCCAGCGTCAGGAGTCTGTCCCCGGCCCTGACATCCACGCCGCAACGGTAGTGCGAGTAGGCTTTTGCCTGCGTTATATACCTGTCAAACTCATCCCGACCGGCAAAGGAGGCATATTGCCAGAACGGGAAATAGCGCGGCTCGCCGGGGCGGATATCGGCCTCCAGCACGGCGAAAATCACATAGGTTCCGTTTTCATAAATGGTATTGAACTCAATAAAAGCGTTTTGTTTGTAAAAGGCGGCGTCCTTGACCTTGTACTTTTTAAGCGAGCCGAACATCGCGCCTTCCTTCATGTTGTGGCCGTGGACGACCATCTGCACCGGAACGTTTTTTAAATTGCAGTTCTCGTCCAGAAAAAGCGCGCCTGTGACATTCTTTTTACCCAGATAATCATGGGTTAGATAATATTCATTATCGCGCTGTACCACCGGCTCGTCCAGCAAGCCGTCGATTTTGAGCCACCCGACGATATCCGCGCATTCGTCGCGCAGGTTCAGGAATTGCTCCGACACGACAAGGTGCGGATTGCCCTCGTATTGGTTGGGCCAAAGGCCGGCAAAGGCGTTCCCGGCAGGGGCCGGCTCTGTCAGAGCCGTAGAGGGCGCAGAGCTTTTAAGCATCTCTGCAGCCGGAGCTACCGTCGCGTTTGCCACGGGCGTTTGCGTGACCTCCTCCGTAGCCGCCTCCTGATAGATGGCCCGAAGCTCCTCGGAGGTTTGCTTCGAGCTTGCAATATCGGCAAAATACCGCACAAGCAGCACCGCGCAGGTAATAAACACAGCCAGACAGCCCAGCATCATCGCCAGCCAAACCCAACGCGGACGCAGCTTTCGTGTTTTTTTTCGGCCACCATTTCCGGTGCACCCGGGTTGATGATTTTGAGACGGATAGTAGCCCGAGCTGGGCGGTGCAGACTGTTTCAACGGAGGAACCTTCTTTCGTCAGTTAATGGCGGAACATCTACCCTCCCGCTCTATCTTGCGATTTGAACCCGGGGGGAGATATTCTCCTTTTCTTTTGGAGCCGGCTCTGCGCCGATGGCTCCAAACGGCATCTGCGCCACCAGGACATAGCTTTCAGGCAGTTGGAAAAGCTCGCGAACCCTTTGGTCGATAACGGGATTATAATGCTGAAGGGAGGCGCCGATTTCCAGCTCGCGCAGCCCGCTCCACACGCTTAACTGAAGCATTCCGCTGGATTGCAGCGCCCAGCCCGGAAAGTTGTCCGCATAGAGCGGGAACCGCTCCTGAAGCGCATGGACAACCGCCATATCATAAAAGTAAAGCACCGTTCCCGCGCCCGCTTTGAACCCATCCAGCTTTTCCCGCGCGACCTTTCCGCCAAAAGCATCGTACACAGCGTCCCACAGCTCGTCATGCCGTTTTTCAAAGGCCACGACCACACGGGAGCTTTTCATGTTAAACGCGTCGGGAACCAGTTCCGTTAATTCCTCCACCAGCGCGGCCACGCGGTCCGCGCTGACGGGAAGGCCCTTGTGGATGCTGTAATAACTCCTGCGTTTCTTTAGTGATTCGGCGATGCCCATGGTATCCTCCTTCCGCGCCGCCCGGGGCGCGTCCAAGCCGAAAACCTGACGGTTCCCACGATATTCCACTATTCTATACGAGTTAGAATGAAATTTCAAGGTATGTGATTGTGAATCGATTCTCGCGTCTATTGACTGATTGGTCAACTTATGTTATGCTTTAATCAGGCGTTGACCAACCAGTCAAAACGGAGGGATATCCTTGTCCATCGAAGCGTTTGAAAGGCTTTCGGAAAAGAAACAGGCCGCCATTCTTGGAGCAGGCGTCAAAGAATTTTCGCACAAAACCTACACCGAGGCAAGTACGGATGCGATAACCATCCAGAGCAATATTTCCAAGGGCCTGCTGTTTCACTATTTTGGTTCCAAACGCGCGTTTTACCTCTATTGTCTTGATACGGCGCTGAAGCGGCTTACCGCCGGCACGACGCCGCCTGCGGGCGAAAGCTTTTACGCCCTCCTGTTTTCGGCGTTGGATGAAAAGTTTCGACTCTGCCGCGAGTACGCGGATGAAACGCGCCTTGTGAACATGGCGTCACGTGACGCGTGCGCTGAAATTCAAGATGAGAAAAGCGCCGTTTTTGCCAGGTATGCGCAGGTTATCTCGTCGGGCTCCTCCGAGGTACTGGCGCGAGGGATGGCTCTGCTTCGCCTGAAAGCACCTGGCGACCCCGCCGTTGCGGCGGCGCTGCGCCTGTATATCAACGCGCTTCTTAACAGGTATTTGATACAGTACCGGGAATGCCCTGACTTGTTTTTCCAAATGGCCGATACAATCAAAGCAGAACTGAAAAGGGATATTGATTTCATGCTGTACGGCGTGTGTAGGGAGGATTTGAAATGAAGAGAATCGGCATGCTCAGGGGTATGAAGCTCTGCGCGGATTACAAAAAAATGGGCGCAGACCAGCGGGAAGCGTTGCGCGCCGGACGGCTGCATGAGATGGTCGCGTGGGCGCGCGCAAACAGCCCGTATTACGCAAAGCTTTATGAACGCCTCCCGGAACAAATTACGCTCCACGACCTTCCGCCCGTCACCAAGCGCGAGCTAATGGCACACTGGGACGAATGGCTTGCCACCCGGGAGGTAACGCTTGCGGATGTGCGCGCCTTTATGAAAAATCCCGACAACATCGGCCGGAAGCTAAAGGGAAAATATCTGGTGTTTACCACGTCCGGCTCTACGGGCAATCCGCTGATCGCGCTTTGCGACACGACAGCCAACAATGTGATGGGGGCCATAAACGCGACCCGGGCCTATGCGCGGGCTGAGGACCTTCGGGCCTTTATCCGCCGGGGTGGCAAAACCGTCGGCGTTTTCGCCACCGGGGGATTTTACCTGAGCAACAGTTCCGTACGTTCACGCTTGCTTGCCATGCCCTGGAAAAAGCGGCAGATGGCCGTAACCAGCGCGTTGCTGCCGGTAGAGGAAATCGTGCGGCAGTTGAACGCCTTTCAGCCCGCGATGCTGGGCGGCTATCCGTCCTGCCTGGAACTGCTGGTCGACGAGGTTCGGGCCGGGCGGCTTCACCTTTCCCCGGTAATCGTCATGACCGGGGGCGAATACTTGGCGGACGGCCTGCGCGCCAGGTTGGCGGAGGCCTTCGACTGCTATGTGCAGACCTCCTACGCGTGCACCGAGGGCGGATCCGTGGCCTGCGAGTGCCGGGAAAAGTGCTTTCATCTCAACGACGATTGGCTGATTGTGGAGCCGGTGGACAGTGAGAACCGACCTGTGCCGGACGGCGTCCGCGCTGATAAAATCCTGCTGACCAACCTTTATAACTTCACTCAGCCCTATATCCGCTACGAGGTTACTGACCGGGTGACTATGCACCGGGAACCGTGCTCCTGTGGCAATCCCTCGCCCTGGCTGGAGCTGGAGGGGCGAACGGATGATGTGGTGAGCTTTACGGCAAGCGGCCGCGAAGTTAAAATCGCGCCGCTGACCATTTACGCCGTTTTGACGGAGGTGCGGGAGCTGCGCCGCTTTCAGCTGATTGTTTCGCATGAAAACCGTGCTGAGCTACGGCTTGAGCCGTCGAAGGGCATATCCCGGGAAGCCGCGTTTTCCAAGGCCGAGGCCGTGCTTTTGTCCTTCCTCGCGGCGCAGGGAATATCCAACGTGGAAATCTCCCTGTCGGACGATATGCCAAGGCAGCAGCCCGGCAGTGGAAAATTCAAGCACATTATAAACGCCGGGTGACGCGCAGCAAAGCGGGCCTGGAAGCGAAATCGGGTTTTCCGCCTCCAGGCCCGTAATTGGTTACGCAGCGTCGTCCTCCGGGTAAAAATCAACATACCCGATATCCTGCTGAATGGTGGAGTAGAAGATGCACGCCTGCCGCACCTGACCGTCCGCAACGCTTTGGTAATCGAAGGAAAACTCGAGCCCGACATCCGTCTCCCGCTTCAACTGGCGGCGGGTGTTGACATAAAGCACGAACTCGATCTGTTCGCCCACAGGAAGCTGTTTTTCCTGAATGAACGCGTCCACGCGGGCCTGCGCCGCGATTACCTCGGGCGGATACGCCTGCGGCGTGTCCATAAGCGCGCCGCCACACAGCCAGAAAACCGTTTTGGGGCTTAAATTGAATTCGTCGGATATGCGACCTTGATCGAGGCCGCCATAGCTGGTGTATGCATCGGTAAACGTTACGTTACAGGGCGTGCGTGATACGCGCCTGACTGTTCCGTCGTCGTTTATATCCGCGCGGTAGCGCAGGTTTTTTCCGGCAACGGTCACGCAGACCTCCCACCAATTTTTCCCATTATAGGCCCAGCTCGTCTCACCGACGGTGATATCATCCACTGCGCCGGGTGCGTAATCAAGGTACAAGCCAAGCGCCTCCAGGCCCTTTTGACGGATAAACGCCGCGTCGGAGGTCAGTTTGGGCCCCACTCCGCCGCTTTGCTCCGGGCTTTGGGATAGGCGCTCCGCCTCGGCGGCGATGCCGTTGACCAAATCATCGCTGAAGCTGACCGTCAGCACGCGCCACGTGCCCATTTCCACGCCAAACGTGATTTCCCGGCTGCCGTCCACCCGCAGGGTCACATGCTGTAAGGGCACCGGCTCCGCAACATCAAGGGCCATCTGATACTGTGTGCGAATGACCTCCACGCCGTCCCAGCCGATTTGTTCCGCAAGCGTACAAGCGGCGGCGGCAGCGTCGGTGTAATCCTCACGATTGGCCTCCGCCCATGCCCTGTACCGCCTCGCCTCCTCATTTTCACGCACGTCATATTCCACCTCGTAAAGCGTTTCGCCGGACGAGCGTTCCCACAGGCGCAGGTTCAGCCCGCTAAGCAGCGGCTGGCGAACGACGCACAGCAGGCGGTTATCGCCGTCATACACGGCGCTATAAATGGTGTAGCAGGCAAGCTTTTCGGCCGCGGTTTTTTCATCAAACGGAATCGCCGTATGAACGGAAACCGCGTCGCTGCTCATGCGGCTGTAATCATGTGTAAACGGCCACTTGGGCTTTGCGGCCGGGGCGATGCCGGACGCGGCGAGCTTAAAGCCGCTCCCATACGTCCAATCCGTCAAAAAAGTGCCTGCACCAAGGCGTGTGGTGACGCTGGTATTTTCGCGCGGATAGGCATTGAAATCGCCTTGCGGATAATATTTCGCCGCATCCCGTATTAGCCATGCATCCTGTTCAACGGGTTCGTCGGCGATAAAAGGGGCGGTGATCTCCTCTGGGTAGACCGTCGCGGTGGCAAAGCAGGTTGCAAGCGCCGTAAGAGAAACAAGCGCGGCCACGACCACCGCCCACAGCCGCAGCCGGTGGTTGGCCAGTATCTGACGGACGCGCCGCTTCATGCGCGTGCCCGTCATGCTCATGCCCGTGGCAAGCACGCCCATGCGGGGTGCGCGGCGGCAGGCCGCCAGGCTGACCAAAAGCTCGGCATAGCCGATTTTTTCGTCCGGGCTTAGGCGCTCCGTCACCCGTTGGTCGCAGGCCAGCTCGCAATCGCTTCGCGAAAGACGCGCCGCCAGCCACACCAGCGGATGAAACCAGAACAGCGCGCAGCATACGTTGCGCAGCAATCCCCACAGCGCGTCGCCGCCCTTCAGGTGGCAAAGCTCGTGCATCTGGATGTAGCCGTCGCCCGCGCTGGTCGCAGGCAGCGCGATAAGCGGGCGTAAGCCGCCCACCAGACAGGCGCTGTCCAGCGGGTCAATTAGAAGAGCTTTAGGCGCGCGCACGCCCAGCCGTGCGGCAATCGCGTCATACCTCTCCGCCGACCCGCCATCCAATTCCCCCAGCGAATGCCGCCTGAGATACCTGCGAAAGCGGGCGTTTTGATAAACCATAACACCGCCCACGGCCAGCACACCCAGCAGATAACCACCCAGCCATACATAGCCGCTGTAGTTTGGCTGCATTGCTTCATAGGCCGCCATATGCAGCGGCGTGATGCGCTCATAGGGCTGTTCCAACGCCGCATAGGCGACCGTATCGGCAATATCGCGCGCCACGTTGCGCGTGACGTTCTCCACGCGCTCAATGACGTTCTCCGAATATTCCGGATAGACCGACAAAAGCGGATTGGGAACTCGAAGCGGAATCAGCAGGCGGAGAATGACCAGCAGCCAAAGCGCGTAAATCAGCTTGCTACCCAGCTTTCCGCGTAAAAGCTGCCGCACCGGCAGGATCAGGCAAACCAGCACCAACGCCCCGATAGACGCTTCAAACAGCCATTGAAAGACCGTAAACGCACGCATGTCAAAATCACTCCTTCACGTTGCGCCGAGCCCGATCGACCATCGCGGACAGCTCGTCAAGCTCTTTAGCGGTCATCCCTCCGCGTTCTACCACGTTGCTCAGCATCAGCAGCGCCTTGCCGCCAAACAGTCGCCTCATCAGCGTATCGGTTTGCTCGCGCGCGACCGTTTCCTTGGGCACGGTGGGATAGAACAGCTTTGTGCGACCGTTTTCCTCCGCGCGCACGGTACCCTTTTCCATCATGCGTTTAAGCAGTGCGAGCACCGTATGCTTTGTCCAGCCCATTTTAGGCTCCAACGCATGTGTCAGCTGCATCAGCGTTTGCGGTGGATTTTCCCATAAAAGCAGCATGATATTCCATTCCGCGTCGGTCAGGCGGGTTGTTTCATCCATTGGCCGGGCCTCCTTTGGTAAGAACATTATAACCAAAGAATAACCGGTTGGAAATAAATTGTCAACCATTACAGGCGATCTTTTACAGATGCTTCGACGCCTTTTTATATTTTTGCCGCACGCGCAATAACCAAAATAATCAAATTTTACTTCACCGCAAGAAACAAGCCCAAAACCTCGTTCTATAAAATGAAAGGAATTGCCAAATCCGGGAGAGCAAACCAAGCAGGAGGCGTCGCATTGCTCTGGTTTTGTGTCTGGAGGATAATTGATATTTTATTCCCGGCTCGGATGGCAACACGGACTGTCTTTCTCAAAGCTGGTGCTGGGAAGGAAACGGCTGAAATAACGTGGTTATAAATGAACGGAGGCTGAATCATCCATGAAACGCTGTTTATTGCTCCTGCTGATTATCTGCTTATGGACAGGCACGGCATCGGCATGGTCCGCGGAACGAAGCTATGCAACAATAGACGAACTGCCGCCGAATGTGCGCCAGAGCTTCCCGGCATCGGAAACCTTCCTGTATGGCTACGGCAACGGAAAAACCATCTATGCTTTGCTGGATATGGGAACAGAACGCCGCGTGCGCATCTATGCCGAAACGGAGGATGGCTATACGCAGCAATCCGTCAGCGCGCCGCTTCCAGCCTGGCGCGGTATCACCGCAGGCATTGGTTCGTCCAGCGACGACTGCCTGTACCTGAGCTATGGCGACGGACAGTACGCGAGCGTCGCGCGCCGGCAAGATGGCTCGTGGCAGCTTGTGCTCTGGTGCCTGTACGATACGGAGCCGGACACTTATCTGACGTTTACCCCAAACGCGCTGCATGTTACCTTGCTTGACAACACGCAGAGTCAAAAGAGTTCAATATACGGCGATCTACAAATGCCTCTGGCGTTTGAAAAGCTGGATGTTTCACTTTTTCCGGAGACGGCACAGGAGGCTGCCGCCCTTGTGGATACGGCGGGTTGGGCAGTTGTCCGCACACCGTCGGCGGATATGGAGCTTCCCCTGTTTACAGAGCCGCGGGAAGGCATGGTCACCGCTTTTCGTTACTACACGGGCGCGCCCGTGCAAGTTCTGACCGAAGAAAATGGATGGACACGTGTGAAAATCGGGAGCATGACGGGCTGGATGCCATCCTCCGACCTGATTATGGGCGCAGACATGTTACAAGTGCAGCATTCATTTCCATATCTTCTTTTGCTTGACTCCGCGTTTTCCAGTCACGCTTGCGTTTACGAGGAGCCGTCAACCAGCGCGCAGAAGGTGACGACGCTTCAGGAAACCGATGACGATTCCTGGACTGTGATCGGCCTGTCCACAGACGGTTGGTATTGCGTGAAAAACTGCGACGGCTGCATTGGATTTATGGAGCAGGTATGGTTTGGCAGCGGCAACGGCTGACCTGCCGTAACATGAAAAAAAGCTTGCGCAATTATATAAAAGCTATCTGTTAAAGATTTGTCCGCGTGATCCTTAGCGTGTACGCCGCGATACCGGTGATGCTTTTTTTCTTCCGGAAGTCTGTTTGGCTGTTTTCCCGCTAAAAAAACGCCGCCTGTCGATAAGCTATTTATCGACAGGCGGCGTTGTGGAGAAGGACACAAGTTTGATACAAAATGCACCCGGTAGTCTCGTTCCCGTTTGTTCCGTTTGCTTTGTGCACACCCTCGGTCTTTCCGTTTGTTCCATGTGAGAGTGTACACAAATAAAAATGTAAGCTAACAATAACTATAATAATCGCTTCGGAAATAAACCTTAATAAAAAAATCAGCACCCTTCAAAAAGGCTAACTCTCTGAAGGGTGCTAACTTATGCTTATCCTATCACAATAACAGAGACGGGACAGTTATCCCGTGCTTCCGCTGCTGCATCTTCCACAGATTCAGGAACAGGGTCCGCGCAAACCTCCGCGCGCCCGTCATCAGCCATCTGGAATACCTCAGGACAGGTTGATGCACATAGTCCACAGGAAATACAGCCTTCTCTGTCAATCGTCGCTTTCATATGCTGATATTCCTTTCTTTATCAGGCATTCATGAACAGTTTGATATCATCGTCAACTGTTCCGACACCCGCAATACCGAATTTTTCAACCAACACCTTGGCCACATTGGGAGACAAGAAGCCTGGCAGCGTGGGTCCAAGGTGGATATTCTTCACACCCAGATACAGCAGAGCCAAGAGAACGATGACGGCCTTCTGTTCGTACCAGGCGATATTAAAGGCAATCGGCAGCTTGTTAATATCGTCGAGTCCAAACACCTCTTTGAGCTTCAGGGCAATGACCGCCAGTGAATAGGAGTCGTTGCACTGTCCGGCGTCCAGAACCCGTGGAATCCCGCCGATATCGCCCAGCTTGAGCTTATTATAGCGGTATTTTGCGCAGCCTGCCGTGAGAATCACCGTATCCTTCGGAAGTTTTTCGGCAAACTCGGTGTAGTATTCCCTGGACTTCATACGTCCATCGCAGCCGGCCATCACAAAAAACTTCTTGATTGCACCGGATTTAACGGCATCTACGACCTTGTCGGCCAGGGCAATTACCTGATTATGGGCAAAGCCGCCCACGATGCTGCCAGTCTCAATTTCATCTGGTGCGGGAAGAGTTTTGGCAAGTGCGATGATTTCTGAAAAATCCTTTTTGCCGTTTTCGTCGGCTTTAATATGCTTGCAACCGGGATAACCGGTAGAACCCGTGGTAAAGATTCTGTCGCGAACCTCTTCGCTTCTGGGCGGGACGATGCAGTTGGTGGTAAACAGAATGGGACCGTGGAAGGATATAAATTCGTCCAGCTGCTTCCACCATGCGTTGCCGTAATTGCCCGCAAAATTATTATATTTTTTGAAAGCCGGATAATAGTGGGCAGGCAGCATCTCGCTGTGGGTATAAACATCCACCCCGGTGCCTTTGGTCTGCTCCAAAAGCTGTTCCAGATCAGTCAGATCGTGGCCGGAAATCAGAATCGCCGGATTTTTTCTGACGCCGATATTAACTTCAGTGATTTCAGGATTGCCGAACCGCGAGGTGTTGGCCTCATCCAAAAGAGCCATGACTTTGACGCCGTATTCGCCTGTTTTCAGCGTCAGCGCCACCAGATCATCGGCGGAGAGGGAGTCGTCCAGCGTTGCCGCCAGTGCCTCATAGATGAAGGTGTTGATAGACAAATCTTCTTTCCCGATGTTTTTCGCGTGCTCGGCGTAGGCTGCCGTGCCTTTTAGTCCGTATATGATCATCTCACGGAGAGAACGCACATCTTCGTTTGCGGTTGCCAGCACGCCGACAGAAGCGGCCTTTTCCAGCATAGACGCTCTGGAGCTTACCGTGAAAGTGGCCGCGTCGTGTAAACCCATAGAAACAATGGAATTTCTTAGCTTGTCTCTTGCGGCGATCATTGTTATGATCTGCTTTTCAATAGAGTCATTGTCGAAATTTGCGTTGGTGATGGTCATAAACAGACTACTGAGCACCTCATAGTTTGTTTCACCGAGGGTTTTAACGTCCAGCTTTCCTTTGACTACGATTTCTGAAATGCCCTTGAGGGTGTAAATCAGAAGATCCTGAAGCTTTGCTACTTCTTCGGTTTTGCCGCATACGCCGCGCACCGCGCAGCCCTTTCCTCCGGCGGTTTCCTGACATTGATAACAAAACATACTCATTTTTGCTTCCTCCTTTAAAATTCAGTCTTCAGCAGACTCAAATTCGTCCTTGCCGACAAAACAGATCGGGCACTGCCAATCATCGGGTAAATCTTCAAATGCCGTGCCGGCGGCAATTCCGCTGTCAGGGTCACCAACTGTGGGATCATAGATGTAACCGCAGGGAATACACCGATATTTTTTCATCCGATTTCCTCCTTTGTTTTCTCAGCCTTTTGGAGCAGGTGCCTTGACTACGATCAGCTCCAATGTTTCATCATGCAGATTTTTAACATTCATTTTTG
>JAEYOW010000035.1 GCA_023411375.1 Bacillota bacterium | reverse complement strand
GGCAATGGCCTGGGGGTTCCACCTGTTCCCATTCCGAACACAGAAGTTAAGCCCCAGCACGTCGATGGTACTTGGCTGGTAACGGCCCGGAAGAGTAGATCGCTGCCGCATTCCATTTCTCCCCATTCGCACAAAGCGAATGGGGATTTTGCGTATATACATTTCAGATTTGTGAGTGAACCAATTCAATTAAACCTCCGTCTTGTGGATATAAAAGAAAATAGAAAGGGGAAGATGGAATGGGAACGGTAAACAGAGGACTGCTAACAGGAATGCTGCTTTGCACGCAATTAATTGCAGCAAACGCGGACGACTATGTGAGCGTGAAGGAGCTTCGCACGGAAACAGCCGGTGGCTGGCATGAAAGTTATCAGACAGCGCATGATCAGATCAGGGTCGCCTTGGCTATCAACATTCCGAAGGGCATAGAACAAATGCCTTTGTTTAGCGTCAAGGCCGGCCTAGCGGTTGCGGATGACAAGCTTTTGCGCTACGATCAGTCATTCATGGGCAAGCAATCTGAAAATGGCGGTATTATCCAGTTATGGGGCAACTTTAATGCTCCTGCATATGGTGATTTCCTATATGAAATACCAATGGGGGCAACCATACCAACCATGGCCGATTATACTGGCATACCCTTTTCCCAGGCTTGCGATGTCGCAAATGAGGAGTTTAAGCATCTGTTCGGCAATACCATAGATGATTATTTTCTTGATTCGGTCTATATTGCGCGGTGGGAAAAACGGGAGACGCTCCGCTTGGTTTTTTCACAAAAAATAGGGGGATTTCCGGTTTTCAACGAACGCTTTACACTGGATGTGCGCGATAGGGAATATCATAGCATAAACGCAAGCTATTGTATGGAGTCAGGCGTTAGGGAGGCCGATCTTCCGCTTATAGCATTTGCCGCAATTAAGGAAAAAGTGGAGACAATGATAGTTACAGGAGAAATTGATGGGGTAAAAACGATTAGTTTAGGCTACTTAAATATCTTAAATAAGGAAAAGCCGGACTCTTGGTTATATCCCGTTTGGATGCTGGATTGCACATGCGGCACAAAATATCGAAACGGAATACAGACACCCATTTATATGCGCCTGTATTTTTCGGCCCAAAGCGGTGAGGAACTTGCGTTTGGCAGCGAAAAGGGTTATGTGCCGCCTGAGATTGTTATCTGGGACAATGTGCAATAATCACGTTGCAGCCCGCCTAATATCAATATACTGTTCAAAGCTCCGTAAGCAGTAAGTCCAGAATTTTGGGCACGAAGATAATTGCACCTACCACGGCAGCCGCTATCGCTGCCATCAGTACCGCGCCGGCCGCGGTATCTTTGGCAAGCTTTGCGCGTGGGTCTGTTTCCGGGCAAATGATATCCACGATGGTCTCGATGGCCGTATTCATCAGTTCGGCCATAAAAACAACGCCGAATAGAATAACGCAGGCAATCCATTCCATCTTGCTGATACTCAAAAGGGCTCCAAATACGATGACGGTCGCCATCGCAGAAAAATGAATCAGCATATTCCGTTCGGATCTCAGGCCGGAAAGCACGCCCTCAAAAGCAAAGACAAAGCTAAACAACAGCTGGTTGCGCTCGGTGGGTACCAGCCGCCTGGGGCGTGGACTTTCCTCCAGCGTAAAGAAGCGGTTAACCAAGGAAGTAAAGACAATCAGATAAAAGATAGAGATGCATACACCGGCAAAAACGTCTGTAAAATAATGTACCCCTAGGTAAATACGGCTAATGCCTACCAGAGCTATCAGCACCGATAGAAGCGCCGTTACGGCGTTACGGAGAGCTTTGTTGCGGCAGAGATGCCATACAAGATAAATCAGGAAGCCGTAAAAGCACGTAGCGGCCATGGTATGTCCGCTGGGAAAGCTGTAGCCTGTTTCGGTAATGATTTGGAGAACATCGGTAGGCCGCGCTCTAGTAAAAGTGTGTTTAAGCCCGAGATTAAGCAAAATAGCGACGGACAGGTTGAGCAGCACCGGAATCCGGTATTCCTTTTTGGGGAGAATAAACACCAGCGTCAGGCTAATGGCCAGCAGAACGATAGGGCCGACCATCAGCGTGCATGCCTTAAAAAATTCCGTTGCAGGCGCGCAATGCCATTGAGAAACAAGGCCGTAAACGGCGGCGTCAATGCCGGAGACATTATTTAGATTCAGTGCGATTGCGATAAACAGGAGCAGGCAGAGCCCAGCGGTCGTCCATTTCAGCCAATGCCTTTTCATACGGGTCGCTTCCTTCCTTTTTGGAATCCTGGCACATCATACCATATTTTGCGCCCGTTGAAAACGGGCAGGAATGAAGCTGCTTTTTGTAGAACCATGAAACGGCATAACTGCAATGAACGAGAGGAAGGGGATCGCCGCTCATGTATCAGGTTGGCGTTTACTTTGGCCGTTTTCTGCCCCCGCACAGAGGGCACCTTTATCAGATGATCGAGGCGTCGACGAAATGCGAAAAGCTCGTCGTCGTCATCTCCGACAACGCGGATCAAACACGGGAAATTTGCCGGCAGGACGGTATACCTGAAATATCCTACCGATTGCGCAAGCAGTGGATTTCGCAGCAGATTCAGGATATTTCGCATATTGTGGTGCGCGTGCTTGATGAGACGGATATTCCCGTATATCCCGACGGATGGGAAGCGTGGAGCGCGCGCATGCGCGAAGTGGTTGGCGAGCCAATCGACGCTTTTTTCGTTGGAGATATGGAATATGGCGATACGCTTGCCACCTATTTTCCCGAGGCCAAGGTGGAGCTGTTCGATCCCAAGCGCACACGGTACCCGATTTCAGCGACGGATATTCGCGAAAACATACTGGGCAATTGGCATTATATCCTGGGCGCGGCGCGGCCGTTCTTCGCCAAGAAAGTCTTGATCGCGGGCACGGAGAGCTGCGGCAAAACCACGCTGACCAAGTGCCTGGCAAAACTTTACAACACCTCCTGGTCCGAGGAGGTGGGGCGCTATTATGCGCGCGATTATCTGGGCAATGACGAAACCATTTATACGGACGAGGATTTCAGCCGCATTGCGCATATCCAGTACGAACAGGATTACCACGCCCTGCGCACGGCGAACAAGGTTTGCTTTTTTGATACCGACGCGACGTATACCGACTATTTCAGCGAGCTGTACATGGGCCACCGTAACGAGCTCGTGGAAAAGTATATCGATCATACGCGGTACGATCTGCTGATTTACCTCACTCCGGATGTGCGCTGGGTGGCCGACGGGCAGCGCCTGCATGGCGACGATGAGAAAAGGAGGCTGCTGAACAAACGGCTTTTACAGATGTACCGGGAATATGGCTTTGAAGAAAAAATAGTGATTGTCAGCGGGGATTATTCGCAGCGGCTGACACGCGCCATTTCATTGGTGGATAGCCTGCTGGAGGGCGTGGCTCCATAATTTCCGGTAAACGGTGTTTCTTTTTTCAAACCGTATCAGAGGACGTTCAAAACAGCATGCCGCAGAGACTCTAAAAAAATGCATAGGAGCGATGGCATCATTTGCATGCGCCAGAACTCATTTTGCACTCTTGACAGATGGTCGGGAAGCTCCTATAATAATTTCAGAGCCTCCTGAAGTGTGCGCCAGGGCTCTGTTTTTACCCACATTTCACAAAACGGAGTCCGCGTCCATGATCGGATGTCATGCCCCCGTACCGCGAGGTGCGCCAGGGGACGGCAAAGGATCGTGGTAGGGCACCGGCCTGCTTAACATAGCGGGTGAAAAAACAGGGTCACAGCGGCACTTTGGGTCTTTATGAGCTTTCGCGTATTCAGCGGAGGCTCTTTTTTGTACTTAAACACCCAGGCGTTCCGCCGCCTCCTGCCAGCAGCGCTCGGGCAGGCGGGACCACTCCGCGCGGCCTTCCGTGCGCATGCAGATTTCGAGCGCACACCGCAGGCAGGCGCCGGTAAGGTCGTCGCCTGTGAGAAGCGCGTGCTCCGTCAGCCGCGCCCATACGCAGGCCTCGCTGTAAAGGCCGCTTTCATGCAGCGCGCGCACAGCTTCCTTCCTTGGGTAATCAATCTGAAAAAAAGTCACATCCCACGGGCCGCCGTCGCTTCGCAGCACGGCAAACTGGGCTTTGCCGCCGTAGCGCCATGGAATGCCTACGGAGCCGGGATTCACAAGTCTTTTGCCCGCGTGCGTATATTCGCCCTGTATGTGCGTATGGGCGCAGACGAGCAAGTCCGAAGAAAGGGACGCCAGGATGTCCTTCGCGCCCTGGCTGCCAAAGGCGAGATTCCCACGCGTGTTAAGCGGCGAGCCGTGGCAGTATTCGAGGGCGGGAAAACCCGGGACATCGAAGCGGCCGGCAATGGAAAGGCTGCGAAAAAATCAAAATCTCGTCGGGCTAGCCGGCGGAACGTAAACAAGAGGCTTCCGCTTGCCGAGGAGGGGCTGCGCCAGCCGTCGTCCGCACCGTCCAGATGGTTAAGCATGTATTCCTCGCGATTGCCTGCAACAAAGCGGCAGGGAAAGCGCGAGGACAGCGCTCGCAGAAGAGCCAGGGTTTTTTCAGGACAGGCGCAGTCGCTCACGTAATCCCCAAGGAGCAAAAAAGCTTCCGATCCAAGCGAGAGGGCGCTTGCCAGGCAGGCACGAAGCGCGGCATGGTTGCTGTGGATATCCCCCATCACGGCGAGTCTCATACCAGTCCCCCTCAATCGGCCTGCTCCGGCGGGAAGCGGCCTCTTTTCCCTCAGCTTACCCGGACTGGAGAAGCGTGTCAAGCCAGAAATGAGGAGAGCGCATTCGCCGCCGCCAAATCATAAGTACCCTTTGCAGTCGGGGCTGACCCATGCTATAATAACACAATCAATGCATACGCAACGTGGAAGGGGGATGCCGAATGGATGGAAAACCGCCCATTGGCAGCCGGGAGGTTGCCCGCGCGGCAATTGAGCTGAGTATGTCGGGAAGCCGTGAGGAGGAACAGCGACTGCGCAAAATGCTCATGCTTGACGGCATCAGCGCCGCCGCCGCTGATTTTGGCGGCGATTTTCTGCCGGGCATCATGCGCATTGTGGAGCGCGCCGTGGTGGCGGCCAAGCGCGAACAGGTGATTGGTGAATCGCATCTGGAGGAGGGCGGCGTCGCGGGCGCGGCGCGGGAAGCGCTCAACCAGGTTACCCACAAAGCGCTTGGCATGAGCGTTGGGGGAAAAATCGGCATCGCCCGCTGTGGCGAGCACGTGGCGGTGGCGCTGTTTTTCAGCATCGGGCTGGGGCACCTGGACGAGGTGTGCATCGGGCTGGGGCACCGCGCGATTTAGCGCGGCGGGCAAAAGGCGTAATGCCGCCATGAGGGTGAGAGAGGAAGGAATAGCTTTGATCTATACGATTGCGATTGACGGTCCCGTAGGCGCAGGAAAAAGCAGCGTGGCGGACGAGGTGGCGGCGCGGCTTCATATTCTGCATCTGGATACGGGCGCGATGTACCGTGCTTTTGCATGGCTGGCGCTCAGGGATGGGATTGGCGTGGAGGATGAGGCGTCGCTTTGTGCCTTGGCGGAGCGCACGCTTCCCGAGGTACGCTATGAGGACGGACGGCAGCGCACGCTGATTGGCGGCGAGGATGTTACAGGCCTCATTCGCACCCCGGAAATCAGTATGGCGACAAGCACCATCTCCAAAGTGGCGGGCGTTCGCCGCGCCATGGTCGCGCGGCAGCAGGCGTTGGCAAGGCAGCAGAGCATGCTGCTGGACGGGCGCGATATCGGCACCAAGGTACTGCCGGACGCTACGGTTAAAATTTACCTGACCGCTTCCGCAGAGGTGCGAGCAAAGCGCCGGTTTGACGAGCTTCAGCGCAAGGGAGACCCCTCGACCTATGAGGAGGTGCTTGCGGATGTGATTCGCCGCGACGAGCAGGATATGACGCGCGCGGTAGACCCTCTGCGGCCCGCAGAGGATGCGCAGTTGCTGGATTCTTCCGAGCTGACGCAGGAGCAGGTCGTCTGGGATATCGTCAGGCGTGTGCGGATGAAGCTGGGGCATAAGCCCAGACCGGAGGAGAAGTTCACCCCCATGTACCGGGTTGCGTGCGGCGCCGCGCGATTCCTGTTTACAACGCTGATGCCCGTCAGATATCATCACGAGGAAAACGCGCAGCTTGACGCCCCGTATATCCTGATCGCAAACCACGGCAGCATGCTCGACCCGCTTGTGGCGGGGTGGAAATGCTATAGGTATCAGATACGCTTTTTAGGCAAAAAGGAGCTTGTGCGAAATCCCATCCTCAGGTGGATGTTCAATTGTATGCGCATGATTCCCGTGGACCGCCACAACATGGATATGGCCGCCGTGCGCGCGTGCCTCAAGACCCTAAAGGACGGCCATCCGCTGGGGATTTTCCCGGAGGGTACGCGCCACAAGCAGGGCCTCATGGAGGATTTGGAAAGCGGCATTTCCATGATCGCGCTCCGGAGCGGCGTTAGGCTGCTGCCCGCCTATATCACGGACAAGCCGAGACTGTTTAAGCATATCGACGTCTATTACGGACAGCCAATATCGCTCAGCGCGCTTAAGCAGAAGGGCGTCAACAAGGAAACGTGCGACGGGGTGCTTTCCATGATTACCGAAACCTACCGCGGCCTTGCCGCGGCGCACGCGCAAAGGACCGGCAAAGAGGCTTCGGAGCTCAAAAACGCCTGATTGACTGCTAGACGGCGCTGTTTTGGAAGGGTTCCAAAATGCAAGACGGAAATTTTGTGAATTTGCCGACGAAAAAGAAGGAAATCCGTCTTGGACGGCGAATAGTGTTCATGTTATGCTTGGGAGGACGGTTGGATGCCGGTAGTAGTGGCGCAGCACGCGGGCTTTTGTATGGGGGTCCGGCGCGCGGTGAACGAGGCGCTCAAGGCCGCGGAGGGCGGAGCAGAAATCGTCACCTTCGGAGAACTGGTTCATAATCCGCAGGTTATCGAGAAGCTGGAGGCCGTTCAGGTTTCAGCGGTTCACGAGATTGAACAGGCCCGTGGAAAGACCGTTATGATCCGAAGCCATGGCGTCGCTCCGGCAGTGACCGCCAAACTTCGCGAAGCTGCAAGAAATGTGATCGACCTTACCTGTCCCTTTGTGGCGCGCCTTCATGATGTGGTCGCAAGGTACAGCGCGGACGGTTCGCCCGTTATTTTAGTCGGCCAGGCGGATCATCCCGAGGTGATCGGCACCATTGGTTATGGACAAGGACAGGTTTTTACCGTTCATGATCCCGGTGAGGCGCGGAGGCTACCAAGGCTTGCGCGCGCGCTTGCGGTTTCGCAGACGACTTTTCCGCACGAACGCTGGGAAGAAATCCTTCCTGTTTTGCGGGAGAGGGTGGACGAGCTAACCGTTCAGGATACGATTTGTACGGCAACCGTTCTCAGGCAGAGCGAGGCGAAGCGCCTGGCGTCCCAGGTGGATGCGATGCTGGTGGTCGGCGGTAAAAACAGCGCGAACACGCGCAAGCTGTACGAGACTTGCAAGGGCATTTGCGAGCGGACCCTTTTGGTAGAGCGCGCGGCGGACATTCCGCCGGGCTTTGCAAATATCCATTTGGAATCCATTGGAATTACCGCCGGCGCGAGCACGCCGGATTGGTCACTTAAGGAGGTTGTCACACGCATGACTGACAAGGAACAATTGGACCGGCAGGTTTCCACCGAGGAAGCGGAAAAGGACAGCTTTATGGCTGACGTGGAAGCGACTCTGGTCAAGATCAGGCCCGGACAGACGGTGACGGGTACCGTAGTGCAGATCACCGATGATGAAGTCTGCGTCAACATCGGCTTCAAGTCCGACGGACTGATCAAGCGCGAGGACCTGGTGACGGAAGATGTAAAGCTGGGCGACGAGATTGAGGTGGAGGTCGTCAAGGTTAACGACGGCGAAGGCAATGTTTTGCTGTCGCAGCGCAATATCTTGAACCGCAAGGCCTTTGCAGAGCTTGTTCAAAAGCATGAGAACAACGAATATGTCGAGGGCGTGGGCAAGGAGGTCGTTAAGGGCGGCCTGATTTGCATGGTCAACGGTATTCGCGCGTTCGTGCCTGCGTCGCAGCTCTCCAACCGTTATGTGGAAAAGATCGGCGAATTCGTCGGTCAGACCCTGAAGCTCAAAATCATTGAGATGGACGAGCAGAAGCGGCGCATTGTCGCCAGCCGCCGTGCCGTGGTTAAGGAAGAATCCGCCGCTAAGAAGGCGGAGGCTTGGGGAAGGCTGCAAGAGGGCGAAGTGGTGCACGGCATCGTTCGCCGCCTGACCGATTTCGGCGCGTTTGTGGACCTGGGCGGCGTGGACGGCCTCATTCATGTGACCGATCTGAGCTGGGCCCATGTAAAGCATCCTTCCGAGATCGTCGCTCCCGACCAGGAAGTCGATGTGAAGATCCTGAGCCTTGATCCCGAGCGCGAACGTATTCAGCTTGGTTTGAAGCAGCTTCAGCCCAAGCCTTGGGATATCGCGCCCGAAAAGTACCCCGAGGGCGCTGTGGTGATGGGTAAAGTGGTTCGCATTACGACCTTTGGCGCGTTTGTAGAGCTGGAACCGGGTATCGACGGCCTGGTGCATATCAGCCAGTGCGCCACCACCCGCATCAACAAGGTGGAGGACGCCGTCAATGTGGGCGACGAGGTACAGGTTAAGGTGCTCAGCATCGATCCCGAAGCCAAGCGCATCAGTCTGAGCATCCGCGCACTGCTGGAGCCGGAACCCATGGAGGAAGAAGCCGCTCCCGCCTATGATAATGGCGAGGATGCCGTTCCCGTGGACATTGAAGCTGTCGGCGCCGCTCTGGAAGCTGAGGCCAATGAAAAGGGAAGCGCTGAATAATCAGCGCCCGTAACCGCTTTTACCGCGCCGCACATGTTTGCCATGTGCGGCGCTTTCTTTAACGGATGAAACCTAAAAACCCGAACATTCAATATGCAGGCTATGTATCGGAAATGCCGGTTCATGGGCAAATGTTACGAATGCTGTCGAGGGAAAATGATTGCAAAACCTTTATCCGTGTGCTATAATGGCTTTAACTGATGGTCAATCAGGTTCTTCTTGTTGTCCGAATACGGTTGATGGAAAGAGGTTCTTTGTGCGTTACGCAATGCTTGTCAAGCCGCATGCAAATGTGAGATATCGGCAATCGCTACAAAAGCTTGCGCTGATTGAACTCCAATGTCTGCTGGCCGCGTGGGGGCTGGAGGCGGAGCCGCAGCTTACAGGCATTCAGGGTGAACCGTTTCTTGTATTTGATACGGAATATATGACGGAAGAATGCTGGCGCGCTCTGTCGCGCCATTCGGCCATCTGTTTTGCCGCTGAGCTTCGCGACCGGGCGCTGGTTCCCTTGCGGCGCGACAGGGGTGAGTATTTGCCCGACGATCTGTCGCAAGTGCTCAAGTATAAGGGAAAAACCAATGCGGATTTCACGATGATGATGCTTCACTGTGCAAAGGCTGCCTCCGATTTTGCCAGGTCGGACGCTCCGCTGTGCGTGCTTGATCCGCTTTGCGGAAAGGCGACGACGTTGTTTTGCGCCATGCAGGAAGGGGATAACGCTGTCGGCGTGGAATTAAACGCCAAAGCGCTTGCTGAAACGGATGCCTATTTCGAACGCTTTTTGAAAATGCACCGCTTGAAGCACAGGCGCGAGAGCGGCTCACAAACAATGGCGGGGGGCGGAAGCGCAAGGCGGATTACCTATACGCTTGCGGATACGCCGGAAAACATGAAGCAGGGCGATACGCGCACTCTGAGCCTGATTAATGGCGACGCGACGCGGCTTAACAGCCTGCTTCGTCAGGAAAGCTGCCACCTGCTGGTCAGCGATTTGCCGTATGGCGTTCAGCATGCTCCCCGGGAAGGCAAAGGCATCTCGTCGCTTCAAAAGCTGGTGGGGGCGCTTTTGAGATCATGCATGCCCGTGCTTAAACGCGGCGGCGTGGTCGCACTTGCCTTTAACGCCAATACGCTGCGCCGGCCGGAGGTGGCGCGGGCCATGCGGGAGGCTGGTTTAAGCGTCCTGGAGGATAGGCCGTACAATGATTTTTCCCATTGGGTAGAGCAGGCGGTAGAGCGCGACGTCATCGTTGCGCGCAAGGCATAAGCAAAAGTTGTCTATCTGTTTTTTCACATCAGTTCTACAGCATCGGGCACGGAAAAAGTAAGGAGGGTTCACATTGCAGAACAGGGAACTGCAAGCCATGACTGTCGTTCAATTGCGCAAGCTTGCCAAGGAAAAGGGTGTGAAGCTGAGCGCCGGTATCGATAAAGAAGGGATTGTAGCCCGTATTTCTGAGGCGCTGGGCGCGGCGGAGGATACGGCCGCAGAGCCGATTATGAACGCGAGCGCAGGCAAGGAAAGGATTGAAACGGAAGCCGCAGCAATTGCACGGCCGCAGAATAGCGCAGCCGTCGTTGAAAAGCCCGAACAGGAAAAGACTGCGGAGGAGGATGCGGCTCCGAAGAAGGACGAAACCGCTCAGGATATGCAAAAACTTCAGGAAGCAGCCCTGTCCGCCGATGTTACCTCCGTTGAGCCGGGGGCTGGATTTCGCCCCTGGAACCATCCGCAGGAGCAGGGCGGTTATCGGCCTGTTTACCGTCAGGCATGGCAGGCGAGAAGCACCACGCAGAGCGAGGCACCGCAAAAGCCGGCGTGGCAGCAGCCGCAGCGTCCGGTGGGCACAACCAACCGCTTTGGTCCGCAAACCCCTGTTATGCGACAGCCCGCCCCGGCGGAGCGGTTTGCATCTGAACCGCCGGAACAGGCGGAGGTCGCGCCCGCGTTCAGCGAGCAGCCCCGCTCCATTCCGGAGAACGCGCCCAAGCTGGACGGCTACCGCCTTGGCTACCGCGCCGCGCCGCAGCGCGCGCCGTACCAGAGCCGCCCGGAATATGGCAACCGGGAGCAGGGGTTTGGCGGCTACCAGCAGGGCGGCTACCGCCCCGGCAACAGCAATTATGGCGGATATCAGCAGCGCGGCTACCAGCAGGGCGGCTACCGCCCCGGTAATGCGAATACCGGCTACGGCTATCAACAGCGTGGCTATCAGCAGCAGCCGACCACGGAAGCCAACTATAACGACAGCCTGTACCGCATGGGACGCGACCCGCAGTTTGCCGAGCAGGCGGAGGCCGGACAGGTGCCCGATCTTCTTCAGGCGCCGGAAGGCGAGCCTGCGGCCGGCGTGCTTGAAATTTTGCCAGACGGATACGGCTTCCTTCGCGGACGGTCGCTTTTGCCCGGTAAAAAGGATATTTATGTATCCATGGCCCAGGTACGGCGCTACGGCCTGCGTACGGGCGATTATGTGGAAGGCAAGGCGCGCGCGCAGCGGGACAGCGATAAATTCGCCGCACTGCTTTTTGTGGAAAAGCTCAACGGCCGCGAACCGGAAGAAAATCCGGATCGCCTCTCCTTCGATCAGCTTGTGCCCGTCTATCCTGATAAGCGCATTATGCTTGAAAGCGCGGAGCACCAGGGCAGCATGGCCATCCGGCTGGTCGACCTGATCGCGCCTATTGGCTTCGGCCAGCGCGCGATGATCGTTTCGCCGCCGGATAGCGGCAGGCTTGCGTTGCTGCGCGAAATCAGCCGTGCCATCAAGCGTAACGATGAAAACGCCGAGGTGCTGATGCTGCTGATCGACGTCGCGCCCGAGGAAGTGACGGAAATCCGCGAATCGGTGGATGCCGAGGTATTCGCCACCACCTTTGCCGACGCGCCCGAAACCCAGACCCGCGTGAGCGAGACGATGCTGGAGCGTGCGGAGCGGCTGGTGGAGGAAGGCCGAAACGTCGTCATCCTGCTGGATAGCCTCACCAAGCTGACCCGCGCCTATCAGGCCGCGCTTGTTCAGGGCGGCCGTCCCATGACCAACACCGTCACCCCGGCGGCGCTGGTGCGCCCCAAGCGCTTTTTCGGCGCGGCGCGCAACACGCGCGACGCCGGCAGCCTGACGATGATCGCCACGATCGCTGTGGAAACGGGATCGCGCGTGGACGATATCATCTTTGAAGAATTCAAGGGCACCGCGAATATGGAGCTGTTCCTTTGCACGCGCCAGAGCGGCGACCCGGTTTATCCCATGATCGACTTGCAGCAGAGCGGCACCAAAAAGGACGATATGCTCCTGACGGACGAGCAGAAGGAAGGCCTCCGCGCCATCCGCAAGGTGCTTGGCTCCACCACGAACGGCGAGGCTGTGGTACAGCTGATCGATATGATGCAAAAAACCAAGTGTAACGCTGATTTGCTCAACCGCCTTCAGGACTGGGTGGCGCTTTGGGAGAAAAGCGGTTATCTTAAGCGGTAGGACCGGCGGGCGGCGCCGGAAATTACCCGGAGGCGGCTCGCGCTGGCAGCGTGCCGTCTCCGGGTTTTTCCATTGATGTATTGTTACACACGAAAAGGGTCAAAATCTTGACGTGTCAAGCATTTCGTGCTATCTTTAACGCTGGATGATTCCCCAAACGATGCCTGTTGACGAGGTGTGATGATGACGGAGAGCAATTCCAGAAGCCGTGCGAGGAGAAGCGGGCAGGTACAGCAGCTGTATGCCGCGCGGGAGAACTATCCGCAAGGCATGGAAGACGCCGTATCGCAGCAGACGGCCGCCGCGGACATAAACCAATACAGGCCAAACGAGGAGCCTGTCATGCCGGAAGCGCCCGGCTATGATTGGAGCCGGTATACGCCAAACGAGCCGGACGGGCCGAGGGCGCCTGCGGATGTACAGGCCGCGGGCGAGCCAGGGTCTGATGAGGTTCATGCCGCGCCGGTGGATTTTTCCGCCTATTACCGGCGTGGAAACGACATGGCGGAGGAGGTTGGCGATGCCGGTGAGCCCGCGTTTGCCCCGCCGCCGAAGCTTGGTTTCCATGGGCTGTACAACGAGCCTGCCGCCGTAGAGGAACCCGCTGCAGCGCCTATGGCGCAGATGAACGTCTACCGGCCCAGGGAAGCGACATGGGCAGAGACGGCGCGCAGAGACGTTCTTACCGCCGCCGGCGGGGTGGAGTACCGTGTGGAGGATGAGCGCGAACGGCCGCGTAAGCGCCGCAGAAGAAGGCATATGCTTCGGCGCGCGATCGTTTTTTCGCTGATTGTGGCGGCGCTGTGCACGGGTGTGTATCTGTTTCGGGATCAAATTGAGGGATGGATTGGCAACCTGACCGGGCAATCCGCGGAAAGCGCGGCCCCGTTTGAGGCGTTGACCACGCCCGTGCCCGTGAAGGGCTATGACCCCGCGCCTCCTGTTGAAATCGCGGACCGTGCCCGCACTGCCATCGGGCAGCTGAGCGGCACCGTGGAGATGGAAACATATGCCGTTACCGATACGCATGTACTCGCGCGGAATGCACGCCCGGACGGTACCTATGATTTCTACCTCTTTACCGCCGACGAGGGAAAGCTGCTTTGCTACTTTGACGGCTTGGGCCCGGGGGACATGGTCGCGCAGGAGGGCGGTAGCTTTTACGTGAAGCAGGAGCCCTATCTGGTGGGGGCCAACGGTTCGGCGTTGCTGCGTACCAATGATATCGAGGCTACCCTTGGTGAGGAAATGACGCTTGCCCCGCTGTACGGAGGCTGGTCGATCATCAGCGGCGTTTCGGGGCACAACGCCAATTACATCAATACAAACGGCCAGCTGCTGAGCACCCTCTGGTTCGCGCGCGCCTATCCCTTTACGGGCGTGCGGACGATTGCCTATGTGGATACCGGCAATGTCGCAGACGCCGAGGAGCGTTACCTGCTGTATGTGCTGGACTCGGACGGCACGATGACCAAATGGCGGAACGCGCCTGATATGTCGGAGGTGGTTGGTTCCGCCTGCGGCGCGGCGTATATGTCCTCCGGCGAGCTGTACCGGCTGGACAATACGGAGGAGCCGCTTGCCGTTACCGATCAGGTGGACGTATATCTGGATTGCGACGCGATGGTTGTGCGCGATCCGGAAAGCGGAAAATACGGCCTGTTCGTGCATGGCGAGCAGCATTATGACTTTGAATATGACAGTATCGAGCCTGTGGCGTGCGATATTGAGTGGGCGGAAAAGCCGGAAATAGGCGCGGGCGGCAACTTCACGCTTCATGCCGTGACCAATGCGGCGTATCCCCAGCCTCTGTCGCATTACTTTGTGCTTGCCAAAGATGGGCAGGAGGAATATGTGGCGCTGTCCACCTCGTCCGCCTATCCCATCGTGCTTGACGGCGAGCCATGAGCCTGAGGAGGAATGACTTTTGATGAAACGGTTTGGCGCGTTTTTCTTGTCTTTGTGCCTGCTTCTGCCATCCCTCGCGGGCGCGCAGGGCGGCGATGAGAGCACTACGGCTGTGGATGGGTCCGCTTATGGTATTACCGTCGTCCGCAACCATGTGGTCAAAACGGGTGAAAAGCAGAAGCTGGCGGTGGATTATCCGACGTTTGAAAGCGACGACGCGGCTTTGGCAAAGTTTTTGACGGACAGCATTACAACACCTATTTTGGCCATGCGCAAGCTGGGGCAGATGGCGGAGGATTCCGCCTACGCAGAAGGCGGGCTGGATACCATCCGAAGCGGTTATTTTGCGTCGCTGGACTTTGAGAATTTGCTTTCCGTGGAAGCGACTGTTACAAACCGCGCGACGGATGCCAAAACGGCGGAGACCTCCTTCTTTTACCGCATCGTGGATTTGAAAAACAGCCGGATTTTAACGGTTGAGGAGCTTTTTGTGGAATCAGCGGACAAGGTGAATGCCGCTATTGGCGAGGCGGTCTATCAGCAGGCGGGCAACCAGGGTATCCTGCTGGATACCATTACCGACGCAAGCGCCGTGCCCGTCCCCAATTCATATTACCTGGACGAGGGATATTTCCGAACGATCTTCGCGGCTGGTACGCTGAGCGCTGAGGCTGTGGTGGTAGACCTGCCATGGGACGGACTGGCTCTCACCCCCTCTGAGCTGCTTGCGCCCGCGGGCAGCGCGGAACCGGCGGTTATTGGCGGAGCCGACGGCCCGACGGAAATTTTCGTTGCGGATGGCGGGGAGGAGCCGGTCCCGGATGAAACGGAGCCGCAGGTCCAGCCGAGTCAAACGCCCGCCCCGCAGGAGGCGACGCAGCAGCCCGGGCAGGACAGCGCGCGGCCGTCCGGTACGCCGGCGATCGACCCGGATTTTGCGCTTCCCCCCGTCGTCACACCCACGCCCATGCCCCTTACCGGGAACGACGCGATTATCGCGGACGTATTGATCCACGGGTTATGGAAGCAGCTGGGTACCGACGGCGAAACCTATTATCAGTTCACGGCGGACGGCAAGCTGCTGACTGTGTCCGTATCGGACTATACCGTGACGGAAGGCGTGCTCAGCAGCGACGTCATGAACGGCACGGTGGATGTTGGAAGCGACAGCGCTTTTACGCTGCGCGGCGAGGACGGAACGCTGGAGGGATACGTGCTGAACCGGCAGGGAGAAGCGGTTGCGCCTGAGGAATTTGTAACCCCCAGCCCCACGCCTGTCCCTACGCCCACGCCTACCCCCACGGCGGTTCCGACGCCCGAGCCGACGCCCGAACCCACACCTACCCTCTCACCCTACGAGCTGGCGCTTACGCAGGCGCCTTCGCTGGCGGCGCTGGGAGACGCGAGCTTTGAAAAGCGCTCAACGCTCAAGGTGTATACCGCGCCCGAGGAGGGAGCGTACCGCGACAGCAAGGCGCAGGTGACGACTGATGAAACCGTCGCCATCTATGGAGTGGAAAACGGCTGGGTGCTTGTGAGCTACGCCATCGGCAACGGCTCGCGCGGCCGCGTCGGCTATATTGAAAATACGACCCTAGCCGAGCCGGAAAGCGTTGCGCAGCTCAACTTTGCATCCATGGAAATGACACTGACAAAGAACGCCGAGGCGACGGACGACCCTTTGAACGGCAAGTCTACGTTTACCAAGCTCAAGAAAGGCGATACCGTCACCCTGCTGGCTTTTATGGGCAGCGAGTGGGCGTATGTGCAGATTGCGCACGACGGCAAACCATGCCGCCTGTTTATACCACAGGCCGCGCTGATGGAGGAATAAGCCGGAAGGGCTTTTCCGTAACCCGTCTGCGGCCATGAGAGGATGGTTACCGGGATGGACCGCAAGGATGAAATTATCAGGCTGCAAATGGATGTCATTCATCAGATGACGCGCAGCAATTTAAGCCGTATCGCGGACGATTTGTGGGGCCTGCCGGAGATTTCGGAACAAGCTCCCAAGCCCTCCGCGTGCAAGGAAGGCGGGACGGAGGGCGTATCGACCGGAAAAGAGGAGCATTGCGCCCAGCAGCCGCAGCCCGAGGCGGAAATGCAACCGAAACAGCAGGAGCCGCCGTCGGAGAAGATCGGGGACCTCAAAAAGGAGCTTGAGGAGTACATCGGTCTGAGCACCGTCAAAAGGGAGGTCGAAAGTCTCATCAATCTGGTAACGGTGCAAAACCTTCGAAAGCAAAACGGCTTACCCGTCAATGATCTGTCGCTACATATGGTGTTTTCAGGCAACCCCGGCACGGGCAAAACGATGATTGCGCGCTTGATGGCACGCATTTACAAAAGCCTGGGTATCCTTTCCAAAGGGCAACTGGTGGAGGTGGACCGGAGCGGATTGGTCGCGGGTTTTGTGGGGCAGACGGCTATCAAGACAGGCGAGGTTATCCAGAAGGCGCTTGGCGGCGTGCTGTTTATCGACGAGGCGTATGCTCTGACCAACCGCGGTGGGAACGATTACGGCCAGGAGGCTGTGGATACATTGCTTAAAGCCATGGAGGACCACCGGGACGACCTTGTTGTAATCGTTGCCGGCTATATTGAGCTGATGGAGGAATTTGTCCACTCTAACCCCGGGCTTGAGAGCCGTTTTAACCGCTTTTTGGACTTCCCGGACTATACCGTACAGGAAATGCTGGATATTTTCGATATGCGCTGCCAAAAGAGCGGCTATGAGCTGGCGGAGGACGCGCGGGATTTGCTTAAGGGCTTGCTGGCCCTTTACAGTTTGGACGTGAAGGGCTTTGGCAACGCGCGCGGCGTACGCAACCTGTTTGAGCGCGCCGTGAGCGCGCAGGCGAACCGGCTGGCCGGACAAGGCGAGATTACGCGCGAGGAGTTGATGAGGCTTACGTGCGACGACCTCCGCGCCGCCGGCGGCGCGGAGGAGGAAGAGGAGTCGGCTACGCAAACCGCCGCAAAGCCATAACGCAATCATTTGATGCTATCGTCGCATGTTAAAATCCGCCGCGATGGCCGCGCATAATGCGCCGGCCGTCACGGCGGATTTCTTTTTCTCGATCAGAGCACGGATACGTTGGAGGTTGAATTCCGTGCTCGCGTTCTCCTGACCGTCCGTGGTGATGACAAACAGCGTTTTGGCAGGGCGAACCTCAGGCGCCATGCGTTCGTGTGCGCTATCAATGAACAGTACGGTTCGTCCAATCGCATCCAGCAGCGCTGTGGTGCCGCGCGCGAAATAATCCCTTGAGGTAATGGGAGGCACCCTGTCAAGCGGCAGACGGTCATGCAAAAGTTCGTAGCGGTCGTCAAAGAGCACGGTGCTTACCAGCGCCCTTCCCGGCTCGGAGCGCTGCCTGTCCAGCATGGCGTTATAGCCGCCGATGGTGTCGTTCTGCAGCCCCGCCATGGAGCCGCTGTGGTCGAGAATAAAGACAAGCTCTGTCAGGTTGTTTCGCATCGTTTCATCCTCCGTTCGGTTTGATAAACGAAGAATATCACAAAAGCATTCCCAAAGGGTTGACGGGCGGGCAACCTTTTCAGCCCTTGCCGCCAATACACGGCTGACCGAACGAAAACAGGGCCGCGTTGATTTCAAAGATATCGTGAACGCCGTTTTCAATATAGTATGAAATTATAACATCAGCCAGGCAGCTGGGCGAAAGCGCAAAGCCTGCGCGCCCAATCAAATCCATCGTTTGATGGATGGAAAGCCCAAGGCCGACGGCCAGCGCCAGAACGGACCGACCGCGTGAATAACATGCCTGGCGTACAGCCCGTAGCCGCGTGTAATAACCGCACCGCCGACAGGGCAATAGTCGATTTGATCGCAGGCTTTTTGGAGAAGCGCTGGCCCCGCCGCCTGAAAAACCGCGCCGCACACACCGCCGCCCATTCGCAACTGTGAGTTGGCAGCGTTAACAATGGCGTCTACGCGCATTTGAACGATATCGCCCTCGGTCATTTGAAAGGGCACGGCGCATACCCCCTTCATTGTGCCTATCATAGCATGAAGCGGGGAAAGAGGCAACCGCTGCCCTGTTCGGCGTTTTCCCCGGATTGACAAACCCTGCTGAAAGCCGTATGATAATTCAGTTAAGGATAAAAAGGAGGACGTGAATGGTTGTTTTAGGCATCGACCCCGGGCTGGCCACGCTGGGCTGGGGCGTGATCGAGGCCGGACAGGGGCGGCAGCGGCTGATTGAGTACGGCTGTATTTTGACTACGCCCAGGCAGCGCTTTCCGGACCGGCTCAAGCAGATCAGCGAGGATATGAAAACGCTGCTGCAACGCTTTCAGCCGGATGAGATTGCCTTTGAGGAGCTGTTTTTTGCCAAAAACGTAACGACGGCCTTTACCGTCGGAGCGGCGCGCGGCGTGAGCATCGCCGCGTGCGCCGAGTATACCGATAAGCTGTATGAATATACCCCCATGCAGGTCAAGCAGGCGGTCGTAGGCTATGGCGGGGCGGAAAAGCAGCAGGTGCAGCAAATGGTGAAGCTTCTTTTGCATATGGAGGAGATTGCCAGGCCGGACGACGCGGCGGACGCGATCGCCATTGCGCTGACGCACGCGGCTACAGGCCCGGCCAAGCGGCAATTTGAGATGAAGTGAGGATGCACGCATGATCGCGATGATACGGGGAACGCTTGTGGAAAAAAGCGAGGGCGAGGCCGTTGTGATGACGGGCTCCGGCGTGGGGCTGCGCCTTTTATGCAGCATGAACACGCTGTCCGCGCTGCCTGCCGCGGGGCAGGAATGCACGCTGCATACCCATATGAATGTCCGGGAGGACGCGATGGAGCTGTTCGGCTTCATGAAAAAGGAAGAACGCGACATGTTCCGCCGCCTGATTTCCGTAAGCGGCATCGGGCCCAAAAGCGCGCTTTTCGTGCTGGGAAGTATGCCGCTTACCGACCTGCGGCTGGCGATTTTGACCGGCGACGTCAACGCCTTGTCCCGTGCGCCGGGCGTTGGGAAAAAGACTGCCCAGCGCATCAGCCTGGAGCTGAAGGACAAGCTGACGAAGGATGCGCTTTCAAGCGGCGTGAGCATGGACGAAATCTCCTACATGGATACGGGCGAAGCGCCCGCCACGGACGCGCTGGGCGAGGCCATGCAGGCACTTAAGGCGCTAGGCTATTCGCCGCAGGAAGCCGCCGCCGCGCTGAAGGGCGTGAAGGGCAAGGCAGATACGTCGGATGAGCTGATCAAGCTGGCGCTTCGCCACATGGCGCAGCAGGGCTAAGAAAGGAGGGCGCGTATGGACGACCGCATTGTATCCACAGGCTTTCGCGAGGGCGAGGATGAGCAGGAGCAGAGCCTTCGCCCCAAATCCCTCCGGGAATACATTGGGCAGGAGGGCATCAAACAAAACCTTCGCATCTCCATCGAGGCGGCGCTCAGGCGGCATGAGTCGCTGGATCATCTGCTTTTATACGGCCCGCCAGGCCTTGGCAAAACGACGCTCGCGGGCATTATCGCCGCTGAAATGGGACAGAGCATCCGCATCACCAGCGGCCCGGCGATTGAGCGTCCGGGCGACCTGGCGAGCATATTGACCAACTTGGCTGACGGCGACGTGCTGTTTATAGACGAAATCCACCGCTTGAGCCGCTCGGTTGAAGAAGTGCTCTACCCGGCCATGGAGGATTACGCGCTGGATATCATGATCGGCAAAGGGCCGACGGCGCGCAGCATCCGTCTGGATTTGCCGCACTTTACCCTTGTGGGCGCGACGACCCGCGCGGGCCTTTTAAGCGCGCCGCTGCGTGACCGTTTCGGCATCCTTTTCCGGTTGGAAATGTACGCGCCGGAGGAACTGGCCTCCATTGTGCGGCGCAGCGCGGGCATCCTGAACGTTCAGGCCGACGAGGACGGCATTCTGGAAATTGCGCGCCGCAGCCGTGGAACGCCGCGCATCGCCAACCGCATGCTCAGGCGCGTGCGCGATTATGCCCAGATTCGCGCGGACGGGGTGATCACCCGCGAGGTGGCGCGGCAGGGCATGAACATGCTGGATGTGGACGAGCTTGGGCTGGACAAGCTGGACCGCATCATGCTTTCCACCATGATGGACAAATTTGCGGGCGGCCCCGTAGGGCTGGAAACGTTAAGCGCCATGACGGGCGAGGACGCCTCCACCATCGAGGACGTGTACGAGCCTTATTTGATGCAACTCGGCTTCATGATGCGCACGCCGCGCGGGCGCGTATGCACGCCCGCCGCATATGAGCATATGGGCCGCAGGCCGCAGACGCAGCAAGAGGATGGGCAGGAGCAAATGAGGTTATGAAAACAAGCGATTTTAATTATGAGCTGCCTCCGGAGCTGATCGCGCAAACGCCTGTCGAACCGCGTGACCACAGCCGTATGCTGGTGTACGACCGTTCGGACGGGAGCATCCGGCATCTGCATTTTTACGACCTGCCGCAATTTCTGCGCAGGGGCGACGTGTTGGTGCTTAACGAGACCAAGGTGATTCCCGCACGGCTTCTGGGCGAGAAGGAGGAAACGGGTGTGCCCGTGGAAATCCTGCTGCTTAAACGCATTGAGCGCGACGTATGGGAGGCGCTGGTTCGGCCGGGCCGCAGGCTGATCCCCGGCGTGTTTTGCACATTTGGAGGCGGACTTTTGCGCGCGGAAATCCTCAGCACCACCGAGGACGGCGGGCGGAGGGTGCGCTTCCATTATGAAGGCGTGTTTGAGGAAATTTTGGACAAGCTGGGACAGATGCCCCTGCCGCCCTATATCCATGAAAAGCTGCAGGACCAGACGCGTTACCAGACGGTGTACGCCAAGGAGGAGGGCAGCGCGGCCGCGCCCACGGCTGGGCTGCATTTTACCCCGGAGCTGCTTGGTAAAATTCGAGACATGGGCGTGGAGATCGTGCCGGTTTTGCTGCATGTGGGCCTCGGCACCTTCCGGCCCGTCAAGGCCGAGGACGTGAGCGAACATCATATGCACGTGGAGCATTACGAGGTGTCGCCCTGGGCGGCAGCACGCATCAACGCGGCGCGCGCGGCGGGCGGACGCTGCGTTTGCGTGGGCACCACCAGCGTGCGTACGCTGGAAACCGTTACGGACCCGGATGGGCAGGTGCGCGCGCAAAGCGGCGAAACGGGTATTTTTATCACGCCTGGGTATACCTATCATGCGGTGGATGCGCTGATTACGAATTTTCATCTGCCGGAAAGCACGCTTTTGATGCTCGTATCCGCACTGATGGGGCGTGAGGAAGCTCTGCGCGCCTATGAGGAGGCTGTGCGGGAAAAATACCGGTTTTTCTCTTTTGGGGACAGCATGCTGATCGTCTAAAACACGCCGGCATACCGCTTGTTTTATAATGAGAGCGTTGGGCTATATCAACTTTGGCGGCGGGTTTGCAAGCCTTGGGTAGCAAGGTTCCCATGACGGCTCCGTCTGACATTCTTCATTTGCGGTTCGCCTATCCCAATTCGAGCCGGATGCCGTCGTGCGCCGCGACAGCTCCGGGAAAATACTCCCGGGCAAAGTCCGCCGCCGCCTGCGGATCGGCGAGGGCGGGACTATAATGGGTGAGCCAGAGACGCTTTGCCCCGGCCTCCTTTGCCAGCTTTGCCGCTTCACCAAATACCATATGGCCTTTTTCATGCGCCTTTTCCGCTTCGCCGCTCTCCCCATAGAGCCCTTCTACGATCATCAGTCCGGCGCCTTTCCCCAGTTCTGCCACCGCCTCAACCGGGCGGGTGTCCGTAGTATAGCTGACGATAATCGGCTCGCGTGGGCCATCGAGCACCTGTTCCGGAAAAATCAGCCGTCCGTTCTCCAGCACGGCCGCTTCTCCGGCATGAAGCGGCCGGTAAAAACGCTGTGGAATATCGAGCTGTTTTGCCTTTTCAGGATTAAAAACCGGCTTGCGCGCGATTTCAATTCGCCAGCCATAGCAAGGCATTCTGTGGTCGAGCTCCCGACAGGTTATGGTCAGGCCCTCCCAGCCGGGCAACACATCGCCCGGCGAGGGTTCCGCCAGCAGAAGCGGAAAGGGCAGCGGGGCCGCCACCAGAAGCGCGGACAGCAGCTCCCGCAAGCCCTTTGGACCCGCGATGCGCAAGGGCTTGGTGCGACCGGTATTTCCCAGCGATAGCAGCAGCCCCGGCAGGCCCATAACGTGGTCGGCATGAAAATGGGTAAGCAGAACCGTCTCCAAATGGCTCAGCTTGCAAGCCGCCTCCCGCAGGGCGACCTGTGTGCCCTCTCCGCAATCGACCAGCACGGCCTTCCCCTGATATTCCATCCAGCAGCAGGAGAGCCACCGGTCCGGCAACGGCAGCATTCCTCCGGTGCCCGGCAGGCATACGGTCAGCATAAGGAAGCCCGCGGCGTAGAAATTTCTTTGCCCGCCAGATCGATGATCTTCTGAAATCCTTCACGGTCCTTCAGCATGCTGCTCAGAGAGGTGGGGAGGGCGATGATGTTTTCACGGCCTACTTCCTGCACGAAGGTACGCACCGCGGGCGGAAATCCGTCCGCCCAGATGGGAAATACAACCGCCACCGTCTCGCCGGCGGATGGCTTTTCGTAGTAGGCTGGCAGACCCGTCCCTTTGATGCCGTAAAGACCGGCCCTCAGCCAGCCAATGGGACCGCGCCAGTTCTTTCCGTCGCCAATGGCGCGGGGTGAGACGCCCTGCTTGGCGGCCAATTCTTCGGCGATCTTCTTACTGCGCCCAGTACGGGTAAAATAGTAGACATGCATCTTGATAGCCTCCTTCTCAAAAAATGGCTGTCTATATTGTATTCCGTTATGCGGACATTATCAATCAGGCAATTATTGATTTGGTCAGGCGCTATGAATTTCATATTATCAGCCCGTTATATTTGTTTGGCGGCAGACAGAATTGAATCTATGGTTGTTTATTAAAGCGATAATTGCTATCTGCCGGACAGAAGCGTATAATGATTAAAAACCGGGGTATGAAATGCTGGCGCGCCGCTTCTTTGAAATTATGCATGGCGCGCAGACAGCATGCTGATCTTGCAACCCGCAAATGAAAACCGGAACGAATGGAGGAGTGCGAATGGAACTTTTTGAGGCGATCCAAAACCGTTACAGCTACCGGGGGATGTTCGGGCAGCAGCCCGTGCCGCGCGAGCACCTGCGCGGTATTCTGGAGGCCGCGCTTGCCGCGCCATCCGGCTGCAATAAGCAGACCACGAGCCTGATTGCGGTGGACGACCCGGCGCTGGTCGCAAGGCTGGGCGAAATGCTTGAAAAGCCAAACTTTGCCTCCGCGCCAGCGGCGATCTGCGTGCTAACCCAGCCGGTCATCGCCTACCGCGACCGCACCTATTACAAGCAGGATTATGCGGCCGCTATCGAAAACGCGCTGCTCGCCATCACGGCGCTTGGTTACGCAAGCTGCTGGGTGGAGGGACATATTACCGACGAGGACCATATCGGCCGTAAAATGGCCGACTTGCTGAATGTGCCTCAGGATGTGGAGCTTGTGGCGTATTTGCCGGTGGGGCTTCCCGCCGGGGACGGCCCGCGCGTGGCAAAGAAGCCGTTTGAGACGCGCGCGTGGTTTAACGGGTATGGAAACACGGCACAATAGCGTTTGATCAAGCTTCGCGGCGCGTGGACATGGCCTGCGCCGCGGGCTTTTTTTATACCTTTGGATGCTAAAAAGCATTTTATTTCGACATTATCTTTACTTTTTGTATATATTTTGCTACAATTGCAGTATTAAACACAATATATATGCTGAATCGTCTTATTAAATGAATGGAAAAGGATGAGAATGTCGTCATGCTTTACGCGCGCACCGGCCAGTCGGATGATCGAAAGCAAACCTGTCTCGAACATGCGCAAAACGTCGCTCTAATCGCATTTGAAAAGGGAGAAAAAATCGGCCTGGGCGCGTTGATGCGCCTGTGCGGACTTTTGCACGACGCCGGAAAAGTAAGAGGAGAATTTCAGGCGTATCTGTTGGATGACGAGGCGAAGCGCGGCACGGTGGAGCATTCCGCCTATGGCGCGGTCTATGCCTTTTTGCGCTGGCATGGGGGAAGCGCGTTTCGTAAGTTGACGGCCGAACTGCTCACCTTTGCGATTGCCTCGCACCACGGCAGGCTGCCGGACGTGGTGGATGAGGACGGTGAGGGCTTCGCGGCGGAAAAACTCACTCCAGAGCGCTTTCCCGATCTGTATGATACGATGGAGGCGTTTTTTGCGGAGGTGGCGGGCCAAAGCGAACTGGACGCGCTGTTTGAGCGGGCGGTTGGGGAGCTGGAGCAAAAACACCGGCAGCTTGCGCAGGCGCTAAGCGATTTACCCCCGGCGAGCAGGGGAGAGGGCTTACAAAACCTATTCGGACTGGTGCAGCGGAGCGTTTATAGCATACTGATCGACGCGGATCGGTGGGACGCATATTGCTTTGAGGTTGGAACAGACCCGCTGGCCGGGGCGGATAGGCCGTGGCCCATTTGGCAGAAGCGGCTGGAGGATAAGCTCGCGGGATTTTCCGGGGAAAAGCCGCTGGACGCCCTCAGGGCAAGCGTTTCGGACGAGTGTTTGCGCGCTGCCGAAAACGGTGCGGGCGTTTACCGCCTGTGCGTGCCCACCGGCGGAGGCAAAACCTTCGCCTCCATGCGTTTTGCGCTGGAAGCGGCCAAACGGCATGGATTTGAGCGCATCGTGTATGTTGCGCCCTACAAGGCGATTTTGGAGCAGACTGCGGAGAACCTTCGCAACGTCTTTTTGGACGAGCAATGGATATTGGAGCATCACAGCGACGCCGCGCCGGACGAGGAGAAAGACAGCGAGGCGCTTCGCCGCTATCAGCTGCTAAGCGATCGGTGGGACTCGCCGTTGATTTTGACGACGATGGTGCAGTTTCTCAATACCCTGTTCGCTGGAAGGAGCGCGTGTGTGCGCCGCTTTTCAGCGTTGGAAAACTGTGTCATTCTTTTGGACGAGGCGCAAAGCATTCCCTACCGCTGCATGGAGCTGTTTACGCTGGCGATGCGCTATCTGGCTAAATGCGGCGGGTGCGCGGTGGTGCTGTGCACAGCGACCCAGCCGCTTTTGGATGAGCTGGCTAGGTACCCTCTGTGTAAACCGCGGCCGATGATTGCCGACGAAAACGCGTTGTATATAGGCTTTCGGCGTGTTGCGCTGCTGGATAGGACCGATCGGCCCATGGACGCGGACGGGCTTGCACGGCAGGTGTCGGCCAATCTGCACAGCGCGGGCAGCGCGCTGTGCATTGTAAACACAAAGGCGACGGCGAGCGCGCTTTATCAGGCGTTTCGCGATAGGCTGCCGGACGGCGTGCCGCTGTACTGCCTGACGACGGCGCAATGCCCCGAGCACCGGCTGAAGCTGCTTGGAGAGGTGCGCGCTCTGCTGAAGGCCCGCCAGCCCGTGGTGTGCGTAGCCACGCAGCTAATCGAGGCTGGGGTTGACGTGAGCTTTGGGCTGGTGGTGCGCGCTCTGGCAGGGCTGGACAGCGTTGCGCAAGCGGCGGGCCGGTGCAACCGCAACGCGGAGCGCGAGCTGGGGGAGGTCTGGCTGGTTTGCATCGAGGGAGAAAATCTGACGTGCCTGCGGGAGATCGAAGCCGCGCAGAGGGAAATGAAATCCGCGTTGGACGCGTTTCATGCCGACCCACAGCGCTATGGAAACGATCTGCTGTCTCCCGCGCTGATTGAGCGGTATTTCCGCACAATTCTTCGGGTACGGCAGGGCGAGATGTGCTATCCGCTGGACGGAAGCCGGACGCTGCTGGATCTGCTTTCCTCCAATGCGTACGGGCGCAACGCCTATGCGACGTTTCAGAAGGCGAAGTATGCGGACACAATGCTGTCGCAGGCGTTCCGCACGGCGGGGCAGCGTTTCTCCGCGCTGGACGCGTCGCCCTTTTCGCTGCTTGTGCCCTATGGGAAGGGGGCGGAATACATCGATCGCCTGGACGGCGGGCCGGAGCTTGCGCAGGCCGCGCGGATTCTGCGCGCGGCGCAGCGGTACACCGTAACGGTATATCCGGGCAAGCTGGAGCAGTTCAGGCGGCTCCACTGTGTGCGGGAGCTTCCCATTTATGGCAGTTATGCGCTGGACAAGGCGTATTACGATGATTTTCTCGGCGTCGCGGCCGACAGAAAGGAGATGGGCTTGCTTGACATCTAGCAAACTTTGCGGTGAAGGAGGGGGACCATGGAAAAGCCGAATGCCCTAAGCTTCCTGCTGACGGGGCGCTTCGCCCTGTTCAGCGACCCGGTTACGCGCGTGGGCGGCGAAAAATGCAGCTATCTCGCGCCGACCTATGAGGCGCTCAAGGGCGTATGTGAAAGCATTTACTGGAAGCCTACGTTCAACTGGGTGGTGGACCGCGTGCGCGTGCTCAATCCCATCCAGAGCCAGAGTAAGGGAATGCGGCCCATATCGCTTGGCGCTGCGCCCGCTACGTTGTCCATCTACACGTATCTGCGCGACGTGCGCTATCAGGTGGCGGCGCATATCGAATGGAACGAGCGACGGCCCGAGCTTGCACACGACCGCAACGAAAATAAGCATTTCTTTATGGCAAAGCGCAGCATTGAAAAGGGCGGGCGGCGCGATATCTTCCTTGGCACGCGCGAGTGCCAGGGGTATGTAGAGCCCTGCGCCTTTGGCGAGGGCCCGGGCGCGTATGACGGTGCGGGCGAGATGAGCTTCGGGCTACAGTTCCACGGCTTTACCTATGCCGACGAGGGCGACGGCAGGCTGGTGACGCGCCTGTGGTACCCTAAAATGATCGACGGTGTGATCGACTATTGCCGCCCGGAGGAATGCCCCGTTCAGCGGGAGATTCACGAGCAGCCGGTAAAATCCTTTACACTGGGAGAAAACCTGCTGCCCGTGGAGCGGGAGGAGGCGGAGCCATGAGCTGGATGCAAAAGCTCTACGAGGCGTACGAGGCCGCGGCAGCGGCGGAGCTGGTGGGCAAGGAAACAGAAGGCCAGCCGATGCTGCTGCCCATGTTCCACAGCACGCAGCTTGCGCAGATCGAGATGGTGATCGACGGCGAAGGCAACTTTCTGCGCGCGGACGTGATTGAGGACAAGCAGAGCCGGCGGACGGTGATTCCGTGTACGGAGGAGTCTGCTTCCCGTACTAGAAATCCCGTGCCGATGCCGTTATTTGACAAGCTGTGCTATGTTGCGGGCGATTACGCGCACTATGCCTCAGATGATGAAAAGGGACGGGAAGAAGCGAAATATTTCGGCGCGTATCTTGAGGACTTGCGGCGGTGGTTGCCGCACGCACCGTCCGCGGTGCATGCGTGGCACAGATATGTTGAAAAACGGACTATCGTGGGGGATTTGATAGCGTGTGGCCTGCTGCCGGTGAATGAGGATGGCAAAGTGCCCGCCAAGTGGATGGGAGACGGGGAAAAGCCCGCGATCTATCGCGTGGCGGTTGGTTCGCCGCTGGAAGCGTTTGTGCGCTTTCGCGTCAGGCAGTCCGACGGCGGCGAGGACCGCGTATGGATGATGCCCGAGGTACGCCAAAGCTTCGTGGATTTTCAAAGCAGTCTGGAGGGCAAAGCCGATATTTGCTACGTGCTTGGAGAACGGATGCCCATTTCAGCCCAAAGCCCTAAGTTTATTCGATATCCGGGCGATAGCACGAAGCTGATTTCCTCCAATGACAAAGAAGGATTTACCTTTCGAGGACGTTTTCAGAATGCGAATGAAGCGCTGGCTATCGGACTGGAAACCACCGGCAAGGCGCATGCCGCGCTCAAATGGTTGATAGAAAAGCAGGCATACCGCAACGGCGAGCAGGTGATTTTGACCTTTGCCACCGGCGGCAAGCCGATGCCCTCGATGGGGGAGGATACGGTGGGAATCGGCGGCTGGGAGGAGCTTGACGCCGCGCATGAGGAATTTTCCACCAACGAGGCCATGGCAAGGCGTATCAACCAGGCGCTGGCGGGTTACCGCTGCAAGCTGACGCCTACGGATGAGGCTGTTGTGATGGGATTGGATTCCGCAACGCCGGGCCGGCTGTCGATCTTTTATTACCGGGAGATGCGCGCGGAAGACCTGTTTGGCCGCATCTGCCGCTGGCATTCCTCCTGCGCGTGGCGGCACACCTACCGCTCCGTGCCGGATGGGACGGACGACAACGGCAAGCCAAAGTACAGGCGCGTGACCTTTACCGGTGCGCCAGCGCCCGTGGACATTGTGAAGGCCGCGTTTGGCGACGGCGCGAGCGATAAATTGCTCAAAAGCGGCGTAGAGCGGCTGCTGCCGTGCATCGCGGACGGCGCGCCGCTGCCGATCGACATCATGAAGGCCGCCGCGAGGCGTGCGGCCCAGCGCGTCAGCATGACCCGTTACGAGCAGGACAAGGCGCTTACCATCGCCTGCTCGTTAATTCGCAAATTTAATAATGACCGTAACCAGAAGGAGGAATGGGGCATGGCACTGCAACCGGATGTGAACGACCGGAGCTATCTGTTTGGGCGGGCACTGGCCTACGCCGAAAACATCGAAAATTACGCGCTCCAATTGTCAGGGGAGGATCGTACCACAAACGCGGAACGGCTGATGGTCGCGTTCGCCAAGCATCCGGCCAAAACCTGGAAGCTGATAATGGAGCGCCTGCAGCCCTACCAGCAGAAGCTTGGCAATCGGGTAAACCGCCTGACTGAGGAAATGGAGAGTGTGATTTCGTGCCTAGAGGATTCCGGCTATACAAACGAACCGCTGAACGAAAGATATCTGCTGGGTTACGCCTGCCAAAAGCAGGAATTTGCGCGCAGACGGAATGAGAACGCGGAAAAGAAAAACGCTGAAAATAAGGACAATGATAATAAAGACGCCTAACGGGCGGAGGAGGAAGCAACATGCTAAACAACAAGATCGATTTTGCGGTCATCATCTCGGTACATAACGCCAACCCCAACGGAGACCCCCTCAACGGCAACCGGCCGCGGGAAAACTACGACGGCTATGGCGAGATCAGCGACGTATGCCTCAAGCGCAAAATCCGCAACCGCCTGATCGACATGGGATGCAAGGTTTTCGTGCAATCAGACGACCGCGCGAACGACGGCTACAAGAGCCTCCAGGACCGCGCGAACGGGGTGGAGGCGCTCAAAAAGCTTAAGGATAGGGAGGAATATGCCCGCATCGCCTGCGAGCAGTGGATGGACGTGCGCAGCTTCGGGCAGGTATTCGCATTTAAGGGTATCGAGGTTTCAGTAGGTGTGCGCGGGCCTGTGACCATCCAGAGCGCGTTCAGCGTATCGCCTGTGGAAATCGACAGCTTGCAGATCACCAAGAGCGTCAACAGCGTGACCGGCGACAAGAAATCCAGCGATACGATGGGCGCGAAGCACCGCATTCCCTTCGGCCTGTACGTGACATACGGCAGCATCAACTGTCAGTTGGCCGAAAAGACCGGCTTTTGCGACGAGGACGCGGAGAAAATCCACGAAGCCCTGAAGAGCCTGTTTGAGAACGACGCATCCTCCGCGCGGCCTGAGGGCAGCATGGAGGTGGTGCGGGTATACTGGTGGCGGCACAATTGCAAGAGCGGGCAATACTCATCCGCCAAGGTGCATCGCACGCTCAAAATCACGCCAAAGACGGAAGTGCCGCGCGGCGTGGAGGATTATGACATCAAGCTTACCAACCTGGACGGCCTGACCCCGCAGATTGACGATGGACTATGAGGAGGACGAGTTCCTCCAGCTCAGCGGGCTGCAGCACTACGCCTACTGCCCGCGCCAGTGGGCGCTGATTGCGCTGGAGGACCAATGGGCGGAAAACGTGCGCACCGTGGAGGGAAATCAGCTTCACGAGCGGGCGCACGACGCGGATTTGCGCGGGCGGCGGGGTGATTTGCTGACTGTGCGGGGCCTGAGCATTCGCAGCCGCACGCTGGGCGTAAGCGGGCAATGCGACGTGGTGGAGTTTCGACGCGATCCGAATGGCGTACCGCTCCATGGGGAGGAGGGACTTTGGCTGCCCGCGCCGGTGGAATACAAGCGCGGGCGGCCAAAGCCGCACGACGCGGACAGGCTGCAGCTCTGCTGCCAGGCCCTGTGTCTGGAGTAGATGCTGCTCTGCCCGCGTATTGAGGTTGGCTATCTGTATTACGGGGAGACCGCGCGCCGCGAAAGCGTGGAGCTGACGAGCGACCTGCGGGATACCGTGACGCAATGCCTGACGGAGATGCATGCCATGATGAAGCGGGGGCATACGCCAAAGGTAAAGCCGCACAAGGGATGCAGCGCATGCTCGCTCAAGGAGCAATGCCTGCCCCGCCTTGCCGGCAAGCGGTCCGTGAGCGCCTATATCGCCCGGCGCTTGAGGGAGGATGAGGATGCGCAAGCTGAATAACACGCTCTACGTGACGTCGCCCGAGCGTTATCTGGCGCTGGAGGGCGAGGCTGTGGTGGTGCTGGAAAAGGATGAAAAAATCGGACGTTTCCCGCTGCATAATCTGGAAGGAATCGTAACGTTTGGCTATACGGGTGCGAGCCCAGCCCTGATGAACGCCTGTGCGCAGCGGCAGATTTCCCTGAGCTTTTTAAGCCGGAGCGGGCGTTTTTTGGCAGGCGTGCATGGGCCGGTACGGGGTAACGTACTTTTGCGAAAGCAGCAGTACCGCCTGTCCGACACGAAGGAGGACTGCGTCGCCTACGCGCGCGCCTTTTTGACGGGCAAGCTGTACAATGCGCGCTGGGTGGTGGAACGAACGCTGCGGGATTACGCCATGCGCGTGGATTCGGCAAGGCTGAAGGCTGCGTCGGGGGCGCTGTGGAACAGCCTGCGCGCGCTGGAAACAGCCGCGGCTATGGAAACGCTGCGCGGCGTGGAGGGGGAGGCTGCGGCGCAATACTTTGCGGTGTTTGACGAAATGATCTTGCAGCAGAAGGATACGTTTTTCTTTGACGGGCGCGTGAAGCGTCCGCCTACAGACAATGTGAACGCGCTGTTATCGTTTGTCTACGTGCTTTTATCGCGCGAGGTGGCAGCCGCTCTTGAAACAGTGGGGCTTGACCCGTATGTGGGTTTTTTGCATACAGACCGCCCCGGCCGAGCTTCGCTGGCGATGGATTTGATGGAGGAGCTGCGCGCGCCCTTGGCCGACCGTTTTGCGCTCGGGCTTATCAATACGCGGCAGGTGAAGGACAGCGGCTTCGTACGCGAGGAGAGCGGCGCCGTGCGCATGACGGACGAGCAGCGCAAGGGAATCCTGGCTGTGTGGCAAAAGCGCAAGCAGGAGATCATCACCCATCCATACCTTGGAGAAAAGGTGGAATGGGGACTGGTACCCTATGCCCAGGCGATGCTGCTGGCGCGCGCGATTCGCGGCGACATCGACGGATACCCCCCATTTTTATGGAAGTAGCGGGATGCTATCAGGCAGGAGACAGAAATGTTGATTTTAATTACCTACGATGTGAGCACGCAGACGCCCGAGGGCCGGAGGCGGCTGCAGCGTGTGGCTAAATACTGTGAGGGCCGTGGAATTCGCGTGCAAAACAGCGTGTTCGAATGCATTCTGGATGCCGCGCAGCTGGCCGTGGCCCGGCACGAGCTCGAAAAATTGATTAACCCGGCTGAGGACAGCCTGCGGTTTTATACCCTTGGCGAGCGCACGAAGCGCAACGTGGTTCATATTGGCGTCAAGCCTGGTGTGGATATGGAGGGTACGCTGATGATTTAAGAGCAAAAGGATGCGCAAGACGGGAAGCAACGGATATGAAGCGCCAAGCATGCTATCGGAACGCCGAAACGCTGGGTTTGGTATTTGTGCGAACGTGAAGCTCACATGATTTGTACGGTTCCTTCGCACCTTGAAAACTTCATAATTGAGGGAACTGGGGTACACAAAGGAACAGGAGAATAGGATTCTTTATGGTTTGTTTGGTACAGTGAACTGAAAATATGGGATAAGCGGATGAATAATTGCGCTGTTTTTGGTGATTTGTGCAGTCGTCCCCCGCGTGGGGAGAAAGAAATCTATATATCATAACAAAAAATCGATACAAAAGAGTAAAAAGGGAGTAATAAAGATGGGGCGCGCTGAATACGGGGAAATTACTCTGACTTTTTTTAAAAAAAATGATATTATTCCTCTTGACATACCACACAATGTGTGGTATTATATATATGTACCAAGGAGGTACGAAAAAGAAGGAGGCTACCATAATGACAGAGAAAGAGATTATCGCCAAAATCGAAGAAGCTTGCGAGGATTATGCATGCATCGGTATCCGCTTTGAGGACCTAGCCCGCAATGTGGGCGACATTTGCGGGCACAGCAAGGACAACCCCGACCGCGCCGACGAACGGGATTTCCCGGTCTACGGAAGCGATGAATACGACGAACTGCCCGAGCTGTACGGGACGTGCGCCTGGGAAGTCGGAGCCAATACCGCCGGTGTTTTGTGCGGCTATGAGCCAGAATCGGCGATCAAAAGCGCGGCGACGAAGCGCGGAATTGGCAAGCACTGCTATCTTATCGCCTCCGATCAGTACGGAGACATGAGCAACTACGCCGCCGACGACGGCGAAGTCCTGCTTGTTGACCCCGTTGTAATCGCCGTTATCTACTAAGCACAAGCACGCCCCGCCCGTTAAGCGGCGGGCCGTGCTATGATATCGCTGGAGGTGTACCAGATGGGTAAGAAGGGAGCGGGAGGCAACGCGCCCATTCTTGGAGACAGCAGGCGGCGCGACATCACGGGCCGTCGTGTGGGAAGCCTTGTAGCCGATCATCCCACACAGGAAGTGGATGGGAAGAACAGCACCATATGGATATGGCGCTGCGACTGCGGCGCGGAGGTGCGTATGAGTGTGCGCGAATCATGGGGAAACCGCACGCTGTGCCCCTCATGCGCCCGAGCCCTCAAGAGCAGGCAGGCAACCGACATGCAGGCGCGTGTCAAGCGTGTTGACGGCACCAACCTGTCACGGCTTGGTACCACCAACCAGCCGCAGGCCAATAATACCAGCGGGCACCCGGGCGTTAACTGGCACAAAGCGCTCAACCGCTGGCAGGTGCGCATTATGTTTCGCGGCAAAAGCATATCGCTTGGGTATTACAGCGACTTTGGCGAGGCCTGCCGCGTGAGGGATGAAGCCTGGGAGAGGTATCACAAGGCATATTTGGATGAATCAAAAAAGGAGGAACAGATATGAACTACGAGACTTTTCAACGCCTATACCATGAGGCAACGGAGTATGACGACATCGAGCTCTATATCGCCGAGCGTGGCTGGCAAGAGTGGATGGCCGCCTATAACGGAGACGCGGAGCGCATTGCTCTGACGCTTAATCTGATTTACGCCATGGCACGCGGAGGATTTTCAAGCATCCGCGCCGCCAGCGGACTGTCGCAGGTTAAGTTTGCGGCGAAATACGGGATTACCCGCCGAGCTGTCGAAGCTTGGGATTCGGGCGTAAGAACGCCGCCGGATTACACAACGAGGTTGCTTGCATTCGCCGTATGCTCCGATTTGACGCAGGACGAATTGTAACATGATGATAAAAAAATAGGGCGCAGCCATACAGCCGCGCCCCTCGAATCATCCTGCAAGCCGCCATTACATCTCAGGCGGCTTGTCAATCTCCGTTACAACCTCAACACCTGTATCAATAGCATCCAACGGCAAGCCAGTCACAGCGCCTCCGGCCCCGGCCGCATCCGCAAGGCCCTCGCCGATGATGTAGGCGATCACGCTCGCCCCGGCCATGATCAGCGCCGTCACCTGCGTAGCCGTGGCCTCCGATGCCCCCAAGGCGACGGCCAACATGCTCACAAATCCGGCCAGCGCGGCCCAAAACTTCCGAGAGGTCAGTTTCCTTTTGATATCATCCCAAGTCATGATTCTTTCCTCCAATCGTATATTTGTCAAGCGCTCATGCGCTTCACATCGTTTTCCAGATCGTCAATCCTATGGTTTGCGACGACCTGTTTTTCGTCCGCGACGTCCGCACGTCTCTCTAGTTTGGCTACGCGCTCGATCGCCCCGTTGTGCTTCTCGACCTTCCGCTCCAGCTGCTCAACGCGGTATGCGATCAGCTTGTACCCGCCCAAGCTGGTTATCAGCGTGGCCGCGAAGGACACCAAGGCGACAATGACAGTATCGCTCAATATCACCACCTCCCTTCTATCCCACATTCCGCGCCACCGTCACCCGCGCAAAAACTGGCTCATCATATACGCCCGGCGCTGGTAGCCGTCCGTACAGATCGCCGTGATCAGTGACCAATCGCCCTTGACACGATTCACGAGCACCCACGCGCCCGGATTGACCAGCCAATACGTGCTCTCATTCCGGCTGGCCGACTTGCGCAGGATGACCGGGCCGCCATCGGGCGATACGACGGTCGCATAGGTCGCTTTTGGGGTTGTCGGCGTCCCGATGGTTAATCCCTCGTCCTCGCTCCCGAAGGCCCCCTCCTGCGCATCCTGTGCCTCCCCGGACGTATCCGCGCCGCTCTCGCTGGTGATGCCGTAGTCCACCCAGGGCGGCAGCCCAATCCTGTTCCAACCGCCGTTGGGGATGGTCTTGCCCACAAACTTGCTCTCCGCGACGCACCCGCGCGAGGAGGACGCGTGCAACGCGCAGTCGCCCAGGTACACGCCCATGTGGCCCGCGTCGCCCAGGCCGTCCCCCCGGTACTTCTCCGGCGCGCCGTCGTCGTCAGAGACAATAAACACCCACGCTCCGGGAGGCACGGCCCCAAACGCCGCCTTGCACTGCTCCGGCGTACCCGTCCACACGCAATTACGCCAGTGCGCGTTACTGCCCGCAAGGTTGCATTCCGCCTTTGGCACGCCGCACTGAATAAGCAAATACTCGGCCAGTCCTTGGCAGTCCATGCCCGCTAGGCTCATGCCGTTTGCCACATAGGGGATGGTCTGCTTCCGCGCCTGCCCAAGCAGCGTCTTTCCCGCCGCCACATAAGCGGCGCTTGATACCTTAGTCATTATCTATCATCCTTTCCGTGCCACCGCCATCCCGCCCACAGGATGAGGGCGACCAGCGCCAGCCAGATACCTACGGGCCATAGCAGCCACATCATATCAATCATCCTTTCCGCGTGCAGAAAAGGAGCGGACTTTTGCCCGCCCCCATCTGCGCCCGTGCGTCCATTACGCCGTTACCAACTCGCCAAGACCCGCGTCGTTAAGCAACTCGGCCACCGCGGGCTTAAGCACCGCGGGCACGTCGGCATAAGCCGTCTTGCCCAAGATCACCCTTTGCGCGAAAAACATTGCCATTATCAAAACATCCCCCCTCCCGGTCAAAATTTGCAATAAAAAGAGCCGCGCCCACAGGAGTGCCGCCCGTATTGCCTTACACACCGCCATACACCTTCGCAGCCATCTCGGCAATGCAATCCTCCACAAATTCCCCACGGTCTGATAACGCCTGTACCTGTGCCCGCAGCAGGACGTTTTCCGCGCGAAGGCGCTCCGTTTCCGTCTCGCCCTCCTCCGGCTCCGGCAGCGGGTCGTGAACCAGCACACCGCCCTCCACCCGCCAGTTATGCTGATGCTCTGCGTCCCAACCGTCCGGCGTTGCAACCTCCGTCGAACCGACCAGCTCACTGTCGGATGATCCTACTATGCGTCCACTAGCGTCCAGTATTACATACATTCATACCCCTCCTATCGACTTACGGCAATCCACAGCACGGTAAGCGTCTTTTGGGCGTTGGCCTCATTGTATACGCGCACAACCGCGCTTGCGGCGCTTGGCGATATCCCTACGCGCGTGTAAGACGCGGCGCTCGCGTTGCCAATAGTTCCGGACATCGCGGGTGCGCTCGCAAACGCAGGCGAGAACGTCACCGTTGTATCCACGAAATTCTCAGCCTCAACCGTTACTGTGAAGTTACCTGCCTGTATGGCTTTTATGGCTCCGCTTTCAAGGCCTAATGCGGTGCGCACGCTTGCCGCGTTGCCGCTGTTGATGGTTTCTTGCTTGCCCGCAAGTGCCGCGTCTATTTTGGTCGCGTCCGTCCCGCTCACCGGGATATCCGCGCCGGTCAACGCCACGTTACCATCTTGCGGCTGTAATCCATTGACGGTGCTCACCGCTCCGGCCCCGGGCGCTCCGCGAATGTTCCTGTCGTATTTCCATAAGGCCGTTTGCGCGTCGCCTCCGGCTGTACAGATGTACACATTCCCAATGTCGGATGAGGCGATGCCGTTGTAATAATATTGGTCACCCGGAATCGCACTTGCAATCCCTGTGGGATAGGCCGTCGGCGTTGTGCTGGTCCCGGTAATAGCGGTGCCGCTGTAAGTGGTTGTGCCTCTTTCCCCTTGGATGCCCTGCGGGACGCCGAATGTAATAATGTAGTGGCCGCCAGCCATTGTTACCTCCGCTGTCGCCTGGCTTCCGGGCGTAAGGGTGTTGGCGATGGCCGTCATGTTCTCAATGCTTGCAGCGGCCGTATTGGCTCTTTCCGCCCCTTCGTTTGCCGCAGTTGTGGCCGCGCTTGAGGCTGCAAGCGCCGTTTCGATCTCTTGCAGCGCGGCCTCCACATCCAACATGGTTTGCTGGATTTCGTCCAGATTTGGCAACACGTTGCCGGGGTCTACAACAACGTTTGTGCTTCCGTTTTTCACGGTCGCGTAAATTTGGGTAAGAGCCGTACCGCCCGCGCTCAACGTTATTACCAGCCGCCCAACATAGGCATAAACAAACGACGGGAAGTCAACGCTTGCTACGTTGCCGCTGGCACTGCCGACCACAGTAACGGTCGACCCGTCGGAACGAATGAACTTCCCGACAATGGCCTGTCCGCTTAAGTCGGCCTGGGCGTCGCCGTCCATAACAACCACATTGAGACGATGTGCATAGCTATCGCCCTGAATAAGTTCGTCACCCGAGTTCATTAGGCCGAGCGTGGTCATTAGTGCGCCTTTTGAAATATCCACCTGCTTGTTGATCGGGATAATTAATTGTGCCATCGTTACACCTCCACAGGCCTTTCCAGACAGACGCGTACAGAACCATCGGGCCGGTTCCCGCACATGACGATGCGGGTATATCCCCTATACACGGTGTCTGTGCGCTCGTCGTTGTAAATGATGGTTTCCGTCGCTTCGGGATTATCAAAGACGGTAATCAGCGCGCCGAGCGGCTCCCCCGTAACGTCCGCGAACAATTGTCCGCTGATTCCGCTTACCCCGCACCAAAGCACGGGAAAGATGTGCCCATCCGCTGTTTTGATTGTTTGCATGTGCCCTCCTTAATTGCTCAATACGGTGACCGCACTGCTTGCGGGCTTCCAATTAACAAGCAGATGACCACCTCCGGAATTACCCCTATAGTGTAAGGTGTCAACGTATATGGAGGAGATAACTCCAACGCCTGCAAAGAGGTTTTCGATCGCTGCAACATCTGCCTTTAAGACATTAAAAGCAGCCTCTTCGGCGTACTTGACTACAAGATTGTTTCCAGATATAGTCCTGCTCCCTACTTGTCCGCCAAGGATATACCCCGCATCTTTCCCGTTGATCATGCCCACCTGAATTTGGTTGGCGAAAACGCTCTGTGCGTGAATGCCCTCGAAGTCCATGCTTGTTACCCATGTGCTGCCGCCGTCCAGGGTGAGGCCGATTCCGTAGTGCGTGCCGTCGTACAGCCCGAACCGGATTTGCTGTTGGGTGTTCTGCGGGTTCTGGCATACAATGGCCGCAGCGTCCCAAAAGAAGTTGGCGTTCCCCAAAATCTTGACCAGAGAGGCGCGAAGTGTGCCGGTCGTGATCTCGTCGGCAACCATGCCCGTGCCGGTAATGGCGGTGCGCCAGTTCCAGACGTTCCCTGTCTTGGTGCTTGCCAGCAGCAGCCCGGACCCGGTAATGCGCACAGCCGCCTGCCCATCCGAGGAGACAAACACTAAGCTTCCGTCGCTCTCGTCCGTGTACATGTTCGTGCCGGTTGAGAGGATGGATGTAATCATGGTATTAAGATAACCGTTGAGCAACGAGGGATTTGCGCGGCCAACCTGTGCGCCCGTTGATGCGTTGATCGCGGTCTGGCGCGTGGTATATACAATGTCCTCGATATAGTTTCCAAGCGTTGGCTTGGTCTTTTCCGGATACAGGAGATCAACGGACAGCCGCACGATTTTCGCCTGTACCTTAAGCCCTTCCGGTTCAATCTCTACATTGCACAAGTCCCCCAGTGCCATAGGCTCTCCCGTGTACCCAAAGCTCCGCAGATCGGCGATCGTCGCCTCAATACTCAATTTGGGTTTGTTGCGCTTTTGCAGATCGTCCCACGTGTGCTGTAAGAGCGTCGCCGGGTCCTCGTCGTCGTTGTTCTGGTATACCCCGAATCTTGGCCGCCCGTTGCGACCGTAGGCCGCCGTGGCGGTCGTGTCCTCAACGTACTTTTGCCCGGCGGGCTTGTTGGCCGGTTTCCCTCCCGCAGTTGTCCATACAATGCTGCCGAAGTCTACGTAAGTAGGCGCGTCGGTGTTCTCGTCGCGGCCGCTTTTGCCGTATCCGTACAGCGCGGTAACGCATTCGCTGTCGTCGTAGATTACGCCCGCCTTGTCGATATTGCGCATCATAGACAGCCGCAGCCCGCGAAAAACCCCTGTATCCGGCGCAACGTCAATATAACGGCCTGTAATCCCGTTCGAGTTGTATGTGACGCGCGGCGTGATCTTTACGCCCCACGCATCCCGCACGGCGCACAAGGCTTTCCATACGCTTCCAAAGCTCGCCTCCGTTGTCGCGCGGTTGGAGGCTGTAACCGTGCCAACCGTCCACGGCGTGCCGGTAAGCGCCATGGTAACGGCGTTGTTCGGGGTTGTGTTGGTGGGCGTATACATTCCGACGACCTCCGTTGACAACTCCGCAACGGCAATGTGCGAGGCTTTCAGCGTTTGCAGTCCCTGCGGGTGTTCGCTTTTAACGCGGTAGATTTCAAACGCCTGGAAACTTCCCTCCCCGTCAACGAAACCTATGCGCTGTCCACGCTGGATGCGCTTTTCATCCACAAGGGGAAACGACGCGTCCAGTTCAAGCGTTTCCTGCGTCCATACGGCGGTTACCGCGTCATTCCGGGAATAGATGGCCTTGTCGTCAAAGCCAAAAAAAGTAAAGTTCATTATTCCCACCTTTCCCGCCAATAAACGCGCCCTCGACCGTCGATAACGTTAAACCCGAGCTGCGGTGCAAAGAAATCGGATACCACCCATTTATATTGGGTCATGATACTAACACCGTCTAATGTGATTGTCTGATGCGTAAGATCGATGATAAGATGGCCGGGGCCGACGGCGCCTGAAAGGAAAATCGCCTTTTGGTCGTTCCATATCCACGACGGCGTTGGAACCGCAACCAGTAGGTCGGCCTGAATTCGCATGTCGGGTGCGCTGCTCCCGGACACCTCAAAGCCCGTCCCACAGGAAACGCTGTGCTCGTCCGTATCCGCGAAAAACGGATCGTAGGCCGTAAAGGTCATATTGCATACCTTCCACCACTCGCGTATGCTGATCTCCGGCGGCGTGGTGCAAACGGCATTGATATACTGCGTTTGCCGGTCCGGCAGCAATAGGCGTTTCGGCTGTGTGGCCGCCGACCAGCGCCGAACGGCCTGCGCCTGCGCGGCCCTGGCGTCCGCGTCCTGGGTAAGCAGTGCAAACGTGACCTTGATCGTGCGCGTCTCCCCGCGAATTCTTACAAAGTCCTCCCCGCTCAATATGGCGCGTGAGCGGGATGTAACCTTTTGCTTGACGGGGCTTACCGTGATATCGACAATCTGCGCAGGCGCAATATCTTCAAGCGCTGCGCCGTTATAGATCAGCACGCCACCCGCTCCTTTCCAACGCCTTGTAGTTATCTGCCTGCTGCCGGCTGACAACAGCCTCGACCTGTTCGCCGCCTATGTACACGTACACGTCGCCGCCCGTGTTGGACGCGCTGCCAAGCGCCTGCATCAGCGCGTTATAGTCCGTCCCGGAGCTTGACGCGGGGGCGCTCTTTACGCTGTTGACGGCGCTGAAATCACGCATCATGGAGGCTTCGTCAGCGGTGAGGACCATTTCTCCTTTATGCAGATATGCGGGGAAATCGTCGTATGGGACATAATCAAGACCGTCCGCGTATCTTCCAACGCGACCGGGCTTTACCGTGCTGTTTGGCCTTTTCTTTGGAGTTCGCCCTAACCAGATATCACCAAACGAAAAGCTATAACCTTCAATTTGACTTAACATTGCCAGGACATCAGAAACGGCGCGTTGCACCTCCGGTGCTTGAGAATCAATTCCCTCCACGATTCCAAGTACCGTATTTGATAGACTTTGTTTTGCGGCATCTTGCTGGTCAAGGGCTTCTATTGTCTCAATAGCCTTTGCAACGATAGCATCGTATTCAGTGTCTGCGGCAAGTTTAGTATCGCTAAGGACTTGCGCAAATGTTTCCTTCCCTGTTTCAGTATCTTTCCATTTTTCGTTCAGGGTTGCAATCTGGTCTGCTGAGCCGGTTACAATTGCCGCTAAATATTCCGCGCTTTGCAAGCTTCCGTCGGACAACGAAGCAAGAAGCCCCTCATCTACGCCCATCTGCGCCGCTTTTTTCATGTTCGTAGAATATTCATCCATATATATAAGCTGACTACTTAGCCCTTTTATCATTCCTTCTATGGATGCGTCGGTACCTCTTTTTAATTCTTCAAATCCCTTAACTACAGAATTTACCTGTTCGCGCGTGGCGTCTCTTACTTTTTGCTGATATTCAAGAACGGGCTTTAGCGCTTCCTGCGTCGCATTGAGGCGGGCAACGGCTTCCTCCGACAAGCGCACATTTGCCTCCGCGTTGGCCTTGGTTGCCTCCGTATCATAGCCTAAAGCTTCTGTAGTGGCTTCAAGGCTTTCGCGGTTCTTGTCAAGTTCTTCGCGCGACGTTTCCCATGTTGACCTTAGGGTATCCGTTTCGCTACTTAGGCCCATTGCAGATACCGTCATTTGATTGTAAGCGTTTATCGAATCTGCATATTCAGGCCCCAGCCCAAACATTGAAGCGTCTACAAACCCGTAATCCTCCGCAAGTTCTTCCATCGTCACCGACTGCATCCCGGCGGCCTTGCGGATTTTGTTCATCAGGTCAAGACGGTCAGTCTCTACCTTCTGCCACTCTTTCCACTTCTTGGTATAGGCCACTTCCTGCCCAGCGACGTCAACTTCTTGTGCTGCAAGCGCGTTATATTTTTCCTGCATGGCGGTTGCCAGGGCCTTCGCCCGGGAATTTTCTGCCCAAGACGTTGTATTGTCGCGCAAGGCGCTTGTGCTTACAAGCAGCTCTCCGGTTTCGAGGTTGATATACTTGCTTAGCTCCGGTATCGTTTTTACCAATTCTTCTAGAGTGGCTTTCCAGACCAGTTGCTCTTGGTTGGTAAGAGATGTTTTGCTCTCCAATCTTGCCAACTCGTCTATGAGCCCCTGCGCCGTAAACTCCTTACCGTTGATATCCTCCACGGTAGCGGTGTACTGTTCTTCGATTCCGGTAAACGTTTCAGTAAGAGACAGTTCCGGCGTCAGCGCCTTGAAAAGGTCATTAATCGCGGTAACCGCGCCGCTCACAATCGGGAGCAGCGTGTTGCCGATGTTGGTCTTTAGGGTTTCAATGTTGCCTTCCAGCACCCGTTGCGCGTTAGCCAGGCTGTCCGTGGTGCGGGCAAAGTCTCCCTGCGCGTCGCTGGTAACGCTCATTAGGTAGTTATAACGCAGCGTCACCTGCTCGGCCTGCGACATGGCCTGATAGCTCTTGGTAATGCCCTGCGACAGGGCGAAGGCTTCCAGGTTGGCGACACTCAGATTGATTCCAAGCGCCTTAAGAGGCTCGGTTTCCCCCGAAATGCCGCTTCGTATCTTCTCAAACGCCGTATCCATGTCGAGGTTGTAAAAGCTCGCCATGTCTGCGGCCAACCCCGTCATGTCCTTGCTCATGGACGTAACGGATTTCCCGGCCAGTCCGCTGGATTTGAGCATCGCGCCAATCGTAGAGGTGTACTGCTTCGCTTTTAGCTCTGTGAGGCCAAAGGATTTATTGGCGCTTTTCGACCATCGGTTGATTTCCGCAGCGTCGCCCTCAAAGGTAACGTCAACAACGTTCTGTACTTCTTCGAGGTCGCTCGCAAGCCCAACCGCCTCTTTCCCGAATTGCAGAATTGCTTGCCCGGCGGACTTTAGCGCGTCGGCGATCAGCGTGCCGAGGGAAAAGCTGAACGCCTGTTTGATGCTGGGGCCGATACTGGCGAATTGCTCTTTGATTTTTGAAGCAAACCCCGATGTGTTTTTATCCCATTTTTTGGTTTCGCTTTCGATAGCATTTGTAGCGTCCTTAAGGGTGGATTCAAGTTCCGAATCATCGCCCGTAATCTGGAATACAACACGTCCATCCGATGCCATGCTCTCACTTCCTTGCCATGCTCATAAGCGCCCGCGCAAAGGCTGCGGCGCTCTTTTTTCGGGATGCCGTTTCTTCTTCCGGGCTAAGCCGGATTGCAACCGCCGCCTTGGCTGCCAACAGCCGTTGCCGTTCTTCGGCGTTGTGCTTTGTCGGCTTCGGCATCGGGCGGGTTCTGATGTCGATCACGTCCGCGAGCCGCGTACCCGCCGGAATATTGCTTAAAAGCTCGCAAAAGCAGAACCAGCCGATGTCCTTCTGTGCAAGGTCAATCCGGTATACCTGCAAAAACGCGGCCCTGATCAGGTCCGCGTCTTGTTCCAGGCTGATTGTGCGCTTCCCGGGTTTCCCGGGAGGAAAAAATAACCGCTGGGCGACTTCCAACAACCGCGCTTGCTTTTCCGGGTCTCTCGGCAGTTTCCCGCGTATGATTTCGCGCAGGGCCGCCCATCTGCGCACATCCGGATGCAGGCGCGCGTCTCCTAACAGCTCCGTCGAGCGCAGCACGCGTTTAAAGCCCGTATTAAGGCGATAAACACGCCCGTCCGCCTCGATGGAGTTAGGATAGGCTTCGTGCATCTTCACCGCCGAATCGCCCGCTTCTGCGCGGCCACAATGCGCTTGCTCAACCGTCCGTTGAGGTATTGGGTGCATATGGCAATGACTGCGGCGGCGTCATCGCTGTAAAAGGCCATCAGGGTTTCGGCCTGCTTGTCGCCAAAGATGGAGGCCGCAAAGGTTCGCGCCGCTTCTCCGGCCTTTTCCGGGTTATCGATATCGTTGCTCAACGCTTTCAACTTGTCCAGCGCTTTCCCGATGCGCGTATGGATTCCGAGCGCGTCCGCGTCAACCGTCAGTTTCAGCTTTTCGCCGCCCTCGGCTACCGTGATCGCGTCGCGTACCCGGTGAAGGGTGAGTTTGTAAGAGCCAAACATAGGGAATCCCTCCTAAAAAGGGGAGGGCGATTTGTCGCCCTCCCTGCTGTGTTAAGTCCCGGATACAACCGTGGCGGTGCCGCCCTTAAGGGCGACGGTCTGCGCGTTGACCTCAACCACGCCGATCTGCTGCCCGTTCGTGGCGGTAATCGGAGCGGAGCCGTCCCATTCCGTCCACCCGGCGACCACAGTCCCAGCCACGGGAAGCGTCACAGTCTCGCCGGTCTTATAGACATAAGAGTTCCCGGCTCCAAGGGCGGGGGTGACGGAAAGCACGGTTTTCCCGCTCTCACCCGCCGTGCTGGTCACGGTCAGGGCGCCGAGCTGCGGGGTGGATTCCAGCGCGGGCTTGCCGTTGATCGCCAAAGTGAAGTTAAACGGGCTGTTGTCCGTAGCCGCGCCGCCGATGGTTACGATGTCAAGAATCGTTGCGCCGCAGGTGATAGTGTGCACCACGGGCACAATTCCGCTTGGGTCGGTAACGCTTACGCGGAGGCTCGTCTTGCGGGTGTTGCCCAGCTCATATTTAAGCCCCCAGATATATTCCTGCGCAGCGTCGCCGTACACCCTGCGGCCGCTGACGGTAAACTGCGGCGCGAGGCCCGTCGCCTCGTTGTCCGCGTACCCCTTGAGGCACATGAAGAAATACTGCTGGTTCTGGCTGCCGACGTCCTCCTCAAAGTTCTCGATGCCTTCGCACAGCTCGCTGTATACCCATGCGCCGCTTGCGTCCTTGCTTGTTCCGATTTCAACCTTGGTAGCCCATACGTTTTCTAACAGAAGCTGTACATCGTTCGTTACTTCGGGCATGCCTTACACTCCTTTATAAAAAAATTCGACCGACAGGGCGCTCCCCATCAGCCATGAGTTATTCGCTTCCCTGCCGATCAGGCGGGGGAGGCTGGTCGTCCAGATATTAGTGAGCTGCCACCCGGCGGCGCGCGGGTAGTCTTTCGCCCGCGTCAGGCGGTTGTGGATCAGCGTCAGGGCCTCCGAAAGCACATCGAGGTCGGCGTGCTTGCCGTTAAGCACCACATCCAATCCCATCACGTTATTCTTCGTCAGGAACGTTGATTCGGGGGAACTTGGGCCTAGTTCAATGCTGATTGCGTTCCCAGCGGACAGCGGCCCGCGCCGGATGGTTGCAAACGGCTGCGTGGATTGCGCAAGTGCTATGACGGCCTCCATCACCTCATCAACAATGCTCACAGGTTTTCCTCCATCAGTTTTTCAGCTTGCTTTCGCCATTTTTCCTTGTATTTGCGTTTGGCGGCAAGCGTCCACATTTTAGTAGCCTTCGGGTTTTGATCTTTGCTGAAATGCAGCGGCTTCCCGGTGGTATGTTTTTTTTCGCCTTTTTTCGCCCAAGCCGAGCCATTCGGCGCTACCATCAATATTCCATACCATAGATATTGAGCATAGGGAGTGTTCCATACGAGCGTTCCGGTTTTCGGCACGCTGTTTTGCTGGGAGGACGCAATCAACGCCCCATTGTCTTGCGGAGCGAATTCATTGCAGTCCTTCAACACCTCTTCGCTCAACGTCGGCAGCGCCTTGTCCCACGCCTCTTTCGCATGGCGGCGCACAGCCGCCTTGTTGATGTTGATTTTTACAGGCATGAGCGACCTCCCTTACACAAGACCAATTTCCCAATGATGCAGTCTGTCCACGTCGTTTGATACTCTGTCAACGCTTACTACCGTGTATGGAATTCCACGGACGACAATTTTCATCACCCCGCCGTTTGACAGGCTTTGCGCGAAAAGCGCCTCATAGTCAAGCGCAGGCTTTGAGATTCGGGCGTCGACAAACAGGATGGATCGCAGCACAACCTCGGTGTTTTCAGCCGTGCGGTGCACCTCGTTCGTGTCTTGCAAATGTACGCGGGTTACTTCGTGGAGCGCATACACGGGCTTTTGATATAAGTCGGTCCCGGTACACTCCATGACCGTTGCCGTGCTGCGCAAAATGCGTGCAGGAATGGGCCTGAACACTACATCCACCTCCCAAACGCCGTCGGAAACCCTACGGCAGCTACGCCCGGGTATAACAACCCCGTTTGCTCAAGATAGGTGGTAACGAGCGGGCTAAGGCTGGAAACTGCGCGGTTTTTTGTTTCCTGTCCGTACCCACTACTGTTCACGCTGACTTTTCCGGCGGTAAAACCGACGTCGCCAGAGCCGTCAAACATAACCTGATCGCCGTTATAGTCCAGGTATTCCACCTGTGCGCAGATGGCTTTCTTGTATAATTCCTGGGTCAAAGTCGGGAAGGTGCTCAGGTTGTCCGCGTTTACCCGCCAGCGCGTCAGGGCTCCGACCGCATCCTCCGCACGCGCCTCAAGGCGGGGGAAGGCCGTTTCATCAACGACCTCCCCCATGTAGACGGTTGCATACCAGTCGTAGCTTACAATCGCCATACGATCAACGCCCCTTAAGAGCCAACGACCTGTACAGCGCTGCCGCCTGCGATTACGTGCCCGGTCTGCTTGTTGACAACCGCCACGCTTGAGTATTTGCTCGCGGTCAGGCCGGTGACGGTCACGGGATTGCTTGCCATAACAGCCCAGGTCGCGCCGGAAGGCAGCGCCGCACCGTAAGTAAGTTCCGGCGCGGAAGTGTTTTCAGTGCTGATGTAGGTTTCGGTTCCGTACAGCCCGAGCCCGGAGCCGGTCGCCGTGATTACGCTTGCGCCGGACGCCGTACCGGCAGTGCTGGTGACGGTCAACGTTCCAAGCGTCGGGGCGCTCATGTTGGCGAAGAAGCCCGCGAGGCGGTTGTTCAGCGCGAATACATCGTAGTAATAGCGCTCGTAGTACAGCCACTTGCCCTTGCTCTGTGCGGTCGGGGCGCTCATCATGCTGGTCTCGTAGATAACAGGAGCAATGACGGCCAGCGGGTCAAGCAGGAGCATGTTGATCTGCTTGGCCCCGGCGGCGGCCGTCCAACCGATGTCGAAGTCGTAAGCCGTTTGCATCATGTCGCCGGGAACCTCTTTGATCAGGACGCCGTCCAGTCGTCCGACGTTGCGATCAACATTGCGGATACCCGTATCAGCCTGTACAAACCGAGTGATACCGGCGGCCTCCTTAAGCAGCTTATAAGTACCCGGCGTCATGTAGGCAACCAGGCGATCACGGTTAATGCGCTGGTTGGTCATGTACACAAGGTAGCTGTCCCACTGCGCGAGGATATTTTCCGCAGTCAGCGTCGTGGAATCCACGCCGCCAAAGCCGGACGCGAAGCTCGACAAATGAGAAGCGGCGTAAGCATCCATCTCCGGCAACTTTTGGAACTCGTTAAACGTGCGGGTGATATTTGCAATGGTCGCTACCTCATTGCTCTGCTGGATATCCATGGGGTCTACCAGCGTAGACCATTCGCGGTCCATCGTCATGGTCACGGGTTGATACTCGTTGTTGAAGTTGCGGGCAAACACGCCGTCAATCCTGTCCCGGTTCACGGCTTGCGCGCCGCTCACGGTCATCGACGGAATGTATACCGTCTTGGCGTTGCCAGGGCGGTACAGGGTGGAGTTGGGGGAAGCCCATACCTCGCCGAAGTAGCTCAGATAGGGGTAGGCGTTGGCAAGGGCGCGGCTATATTCGGCCGCATAGTTCAAGGGTTGCTGGGTAAAGGGCATTGTGTTCACTCCTTTTTACTTTTTGGGTGCGAATCCCCACGCGGAAGCAAAACCGTTCACTGCGCCCTCGTCTCCTTTGGGCATGCTGCCCTGCGTTTGCGCTCCAAACTGCGGTTTCGGCGGTTCTTCCTGCTTCGCGAAGTATTCTTCGTACTTTTCAGCAATGGTTTTCATCTGGTCTGCCAAAGGCGGGGCTTTTTCCCCGCGGTCAAGCATGCCGAAAACCGTCTCGCGAAACTTGGGCTTTACGGCTTGAAAGTCGTCGCCGCCGATTGCGCGCAGCATGTCGCGCTCGCGGGCAAGTTGCTGGTATTCGTCCGTCGTGGTGGGGTCGGTCTGTCCCGGTTGCACGTTTTTCAGGGCTGCGTCGATCTGCGCCTGAACCTCATCCTTAGGGATATAGTCCGTCAGGGTGCGGTTGCGCTCGGCCATGATGGCGTCGACCTTGTCCTCGGGCACGCCGTTGTCGACTAGAAATTTCCGGGTAAATCCCATTTTTACGTCCTCCTTTAACGCCCTAGACGCGGGCGAGTACGGGCCTTTAACGCCCGTCCGCTGGGCGAGATGGGTATGAAAAAACCGCCGGGTTATGGCCTGCAGTTCAATCATCGTCGTCGTCAACAATCGTTTTTGTGGAGCTTACACCCGCTCCAAGCGCATGGGCGATCTTGTAATTGGCTTCCTTGTTCCAGTGATAGACATACTCTTCGAGGCGGTTCGATACGTCGGGCGGAACAAGCTTCTTGGCCTCGTTCATCATCCCGGACGCGCTGCGCATGATCTCCATGGCTCTGGTCAGTGTATCGCGTAACTCGCGAGGCTCGGCGGCCAGCACATCGGCGCCAAACTGCAATACCGCGTCCTTGATGGACGGTTCCGCGTAACCGAGCGCAAGGCCGATTTCGGCCAGATCGTCCAGCTGCCCGGCGAGACTGTCATACCACTCCCCAAGCTGCTCATGGTTTCCAAACCATCCCGCATCCCGTACAAGGTGACGGTGTAGCGTCGTCAGGTTGTGGTAAGCGATTTTGAGATAGGCGATCAACCTTTCAAACTCATTCACCGGCTTTTGCTCCCTTCCTCGGGCTTCGCGCAGGCTTTGGCTTTTCCGCGCACATGGCGGCGTATTCCTCTGGCGCAAACTCTTTCCCGCACGCGGTGCATTTTACGCCCGCAGACGTGCCAATCAAACTGGAAACAGGGTGCGTACAACTCATTTCGTCCAATCCTCCTTAAATTCAGTCGGTGTGTATTCCCGGTCATATCGGCGGGAGCGGTTCGTTTCCCGGATAAAGGCCCGCATGTCCGCCTGCCGCTCCCGAAGCCTGCGCTTCGCGTTCGTTTCGGCATCTTCATCTCCGGTAGCCTTGGCGATACTTACATCCAGCTTTGCCGCACGTATATTCCGTTCCAGCGCCCGTTGCCGCTGGCTCTCCTTGTATTGCTTTTGATTAACCGTTTCAGGCTCCGGCACGTCACCAAGCGTGGAAAAACCGGGTGTAAACGGGCTGCTGAAATGATGGCAGTTGATACCAAACAGGCCGTCCGGCTGCCCGTAACTGGTTTGGCTCATGGCGTATACATGTATGGCATTCCCGTCAAGGTCCGTTACGTCGCGCGCATTGTTCGTGCGACTCAATACCTTGTTCTGCCATGGATAGCATTTTTCGCGTGCTGCGGCTTTTGTGCTGACCAAGATCAGGTCGTTCCCGTATTCGTCGCACCGGGCCCAGGTGGCTGCGTGTGCGGTATTGGTCATTGTGGTGCGCACGTCCATGCTTACATAGGCTTCCGGCGTCCAGCGGTGTCCACCCCGATCGACAAATCCGGTAAGCCCTTCGGCTGCCATGCGCTTAACGGCGCGCCTGACAGCGTCCCGATGCGCAAACGAGCCTGTTATCACCTCTCCGGCAGCCGTGTTCAGGATTTCTTGCGCGGCGGTTAATTGGGCCTCATACGCGAGCGTATCGGCCACCACGCGGCGATACTGGTCAAGCGAGCTTTGGAGCATAACCGTGTTGACGAGGTTGAGCTTATCGGAGGCTTGGCGGTAATAGCTTTCAAGGGCTTGCATTGCTCCGGAACTTACCTCGGGCGGCGGTTCGGCGGGATAAAGGAATCCGGCCAGCGCGGCCCGTTTCAGCTCCGGCTCCACAGCATCAAGAGCGAGCAACATGCTCTGCGTCAGCGCCTCGCGTAGCAACCCGCTGTCCGCTCCGGTATAATAGGCGATAATCGCTATGTTTTCCTGCGTCATCTGCCCAAGCTCGGCAAGCTTCTGCACCTGCCACTCAAAGGTTCCGGTATTCCCCGTGGCGCTTACGTTGAAATGCCTTGCGATATTCACGAGCAGCGCGTCGGTCACGTCCGCATAAACGCGCACAAGCGGGTCGGCGAATCTTTCCAGGCTCTCCGGCTTAAACATACGCTATCACTCCGCTGTATTGGCGCGGATTACATCCAGCACTCCGGCGCTTATTTGGCTGCTCTGCTCCTGCCGGATGCGCTCCAACTCCTGTTCGGCCTGCTCTTCCGTCAGCCCCTGACCATATTTCTTGTCCGTCAAAAAGGTTCGCTTGCTCAAAAGGCCGCTGTTGACCAGCATAACGCCCTCGTTAAGGTTGGTTTGCCTGTCCTGCGTTACGCCGTCGTCAAAGACGATGTTAACGTCATACCCTCCGGCAGCCAGCTCCGACACCTTGCGCCCATCCCATTCCACGTCGTACAGCCCGGCAACCGCGATGATATTATGCACGAGCATTTCCAGCGCCGGCTGCAACTGATTTTGCACCGTCTTAATGGTCTTGTAAGTCTTGCTGTTCTCGCTTACAACTTCTGTGGCGGTTTTAAGTCCCGATTTCTCGTCAAACGTGAAGGTGTTCGCGGAAAATCCTACCTGCAAGCACAGGATGGACAGAAACGCGTTGAGCGCCGCAATGTGTTCTTCTACGCGAAGCTCTACGCTGTTATCGCTGATCTTAAGGGCTTCGGCGTCGTCAACATTAAGGGCTTCGTATGTTTCGTCCGTCGCATCAAAGTACCGGCGCAACTGCCCGTTTATGGGGTCTACAACGGTGTGAACGGCTTTGGCGGGCACGATGATTCGCTTCTTGCCGAGCCGGAATTCCCGCACGAAGGAATCATAGATGATGTCGATTGAATGCAGCGTTGACATGGCGTTGCCGTAGATGCTCATACCCAACGGGCTGTTGTCGTCAAGGTTGTTGGCGATCGGCGTCCGGTAATAAGAAAATAGGCTTTCTTCAAGACCGGGTATGGTTGTGTTCTCTTCCAGAAATGGGTAAATGGTATTCAACGGGTAGCGATACCCGAGAATGTCCTGCGGTTCCGTGGCTGTTCTACCCTTTTGCATGTCGCTGCGGTACAATTCGTTTGACACCGTATAGGTAAGACCGTTCCACTTGTGCCATTCAAGGCGGGTATAATAATAGCCGTCTTTGGCTTGACGGCTGATAAAGACCCCTTCAGTAATCTTGGCGTTGTCCCATGCAGTGGGCACAAACTGATCGGCCATGCAATAACCGATTTGGATTTTACCCGTTCCGGGCACGGGGTTTCCGTTCTCGTCGTGGCGCTCCTCATGCCAGACCTTAAGCGCGCCGCCGCCGAGTGCAAGGCTTTGCTCGATATGCTCTTGCATCTTTGTCCGGAATGCGTTCGTTGAAAGGACATAGTTGATGTATTCCCCAAGCGGGTCAGGCTCGGCGGTGTCCGGCTCGTACCCCTTCCGGGTGACGTTTACGGTACACTCCTCTCCCCATACGAGGCTTGCCAGTTCCGCGCAAATGGCCTTTGGCACATCCATGCGCTCCATCTTACGCGTGCGGTTGGGGTCGCCGATCACAGGTGCGCCAATTAAATGCCAGGCGTTATAAAATCCCCGGTACAGGTATTTCCAGATGAAAATACCAAAGTAGTAATACTGATTGAAGGCCGGAACGCCGCCAATCTCAAAGATGTCCTTAAATTCCCGCGCGACGCGGGTTTCTGCCCCTGCCTGCTGCATCCAGCCTTTCACCGTCCTTTTCAGGTTGTCCAACCATTTCATCTTTGCCTCCACATGCTGACAAGCGTTTCGATGTCGCGTTCGTATGCGTATTCAAGCGCATCCAGGCTATCAATATTAGTGGTCCCGTCGTCAAGGCGCACGTCTGCAATGGGCTTTTTCGAATCCCATACGGCGCTTCTCAAAGCGTCGATGGTCGCCGTGCAACTGCGCACAACCTTGAACCTATCCGCTCCCATCAGGATGCACAACGCCCGGATGCGGTCGTTGATGGGGCGCTTGATTGCATTGCCGATATTCAGCGGCAACCGGGCCTGTGCGGCTGCCGTTCGAAGGCCCGCTATCAACGTTTTCTCCACATTGTCGCAATATGTATCCGTAACCAGCCAGCGCATTTGGCAGCGCCGCACAAAATCCACAAAACGCTGTTCAAGAACGTTAGGCGTTAACGCGTCCTTTTCCCGCAGCTCGTCCAGCACCACGATCTCGCGCATTCCCGCGGTAAACCCAAGACAACAAAACGCGTGCGCGCTAGTCCCGCCGCCGAAGTCAACGCCGATGACCGCGCGCATAATCTGCGGCGGTTTGTCGGTAATGTAGCGGTCGGGGTTGTCGCAGAACTGGCGGTAAATCGCGCCCTCAGCCGCCACCCACAGCCCGCGAATGTACCTGTCATAGTAGACCGTCCCGGTGTACTCCTGTTTCAGGTTCGTCACAAACTCGGGAGCAAGGAAGGGATTGTCGTCGATGGTATACGACTGCTGGTAGATGTCTGCGGAGCCGTCCAGAAATATCTTAAACCAATGCGTTGGATGCGCCGGGTTGCACGTGCCGTCGAACAGGCTGTACGGCTTGTCAAGGCGAGATTTCAGCATGTCGAAAACATCCTGATGCCAGGTCGTCACCTCGTCGCCGTAACAGTATTTGATCGAGCTGCCCCGGAGGCGGTTGACGTGCCGGACGTTATCTGCGCCCAGGCAGTACGCGGTTTCTCCAAACAAGGTCGCGGTATTGTCGCTGCGGATGTCGCTTACGAGAGACGGACCATACAGGTCTTGCAACGGCTGGATGATATTGCGTTGCAAGGTGCCTTTCGTGTTTCCGAGAATCACGTTAAGGCCCGGCTTATCATGTCCTGCCATAAGCCGTTTAGGGAGCATAAAATAATCGCCGTACGTCTTGCCGGAGCGCGTAGCTCCCGTTTTGACGTTCCAGCGGTGCGTCGCATTGCGGCGATACTCCCGCTGCATCTGGCTAAGCATCGCCATTTGCCTCCTTGTCCAGTCCTGCCATCAATGCGGCAATTTTGCCCAGCTCGTCGTCATCCGTCCTGCCCGTCTGCGCGACGTCCCGCAGGTCCTTGAGGGTAGCGGCGAGCTGGCGCAGGCCCATGCGGTCGAGGGGGAGGCCTCCCACATCGACGATCTCGACATCCTCGCGGACAACCTCCCGCGTAGGGCGGCCCCTGGCGTCCGGGTCGCCGTACTCGACCTCTTTGGTCTTGACGGTGCGCTTGGCAGTCTGGCGGTCCAGCTCCCCGGCGGCTTGGTCGAGATAGTCGGCCAGCCTGTCCCCGATGGAGAGGAGGCGGACGATACGGTCGGCGGCCTGGTTGGCGGTACGCACCACGATTTTTTGTTGTGTTGTTGTGGTGACTTTGTTGTGTGTGTCGTCTCGCTGTTCCCGCCATTTCTCGCGGATCGCGACATCTTTCAGCGTGTTAAAGGATATGCCGTGTTTTTCGGCCAGCTTTCGATAGCTGGTCTTTGTGCTGATATACTCATTCCTGATTTTCAGCCAGTCGGCCACATGCTCACCACCTCCCCGTATTGGATTACGACAACGTGCCGGATCAGAACTGCTCCATCCTCCGCAGCGCCTCCCTGTGCAGCTTTTGCACCGCGATCTCCGACGGCTTCACGGCCCGGCGCACCTCGTCCCAGGTCATGGCATTGTTGTAGTAACAGCCGATCACCATGCGGGCGTCGACGTCCGGCAGCGCGTCCACGATGGGGGATAGCTCTGCCCACAGGGCGCTTGCCTGCTTGGCGTATTCGCGGCCCTCGTCGCGCTCCTTGGCGTACAGCAGGGCGTAATCTGTCAGAGGGCAATGCCCGGTGCCTCCGGTATCCGTCGCCCGTCGGTAGCTCATGCCATGTGTAGCGCGGGCAAAGTATTCGGAGGCGCGCGCCAGATGCACGGATGCGTCAATGCGCAGGCGGCGCAGCTGCCAGAGCTTGTCGCGGATGTCGTAGGGCATGGGGCGGGCCTCCTTTCGGGCATGAAAAAGGACGGCCCCGGTTCGGGGTCGCCCTTACATGCTTTCGACAAGGATATCATACCATGTCAGAACACCAGGTGTCTATTATCATCGCTTTGTAAAGTTGTCAAGAGGCTAAGATTTTTTCTGCATTTCGGAGTGCGCGGTACGTATTTGTATAATCGTATCCGGCACGACGCGCCACCTCAGCCATGGTCATCCACTCGACGTATCGCAGCTTGAGCAGCAAGCGCGGAGTTCCGATCTGCATGCGTTCTATCAGCGGTTCCACTTTACGCCGGTATACCGTCAATTCCTGCTCAGTTTCGGCAAGCTCTCCCCGCATGTCAGCTAAGTCCACGCATATGCGTTCCAGCTTTGGTTCCGGCGCCGTGCCTCGCGGCATTCCGTCACCCACGCCCCCGGAAGAAATAGCCGCGCTCTCGGCGTGTTCGATGCGGCGCATAAGATCGGCGCGGGTATGAAGCAAGGTCCGCATTTCCGCCAGAATATCAGGGATTGTCATGTGGATTCCTCCTCTTTGGCCCACAGGTGCGTGACACGGGAGTATAGGGCACGTCTAGGCATCGTCCTCAACCTCGCTTTCGTCCTTCGGCGGTTCGGGCAGGGGCATCCAGTGGGTGACATTTTTATCCCAAAGCTTCCACGATACCAAATCCCAGCCTTCTTGGGGACCTAAATATCGCGCCATGTCGACAATGTTGCCATGTTCATGCCGCACCGTTACAATCAATTTTGTTATCCCCGGTTCCGGCAGCCTGTCATTAACGCTGATCCACTTGGGCACCTGCGCTTCCAGCTCCGCGATGCGCTTTGCGCCAGCTTCCAGCAGGTCGGCGGTGGTGGCGTTCCAGATAGGGCATTTGTTTTTATCGCATGCTTCGCCGTTGCAATTGCAAACGGTTTTACAAAAATTCTCAACATCAATGTATTTCGGCATCCTGATCACCCCTCCATATCATACGCATTTCGGCCACCCTTCCGGCTTGTCCACGCGCTCGAAGGTGTAGACCCATACCCACGGGTTCGCGTCCCAGCCGTATTTGTCACGGTCTTTGGGTTTGATGGTGCTGTTCCAAATTTCTTGAAAGTCCAATATGGGCGGTTCTATCCATCCTGTGTTCATGCAATCCGTACAATCATACGGGGTTGAGTTGCAGTGTGTACAGACAAGTCCCGTTGCACCTTCTCGGATAGCATCAGAATTGTCGATATCTTGCACCCTCTCCGCTCGCACATCGGTCACGCGCAGGAAGATACGGGCGGCGGCTTTCGGCATATGGATGGAGGGCCGCCACCTGAAACGCTCCAGCGGGAATCCGTTGTCATCTGTCATTTCGATTCCCGGATTTCCGTCTGCCGCGTAATAATACTGCATCTTGTCCCAATCAAGCTCACATCCATTGTCCGTCCACAGCGCAAGTTGTTGCCACGTTTCCCGCACCCACAGGATGTCGCCTCGCTGGTAAGGAGACGGCACGTCGCGAATCGCAACCATATGCCATCTCGTCCCTTTCCTGCCGTCAGGGTATGTGATCGGTTCAGGCGGCGGCGCGTCGTTCTGCCGCTCGATAAGACGGGTTCCGTATTTATCAGTCCGCATTTTCAAGTCGGTGTTGCCGTATTTCTTCTTAACCACCCGCCGCGTCATGGTCTTGCTCCCGCCAAGGATGGATTGCACCATAGGCGTGCTGAATAGTATCGGCTTATACGCCATTTTCCGTCCCTCCTAAATCATCATCTGTGCTTGCCGCGCAACGCACGCTGGGTTGCTCCACAGGCATTCCGTGCGCGTAACGCCTCTCTCCGCCTTGGTTGTAACGCACTCCATACGCCAGTCGCGCAGCATGTCCCGGTACATCTCGCAATCGTAGCCGGATAGCATGACCATACCGCTGTGAGCAAGCAGGGCTTGCAATAGCGCCTCGTGGTCCGCGTCCGTCATCTCAAACCGGTATTGATCGCCGTTAAGCGTCCGCGTGCTCTTGATATACGGCGGGTCCGCGTAAATCAGGATTTCCGGGCCGTCGTTATGCTGGATCACATCCAGCGCCGGGCGGTTCTCAATCTGCGCATCCCGCAGGCGGTCGGCAACCTGTGCGATTGCCTCCGGCACCCTGCGCCAGATGGCGGGGTTATCCGGGCCGTTGTTTCTGGTTTTTCCCGTTGTGTTTCTCCACCCGGTCTTGCAATGAGTACGCGCCCCAAAGGTCATCCAGCAGCGTACCGCGAATTGCCGCGCCGCCTCCACGTCGTCTACCTGTTCGTCGCAAAAATCGCTCTGCAGGAACTCCTCCCGGCTCCATGGGGTCATACTTACGGCGTAGGCCAGCGCATCGGGCTGTTCCCTGCAGGTGCGGAAGAAACGAACCACGCTTCCGTCAAGGTCTGCAAGCGTTTCAATGCGGCTCCTTGGCTTGTTGAAGAATACCGCCCCGGAGCCGAAGAAGGGTTCTACATACCCGACGTGCGGCGGCATGCGCTGGATAATCCAATCTGCAAGCCGCCACTTTGCGCCGGGGTATTTCAGGATTGGGTTCATGGGGCGGTCGCCTCCTTGCTCCAGCGTATTTTCATTGCCTCCGGCCACACTTCCACATCCTCAATCAGCCCTGTCATCTTCCGCTTTACCATCCTTATCAAGCTTCGACCCGCATTCCGGGCAGTATCTTAATTCCCCGGTGGGCTTTATGGTTTCGGTCGTCGTAATGTCCATATGGTCAGATTTCATGTTGCATCGCATTGTAATAGACCTGATTCTCCAATTACCAGAGCAAGCATTACACGCCATCTTCCGTCCCTCCGTTCTCCGCGCACGGGCCGCGCCACTTATATCCCATAAAATCATTCTCCAGAGCGCATGTGTGGCAGCAAATCTTGGAGTAGTGTTCCGGGGCGTTTGCGCATGTGCTGCATGTACTGTGCCTGCGCAAATCCGCATACGCCGCGTCCCGCTCCCGCCTTACGACGCAATCAGAGCAGGATTCTTCCATCAACGATATGGTAGCGTCGCGTTCCTTGACTAGACATTCTTGATACTCTCGTTCCGAACGTTCATCGTCCCGCTCCCGCTTAACCCGCTCAAGTTCCTTCGCCATCTCTACGACCTACTCCGGCGTCAGGCCACTTCGCCTATATGCTTGCAACTCGTTCATCCCCCAACCGGCCATTTCGCAGACTTCCGCGTACTCTGTTTGATCGCCGGAAACGCCATCTTCTTCAAGCATCATTTCTGATAATTCAACCCGAATATACCCAAGTTGTTCATCTGTGAGCCTATTCATTGCCACAACTCCTTTCGTGTTTAATCCTCTGTTCCACCGTCATCATCTGCGCGAGCAATCCCTTGATCTTGCGCGCCTGCTCGGCAATTGCCGCGTCCTTGCGGGCAATCTCCTGCTCGTATCGCTCTCCTGCGCCCCTGTACGCCTCGATATCCCGCGACATGCGGGCGTTGTCCTCCTCCATCTGGGCCACCGTTTCCGCGATACCGCCCAGCCAACTCAACTTACGGGCCGTCAGCGCCATTTGGCGCAGGGTTTCGGATGCCTTGTGCTTATTGTTCACTGCTATTTCCCTCCCACCGTCATCTGATAAGGGCAGTCCATGCTTAATCCCACCTCGGCCAGTCCAATACGTTTCAGGGCCTTGCGCGTCTCGCAGCGGCGCACCAGCATGCGGCTTACGGTCTTGTCGCCGTCCTCGTCATAGCTCACGCAGGGGCAATCAATATCGCACCGGTCCAGCACAGGCGCAAGCAGCGTCTGAGCATCCTCCACCGTCATGATCACCAGCTCCTCCGGATGCTTTCGCACCGCGCCGAATTGCAGCTTTAGCCGGCTCATGCGGGTCAGGATCATGGCCTGATGGTCCTCGTCCGGCTCCGCCTCAATGATCGTCCGTACGGTTTCCGCAATGGTTTCTCCGGCCCTTTTGTGCCCATCTGTTCCTATTGGCTTTGCTATTGCGAGAACACCTATAACCATTGATTTATAAGCGTCTTATCCAATTTGTTCCCGTTGTTCCCTTGTTCCCACACATTTGATAGCAATTATTTTTATTCACGCTATACGTAATACTTTCGTAACAATCAACATATCGTATAGACGTATATAGTAGTGTGTGTGTGTTCGGCGGGAACAACGGGAACATGGGAACATCATCCCGCTATGCACCTTCAAACCGTTGCTGCACTTCGTTTTCATCGTCCAGCACCGTGTTCCCGTCTATGTCCCGTAAGCCGTCGTCCACCGGAACAACCAGGCATACGCACCATGACGAGATTCCATTGATACGCTTGCGCACGACATTGCGGTTTTCTGACCTGCTGCATTCAATCAGGCCCATTCGCTTTGCCCATGCCAGATAACTGGCCGGGCTATACCCCTGTTCCGACATCAGGCGGTCAAAGGTAGCCTTTGCGAGCCAGATGCGTTCGCCGTTGAGCACGCCCCAGCATTCCAGAGCCGACTTGCTGTCAGCTGTGTTAAAATGCATGGCGTTACACGCCACCGTAGACAGCAGCCATTCATGCGCTCGTCTGTTGGCGTCGGCTGCCTCGCTGGTCGTCAGGAACGGCAGCAGATCGTCTACTGTCAGGGCATTCCCATCCTCAAAGAGATATAGCTCCGCCATGGCGTCGGCTGTCAAGAGCACACTTGCGGCAAGCGCCTGCTTGTCCGTCGCCTTGCCCGTCAGGCGGTCGTAAAACGCCTGCTGCGTGGCTTGAATCACGTCCATGGCGTCCTTGTCAATCTGCGGATTCCCGCCTGTCAGCGCAGCGATAAAGGCCTTGCCCGCGTGCCCGTGGTTTTTTGCCATGATCGCCACGGCCTCACGCGGGTCCCTGAACAGCTTTTCGTCCTTGCAGTCCAGTTCGATCACGCGGTTGATTGCCCCCGCGCCGCTCTGCGCGTTGGTCAGAGGCATTTCCCCGGTGGAAATGGTACAGTTGCGCCAGGTGGTCACCCTTTGCAGGCCGCCGCCCTTGGCCCCGCGCGCCTTTCCCGCTCCCTCGCACAGCATGTACACGATATCGTCAAAGCCCTTTCGGTCCTTGATGCATTGCAGCTCGTCCAGGCATAAGGGGAGCGAGCCACAAAACGCCGCGTTCAACTCGTTGGCTACCGCCGTGCCGTTGAAGGACTTGACATAATCGCCGACACTTGGCGCAGCCCACACGCTCGCCGCCAGCATCAGGCCGACGGTTTTGCCCGCGCCGGCTCCGCCCCACATGTGTACGATGAAGGGCAGGGCGTCCAGCGGGCCTACCAGAGCGCTCGCGAAGGAAGCTGCCAGGGCGCAGCGCGCCACGATGCTTTTCCCCGCGCGGACCTCTCTGGCCAGCGCCATCCACTTGTCGGCGCTTCCGGCTGTACGCACGCTTTGGAAGGCGTGCCGGTATTGCTCGTTGCCGTCGAATACCAGCCCGTCAACGTAGGGACTGAAGCCATATTCATCCGCCCAACCGAGGCGGCCTACGCTTCGGGCCTCCGGTAATTCGTCGTAATTCTCATCCTCCAGAAACGTGAGATACTTAACCAGCTCCTTGGCGCTTTCGCTGCTTACGCTGATACCGCTCGATGCAAGCGCCACAATCTTTTGAGCGCTTGAAAGCGTACTCTTGTCATAGATGGCGCGCCGCCATATGCCGCCGCGCTTATAAGCGAGCTCTGTGCGCACCTCGCCCGTATCAATGTTAATGAGCCTGCGGACCGGCATAATGGGATGTGGGCATACCCTTGTTGGATAGCCTCGTCCATCTACGCCCGTCACGCCTTGATCGGTGCATGTGTAGTCCCCGCACGCAAGCTCCATTGGCTGCCCGTCAAACGCCGTCACATTGACCAGCAGGGACTTCCCGCCATCTCCTTTTTGCGTTTCCAGATAGGCGTTCCACAGCCCCGCGAAGTTCTTAATTCCTACCGCTTTCGCGGCTTCCTCCACCAGGGCTTTCATGCGCAGCAGCATGAAATTATTGTTGCGCATGGCGTACAGCCATTCATACGGCGCGGCGCCTTTGAGGTAATCCTCCTTTGTCCATTGACCGATCTCGTCCTCCGGGCGGAAGTCCTGCACGCCTTGCCACCTCCCATCCATCCAGTGCTCTTTCGTATTCGTCCCGAACCTCCGGCAGCAGCCACAGCGCGACGGCATAGCGCACATCGATCTCGTCCCCCGGCCTGCGGGGGCGGTAATCGTCAATCATGCGGGTAAGCGCCTGCATGCGGCCGTAGGCGGCCCAGTAAGCCGCCTCTGCGTCGGCGCGTTGTTGTTGTGCCCGCTCGCGCTCCATGGCCCTTTCCCGGGCCTCCTGCGCCATCCTCAGGGCCTCCCCCGGGGCGGGCCTGCCCGTCAAAGGCAAACCCAGCCCGAACATCATGTCCAGCCGCGTGACGGCTTGCCGGAAGGTGATGCCGTACCAGCGCATGCACAGGTCAATCACGGTCCCGCCCGCGCCGCAGCCAAAGCAGTGCCAGCCGCGGGCGGGGTCGTCGTAGACCTTCAGGCTCGGAGTGCGCCGGTCGCCGTGGAAGGGACACAGGGCGTTGCCGTGCCGGTCAATCGCTATGTCCAGCGCATCCGCCAGGTCGCGGGTGTAAACCCGTTCTCTAACAATCCTCGCGATCTCGCTTCCACGCATCTGTATCGGCCTCCATCAGCAATCGTATGATCTCTTTCCCGGTATGCCGCTTATCGCAAAATCGCCAGCGCACACCGTACATGGCCGCGTATGTCAGCATCAGTTTGTACAGCTGCGGCCCATCAACGGCTTTGGGGCTATGCTTCAACCTTGGGTTCCGCCACTCGGCTACGTCCGCCAGTGTGCGTATCAGCCCGCCGTGCTCCACAAGGATATAGATCGTCTCGCCTTGCTCATGACAGCGCCGCAGCTCGCGCTGGAAGCGGTCCCGTTGCCATGTCAGGTTCGAGCACACTTCCTCCAGGTTCTGCTTGCGATCAATCGTCACCCGGGCGTCCGGCGAGAGCTTGTAATCGCCCTCGCCCAACGCCTGACGGTGCACCGTGATGCCGCGCCTGTCAAACTCAGCCAATATCTTCACGATGGCGTGCGGTTTCTCACGGGTATCGACATAAATATCTGTTATGCCCAGTCCTCCAGCCATGTTGCGCACGTCAGCACCTTGCTTTGCCTGCACCATTCGCACTCGCCGCACCTTTCGGGTTCTACGTCGGCCCCGCCATTCTTCACCTCGTCAATCCTCGGCAGAGCTTCAAGCAGGATTTCCATATTCGCATCCATCAGGGCCTGAGGAACTTCAAACAATCCGATATCCGGCGTTTTTTCCTTGCTGGCGGCCAAAATGTAGCAGGGATGTTTTTCACCCGTTTGCTGGCGCATCATCTCCTGATAAACGGCCATTTGCAAGTCGTACTTCCAGTATTCAATGAAGTTCTGACGCCCCTCGCCGTCCCTGTACAGGGGCTTGAAGTCCCGCATGATCTTCATGTCTACAATAGCCCCGCCGGCAAACAGCAGACTGTCCATGTCCGGATAGTCATGCGCGATAGACTGCGCCGTACTGCCTTCCAGCCAGCAATCCAGCTTTGCCTTAAATAGATACCCGCCGATCTCCCCGGTCACGATCTTCTGGCAATCGCCATCCAGCATTCGCATGGCCAGCGCGTCCCTCTCGATGCGGGCGATGATTTCTTCGGCCTGCTGATACTCGGCGCGCAGGCTTCCGCTGCGGGTGTATATCTCCGGGTTCTTCGCCCGGAACAAATCCAGTTCGCGGCTGAAATGCGCGTCGATGTAGCTGCCGACAAGCAGCGCTTGCGTCTTTTCCCGTAGCCATTCTCCGTTCAGTTCCGCCATGGCGGCCGCCTCGCAGGCCATAAACTGCTTGATCTGGCTTACGCTGTAATAGTCCCAATTCACTTCCGGGCTGAAATAGTTCTCGCTGGTCAGAATCACAGGTAATGCACCTCCATTTCAGCATCATTGGTCGTGCGGGTAGCAATGAATTGCAAGCCGTGCTCCTTACAACGGCGGTACAGTGCAGCGCGGTTCTCGTCGCTTAGCTTTTCGGCTCCATCGATCAGGATGATCTGCAACGCGTTTGGCTTGGCGAGCGCCACGTCTACGCAAAGATTGAGCTTCTCGCCCTCGCTGAGGTTGCTTACGGGCAGGCCTCCGATCAGCGGCACTCCGTCCTCCACAGTAAGCCCTGCCACGGGGATGGACGCGGTTTTTAAGATTTCGCCCGGCAGGCTCCTCGCCAGTTCTATCTTATCCGTCAGCGCCTGAGCCTGCTTGCGCAGATCGGCAAGTTCTCCCTGCATGCTTCTCATTCGGGCGTATTCGCGCAGGTGGCGCTTCATCTGGTCGGCCATGGCAGCTTCCGCTTGCATCCCCGTCACGTCTACGACCGGCCGGGTCGCATATTCCTCGGCTGTATGGACGTCGCTGCCCAACTGAGCAAGCTCAGCGTCACGCTCGGCCGCGTATAGGCGCTCCTTCTCTGCCAGCACGCCATTCAACTCGCCTTGCCGGGCCTTGAGCGTCTTGATCTGCTCCTCCATCCGCGCAATGTCCGCGCCGATCTGCTCGCGTTCATTTGCGATAGCCCTTTCTTCGCCTGCGATCTTGGCGAGATAATTCGCTTCAATACCGCGCTTTTTATTTTCGATGGAGGCAAGGAAAGCCTTGGCGCGTTCCACACGTGTGTTCTCCGCCGTCAGCCGCTCAATCTGTTTATAAGCTGTGCCCAGATCGTAGGCCTCCCACTTTTCCGCATCGTATCCCTCGGGGATTCCACGGGCAATCTCTTCGATGAAAGCGCCTTTGTTCCGCACCTCGCGGTTGAGCTCCTGACGGCTCTGGAAGTACACTCCGTTTTCGGACTGGATGTCATTGAGCACCTGAAGGATGTTCTGGCTGTAATCCACTTTTTCCGGGACTTCTCCGAACTGCTCGCGTATCCAGTTTAAATCCCAATCAAACTCAATCAGGTCAAGCAGCAGTCGATTTTGCTCCTTTTTGCTCATCTGGATGAATGCTACGGGGTCAAGTTGCATGGGTGTGAAAATTGTGCGCAAAAAGCCCTCTGCACCTCCGATCTCGTGACCGTCCTGCTTGACGCTTTTATAGTCGGCCTGTTCAGTGCGCTTCCGGCGGTTGATACGCAGAGCGCTTCCGGCTTCAATGACGATCTCGCCTTCTTTTTCGCCCTGTCTGATCACAAAGTCACGCTCGCTGCTGTTGGTCAGCGCATAGCGGATGGCGTCCAAAACGCTCGATTTTCCGGTGCCGTTTGTTCCGGTCAGCTCCACGTCGCGACCGTCCAGTTCCATTTCCTTAACGCCGAACAGGTTATTGATTCTGATTCTGGTTGTCCGCATGTTCGTTTGCCTCCCTCTTTACCTTGCGTTCCGTCGCACAATCCAGGCAAAGCGCCACTTGGTAGCGCTTCATGCTGCCTCCCGCAATCTGTCCTGCGGTTAATCCTCCCTTGGCTTTAATGGGCTTGCCACAATCCGCACAGGGCGGAATTGCAGTCTCTCCTGATTCCGATTGTTCAGGCTTTGTCTTTTGCACGCGCACCGCGCCTACCACGTCGCCAAACGCTTTGACCTTCTCGACGCCCAGGATAATCCGCACCCCCGGCCATTGCTCAATATAGGGCGTACCGGCGTGCTTTGTGATCATCCTGGCGTTGGTCACGTTAAGGATCATGGGCTTTTCCGGTTCGCGAAAATGCACAACTGTTTCCTCGCTCTTTTTCCCCTCTACGCCAATAACCTGCTCGCAGCACGCGCTGGAGATGGTTACCGTCTTTTTTTCTCCGGGCTGGAAGTCCCATTCGCCCATATAATCCGGATTTCGGAGCTTCTTCCAGTGCGTTAGCGTCATGCCGTTCGCCTCGCTTTCTGCATACATTCACTGCACACCGGCGCACCGTCGATCAGATAGAAGGTTTCGCCCTCGTAAATCGGACCGCCGCAGCGGTCGCAGATGTCGTATATCCTTTCAGCCTCGTAGTAATCCCCCTGAACGATGGGATTTTCCAATTCACTGTCTCGCATGGTTTGTTCTATCTCCTTTGTGGCGCAGTCGCAGCGCTCGCCGGGGTCAAGGGCCGCCCCGCAGTCGGGGCAGATGCGGTATTGCATTGCGCGGCTCCTTTCTGTCGGGTATTGCTAATTCGTGCCGCAATCTGGTATAATGCTATCAATCTCATTGGTTAGGCTTTATCCCAGGGGTTCGGAGGCTGGCGCTGTAACGCTGGCCTCTTTGCTTGGAAATAAGAGCGTTTTAACCTTTTGGACGCAAGCCGGGCATAGGTCGCCACTTTCTTCGTTAAATATACAGTTTCCGGTTCGTTTTGATATCGATATCTTGTACTGTTCATTTTCCTCGATTATCGCTTCGCATGAGTCGCAAACAGTGATCTTGCTCAATTTGATGTCGCCTCCTCTACAGGTTGCAGATACTCCATACACACCCATGCCGCGCGCGGGTCGTCCAGCGGCTCAAGCACCGTCCAGGTCACCAGCGCCCAGTCGCCGCTTGTCTCGTGCACCGTTACCGTGTTGCCGGGGCCGAGCTGATACAGGATTTCCGCGTCGGTACTCGGCGCCGCCCGGAAGTTGAGCACGCTGCCCGGCTCTACGTTGATCGTGTACCGAGTGGGCTTGTCCTCTGCTGTGTCCTCTGCCAGCACCGCCACCTGTTGTGCAGCCCAGCACAGCAGCGCGGCCATTACGGCGGCCAGCAGCCGCCAGAAGATCGACCATTCAGATCGGGTCATGCTTACACCATCTTCCATTCAACGAGGCTCGTGATCTCATGTGTCTTGTGATTAATGAGCACGGCGCTGTCTTGCACGGTTGCGGTCGAATTCCCACATGAATTTGCGGGTAGGATCGCGCTGGCGCTGTCGTAGAGATTGGCGCTGGCGCTGTCGTAGAGCTTGGCGCTGGCGCTGTTGTAGAGCTCGGCGCTGGCGTTGCCGTAGAGCTTGGCGCTGGCGCTGTTGTAGAGCTCGGCGCTGGCGTTGCCGTAGAGCTTGGCGCTGGCGTTGCCGTAGAGCTTGGCGCTGGCGCTGTTGTAGAGCTCGGCGCTGGCGCTGCCGTAGAGCTTGGCGCTGGCGTTGCCGTAGAGCTTGGCGCTGGCGCTGTTGTAGAGCTTGGCGCTGGCGCTGTTGTAGAGCTTGGCGCTGGCGCTGTTGTAGAGCTCGGCGCTGGCGCTGTTGTAGAGCTCGGCGCTGGCGCTGTTGTAGAGCTCGGCGCTGGCGTTGCCGTAGAGATACCACTTGCCATCTATCAGCTTGTGATACCCATCTCGCAATACATGTACGCCGCACCATGCTTTCACGGCGGCCCTGACGCGCGGTACGTCTACTTCCTCAACCCACCAGTCCGGCAGGATATCCTGATCGACTTTCAATTTCCATCCGTCTACGTCGCTATCCGCCCGGCTGTCCGTGGGCGAGAGCTCGATGCGCACAAACAGGCTTGACGCATTATTGTAGGCGTCTTTGATACCCAGCTCTGTGAGCATCCTGTCATGACTGTCATGATCGGGGCAATAGACCCGGTCTTTGAGTACGATTGCGGATTTTAGTTTGCACATTGGGGATTGTCCTCCTTCCCCGGTCGGCCTCCGGCCGCCGGGCTACTTGATGTAGTACCCCATGTAGGCTAGGAACGGCCTCTTGGGGATTTTCAAGCGATTGCCGCTGAACACGTAGGGAAACGGAAGCCGTCCTTCTTTCGCCAGCAGGTTGGCGACGTACTGCTCCCACCCGAGGATTGGGGCGATTTCCGAGGCTTTCAGCCATTCTCGGGGGATGGCCGCAATGTCCTCAAGGGTCATGTGGGGGAGCCTCCTTCGATTGCTATGAGCAGAATTGACGCCCAAACGAGCTGAAAAACCGCGATCGTGATTGCATAAACGTGCACCCTTTTCAGGTGGACGTCGCGTTCTCTTGCGCAACAGGCGAACGCAGCGTCAAATGCACGCATGTCTGCACAGTAAGCAATCCATGCTATAAGCAGAGATAACGTGAATACGACTAATCTTAAAGTCATTTTGCATCATCCTCTCTGTGTGGTATAATTTGGGGAGAAGGGAGGTGGATATATGACAACCGAACAGCGTGCGCACGATCTGGCAATCGCTACAGTAATAATCATGGGTTGCAGGAGGACCGGGGACATTGACGTGGCATCTCTGTACGACAATGCTTATCAGAAAGCGTTGAAGCACCTAAAGGACCTTGAACAGACCCAACAATCTGAGAATCAATAGTAAGCACCGATTCCGGCTGGCGCTGTAGCTGCAATACGGCGTCGGCCAATTCTTTGGGCGTGCATTCAATCGTGATTGTCATTTTGGTGCTACCTCCTTTATCGACCGAGCATGATTTTCGCAATCTCGCACATTTCCGACAGATAGTCGCAGACGCTTTCCGGCTGGTATGCGTCAGCGTCGCAGGCCTTTACCTTTTCGTTCAGAACTTCCAGCCGCTCCAACAGGAGCTTTTTTACTTTGCGTTTCTCAAACATGTTGTTTCTTTCCTTTCTTACTTTGCGGTTCTCAACGCTGTTAAGTCTTCTTCACTTCCACAAGATAGATCGATGACCGGCGTGAATATGCACGGTTCCATATATCCACGGCAGTCCAGCGTAAAAGACAACAGGCCGGGCACTGGTTTCCCATCAACCGATACTTCCGCGCACCCTTCCTTGTATGAGATATCAAGCCTCACTCGGTTCACCTCCTTATGTGGGATTTACGTTTAAACTGTAATTTTTGTGCGAAAAAATAAGATCGCTATATGCCACTCCGTAAACCTCCTCAATGCGTTTTATGACTGGGACATCTGGAAAGGTTGTTGCATGCTCATACTTTCGCAAGGTATCGGGAGATACACCTATGAGCCTTGCAGCTTGTTCTTGCGTTAGATTACGATTTACCCGTGCAGCTTTAAGCGTCATCATAATAATTCACCTCCTTGTGTCTATCCTATAACAGTTTAACTGTAATGTCAAGACATTTTTCATTTTTTTCTTGATTTTTTTACAGTCTAGCTGTACAATCAACGTGGAGGTGGGATTATGGGCGATTTAGGGAACAAAGAAGTAATGGGAGAAAACATAAAATATTATATGCAACTCCATGGTATCGATAGGCGCCAGTTGGCATATGCGTTAGACGCTCCTTACACAACAGTAACCAGTTGGATAAAAGCGGAGAATTATCCACGTATCGATCGAATTGAGCAGATGGCTAATTATTTCAACATCTCAAAAGCTGATCTTGTAGAGAGGCATACGCAATCACAAAACGTAAAACCTATTTGCTCTTCTCGCGACTGGGCAACCCCGTTGGTAGAGGCATATCATGAGGCGAAGCGCCCCACGCGGGAGGCCGTGTGCAACGTGTTGCAAATTCCTTATGTGGGCGTGGATAATAAGCCCGAACCCGTCACTATCCCAACGGCGCGCTTTGATTGCGCCGCTGGGATCCCTGTTTGGGTAGGCGATGGCGACATGGAAGATCGAGAATATCCTCCCGGAGTTGTTCCGCGTGGCACCAGTTTCGCGATTCATATTGCGGGAGATTCCATGTCTCCCACAATCCCGGATGGCGCTTATGTGTTTATCCGTCAGCAGCCCGACCTAAGAAATAATGAAATTGGCGTATTCATGCTCTATGACGAAGCGACCTGCAAGCGCTTCTACAAAGATAAGAGCGGCGTGAAGCTGATCTCCGACAATCCTAAATATGACCCAATCGTTATTGAAAAGGATATGGAGGGTTTTGGCCTGGTTGGCAAGGTGCTGGGGCATTATAAGGAAGGATAGTACGGCTTTTTGGGGTTGAAAGAAACTGGGCTTCATGGTATGATAATAATACTAAAGTTGGAAGAAAGAAAAGGAGGATCGTCAATCAATGAAAAGAAAACTCGTGCTCCTGTTGACGCTCTTTATGATGTTCCCAATCTTTGCGAATGGGGAGCAGGCTGGGACAGAAGGACCCTTTCATTTCCCATGGGGAATTGAACAAACAGACACGCTTTATACCGCCGCAGAAAAGGCAAAAATAGGAACAGGATGGGAATTTTCACAATTTATTTCGCCGGATGGTAAACAGTTACATGGATATAGTGCGTCGTTGGAAGGAAAGACGCTAATGGATGTCGCTGTTAACTATGTGCATATTGCATCCTCTTCGACGTCTACTCTAGATGACAAACAAGCCATGTGGGCAAGCATCCGAATTGATTTTGACGAAAATGCTGATTTGCCAGCTTCTTTTGCAGAGGTCTATCGATCACTTTGTTCGTCTTATGGCGCCACAGATTACCAGAATTTTTATTTCTCAGAGGTGACGCTTGACGGGGTTCAGCACGTTGACAAAGAATTTCCAATTTCTGGCGAATCTGTAAGTGACGAGTTTACCCAAATCATAAATAGCCACAATGATTTTGTGGTTTCGGCAAAGTGGTATAATGTGAATCTTCAACTAGCCCGCTTCTCTAACAGTTCCAGCTTTAGTTTGTCTTTCAGCTCGAAAAAGCCGTTATATTTACGCTAATGGATAGAGGGTATAACAGGCCGCTCGACACACGCCGGGCGGTCTGTTATAATGTCCGTATCATCTATCAAGGTGGGGGAGTGCCGTGGAAAAATGCCGAAAATGCGCCAAAGACATGCCGGACGGCGCCCCGTTCTGCCCATGGTGCGGTGCAAAGCAGGTCGTCACCCGCGCCAAAAAACGGCGTGGCAACGGGCTGGGAACGGTGTATCACAACGGCCAGTCCTGGGTTGCTGAGTGGACGAGAGGCTACAAGGTTGTCCCCAACGAGGACGGAACGCAAAAGAAACTCCGTGTTGCTGGACGCAAAAAGGGATTCAAGCGCAAGGCGGAGGCGGAGGCATATTTGCGCAAAGCGCTTGAAGGCCTCACCGGGAAGAAAGCCCAATCGTTTCAGGAATTATTTGCGACGTACAGCACTAATGAGATGTTGAAAAAAGCGGAAAGCACGCAGAGGGCCTATAACATAGCGTGGAGGCGTATCACGCCCGTCTCCTTTGCATCTATCGACATGGTGACGATCGACGACCTGCAAGGCGTAATCGACGGCCTGACGTATGAGCAGGCCAAGGACATCAAAAACCTGCTATCCAATCTGTACCGGCTTGCCATCGCGCAGAAGTATACAACGGTCAATCTGTCTAAGTTTGTGACGCTCCCGGAAAACAATCCCAAGGAAACCACGCGTCTTGATTCAGACGAAGTAACAACGTTGTGGAATGAATACAACGGGGGTGACCTATTCGCGGGCTATTTCCTGCTGATGGTATACAGCGGCATGATGCCCGGCGAGCTTATGCAGCTTAAAAAGGATATGATAATATGGGACAAGCATATTATCGTCGGTGTCGGGAGCAAGACAAAGGAGCGCAAATCAAAGCCCATCGTTTTCCCGGAATTCATTACCCCTGTTTTGCGAGCCTTGTGCGACGCGTCGCCCAGCAAAAACGGCAAGGTGCTCGCTATGAGCAGGGATAGCTTCTATGCCACATTTAACGAGCGCAAAAAAGAATGGGGCTTGCGCCCGGAGATCACGCCGTACTCAAGCCGCCGTGCGACCGGCAGCGAGTTGGCAATCAAAGGTGTGCCTCCAGCGGTTATTACCGATGTTATGCGACACCGCACCTACGAGACTACGCTTAAGTATTACACCAAGATCGCCGATCAGGACGCCTTGGAGGCCGTTAACAAGATGGCGCACCCAGAAGCCTCAAAAAAGGATGTAACCGGGGGAGTAATAGAGAGCTAGAGTGTCATATTTCAGCCCTCGCAAAACCACAAATGATGATTTGATGGCCTGCCGCAAACCATTGTGCGGTAGGCTTTTTTGCGCTGTCATAAGGGGTTCCGCTAACGATTCCTGTTTTTGGTCTACTCCCCCGCGTGGGGACGTGGGTTGAAATATTGACGGCAAAGGCGTCGTTTGTACGCCAACCGGTCGTCCCCCGCGTGGGGACGTGGGTTGAAATCTTCCTTGGCGCGGGTTTCGGCGGTACCATCACAGGTCGTCCCCCGCGTGGGGACGTGGGTTGAAATCTTTCTGCCGCCCTATTGCCGGGGCGGCGCGGCGTCGTCCCCCGCGTGGGGACGTGGGTTGAAATGTAAGCCAGCAAGCCTATCGTTGCACTTATTTCGGTCGTCCCCCGCGTGGGGACGTGGGTTGAAATGACATTGCAAAGAACGGCGCTATGCAGGATTGCGTCGTCCCCCGCGTGGGGACGTGGGTTGAAATATGTGCCGAATCGTGCATGATCGACGCGGGAACGTCGTCCCCCGCGTGGGGACGTGGGTTGAAATTGTAAGTATGCCGTATACCGTAAACGTTTCGCCGGTCGTCCCCCGCGTGGGGACGTGGGTTGAAATGGATGTGCCACATCAAGACCATGCAGTACAGCAAGTCGTCCCCCGCGTGGGGACGTGGGTTGAAATGCGTGTGTCCTTCCATGGATAGGAGATATAGCCGTCGTCCCCCGCGTGGGGACGTGGGTTGAAATAGATTAGAGGCTGCGCGCGCCCACAACGGGGGTACGTCGTCCCCCGCGTGGGGACGTGGGTTGAAATTTCCTCCCCATCATCCAGCGTAATCAAGCCTTTGTCGTCCCCCGCGTGGGGACGTGGGTTGAAATAATCGTCGCACATCCGGCCCATGACGGGCCGTTTGGTCGTCCCCCGCGTGGGGACGTGGGTTGAAATAGCAAAGCCCGGCCACCGTCGATTAAGTAGTGCGGTCGTCCCCCGCGTGGGGACGTGGGTTGAAATGCCTGCTCGATTGCATCCGTAATCGCGTGCTCCGTCGTCCCCCGCGTGGGGACGTGGGTTGAAATTGCCATCCTTGCGGATCGTATTCAGGATATTGTGGTCGTCCCCCGCGTGGGGACGTGGGTTGAAATAGGATATGGATACCACCAAGAGCCGCGAGGTTACGGGTCGTCCCCCGCGTGGGGACGTGGGTTGAAATTATGTCATGTCCCGTCGAGCATGACAAGCTCCAATGTCGTCCCCCGCGTGGGGACGTGGGTTGAAATCGCGCGGTATCAGACGGAGGAATTGCGGGAGATCGTCGTCCCCCGCGTGGGGACGTGGGTTGAAATATATAAAAGTATGATATTATATAAATGTACCAAGGGTCGTCCCCCGCGTGGGGACGTGGGTTGAAATTGGCGCAGGTGCGGGCCATTGCCGACACGCGCCCGTCGTCCCCCGCGTGGGGACGTGGGTTGAAATACCGAGGCGGCGAATATTGTTGTGGGCGCTGTGGGTCGTCCCCCGCGTGGGGACGTGGGTTGAAATATGATTAATCCTCCCCCGATGTGATAATCTGCTCGTCGTCCCCCGCGTGGGGACGTGGGTTGAAATGCCTACAAAGCAAACAGATATGCGTTCTCGCAAGTCGTCCCCCGCGTGGGGACGTGGGTTGAAATATGCGCGTTCCTCCTTCTCCCCGTCGTCCCGCAGGGTCGTCCCCCGCGTGGGGACGTGGGTTGAAATAGCAGTTGGAGCTGGCGGCGGCTGAACGGCTTGAAGTCGTCCCCCGCGTGGGGACGTGGGTTGAAATGCGTTGATTGGGGACATGCTCACGGTTGGCGCGGTCGTCCCCCGCGTGGGGACGTGGGTTGAAATAGGACACCTTGCAGCCGAAGCTGCGGGCGCGAAGTCGTCCCCCGCGTGGGGACGTGGGTTGAAATACCTCCCCCTGCCGTTTTTCCGCGCGTCAGTTGAGGTCGTCCCCCGCGTGGGGACGTGGGTTGAAATCAGAACACGACGCTTGTGACCGAATGGCTGATTAGTCGTCCCCCGCGTGGGGACGTGGGTTGAAATGCCTGCTCGATTGCATCCGTAATCGCGTGCGCCGCGTCGTCCCCCGCGTGGGGACGTGGGTTGAAATTAGTACGCACGTCCGCCCGAGTGGCGGCCGCGCTCGTCGTCCCCCGCGTGGGGACGTGGGTTGAAATTGCACGCCGCCCGAGCGGTATGCGTTGCCCAGCCGTCGTCCCCCGCGTGGGGACGTGGGTTGAAATCTATATCGTCCGCAGAATGACAATGATTCAAATGTCGTCCCCCGCGTGGGGACGTGGGTTGAAATCCAGTCGCGCACGGCGCACGCCGATACGCTGCCGGTCGTCCCCCGCGTGGGGACGTGGGTTGAAATGTGCGCTGAAACTCTCCCATCACGTTGCCAGCCGTGTCGTCCCCCGCGTGGGGACGTGGGTTGAAATACTGACATTGGCAGCGGCCGCTGCTTGTTTCTGGTCGTCCCCCGCGTGGGGACGTGGGTTGAAATGTCGAAAATGCGCGTTCAGCGCCAAAAGCAAGACGTCGTCCCCCGCGTGGGGACGTGGGTTGAAATAGCTACGACCAGCGCCTTGAAAACAGGTTGAACCGTCGTCCCCCGCATGGGGACGTGGGTTGAAATCGTCATCTTTTGTGATAACGGCATAGCACAAATGTCGTCCCCCGCATGGGGACGTGGGTTGAAATCACCAGCACGCGCCCGTACTCCCGTTTCAGCGCGTCGTCCCCCGCATGGAGACGTGGGTTGAAATGCGTCAATGCCACAAACTCTCGGACGGTCATTTTGTCGTCCCCCGCATGGGGACGTGGGTTGAAATGCTCAAAGCGCTGTTGTCCCTGCCTAAGCAGCTGACGTCGTCCCCCGCGTGGGGACGTGGGTTGAAATTGTTGCCGTAACTCCGACCGCCGCCCGAATCTGGTCGTCCCCCGCGTGGGGACGTGGGTTGAAATGGCCTTTCCGGGTCGCTCACGACGCCGTTGACCCGGTCGTCCCCCGCGTGGGGATGTGGGTTGAAATATTACCTGACCTACGACCCGGACGCGATCTGGGACGTCGTCCCCTGCGTGGGGACGTGTGCTGAAATTTCCATCGCCCCGGAAACCTCGTCGGTCGGCTTGGCCGTAGGGAGCTTCCCGCTCTTTGCGGCATTTAAACATGCAATTTACACTTCTTCAAAATTCGAGGTTTTTACCTTGACGAACCAAGCCCTCGCCTGTTACAATAGTCGTTGTGTGATTTGACGAAGGAGGTACGGGGTTTACCATGGATACGAAGTTTATTTTTGTTACAGGCGGCGTTGTTTCCTCGTTGGGCAAGGGTATAACGGCGGCGTCGCTGGGGAGGCTTCTGAAATGCAGAGGGCTCAGGGTATCTATTCAGAAGTTTGATCCTTACATCAATGTGGACCCCGGTACCATGAACCCCTATCAGCACGGGGAGGTTTTCGTGACCGACGACGGCGCGGAAACGGACCTCGACCTCGGCCATTACGAGCGTTTTATCGATGAAAGCCTGACGCAGGCCAGCAACGTTACCAGCGGCCGCGTGTATAAGACCGTTATCGACCGCGAGCGCCGGGGCGAATATCTGGGCGCTACCATCCAAGTCATTCCGCACATCACCAACGAAATTAAGAAAAATATCCTTGCCGTATCCCGTACGGAAAACGCGCCGGATGTCGTGATTACCGAAATCGGCGGAACGGTGGGCGATATTGAAAGCCTGCCCTTTTTGGAGGCCATCCGCCAGATGCGCGCGGAGGTGGGCCGTGAAAACTGCCTGTATTTGCATGTAACGCTTGTGCCGTACTTAAACGCGGCCGCGGAGCTTAAAACCAAGCCCACGCAGCATAGCGTGCGCGACCTTTGTAGCATCGGCATTTCGCCGGATATTCTGGTTTGCCGCGCCGATCATGAGCTGCCTTACGATGTGCGGGCCAAAATCGGGATGTTCTGCAACCTGCCGGTGGAGCGCGTATTCCAAAACCTCAATGCGCGCAGCCTGTACGAGGTACCGCTCCTTTTGCACCGTGAAAAGCTGGACGAGCAGGTGCTCAAGCTGCTGGACATTCCCGCGAAGGAATGCGACCTGACCGAATGGACCCAGATGGTCGAGCGGCAGCTCAGCAGCGAAACCACGGTAAACGTTGCGCTGGTCGGTAAATATGTGGAGCTTCCGGACGCTTATTTGAGCGTTGTGGAGGCGCTTACGCACGGCGGCATCTTCCATGGCGTGAAGGTGCATATCAACTGGGTGCCCGCCGAGGACGTTACCCCGCAAAACGTGGAGACGATGCTCGCGGGCGCGGACGGCGTGCTGGTGCCCGGCGGCTTTGGCTCGCGTGGGTTGGAGGGCAAGATGGCCGCGATCCAGTATGCGCGCGAGAAGGGCGTGCCTTTCCTTGGCCTGTGCCTTGGCATGCAGATGGCGGTGATTGAGTTCGCGCGTCACGTGCTGGATTTGCGCGACGCCAACACAAGCGAGGTGGACGCCCATACCACCTATCCAGTCATCGATCTTATGGCGGATCAGGACCTGGACAATCTGGGCGGCACCATGCGCCTAGGAAAATACCGCTGTCAAATCGCACCCGGCACCATCAGCGAGCGGGCCTATGGCACCAACGATATTTGGGAGCGCCACCGCCACCGCTACGAGTTCAATAACGCATACCTCGACCGCTTTATGGCCGGCGGCATGGTCATCGCGGGCCGCAATCCCGATCGAAACCTTGTGGAGATTGTTGAAATCCCTTCGCATCCGTTCTTTGTTGCGGTGCAGTTTCATCCGGAGCTCAAAAGCCGCCCCAACCGTCCGCATCCCCTGTTTCGGGAGTTTGTTGGCGCGGTCACAAAGCACCGCGACGCAAACGAAGAGGCGTAAGCGCGTATGCGCTTGATTTATGGAACCACCAACCCCGCGAAGCTCGACGCCATGCGCCGGGCGCTCGCGGGGTTTCCTGCTGAAATCATCGGGCTTGGCGAGCTGTCCGATATGCCTGAAAACGCATTTGACGAGAGCGGAAACAATCCGCTGGAAAACGCGGTCATCAAGGCAAAGGCCTATTATAACGTGTTGAGGCAACCTGTTTTCTCCTGCGATTCCGGCCTGTATTGCGATAACCTGCCGGATGAGCTTCAGCCCGGCGCGCATGTACGCCGGGCAAAGGGAAAAACCCTGAGCGACGAAGAGATGATCGCTTACTACGGCGGCCTGGCGGTGCGGTATGGTATGCTTCACGCCAGATACCGCAACGCGATTTGCCTGGTCATGGATGAGTCTCATATATATCAGAGTATGGCGGAGACGCTTGCCAGCATGCCGTTCGGCATTGTTGAAAAACCGTGCCCGGGGCACGCGAAAGGCTTTCCATTGGATAGCCTTTCCGTTAGGCTGACGGATGGACGGTATTACTTGAAGCTGCCTTCTGCCGAAAGGGCGCAGATCATCCCCTATGACGGCTTTTCTGACTTTTTGCGGTTTGCTCTCGCTACGTCCGGCACCGTCCGCTAAGTCGCGGCCTGAGTCCATTACCCCTTAGGCGCTCTGCCCTTTTCATTCAGCCACGCGATTGTTTCGCCGGCCTTGCGGTTGATGAAGTCGCCCAGGCGCAGCCGGGGTATATAAACGCTCGCGCCTCCACCGCCTACCCTAAACGCACCGCACCCGTCGCCGTCAATGAGTACGTTTCGCTGCGCGCCCAGTACACAGCGAAATGTGCTGCCCGCAAAATATTTGCCTACATACATGCGCTTTTCGCCGCCCGGTCCGTCCGAGCAAAGGAAAGCGAGGCCGCTGCCGGGCTTCTCGCGAAGTCCTTCTCTGGTAAAGCCGATGATGTTTGGATGATCGAAGTAGTCGTGTTCCTCGCCATAGGCGTTGTAGCGCCGAAGCTTCATCATCATCGGCAGCTCGGTGACGGCGCCGATGCACCTGGGGGGAATTCCGTACAGGTCGCCAAAAAACACGCAGGGATATCCAAAGGCGCGTAGTAGAATCAGCCCGTAAGCCGCCGCCTTGAACCAGCCGTCCACCCAGCTTTCAAGGGACTGTCCGGGCTGCGTGTCGTGGTTGTCCACAAAGGTTACGGCCAGCTCTGGGCAAACGCCTACAAGCGTTCCCTCAAACAGTCTGCGCATGTCAAAGCTGCCGTTGCCACGGGAAATTTCGTGAAAATGTATATGCAGCGGCACGTCAAACAGGCTCATTTCGCGGTTCACTTCATTTAGATAGCCAAGCAGAACGTTTGCGTCGCTATGCCAGTATTCTCCCACGGCAAATAGCTCCCGCCCGGCATAGGCGCGCATATCTGAAAGCCAGCCGCGGTAGAACGAGGCGCTGATATGCTTTACCGCATCAAGGCGGAAGCCGTCCAGCCCGGTCGTATCGATATACCACCGCCCCCACCGGCTCAGCTCACCGCGCACGGCGGCGCTGCTCATGTCCACATCCGCGCCCATTAAATAATCATAATTGCCCCACTCCTTGTCCACATCCTGCTGCCACGTCTTGCCGTCGATCCGGTACAGGCCGCACTGGTGGGTGGCGTCGTTCCAATCCACGCCGTTAAAGCACTCGTGCGTCCAGATAAAATCACTGTATTTGCCCGCGCGCCCGGGAAAGGTAAAACGCGTGTAGATGACGGCTGAGGTTTCCGGCGTATCCGCAATAGCGCGGTTGTCCGGGTTGTCGCAGTGGACCGTTACGCGCTCGGCTTCGTCCGCGCCCATGCGGTGGTTTAGCACGATGTCGGGCAGGACTTGTATATCCGCCATATGCAGCACGCGGATAGCGGCAAGGTATTCCTCGCGGGTGCCATACTTGGTACGCCGCGTTCCTTTTTGGGCGAACTCGCCAAGGTCATAGGTATCATAAACGCCGTAGCCCACATCGTTTATGCCGCCGTTTCCCTTATAGGCCGGCGGAAGCCATAGCGCCGTAAAGCCAAGCCGCCGCAGATGGAACGCGTCCCGCGCTGCGCGCTTCCACAGCTTACCGTCTGCGGGCAGCTCCCACTGAAAATATTGCAGCATGGTGCCATTTAGCATAGGCCACCCTCCTTTCAGGCGCCCGACAGGGGAGAGGCAGGCGCCCCAACTGATTATACCTGAGCGGCAATGGCCAAACAAGGGACGATCTGGAAGCCAACCACCCGTCCGTACGGGCAAGCGCACGAAAAAAAGGAGCGGTAGCGCTAAAACCGGGATGCGCAACCTCCAACATCCCTGACGCTACGGCCCCTTTTCATGTGCTTAAAGCGCCCTCAGGCCTCCTTCTTTTTGCTGGATTTGCCCAGATACGCTTCCTGTACGCTTTTGGATTGTAAAAGCTCCTCACCGGTGCCGGAAAGGGTGATGGTGCCCGTTTCCATGACATAGCCAAAGTGCGCGGCATGAAGGGCGGCATTCGCGTTTTGCTCGATCAGCAAAATGGTAATACCCTCCTCGCTCAGCCGCCGGATAATGGAGAAAATATCCTTTACCACCAGGGGCGCAAGGCCCAGCGAGGGTTCATCCATCATGATCAGGCGCGGCTTGGTCATCATGGCGCGGCCCACGGCCAGCATTTGCTGCTCGCCGCCGGAAAGCGTTCCCGCCAACTGCCAGCTGCGCTCCTCCAAACGCGGAAACAGCTTGTAAATGTATTCGATATCCTTTTGAATCTGTGCGGCGTCCTTGCGCAGGTACGCGCCAATCTTCAGGTTTTCAAGCACCGTGAGGTTGGCGAACACCCTGCGCCCCTCCGGGACCAGCGCTATGCCGCGCTCCACAATTTTTTGCGTGTTAAGCGCGGTGATATCCGTGCCGTCGTAGGTGATGGTTCCGCTCTTGATGGGTACAATGCTTGTGATTGCACGCAGCGTGGTGGATTTTCCCGCCCCGTTCGCGCCGATCAGCGTGACGATTTGTCCCTCGTCCACGCTGAAGGAGATGCCCTTCAGTGCCTCGATGCCGCCGTAGCTGACGACAAGATCCTTTACCGTAAGCAGGCTCATTCCTCATCCACCCCCAAATACGCGGCGATTACGTCGGGATTTTCCTGTACCTCCTGCGGCGTGCCGTCCGCGATCAGCTTGCCAAAGTCCAGCACGTAAATGCGGTCGCTGATATCCATCACAAGGTTCATGTGATGCTCGATTAAAAATACGGTGAGTTTGAACTTCTCCTTGATGTCGCGGATAAACTCGCTCAGTTCGTCGGTTTCCTGCGGATTCATGCCCGCGGCGGGCTCGTCAAGCAGCAGCAACCGCGGTTCGGTCGCCAGAGCGCGCACAATTTCCAGGTAGCGCTGCCGGCCGTATGGCAGGGACGCGGCATTCTCCTCTGCGAGATCGGCCATGCCAAGCATTTCAAGCAAATCCAGCGATTCCTGGCGAATGCGCTTTTCCTCCTGCTGGTTCAGGTGCAATGTGGATTTGATCAGCCCGGCCTTAAGGCGCATGTGGCGCGCAACCAGGACGTTTTCCAGCACGGTCATTTTTTTGAACAGGCGGATGTTCTGGAATGTGCGGGCCACGCCCATTTCGGTAATCCTGTCAGGCGTGTTGGAAACCAGCCGGTCGTATTCGCCGATATGGGTTCCGGCGTATAGCTTGCGCATTTTTCCGGTCGGGTGTCCCTGCGCGATGATCTTGCCGCGCAGCTTCACACTGCCGTTGGTGGGGGCGTATACGCCCGTCACCACGTTAAAGGCCGTGGTTTTTCCCGCGCCGTTGGGGCCGATCAGGGCAACGATCTCGCCCTTATTAATATGCATGGACAGGCTGTCCACGGCTACCACGCCGCCAAACTGCATGGTGACGTTTTCAAGCTCGAGTACGGTGGTGCTGTTCATTGAACTGCCTCCTCTCCCGTGGCCGGCCCCTTGGCGTCCGCGGCCGGCGGACCGCCGGCCGTGCGCTTGTGCTTTCGCCTGAAAAGGTCGGGCAGCTCCCTTGTGCCCATGATTCCTTGCCTGAAGAACAGCACCACGATCATAATGATGATGGAGAAAACCACCAGACGGAAGCCGTTGCGAAGCAACGGAACCTCCCAATCGCCGATCATCTGCTTCTGGTCGAGAAAGCGCAGCCACCATTCCGAGCAAGCCACAAACAGGAAAGAACTCAGGCAACTGCCCGTGACCGAGCCAATGCCGCCGATAACCACGATGAGCAGGATTTCATATGTCATGGCGGAGGTGAAGCTTTTGGCTTGTACGGAGTTTGAGTACATGGCCAGCATCGCGCCGCCGATGCCCGCGAAGAAGGAGCTTACGCAAAACGCGTATTGCTTGTGGCGGGACAGGTTGATGCCCATGGACTCCGCCGCCACCTCGTCGTCGCGGATGGACATAAACGCGCGGCCATAGCTGGAGTGGATCAGCGCGACAATCAGGCCGATGCACACCCCGGCGATAATAAAGGGCACCAGCGTGGAAAGATAGACAACCACCTCGCCCTGCGCGTTTTTGATGTTAAAATCGTTGAACGTGGGAAACAGGCGCAGCATGTTGGAGCCGTTGGTAATCGCGCCCAGCTTATCCCACTGGAAGATGGAGCGGATGATTTCCGCAAAGCCAAGGGTGGCGATGGCGAGATAGTCGCTTTTAAGGCGCAGCACCGGCAGGCCGATCAAAAACGCGAAAAATGCCGCGAAGCAGCCCGCCAGGATGAGCGCGGGGATCACCGGCATCGCGAACTGCACCAGGCCGCCGTCGTAATACTGGTACACAGCGGCGCGCTGCGCTACCGGGATGGTGAAGATGCCGTAGGTATAGGCGCCAATCAGCATAAAGCCCGCCTGGCCCAGTGAAAACAGGCCGGTAAAACCGTTGAGCAGGTTCATGGAAACGGCCACAAGCGCATAGGTCGCTCCCTTTTTAAGCACTGTAAAAAGCATGGAAGTAGCGGGAATGACCTGCTCCAGAATAAAAACGCCCGCATAGATGGCCGCGATGATAAACAGCGTGATAATCACGCCGCGATCCAGCGTTTTTCTGGCCGGCCGGAGGGTTGCCTGTATGTTTGCCATGTTATAGCCATCCTCTCTCATTCACAGACGGGAGATGAAAAAGTCCTTTAGACTTCCCCTTACACCTTATCCGTCGTCTTTTCGCCGAACAGCCCCGTTGGCTTGACGATCAGGATCACGATCAGCAGCGCGAAGGTAAAGGCGTCGGAAAACGTCGTCAGCCCAAACATTTGGGTGCTCAGGCCGGATTTGATCAAAATAACGTCCAACCCCTTGATGATATTCTCGCAAATGCCGATGATGAAAGCGCCCACCACTGCGCCCGGAACGCTGCCGATGCCACCGAACACAGCCGCCACAAAGGCTTTGAGGCCGGGCATCGCGCCGGAGGTCTGGATAACGGTGGTGTAGTTGGTGAAATAGAGGATGGAGCCCACGCCCGCCAGAAACGAGCCGATGACGAACGTAACGGAGATCACGCGGTTGATTTTGATGCCCATCAGCTGGCTGGTTTCAAAATCCTTGCTGACGGCGCGCATGGCCATGCCGATTTTAGTATGGTTGATCAACAGAACAAGCGCGATGACGAGCACCAGCGTCAGGATGGGGGTGACGACAGTCACCATTTTGGTGGTGGCCCCACCGATGGTGACGGAATCGGAGATGAAAGGAATGCCCGGATAATACTGGTTGAGGCCGCCGGTGATGTATAGAACGAGGTTTTGAAGCGTGTAGCTGACGCCGATCGCCGAAATCATGATGCTCATGCGCGGCGCGGTCCTTAACGGCTTGTAGGCGATGCGCTCAATGGCGAAGCCGATGGCCGCAGTCAAAACCAGCACAAGAGGAATGGATAGATACAGCGGAAGCCCGCTGGCGGAAATATAGACCATTAAAATGCCCGCTACCATGAATACGTCGCCATGAGCGAAGTTGATCAGGCGCAAAATACCGTAAACCATTGTGTAGCCAATGGCGATCAGCGCGTATTGCCCCCCGACGGATATGCCGGAGAGCAGGTAGGGTAATACGGTGCTCATCACGGGGAGATACCTCCTTACATTTGAAAAACAGAGGGGAGCGCAACCCGCTCCTGACAAGATTCGCGACGGGAGCCAAGGCCCCCGCCGCGAATGAAGCGCTGTGCAAATGGATGCGCGGAAGCGTTATTGGACGGTCTGCACGGTCACGAAGTCCCACGCCCCGGTTTCGGTGTTGGCGGTTTTGATGTAGGCGGAATCACGGGCCGCGTCGCCGATTTCATCGAATGCGATCGCGCCGGTCACGCCCTCGAAGGCCACCGTCCACAGGGCCTCGTTAACAGCCTTGGGGTCGGTGGTGCCGGCGGCCTTGAGCGCCTCCAGCGCGGTGAAGTAAGCGTCGTAACCCATCGCGGACACGGCCGCGATCATATCGTTGCCGCCGTTGTTGGTCATGGCCTCGTTATTGGAATTGAGCCACGCCTTGAAACCTTCGTCAAACGCAGGCGAGCCGCCCTCCTGGTAGAAGGTGCTGATCAGGAGCTTGACGTTGGTGCCCTTAGCGGCCTCGACCACCTTGTTGGAATCCAGCGTGTCGCCGCCCATGATGGGGAAGCTGACGTTCTGGCCGGCGGCCTGGTTGATGATCTGCGTGGAATAGGCGATGGACACGGGGCAGAAGAAGACCTCGGCGCCCATGGCCGTGGCGTTGGAAAGGTAGGAGGTGAAATCGGAGTTGCCGGTGGGGAAGGTATCGGAAATGACCGTACCGCCCAGCGCCTCAAACGCCTTTTGGAAGTAGTAGCACAGGCCCACATCGTAGTCGTTGCCAAGCTCCGCCAGGCAGTAGGCGGTCTTGGCTCCCAGCTCCTTAAAGGCGTAGTTGGCAAGTACCGTGCCCTGGAACGGGTCCAGGAAACAGATGCGGAAATAGTGAGTGTTGCCCGCCGTTACCTGCGGGTTGGTGCACGTGACGCCGATGGCGGGAATGCCCGCGTCCGCAAAATACTGGGAACCGGCGATGGATACGCCGGAGCCGTAGGAACCCAGCACCACGCTCACGCCCGCGCTGACCAGCTGCTGCGCGGCGGAGGGCGCCTTGTCGGCGGAGGAGCCGTTGTCGGCGTAAACCAACTCGACCGTATAGGTTTCGCCACCGATTTCCACTGTGGGCTCAACGGTGTTGGCATACTGCATACCCAGGGTTTCCTGCTTGCCGCCCGCGCCGCTGTCGCCGGAAGCGGGTTCAAACACGCCGATTTTCACAACGTTTTCGCCAAGCGCGAACGCGGGAACCACCAAAAGGATCGTCAACAGAATCGCCAATGCCTTTTTCATCAATTGTCGCCTCCCAGAAATTGTTGGTGTCAAAATTGATTATAAGCTTTAGCACGCTAATGCGCAAGGGGAGGAATGGGAAATGCACAAGAAAAACAATGCGCCAAACCCCCGGCCGAACAGGCATTTGCGCCCGGCCGCGCGGGGCGGCGGCGGGGATTGCCTCCATTTGCCGCTTGACGAGGGGAGAGGGAGGGTATACAATGCAACCCGTAAAGACGCTGACGGGGCAACGTGACCGCGCAACCCTCCCTCAAAGAGAGCTTTCGGCTGGTGTGAGAAAGCGGGAGCGCACGGTGAATTCCGCCCCGGAGTTGTCGGCTGAACGCGATTGTTAGTAGGCCGTACCGGTACGGGCCGTTATCCCCGAGAAGCAATGTTGGTTGCTTGTAAGGCCGGGCATGCCCGGCAAACAGAGGTGGTACCGCGTTTACACGCCCTCTTTCGCCCGCAGAGCCGCGGACGGAAAGGGCGTTTTTGATTCCCGCTTCAACCGGGCGTTGCCTGTTTGAAAATACAAAGTACCTTTAGGGGAGGAAAGAATCATGAAGAAACTTGTTTCCATCCTTTTGGCGGCGTTGATGCTAACGGGCGCCTCCGCCCTGGCCGAGGGCGGCGCCTATACCGTCGGAATCTGTCAGCTGGTAACGCACGACGCGCTGGACGCGGCCACCCAGGGCTTTATGGACGCTCTGAAGGAGGAGCTGGGCGACGCCGTTACCTTTGATGTGCAAAACGCCGCGGGCGACTCCAATACCTGCTCCACCATCGTCAATTCATTTGTGGCGGCGGATGTCGACCTGATTTTGGCCAACGCTACCCCGGCGCTTCAGGCCGCGACCGCCGCGACCGCCGACATCCCCATCCTTGGCACGTCCGTTACTGAGTACGGTGTGGCGCTGGGTATCGACGGCTTCACGGGCACGGTGGGCGGCAACGTTTCCGGCACCTCCGATCTGGCTCCGCTGGACCAGCAGGCCGCAATGCTCAAGGAGCTTTTCCCCGAGGCCAAAACCGTGGGCCTGCTGTACTGCTCGGCTGAGGCCAACAGCCAGTATCAGGTCGATACGGTCAAGGCGTTCCTGGAAGAGCTGGGCTATGTTTGCGCGCTTTATCCCTTCGCTGATTCCAACGACGCGGCGGCCGTCACGCAGACCGCCTGTGACAATTCCGACGTGATTTACGTGCCCACCGATAATACCGTGGCTGCGAATACCGGTATTGTGGATAATATCTGCCAGCCTGCGGGCGTGCCCGTGGTGGCCGGCGAGGAGGGCATTGCCAAGGGCTGTGGCGTGGCGACGCTTTCCATCAGCTATTACGACCTGGGTGTGACCACCGGCAGGATGGCAGCGCAGATCCTGACCGGTAAGGCCGACATTTCCACCATGCCCGTCGCATACGCCGAAAACTTTACCCCCAAGTATAATGCCGCCATCTGCGAAGCCTTGGGGCTTAGCGTGCCTGAGAGCTATGTGGCGATTGAAATGAACTGACATCCCGGCGATCCGGCCGGCTTTCAACACTGCGCCGGAAAGGTCCGCTGTTGCGGGACTTTCCGGCGGCAGACCGGAAGAAGGACTTCCTTTTTCCGGGTTTTTTTGCTATCCTGTATCCTTGTGGTAACGATGGACGGCGGGCGAAGTGCTTCGGCGCCGGAATAATTGGGGGAGACGGAATTGACAAGCTTTCTAAACGCGCTGCCCGGCGCTGTATCCCAGAGTTTGATCTGGGGCATTATGGCAATCGGCGTGTACATTACTTATAAGCTGCTGGACATCGCGGACCTGACGGTGGACGGCTCCTTCTGCACCGGAGGCGCGGTCGGCGTAATGCTGATCGTCGGCGGCGCAAATATCTGGGTGGCGCTTTTGGGAGCCGTTCTTGCGGGGATGCTGGCGGGACTGGTGACCGGGCTGCTGCATACCGCGTGCGGCATTCCGGCAATTTTGGCGGGTATTTTAACCCAGCTTGGCCTGTGGTCCGTCAATTTGGCGATTATGGGCATGAAGGCCAATCAGGCGCTGAACGTGAACAACTACCGGCTGCTGGTGTCGCTGCGCTATCTTCAGGACGTCGGCAAGGGAACCCGTCCCTTTTGGGAACATCCCATTTTTGTGGTGGGGATTTTTACGGTGGCAATTGTGGCGATTCTGTACTGGTTTTTCGGGACGGAGCTCGGCTCCTCGCTAAGGGCCACAGGCGCCAACCCCAACATGGCGCGGGCGCAGGGCATCAACACCAACTATAACAAGGTGCTGGCACTGATGATCTCCAACGGCCTGGTAGCGCTCTCCGGCGCGCTGCTTTCGCAGTACCAAAGCTTTGCCGATATCAACATGGGCCGCGGCGCAATCGTTATTGGGCTGGCGGCGGTGATCATCGGCGAGGTGGTTTTTGGGCGGATTTTCCGAAACTTCGGGTTAAAGCTTTTGGCCGTGTCCGTCGGTTCCATTATCTATTATGTGGTTATTCAGGCGGTGATGAGCCTGAGCGGCATCAATTCCAATTATTTAAAGCTGCTCTCCGCCCTGATTGTGGCGGTTTTCCTGGCCGTTCCCTATTGGAAGGGAAAGTATTTTTCCAGGCCTGTAAAGCGGGGAGGCAACGGCAATGCTTGATATCCGGAATATTCATAAGACGTTTAACGCGGGTACCATCAACGAAAAAATTGCGCTGGACGGCGTGTCCCTCACGCTTTGCGACGGGGATTTTGTGACCGTCATCGGCGGTAACGGCGCGGGCAAATCCACGCTGCTCAACGCCGTCGCCGGCGCGTGGATGGTGGACGAGGGCGAGATTTTAATAGACGGCGTGAACGTGACGAAGCTGTCCGAGCACAAGCGCGCCCGCTTCATCGGCCGCGTGTTTCAGGACCCCATGATGGGCACGGCCGCCACCATGCAAATTGAGGAAAACCTCGCGCTTGCCATACGCCGTGGAAAGAGGCGCACCCTCCGCGCGGGCATTACCGGCCAGGAACGGGAGCGGTACAAGGAACTGCTTACCATTTTGGATTTGGGTTTGGAGGACCGCCTAACCACCAAGGTGGGCTTGCTTTCCGGCGGTCAGCGGCAGGCGCTGACGCTGTTGATGGCGACGCTTCAAAAGCCCAAGCTGTTGCTTTTGGACGAGCACACCGCCGCGCTTGACCCCAAGACCGCCGCCAAGGTGCTGGATACCACGGAGACGATTATCAAACGGGATAAGCTTACCACGCTGATGATCACCCACAACATGCGCGACGCCATCGCCCATGGTAACAGGCTGATCATGATGTATGAGGGCCGCGTTGCCGTGGACGTTTCGGGAGAGGAAAAGAAGCGCCTTACGGTAGAGGACCTTTTGCAGATGTTTGAAAGGGCAAGCGGGCAGGAGCTGGCCAGCGACCGAATGCTGCTTGGCTGACCCGGCCGGAGACTTGTTACAGATTAAACGGAAAGATATGGTAAGTTTGGATCGTTATATAAGCGGGACGGTAAACATATACCGTTCCGTTTATGCATATTGCAGAAGGAGTGAACGATGATGAAAAAAACGCTTGCCTGTTTTCTGGCGGCTGGGATGCTGCTGGCCGGACAGACCGCCCTGGCGGGAAACGCTTCGCCAACAGCTTTGCCAACGGCGGCGGACGGCGCTGTTTTAGCCGCTAAGGCGGAGGATGGCGAAACGATCAAGGCTGTAACGCCGGGCGGGGGAGTGATTGAGTTTGCCGCGACTGATTACGCTAAGAGCAACGATCATTTTTCCGCGCCCGGGCAGGACGTTATGAGCAAGGAGGACGCGCTGTCCGCCGCGCTCAAGGCGGTAATGGACAAGTACGGCGAGACGCCCGAGGCGCTTAAGCGATTTAGCGTGCATTATGGCTTTGTGGCGGAGGACAGTTATTTCAAGGCGCCCTACTGGCAGTTTGACTTTGGCTGCGATGATCCGCTGGACCAGTATGAGGTTATGGTGCACGTGGAGGACGGGCAGGTAATTTATATCGTCGGGGATGGCGAGGGAAACGGCTGACGGGACGATCAACAAACGGCGGTGGGGGACGGCGCGCGATACGGGCCGCCTCCCGCCGTTTTTTATGTGCCCATACCGCGCGCGCTCATACCGACGCTTGACAAGCGGCTTGGACGGCGGCTACAATAGGCGGTGGAAATAACGCGGGCTAGAGCCGCGCCGGGGAGGATGAAGTTTATGAGAATCGCGTTGATTAATGAAAACAGCCAGGCGGGAAAAAACGGGTTGATCGAAAAGAGCCTCAAGAAGATTGTGGAGCCTATGGGGCATACGGTTTACAACTATGGGATGTACACGCCTGACGACGCATGCCAGATTACCTACGTAAAGGCGGGCCTGCTGGCGGCGATCCTGCTTAACGCCGGGGCGGCCGATTATGTGGTGACGGGCTGCGGCACGGGCGAGGGTGCGATGCTTGCGTGCAACAGCTTTCCCAACGTGCTTTGCGGGCATGTGGTGGACCCGTCGGACGGCTTTATGTTCGCGCAGATTAACGATGGCAACGCCATCGCGCTGCCCTTTGCCAAGGGCTTTGGCTGGGGCGCGGAGTTGAACCTTGAAATGGTATTTACGCAGACCTTTGGATTTGGCAGCGGTAACGGCTATCCGCCGGAGCGCGTGGTGCCGGAGCAACGCAACAAAAAGATTCTTGATCAGGTGAAGGCTGTTACGCATAAGGACATGCTGAGCATCCTACACGAGATTGATCAGGACTTTTTGAAGGAAACCGTGAGCGGCGAGCGTTTTGAGGAGTATTTCTTCGCCAATTGCCAGGACAAAGCGGTCGGGGATATGATCAGGGGAATTCTTGCGTAAGGCAGGATAGCTTGATCAATTTACGCCTGAATAAAACCAACCGGGCGCGCGCACCCATACGCTTGGGTAAGGGCGCGCGCGCCC
>JAEYOW010000023.1 GCA_023411375.1 Bacillota bacterium | reverse complement strand
AATCTGCACCGCTACGTTTTGCGGCGGCTCAGGCTGCTTGTTGCTCTTAAACGCAAAGGTAACGGGCGCGGGCGAATAGCTGCCGTCCGCGTTCACGGTCAGGTCCACGGCGTTCGCGCCTTCCAGCACATAGTCCATTAGCTCGCCGGCGCGGTCGGGCGTAACCGTGTACTGGCCCGGAGCGTATTCCTGCGTATAGGAAAGCAGCACCGCCTGGGTTTCCACATCCACATAGGCGATCTCAACCTGCGCGTTCTGCGTCTGCGGAGGCGGCATGGGAATGGTGGACAGATACAGCGGATAGGACGCGGTCAGCGCACCCTCCTGATAAACGTCGATGGTTGCGGACATGGACACGCCGTCCGCTGCCGGGGCGTTGACCGCCGCAATGGCGGAACCCGAGGCGGGCCCATATGTATACAGCGGGTCGCCGCTGCCCATCACGTCGATCGTGATGGGGAACTGAAATGCCTGTTCAGGAAGCAAAGCCCAGTAAATGGGCGTTCCCGTACTGATATCGGCGAAGATCGGCGCCGGCGTCGGCACCTCATCCTCCGCGCTGATCTGGTAATACAGGGTGACAGTGGGCAGCTGCGCGACGTCTACCATCGTCTCCGCCAATGCCGCCGCGGGCGCGGCCAGCTGCGCAAGCGCCATCAACAGGCTCATCGCCAGCGCGGCCGCGCGCCTCAGGCTGTTTGGAAAGTGTCTGGTCATATCGACTCCTCCTTTATCAAAAAGGCGTTCCCGCGCCCTCAAACGTTACGCTTGATGAGCATGTGACTGCCTATATTGTACGGGGATAACCGTGTGCTGTCAAGAAAGCCGGACAGGAAGTTCCTGTCGCTTCGGGTCGGTTTTTACAAGTGCTACGCGATAAAAAGGGATTCCTTTTTTGGTTTGCGCAAGGGGTAAGGGGGGCGGACAGCGAATATTGATTAGGAGCGGTGTTTGAAAGGCGAATTCCTCAGGGCTTTTTCATGACCTGTTCGTGATTGAGAAAGGATGGTTATCACCATGCAGGATGACTCCGGGTTGCGCGAGATTCCCCAATCGGACGAAACCGTCTTTCACGGTGCGCTGATCGATGTCAGCCATATGCAGGTGCTGCTTCCCAACGGCAAAACCGCCCTAAGGGAGATTGTGCGCCACAAGGGCGCCGCCGCCGTCGTGCCCGTAGACGCGGATGGCAGCGTTTACCTTGTGCGCCAGCACCGCGTGGTTCTAGACCTGATGACGCTGGAAATTCCCGCCGGCAAGCTCGACCATGTGGGCGAGGATCCTTATGACTGCGCCGTGCGCGAGTTGGAGGAGGAGACCGGCCTGCGCGCCCAAAGCATGCGGCTGCTTTCCCACGTCGTCACCACGCCCGGCTTCTGCACCGAGACAATCGGCCTGTACCTCGCCACCGGGCTCACCCAGCACGAAAAGCATCCCGATGCCGACGAGTTTCTTAATGTCGTCAAAACGCCCCTTTCCGAAGCCGTCGCCCGGGTCATGCGCGGCGAGCTGCGAGACGCCAAGACCGCCCTGGGCTTGATGATGGCATGGCACGCGCTTCACAGCAGCGAGTCCGTGTGAGCGCTATCTCCCGCCAGCGTCTGAGTATTGTCCACATCAAAACAACGATCGTCGCCGTCAAAAAGTTCCCCGATTTTCGCTATTTTTAAATTACGGGAAAGGATGTGCACCATGCCTGCTCCAGAACTCAAGCCCCGCAAGCGGCGCGTTTCTCCCTTCGCTATATGGATAGCGGTTCTGTTCGTCCTGCTCGCGCTGGGCGTATGCCTGCTCGTGCTGGGACTTACCGGGGCCCCGTTGGCCTCCTTGTCCGTCGTCACAGTGTAAAACAAGGAAAGAGGCCGCCTTGCCATGCAGACCTTTTTGGAAATTTTTGGCCAACTGCCTACCATGGTTACCGACCGGCTGATTTTGCGCCCCGTTCGCATGAGCGACGCACAGGATTTATTCGAATACTCCAGCGACCCGGAGGTTGCCCGGCATGTGCTTTGGGACGCGCACCGCTCCATCCATCAAACGCGCGCCTATATCCGTTACCTTCTGCGCCAATATCGTAACGCGGCGCCCGGCACCTTTGTCATCGCCGTGCGCTCCTCGGGCAAGGTTATCGGCACCATCGGCTTTATGTGGGTACAGCCGGAGAACCGATCTGCCGAGGTGGGCTACAGCTTAAGCCGCGCTTACTGGAACCAGGGTATTATGACCGAGGCGTTGCGCGCCGTGCTGGAGTTTGGTTTTCGAAAGCTCAATCTGAACCGCATTGAGGCACAACACGAGTTTGACAATCCCGCCAGCGGACATGTGATGCGCAACGCCGGTATGCGTCACGAAGGCACGCTTCGCCAGCGCATTTACAACAAGGGCAGGTATGCGGATGTCGATCTCTACGCCGTTCTCAGGCAGGATTTTCCCCTGTAAGCCCGTTTGTTTGAAAGAGGCCCTTTGGGGTTTCGCAGGAAATGGAGGTTATCATTTTGAGAAAACGTGGCCGGGCAGCCCAGCTGGCGCTGTGCCTCGCTTTGCTCCTTTGCCTCACCGCCTGTTCGCAGGATAAGAGCAGGTCCTATAACAAGGCCGTTTCCACATTCGCTTCCGGCGATTACGCCGCCGCCGCCACGGCTTTTGAACGGCTGGGCGATTATGGCGACGCCGCGACCTACGCCGCCTATTCCCAGGGGCTCGTGCTTTTTGAACAGAGCCAGTACGCCGCGGCGGAGCCGTATTTTGAGAAGACGCGCGATTTCATGTACGGCGAGCAGCGCTATCTGACATGCCACGCCGGCTCGCTGGAGGCGGAGGGACGCTTTGCCGAGGCCGCGCAGGTGCTTGAGCCCATCCGGGATTTTGAGGATACGGAGCTGCACTACCAGTATTGCCTCGGCAGGGACGCCGCGGCCAACAACCGCTATGACGACGCCCTTACCGCCTTTGAGGCCGCGGGCCTGTACGCCGACGCCGAGGACCGCCTCTACAACCTTCGTGGGCAGATCTACAACCGCGCCATCGAGCTTCGCTCTGGCGGCAGCTATCAGGAGGCCATCGACCTGTTCAACCTTCTGGGCAATTATCTAAGCAGCGCGGATCAGGCGGTGGCATGTAAGGAATACCTGCGCGACAACCAGTACCACGAAGCCGAGGAACTGTTGAGCGCAGGCGATCTGCAGGGCGCCTATGTTCTTTTCAGCTCCCTGAGCAGCTACCGCGACGCCGCCGCACGCGCGAATCAGCTCGCCGCCCAGCTGGGCATCGATACATCCGCGGACGAATGACCCGCGAAAATACCTTTCCGGAGGCTGATCTACCATGGCCAAGCTTTACTTTCGATATGGCGCGATGGGTTCCAGCAAAACCGCCAATGCCATCATGGTGCGCCATAACTATCTGGAGCGCGGGCAAACCGTGCTCATGCTCAAACCCCGGCTGGATAACCGCGACGGTGAAAGGATGATCGCCAGCCGCTGCGGCCTCCAATGCCAATGCCACTTTGTGGAGGATTTGGACCGGTTCGATATCCGCTCTTTTGATTGCGTAATCGTGGACGAGGCGCAGTTTCTGACCAAGGCGCAGGTGGAACGTCTTGTGCAAATTGTGGATGTGGAAAGCGTACCCGTGATCGCATACGGGCTCAGGTGCGATTTTCAGGGCAACTTTTTTGAGGGTAGCCAGTGGTTGATGGCTTGGGCCGATACCATCGAGGAGGTCAAAACCATCTGCTGGTGCGGCAAAAAGGCCATCTGTAACGCACGCGTGCTGGACGGCCGGGTCGTCAAGGAAGGCGAGCAGATTGTGCTTGGCGGAAGTGAAAGCTATGTGAGCCTGTGCCGCAGGCATTGGGCTGAGGGCGCGTTAAATCCGAGGCAGGCGCGGTAGTTTATTTTTTGAGAGGCTTGACAGCCTCTTTTTTCTTTGCTATTATTGTTAAGCAAATATAATTATATTCAATTAACAAATTGAGGGGTCGCGGAAATGAACCTGAAGGAAAGAATGGACCGTTTCTACTTGGATATGGTCATTAACGAACTAAGGCAGGCGAATGCCGATAGCTGCCAGCATATCTCCTACAACAGCATGCTTTATCTGGACATCATTGCCTACCGTAAAAACTGCACTGTCAGCGCCATTGCGGATATGCTGCATATCGCCCGCTCCGCCGTTACCCTGAAGGTAAAGGAACTGGAAAGGCTTGGCCTGGTACATAAAGTCCAGAGCACCGAGGATAAACGGATTTTTTACCTGACCGTTGACCAGAAGGTGCTGGACGAATACAAGGCCTACGACCGTGTGCTTTACGGCGCGCTGGACGAGCTGGAGGCCCGCTATGCTCCCCCCCAGCTAAGTACGCTGTGCGATATGCTTGATACGATTAACCGTCATTTTCAGAATGCTGACAAACCCACTGAAAGGAAATGAAGCATGAACTCCCTCGACAGAAAGATCACCCCTGGTTTTTTGCTGAAATTTACCCTGCCCACCGTTATCATGATGGTTTTTAACTCCTTCTACACCATGGTAGACGGCGGCTTTGTTTCCAATTTTGTAGGCACGGCCGCGCTTTCAGCGGTCAATATCGTTTACCCGCTGATCAACCTCGTATTTGCGGCCGCCATTATGCTGGCGACGGGCGGAAGCGCCGTTGTGGCCAAGCAAATGGGTGAAAAGCGCCTATTTAATGCAAGGCAGAGCTTCTCCCTCATCACGGTTTGCGGCGTAATCCTGGGCGTGCTCTCCGCTCTTATCGGCGTTCTGCTCACCCGGGATATCGTGCTATTGCTGGGCGCGAACGAGGCCATCTATCAGTACTGCTACGACTACGCGTTTTACATCAGCCTGTTCTCGCCCCTGGCAATCCTTCAGGTGCTGTTTCAATACTTTTTTGTCACAGCGGGCAAGCCCAACCTCGGGTTGATCACAACCATCATCGGCGGCGTTTCCAACCTCGTGCTGGACTATATGTTCATCGTTCCATTGCAAATGGGCATCAAAGGCGCGGCCATCGCCACAGGCATCGGCTTTTCCATTCCCGCGGTATTCGGCCTGGTCTACTTCGGCTCGGGACTGAACCGTTCGCTCCGCTTTGTCCGCCCGGCATACGACCCCAAGATCCTTTTGAATGCCTGTGGCAACGGTTCTTCCGAAATGGTGTCCAACCTTTCGGTCGCAGTTACGACCTTCCTGTTCAATATCATGATGATGCGCTACCTGGGCGAGGACGGCGTCGCTGCCATCACCATCGTGCTGTACGCGCAGTTCCTGTTCACGGCGGTCTTTCTGGGCTACACCTCCGGCGTCGCGCCGCTCTTGAGCTACAATTACGGTGCCGCCAACAGCGCGCGGCTGAAGCGGCTGTTTACCATGAGCATTATATTTATCGGCGTCTGCTCAGCCATCGCGTACGCGTTGTCGCTCTGCCTTGCGAGACCCGTCGTCGCGCTGTTTGCCAAGCCTGATAACCCCGTTTTTGAATTGGCCCTCCACGGTATGCGCCTGTTCGCCATCGGCTTCTTGTTTATGGGCGCGAATATTTTCGCCTCGGGACTGTTCACCGCCCTGTCCAACGGCAGGGTTTCGGCCATTCTTTCTTTTCTCAGAACCTTTGTGTTCATCCTCGCCGCCGTGCTGACGCTTCCGCTTGTTCTGGGCGTGGACGGCGTTTGGCTTTCCATTCCCGCCGCGGAAGTCCTCGCTCTGGCTGCCTCCGTCTGGTATATCATTCGTCTTAAAAAGGTGTACGGCTATTAAGCTTCCCTGCCTTTTTACCTCTACTCAAACGGCAGCGGCGCACTTCTGTCCAGGCGCAGCTTTTGCAACGCCTCCACAAACATCCCGGGCGGCGGCGCGGCAAATCGCATCCGCTCCCCTGTTTTAGGGTGATCAAAGCTCAGCGTATGGGCGTGCAGCATCAACCTTGCTGCCTGTACGCCGTTTTTTCGCCCGTAGATCACATCTCCCGCAACCGGATGGCCGATGCTTTGCATATGTACGCGAATCTGGTGCGTTCTTCCGGTCATAATGTGAACGTCCAAAAGCGCCGCGCCCCGCAAGTTTTCAAGCAGCCGCCACTCGGTCAGCGCGTCCCGGCCCTCGGGGTCTACGGCCATCCGCTTGCGGTCGCGCCTGCTGCGCGCGATCGGGTGGTCGATCAGCCCGCCGCTTTCCTTCACCTGTCCCTCCACCACGGCCAGGTAATGCTTCTCCATCGTCCTTGCGCGCAGCTGTCCGCTTAGGCTGATATGCGCCGCATCGTTTTTTGCCACCATTAAAAGTCCGCTGGTGTCCTTATCCAACCTGTGCACGATGCCCGGGCGCTTCACCCCGCCAATGCCGCTCAAATCATCCATCGCGTACAGCAGGGCGTTTACCAGCGTGCCCGACTCGTTGCCCGCCGCCGGATGCACCACCATGCCGCACGGTTTTACGACAACGGCGATATCCGCGTCCTCATACAAAATCGTCAGCGGTATATTCTCTTTTTTCACATCCGTCTCAACCGGTTCCGGCACGCGGACGGCCAGCTCCGTGCCCGCGCATACCTTAAAACCGGCCTTGCGCTGCTCCACGCCGTCCACTGCGCACAGCCCTTCCGCAATCCACTTTGCCGCCTGTGAGCGGCTTGCTCCCGTCAGTTCCGCCACCAGCACGTCCAGCCTCGCGTCAGCCGGCGCTGCCGCCGTGATCTTTTGCATTTTTCTCTCTCCAATCCTGCGGACGGAACAGCAGGCTCACGCCCAGCAGCACCACGCCCGCACAAATGGCGATATCCGCCACATTGCATATAAACCACGGCATAAATGGCAGGTAGATCATGTCGATCACATAGCCGTCAGCCACCCGTTGCGCAAAGTTACCCAGAAAACCGCCCAGCACAAGCCCGGCCGCCGCCCGCGTAAAGCCTGTCGGGTGATATTTGCGAAGCAAAAGAAAGCCGCAGACGATCACTACCAGCGGCAAAATCACAATCGCTACAGCGTTGCCGGACAAAATTCCCAGCGCCATCCCGTCGTTATGCGTCAGGCGCAGCTCCAAAAGCCCGTTTAATACAATCACATTCGCCATGCCTAAAAACCGCTCCGCAGCCAGCTTGGTCGCCATATCCAGCGCCGCCACGCCAGCCGCCAGCCCAATCATCAGTATCATATGCCACTTCCTCTATTCCAGCCGCTTTTGCACCACGCTGACGATCTGCGCCAGCGCGTCCCCGATCAGCGGCAGGTTATGCTTGGCCAGGTCCTGTAAAATCAAAATCAGTACCGCGCCAAGGATGGTAAATCCAACCGCCATCCCCACCCCGCGCGCAACGCCGCCCCAAAAACTTGTCCAGAACATGCGCTTGCGGTCATCCACATAGCGCACGTAATCCGCCAGCCTCAGCCGCTCCATCGACGCAATCCACCGGTCGATCTGCCTTACCACAAGGGAGGCCTTCTCCATATCGGTCGCCTGCGCCGAAACGTGCCCCGCCTCTTGCGGCGGTGTTTCCGCGTGCTCCGGCTGCGTCATGCCAGCCGCGTCCTCACTGTCCGGCGTTACGGCGGGCGGGCGCTTACCTCTGGGCGCGCGCCACAGTCGTTTGCTCATTTGCTACACCTCAGCGCTAGTTTGCGCCAAGACTGTCCAAAACATCATAACAAAAAAGCCGCGCCTTCGCAAGCGCGGCTTCTCCGTTACGCGCCGGTATCCATCCGCTTATTCCGGCAGCGCAAAGCTATACAAAAGACCCATGTCCCAAAGCATGCTGCTCGTCAGGTATTTGTCCCGGATGTCTCGCGAACCGTCCAGCGCGTCGCGAACATCCTGCTTGCCGATGCCCAGATCCGCCGGCGACAGCGGCATACCGGCAATTTTCATCAGCGACGCAATCTCCGCCGCCGGCGGCAGCTCCTGACCGATGATGCCAAGAATCTCATCCCAGTGCAAGAGAATGCGTTCCAGCCGTTCCTGTTGCCTGGCGCGATCGTTTCTGCCCTCACGCCGTGCCTGTTCAATCACCGCGTCCGCGGCCTTGCCAAATATGCGCCGCGTATTATTCTCCCACCAGTCCTGACTGAAATTCCGCATGAAACGTTCCGCTCGCTCCCTGTCCGGTTTCAGCGCCTTGATTTCGTCGTAAATTTGGAGGGCCAGCAGCGTTCCCACGCCCACCTGAACGCCGTGCAGCTCGCAGGGCGCGTCACGGTCCAGGGCCATCATTTCCCACAGGTGAGAAAAATAATGCTCAAGCCCCGAGGCCGGGCGGGAAACTTCCGCAAAAGCCATCGCCACGCCTGAAAGCACCAGCCCTTCGGCCACAGCTCCAATGGTGTCCGGGGCGCGCTCCTTTAGTCTGGGCGCAACGCCGACAATTTTCCGCAGGGACGCGCGCATCAGCCCCGCGATATTTTCACAGTAGTATTCACCCGTTACCAAGTGGGAGATGCGCCATTCGCAAAGTGATACATACTTTGCCAGCATATCACCCAGTCCTGCCCAAAGCATACGCTCCGGCGCGCGGCTCATGATCTCCGTATCCGCGATAACCGCCGCCGGACAGGCGTTGTACATGGACACCTTGACACGGTTTTGGATCATCGAGGAGGAGTTGGACGCATAACCGTCCATGGAAGGCGCCGTTCCCACCACCGCGGATGGCACGCCAAGCGCGTGCGCAAGCACCTTGCAACAGTCGTTGATCACCCCGCCGCCAATGGCCAGCACCACGTCGCAGTCCCGGTCAAAGCTCATGGCAAGGCAGCCGACGGCGTGCTCGTCCGGCTCGACCGTATCATAGGGAAATTCATAAAGCCGATAAGGAATTCCCGACGTGTCAAGAACGGCGCTCACCTGCGGCCACGCGGCCGCCCTGGTGTTGTGGTCACATACCACAAAGGGCTTTCTTACTCCAAGCGCGCGCAGGACCTCGGGCAGGAATCGCACCGCGCCGCGCGCGATTTTCAAATACTTCAGCCCCACGGCATGGCGGCGTCCGCAACTGCATTCCCATCCGCCCGTTCGCAGCAATGCCTCAAGGGGCATGTCCTCTAACCGCTCCATTTCCGCTCCCCTCTCTCATGTGCCAGCATGAATGCGCAAACCCCCGCCGGAGCGATATCCGGCGGGGGTGTCTGTCGTGCTCGCAAGCAGCCAGACCGCTCATGCGTTTAGCGCAAGATCAGATGATCTCGATCACGCACATCTCGGCGGCGTCGCCGCGGCGGGGCCCAAGCTTATAAATACGGGTGTAACCGCCGGCGCACTTCTTTTCCTCGTTGCGCTTCTTGAACTTGGGGCCGTACTCGCGGAAGAGCTTTTCCACCACGGGATACTTTACATCCTTGGTGCGCTCCTTCCAGTCGTCCTTGTCCTCGTCCTTCTTGCGCACATCCTTGAGCTCATAAAGGTAGCTCATGATCATGCGGCGCGCATGCAGCTTGCTGGGCGCGTCGTTAACCACGTTCAGGGTCACAAGCTGGCCCTTCTCGTTATGGGTTTCTTTGGTGGTTTCAACGGTATTGTCGCACTCGTTGATCGCCAGGGTAATCAGGCGCTCGGCGGCGCGGCGCACTTCCTTGGCGCGAGCCTCGGTCGTCTCAATGCGGCCATACCAGATCAGGTTCGTAACCTGATTGCGGAGCAACGCCTTGCGCTGATCGGCGGTACGGCCCAATTTGCGTTGTGCCATGGTTCTATTTCCTCCTTTGCGGGAATGTGTCGCTTATTCGTCGCTGGGGCGCAAGGAGAGATTGAGAGCCTCGAGCTTTTGCTCGACCTCCTCCAGACTCTTGCGGCCAAGGTTGCGAACCTTCATCATATCTTCCTGATTACGCTGCACCAGCTCGGAGACGGTGTTGATGCCCGCGCGCTTCAAGCAGTTATAGGCGCGCACGCTCAAATCAAGCTCCTCAATGGTCATCTCCAGCACTTTTTCCTTCTTGTCGTCCTCCTGATCGGTAAAGGCGATTGTCGTCACCTGGTCGGTCAAGCTTACAAAAAGGGTCAAATGCTCGGTGAGAATCTTTGCCGCGAGGCTGATAGCCTCGTCAGGCTGAACGCTTCCATCCGTCCATACTTCCAGGGTCAGCTTGTCATAGTCGGTGATCTGTCCCACGCGGGTATCCACGACGGTGTAGTTGACCTTGCGGATGGGGGTGAAGATGGAATCGATCGGGATGACGCCGATAGGCATGTTGGGATATTTGTTCTTATCCGCACTCACATACCCGCGTCCCTTATCGATTGTCAGCGTCATTTGCAGATGCGCGTCCTCGTTCAAGGTGGCGATGTGCATCTCGGGGTCGATGAACTCCAGCTCATCGTCGGCCGCGATATCCTTCGCCTTGACCTCAGCGGGACCCTTTACATCGAGCATGACGGTTTTAGGCTGATCGGAATACAGCTTGGCCGTCAAGGTCTTCAGGTTCAGAATCAGCTCGGACACATCTTCCGTAACGCCGGGGATGGTGGAGAACTCATGCTGAATGCCCTCGATCTTGATGCTGGTCACGGCCACGCCCGGCAGCGAGCTAAGCAGCACACGGCGCAGCGCATTGCCCAGCGTGTTGCCAAAGCCGCGCTCCAACGGTTCGATGACAAACTTGCCATACGTTCCGTCCTGACTCAGCTCCGCACAGTCGATGCGCGCTTTTTCGATTTCGATCATTCGATTTACCCTCCTGTTTCAAGCCAAATGGTTGAGGGAGTAACGCCTCATCCTAACGAGAGTAGAACTCGACGATCATGTTTTCCTGCAGGCTCAGGTCCACGTCGTCGCGCTGCGGCAACGCGCTGACGGTGGCGGTCAGGTTTTCCACATCGGTGGTAATCCACTTTGGAATCACGCGGCCGATGCCTTCCTTGACCATCTTGAAGTGCGCCATATCCCTGCGGGTGGAGCGTACGCCGATCACATCCCCCACCTTCATGGTGTAGGAGGGAATGTCCACCTTCTTGCCGTTCACGGTCATCAGGCCGTGGCAAACAAATTGGCGGGCCTGCGCGCGGCTGGAAGCCAGACCGCTGCGGAAGACCACATTGTCCAGGCGCAGCTCAAGCAACTGGAGCAGGTTATCGCCCGTAATACCCTTCATACCGGTAGCGCGGATGAAGGTGCGCTTAAACTGGCCTTCCATCAGGCCGTAGGCGCGACGCGCCTTCTGCTTTTCACGAAGCTGCAGGCCGTACTCGCTCGCCTTACGCTGCCTTGCCTGGCCGTGCTGACCCGGAGGGGTCGGTCGGTTCTGCACCGCGCACTTGGAGGAAAAACACTTATCGCCCTTCAGGAAGAGCTTGGTGCCCTCGCGGCGGCACATACGGCATACGGAATCTGTATATCTTGCCATGTTGATTGTACCTCCTCGAATTCCTTACACTCTTCTACGCTTGGGCGGACGGCAACCGTTATGCGGGATGGGTGTAACGTCTTTAATCATGTTCACTTCCAGGCCGGCGGCCTGCAGGCTGCGGATCGCGGCTTCGCGTCCGGAGCCGGGGCCCTTGACGTAGACCTCAACGGTCTTAAGGCCAAACTCCATAGCGGCCTTCGCGGCGGTCTCGGCGGCCATCTGCGCGGCAAAGGGCGTGGATTTCTTGCTTCCACGGAAACCAAGGCCACCGGCGCTGGCCCAGGAAAGGGCGTTGCCGTTGACGTCGGTCAGGGTGACGATGGTGTTGTTAAAGGAAGAACGGATATGCGCGGCGCCACGCTCGACAAGCTTTTTCTCACGACGCTTGCGCGATACCCTCTTTAATTTTTGCTTGGGTGCCATTTTTGTTCATCCCTCCATGCTACATAAGCATTGTTCGTAGTGGGTTACCCCTTAGCGGGTAGCCTTCTTCTTGCCCGCGATGGTGCGCTTGGGACCCTTGCGGGTGCGCGCGTTGTTCTTGGTGTTCTGACCGCGGACGGGCAGGTTACGGCGATGACGGACGCCGCGGTAGCAGCCGATTTCCACCAAACGCTTGATGTTCAGGGAAACCTCGCGACGCAGGTCGCCTTCCACCTTGACATGATGCTCGATGTACTCACGAAGCTTGCTGACTTCGGTTTCGGTAAGGTCCTTCACGCGGGTATCGGGATTGATCTCAGTTCCGGCAAGGATCTGCTTGGACGTAGCCAAGCCGATGCCGAAGATGTAGGTCAGTCCGATCTCCACACGCTTTTCTCTGGGCAGGTCAACGCCCGCAATACGTGCCATGTGTGGTTACACCTCCATAGTATGTGCTCTCTTGAGCCGAGGGTCTCTTGAAGTTGGCGACGTTCGCGTAGAGTGAGCGAGGCGTTGCCCAAGACCCCGCGCAGCCTTGGCGGCCGCGCTTTGACAGTGCTGTCGGAGCGCCCGTTCAGCCCGTGGTCACACGCGGTTTCCCGCACATGCAGCCGCCCACGGCTCTGAACATACTCCAACTTTTGAATTATATCACAGCCTGGTGCAAGTTGTAAACAGCTTTTTTTGCAATATTTCGCCGCTCCCGGCCTGAAATTCTGCTTTTCTTTTCCGGTTTACCACGCTATACTGAATACGAACGATTTTGATCGAAGGGACGGTATTATTCATGCGCACTCATTTCGCCAACGCCCAGCTTTATGACGGAACCCTGTCCAGCCCCATTCGCGCCGACCTGCTCATCGAGGACGACCGCATCGTTCAGGTCTCCTCCTCAATCCGGGGCCGGGCGGATACGACCCTTGACTGTACCGGGCTTGCGATCGCACCGGGTTTTATCGACGCCCATTCCCACAACGACTGGTTCGCCGCGCGCGCCGGCAACAGCCGCTTCTTTCGCCCCTTTCTGGAGCAGGGCGTCACGACGCAGGTGACCGGAAACTGCGGCTTTTCCCCCTTCGGTTTCGAGGCGGACTCACCCAACGCCGACCTCATCGGCAGCGGCCTGTTTTCCCGTGGGGACGCGCAGGGCGACCTTTCCACGCTTGAAGGGTTCGTCCATGCATCGCAGGATCGACTGCCCCTGAACCTCCATCCCCTTCTTGGGCACATGAGCAGCCGTATCAGCATTGCCGGCCGCGACAGCCGCCCGCTTTGCGGGGACGAGCTGAAGCGTCAGGATTTTTTGCTTGAGCGCGAGCTGGACGCGGGCGCCGGCGGCATTTCCTTCGGGCTGATGTATGAGCCCGACCGCTACGCGCCCTATGCCGAGCTGAAGCGCGCCGCGCTGATCGCCAAGAAGTACGACCGACCCCTCGCCGTTCACGCCCGCGCCTGCTCCGCCGCCAGCACCTCCTACCATCCACCCTTCGGCGGCCGCGCGCATAATCTACGGGCGCTGGATGAAATGCTCAGCCTTGCGCGGGAAACCGGGGTCAGCCTCCAATTCAGCCATCTGATCTTCGTAGGCGCAAAAACCTGGCGGACCGTGGAGGAATCCCTTCGCCTGATCGAACGTGCCAACCGCGCCGGCTGCTCCTTCTTCTATGACAGCTATGCCATGATGTATGGCGCTTCGGTCATCACCGTCGTTTTGCCCGCGTGGTATCTCACCCTTCCCCGGGAAAAGCGCCGTTCGCCCGCTATTCGCGCCCGCCTGGCCGTCGAGATCGGCGTAACCAAGCGCCTGCTCGGCTTTGATTTCAGCGATATCCAAATCGCCTGGGCCGGCGCGAAGCATGCCTCCCTCACGGGCAGAACGGTTTCTGAAATCGCCGCCCATTGGGGCGTGAGCGACCTTGAGGCCTATCTTCGTTTGGTGGACGATACCGACGGCACCGCCCGGGTGCTGATGCATAAGTACCTTACCCCTGAAATTCTGGAACGCCTGATGTCGGACGGCCGGTGCCTCTACATGACCGACGCATGGATCGAGGACGAGGGTATGCAAAACCCCGCCGCGTTCTGCTGTTTCCCGGAATTTTTGCGCATCGCGCGCGAGAAGCATACGCTCACCCGTACCATTCGTCAAATGACCGGCGCGACTGCCGACCGGTTTGGGTTGAAGGACCGCGGTTATCTCCGTGAGGGTGCTTTTGCGGATCTGGTGGTGTTCAATCCGCGCATGGTTGCGCCCGGCGCCGATGTAAACGGCAGGCCCGTGGGCGTCCGGCAGGTGTTTGTCAACGGCAGGCAGGCGGTGCGCAACGGCGCGGCCGTGGACGGCGTCTGCGCCGGGCGCTTCCTGCTTAAAAAGTCCTGTTGAGGTATGCATGCAATGAACCTCCATCACCACTTTCATCCCATTGTGGCAACTCCCTTCCGCAATGACAGCGGCTATTGGGAGGTGCTCCCCTGCGAAGCGCTGAGGCCCATCGTGCGTTGCTTCTGGTTCTCTTTGTCTGTCCCCGGCCCGGCGACGCTCGTGGTACCCGACGCGTGCATGGATATTCTGTTCACGGTAGATGCTAGTACCCGCCGGATTTCCGCCCGCTTCTGCGGCATGAACGACGCGCCGTTTTACGCTCCCGCCAACATGCCTGGATGCTTTACGTTCGGCGTCCGCTTTTTTGCCTGGAGCGCGGCTCTCTTTGCGGAAGAAAGCCTGCGGGATACCAAAAACGCCTGCTGTGACGCGGAAAGGCATTTCCCTTCGCTGGTAAGCGCCCTCTCCCCACGTCTGGCCCGCTCGCGGAATTTCGCGGAGTGCGTCGCCCAGGCCGATGCCTGTCTGCCGCGCGCTTTGAGCTTTCGCAGCCCTGACGATACGCTGATGAACGCGGTTTGGTCCGTGCTCCATTCTCATGGCAATCTTCGCGCCGGTCAGCTGGCGCGGGATTCCCATATCAGCCCGCGCCAGCTTGAGCGCCTGTTCGCCCAGCATATCGGGGTTTCTCCCAAGGGCTTTGCCTCTCTTGTCCGCTATCAATCCCTGTGGCGCGAAGCCGTGTTCTCCTCGCATTTTGATGTTCTGGACGCGGTAGAACGGTATGGATACGTAGATCAGGCGCATCTGCTTAATTCGTTTAAACAGTTTCATTCGCTGTCTTTGCGCGACGCGTTGGCAAAGGCGCGTCAGAATGTCGGATTTTTACAAGCCGGCGCGCCATTGATTTGATATCCTTATTCCATCTTTCACATGGAGGAATGAAGCATGAAACTTACCGGGAATGCATTTGAGCAAATTCGCGGCTGGATTTACCGCAACGCCCGCCCTCTTGACGCCGCCAGATGGCGCTTCCACTTTGAGCGGGGGTCCGCTCAGGACGTGCTCAGCGCCCTGTCCTTCTATCAAAACCCCGACGGCGGCTTTGGCCACGCGCTGGACGCGGATTGCTGGAATCCTGAATCCACGCCTTACGCCACCCTCAACGCGGCCACGCTCCTCCGCTCCGTCGGCCTTACCTCGCCCGACCTGCCCATGCTCCGGGATATTCTCAACTATTTCAGGAGCGGGTCAGGCTTTGAGGCCGGACAATGGCTGTTTACCCTTCCCTCCAACGATGGCTGGCCGCACGCACCCTGGTGGCATTTCGACGCCGCCACCAACGCCTGCGAAAGCGCCGGCCTTTCGGCCGCGGTCTCCGCCTTTCTTCTGGACGTTGTTACTCCCGGAGACTCCCTATTTGACACGGCACTGTCGCTGGCATCTCAGGCGCATAAGCGGATGCTTACCCCGGATGCTTCCGGAGAAATGTTTCTGGAGGCCTGCCTTGCCCTGCTTCCGCACTGGAAACGCTTGTCCATCACCAGCGAACCTTCCGTGACGGAGGCCCGCGTTCACGAGCTTGTCCGGCAGGCGATTACCCACGCCCCGGAGGATTGGTCAGGGTATGTCCCCCGCCCCTCCCGCTACATTCACGGGCCGGAAAGCGCCTTTTGCGACGAAAACCGCGCGCTTGTGGAAGCCGAGCTCGACTATTTAATTCAGACCCTGCCGTCCTGCGGCGTATGGCCAATCAACTGGTCGTGGTTTCAAAACTGCGAGCGTTACGCCGGTGCTTTCGCAATTTCTGAAAATTGGGCCAAAGCCTATACTTCCCTTGAAAAGGTGCTTTGGCTGAAAGCGTTTGACCGGATTGAAGCTTGACTCCCGTTCCCTCACCCATGTGTTTTTGCAAAGCAAAGCCGGACGGCCTGTCGCCGCCCGGCTTTTCGCATATCCATCCAGCGATTCCCATTACGCGAAACGCGGTCACGGGAAAGGCCATTCAGCCCTGCTTCTGCTTGTGCTTGGGGTTCTCGCAGATGACCATCACGCGGCCCTTGCGCTTGATGATCTTGCACTTCTCGCAGATGGGTTTGACCGAGGGACGAACCTTCATGTTTGTAACCTCCTTATTCGAACGGCCTGCGGCCGTCCTCGGGATGCTCCCGCCCTAATTCTTGCTGCGCCACGTAATGCGGCCGCGCGTCAAATCATAGGGTGAAAGCTCGACAGTAACCTTGTCGCCGGGATAAATGCGGATGAAGTTCATGCGCATTTTTCCCGAAATCTGTGCCATGATCCGGTGCCCGCCGGGGAGCTCCACTTTAAAATTCGCGTTGGGAAGCGCCTCGATAACCGTGCCTTCCATTTCAATGACATCACTCTTGGACAAACGCGCATTCCTCCTTCTCTGGGCGCGGCTTTGGCTGCGCGCCTGCGGTTCTGGTTTCGTAAGCATCCCGCGCCGCACGGAGCGCCTTGCGGATATCGCTGTCCGCGATCGCTCCGCCGCTTTCGCCCCTGCCCTCGACCGCGACTGTCAGCGGCAGGGCACGCAGGTGCTTTAATTGCTTTTTCTTGGGCTTTGCCAGCTTGCGTGTCTCTCCATCGCACAAAAGCAGATGGTGCGCGTCCAGCGCCGCAAGCACCGCATACCATGTGCCTGCGTCATGCCCCTGCGTGGCGATCACCACGCGCCCTGGCTCGGTCGGCTTCGCTTTCACTCGGCTTCCTCCGTCAGGGCGTAGCCGGGGTAGGTAAGCAGCTCGGGCAGGCCGTGCTCGTTGATGGCGATGGTATGCTCGTAGTGTGAACAGATGCCGCCATCCTCGGTCACAATCGTCCAGCCATCCTCCAGCTCCGCCACATGGTAATCCCCCATGGCAATCATCGGTTCAATCGCCAGCGTCATACCGGCACGCAAACGCGTGCCATGGCCCTCGCGGCCGAAGTTAGGCACGCTGGGTTCCTCATGCATGTTTCTGCCAATACCATGGCCCGTCAGGTCGCGGATCACGCCGTAGCCGAAGCTTTCGGCGTATTCCTGAATCGCGTGCCCAATATCGCCAAGGTGATTGCCGGCGATTGCCCTGCGGATTCCCTTGTAAAAGCTCTCCTCAGTCACGTCGATCAACTGCCGCTTCTCAGCGGAAATCTCGCCTACGCCCACCGTAAAGGCGCTGTCGGCCTGCCAGCCGTCAAAGATCAGCCCGCAATCAATGGAAAGCACATCGCCTTCCTTTAACACGGTTTGATCCGACGGAATGCCATGCACAACCTCCTCGTTTACAGAGGCGCAGATAGACGCGGGATAGCCCTGATAGTCCAGAAAAGAGGGAACTGCCTTATGCTTGCGAATGAGCTGCTCGGCGTACACGTCCAGCTCGGCGGTGCTCATTCCAGGCTTGATCGCCTCCCGAAGGCGGCAAAGCACCTCATAGAGCATCGCGCCCGATTTGCGCATACAGTCCAGCTGCTGCGCGTTCTTTAAATAGATCATCGGATCGCCTCGAGTATTCCCAGAATTTCCTCGCTGATTTCCTCCAGGCTCAGGTTGCCGCCAACGCTTTTGAGCAGCCCCTCATTCCTGTAATGGTCAATCAGCGGCGCGGTCTTCTGGTGATAAACCGTCAGGCGGTTGAGGACCGTCTCCGCCCTGTCGTCGTCGCGCTGAATCAGCGGCGTCCCATCCGCTTTGCACACGGTTTCACCGTTCAGACGCTCTACATGGTAGGGCGCGCCGCACAGCGGGCACACGCGGCGGCCGCTAAGCCGCTTGACGAGCACCTCATCATCCACGTCCAGGTTGATGGCCGCGTCGATCTTAGCAAACCCGCTCAACGCCTTGGCTTGCTCTACCGTACGGGGAAAACCGTCCAGAATGTACCCCTTCCGGCAATCGTCCATCGCGAGCCGCTCCCGGACAATCGCAATCACAACCTCGTCCGGCACCAGCTGGCCGCCATCCATGTATTCCTTCGCCTTCAAGCCCGTTTCCGTCTTGTTTGCGATGGCCGTACGCAGCATATCGCCTGTGGAAATCTGGGGGATGCCCAGCTTCTGACAGACAATCTGCGCCTGGGTGCCTTTACCTGCGCCCGGAGGTCCAAGGAAGATAATGTTCATAACCGCATTCCTCCTTTTCACGGATGAAGGCCGCTAATGCACGGCACGTATCATTATACCACAAAAGCGGTACATGTGCCAGTGCCGTGCCTTAGCGGCGCATCATTCGTCAGCCAACGTTCCCCATCAGGAGATCGAATCGTAGTTGCGGCTTACCAGCAGGTCGTCCAGCTGGCGCTTTGTCTCCAGCACCACGCTCACGGCGATCAGCATGCTGCTGGCCGCAAAGGGAATCTGCGTCTGGAGGCTGACGGTGAAAATCGTCGGCACAGTCGCCAAAACGGCCAGGAACAGCGCTGCGAACAGGATCAGGCGGCTGTTAATACGCTTTAAGTAATCCGCGGTCGGTTTACCCGGGCGCACAGACGGAACCGCGCCTCCCTGCTGCTGGATGTTCTTCGCCATCTCATCCGGCTGGAAGGAGATGGAGGAATAGAAATACGTGAATGCAATGATCAACAGCGCCGTCACCAGCAGGTACAGCGGGCTGGTGGAGCCCATGTACCTCGCCCACCAGATCGCCGCGCCGCTTTCCGCGCCGCCAACGAGCTGGATGATCGTGCCGGGGAACGCCATGAAGGAATACGCGAAGATCAGCGGAAGAACGCCGACGCTGACAACCTTCATGGGAATCACGCTGTTCTGGCCGCCGTACATCTTGCGGCCGGAAACGCGCTTTGCAAAGTGCACGTTGATGCGGCGAACGCCCAAGTCCACAAACGTGACCAGAACGATCATGACCAGCATCAGCAGCAGCACGGCCAGCAGGTTCAGCCACGGCGTCAGCGACGCGGCGCCGAAGGCGCTGACCAGCAGCGTGGAAATACCCGTAAACAGGTTGGAAATGATACCCGCGAAGATGAGCAGCGAGATACCATTGCCCAGACCCTTTTCGGTGATACGCTCGCCAATCCACATGGCAAGCGCCGTACCGCCGGCCATGCTCACGCCGACCAGAACGGTGTTAAACCAGCCGGCTTTGATATAACCAAGGCTGGCCACCAGGCCGATGGCTTGCACAACCGCGAGGCCAACCGTCACATAACGGGTGATCTGCGCAATCTTCTTCTGGCCGTCGGGGCCGCTCTTTTGCAAACGCTCCAGGGCGGGGATGGCGATGGTCAGAAGCTGCATGATAATGGAGGAGTTGATGTACGGGGTAATACCCATGGCCATGATGGTCATGTTCTGGAAGTTGCTGCCCGTCATCATGTTAACCAGGTCCAGAAGCGGCAGGGTGCTGGCGCCCATCTGCGCCTGCACACGGGCGTAATCAACGCCAGGGGCAGGAATAACGCCGACAAGACGGAACACGACGAGCATCAGGAAGGTATAGATTAGCTTTTTGCGGATATCCTCTACCTTCCAGGCATTGCGAAGGGATTGCCACACGCCGACTTTGTTGTTAGCGTTTTTGGCCATCTTACTTCACCTCGGCTTTCCCGCCAAGGGCCTCGATTTTCTGCTTGGCCGTTTCGGTGAACTTCGCGGCTTCCACGGTAAGCTTCTTAGTGAGCTCGCCATTGCCCAGAATCTTCACACCATCAAGCGTTTTCCTGATGATCTTCGCTTCCTTGAGCATGTCCGCCGTAACAACAGTGCCGTTCTCAAAAACTTCCAGCTGGCCGATGTTCACCGTGGCATATTCCGTGCGGAAGATGTTGGTGAAGCCCTTCTTGGGCACGCGGCGGTACAGGGGCATCTGGCCGCCCTCAAAACCCGGGCGCTTGCCGCCGCCGGAGCGGGCCTTCGCACCCTTATGACCCTTACCGGAGGTCTTACCCAGACCGGAGCCCACGCCTCTACCGAGGCGCTTGGGCGCGGTGGTGGAACCTGCGGCGGGCCCTAACTCGTGCAGTTTCATTGGGTTTCCCTCCTCAGTCTTTGATTTCCTGTACGTCGATCATGTGCTTCACGCGGAAGATCTGCCCGCGAATGCACGGGTTATCCTCCTTGACGACGGTCTGGCCGACCTTGCGCAGGCCCAGCGCCGCCACGGTGTCCTTATGAACCTGAAGGCTGGAGATCGGCGACTTTTTAAGCGTGATTTGCAGTTTCATTATCGTCGTCCCCCTTAGCCCAGAATCTCTTCGACGGTCTTGCCGCGAAGTTTGGCCACCTGCTCGGCGCTGCGCAGCTGCTTTAAGCCCTCCAGCGTCGCTTTGACCATGTTGATCTTATTGTTGGTGCCATAGCTCTTGGTGCGGATATCCTTGACGCCCGCCAGCTCAAGCACCGCGCGGGCGGCGCCGCCCGCGATCACGCCCGTACCTTCGGGAGCGGGCAAAAGCACCACCTTACCGGTGCCAAAGCGGCCGATGGCCTCATGCGGGATCGACGTATCCAGCAGCGGCACGTTGATAAGATGCTTTTTGGCGTCTTCCGTGCCCTTGCGGATGGCTTCGGAAATTTCCGCAGCCTTGCCCATGCCCGCGCCCACGCGGCCTTTTTCATCGCCGACCACGACCAGCGCCGAGAAGCGGAAGTTGCGGCCGCCCTTGACAACCTTGGTAACGCGGTTGACGGCAACGAGCTTCTCTTTGAATTCGCTGACCTGTTCCATGCGTTGCATGCGTTCGTCCTCCTTACTTAGAATTGAAGTCCGGCTTCACGGGCGGCGGCGGCGAGCTCGGCGACGCGGCCGGTATATACATAACCGCCACGGTCGAACACGACCTCCTTGATGCCCGCTTCGGACGCACGCTCGGCAATCAGCTTGCCAACGATCTTGGCAGCGCCCTTTTTGTCGGTGTCGTTGATCTGCGCCATAACGTCCTTCTCCTGAGTGGAGGCGGCCGCCAAGGTGACGCCCTTGGTATCGTCTATCAGCTGCGCGTAGATATTGTTCAGGCTGCGGTATACGCACAGACGCGGCATATCCGGGGTGCCGCTAATTTTCTTGCGAACACGGGCATGACGGATCTTGCGGTCCGCATTGCGGTCACGCGTCTTAAACATTTGCGTTCACTCCCCTTTCGATTACTTACCGGTCTTGCCTTCCTTGCGGCGGATAACCTCGTCATCGTACTTGATGCCCTTGCCCAGGTAAGGCTCGGGCTTACGAATGGCGCGGATATCGGCGGCAAGGTTGCCAACCTGCTGCTTGTTGATGCCCTTAACCACGATTTTGGTCTGATCAGGGGTTTCAAAGGTGATGTTTTCAGGCGCTTCCAAAATAACGGGATGGGAGAAGCCGATGTTGATGGTGAGCTTCTTGCCGCCCTCGGCCTGCGCGCGGTAACCGGTGCCAACCAGCACCAGCGTTTTCTGAAAACCATCGGTCACGCCCACCACCATATTGTGAACCAGGCTGCGGTACAGACCGTGCATGGCCTTATGGGGCTTGGCGTCGCTGGGGCGTTCAAGGGTGAGGATGCCGTCATCCTGCTTGAGGGTGATATCGCGGTTCACCGTCTGGGTCAGGGTGCCCTTAGGGCCCTTTACCGTTACGGTGTTGTCCTCGTCCACCGTTACCGTCACGCCCGCGGGGACTGTGATCGGAAGCTTTCCGATTCGAGACATTGTCTTACACCTCCATTGCGTGTCGGTTTACCAGATGTAGGCGAGCACTTCGCCGCCAATCATTTGCTTGCGGGCTTCCTTATCCGTCATCAAGCCCTTTGAGGTCGAGATGATGGCGATGCCCAAGCCGCCCAAAACCTTGGGCAGCTCTTCGGACTTGGCATACACGCGCAGGCCGGGCTTGGAGATGCGCTTCAAGCCGGCGATCACGGGCTGCTGCTTTCCGTTGACGTATTTCAGGACGATCTTGATGCTTCCCTGGGGGCCGTCATCAATGAAATCGACCGATTTCACATAACCTTCCGCCAAGAGGATCTTGGCGATCGCCTTCTTGGAGTTGCTGGCAGGCAGAACGACGGCGTCGTGCTTGGCGATCTGCGCATTGCGGATGCGGGTCAGCATATCGGCGATGGGATCATTCACAACCATGATGGAACCTCCTTCCGTTCTTTCCCGCTTACCAACTGGCCTTGCGGACACCGGGGATTTGGCCCTTGTAGGCCAGCTCTCTGAAGCAGATACGGCAGATACCGTACTTGCGAAGCACCGAGTGCGGGCGGCCGCAGAGGCGGCAGCGCGTGTAGGCGCGGGTGGAGAACTTGGGCGTTCTAGCCTGCTTGATTTTCATACTGGTCTTAGCCACGTTTTCTTATCTCCCTTCCCTTGCTTACTGTGCATACGGCATGCCGAGCAGACGAAGCAATTCCTTGCACTCCTCGTCGGTCTTGGCCGTGGTGACAAAAATCATTTCCATGCCGCGGATCTTTTCCACCTTATCATACTCGATTTCGGGGAAAAGAAGCTGCTCGCGAATGCCCAGGGCATAGTTGCCGCGGCCGTCGAAAGCCTTGTCGCTTACACCGCGGAAGTCGCGAACGCGGGGAAGGGCGATATTGACGAGCTTATCCATAAACTCTTCCATGCGCTGGCCGCGCAGAGTGACCTTCGCGCCGACGTTCATGCCCTCGCGCAGCTTGAAGTTGGCGATGGACTTGCGCGCCTTGGTCACCATGGGCTTCTGGCCCGTGATGGTGGCAAGCTCCGCAACCGCTACCTCAAGCGCCTTGGGATTGTCCTTGCAATCGCCCAGGCCCATATTGACAACGATCTTGGCAAGCTTGGGAACTTCCATGGAGTTCTTATAGCCGAACTTCTGCTGAAGGGCAGGCACGGCTTCATTCTGGTACTTTTCCTTGATTCTCGTAGCCATTAACCTTGCCTCCCTCAGTCGATATCCGCTTTGCAGTTTTTACGCTTGCAAACGCGGATCACTTTCTTCTTCTTGCTTCCGTCATCGCGCTCTTCCTCTACAATGCGGTGTCCCACACGGGTGGCCTGGCCGCACTTGGGGCAGATCAGCATGACGTTGGAGGCGTCGATGGCGCGCTCCTTCTGGTAAATGCCGCCCGCCTGGCCCTGCCGGCGGGGCTTCTGGTGCTTGGTGACGTACGCGACGCCCTCCACAATCACCTTGTTTTCCTTGGGGATAACGGTCAGAATCTTGCCCTGCTTTCCCTTGATGGCTTTATCGCCTGTCGCGGGACCGGAGATGACAACGACCTGATCGTTCTTCTTTACATGAACCTTCGCAATCATTTGTCAACCCTCCATTACAGCACTTCGGGAGCGAGCGAAACGATCTTCATGAAGTCCTTTTCGCGCAGCTCACGGGCCACAGGTCCAAAGATACGGGTGCCACGGGGCATTTTCTGGTCGTTGATGATAACGGCTGCATTGTCGTCAAAACGGATGTAGCTGCCATCCGGGCGGCGCTTCTGCTTGCGCATGCGCACCACGACGGCCTTAACCACATCGCCCTTTTTCACGGTGCCGCCGGGGGTCGCGCTCTTTACGCTGGCCACGATCACGTCGCCGATGGAACCATCGCGGCGGAAGGAACCGCCGAGCACGCGGATGCACATGATTTCCTTGGCGCCGGAGTTATCGGCTACCTTGAGTCGCGTTTGCGGCTGGATCATACGGTTTTTCCTCCTTGTCGGAATCGGGAAGCCATACGGCTGCCCAAAAAAATGGGGTAGGAGCGCCCATCATCATACGAATGGAAGCGAAAGCTGCTGCGCTTTTCTTCCTTTAAAGATACGATGAGGGCCGGGCCATCACTTGGCCTTTTCGAGAATTTCGACCAAGCGCCAGCGCTTTTCACGGCTCAGCGGGCGGGTTTCCATCACGCGAACGCGGTCGCCTACGCCACACTCGTTGTTCTCGTCGTGAGCCTTTAACTTGCTGGTCTGGTTCATGATCTTGCCATACAGCGGATGACGCACGCGGGTCTTGATCTCCACAACGATGGTCTTATCCATCTTATCGCTTACGACCATGCCCTCGCGGGTCTTGCGAAGTCCTCTTTGTTCAGACATTGAAGCGGCTGCCTCCTTCTTTTCTGTCTAGCCCCTTACCGGGCGTCCTTTTGTTCCTGCTGGCGAAGGATGGTCATGCAGCGGGCGATATCGCGCTTGGTGCTGGCGATGACCATGGTGTTTTGCAGCTGGCCGGTGGCAAGCTGGAAACGAAGGTTGAACAGCTCGGCCTTCAGTTCGCCGACCTTAGACTCAAGCTCGGTCCTGTTCATTGCTTGAAGCTCCTTTGCCTTCATTGTGCTTCACCACCCGCTTCTTTTTTGTCCTCACGCACGAGGATCTTAGTCTTGAGGGGCAGCTTGTGCGCAGCCAGGCGAAGGGCTTCGCGTGCCATATCCTCAGGAACGCCCGCGATCTCGAAAAGAACGCGGCCGGGCTTTACCACGGCAACCCAGTATTCCGGCGAGCCTTTACCGGAACCCATGCGGGTCTCGGCGGGCTTTTCGGTAACGGGCTTATCGGGGAAAATCTTAATCCATACCTGACCGCCACGCTTGGTGTAGCGGGTCAGCGCGATACGGGCCGCCTCAATCTGCTGGCTGGTTACCCAGCAGGGCTCGGTGGCGACAAGGCCAAAATCGCCGTAGGCAAGGAAGTTGCCGCGCATGGCCTTGCCCTTCATGCGACCGCGGAAGACGCGGCGACGCTTGACTCTCTTGGGCATCAACATAGCTTATCTGCCTCCTTCGGTATTGGCGGCGACCGGCGCTTTCTTGGGTTTGGGGAGCTTCTGTCCCTTATACACCCAGACTTTGACGCCCAAGCGGCCATAGGTGGTCTTGGCTTCCGCAAAGCCGTAATCAATATCGGCGCGGAGGGTCTGCAGGGGGATAGAGCCCTCGTGATAGTGCTCGGTGCGGGCGATATCCGCGCCGCCCAGACGGCCGCTCACGGTGGTCTTCATGCCCTTGGCGCCGGCGCGCATAGCGCGCTGCATGCTCTGCTTCATCGCGCGGCGGAAGGAGATGCGCTTTTCCAGCTGCTGGGCGATATTCTCGGCCACGAGCTGGGCGTTGGTGTCGGGCACCTTGATCTCCATGATGTTGATATTGGCGGCGCGGCCCAGGAACTTCTCGATGTCCTTTTTAAGGGCTTCGATACCGGCGCCGCCGCGGCCGATGATCATGCCGGGCTTCGCGGTAAAAATATTGATGGTAACGCGGTTGGCGCTACGCTCAATGTCGATGTGGCTGATGCCGGTGGAATAGTACTTTTCCTTCAGCATTTCACGAAGCTTGTAATCCTCGACGAGGTTGTTCGCGAAATCCTTTTTGCCGGCATACCAGCGGGTGCTCCAATTGAAGATTACGCCAACGCGAGCACCGTGGGGATTTACTTTCTGACCCATTGATAAACCTCCCTTGGATTACTTCTGGTCCAGCACCACGCTGATGTGGCTGGTGCGCTTGAGGATGGGGGACGCGCTGCCGCGGGAACGGGCAACGTAGCGCTTCAGCGTGGGGCCGGGGTTGGCGTACACTTCGGCGACGTAAAGGGCCTTGCGGTCCATTTCGTTGTTGTTGACGGCGTTGGCGATCGCACTGCTCAAAAGCTTGCTCACGACGGGGGCGGCAGCCTTGGGCGTGTAGGTCAGGATGGCGAGCGCGTCATCCACATTCTTGCCGCGAATCAGATCAATAACGATCTTAACCTTGCGGGAAGAGATGCGCACGTACTTGGCGTGGGCGGACGGGCGAGTGTCGCGGGCCGCCATATGGGCTTGCGCCTTCTTCTGGGAATTGCTTGCCATGGAAACTCACTCCTTCCGCTTATTTCTTGCCGGTGGATTTTTCACCGGCGTGACCGCGATAGGTCCTCGTGGGGGCGAACTCGCCCAGCTTGTGGCCAACCATATCCTCGGTAATATAGACCGGAACATGCTTGCGGCCGTCGTGCACGGCAATGGTATGGCCCACGAAATCCGGGAAGATGGTGGACGCGCGCGACCATGTCTTGGCGACCGTCTTCTTGCCGGAGTTGTTCATCTCGGTGATGCGCTTCAAGAGCGCTTCGCTAACAAAAGGTCCCTTCTTAATGGAACGGCTCATTGAGAGGCTTCCTCCTTCCTTGGATGCATGGGCTTACTTGCCCGCGCGCTTCACAATCATCTTGTTGGAATACTTCTTGTGCTTGCGGGTCTTCAGGCCCAGCGCAACCTTACCCCAGGGGGTAACGGGAGCAGGCATGCCAACGGGGCTCTTGCCCTCGCCGCCGCCGTGCGGGTGATCGCAGGGGTTCATGACCACGCCGCGGACCGTCGGGCGCACGCCCATATGGCGCTTGCGGCCGGCCTTACCGATGCGCACGTTCTCGTGATCGCTGTTGCCCACGGTGCCGATGGTAGCCATGGCGTTCATGGGTACCTTGCGAACCTCGCCGGAGGGCAGGCGCACCTGCGCATACTGGCCTTCCTTGGCCATGAGCTGCGCGCTCATACCCGCGGAACGAACCATCTGACCACCGCGGCCGGGCTTGATCTCCACGTTGTGGATCAGCGTGCCGACCGGGATGGCGCTGATGGGCAGCGCGTTGCCGGGCTTGATGTCGGCCGATTCGCTGGAGATAACGGTATCGCCAACCTTCAGCCCCAGGGGCGCAAGGATGTAGCGCTTTTCGCCATCCGCGTAATGCAGCAGAGCGATGAATGCGCTGCGGTTGGGATCGTACTCGATGGTCGCGACCTTAGCGGGGATTTCCCTCTTGTCGCGCTTGAAATCGATGATACGGTACTTGACCTTGTTGCCGCCGCCCTGATGGCGGACGGTGATCGTGCCGCGCTTGTTGCGTCCGGCGTTCTTCTTCTTGTACTCAAGAAGGGATTTTTCCGGCTTGTTGGTCGTGATCTCCTCGTACGTCAGCACCGACATAAAACGGCGGGCGGGCGAGGTCGGCTTATAAAGTCGAATAGCCATTCTATCTTGTCCTCCCTGCTTTACTCAGCCATGCCTTCGAAGAACTCGATGGGCTTGGAGTCCTCCTTGAGGGTCACATAGGCCTTTTTGATTTCCGGGGTGCGTCCGGACGTCCTGCCCTGGCGCTTGATCTTGCCGATGGTGCGAAGGGTGTTGACCCTTTCCACCTTGATGCCCTTGAAGATCGCCTCCAGCGCGAGCTTGATCTCGGTCTTGTTGGCGGTCTTGTGGACCTCGAACACGTACCGCTTGTCCGCGAAGCCGTCGTACGAAGCTTCCGTCAGCACGGGACGAATGATCACATCATGCGGGTTTTTCATGCGTAAACCTCCTCTACGCCCTTCAAGGCATCCTGGGTGAGGATGATCTTGCCGGCTTTCAGGATATCATACACGTTAAGCGTATTCACGTAGGAAGTCTGAAGCTTCTCGATGTTGCCGCCCGCGCGCACGATCGTCTCGTCGCGGCCGGGGAGCACCAGCATGGTCGTATTTTTGAGCTCGAAGTTGCCCAGGAACTTCGCCATCAGCCTGGTCTTGGCCTCGTCCAGCTTGAGGCTGTCCACCACGATAATATCGCCGGCGCCCAGTTTCGAGGTCAGCGCGCTCTTAAAGGCGAGGCGGCGAACCTTCTTGGGAACGTTGATGACATAGTCGCGGGGCTTGGGCGCAAACACGACGCCGCCGTGCTTGAACTGGGGCGCGCGGTTGCCGTGATGGCGCGCGTTGCCGGTGCCCTTCTGGCGATAAATCTTACGGCCGCCGCCGCGAACCTCGCCGCGGGTCAGGGCGCTCTGCGTGCCCTGGCGCTTGTTGGCCAGAATGGAGCGAACGACCAAATGCATGGCGGCGGTATTGATGGGCGCGGCGAAGATTTCCTCGCTCAGCTCCACTTCGCCGATGGCCGCGCCTTCCATGTTATACAGTGCAGTCTTAGGCATGGTGTTGATTTCCTCCTTCATTCAGGTTAGATCAGGCGCCGTTACGCCTTGCAGGTGTTGCGCACCAGCAGCAGGCCGCCGTTGGGGCCGGGCACCGCGCCCTTGATGAGGAGCAGGTTGCGCTCGGCATCCACCCGGACGATCTCCAGGTTCTGGATGGTCACGCGCTCCACGCCGTAATGGCCGGGCATATGCTTGTTTTTGAATACACGGGAGGGATCGGAGTTCGCACCCATAGAACCCACGCCGCGGTGATACTTGGAACCGTGCGCCATGGGGCCGGTATGCTGGTTCCAGCGCTGAATAACGCCGGTGAAGCCGTGACCCTTGGAAACGCCGCTGACGTCGATCTTCTCGCCCGCCTCAAACTGGGTGACGGTCAGGTCGCTCCCGACCTCCAGCTCGGCCACGTTGTCCAGGCGGAACTCGCGCAAATAGCGGGTGGGCTCCACGCCCGCCTTCTTGAAATGACCCGTCATGGGCTTGTTGACAAGCTTCTTTGCGCGGTTTTCCGCGTAGGTGTCAAAGCCCACCTGAACGGCGTCGTAACCGTCAGACTCGGTGGTCTTCTTCTGCACCACCTTGCAGGGGCCAGCCTCCACCACCGTCACGGGTACGAGGCGGCCATCATCGGTGAAAACCTGCGTCATGCCGATTTTCTTGCCTACGATCGCTTTTTTCATGATGTCGTACCTCCTGCATTAGTTATTCAGCTTGATTTCGATCTCGACACCGGCAGGAAGATCCAGCTTCATCATGGCGTCGACCGTGCGCGGATTGGGATTGTGAATGTCGATCAGGCGCTTGTGGGTGCGCATTTCGAACTGCTCACGGCTATCCTTGTACTTGTGGGGCGCGCGGAGAATGGTGACAATCTCCTTCTCCGTGGGCAGTGGGATGGGGCCCGACACCTTCGCGCCCGTCCGCTTGGCGGTCTCCACGATCCGCTCAGAGGACTGATCGATCAGGTTGTGCTCGTAAGCCTTCAGCTTGATACGGATTTTCTGGTTGGCCATTTTCGTTCCTCCTTGATGTTCGTCTCAAGTACACCGCTCCGGGCGTGTCCATCGGCCGCTTTGGCTTGGGCGGGTTCATCCCCCCGCCTTGCGCTGAGAGGCTGCCGTGAGAAGCGCCTCTCCGACCGCACGCCTTGTTTCGGTGTCTCAAGTCCGTCGCCCGATTTTCGGGCTGGTCCACGGTAATTACCCGCCATGGCCATGGCGGCAACTTACCGCTTCATCCCTAAACAGACAGCTTCAGTAGTATATAATAAATCGCTTTTGATTGCAAGAGGTTTTTTGAAATTTTTTTGCCCGTACCCATCCCAAAGGATGATGTTGGCTTGCTATTTCCATTCGCATATGAACACGCTTCCGGGTGTGTCCATATTGGCGCAACCCGTCCAGGGTTTTATTCATTATTTTCCGGGCAATCTCACCCTTGTCACCCGCTGCGACCTATGATACAATACCAACGCGAACGTGTTTTCGCATTTTGACAGGGAGGTTACCAATGATGGATAAGGCAAAGGTATATTTCACAAACTTCCGCGCCGGGCCCGACATGAACCTGCTTCAAAAGCTCCGCCGCCTCATCGAAAAGGCCGGCATGACCCGGATGCCGCTTGACGGAAAGTTTACCGCCGTCAAAATCCATTTCGGCGAGCCCGGCAACCTCGCGTTCCTGCGCCCAAACTATGCCCGCGTCGTGGTGGACGCGCTCCGCGATATGGGCGCCCGCCCATTCCTGACCGATTGCAACACGCTTTATACCGGCATGCGCCGCAACGCGCTTGATCATCTGGACGCCGCGTACATGAACGGCTTCAGCCCGCTTCAGACCGGCTGCCACGCCATCATTGCGGACGGCCTTCTGGGCACGGACGATGTTTCGGTACCCATCGACGGGGAATACTGCAAGGAAGCGCTGATCGGCCGCGCCGCCATGGACGCCGACGCCATCATCAGCCTGACGCATTTTAAATGTCACGAAGGCACGGGCATCGGAGGCGCGCTTAAAAATCTCGGCATGGGGCTTGGCTCCACCGCCGGCAAGCGCGCCATGCATTGCGACGGCAAGCCGATGGTAAAACCGGAGCTATGCGTGGGCTGCGGCCTCTGCGCCCGCCAGTGCGCGCATGGCGCCATCAGCTTCTGCGGCGAGAAGAAAGAGCGCAAGGCCAGAATCGATCACGATAAATGCGTGGGCTGCGGCCGGTGCGTGGGCGCGTGCCGCGACCGGGGCGCAATCGGCGGCCCTGATAGCAATAACTTCCTTCTTAATTGCAAAATTGCGGAATATGCCTGGGCCGTGGTCAAGGACCGCCCTAATTTTCATATCTCGCTGGTGATGGACGTATCCCCTTTCTGTGATTGCCATGCCGAAAACGACGCGCCCGTGATCGCGGACGTCGGCATGTTCGCCAGCTTCGACCCTGTCGCCCTGGACGCAGCCTGCGCCGACGCATGTAACAAAATGGAGCCGTTGCCGGGTACCTTCCTTGCCGAGAAGGAAAACCGCACCGGGGACATCTTCAACGACACCCATCCCGTAACCAACTGGCGCTCCTGCCTTGAGCACGCGGAAAAACTCGGGGTCGGCGCCATGAGCTACGAGCTGATCGAGGTGTAATAAACCGGCGGCGGGCGCACATGCGCGCTTTGCGGCCCAGCAAAGCTTGTTTTTATCGAGAGAGGACGGTTAAACCCATTGCACGATAAGCTCATTGTTCGCGGCGCACGCGAACACAATCTCAAAAACGTCACGCTGGAAATCCCCCGCAACAAGCTGGTCGTTTTTACGGGTCTGAGCGGATCCGGCAAGACGAGCCTGGCCTTTGACACCATCTACGCCGAGGGCCAGCGGCGCTATGTGGAGAGTCTCAGCTCCTACGCCCGTCAGTTTCTCGGGCAGATGGAAAAGCCCGATATCGATTCCATCGAGGGCCTCTCCCCCGCCATCTCCATCGACCAGAAGACCACGGCGCGCAACCCGCGTTCCACCGTCGGCACGGTCACGGAGATATACGATTACCTGCGCCTGCTGTACGCCCGCGTGGGCGTGCCCCACTGTCCAAAGTGCGGCAAGGAAATTAAACAGCAAACCATCGACCAGATGGTGGATCAGGTCATGGACCAGCCCGAGGGGCAGAAGCTACAGGTGCTCGCCCCCGTGGTGCGCTCGCGCAAGGGCGAACATACAAAGCTTTTGGAAAACGCGCAGAAGCGCGGCTTCGTGCGCGTCAAAATCGACGGCGAGCTCTACGAGCTGGATGATCTGCCTATCCTTGATAAAAAGCTCAAGCACTCCATCGAAATTGTCGTGGACCGCCTGATTGTACGCAACAGCGACGATTTCCGCAAGCGCCTGGCGGACAGCATGGAAACCGCCGCGAACGAGTGCGGCGGACTGGTGCTTATCGACCTGTTTGATAAAGGCACGCTGTTGTTTTCACAAAACTATGCCTGCCCGGACTGCGGCATATCCATCGAGGAGCTGTCCCCCCGCATGTTCAGCTTCAACAGCCCGTTTGGCGCCTGCCCCGTTTGCAGCGGTCTCGGCACCATCATGCGCATCGGCGTTGACAACATTATCCCCAATTCCGCCCTCAGCTTAAATGAGGGCGCGCTTCAGGCCATGGCCTGGAACGTGGCCGATCCAAACAGCATGGCCAATACTTTTTTTAACGCCCTGGCTAAAAAATACGGTTTCAGCATGGATACGCCTGTTCGCGACCTGCCCAAAAAGGTAATGGATATCCTGTTGTACGGCTCTCAGGACAAAATCACCATTGAATACGAGGGCGCGCACGGAGCCGGGCATTATGAAACGACTTTCGAGGGCGTGATCAACTCTCTAAACCGCCGCTATCACGAAACCACCAGCGACGCCATGAAGGCCGCCTACGAGGAGTACATGATCGCGGACGAGTGCGAGGCCTGCCGGGGCCGCCGCCTGAAGCCCGAGGTCCTGGCCGTCACGGTCGGCGGGCTTAACATCAGCGAGATATCCGCTTTAAGCGTTACCAAGGCGCGCGCTTTCTTTCAGGCGCTGGAGCTTGGCGAAAAGGAGCGGATGATCGCCGCGCAAATTCTAAAGGAGATTGACTCCCGCCTGGGCTTTCTGGACAGCGTGGGCTTAAGCTACCTCACCCTATCCCGAGCCGCGGCAACGCTCTCCGGCGGCGAGGCGCAGCGCATCCGCCTCGCGACGCAGATCGGCTCCAGCCTGATGGGCGTGCTCTATATTCTGGACGAGCCCTCCATCGGGCTGCACCAGCGCGACAACGACAAGCTGCTTTCCACGCTAAAGCGCCTGCGCGACCTGGGCAACACGCTGATCGTGGTCGAGCACGACGAGGACACGATGTACGCCGCGGATTACATCGTGGACGTCGGCCCCGGCGCGGGCGTGCACGGAGGCTATATCACCGCGCAGGGCACCATCGACGAAATCCTTGCCAATCCCAACTCGCTGACCGGGCAATACTTGAATGGCACGCTTCAAATTCCGGTTCCGGCATCACGGCGGGAGCCCAGCGGGTTCCTGACCGTCAGAAATGCGCGGGAAAACAACTTGAGAGGCATTGACGTAAAGATTCCACTGGGCGTTTTCTGCTGCGTCACAGGCGTGAGCGGCTCTGGCAAGTCCAGCCTGGTCAACGAAATTCTTTATAAGCATCTCGCGAAGGTGTTAAACCGCGCCAAAACGCGCGCGGGCAAGTTTGACTTGATGGAGGGCGTGGAGCAGCTGGACAAGATCATCGCCATTGATCAAAGCCCCATCGGCCGCACGCCGCGCTCCAACCCCGCCACCTATACCGGAATGTTCGACCTGATCCGCAAGGTATTCGCCATGACGCCCGAGGCCAAAGCACGCGGCTACAAGGAAAACCGTTTCTCCTTTAATGTAAAGGGCGGCAGGTGCGAGGCCTGCGCGGGCGACGGCCTGCTCAAGATCGAAATGCACTTTTTGCCTGATATTTACGTGCCCTGCGACGTGTGCAAAGGTGCGCGCTACAACCGCGAAACGCTGGATGTGCGCTACAAAGGCAAGAATATCTACGACGTGCTGGAAATGACGGTCGAGGAGGCGCTTGAGTTTTTTGAAAACCATGAGCCGATCGCCAAAAAGCTTCAAACGCTATACGACGTGGGTCTGAACTACATCAAGCTCGGCCAGCCCAGCACCCAGCTGTCCGGCGGCGAGGCGCAACGCATCAAGCTGGCGACGGAATTAAGCCGCCGCGCGACCGGGCGTACTCTCTACCTGCTGGACGAGCCCACCACAGGCCTTCATATGGCCGATGTACAAAAGCTGATCGACGTGTTGCAGCGGCTTGTGGAAACCGGCAACAGCGTGCTGGTGATTGAGCATAATCTGGACGTGATCAAAACCGCGGATTACCTGATCGACCTCGGCCCCGAAGGCGGGGACGGCGGCGGTGCCATCGTTTGCGAAGGCACGCCCGAAAAGGTCGCGAGGGTGAAAAAAAGCTATACCGGACAATATCTCGCGCCTATGCTGGCGCGAGGAAAGAAGAGAAAGTAGGCCTATGCACTCTGCATTAAAAGGAGGCTGTTTATCATTTCCAGCAATCTGACGGGCGCGCTCTTTTTTGTCGCTCTGCTTAGGTATGCCCTGTGCATTATGCTGCTTCTACCACGGTTACGGCTTGGCTCCGCTCTGTTCAGCGTATACTGCGGCATGCTGTTTGTGGCGTTTTACGGGGTTATACTTTTTCAGCTCATGGTACCCACCGCATACGTGCTGATGGTCGGCGGGCTAGTGGCCTTTGTATTAGGGATTGCCGGTGTGTGCGCAAATTGGCGCAGTTTGCGCACACGCATTCTCTCTCCAGGCGCCCTTGTCTATCTGGTGGGAAGCTGCGCCTGCGTGCTTTTAACCCTCGCGCTGGTTATCAGGGATCATGACGCCCTCTCTTACTGGGCTCGCGCGGCCAAGGAATTATTCACATACGACCGTTTCTACATTCACATGGACACCACCATGTTCCATACCGACTATATTCCTGTGCTCGCGGCGCTTCAGTACTGTGTGACCCGCGTCTTTGGCTGGCAGGACGCGTATCTGGTCTATGTTACGTTTGCCGGGATAATCGTATCCATATGCGCTGCTGCTGATTTGTTAAATTCCAAAGGATGGGGATTAGCGGTTGCTATCCTTCTTGCCTATGCATACGGCGTCTTTGGCTTTTCCTATTTGCAAATTCGAGCCGATGGTCCCATGTGCATAATTTTTGCGGCCGCCCTTCTGTGCCTTTACGCTCGAAGCGAGAATAGCCCAAGCGCCCTGCTGCCCACGCTTTGCGCGACGGCGATTCTGCCGGGCATGAAAATTTACTCAGGCCTGATGTTCGCAGCCGTGCTTCTAATTTGTTTGCTTTGTCAGGCCCGTAAAGAGACGCGCTCCAATAGTTCCATCAGCATAGGAGGAAGCCGCGTCGTCCACCTGTATGGCTTTGTGGCGCTCATCCTTGTTATCCTAATGCAATTATCCTGGTCTGGGTTATACAACTATTCAAGCGCCGTCGCCTCGTATGAGAACGCCGCCGCTACCGCCGCTTTTACGGACGAGACTTTTACGGAAAGCAGCCCTGTGTTTTCGTTTGCCTCCTTATTTTCCGGCAATCCCCGCAACGCTGCGCTAATTGATGCCTTCACGCCTCAAACCCTCCGGTCTGTTGCCGGCTTGTGCACCGCCACGCTGGCCACTTATCTGCACAGCACGCTTCCCTATGCTCTGCTGTTTCTGTTTTCATTGCTTCTTTTAGGCGACAAAGCCGAGCGGCCGCGCATCATGGGCACGCTTAAGGCGTTGCTTGGCGCAGCAATAATTTATGTGCTCGGCCTGTTTGGCAGTTATTTCGTTCAGGCAGAAACTTCCGGCGCAGCGATGGTCTATTTGTGCACCGTGTCAACACCTATGGTGATTGCTTCACTCTTCTTTGCGGTGCGGGCGGCATCTCAAGGACAGTTTAAAATCCGTGGGCGGTGGCTGACAGCTCTTATGACCGTCTGCCTTCTGGTTTTGTTACCGCCTGCCCGGTTGGCGGAAGGCTTTGCGCCCCAAACAACGTATGATAGTTATTCGGCTTTGGCGCATAACTTTTTTGAATCCGAGATTGCCGGCCAGGTTCTGCCGGAGGACGCTGGCAAGCATGCTCTGCTGATCGACTGTACATACGAATCCTCCGAGATCAAGAGCGAAAGTGGTAAAACGCATGCGTACCATTATTTCGGAATGCCTTTGAGGCTTCATGTCCGTCAATACCCTTATGGGAGCTACGACGCGCTGGACTCCATTAGCAGCGAGTCGCTCATACAAATGCTCAACGAAAACCGATGCGAGCTTTTAATCCTCCGTATAGAAGACGAATTGTATTGGGACGCATTCAAAGATGCATTGGGCCTGGATGACTCCGCCCTTTCAATCGCCGTGTATGATATTGTTCGTGAAAATGGCGCAACCACTTTCGTGTGCCGCGCTGAAAACGATTATTAAGGAAATGAGGCTGTGATAATGATGCGCCGTAAAGACCGCGAGATCACCAACCGCGAGGAAATCGAAGCCATCTTAAGCCAGGCTCCCGTCTGCCGCCTTGCCCTCAACACCGGGGACGGCGCGCCCTACATCGTGCCTCTGTGCTGCGGATGCGAATGGCTGCCGGACGGCCGGCTGCGCCTAGTGTTTCACAGCGCGCCGGTGGGGCGCAAGCTGCGGCTGATCCAGGCCGATCCCCGCGTGGGCTTCGAGCTGGACGCGGGCTACGAGCTGCTTCCCGGCGTTACCGCCTGCCGCTATAGCTGCCGCTTCGCGTCCGTCGTGGGCACAGGCACGGCGAATTTGCTGGAAGATATCGACGAAAAGCGGTCCGCCGTCGAGCTGCTGATGAGACGGCTTTCAGGCGGCAACCCGCCCATCGAGGAAAACGCGCTCGCGCACATTGCCGTGTTCGAGGTGGTCTCCGAAACACTGTCTGCAAAACGCAATCCATCGTAACCAGAATGCTGGAAAACGCGTGGGCAAGGGGAAAAATCTCCTTGCCCACGCGGCGTATTGCGGGCGTTTCGGCCCGTCCAAACGGTCAGCCCACGCCGTCGGTGAACAGCACCTCCAGCACGTCGCCGGTCGTGGCGTCCACACGCACCTGATAGACCCTGTTATCGCCGCCCGGCTGATCGGCGGTGTAGGAATAGATATACACGGTATACTCTTTTGAACCGTCAAACCGTGGATCGCCATTCTGATAGTAGTCGTCAAACGCTTCCCGCGTCATGCCTGACGCTTCCAGCGCGGCCTTGCGCCCAGTCTCCGCAGCCGTCTCGGGGGTGACGAGCATATCGCCGTCCAGGCGCGCGGCATATAACTCCGGGTCGCCGCCCGCGGCGCGCAGCAGCGTGTGCGTAATCGCCTCCAGTGTTTCAATGGAAGCGCCGTCCTCAACAGCCCGGTCGATCTCCGCCCTGATTTGGCTGAGCAGCGCGTCATATTCGGGAAGGTCGGCCGCTATCCAGTCGCGCCTGCCCAGCAGCAGGCTGGAATCCAGCGCCCGCTCCGCCGCCGGCGTGCGTTTGCTGTGTACAGTACCCACCACCCCGCCGGTCTGCGCGTCCAGGCAAACCATAAACGTTCCCAGCCTGCTCACATAGCTGAACAGTCTGCCCGTCCACTGGTCCAGCTCGCCGGCATCGTACATGTCCGCCTCGATGTTGTAGTTATAGGCAAAGCAGATATCCGTCGTGCCTGTCTGCATGGGCGAATACGTTGCGGTAAAGGCGTGCTTTTCCAGCATATCGCGCGTCAGGCCGTACTCGCGCTCCATCGCTGTGAGAGCGGTTTTCACATTCGCGTCGTCGCTTAGCAGCACGGACTTCTCCGGTTCGCAAAACAGCAAATCCAGCTCCATGCCTTTAAGCAGCGCCTCTCCCGTGTCCGTAGCCGCGCCCACATCATAGCCCGCCTCCAAAAGCAGCTGCGTAAAATGCGCTTGCCGCTCCAAAGTTTGGTGATAAAACGTGGGCCGTTTGAACTGCTCATACACCACGTCCCGCTTACCCGCGTCCCATGTACGCTGCGCATAGGACCAGAAATCGTCGATATACCAGTTGCATAGGGTTACCTCCCCGGATGGCGATTTAAACTCCACCCGGTATTCCCCCTGCCCGTCGTAGGTATGATCCAGGTCGATATTCACATTGGTGCGGGGGGTGATATAGAAGCTCCACTCGCTTTCATCTTCCATATAGACATAATCGTAGAAGACCGGATAAACTCCCATTGCGTCCAGCTCGCTTTCCGGCGTTCCATATTTATCCATAATAAGCCGCTTTGCGTATTTCAGCGCCTCGCCGTAGGGGATGTCATGCGCGCCCGGCACGGTGCAGATCACCAGATCATCCTTGCGCGCGAACCCTGTTCGTTCGGTATACTCCGCCTCAAACGCCGGGATATCCTCCGCGGTCTGGATGTTGATGTTGCTCGAAGTTCCCATGCGCTCAAAGGATTCCCGGTAGACGGCTTCCATTTCCTCAACCGTCATCGGCTCCACGTTCCATTCGGCAGGCATGCCGGTGTCGGCGGCGCCCGTGCTGTCCGCCAGCGCGAAACACGCTCCAAGGCCCAGCGTCAGCAGCGCCGCGCACAGCGCAAATACCCATACCCGCTTTTGATTTTTCGCACTCATGATTTCCATCACCCTCCTTTTCAGCGTCCTCGCGTCGGTGGAAAAGCTGGTGGTCAGCATGCTCGCCGCTTTTGGCCGGCGGCGCAGCGCGTCCAGAATGGCGTGACTGTACAGGGCGCGCTGCTCGCCCGTCGCGTGCCGCATGGCCAGCGCGTCGCAGGAAAGCTCGCAGTAGGCGTCCACCGTCCTGATTGTGGCGTAGGCGGCGGGGTTGAACCAATGCAGCGAGCAAACGAGCATTTCCACCAGCCTGACAAGCAGGTCGCCGCGCCGGTAGTGCGTCAGCTCGTGCCTAAGCACAAGTTCCAGCGTCTCGCCCACGGGCAGTCTCTCTGGCAGCAGAACGCGCGGCCTGAGCAGCCCGGCCAGCATCACGCTGTCCACTGCGGCACAGTATGCCAGGCCCGGTCCCTTGCGCACTCCCACAGCCCCTTTGGCCTGTTCAAGCGCCGCGAGCGTTTCCGCGTCCCCCGCCGGTTGCGACCACCGCCTGATAGTCGCCATCAGGCGCAGATGCCGTCCAAGCCGTACGGCCAGCGAAGCAGCCGCGCCTACAATATACAGCGCAACCAGCGCCTGCGCCAGCGTGAATTGCGCCGCGCCTGCGCCTGCCTGCCCCGCACCTGTGGCGGCAACCGCACCGGGCCTTGGCTCCGGATTATCCAAATCTGCGAAAGGTCGTCCAAGTGCGATCGGCTGCGACACCACTTGCGGCAGCTCCAGCGTAACGGCATTGGGCGCGTGCGGTAGGCTAGCCGGAATCAGCCATCCAACCAGCACCACCAGCCACAGCGCGTACAGGCCTCTGCTCAGCCGCCGTCTGCGCAACAGCGGGGATACGGCCAAAGCCAGCAGACTGATTCCGGTCATCGTCAGGGTGGTTTTCGCGAGCAGCAGCAGCGCGTCAGTCATCCTCTCCGCCCCCTTTTCTGGCTTGCTCCACAAACATGCTCAGTTCCTCCAGGTCGGCGTCCGTCAGGGCCGATCCGCGAAGCGAGCCGATCAGGCTGGCGATGCTGCTCTTGTGGTAGCGCGTCACAAACTCACCCGTTTCAAACCGGAGATATTCCTGCTGGCTCACGGTTGGATAAAATAGCCGTTCACGTCCCCGCGCCGCCCTCTCGCAGCGCAAAAAGCCATGCTCCATCAGGCGGCCAAGCAGCGTCACCGCCGTCTGTATCCGCCATCCGCGCCGCCGGCCGATTAGCTCCATCACCATGGCCGTGGTAAACGGCGGTTTGATGGCCCAGGCATATTCCATAATTTCAAACTCGGTGTCGGAAAGCCGGTGCATTTTAACCTCACCCCCTCGTTATAAGTCTTTTTGTCTTATTTAATACTACAATTTGTCTTATTGATTGTCAAGAGAAATTATGTAACAACTTTCCATGTAGTATTCGCAAAACAAAAACCCCCGGCTTGTCCTGAAAGGGAGGGACATGCCGGGAGCGCATTTAAAAGGCCCCGCATAAACCCCACAGGGAAGGGCTTATGCATAATATTTATACAGCGCAACCCGCGCCGGTCAGCCGGTTCGGGAAATTATTCCGCATTCTGGAGCGCGTCGTAACCCTCCTCGCCCATGCGAACCTTCACCACCTGCTCCACATCGTATACAAAAATCTTGCCGTCCCCGATATGGCCGGTGTAAAGTGCGTTCTTCGCCGCCTCGATCACCGTGCGCACGGGAATCCCGCACACCACGCCCTCCACCTCAATCTTGGGCAACAGGCTGGTTTCCAGCTTAACGCCGCGGTAATACTCTAGACGACCCTTCTGCATGCCGTAGCCCGGCACCTGGGTCACGGTCATTCCCGTTACGCCAATTTCATCCATCGCCGCTTTCAGCCGCTCAAACATACTCTGCTTTGTAATGATGGATACCTTGCTCATCTTCACGCCACCGTCTGGCGCGGTGCAGTAATCGGCCACGGGTACGGCGTCGTCCCTGGGCGCCGGCGCCACCGGCAGCTCAACGGGCTTACCAGCCTGAACTTCGCCCCTGCCCATCACGGGCATGAAATCCGCATAGCTGGAAACCAGCCTGACCAGGAAGCCGTTAAGCGTCATGGACACATCAGGCTTCCGATAGCACACCTAGGTACTGACCCTGGTGACGACGGTCGCAGCTAGGTTGGTGGTCATAAAGATGCTGCCGGGCGCTTCCGGATTTCTCATTCCCAAAGTGGAGAAGCCGTTGAAACCAAACCGGCAGAACCAGAAAAGCAAGTCTCCAGCAGTCCTAAAAAAGGGGACAAAAAACCAAGCCTGTCATACGCTCGCCTTTGAGCGTCGGCTGCGGCGGTTTCCCGCCGGCGTACGGAGGCTTGGTTTGCAATGATAAGATTACGCCGACCACCTCAGAGCAGCGTGCTGTTTTTACAGGCTCACACGCTCATCAGGAGGTCCTGATAAGTGGGCATGGGCCAATAGGACTTGCCCACAAGTGTCTCCAGCGCGTCGCCCGCGGCGCGCAATTCAGCCATCGCGACGATTACCACATCGCGGGTATACTGCGCCTGACGGAGCGTATCGGCCCCTTCGTCCATGTCGTGAAGCGCCTTTTCCAGCGCTGCGGTGCTCCTGTACAGGGCGTTCATTTCACGGGTCAGGCTTCTGAGCAGCTCAATCTCTGCCTCGGCGGCAAGGTCCGGCGCAACGGCCTTTTTGAGCTCCACCTCGCTGGCCACATCCCTGGAATAGGCGATCGCGGCAGGCATGATCAGATGCCTTGCGATATCGATCATGCTCAACGCCTCGATATCGATAACCTTGACATAGGTTTCCAGCTTGATTTCGTACCGGCTGATGACCTCCTCACGGCTAAATACCTTTTGGCGTTCAAAAAGCTCAATGTTTTTTTCCTTAATATAATAGGGCAGCGCGTCCACAGTGGTACGCAAGTTGAGCAGGCCGCGCTTTTCCGCCTCCTCCACCCAGGCCTGATCGTAACCGTTGCCGTTGAAGATGATGCGCATATGGGCGCTGAGCGTCCTCCGGATTAGCGCGTCCACGGCGGTGGTAAAGTCCGGCGCGGCCTCCAGCTCATCCGCCATCTTCATCAAGGTGTCGGCAATGGCGGTATTGAGCATGATGTTGGGGCCGGAAATGGACTGGGAGCTGCCCAGGCTGCGAAACTCGAACTTGTTGCCCGTAAAGGCGAAGGGCGAGGTGCGGTTGCGGTCGGTCGAGTCCTTGGGGAACTTGGGCAGGATGTGCACGCCCAGCTTCATCTGGTCGCGCTCATGGCCTTCGTATTTGCTGGACTTGACGATGCTTTCGATTACCTCGTTAAGCTCGTCGCCCAGGAAGATGGAGATAATGGCGGGAGGCGCCTCGTTGGCGCCCAGGCGGTGATCGTTGCCCGCGCTGGCGACGGTGATGCGCATAAGGTCCTGATAATCGTCTACCGCGGCGATGATGGCCGCCAGAAAGATCAAAAACTGAGCGTTCTCGCTCGGGGTATCGCCCGGGTCCAGAAGGTTGACGCCCGTATCGGTGGAAAGCGCATAGTTATTATGCTTGCCGCTGCCGTTGACGCCGCCGAAGGGCTTCTCGTGCAGCAGGCAGACCATGCCGTGCCTGTCGGCCACCTTTTTCATAATGTCCATGGTCAACTGGTTGTGATCCGCCGCGATATTCACCGTGGTAAAGATAGGCGCCATCTCATGCTGCGCGGGCGCAACCTCGTTGTGCTCGGTCTTGGCCAGGATGCCAAGCTTCCATAGCTCCACGTTCAGCTCCTTCATAAAGGCCTGTACGCGGGGCTTAATCACGCCGAAATAATGATCCTCCAGCTCCTGTCCCTTCGGCGGCTTTGCGCCGAAAAGGGTGCGCCCGGTGGTCGCCAGGTCGGGGCGCTTGCGGCACGCCTCCTTATCCACCAGGAAATACTCCTGCTCCGGGCCCACGGTCGGGAGCACGCGGACGACGCTGGTATTGCCAAAGAGCCTTAAAATGCGGAGAGCCTGCTTGTTAAGCGCCTGCATGGAGCGCAAAAGCGGGGTTTTTTTATCCAGCGCCTGCCCGCCGTAGGAGCAAAACGCAGTGGGAATGCACAGCGTGCCATCCTTGAGAAAAGCAAAGCTGGTGGGGTCCCAGGCGGTGTAGCCCCGTGCCTCAAACGTCGCGCGAAGGCCGCCGGAGGGGAAGGAGCTCGCGTCCGGCTCGCCGCGAACCAGCTCCTTGCCGCTGAACTCAAGCAATACCTTGCCATCCTTCTTGGGCGTAATAAAGGCGTCGTGCTTTTCGGCGGTCACGCCCGTCATCGGCTGGAACCAGTGGGTATAATGGGTAGCGCCCATTTCAATCGCCCAGTCCTTCATCGCGTTGGCGACGATGCTTGCGATTGCGGGATCAAGGGAACGACCTTCTTCGGTTGTGCGCTTAAGCGCCCTGTAGGTCTCCTTTGGCAGCCGCTTTTGCATTACGCTGTCATCAAATACATACTCGCCAAACATTTCAGATGGATTTGCCACAATGCCAGCCCCTTCCCTGTAATGGTTCCGTTCCGCTTCCGATGGGTTTCATACAAAAACGGCGCACATGGATAATTTGCTATCCACAGCGCCGTTGCTGCATGCTGGAATTATAACGCGTCTCCCCCCGGATGTCAAGACCCGCTTTTGTTTTTGCACTGTATTGCCGGGTGGACTTCCGCCCGCTCAGGGCTGCGGCGTTTCAAAAACCTCCTGCGTGGCCGCCGGTTCCTGCGAGGGGGATGCGGAGGCTTCCGCGGCGGGTGTGGAGGAGACTTCCGGCGCGGCGGCATCCTCCATGGGCAGGCTCAAATATTGCAGCGCCAGCAGCCCGGCGCGCGCCGCCACCCCGGGCAGCAGCGCGTCCAGCTCGGTCTTTGTCATTTCGCCAAGGCTTACCCGCTCGTCCGGTAGCGTTTCGGGCTCCCATTTAGCGCGGCTCCGGCCATTCAGCGTCAAGGTAACGGCTTGCGCCCATTCCTCTCCTCCGATGGTCAAAGTCGCGTCCAATTCGGTGGCCGCCGCCTTCAGCTCCTTGCTGGCAAACCGCGCCTTGAGGGAGATATCCGTCGCGGTGAACTGCACCAGCTCTTCTTCAGCGCCGCCCGCCGCATCAGGCGCAAGGGACAGGGTCGCGTCGTACTCATAGACTTCGCGCCCCTCCTCATCCTTGCTTTCGGTCTCCTGCCGCTTGAAGGTAAAGGCAGCGGCGACCGTCTTTTGCCGGCTGTCGGCCGTATCGCCGTCCTGGCCCACGGTGAAGCTGCCCACGCCCCTGGGCTCGCTCCTGAACGTGCCCTGCAGCACGGTTACGTCGGTCATGCTGCTGTATTCCAGATAGGCCAGCGCAATCGCGCGCGTATCGCTTTCGATGCTGATGGTGTTGTCATCCGGCAAATCGCCCTCTCCGCGCTCCCTGTCGTAGCGCAGAGTGACGTTCCCGCCCTGGCTGTCGTACATGGGCATGGAAAGATGCAAAGCAAGCGTATCGCCCTTGAGGCTCGCCGTACGCGAAATGGTCAGGTCACCGGACAGGGGCAGCGCGTCGATCGCGCTGAAATAATAGCTTTGAAGGTTGGGGTTAAGCAGCTTCTGCGCATCGTCCTCGTCCAGCAGCGCCTGTAGCCTGGAAAGCGTGGCCGTGTCGGACAGCAGGTCCAGCACCATCTGTTTCAGCTGCGCCTTGATGGCGGCGGGTGAAACGGCGTACTGTACCTCCATGGTGGTAGTGCCGTCCGCCAGCTTGCCCAGCACCGCGTTCTGGCGATAGCCCTCAATCCACAGGTCGATGCGGGTGGTATAGGCGCTGAGCACGTCGGAAAGATCGTCGCTTTGGTCCTGGAGCGTCGTTAGCACGGGCAGCACAAAGCCCGCGATGGACGGCATACCCGTCTGCTCCAGAAGGACGGTTTTGAGCTGAGCGAGCGGGGTCAGGGCGGACGCGGCGTCCGCCTCATCCACCGGGGCTGCCGCGCCCTCCAGGACATACCAGTCCGTGCCAATCAGATCGGCCTGAAGGGCCAGCACGCCCTCCTTAAACTGGAAATGCGCGGCTGTCTGCGCGGTATCGCCATCCATCAGGCTCAGGTCGGCGCGGTGCTCGGCGGGCTGCTGCCCGGCGGGCCGAACATAAATATAGCTCAAGTCGAACACCATCGGCTTCTGGGTTGTCACCGCCCGGCCAGACTTGCCCTCGTTCGCACCGATCTCCAGGGTAAGCGTGCCGCCGAATCCGCTGCCGGCCCAAAGCTGCTTAAACAGCTTACCCGCCACGGTATAATCCGCGATATCCGCCGCCTCGGCGGCAAACGCGGGAGCGATGAAGCACGTCAGGCATACGGCCGCAAGCGCCAGTGAAAGGAACCTTTTCATGGGCACGCCCTCCTTTTGGTTCGTTACAGGCTGTTCATCAGTTCCAGAAACGCCGCGTAGTCCGCTGCGGTCATGCCGTCGGCGAGCAGCGCGGTATCCTCTCCGGGCAGCTTCGCCAGCGCCACGAGCAACCGGCCCGCCAGGTTTTGCGATAGCTCTCCCAGCAGGCTTTCCAGCTGCGCGTCCGACGCGCCGTCCAGATCGATGGTCTGCATGCTATCCGGCACGGTATAGTTTTTAAGCCCGATGGGCGCCTTGCCCACAAGATATTCGCCCACGCCCGGCGGCGCATCCTCGATCTCGTCCTCGTTCTGTATCAGGCTACTTTCGGGCATGGGCAAGGCTTCCGAATCGCCGCCCTCAGCCACGGCGAACAGCTCGCCGCTGTCAGCCGCCGCGACCAGCGCTTGGGCAGGCTCCTCGTCAAACGAAAAGCTGATCTCCTTGAAAACCTTCTTGCCGATCTTCTCCTCCAGCCCAACCGTGCCGCTAAGCACTCCGCTGCCCTCCGCCGACGTCAGCCTGACTTCCGGCTTCACAGTGGTCACAACGGTTTCCGTATCGCCGTCCACGGTTGTCTTGACGGTGGTGGTCACGCTGCCCGTTACGTCGCGCACGCCGTCCGTATCCTGACCGGAAAGGTCGTGTTTGAGGGTGGTCGTCACAGTCCCATCAGGGTTTTTAAGCGTGGTTTCGCAGCTGCCGGCAATACCAAAGCGGTCGGTAAACTGCTTTTGCGAATACGCCGCCGCGATCACCCGGTTATCCGACGGCGCCTTGGCCGTGGTCAACTCAAACTTATAGGTATCCTTTCGCTCGGTTCCCTCGTTAACAAACGCCCACTGGTATGCCAGCTTGCGCGCTGTGCCGTCCGGGAACTCCACGTTGCCCTTCATGTACACGGCCATATCCTTGCCGCCCTGCCCCGTCTGGTACAGCCCGACGACAAACCCCTTCTGATAGGTCATCTGGCCAAGCAGCCCGCGGTACTGCTTATCCATGCCGCAGCCCAGCACCGCCGCGATCAGCGGGGAAAGCGCCTCGCTTTGCTCAGGCGTCAGCCGCGCGATGCGGCTCCAGCGGGATGAACCGATGCTTTTGATCTTGTAGCTCGCCTTTTTTTCCTCCGCATACGGGATTATGGCGTTTGTCAGCTCCCGGTAACACCCTTCCACCTCCGAAATGGCGCCGAAAATATCGAACGGCGCCTCCACGCCCGCCTTGTTGCCGCTCAGCCTGTCCATGGCCGAACCGACGCTGGTGAGCGTCCTGTTCTTCAGCAGCGAGGTTTGAAGGGCCGTGCCGCCCGCCCCCTGCGTTTCGGTCATATCCAGCACGCTTTGACCGTCCACGCCCAACTGAAGGGCGGAGATAGTCTCCCCCTCGCCGCCCTGGATAGAGGCGTTTACCTTCACATGCTTCAATATGCCGTTGAGCATCTGAACCGTCTCCTCGCCAAAGGGCATGAGGGTTTTAATCTCCATACCAAGCGAAAAGCGCACGTCGCCGTTTATATCCAGATAGGTGGATAAAACGCCGTCCAGTCCCAGAACGCTCGCCTGCGCGCCGCCCAGAAGAAGGCAGAGTGCGAGAGCGAGCGCGCAAAGCGGTTTCAGCTTTTTCATCATATGTTTTTCTCCTCTCCGGCCGCGGGGGTTTCAAGCGTCTTGAGCAACGCCCGCAGCTGATCCAGCGTACTTACGGCGTTAAGCTCCCGCCTCAGGGCGGTCGCGCCGCGCAGCCCGCTGATGTAATGCCCCACATGCTTGCGCATCTCCACGACGCCCAACCGCTCGCCTTTGAACTGCACCATCCATTCCGCATGTAAAAGGGCGGTTTCAACGCGTTCCTCCAGCCCTTCGGGCGTCACGGATTCGCCGCGCAACGCCTGGCGGGCCGTCCTGAACAGCCAGGGATTGCCCATTGCGCCGCGGCCGATCATCAGCCCGTCGCAGCCTGTTTCGCTCAGGATGCGAACCGCATCCCCCGGCTCGAATACATCGCCGTTGGCGATTACAGGGATGCTGAGTTGTTCCTTCAGACGCGCGATGGCGCGGTAATCCGCCTGTCCTGAATACTGCTGCCTGCGCGTGCGCCCGTGAATGCATATCCACTTGAGGCCAAGGCTCTCGGCGGCGCGGCCAAGCTCGATGGCGTTCATGCTGTCCTCGTCATAGCCCAGCCGGGTTTTGACGGTCACGGGCAGGGTGGTGTTGCGCTTGACCGCCTCCATCAGCCGCCAGGCAAGGTCCGGGGTAAGCAGCAGCGCGCTGCCCTCTCCCGAGGAGGTCACCTTCCGCGCCGGACAGCCCATGTTGATATCCAGCGAGCTGAAACGCCCAAGCGCGGTAACGCGCGCGGCCGCCTCGCCCATAACGGCGGGGTCCTTGCCAAAAAGCTGGCAGGCGGTGTTGGTTTCCTCCGGATGAACGGCCAGCAGGCGCTGGTAAGCCGCGTTGCCGGGCTTGGCGCACATATAGCCGATGGCGCTGACCATTTCGGAGCAGGCGTAATCCGCGCCCATGCGGTAGCACAGCACGCGCAGCGGCCAGTCCGTAATACCCGCCATAGGGGCTAAACATAGAACGCCGGCCGGAGCCGTTTTCATCCCGCTCATGCCCGTCCCGCCGCGCAGGGGAAAGCCGCAATGCGCCCATCCGTGCCCGCGTAGGGAATCAGCGTCAACTCATAGGCCGCGCCCATGGGCACGCCCTGAGGCGGCGGCAGAATAAAGCCCGCTTTCTCCTTCCACATGGGCGCCTCGCAAGCGGCAAGCAGGGCAAAAGGCTCCCCGTTCTCTTCCACGGGGGTCATAGGCGCGCCGGATACCACGGCGTAGCGCCATGCCGCTGTTTTGTCCGGCAAGGCGAGCGCCATGAGCGTGCCGCCCACATAAACCGATACGCTGCCCCGATAGCCGGTTTCCAGCCTCGGGCTTAGAGACAGGCGCAACGTGACCGTATCGCCGCTTTGGAAGGTGCGCGAAAGCGTAAAAAGCTCCCCCTGCGCGGCCACCTGGGCCTTGCCGCCGTTGACCGTAACGGATGCGGCGTCCGCATAGCCGGGGACGCGCACAAGCAGGTTGCACCGCACAGGCTGCTTGCATTCCGTACGAATGGTAATCTCTTTTTGGAAAACGCCTGAAACCGTCGCCGTAAAACGGATGGGTACCCCGTTTAAGCGTGTCAGGCAACCACCGGCAACGGGCAGCATATACGCCAGGGTTTCCTCATCCTTGGACAGCCAAACGCTTCGCCTGATGGCATACAATGCGCGCAGCGCCGCAGAGGTATCCCCGGGCTCCGGCTTTTGCACCTGGCAGCTCTCATCGTCCGCCAGGCGGTTGGTTGGCTGAAGGGCGCGCACGCCGTCTGGTCGCAGCATATCCGGCAGCGCGTTCGTCAAAAGCATTTCCAGCTTATCGGCCAGGACGGGGTCGCCGCAGAAGCAAAGCGCGTCAAAATAAGCCTCCGCCTGGGCGCACAACGCGGGAAACTCCACTGCGCGCGCCGGATCGCGTCCGGCAAGGTACGGATCGGCGGCAAACGCGCCCGAGGGCATGCCATGGTACCGCGCCAGCGCATTTAGCCCCGCACGCGGAGCCGCCGCGTCGCGGCCCGAGCCGCTGTACTGCGCAAGCAGCGCCGTCATACTCAGCGCGTCCGCCGTCAGCTTACCCGTGGCGATGCGCTGCATACGCTCCTGATACTCCCGCTCCCCGGGCGATGCGGCGCCGGTCTGAGGCCGAAACTCACGCTGGAAGGGAAACACATGCATCACGCCGGATACGTCTGGAAGCTGGGCACGAAGGCTTTCCAGAAGGTTGAGCAGGAAGGGCTGTCCCGTACGGCGGTAAAGGTCTGCCGTCAGGCGAAGCGCGTCCGCGCCGATCTGGAAAAGCGTCTCCTCGGAAAGCTGAGGCAGCGCATCCAGAAAGGCGCGCATAGCGGCAAGCACGTTGAGCATCGCCTGCTTATCTCGCCCCATGGCGGCGAGCAGCGCAGCCGCGCGTATGGTATGGATAAAGCGCTCGGGCTCGGCGGGCAGCGAAGCGGCGGCGGCGGCCACATCCGGCATGGGGGGCGTTTCGGTATAGCCGCCCAGCTTGGTGGCCAGCACGGCGTCCAGCGGCGACATGCGGGTGAGATCCACAAGCGTCAAAGCCCATCCGGTCAGCTTTTCCTGCAGGCCGTCGGCATGGACAGCCGCGTCGGATAGCGGCACAAAGGCGGGGTTAACCAGGGGAGCGCGTCGGTAGGCGATAGCGGTGGGCATAGTTCCTCCTTCAGTAACAAACGGCAAAGGCCGATAATCATCTCAATTCTACATCATTATATATGTTTTTTTCGATTGGTCAAGATCTCCGCACATTGCATCCCGCACGGCGAGCGTGTATAATAACCGCAACACCAAAAGAGGGAGGCCCGCCCATGAACGAACCCCAAACCGGCAGGCTCTGGATCCGGCTGGTCATGAAGCACCGCATCGCCAAGGACGTACTGGTCCCCTGTACCAGGGAAACCCCGCAGGAGGCGCTGAGGGAGGCGCTGCCAAAGCTTGATATCAGCCAGCCGCTATGGCTTCCCAGGCATCAGGCCGACTGGGACGAATACGCGTTGACGCGCTTCAGGCCCGAGCATTTTGTGGACGCGGTCTGGTTTGACTCCATGGAAATCAGCTACGTCTACCCGGAGGATGAAAAAAAGCAGGCGCGCAGGCGCTCTGTTTTGGAGGACGTATAAAAAAGCAGCTGGCCGCCATGGCGGGGTTTTCGCGTGCAAGCGTCCCGCCATGGCGGCTTCTTTTTGTCGTCCATTAAACCGCTATTCGTTTTCCGCTCCGCCCTCCATCCAGGCAAGTCCCACGCTGCCACAGCCAAGATGGATGCCCAGCACCGGGCCCGCCTTGCGTTCCAAAACGCGGCAGCCCTTTTGCAAAAGCCGCTGCCTGAGCAGCTTGACCTGGCCGGGCGCCTGAAAGCTTTGCAGCACAACCAGGCCGTTAAACGCGCCCATAAAGCGCATGAGCGTGGAAAGCTGCTCGTGCCGGCCGCGCGTGATGCCGCAGGATACGATGCCGCCGTCCAGGCATTTTAGCATGGGTTTGATGTTTAAGATGGTCGCGACGGACATCTTGACATTGCCCAGCCGTCCGCTGCTGCGCAGCGCAGAGATATCCTCCACGGAAAAAACCGTTTTGACGCGGCCGCGAAGCACGCGAAGGCGCTGCGCCGTCTCTTGCACGGTGAGTCCGCCGTCCAAAAGCCTCCTGGCTTCCTTAATCAGCAGGTACAGCCCGCCGCCCGTGGTGAGCGAATCCACCACCTCGATTTTGTCGGGCGCGGTCTCCCGCGCGGCGATGCGCGCGTTGCCGTAGGTGCCGCTCAATCGCGAGGAAATCGTCAGGCACAGCACGTCGTGCCCCGCCAGAATCAAATCGTCAAAAACGCTCATAAAAGCGCTGAATCCGGCCTGCGACGTACGCAGGCGGCCCATGTACTTGGCGACCATTTCCTCGCAGGCGGCGTTTTCCTCAATGCAGCCCTCCGTATACAGGCTGCGCCCGTCCAGCGAATAACTCATGTTTACCACCCGCACGCCCAGAATGGTCGTTTCCGAGCGGGTCAGGTATGCGGTGCTGTCGGTCACGATGATCGTCATTTGCCATCGCCTCCGATCTTTCGGTATTTCTGATAGCGCTGCTCCGCAAGTTCTTCCGGCGTCATGCCCTGGTATCGGTCCAGCGCATTTGTAAGCCCGTCGCGAAGCGCTTCAAACGTCTCGCCCCAGTTCCCACTTTCGGGAACAACGCGCTCGACCACACCGAACGCAAGCAGCTCCCCGGCTGTCAGCCGCAGGTACTGGCTGGCCTCCTTCACCTTTTTGGCGTCCTTCCAGATGATGCTGGCCGCCCCCTCCGGTGAGATCACTGAATATACGGCGTTTTCCAGCATCCAGACTTCGTTGGCCACGGCGAGCGCCAGCGCGCCGCCGGAACCGCCTTCCCCGATGATGACGGAAAGGACCGGCACCTGAAGCCCCATCATCTCCATCAGATTTTCAGCGATGGCCTGCCCCTGGCCCCTTTCCTCCGCGCCGATGCCGCAGTACGCTCCCGACGTATCCACAAGGCAGATGACGGGACGGCCAAACTTTTCCGCAAGCTTCATCTGCCTGAGGGCCTTGCGGTAGCCCTCCGGGTGCGCCGAGCCAAAGTTTCGCTTTACCTTTTCGGCCGTTGTCGCGCCCTTTTCAATGCCCACAACGGTCACGGGCCTTCCGTTCAACGCCGCGATGCCCGCCACAATGGCCGCGTCGTCCCCGAAGCGGCGGTCGCCGTGCATTTCCACAAAATCCTCAAACAGGCTTTGAATGTAGCGCATGGCGGTGGGGCGGTCCTTCTGGCGCGCCGCCAGCACCTTTTCGTATGCGTTCACGCGCGCGCCTCCCTTCCATGCAGCTTTAATAGCCGGGAAAGCAGCGCCTTTTGATCCCTGCGGTCCACAATCCGGTCCACAAACCCCTTTTCAAGCAGAAATTCCGCGCGTTGAAAGCCCGCCGGAAGCTTTTGGCGAATGGTTTGCTCAATCACGCGCGGACCCGCGAAGCCGATCAGCGCGCCGGGCTCCGCCAGCGTGATATCCCCCTCCATGGCGAAGCTCGCATCCACGCCGCCGGTGGTGGGGTCGGTCAATACGGCGATAAACAGCCCGCCCGCCTTTGAATGGCGCATCACCGCGGCGGACGTCTTTGCCATTTGCATCAGCGAAAGAATACCCTCCTGAATGCGCGCCCCGCCGGATACCGTCCAGCCGATCACGGGCAGGCGCTCTCTGGTTGCCATTTCAAAAAGCCGCGTAATTTTTTCTCCGACGGCTGTGCCCATGGAGCCCATCATGAAGCCGGGCTCCATGGCAAATATCGCGACAGACGCGCCGTCAAGCTTCGCCGTGCCCGTCAGCACGCCCTCGCGCTCGCCGCTCGCCCGCCTCGCGCTTTCAAGCTTCTTTTCATATTCAGGAAATTCAAGCGGGTCGCCGGCCTGCATACCGGCGTCAAGCTCCTCAAAGCTGTCCCGGTCCGTCAGCATCCCGATGCGCCGCCTCGCGCCCACGCGCAGGTGGCAGCCGCACTTCCGGCATACGTACAGGTCGCCCGTCAGCTCCTCATTAAGCAGCATGGCGCGGCATCCGGGGCAGGTAACATACAGCTCGTCCGGCACGTTGGGCGCCGCCTCACCCGGCTGCCGGTCATGATCCTCCAACGCGTTCTTAGGCCTGCGAAACAGGTTTTTGGTGAGCATGGCTTACCTCTCATTCAAAAATGCGGTGGTATAGGAGCCATCCGCGAATTTTTCCTCGCTGATCAGGTCGGATTGCATCGGTCCCGTGTGCTCGACGCCCTCAATCACCATCTCGCACAGCGCCGCCCGCATCTTTCGGATAGCCTCCTGCCGCGTGGGCGCGTACACGATCAGCTTGGCGATCATCGAATCGTAAAACGGCGGGATGACGTATTCCTGATACAGCGCCGTATCAAAGCGCACCCACGGACCGCCGGGCACGTGCAAAAGGCTCACCTTTCCCGCGCAGGGCCGGAAGTTTTCCAGCGGATTTTCAGCGTTGATGCGGCACTCGATGGCATGGCCGCGCAGCTTGACATCCTCCTGTGCAAGCGGAAGCTCCGCGCCGGAGGCGACGCGGATTTGCCACTTGACCAGATCGATGCCCGTCACCATTTCCGTAACGGGGTGCTCCACCTGTAGCCGGGTGTTCATCTCCATGAAATAGAATTGCTGGTCGGATGTCAACAGGAATTCGATTGTTCCCACGCCTTCGTAGCCCACGGCCAGCGCGGCTCTGACCGCCGCGTCCATCATCCGCTTTCGCACCTCGGGCTGTAATACGGCGCAGGGACTTTCCTCAATCAACTTCTGATTTTTGCGTTGCATGGAGCAATCCCGTTCGCCAAGGCACAGCGCACGGCCGTGCCCGTCGCACAAAAGCTGCATTTCCACATGCTTGACGTTTTCCAGAAGCTTTTCCATATATACGGCGCCATCTCCAAACGCGCCCTCCGCCTCGGTCGAGGCTGCCCGAAAGGCCCGCGCCACGTCCTCTATTCGGTCCACACGGCGGATACCCCGGCCGCCGCCGCCGGAGCGCGCCTTGATCAGCAGCGGAAAGCCGATTCGCGCCGCCTCCCGCTCTGCCGCCGCGCTGCTTTCCACCAGCTCGCAGCCGGGAATCACAGGCACCCCGGCCGACTGCATGGTGCGCCGGGCCTGGTTTTTATCGCCCATCGCGCGAATCACCTCCGCCGTGGGGCCGATGAACTTGATGCCGCATTTCTGGCACAGCTCAGCAAACGCAGCGTTTTCGGACAAAAGGCCATAGCCGGGATGAACGGCCTGCGCGCCGCACGCCACCGCGCAGGAAAGAATGGCCGTCATGTTCAGGTAGCTCTGCTGCGCGGGCGCGGGGCCGATGCAATAGCTCTCATCCGCCAAAGACACATGCAGCGCGTCCTGGTCGGCTCTGGAAAACACGGCGACCGTGGAAACGCCCATCTCCTTACACGCGCGGATAATGCGGATGGCGATTTCGCCCCGGTTGGCGATCAAAATTTTAGGAAACAGAGAAAACGCCTCCTTTGCGTCCGGGCGCGGACCCTCCCCGCCCTATTTCAGCATAAACGTCAGCTCGCCGCTTGAGCAGAGGGCCTCTCCCACATAGGCTTCGCCGGAGACGATGTACACGCCCATTTTATGCCTGATTAACCGGGTTTTCAGCGCCAGCGTGTCACCGGGTTTCACCTGCCGGCGGAAGCGGACGTTATTCATGGCGGCGTACAGGGGTGTTTTCCCTTTCAGCGCCTCACGCATCAATACGCTTGCGGCCTGCGCGAGAATTTCCATCTGGATGACGCCCGGCATAACGGGATTGCCCGGAAAGTGTCCGTCCAGAAACCATTCGTCTCCTCGCACGGCGTAGGCGCCCTCGGCGCTGTCCTCTCCCGTCAGCTCCAGCGAATCCAAAAGAAGCATGCTTCCCCTGTGGGGCAAAAAAGTCATGATTTCATCACGGTTCATTGGCATCTCACCTTTCCCGGTTTTGGCCTGTCATAAATCGTCCCCGGGCCATCTTCTAAAACAGCTTAAACAGCGTCTGCCCGTATTCGACCATATCGCCGTTTTGCACGCAAATATCCACAACCTCGCCGTCCCGGTCGGCCGTGATCTCGTTCATCAGCTTCATGGCCTCAATCACGCACAGCACGTCGCCTTTTTTCACCCTGTCGCCTACGGCCACGAACGGCTTTTCCGCCGGCGCGGGCGCAGCGTAAAAGACGCCGACCATCGGCGAAACCACGCCCGTCACGTCGTTAAAATCCACGCCCTCCTCGGCGGCAAGCGCCTCCGCGACGGCGGGCAGGGGCGCCGCCGCAGCGACAGGCATGGGCGCACATTCGCGCTTGAGGATAATATGCGTATCGCCCTCCTGAATGTCCAGGGAGCTTAAACCGCTGGTTTCAACGATCTGGGCCAACTCCCGAATCTGCTTCAAATTCATTCAGATCCTCCTTAAAGCCAATACGCCGTTGTGCCCGCCAAAGCCGAGCGAGATGGAAAGCGCAAGCGTCGCGGCCGCCTTTTTCGCCTCGTTTGGCAGATAGTTAAGGTCTAACTCGGGGTCCGGCCGTTCAAGATGAATGGTCGGCGGCAGCATGCCATTCCGAAGGGCAAGCGCTGAGACAATGCATTCCACGCCGCCCGCCGCGCCCAGCATGTGGCCCGTCATAGACTTGGTGGACGATATATACGCCCGCCGCGCCGCTTCCTCACCCAGCGCTTTTTTGATGGCGAGCGTCTCCACCCTGTCGTTCATGGGCGTGCCGGTTCCGTGGGCGTTGATATAGATCACGTCCTCCGCCGTCATGCCCGCTTCTTCCGCCGCCAGGACGATTGCCCTTGTCCCGCCCTCGGCCTCCGGGTGGGGCGCGGTGATGTGGTACGCATCGCAGGTGTTGGCATAGCCGGCGATCTCACCTAGGATTTCCGCGCCGCGCCGCACGGCGTGTTCATACTCCTCCAGAACGACCACGCCCGCGCCTTCACCCATTACAAAGCCCGCGCGGCGGGCGTCAAACGGCAGGGAGGCGCAATCAGGGTCGCCGCTTTCAGAAAGCGCCTTGCAACTGGTAAAGCCCGCTACCGCCAGCGGTTCGATTGCCGCCTCCGCCCCTCCGGCGATCACCGCGTCCGCATAGCCGCCGCGAATGGCGCGGTACGCCTCCCCGATGGCATGGGTGGAGGTCGCGCAGGCGGTTACGACCGGAAGGCACGGCCCCTGCGCATGGTAGCGGATGGCGATATTGCCCGCCGCGATATTGACGATCATCATCGGGATAAACAGGGGCGATACCCGTCCCGGGCCACGCGTAAGCAGCTTTTCCGTCTCCTGGGTGAAGGTGTGCATGCCGCCGATACCGCTGCCCACATACACGCCCAGCCTGTCCGGGGCGATGCGCCCCTCGATGCCGCTCTGCTCCACGGCCTGCGCCGCCGCCGCCATGGCGTACTGGGTGAACAGGTCCATGCGGCGGCTCTCGCCCCGGTCGATGCCGTATTCATCAGGCGAAAAGTCCCTGACCTGCGCGGCTACCTTCACCTTGTAATCCGCCGTGTCAAAACGTTCGATCATCCCAATGCCGCTTTTACCCTTAAAGAGACTTTCGCCGAAGGCCGCGAGGCCGTTTCCGATTGGGGAAACGACGCCCATGCCCGTAATCGCTACACGCTTCAATGCTTTCACCTCAATCTTGGTTGTTCCGCCTACATATACAGCCCGCCGTCCACCTGGAGCACCTGCCCGGTAATGTAGCCCGCCTGCTCGCCCGCCAGAAACAGGCACGCGGCGGCGATTTCCTCCGGCTTGCCCATGCGCTTCAGCGGTACGCTTTTCAGGCCTGCTTCCAGCGCCGCCGCCGGCATGGCGGCGGTCATATCGGTTTCAATAAAACCGGGAGCCACGGCGTTGACCGTTACGCTGCGCGGGGCCAGCTCGCGCGCGATGGTCTTGGTAAGTCCAACCAGGCCGGCCTTGGCCGAAGCATAGTTCGCCTGACCCGCGTTGCCCATCAGCCCCGCCACGGAGGTAATGTTGATGATGCGTCCCCAGCGGCGGCGCACCATGTCCGGCATGGCGGCGCGAATCATGTAAAACGGGCCGTTCAGATCCGTGCGCACCACGTCGTCAAAGTCTCGCGCGCTCATACGCAGCGCCAGCCCATCGCGGGTGATGCCCGCGTTGTTAACCAGTATGTCCACCGGGCCAAGCGCTTCCTTCACCTGCCGCAGGGCCTCCTGCGCCTGTCCGTCGTCGCTTACGTCACACCGGACGGCCATGGCCTGCGCGCCAAGCCCGCGCAGCTCCGAAAGCGTCTCCTCGGCAGCCTGATGGTTGCCCGCGTAGCAGAAGGCGACCCTGGCGTGGTTTTTGGCAAACGAGAGCGCGATCGCCCGCCCCAAGCCGCGTGAGCCTCCGGTGATCAGCGCCGTTTTTCCTGTCAGCATGCGTATCCTCCTGCCAGCGCGCCGGCCGTCTCCCTGAGGGACGCGGCGTCCGCCACCTGATGAATGATGGATTCGGGTGAAATCTTCTTAATAAGGCCGGATAATGTGCTGCCCGGACCCACCTCCACGAAGGTGGTCACGCCGTCCGCTATCATATTTTCAACGGTGCTCTGCCACAGGACAGGGCGGTGGACCTGTTCGGAAAGCAAGGTTCTCAGCGCGTCCGCCCCACCCGCATAGGGCCTTGCCGTCAGGTTTGCGTATAGGGGCGCACGTGGCAAAGCGATTGCCTTTTCCTTGAGGTGCGCCGCCAGCCCGGATGACGCCTCGTCCATCAACGGCGAGTGAAAGCCTCCGCTGACGTTAAGCGGCAAGGCGCGCCCCTTGAGCGCCGCGATCCGCTCGCTTAGCGGCGCAAGGGCGTTCCGCTCCATGGCGACGACGGTCTGTCCGGGACAGTTGTAGTTGACCGGGTACGCGCCCGGCAGTTCGTCGCAAAGGGCTTCCACCTGCGCGGCGGTCAGCCGCAGTACGGCGGCCATCGCTCCGGGGCGCGCCGCCGCGCAGGCGTCCATCAGCCCGGCCCGGCGCATAACCGTCCCAAACGCATCCTCAAAGCTCATCATGCCAAAATAGCCGCACGCTGCTACCTCGCCCAGCGAAAAGCCCGCTCCACAATCCGGCAAAACGCCTGCTTCAGCCGCTGCGGCGGCGCACGCCCAGTCGGTCAGAAACAGGCAGGGCTGGGTATTGACCGTTCGGGAAAGCGCTTCCTCAGGCCCCTCAAAGCACTGCGCAAGCGTGCCGGGCCGAAGCGCCTCGCCACGGTCAAACACCGCTCTGGCGGCGGACGAAAGCTCGTACAGCTCCCGGCCCATGCCCGGATGCTGCGCGCCCTGGCCCGCGAATACAAAGGCTATTTTACCCATGCCGCCGCTCCCTTCAGCAGCGCTTCCGCCTGCTGCGACATTTCCCGGATGATCTGCGCGGCGGGCCTTACCTCGTGAATCATCCCCGCGATCTGCCCGCACAGGAACGACCCGCGCTCCAAATCGCCCTCGACCGCCGCGCGGCGGACCGCGCCAACACCCAGGGCTTCAATCTCCTCGTTCGTCCTGGCAGAATCATATTCCATCGCGTTGAATTCCCGCGTGAGCTGGTTTTTAAGCGCGCGCACCGGATGGCCCAGCCTGCGGCCCGTCACCACGGTATCGATTTCCTTCGCGGCCACTACGCGCTGCTTATAACGCTCGTGAATGCGGCATTCCTCGCACGCGAGAAAAACCGTGCCGCATTGCACGCCGCGCGCGCCCAGCATAAACGCAGCCGCCATACCCCTGCCGTCCGCGATGCCCCCGGCGGCCAGAACGGGAATCTCCACCGCGTCCGCCACCTGGGGTACCAGCGTCATGGTGGTCAGCTCGCCCACATGCCCGCCGGATTCGCACCCTTCCGCAATCACCGCCGCCGCGCCCTCGCGCGCGACGCGCCGGGCAATCGCCACCGACGGCACCACGGGGACCACCTTGATGCCCGCCGGCACCCACTCCTTCATATACGGGCCGGGAAGTCCCGCGCCCGTCGTCACCACCGGCACGCGCTCCTCCAAAATAACCCTCGCGACCTCTTTGACGTGCGGGCTCATCAGCATGACGTTCACGCCGAAGGGCTTTCCCGTCAGGTCGCGGCACAGGCGAATTTGTTCCCGCAGATATTCCGGGCCGGCGTTCATGGCGGAAATCACGCCAAGCCCGCCCGCGTTGGAAACCGCCGCCGCCAGGTTGGCCTCGCTCACCCACGCCATGCCGCCCTGTAAAATGGGGCGCTCAATTTGAAGGCGCTCGCATACCTCGGTGTGAATCATGGAATCCTCCTCCCCCGGTTCAGACGGTTACGCCTTCGCCTCGTCAATCTTCCCGACCAGCTCCGCCACGGTCTTGACCGTTTCGTCCAGCTCGATGGTAATGCCAAATTCGTCCTCCAGGCTCATCACCAGCTCGGCCACGTCCAGAGAGTCCAGCTCAAGGTCCTGGAAGGAGCTGTCCTGCTTCACCTTGTCCTCGTCAATTCCCTTGTATTCCGCCAGAATCTTCGCAACCTTTTCAAACGTCATAATCATTTCCTCCAAAATCTGCTTATTTATCTATCGCGGAGCGTGGCTCCGGGAATAGCGGTATTACCAGCGCAAAAGGCACGCTCCCGTCACCAGCCCCGCGCCAAAGGCGCTGAGCATCAGCAAGTCGCCATGCTTGAGCCTGCCCTCTCGGTTTATCTCGTCCAAAAGCACCGGGATACAGGCCGAGGACACGTTGCCCGTGTGCTGGATGCATGTGGGAAACTTCTCCTCAGGCTGCTTCATTCGCGCGCGCACGGCCTCCACAATGCGCATGTTCGCCTGGTGCAGCAGAAACATCGATACATCGTCCGCCTTCACATTCGCCTGCTCAAGCACCGCGCGGATATCCGCCGAAGCGGACGACACCGCGAACTTGTAAACCTCTTGCCCTTGCATCGTAAGCTTGGTATGCGACTTTCGCGGCGGGGCGAACGGGCTGTTGGAGCTTTGTGATTCTGCCCAAAGCGCGGTTTCGTTAGCGCGGGTGGTAAAGCGCGAGGCAAGCAGCCCGTCGCCGCTTTCCACAACCACCGCGCCCGCGCCGTCGCCAAAAAGCACCGCCGTGGCGCGGTCCTCCCAGTCGCAAAGCCGCGAGAGCTCCTCCGCCGCGATCACGAGGATTCGCCGGGCTTTGCCGGCCTTCAGGTAGGCGTCCGCCCAATCCAGGGCATAGACAAAGCCCGCGCACGCGCCGTTTACGTCAAGGCACGGGCAGCTCGCGCCGATGCGCCCCTGAACAAGGCACGCCAGTCCGGGCGTGATATAAGGCCCCTGAACCGTGGAGCACAGGATGAAGTCGATCTCATCCGCCGTAATCCCGGCGCTGTCCAGCGCGTTTCCGGCGGCGCGCGCCGCCAGATCCGTCAGCGTTTCGTCCGTAAGGACGCGCCGTGACCGAATGCCCGTGCGGCTTACAATCCACTCGTCGCTCGTGTCTAGAAACTTCGTCAACTCGTCGTTTCCTACGCTCAAATGAGGCAGGGCGCTGCCGGTTGCGGTGATAATCAAAAAGCGGTTCCTTCTTTCTTTTGCTGATCGCCGGCCTCCCGGTACGCTTCCGCCTTTTGACGAAAAAAGCGGTTCATACACGTAAGCGCCCGAAGCAGAACGTCCTGCTCCTCAACCGGAATGTCCTTCTGAATGGCCCGGGCCATCTGCCGGTGAAAAAAACGGTGTGAAACCTCCACCCGCCTGCCCGGCTCCGTCAGCCGCACCGTCACGCGCCTGCCGTCCTCCTCGCATCGGGTTTTGGTCACAAAGCCCTTTTTCTCCAGCTTTTTGATGCATATGGTCACAGAAGGCAAGGTGATGTTCTGCTCCTGCGCAAGGTCGGTAATGCTGCGCCCATTTTCCATATCCTTGCCAATCGCCTCGATCATATGCAGCTCGCTGATGGACAGCGCGCCGTGCGAAAGGTCCTTGAGCATGGCCTCTTCCAGAATGCCGATGGAACGGTAGGTGTCCATCATCAGGTCGTTAAGCTCCCGGCTGAAGGTATCCATGTCGATCTCCCTCAAACTAATTAATTAGACAAACTAATTATATGAACTTCTTTCCATTTGTCAACGGGCGGATGCGGTGGGGATCGGGTCAGATCAAACAAAGCGCAGGTGAGCAGAGGACGAACGATTGCGGGCGGCATTCCCGGCCATAATATTGGTTCCTGCTATTTCCGTAAAACAACCGATATTCTCGACACTCCACACCCGACAAGCGCCATACAAAACGCTTGAATGATAATATCATTACCCCACAGCACAACAAGAATTAAGAATATTGCTTGAACCGCCAGAAGGATTCTCGATCGTTTACATAACTCTTTCTGTTTGGTCGCTAAGTGGGCCTTGTTCTTGTGCAAAATCAGCGGATATTTCATCATCAGTATCAAGGATATAACCGCCAACGCCGAGTACACGGGCAGCGAATTAGGTAGCCGGAACATACTTAAGCAGCACATCAGACCAACCGCCATGGTCAGAAAACATTTCCGGTGAGTTGTTGCGTGAAAACCACCGCCAAGGCTTTGGTTGATATAGAAAATCGAAATAATAAGCACGGTTTCCAGCGTTCTTTCCCAAAGACAGCCGATCAAAATCAGCCCCGCCGTACTGATGAAAGTATATAGAGCAGCGTCGACCCCGTAAGCGTATACTTCGCGGTCAGCTGTCGATATTGCGCCCTTTTTTTCAAAAAACGCAACAATTCTGTCTACGATTTGCTGCATGCAATAGCCTCCTGAATGGGATATGGCAGGGTAACATTGGCGGTAAATACATTATCGGCGGCTTCAAAGGTGCAAAAACCGTTGGCGGTTTCAACAATCAGCTCAATATTGCGGATGCCGAACCCATGGTTGACTATGTCACTTTCTTTGGCAGTAAAGAAGCCGCGTGAGTGCCGCTTGACGGTTTGGATTGCCATATTGTTTTCACAGTGGATGGAAAACGTGTCCCACACTCGGTTGAAGCTCAAGCATATCCATTTTTGATTTTGCATGTCAGCAATACGGCAGACTCCCTCAATCGCGTTGTCCAACAAGTTCCCCACAATAGCGCAGAAATCAATTTCGCTGATGGGCAGATTGCCGAGGGGGCATTGCACAAAACGAAACTCGATATCATATTGTTTACAGGCCAACAACTTCGCCGTCAGTAGCGCGTCTACGGCAATTGAACCCGTAATAATCATTTTGTCCTCAGAGATTTCTTTCTCATATTCTGCCAAATAGGCCTTTGCCTCCTCTGAATTGCCCTGATTTACCAATTGCTCAATCGTTTGAAGCTGATGCCTAAAGTCGTGCTGGCGGGCAATCATATCAGTGTACATATCTTTAAGAACCATCTGGTGCTTTCTGGTTAGCCGGGCATGGTTGAGTGCAGCCTGTGCCTGATTCTCCTTTTGTACGATACCGGTCATAATATGATACAGGAATACGGATAGGACCGAACACACGAGCAAAGCCCCATAGGCCGCAAAGACATGCCAATCCGGCGTGTCGAGATATGTCTCCTGTAAAGAAAAAATCATTTCGATGGCAAATAAAACGGCGGTGTTCGTAACTAAAAAGTAAAGCAACGCCTGAAGAGACAGGGGCGAGTCGGTTTTTTTCATTCTTCGTAAGAAGATAAACAGCACTAGAAACAGCACTAGATTGGTCGATATAACAAAGACTAGGCGAAGCGGGCCGATTTCCATCAGCATGGCATGAGTAGCAGAAGTGACCGCTTGGCACAATTGCAACATGAAACCAACAGTTGCAATAACAATGACTTCTTTGACCATAACCCATAACGCCAAGACATACCAGCGTTCCTCTGACATGTATAACAGATATAGAAATAAAATCAAAACGTTGAGACTATCCGTAACGGCTATATCAAAAAACAGATAGAGTGTATAGAATCCGGCACATGCTAAAACACAAAGAATATCCATCGCTTTGCTTGATTTTGCGAGAGGAACGCAATTTTTTAAGAAAAACAAATAAAGCAATGACTGATATAAATTGATCGCTATCTCAAAAATCATCCATCCGACTGTCATGCTAATCTCCTTCCTTACGTACTCACTATTAGCTTTTGTAGCCCATGTAATAACAGTCATATTTTTTTCTGAGAGATACTGCAAATGTTTGAGAAACAGGAATCCGAGCTTGATTGGACATCGTTATGCATTCTCTTGTAAGGCGGCGAATATGATCTAGATTGACAATGTAACTACGGTGGCACTGGGCGAAAAGCTGTTTGGGGAGCCGCTCTGCAAAATCTTGTAAGCGGGCGCGCGTTTCCGGCTTTTCTGTAGAATGGTGAAGCGCCAACACCAAATAATGTGATTGGATTTCAACATAAATGATTTCTGAAAAAGGTAAAACCAACCGCTGATCCCGGCAGATCACCGAAAGCTTTTCCCGCGACAACAATTCGAAGTGAAGATATGCGATGTCCATACACGCATCAATATCTTCACTTCGAATTGGCTTTTTCAAGTAGCGCACCGCATTGACAGAATACCCTTCATATACAAAATCCGCATAGTTTGTGACAAATACGATGGAAACGGTTTGATCGCGCTGCCGAATTCTTTTAGCAAGTGCCATACCGTTGATTTCATTCGGAATTTGAATATCCAAAAACAGAAGATCGGTAGGAAGCCCTTTCCCCCAGCATTCCAAAAATTTTTCGGATGAACTAAAACAGGTGCAAACTACATCCGGATGGTTGGAGACTATTTTCCAATTTTCAATAGCATTGCACAGCACGTCCTGAAAGCAGCGTTCATCTTCACATATAACGACATGCATCACACGGCAGGACCTCCTTGCAGCGCCATTATGACCCTGATGCTTATCATAGTACCGGATGATTTCGCCTATGTCAATCGTGAAGCGTGAGGCAAAGGAAATAGCCGTTTGTTACCGATCAATCGGAAATATAAGGATTGTCGGCATATACCTGAAACATGGCCACAAAGCGGTTTTTATCCCGTTCAGGCAGACCGTCCAGGCGGATTGCATTGTTAGTTTCCATGCCTATAAATAAAGAAAAGCTATGTCCTGCGCCGAAATAGACCCATTCCGTGCCACGAAAAATTTTTTCAGGGTTAAATCTGCTATAATACAGCCATCAAAATAAATAGGAGGGGTGCTCAATGACGGGATTACTGGCCTGCATTACAAATTGGCTCTATCAGTATGGTGTTATCTGTGCGGGAATACCAAGCGCTCATGGTTCCTATGAGGCGTCTGTTCCGGAACAACTGCGTTCCGGCCATGAGGAATGAGGCACATTTAGATTTTCTTGAATATACAGAGGAGATGATACCAATGGGCAACTGAAAATGAGAACCTTACATGACTGTATCATATATGATAGAGAAAAGAGGAAACATTAATGAAAAAGCGAATTTGTGCTATGTTCATGTTGGTTTGCATTCTCCTCGTTGCATGCTCGACTGCATGGGCAGTTACAATTGATACTAGTTTTTCAAATTACACAACTACCCATCAATCTGGAAGCGCCACTAAAAGTAATACAACGAATAAGTGGCACATGAAAATCAACGATTCCAAATCCAATGTAGGCACAACATATGTATGGGGTGGTCGCGCCAGAATCGATAGCACAAGCACAGGCAGCGTTAGTTCTTACTGGACTTGGAATCGCCAAGGTGTTGACAATGATTATTCTTACACAAAATCCGTTGGAAATTCTACTCCTGTCTATTTTTTGAGTAAAATGGATGATAGTAGCACCGCAACTTCTGGTCTGATAGTATATGCAACATTTACCCCGTAACGATAATATTGTGGCTGGGAAGTGTATTCCCAGCCAAATATTATGGCAAAGGAGTACGCATGAAAGAACTGCATTCCATATTAATTTCTAGAACATGTATATTATTTGCGTTAGTATGTATATTGATCCCTGGTTGCTATTTTGCAGATAACTACATAGATCTGGCCTATGCTTTTACAACACAAAAGCTGTCTGTACTTTACTTTTTTTTCGGTTCGTATACTTTTGCCGGTCAATTTGGTACTTATTTAGTCGCTATGATCTCTTCTGTACCCTTGGCATATCTTTTGCTATCCTTATCCAATCGATATCAAAAGACAATATACAAGGGAATTCATCGCTTTGCTGCCTTCTCTTCCTTGGCAGGATTTGCTTGCCTTTGTGGAACGTTGTCTTATTTTATCATTGCGTCATGTATTCTGCCGTTTTCAACAGCTGATTTTGCCAATAATATAGCGACGGCACCTTACATTCATTATATTTCTAAAGGATCCCCGTTTACCTATATATTAGTGGCACTGTCTCTTTCCTTCTTAAAGGGAACGTTATGGGGCGGGATCATCCTCATGGGTGTTCTGTGGTTACGTTCTGTATCAGGGCTCGTTATTCTACCGCCTTTATTTCGTTTCTTTTATCGTCAGGCTGAGCGTTTAATAGGAGTACCGCTAGAGTTGCGAATGGATCGCTGGTTGAGTATGGAAACAATTAGTCATTCTGAAGCCTACACAATTTTATTATCATGCGCGAGTGTTCTAGTCGCGTTATTTCTTCTGTGGGTCATCTGCAAATTTACGATTGTGGGGAAAAAGCATGAAATCAATAAAAACGCTCACATAAGTATAATAAATAAAATTCCATTTATATGTATTGGAACTATTATCCTCGTATTTCTTTATTTACTGATTGTTCCATGGAAAAGCATAGCCTTAGGAGAAGCGTTAAAGTTTGATTTATATATATACCCACAAGTATTAAACGATATTATTGTTCAAAACGTTTTGCAATTTGGAATGATTGCCTTTTCAGTATTTATGATTCGTAGACCCATACAAGATGGTTTGCTTAATCCAAAAACAATAGCACGAAAAAACTTTGTTTGTATTTTATCCATTTCGATCATTTATTCTATAACAATACTATTGGTTCTACTTGCGTTTAGATTTCCATTCCAATCTACTTTGGAACAAACCGATGCATGGTTGTGTTTGATCAAAAGCATTAAAAACAATGGGTTTGCCTACATAACGCCCAATATAGATATATTAATCAATTTCTCAATGTACCAAGCGTTATTTATTCAGTTTTTCTTGCAAACTCTTGTATTTACATTCCTTGGGCTTATTGTTTTGGTGGTGGATACCATAACAGAAAATTTGATGGGAAGTATAATGGCTATTATTTGTGTTCTCATGAATATTACTTCCTACAATTTACTAGGCATTGATGTTTATAGATGGATACCTTGTGCATTAGCCCAATTAAAACATTATCTTCCAGATAACGCTCAATATGGACTTACCTTAGAGGAAAGCTTTTTTAAACTTGTGATCCTGATTATTTTACTTTTTATAATTTATGTGATTTCTTGTAAAATAAGACTAAAAAAGCGTATTGTTTGATGCCCCGGCATCTTCAAATATCAACAAACGGAGGTATATGTATGAAACGTATAATTATTCTCATTGCACTGACGGTGATCTGCTGCTTCTTGCCGACTGCCTATGCCGATACGTCCTACTACACGCTTGGCTTGCCTAACGCTGAGTTCATTTCTACGACGGTTGTAGAAGAAACGATCTATGGTCTCACAAACGACGGACGATTAGTGGCTGTGTCTGGAGGAGAAACATCGTTTCAAGAGATTTCCACAACTTTTTCTCCTTTCCAATATGGCTATCCGGAGGGTGACGACAATACCTATGCGATATCCGTACTTGTAGAAATTGATAATTATTTGTGTGGATTGAATTTATTTAATGGTATAGTCTACAAGATTGACACACGGGCAAACGGGTCCATTTCACCCCTTTACTTTTTGGAATGGGAAAATATGACGCGTATTGAGGATGGATACCGCTATATCAAGCCTATTAAAGAAGTCAGCGTGTATAATGGTAATTTGTATTTTATCCATACCGACCAGCAAGCGAAGGTTCCTGGCACCACCTATCTTTTCTGCTTTGATTTGGCAACAGGTAAGCAAACCAAATTTGACTATGAAAACGCCTACCATTTTGCCGTTGAGGATGACAATACTCTATGGATTGGCGTGCTTGGTACCGAAGCTCTGAGTCTATATCAACTGAACCCATGGCAAAATACGGCTCACTTTGTGGCTGATCTAGAACGCACGGCTAGTGGGTTTGTGTGCGAGGCTGGTAAGATGCTTTTTTGCGGCGATGGTGCAATTTATTCCATAGATGCGGATGGACATTTCGAAACGCTCACTTCGATTTCTGCAACATACGATTTAGAATGTGCCGGTATGCTCGCTCAAGGACGCTACCTCATACCTGGCATCGACTTTGTTGCTGCGTATGATACATCGCAACAGGCGGATATCCGCACGCTGACAATCTACGGAACACCCGATACAGAGGCTAACCGTTCCTTTTCTCAAAAGTATACGCAAGTATCCATCCGAGAGCCAATTGAATTTTTTGAAACATCCGAGGATTTGGTTCAAGCACTCTTAACTCAGAGTTCAAACTACGATATCTTTGTGCTCGACACGCAATATTTTGATATCACACCAATATTCGAAAAGGGCTATTTTGTCGATTTATCGGCCAACCCCAAAATCGCAACAAGGATCGAGCAGATGTATCCCTCTATTGTCGCGAAAGTGAAAAATAATGGGAAACTGTTTGCAGCGCCCGTAGGTATAAGTATTTTCGCAGACACGATAGATCCTCAAGCTTTGGCCGATTTATTTGGAACAGATCGAGTGCCTGTGCATTATGATGAATTCCTGGATGTGCTTCGCTCGTGGCGCACGTTGAATGTTGAGGAATTAGATCAGTATCAGTTGGTCGGCGCGGCCGCACCTCAGCGCTGGCTACTAGATACTCTGCTTCGTAACTATATAGCCAATTATCAATACACCCAAGAACCGCTGAACTTTGACACACCATTGTTTCACGAACTTCTCGCTTCTTTTCGAGAATTAGACGATGTGTGTATACGCAAAAATCCAGACTATGAATCTGAAAAAACCTGGATATTTTACCCGGCAGAAACTGACTTGCTGGACACCGGCGCGTGGGCCGGCAAGCATATGCTATTACTCTCACCTAATGATATCAAAGCTCAACCGATCAAAGGTTCACTCAAACTATATGTAATTAATCCTTTTAGCCAAAATGTCGATTTAGCAATGGAATATGTCGCCTACACGCTAGAGCATATGAGTCCGCTGCATAAAATTACTCTTTATCCTAGCGAAAGCACACCTGTTGAGCATCCGCAATTTGCCAGCCATTCTAAAAAACTGCAGGAAGAACAAGAAAAAGCTCAAGCAGCACTTGCTCATTCATCTGATACCATGCAACGCGAAGCACAGTCTCGTCTTGATGAGATAAATGCCGAATATGAAGAAATTCAAAGTTGGCGATATATAGTAAGTCCGCAGGACATCAACGTCTACCAAGGGAAGATTGCGCCCAACTTATTTTTCCCCGGCCCAAGCTTTCTAGATATTATTGGCAGCCTACATGATCAGATGATTTTGGAGATCGACCGTTATTTAGCAAAGCAATACAATGACAGCCAATTTATCGCTCGTATACAACAAATAGTCAAAATGATATGTGCAGAGCAAGCCAGCTAAAACATCGCGATTAAGGATGACAATCGAAGTCTATGAATGAGGTGATAAAGCAAGGATGAACATGTAATGATGTTTCTTTCATTATCCAAGTGATTTATATGACTATAACACCCGATCAAAACAGTCGGGTGCTCTCTCTGTGATTTTCCCAAACCTAATGTGCCGTTTCCCCACCTATGCTCCTTTCGGATTAAAACAATTTGAAAGGAGAAAGGAAAATGCAAATCTTTGCTTACGCGAACAAAAAACTGGCTGCGGAGGTACAGTTTATCCAATGATGAGCGAAAGTCGCCAGAAAGACGGCTGAGCGGTTTGCATTTTTACCCTTTTATTGTGCTTCTCTATCGCAAATAAGGAGTCCGGCACGTTTCCCCCGTATTCTCCATCATGCGCCGCCGCCGCGCTACTCCATCTTCCCCCGAATCTCATCTCCCGCCGCCGCGAGCGTTCCCCACCCGCCGCGCAGGCATACGCGCACAGGCCCGCCCTCCAGCAGGGTCAGCGAGCATTCGGCAGCCGTGGCGAAAAAGCGCATCCGGCTGCCACGGTACTGGAAGGCAAAGCGGTATTCCGTCCACCCTTTGGGCAGCGTCGGATCCGCGTATATGCCGTCCCCGCAAAGCCTGAGCCCGGCAAAACCGTTAACGACCGCCATGTAGCATCCGCCCATGTTGGCGGTATGGATGCCGTCGCGGGTGTTTTGGTGGGTGTTGAGCAGGTCGGTTTTTACGCTGTCGCCAAAGTAAGCGCACGCCTTGTCGCGCAGGTGCAGCCGGCATGCCTCGATGCAGAAAATGCAGTTGGACAGCGACGAATCGTGCGTGGTAATGCGCTCATAGTACTCAAAAGAACGCCTCTGCGTTTCCTCATCGGCCAAGCCGTCAAAAATCACATGCGCGAGCACCGTATCCGCCTGCTTACAAACCTGATGGCGGTACAGGTACAGGGGATGGTAATGCAGCAAAAGAGGGAAATTCTCTCTGGGCGTCGCGGCCAAATCCCAAATCGGCTTATCCAGAAAGGAATCGTCCTGCGGGTTGATGCCAAGGCGCTCATCGTAGGGCAAATACATCGTTTCAGCGGCCCGGGCAAACGCCGCAAGCTCTTCCTCGCTCACATGAAGCTTCGCGGCCCACGCCCCGTAGCAGCCCCACCCGCGCAAAAGCGCCGCCGCTTCGACGGCCCATTGCAGATTGTGCTTCGCGCAAGCGTTGGTATAGTAATTGTTGTTGACCAGGCAGGTGTATTCATCCGGCCCCGTCACCGCGTTAATCCGAAAGCGCCCCTCCGCCTCATAACCCACGTCCATCCACAGGCGGGCGGTTTCCAGCAAAATTTCCGCGCCCTGCGCTATCATGTACTCCCGGTCGCCCGTGGCGGTATAATAGGCCGTTACCGCATAGGCGATATCGCCGTCGATATGGTACTGCGCCGAGCCCGCGAGAAAATATCCGCTGCATTCCCGTCCCGTGATGGTTCTCCACGGAAACAGCGCGCCTTTCCCGTGTCCCAAAAGCCGCGCGTTCGCGCGGGCCTGCGGCAGCGTGCCAAAGCGGTAGCTCAGCAGCTTTCGGGCCAGGCCGGGCATCGTCATGGTGAAAAACGGGAGCATATACATTTCCGTGTCCCAGAAATAATGCCCCTCGTATCCCTCGCCGGAAAGGCCTTTGGCGGCGATGCTACAATGTCCGTCGCGCCCGGCCGACTGAAAAAGCTGATAGAGGTTGAACTGCATGGAAAGGTTCGCGTCCCCGTCGCCGCCAATTTCCATATCCGCCTGCTTCCAGAACGCCTGAAGCGTCGCGCGCTGGCAATCGTACAGCCCGTCAATCCGCCCGTAGGCCTCCGCCATCAACCGCTTCGCCGCGCCGCGCGTATCCGCCTCGCGGACAGAATCGGCAAACGTACAGTATTTGACAAAGCGAAGCGTCTGTCCGCGCTCAAGCCTTATGCGGCAGCAAAACGCCGCCCGGTGCGCCGCCTGGTCATAGCCGGCCTCCGCCTCGCAGGGCAGGCTCAGCCAATGGCGGACGACGCTGGTCAGCGTAAGCCCGCTTACTTTGGTGCGTACGGTCAGGCTGCTCGCTTCCTCCGACACCTCCGCGCCCTCCGGCAAAAGGTGGCACGCGCTTTCCCCCGCCAGCCGGGGATCGTCCGGGTTGGCGTAGTTGCGCACCAACCCGCTGTGAAGGCTCTCCGCCTTCACCTCGCCTGAAAAATTAACGGGGGTGATTTCGCAGTCGATGGTAAAAAGCCCCGGAATTTCAAACGACGTCATGCGGCGAAACACAAGCACAACCTCGCGCCCTTTAGGGGCGCGCCAACGCACGCGCCTTTCCGTCACGCCCGCATCCATGTCGAGCGACCGCCTGTTTTCAAGCAGCTCGCCCTCAAACGGCGAAAACCATTCCCCATCAAACGCGAAACGGATGGTCTGCGTATCCGCCGCGTTGATCATGGCTTCCTTTTCCTCAGCTACGTTGGTCAGCTTTTCAGCCTGCTTCATGGGCACGGTTTCGTAAAACCCATTGATATAGGTGCCGCGCATGGTATCCATGCCCTCCGGCACCCCTTCCTCCAGCGTGCCCCGCACGCCGATATAGCCGTTCGCGTTGTGAAAAAGCGTCTCCTGAAGCGCGAGCTCCCGGGAGGTGACGGTCAGGCTCTCGACACGGTAGATTCTGTGCATGCGTATCCTTCCTCGCCCATCGCGGCTCAGCCCTTGACGGCGCCGGCCATGATGCCCTTGATGATGTGTTTCTGCGCGCTGAAATAGAATGCGATCACCGGGATAATCGTCAGCGTGAGCGCGGCCATCGCCATGTTCCACTCAATCGTATACGTGCCGAAAAACAGCGACGTCATCACGGGGATGGTCTTAATACTGTTGCTTGTCAGCGTGAGGGACGGCAGCAGATAATCGTTCCATATCCAGATCACGTCCAGAATCACCACGGTGACGGTTGTCGGCTTCAAAATGGGAAACACAATGCGCCAGAACACCTGCCAGATGTTGCACCCGTCGATGATCGCCGCTTCCTCCAGCGAAACGGGCACCGACGATTTGATGAATCCATGGAACAGAAACACGCCCATGCCCGCGCCGAAGCCCACATACATAAACACAAGCCCGCCCAGCGAGTTTTTCATCGGAACGCCCAGCGCCTTGGTAAACGTGTTCATTTCCTGCATCAGGGGCATCATCACCGTCTGAAAGGGGATAAGCATCGTCACAATCAGGAAGCTGTAAAGGAACCGACTCAGCCTGGTTTTGGTACGCACCAGCATCCACGCGGCCATCGCGCACAACACAACGATCACCGCCACCGAGCACAGCGTGACGATCAGCGAATTTTTAAAAACGTTGAGAAAATCCATCTTTTCCATGGCGCCCTGATAGTACTGCCATGTAAAGCTTTCCGGCAGGGCAAGCACGTTTTCGTACAGCTCGGCCCGGCTTTTGAAGGAGTTGACGACGATGATGTACAGCGGCGACAGGTAAACGCAGCAGAACAAAAGCAGCGCGGCGTTGCCAAGCGCGTGCCGGTGTTTCCTGACAACCGGGGTCTGGGGAGCTGTAACGGTTTTCATCACATTTCCACCTCCCGCTTGGATGTCATGCGCACCTGAAACATCGTAATCACAGCGACGATGACGAAGAACACGATGGCCTTCGCCTGCCCATATCCATAATGGCTCTTGGCAAAAATTTCGGTAAAGATGTTCATGGAAACCATTTCCGTGGCGTTGGCCGGGCCGCCGCCCGTCAGCGCCAGGTTGACGTCATAGATTTTAAAGCAGTTGGAAAGCGTCAAAAACAGACAAATCGTAATGGAGGGCATTAAAAGCGGCAGCCGGATGCGCAAAAGCGTCTGCCAGTAGCTCGCGCCATCCACGTTGGCGGCCTCCAGCACATCATCCGAAATGGATTGCAGCCCCGCGATGTAGATAATCATCATATAGCCCGCCATCTGCCAGGTGGCAACGACGACCAACCCCACAAACGCAAACTGGCGGTTGGAGAGCCAATAGAAAAACAGGTCCGTCCGCCCGGTCATCTGCCCCAAGGTGGACAGGCAGTCGCCCAGAATAAACTGCCAGATGTAGCCCAGCAGCAGCCCGCCGATCAGGTACGGCATAAAGATCATCACGCGCCCCACGTTGCGAAACCGGAGCTTTGTGGTAACAATCAGCGCAAAGCCAAGGCCCAGGACGTTTACCGATACCATCGTAATCAGCGTAAACAGCGTAGTGCGGCCAAGCGAGGCCATAAACCGCGCGTCGTTAAATACCTTGACGTAGTTTTCCACGCCCACAAACTTCATGGGGTTTTTCGGCAGTCCGTTCCATGAAACAAAGGAGTAATACAGTCCGGATAAAAACGGCGCGATCACCACAATGATGAAAACCGCGAACAGCGGCGCCGTAAACAACGCAAACCAGCGTTTTTTCATGGTCATGTGCTTTCCTCTCCAAAAAGGCGGGAGGGAGCGCTGCGCACAGGAGAGCGAGGGGAAACGATGGGACTATGCGCCCGCCCCCGCCCCCAGTTAAGGGCAAAGCCCTTGTCGTGGGTATAGGAGACGGAGGGCAGCGCCAGCCCAGTGGGCTGTCCGCCTCTATCAAAGAGGCGCAAGCTTCCCGCAGTCTGGCTGTGAAACGAACGGGCTTAGCCCGCGGCGATTGAACAGCCAGAAACCCCTATCGCTTCCCTTCTCCCGTACAAACGCCCCCTCCGGTGATTACTCGTTGGCCGCCGTCACAAAGGCGTCGTTGAGCTGCTTTAGCAGTTCCGCGTCCGTCATGTCGGAGGTGAAGAACGCTTCGGCCACGGGCACGAGGTTGTTCATGATCACGCTCGCGGGCCATTCGGTATTAAAGGTCCAGTCCACGATGTTGCCGGCGGCAATCGCTTCGGCCACGCACGCGGAGATGGGGTCAAGGCTCTCGGAGGTCATGCCGTCCACGACGGGCAGGAAGCCGAACTCATCCATCAGGTAATGCGTGCCGGTTTCGGAGGTGTAAAGCCAGTTGAGGAAATCCTTGCCCAGCTTCTGCTCATCCTCGGAGGCGTCGGCATTGACAAACCAGCAGGAGGGAATGCCCACGGCGATGGCGGTGTTGCCGCCCACCGGCACGCCCGTCATGCCCATCTCAAAATTGATTTCGTAGCTGGAAAACATGCCGTAGCACCAGTTGCCCTGATGGATCGCCGCAGCCTTGCCGGTAGCGAAATCGCCGCAGTTGCCGTCATAGGTTACTTCGAGGGGGTTCTTCTGGTTCTCACGGATGGCGGCAAACAGCTTTGCCAGCTCCTGGAACTGTGCAACGTCCGCGATATTCACCTCGCCGCTATACACCTGCTGACAGAAGGCGGCTGGGTCTTCCTGAACGGCAAAGGGATAGTTGAGAATCTGTCCGATGAGGAAATAGCCCTCCTGCGACAGTCCAAGGCCGGTCACGCCCGTATCCTTTTGCGACTGGATAAACGCAATCAGCCCATCCATGGTGGAGATCGCGGCGGGGTCAACCAAAGCCTTATTGTAGATAACGCCAAAACCCTCGGCGGTCATGGGGATGCCAACCGTCTTATCCTCCACAACGGCAAGCAGGTCCTTCTGGATTTTACCGACGACCTCGAGCTCTCCCAAATCGGCTAGGTAGCCGGACATTTCCTCAATTTCACTGCGCGAGTTTAAGGAGAATACGGTGGGGCCGGATTCGCTGGCCATGTAGGTTTTCAGGTTCTGGTAGTAATCGTCGCCGGCGATGGGCCACACCTCGACCTCCACGCCGGTTTCCTGCTGGTACGCGGCGGCGAGAGCCACCAGTTGGTCGTAAATTTCGGTCTTTTGCTGGAAAATGACGATTTTGCCGGCGGATTCGGCCTGCGCGCCCGCAAGACCCATGCCAAGCAGCATGCACAGTGACAGCACCAGACTGACGATGGATTTCCAAGCCTTCATTTCAGGTTCCTCCTTATGATGTTTCAAGGGGTCGATAATCAGTTTATCGATTTACCCGCATTATAAGGCTGGCGTTTGAATTTGTCAATGATATTTGTGAATTTTATCTAAAGTATTTCAATTTAACTTGTGATAATGTGTAAATATAAGCGATTTTTTATAAATATCAAGTAAAATTTATTCTGTTTTACTTTTTGATTCGATTAATTCCCACCAATCGACTTTTCCCTTTCTCCACCTGCGTTGAGTAAAACCGTATTACGCCAGACTACTCTGGCTTGAATTTTAAACGGTTCAAAGCTTTGCGCGCCCCGGATATTGGCGATCAGGTATTGCGCGGCCAGATATCCCCGCTCGTAGTTGGGGATGGCAACCGTCGTCAGCCCCAGCACCTCGGCCATCTGCGTATCGTCAAAGCCCGTAACGGCCACGTCCTCAGGCACGCGCACACCGGCCTCCCGGAGCGCCCGAATCGCCCCGATGGCCATGTTATCGTTGGCGCACACCAGCGCCTGGGGCAGGCTTTCGCCGATCAGCAGCAGCTTGGCCGCCTGATAACCGCTTTTCTCACGATAATCTCCGGTCAGATAGCTTTCGCGCCGGAAGGGGATATCGCGCTCCTTAAGCACGTCGCGAAAGGCGGCGTAGCGCTCTTGGTTATCCAACGTGTCCAGGCCGCCCAAAAAAGCGAAGCGACGGTAGCCCCGGTCCGCCAGTCCCCGCACCAGCTCGCACATGGGTGTGTAGTTGTTGACGATCAGGCTTTTGATGTTGGGCTCGTCCAAAACGCGGTCCATCGCGACGATCGGATAGCCCCTGCGCGCCTTCTGAATAAGCAGCTGATCGTTGCAGCTTCTGTCCAGCATGACGCAGCCGCTGGTGAAGCTCTTGGACATAAAGCGCTCGCAGGAGCCGCTCGTGCAGATAATCAGATCATAATGGCTGGCGTACACATAATCGCTGATTCCATGGATGATTTTCAGGTAAAACTGCCGGTCAAAGTCGCTGAAATTAAAAAGGATAATTTTGCTCTCGCCGCTTTTGAGCGCCCTGCCGTAGGGATTGGTTTGATAATCCATTTCCCGGCAAATGGCCAGCACGCGCTCCCGTGTTGCCTCACCGACGTTCTTACGCCCGTTGAGCACGTTGGAAACCGTAGCCGGCGACACCCCCGCCGCCTTTGCGATATCCTTGATCACGACGTTCATTTCCGCTCGCCCCTCTTTGCTCATTGCGCCGCGTTCCTTTTCAGATAGGCAAAAATCTCGCCGGCGATGGGCGCCGCCACGCTGCCGCCGCTGCCGCCGTCCTCCACCAGGACGCTCACGGCGTATGGATATTTTTCATCCGCGATATAGCCCACAAACCAGGCATGGGTGACGTCCTTGCCATCAACCGAGCTTTCGGCGCTTCCCGTTTTACCGGCGGCCGTCAATCCGCTCACCTGCGCCTGCGTGCCCGTGCCGCTTTTTACGACGTCCTTCATATAAGCGTCCAGCTTTGCGGCGATTTCAGGCGTGCATGCCTTTGTGTACGCCTTCTGCGAGTATTTCAGGCGCACCACGCCCGTAGGGCTCTCCACGCGGGCAAGCAGCCGAGGCTCCATCATTACGCCGCCGTTGGCGACGGCGCCCGCCACCATGCACATATGCAACGGCGTGGCCGCCACTTGGCTCTGCCCCGCACCGCTCCACGCGATTTCCACGTTATTGCGGTTTTTTGTCGGATAAACGCTGTTTTCCACCACAAAATCTCGGAAAAGAAAATTGTCGTTAAACCCAAAGCTCTCGGCCGTCCTGCGCAAAGCGTCGTCCCCAAGCAGCAGCGCCGCTTGCGCAAAGGCGTTGTTGCAGCTGACGCGGAACGCCTTTTGAAGCGTTACCTGCCCGTGCTGCGCTTTGTTGTAATCATGGATGACCTGGTCGAGCACCTGGGTCGCGCCGGTGCACTCGAAAACACGCGTATCCGCGTCCCCCATGTTTTGCAACGCCGAAGCCGCGGTGATGATTTTAAACGTGGAGCCGGGCGGCAAAGTGCTTTGAAGCGCACGGTTCCAAAATGGATGCTGAGCGCTGCCGCGGACCTCGTCGGTGATGTTCTGCGGGTCAAACACCGGCAGGCTCACCAGCGCGAGCACTTCGCCGGTTCTGTAGTTCATCACAACCGCCGCGCCGCTCTTGCCCTTTGTCTTCGACCCGCTTTCAAATATATTGACGATCTCGGTACACAGCTTGCTATCCACGGTCAGGGTCACGTTATCGCCCCGCCGCGTCTGGCCGCGAAGCAACGCGTTTACCCGTTCGGACAGGCTGGTTTCAAAGCCCAGAAGGTAGTTGGCCTGGAAGGAGTCCACGCCGTTTGCCACGTTGCCCTCCTCATCACCCAGCAGATGGACAACCGCGCGGCGGCTTTTGATGTTGCTCTGATAGGTTCGAACCCCATCCTCATCCGTGGAGGCTAGGACAACGCCGTTTTTATCGATGATATCCCCCGGTATCACACTGCTCTTTGCCGTGCGGTAGCGCGCGTTGCGCGTGCTGCTGAACCAACGGCTGCCATAGGTGGATACCGAGTAAAAGCCGTAAACGCCCGCCAGGCCCAACAGGCCGATGACGACCAGCGTCAGCACCCGAAAGCGAAAGCGCTGCTGTTTCATATCGGTATCCTCCCCTTCCTATTCCCTATCCGCCTCAGGCAGCAGGGCCTCCTCCTGCATGGAGTGGCTAATTTCATAGTCGTAGGCCAAATCGTCCTGGTTAACGCTCGCCACACCCTGAAGCAGGCCGATCAGGCCCATACAGCTCACCAACGAGGTGCCGCCGTAGCTGACAAACGGCATGGTGACGCCGGTAAGCGGAATCATCTTGAGCACGCCTCCGATGATCACAAAGGTCTGTACGCCCAGCATGGCCGTCGCGCCCATGGCCAAAAGCGCATGGAAGCTGTGCCGGGCCGACGTCGCGATGGAAGTACCGCGAAGAATCAGGATAACGTACATCACCAGCACCAGAATGCCGAAAATGATGCCGAACTGCTCGCAGATAACGGCGAAGATACAATCCGTAAAATACACGGGAATCACGCGCGGCGCGCCCAGGCCCAAGCCCACGCCGAACAGCCCGCCGGACGCGATGGCCATCAGCATCTGCGCGATCTGGTACCCGGCGGTTTCGTAATAAATCCATGGGTTTTGCCAGATGGCTACGCGCTTTTTAACGTGGGCGAACATCGTATAACCCAGCACCGCCGCGCCCGCGCCGCCCACCAGTCCAAGCCCGGTCAGAGGCAAATTGCCCGTGGAGGCGTAAAACAGGAAAAGCGTGGTAGCGTAATAAATAAGCGCGGTTCCCAGATCCTTTTGAAGCATCAGTACCCCAAGGGAGAACAGCGCGAACAGGAACCACGGCAAAAAGCGGTGGCGGCTCATATAATAGCTCAGCACCAAAAGGAGCGCCAGCTTGACAAGTTCGCTGGGCTGGAGGCTTGTTCCGCCAATGTTGATCCAGTTTGTCGCGCCGTTTTGCTCCGTACCGATGGCTAACGGCAGCACCAGAAGCAGCGCAGAGCCAACCAGCACGATCTTGATCATAAATTTCCAGTGGCGCACATAGCGCACCACCATAATGCAAATCAGCATCGCGACGATGCCCACGCCATAATACATGGCCTGCTGTATACCTCGGGAGGTGCCCGCGCCCCGGTCGGTGGAATACAGCACTAAAACGCCCAGCGCGCACAGGAAGTTCGCGATGGCGAGCAGCAGCTTGTCCGCCGGGAAAAAGCGCGGCAGCCACATTGTTGAGATATAGATAAACGCGGGCACGATCGCCGCCAGGGCGAAGCCCTCCCACTCAATTTCACCGTTCAGCGCGATCAATAAAAAGGCGCTGAAATAAAACAACATCATGGCCGAAACAAGGCGGCGGTCAGGATGGCGACCGTGTTCGGGACGGCGCTTGCGGTCGCGTTCCTCTCGCGGCTGGGGGCGTTTTCTGCTCATCGCTTCACCCCTCCCCCAAGGTACTTGTCCCATAGCTTTTTCTTCGCCAGCTCCGCCTCGTCGTGGCCGATATAGACGCTCTTGGGCGGGGCGGCGGCGTCGGTCATGTCCTCGTCCACCTCGTCCGGCTCCACGTATTCCGGATAGGTGTATCCGTGGCTCTCAAACTTCGCGTCCGATTGCGGAAAGGGCGCGTAGGGCCAGGCTTCGTCCGCGTCGTCGTTCATGGGCGGATAGAAAACATCGTCCGTTTCAAAAACGGTCTGTCCGGCGTCGGGCATGGAAGCCCCGCCCCGGACGACAGGCGCAAAATCCATGGCCGACGCATCCGCGGGCGGGCCAAATACATCGCTGCCATCGCCGTCCTCCGCCAACTGTTCATAGCCCGAGAGCGCTGTTTGTGCTATCTCGGACGCAGCCGGCGTCCCATCGTTCATGGGAATATCCTCTTCCTGCGTGGTTTCCCGCCCAGGCTGATCGGCGGAAGGCGTGCCTACGCCCGCGTTCTGCGCCGTCCACTGCTGGGCCGCCCATTGCTGGTAGGCCTGCTGCTGGGCAAATTGCCGCATCATCTGCTGGTGCATCCACATCTGCTGCATCGCAAGCTGCCGGGCGGCCGCGGCCTCCGGCGTATCCTCCCGCGCGTCGTCCTCCCCAACGTCGTCCGCAAAAGGACGCCTCGCGGCGGCGGCCTCAAAGCCCGCGAACAGGCGCAGGCGCAGCTCCGTCCCGCCTACGTACAGGCGGGAACCATGCGCCATATAGAGCGGCTCGCGCCGCGTTTTGAATGCTTCGCCGTCCACTCTGACCGTTTTGCCGCGATAGGGCTCCACCATCAGGCCGTCGCCGTCGTCAAAGCGAAACCAGAGATGCTTTTTGGCCACGCCGGGCGCCGGCACGCACAGGTCGTTGGTGCGCAAAAAACCAAGCGTCCCCTCGCGCGGTACGGGCAGGACGGCTCCGCGCTCCAGCTCGCCGCCCCCGCTTAGGATCACCATCTCGCCCACATAGCCCGCGTCAGGCAACAGGCGAAGCCGCTTCTTGCGCTGCTTGCGGTCGCGGCGGTACCAGCGGTAGCTGCGCCATACAATCAGCGCCATTAAAAACACAAACCAGTACCGCGCCCCCTGGGCGACGACCTCGTAAATCTCGCTTGGCATACATCGTCCTCCCTTCGCGGACGCGGGTCAGTCCTCCTCCTGCGCCTTGGATTCTTCCAGAAATTTCTCAAGCTTGCGCTTGACGCGCTGAAGCGCGTTGTCGATAGATTTGACATGCCGCCCCAGCTTGTCCGCAATTTCCTGATAGCTCTTGCCGTCCAGATAAGCGTTGAGCACATCCTGTTCAAGCCCGGAAAGCACCTGATCCACCCGGTCGCGGATGGAAACCAGATCCTCCTGCCCGATAATCAGTTCCTCGGGGTTCTGCGCGCGGCCCTCCACGATTACGTCCATCAGCGTACGGTCGCTCTCCTCGTCGTAAATCGGCTTGTTGAGGGATACATAGGAGTTCAGCGGCACGTGCTTTTGGCGGGTGGCGGTCTTAATCGCCGTGATGATCTGCCGCGTGATGCACAGCTCCGCAAAGGCGCGGAAGCTGCTCAAACGCTCTGGCTGGTAATCCCGAACCGCCTTGAAAAGGCCGATCATTCCCTCCTGGACGATATCCTCATGATCCGCGCCGATCAGGAAGTAGCTGCGCGCCTTGGAACGTACAAAGTTCTTATACTTGGACAGCAGGTATTCCACAGCGACGCTGTCGCCCTGTTGCGCAAGACCCACGACCTCCTCGTCGGCCATTTCCGCAAAGCGCCTGTTCAGCACCGTTTCCCACGAGTTGGTTTGCTCGTCTAAGCCTCCCGCCTCCTTGCGCCCGTCCTCAGGCGCCGCCTCGCTCAAAGCTTCTATTTCCTCGTATTCCCCACGCATTTCGCGCTCGTCCTTCGGTTGGGTCATGGGTTGTTCACCTGCCTTATTTTTGCCGCCGAAGCCTGTCCAACTCAGCGTATTGCTCGGCGCTAAGCGCCGCGGATATCGACGTGAGGCCCTGCGCCGTCGGAATCTGATGGCGGCTGCGCCCGCTTGAGCGCTCCTGCCTCAGTTCCCGCCACAGCTCCCGCGCGCTCAGGCGCGTCGCGCCCCGGCCAAGAATCAGCGTCTGCTCGATCCCGTCGCTTGTGGCGACGCGCGCCTCGCGGTAGCGCGGCAGCTGCTGGCACATCCGCTCAATAAAATGGTCGGCGGTCTCGCCGTGCTTGGTATAAACCACAGTCAGCGCCTGACGGTTTTCCACGCTGCGCAGCGGGCGCGAGGCCTTGTAGCCGTCAAACACCAGCCAGACCTCCTGTCCGGTGTATCCGGCGTAGTCCTCCATCAGGTGGATAAGCCTGTCCCGGCATTCGTCCAGCGGCCAGGCGTTTTTCTCCGCCTCCGCCCATGCGCCGATAATGTTGTAGCCATCCACATAGAGCAGCGGCTTCACGGTTTAACGCGCCCGCATGGCGGCATAGAGCAGAATGCCCGCCGCGACGCTCGCGTTGAGGCTGTCCAGCTTGCCGCGCAGGGGGATGGACACGGTCTTGTCGCAGCTTTCCAGCACGCGTCGGCCCACGCCCTCGCCCTCCGCGCCGATCACCAGCGCCACCGCGCCGCTGAAATCAACGGCCGCATAGTCCTCCCCGCCCATGTCGGCGGCGTAAATCCATACGTTGTGCGCCTTCAGCATCTCAATGGTGCTGGTTATGTTCGTCACGCGCGCCACCGGCAGATGTTCCACCGCGCCCGCGCTCGCCTTGACGGCGGCGGGAGTGAGGCCCACGGCGCGGCGCTCCTGTACAATAACGCCGTGCGCGCCCGCGCACTCCGCCGTGCGGATAATCGCGCCCAGGTTATGCGGGTCGGTAATGCCGTCCAGCAGCACGAGAAACGGCTTCTCTCCGCGCGTTTCGGCCAGCGAGAGCATCTCCTCCACCGTGCTGTACTGGTAGGCCGAGGCGAACGCCAGCATGCCCTGATGGTTGTGGGTGATCGCGTCCAGCCGCGCGCGGTCCACCTCCTGTACGGGGATGTGCCGCTCCTTGGCCATCTGCACGATTTCACGGGCCGAGCCGCTCAACTCGCCGCGCGCGACCAACAGCTTTTCGATATCCCGGCCGCTCTTGAGGGCCTCACGAATGGGATTGCGGCCGCTGAGCAGATTCTCATTGGGCACCACGTCGGCCTCTTCGCCCGCCGGCGCGCCGTACTGCACGGGCGCGTCGTAGCGGTAGCGGTCATAATGGTTGTCCTCCATGCGCGCCCGGCGCTGCTCGTCATACGGACGGGGTGTAAAGCTGCCCCCGCGCTCGGTATAGCGGCTGGGCGCGCCCGTGGAAAAGCGGTAGTTGCCCGATTTGCGGTCTCCTCTGGGCGCGTTGCGCTCCATGGGCGGACGCTCGCCGCGCGGGGTTTCGCGGGTTGTATCACGGAAGCTGGCCGGCTGGGCGCCGGGCTCGCCGCGCCGCCGCTGATCATAGCCGCCGGTCCTGCCGCCCTGTCCGCGCCGGTCGTCCTCGCCGCGAAAGCGGTCATAGCCGCCCTCGCGCCCCTTGTGCTCGTAGCCGCCGGCCTTGCCGCCGCCCTGCGGATGAAAGCCGCTCCCCCTCCGCTCGCCGCCCTTGCGTCCGCTGTATTCGCTGCCCTCGTCCGCATAGCCGCCGCGCGCCTGCGCGACGGTCTTTTTCTCCTGTCTGCTTTTCCCCTTGGCATCCTTATAAAAGGCCATCGTGATAACCATCCTTCCTCAACATCCAAACAAAACATGAAAAAGCCTTTTGGGCTTGATCTTCGATCTGTGAACCGCCGCTTCTATTCGCTCCGAAGCTTTGCCAAAAGTGCCTCGCGCGCCTGCCTGACCTCCGCCTGCCTGCCGCAGGTCTTTGCCCCCTCGGGGCAGCTTCCCCGAAGGCAACCGGGGCCCGCGTCCTTGAAAAGCGCGGGAGCTACGCGGTAGCACGCTTCAAACATCCCCTCCGCCAGCGCGCGGATTTCCCATTGTGCGCGGCCGCACATGCGCAGCGCGAAGAAATGCCGCAGCTCCCGCGCGTTCATGGTAAGCAGCACGCGGGTTTCACACGCGTTTGGCAGCACGAAGCGGGCGTCCTCGTTGCTCTTCTCGCCCGCCGCGCCCAAACGCTTTTGCCAATCCTCGTACCAGCCTTGCATCTGGGCCATCTGCGCCTGGTATTCGGCGGCAGCCTCTTCCCCCAGCGCGCGAATGGACGGGGGAACAATATAGCCAAAACCACCCTCGTAACTCACGTACCGCTGGCTCTGCACGCTAAAGCTGGCAATCCGGTGCCGCGTCAGCTGGGCGAGCAGCACGCGGCTTACGCCTTCCGCCAAAAAGGTAAACGAAGCGTGCTCCAAAACGCTTTCATGCCCCATCTGCATAATTTTTTCCAAAAACGCCTGCTGATCCTTCTCGTTGACCAGCCTGAGCAGCGCGTCCACATCCCCGCCGGCATAGCAGAGGCGCGCGCCCAGCGCGATAAGGGCTTCCGGATTGGCGGTGTGGCGTACAAGCTCCACCCGCTGCGTGCGTTCGGGCATCTGGGGTTCCTCCTTGCGGTTAAACAGCTTAACATCTTATTTTAAGGGATAGGTACGCCAATGTCAAACAATTCGAGAATTCTTTCACTCCGGCCCGTCAGGTAGAGGAAACCGAAAAGCGCCTCCAGCCCGGTCGCGCAGCTATAGGCCAGCGGGTCCTGATTTTTGGGCGCATTGTGTTTGGCGTGAGCGTTTTTGCCCCGCCTGAGCACCTCCGCCTCCCCTTCGGTCAAAACAGCCTCTATCCGTTCGCATGCCGCTGCTTGCGCGCCCGCGTTGACAAGCGCCACTGCCTGGCGGTGCAGCGCGTTTACGCGCGCCGCGCTTTGAAGCAGCCGCTGCCGTATGAGCAGGTCCCACACCGTATCGCCCACAAACGCGAGCGAAAGAGGATTTTTAAGCCTGGCCTCCCCTTCGGAAAGGGGAGCGGAAAGAAGGGAAGCAGCCATTGAAGCGCCTCGCTTTCGTGCTTTTTGTATACGACTATGATGATAGCATGCAACGGGAGCGCATACAAGCGTCCCGGCCGGATTTTACGGTTTTTTCAAATTTCGCTTTCCGTATCCGGCTCGCCTTCGGTCCGGCTGAGCAGATCCCGGTAGCTGACCAGGCCGTTGGCGAGCGCAATGCCGATCTTTTTCTGATAGTCGGGGCTTAACAATAGCTTCTCCTCCGCGGCGTTGCTTAGAAAGCCGCATTCCACCAACGCCGAGGGAAGCTTGCTGCGCAGCACGTAATAGTTGCCCGCCATTGCGACTCGTTCCTTCTGCGGCTTGAGCTCCTCGATCATGGCCTGCTGCAGCACGCCCGCAAGCAGCCTGCCCGCGTCTCCCCCGCGTTGGTAAAACACCTGCGGCCCGCTCTCCTTGCGGCTGCGGTACTCGTTGAGATGAATGCTCAGCAGCACGTCCGCATCCGCCTCAAGCGCGATATCCATCCGCTTTTGCAAATCCTGACGCTTGCGCGCCCTTGTCGCGGTATTCCCCTTACACAGGCACACATCCTCTCGCCGCGTGAGCACAACGGTCGCGCCGCGGCTCACCAGCGCCCTTTCCACCTCCAGCGCGATCTGAAGCGTAATCTCCTTCTCCCACAGGCCGCTGTCCTGCGCGCGCGCGCCGCCGTCATACCCGCCGTGGCCCGGATCCAGTGCGACGGTGAAGCCGCGCAGCGCCTTATCCGCGTCTCCCTGCGCCTCCGCCGGCGCGGCGCCGGGCGCGCTCCCGCCTCCGCCCGCCAGCATGCCTCCCGCAACCGCCAGCAGCACCAGCAGCGCGCACATCCGAAGCCGCGCCATGCGTTTTATGACGAATTGATTGATATTTTGTTTCATCGGACGCCTCCCCAAACTTTTGGAATAGCGTATGCGGATGCACGGAAAAATGATGACCGCTTATGACATGTATCCTTTGTCCGATATACGATTCAGTTGTGAAAAACGAAGCGTGGGCGCGCATGCCGCTTCCTCCTCCTTGATCCGCCGCGAATTGCCATTCAGGCATGCAGACGGCGCGGGTATTTATACAGAAGTGCATGAAATTTTTCTAACTTTCCACAGTTTCCACATAGTTTTCCTCAAAAAAACGCCCTTTCCATCTGAAAAAGTCGTTTTTTGTGGAAAACCCGATGTCGAAAATTGTCTGCATAATGAGTTTTCCACATATGGGGAAGATGTTGGAATGTGGATTAAGTAAATGACATAAATGTTAATATTCTTTGCATGTTTATGAAAATGATTATACGGAGCATTTTCACTATCGATTTGTTTGGGGCTGATCGGTACGTCCCAGCAAGTAATCCACCGAAACGTCATAATAGTCCGCAAGTTTCATAAGAATTTGTGTAGGGATATCGATATCCCCACGTTCATAATTGCTGTAGACCCGCTGGCTGCAATTTAAAATCTTCCCCATTTCTGTTTGTGTCAAATCCCTATCCTCACGTAGGTCGCGTATGCGGCGATAAATCATGTCGTCCCTTCCTTAGCAATCATCTGTTGAATAGCCTTTGCCCTTTTCTTAAGAAGCATCCGTTCAACACAAAAATTGTAGGTGAGGGAAAATAGGAGGTTGCTTTTTAGCGAATTATTCGCTAAAATGTGTTGGATGAATCCTATTTTGATGGGGGAGCATGAAATACAGATCTGCCAGTTGCAAGGAGGATTTCTAATGAAAAAGGTTTTTGCTTTCATATCCGCGTTGCTGTTGTTCGCTTTGCCCTCGGCCTCGCGCGCTATGGAGCTGCGCGGCTATGACGACGCGGCGGGCTATCAATACATAGCCCTTGGCCGTTGCCCGCAGGCGGAGGACGGCGGCGAACGGGATATACTATGGCGGATTTTGGAGGTAACGGATACGGAGGCATACCTCTACAGCGAATACATTCTTTTCAGTCACCGCGTACACCAAGACGACAAAGAATACGTCGCCTTCGGCGGGCAATGGAACAAGACCGAGCTTTACACGCTTCTCAACCAAAAAAAGCTGAGCGAGTGGTTTACGCAAATCGAACAGTCTTACCTGGCGGCCAACGAGGAGCTCGGCTTCCTCTTTCTGCCCTCGGGCGCGGATTTGCACAACGCGGACTACGGCTTTCAGCGAAATAAGCAACGCCAGGGCTATGGCACGCCATACGCGCTTGCCGGCGGCTTGTTTCAATATTCAAACGGCTCCTCGCCATACTGGACGCGGTCGCAGTCGTCCACCAAGGCGTATGGCACGCGCTGTACCAAGGTGGATGGCAAAACGGGATACATCCGGTGCGTCGTGATGAACGAGGGGGTTCGTCCCGCCATCCGCATCACCCTGAACGAGCTGGCGCCTGTCTGCGGCGACGGCACCATGGCGGCGCCCTACCGTTTTGCGAGGTACTCCTATGAAGATCGATAAGCAAGTATTTTTCATCCTTGTTTTGCTTGCGCTTCTTCTGACATTCTTCCCAGCCTTGGCCGAAGAGGAAGCTGTGGACTTAACATCGGCTTGCGCTTTCCAAACCTCCGGCGGCAGCAAGCCGACGCGCCTTTTTGACTGTAAGTACACGACCCCATGGTCCGGCAAGGATCGGCGCGAGGCCTGGATCGAGTGCGTTACGCCGGAGGACACCTCCGCCCATTTCCTGTATGTTTGCTTTGCGGACATGCCCGACGAGTGGCGGGTTGAGGTGGAAACGGACGGTGAATGGAGCGTGCTTGCACAGGGTGATACCACGTACATGCACGCCTTTGTGGAGTTGGGCGGCGTTTCGCGCTTCCGCCTGTGGGCGGGCTTCCAAAAGGCCCGGCCCCTGCGCGTTAACGAGCTGTTCGTCTTTGGACAGGGGCGGCTCCCAGGCTGGGTACAACGATGGGAACCAACCCATGAAAAGGCGGACCTGATGATTCTGGCCGCTCATCCCGATGATGAGCTCATTCAGTTTGGCGGTCTGATCCCCGCCTATGCCACGGAGCTGGGAAAGAAAACCGTGGTCGTGTATATGACCGGATCCAACTCCACGCGCACAAGCGAGCTGCTCAACGGGCTGTGGAGCATGGGCGTGCGCCAATATCCGGTGATCGGTCCGTTTTACGACGGCTATTCCAGCAGCCTGGGAGGTGGCTATCAGAAATGGCCCAAGCGGCAGGCCCAGGAATTTGTTATGCGGATGATCCGCCGCTATAAGCCGGACGTAATGGTCACGCATGCAGTGAACGGGGAATACGGACACGGCGCGCACCGCGTATGCGCCGATGTCGCCCTGTTCTGCGCGGGCAACAGCATGGACGCGGGGATCTGCGCTGAATCCGCGCGGCGGTACGGCGTATGGCGGATGCAAAAGCTGTATCTGCACCTCTATGGCGACGACCCCCTGCGGCTGGACTGGAACCTTCCGCTATCCTCCCTGGGCGGCATCACCGCGCTTGAAGCCGCTCAGCGGGCCTATCTGCTGCATGCAACCCAGCAAAGCACCCGCTTTGAGGTAACGGATGAGGGGGAGAACAGCTCCGCCCTGTTTGGACTTGCGTATACAAAGGTGGGCAAGGATGTGGCGCGCGACGACCTTTTCGAGAACGTTATCCAAAACGACGGGAGCGTTCCAAGCCCTGTGGAGAGCCTGCCTAAGCTGGCGGCTGCCGAGCCAAAGCCCTCTCCGGTGGTATACGCGAGGCCTGCGGTGACCTGCGAGTGGCCCAAGAAGCTTCCATGTAAGCGGGACGCGGCTGGCTATCCCGTCAGCGGCGAGCTTGTGCTGGAAGACGCGGACACCGGACTGTGGTTCTATGCCTCCCCCACGCTGGTCGTGCGGATTGACCGCCGCTTCGATCCCGACCGGCTTCTCACCTGGTATGAGGCGGAGATATTTGCCGACACGGCCTGCGCACAGTTTGGATCTGTGCTCTACAACCCTGAAAACCCGCGCGCAAAGCATGTTCAGATGGAGCGCATCGCCACGGAAAACCAGGTGGTGTTTTCCATGAATACGGATTACTATACCTACCGCGTCAGGCGCGAGCTTACGGTGGGCACGATCATACGGGGGCGTGAAACGTTTTTTGACAACGCTCCGGCAACGCTGCGCGGACGGTTTCCAAATTTGGACACCATCGCCATGTTTGAGGATGGCTCCTGGGGCGTCTTTGATTATAACGAATATACGGCTGACCAATACCTGCGCATGGGCGCGATGGACGTCTTTTCCTTCGGCCCGCATCTGCTGCGGGACGGCGAGATCAATCCCTATGTGGAGGAATGCGCCAGAGGGTATTATCAGGAGCCGCGCTGCGCCATTGGAATGATAAAAAAGGGACATTATTTCGCGCTGATGGCAGAGGGACGGATGAACAAGACCAGCAAGGGCGTTACGCTGTCCCACCTGGCCGCGCTGATGAAGCAGGCGGGCTGCCGGCTTGCGCTCAATCTGGACGGCGGCCAGACTGCCGCGTTTGCCTTCATGGGCAGGCGTATTACCCGCATCGGCTCATACAGCGGTGGCAGAACCTATCCGCGCACAACCACGGAGATCATCGGAATTGGGCGCTCAAGCCTGATCGACTCTGCCGCGGAGACGGAATAGAAAGCAGGTGATATTGATACCAAATCAGTGAAATCCACTGGGCAGGTTTAACGCATTTACCCAAAAATTGCACATCAAAAGGAGAATGCATCATGCGAAAACGCACAATGGCAACCATCCTCGTACTTTCCCTGCTGCTTACCCTGACGGCCCCGGCTCTGGCCACTAAGGAAGAACTGACTGCCGAGACGCTTGGCTATACCCCCGCCAATGAGCTCTTGAGCGAGGACGGTGACATGCTCGTCACCATCGATCCCGCAATCAAGGCCGCACTGGACCGGGACTACGCTTATCTTCAAAATGAAAATGGTTCCTACTCCGTAAAATCGTTGGGCGATGTTAATAATTTGTCGCTTTATGCATCCGCAGTAGAGACTGCTGATGAGTTTATCACTGAGCCTCTTGAAATCGTAGATCTAAGCGTTTTGCAGTTCTGCACGCAACTCGAGTATGTTTTCATCGATTCTCGTTCCATATCTGGACTAGCCGCGCTATCTAATGCAAAAAAAGTTCGTTCAATAAGTTTAACATCCGCACAACTTAATGACTTGTTCAATATCTCTTCCATTCCAAAGCTTGATTCCCTTCGTTTTACCAACTGTCAGATTGCAGACTACTCCGATCTGTCCAAATGCAAGGCTTTGACCAACCTGACGATCAGTGATAATGAGCTACGCGATTTAAGTTTTGTTCCCCAAATCAAGAAACTTTCCATGCTGGATATCTCGGGTGTGCCCAACGCTGATTTTTCCACCCTTACGGATTTAAAAAAGCTGTACGGCCTGATAATCAACATGGAGAACGCGGCGAGCGGTAGTCTGGAATGGGAGATAATCGGCAGGTGCGAAGGCTATGTGAATTTATTTAACCTAACAAGCCTTACCAAGAAAGATGTGGAAAGTCATCTTTCAACACCCTACCAATTGGACTTTACATATAATGAGCCACCCGAAGCGCCGATTGATCTCTTTGCAATTCAGTATGCGAAAAGCTTAGATATGCTGACTTTTTATAAGGCGAATATCGGTGATTTATCCTTCATTGCAAATTGTAAGAAGCTCAACAGCCTTGCGTTTTATGGGTGTGTTCTCCAAAAGTCCGGTCACCTATGGAACGCGCCAAAGCTCGTTGATCTATTTATCCATAATTGCAAAGTAAACGACCCCGGACTATTCTTCGCGGGCATTGCACGAGCAAAAAAGCTGACAAGCCTCATCATTGACAATGCCAACTTAGGCGGCACAAGCGCTCTGGAAAGTATTGGCACAGCCGCAAAGGTAAAATTTCTTTCCCTTGTCAACTGCCAACTGAACAACGATCTGGATTTTCTTAGCGGCAATGCCTACAAAAGCTTGAGTCTTGGCTTAAACAATATCACCGATTTCAGCGCTTTGTCAAATGCAAATCAAATTATCAAGCTTTCCCTGATGGATAACCCAATCTCCGACTTTGCGCCGCTTGCTGGTATCTCCGGGCTGAAAACACTTCACCTCGGGAAAATCATTACCGTGCCGCTGCCGGACCTTCCAAAGACCAACATTGTGCAAACCTCCGATTTATGGGATTCGCTCTATCTTAAATGGATAAATTAATGACCTTGACCAAAACGGGGGATGCTACGTAATCATCGCACATCCCTCATTTTCATTTATATTCTTTTGTCGCTTCCTTTATCCGCCGCTCCCGCCATACGCCGCTTCTTGCGCTTTTCCCACAGCACCACGGCCACCATCGCCACCACCGTTACCACATAGGGCGCCATGGCGGTGATATCGCTGGGCATGTACTTCTGCATCCTCAGCCCCAGCGCTTCGATGAAACCAAACAAAAGCGCCGCCAAAAAAACCTTCGGCGGATTGCCGCGCCCGAAGATGACGCACGCGAAGGCCACGTAGCCGCGCGCCGCGCTCATGTTTTCGGCGAACATCGTCAGATACCCCAAAGAAAGGTGCGCGCCCGCCACGCAGCTTAGCACCCCGCACAGCACGCTGGCCATGCATTTCATCCTCGCCGGGCTTTTGCCGCAAGCGGTCAGCGCGTCCGGGTATTCTCCCGCCGCTCGCAGATGAAAGCCCATGGGCGTTTTGTAGATAAACGCCCAGATAACCGGCACCAAAATCCAGCTCACATACACCAGCAGCGTGTTTCCGCTCAAAAGCTGTCCCAAGACGGGAACGTCCCTGATAAGCGGAATGTTCAGCGTGGGCAGCGGCACTATGCCCGGGCCGGAAAACGATCCTTTGACATTAAAGATCGTCCGCAGCAAAAAAACCGTCAGCCCGCCCGCGAAGATGTTGAGCGCCACGCCGATAATAAACTCGTCGCTGCCGAATTTAATCACAAACACATAGTAGAAAAGCCCCAGCAGCACGCCAAGGACGACGGCGAACACAAGTCCCATCGCCCAGCTTCCAAACAGGTAGCTGCCCAGCACAGCGAAAAACGCGCCCATGAGCATCATGCCGTCGATACCGATGTTGGTGATGTTCACATGCTGCGTCATCAGGCAGCCCAGCGCCGCGAGCACCACGGGCGTTGCCGTGCGCAGCGTGTTTTGCAAAAGCAGGATGTTGAAAACGTCGCTCATTGCGCGCCCTCCCTTCCGGCCTTGGCGCGCGCGCGCCGCACCACAGCCCGCTCGGTAAGCGTCTTGCGGATGCCGCCCTCCGCCGCCATAAAGAAGATAATGATGGACTGCACGATCAAAACCAGCTCGCTGCTCACCCCGGCGGAAAGCTCCATCGACTTGCTGCCTATGTTTAAAATGGCGAAGAAAAAGCTCATCAAAATCACACCGAAGGGGTTATAGCGCATGATCATCGCCACCAGCATGCCGTCAAAGTAAAACTCATTGCTCACCGTGGTCAAAAACCGCTTGTGGAGGCCGAACACCTCCAGCATGCCTACCAGGCCGCAAATCGCGCCGCTTAAAACCATCGACCACAGCATCAGCTTTCCGGTATGCACGCCGCCGTATCTGGCAAATCGGTCGTTCTCACCCGTCAGCCTCATCTCAAAACCGATGGAGGAACGGCTCATCAGGTACCAAACCAACAAAGCGACCACCGCCGCGTAAAACACGCCGGTCGTCAGGTTGCTCAGCTTGATCAGCGGCGTAAACGCCGCCGCCTTTAAGATGCTGTCCGTGCCCGTGGCGATTCCCCGCTCCGCCGTTTTGAGCGGGCCGTTGGCCAGATAGCTGCAAAAATAGATGGCCACGGAGTTGAGCATGATGGTGGTGATCACCTCGTCCACCTTCCATCGCACCTTCAGCGCGCCCGGCAGCAGGGCGTAAAGGCCGCCCGCCAGCATGGCCGCCAGCAGCGAAAGCACCGTTACCATCCACGCGGGCACGCCCGTCACCTGCGCGCCCACGACGGCGGCGGCCATCGCCCCCATGTACAGCTGCCCTTCGCCGCCCACGTTAAACACGCCCGCCTTGGCCGCCACGCTCATGGCAAGGCCCGTCAGGCACAGGGTAACGGTTTTGGCCAGGGTGTTGCCGAGAGCCCGCGGCTTGCCAAGCGCGCCCTGAAACAGCGCCGCGTAGCCCTGAAGCGGGTCATGTCCGGTCAGCAGCATGATGCCCGCGCCCACCAGAAACGCCAGCAATACAGCCGTGAAAAGCGAAACCAGATAGTCCCGGTTCAGCCGTTGCGAGGGCTTAAGGCGAAACAGCGCGCGGATGGACTGCGTAAAGCTATTGTTCATTTTCGCCCGCCTCCATTCCGTCCTGCTTGCCGCCGGTCATGTAAAAACCGATATCCTGTTTGCTGATTTCCCCGGCGGCAAACCTGCCGGTGATCCGCCCCTCAAAGATCGTCACCAGCGTATCGCTCAGCCGGAACAGCTCGTCCAGGTCCGCGCTGATCAGCAAAATCGCGCAGCCCTCGTTCCGCTTGCGGATGATGTGCTCATGGATGAACTCGATCGCGCCGATATCCACGCCGCGCGTGGGCTGGCTGATCACCAGCACAGGCGTGTCAAAGCTGAACTCCCGCGCGATAACCACCTTTTGCATATTGCCGCCCGAAAGCGCGCTGGCGGGCTCGTCCACACCCGATGTGCGGATATCGAAGCGCTCGGCCAGCTTTTCAGCATGCTCCCGCACCCTTCCCCGCCTCAGATGGATGCCGAAAAGGCTGAATTCCTTCGTACGCTGCCTGCCCAAAAGCAGGTTGTCCGCGATGCTAGCCTTTGCGTCCATGCCGGTGGACATGCGGTCCTCCGGAATAAAGCTCACACCCATTTTGCGGATTTCCCGGGGATCTAAACGGCTGATGTCCCTGCCGCTTAGTTCAACCGTACCGCCGGTCTGCGGCCGCATTCCCATCACGCACTCGGCCAGCTCCGTCTGTCCGTTGCCCTCCACACCGCATACGCCCACGATTTCACCCGCGCGCACGGTGATATCCACGCCCCGAAGCGCCGGAAGGCTCCTGTCGTTTAAGGCGCGCAGGCCGCGTATGCGCAAGCGCTCCACGCCCGAAGGCTGCTCCGTGCGAAGGTCGTCAAAAATCACGTCGCGCCCGACCATCAGCGAAGCGATTTCCCGCTCGTCCGTTTCGGCGGTCGGAAGCACCCGCACCAGCCGGCCGCGCCGCATGACGCCCACGCGGTCGCTCACGCGCATAACCTCCGGCAGCTTGTGGGTAATCAAAATAACCGTCATGTTTTTTTCACTGACAATGCGGCGGATAACCTGAAACAGCTCGTCCGTCTCCTGCGGCGTCAAAACGGCGGTCGGTTCGTCCAGCACGAGCACCTCCGCGCCCGTGCGCAGCGCCTTCAGAATTTCCACACGCTGCTGCAGGCCGACGCTCAGCTCGCCGACCACATCCTTCGGCTCCACCAGCAGGCCATAGGTTTCCGAAAGCTCCCGCACGGCCCTGTCGGCGCCCTCCGCGTCATAAAAAAGGCCGTTCTTTTTGGGCTCGTGCCCAAGCAGAATGTTTTGCGCGACGGTAAAGCTGGGCACCAGCTTAAAGTGCTGGTGCACCATGCTGACCCCCATGCGCATGGCCTCGACCGGGCTGTGCTGCGCGCCGGTTTTCTCGTCCTTGATCCAAATCTCGCCCAGGGTGGGGCGCGTCAGGCCATACAGCATGTTCATAAGCGTGCTTTTGCCCGCGCCGTTTTCACCCACCAGCGCGAATACCTCGCCCTTTTCGACGCTCAGGCTAACGTCGTCGTTGGCGAGCACGCCGGGATACTGTTTGCTCACATGGGAAAAGCGCACGATCTCCGTGCCTGAGGGAAACGGTTGCATGCGGTTCGCCTCGCTTTGGTGCGATATTTTGGAAACACGGGGCCGCCGCGTTCCGGCTGCCCCGTGTGATGCTATACGCTTTTTTCGGCCGCCTAGCGGGTGCTCTCCACGACGATCTCGCCGGAGATGATCTTCTCCTTGAGTTCCTCCACCTCGGCCTTAAGCTCGTCGGAGACCTGCTGGGTCATGCTCTCGTCGCCATAGCCGATGTCCACCAGCCCGTCGGCCATGCCGGCGTTCCAGATGGCGCCGCCCTCAAACACGCCGTCCTCAAGGTACATGCTGACCGCGTCATAGATGCTGTCGCCCACGCGCTTTAACATGGAGCAGATGATCACGTCAGGGTTGATATGCTTCTGATCGCTGTCCACGCCAATCGCGTACTTGCCCTGTTCCTGCGCGGCCTCAAACACGCCCAGGCCGGTCTTGCCCGCGACATGGAACACCACGTCCGCACCCTGGCTGTACAGCGAGAGGGCGGCTTCCTTGCCCTTGTCGGGCGCTTCATAGTCGTCGGTATACACGGGGTCAAGCACGGTGCCTTCAGGATTGGCGTACAGCGCGCCCTGCTTGTAGCCTACGATGAAGTTGTTGATGGTGTCGCTGTTCTCGCCGCCAATGACGCCCACCTTACCGGACTTAGCGGTCTTCATGGCGATGTAGCCCGCAAGGAAGCTGCCTTCATTCTCCGCGTAGGTGATGGAAAGCAGGTTGTCGCCCACGCCCTCCAGGCCATTATCCACAAAGATGAACAGGGTATCCGTCAGCTCGGGCACAACCTCGCTCAGCGCGTCCCAAAACTGCCAGCCTACGGCCACAACGATATCGTTGCTCTCGGCCGCGTCCACCAGCGCGGGCTGCCAGGCGCTCGCGTCGCTCTTGCACTCCACCACGCTACCGGTCACGCCATAGTCGGTTTCCAGCCTGTTCAGGCCCTCGTTGGCGCTGTCGTAAAACCCGAGGTCGCCCAGCGTTTCCGCGATGCATAGCGCGACCCTGATCTCGGTTTTCTCATCCGCCGCCTCGCCCATGGCGGTAATGCCGAGGGTGGCGAGCATCGCGATCAACAGGAGAATAGAGAGGACCTTTTTCATATCCGGTTCATCCTTTCCATATCGTAAGGTAGTTTGCTTGTTGCTCAAGACATTATACTATGTCCCGCCCTATCCGCGCAAGCGGGTTTTAGCGGTACAGCATCTCGCTGCGCTTGGGGCCGGTGGATACCATGTGAATCGGCACCTCCAGCTCCTTTTCAAGGAACTCGATATATTTTTTGCAGTTTTCGGGCAGTTTGTCCCATTCCGTCACGCCGCGCACATCGCTCTTCCAACCGGGAAGCACCGTATAAACCGGCTTGCAATGCATCAGCGTGGGCGTGGAGGGAAAATCGGTGATTTTTCGGCCGTCCGCCTCATACGCTGTGCATACGGGGATCTCGTCCAGGTAGCCCAGCACGTCCAGATTGGTAAGCACCGCCTCGGTCGCGCCCTGTACCATGCAACCGTAGCGGGTCGCCACCGCGTCAAACCAGCCCACACGGCGGGGACGGCCCGTCGTCGCGCCGTATTCGCCCGCGTCGCCGCCGCGCCTGCGCAGCTCCTCGGCCTCCTCGCCAAAAAGCTCCGTCGTAAACGGGCCCGCGCCCACGCAGCTGGAATACGCCTTGGTCACGCAAAACACGTCCTTCATTTCTCCGGCGGGCACGCCCGCGCCCACCGTGCCAAAGCCCGCCAACGGCGAGGAGGACGTGGTGTAGGGATAAATTCCGTGGTCGGGGTCGCGCAGGCTGCCCAGCTGGCCTTCCAGCAGGACGGTCTTGCCCTCCTTGAGCGCCCTGTGCAAAAAGAGGGTGGTGTCGATCACCATGGGGCGGATGCGCTCCGCAAGCTCCTTGAGGTGGTTAAGCAGTGCCTCCACGTCAATTTCCGGCTTATGGTAAAGGTTCTTCAAAATGACGTTTTTCTGAGTGACGGCGCTTTGCAGTCGGCTGCGCAGCAGCTCCTCGTCGTAAAGCTGGCAGACCTGAATGCCGATCTTGAGGAATTTGTCGCCGTAGAACGGCGCGATGCCGCTCTTGGTGGAACCGAAGCTGGCCTTGCCCAGCCGCTCTTCCTCAAAGCGGTCAAAGTCCACATGGTATGGCATAAGCACCTGCGCCCGGTCGCTGATAAACAGCTTGGGGGTGGGGATGCCCCGCTCCACCACGCCCGCGTACTCGGCGAGCAGCTTTTCGATATCAAGCGCCACGCCGGGCCCGATGATGTTGGCGATATGCGGATGGAAAACGCCGGACGGGAGCAGATGCAGCGCGAATTTTCCATAATCGTTGATGATGGTGTGCCCCGCGTTGGCGCCTCCCTGAAAGCGCACCACAACGTCGCTGGTTTCCGCGAGCACGTCGGTGATCTTGCCCTTGCCTTCGTCGCCCCAGTTTGCGCCTACGATGGTACGGACCATGAAAAAGATCCCCCTTTAACGGTATTTGCCCTTCGCGTCCTGCTCGGGCGCGGCGGACCGGGGCATACGCCCCATTCCTCTTTATACTATACCGTGTATGGAATGTCAAGTAATCAGGAGGGAAACCACATGCGGGATTTCACAAAAATAATCCTTGTCGCGCTGGCGCTCGTTTTGTTCATCGTCCCGCTCGCTCCGGAGGCGTTCGCCGAGGGCTGGCAGGACGGCGTCTACCGCGATTCCGCCCCCGGCTACAACGACGAGGTGATTGTAACCGTCGTGGTGCGGGACGGGAAAATTTCCGAGCTTCGAGCCGAAAACAAGTCCGGCGAGGAGAGCGAATATTTCAAGAAAGCGGAGGCGGGCCTGGGGGCGGCCATCGTGGAAAAGCAGGGCGTCGATGGCGTGGACGCAGTCAGCGGCGCGACGGGTACCAGCGAGAGTATTTTAAGCGCCATGGGCGGTATCCTGAAACAGGCGAAGTATGCCGGCGAGGGCGGTACGGCAAGCGCCCCCGCGCCTGGCGCCGCCGGCGGCCGGCCCGCCGCAACGCCACGGCCCACCCTCAACCCCGACAAGGCGGAGGTCTTCGCCGGCTTTGGCAGCACAACCAACTTCCGCGTGGGGCCGGGCAAGGACGATACCGGCGCGCAGGTGTACAGCTTTAACGTCACCATGGCGAGCGTTCTTTTTGATAAGGACGGCAAAATTCTGGACGCGCAAGTGGATATCTATGAGGTCGCCACGCCCAACTACGACGGCAAAAGCATGCCGCATTTCAGCGGCTGGCCGGGTAAGGAGGGCTACAACGTAACCGATCTTAACACCGGCAAGGTAACGGGCGTCAGCGAAAACACCGAGGAGCTCGCAAAGCAGGAGCTTGCCGACTGGAAAACAAAACGCGAACGCGGCGACGCCTACGGCATGAACCCGCAGAACGAATGGTATAACCAGATGCACAACTACGAGCAGTGGATGATCGGCAAAACGGTTTCGGAGGTACGTAGCTGGTTTGCGCGCTATACCAGCGAGCGAAACGGCCGCCCGATTAAGGAAGGCAGCGATAACGCGGACGACCGGAAGGTTTACGCGAAGCTTACCGACGAGGAAAAGGCCCAGCTGTACGACGTGGTTTCCATGGCCACGATGAGCCTTTCAGACGACCATGGACTCATTCTGGAGGCTATTGAAAAGGCGTATGATAACCGCACGCCCGTGGACGGAGTGGAACTGGATTAGGGCGCTCAGGGCATTCTACAGTAAACCGGCCGCCGGAACGGCGGCCGGTTTTTCGCTTGTTTGCTTTAGCGAAAAATAACCACCAGCAGAGCTGGTGCGGAAGAAAGAACTTTAGTAAAAAACCTCCTTTGGTAAAATGCAAGAGGTCTGACAACCGCAAGCAAACAAAGGAGGTTTGTCATTTATGACAAATGACAGTCAAAGTTTATCACATACGAAGTGGAATTGTAAATACCATATAGTATTTGCACCGAAATACCGTAGATTGGTAATTTACGGGAAAATCAAGGCAGACATTGGGGGAAAATACTGCGACAGTTGTGCGAAGCGAAGAAGGTGGAGATTATAGAGGCAAAGGCATGTCCCGACCATATCCATATGTTGGTAAGTATTCCACCGTACTTAAGCGTTGCACAGTTTGTAGGGTATTTGAAAGGGAAAAGTTCATTGATGATCTTCGACCGACATGCGAATCTGAAATACAAGTATGGGAACCGACACTTTTGGTGTCGAGGGTACTATGTAGATACCGTAGGACGGAACAAGGAACGGATAACGGAGTACATACGTAATCAACTGCAAGAAGATGCAACGTATGAGCAGATCAGCATGAAGGAGTACATTGACCCGTTTACGGGTAGCAAGAATGACAAGGCATAAGAAAAGGCCGCTTTAGCGGCGGCCCGAAAAAAAGCGCGGTTGTCAGACCATTCAATGCGTCTTGAGACGCGGCCAGCACTATGCCTTGAAGGCACGGTGCATACCACCGGCTTAGCCGGTGGTTTTGATTTAAGCTGTTTATTCAGAGAAAAAGTAATCAAACAAACGGCTGAGGCGAACCAGAACAATCCGGCCGGTAACGGCTTTGTCAGCCTGATAGGTATTTTCCTCCCGGTCGTTGATCACGCCCGCCTCCTCCAGCTCGGCAAGCAGGTCTTCGGTCGCGGTGACCGTTCCGTCGTCGGTACCCAGTCCCTTCGCAGCCACCTCATAGAGGGTGCGCATAGCCTGCTCCTCCGTCAGCGTATCATTGGGCGAGAACTTGCCGCCGGGCGCCTCCATCACCCCCAGCGACGCCATCAGAAACTGGCTGTAATCGTCGCTTCCGCAATCGGTCACCACGCCGTCCTCATAGTCTGGCAGCCCGGCGTTTTCGTCCATCACAGTATAGTATAGCGTTGCCATCAGCTCGGCGAAGCGCCCGCGCGTGATGGCCGCGTCAACGTTTTTCAGCGGCGCGATAAAGCCGTTGCTCAGTGCGTTTTTCACGTCCTCGCGGCTCCAGTCGTCCGGCAAGGCCGATTCATCGTCCAGCACCCTGAACGTAAAGTTCTTCGCGCTTTGCATGCCCCCTGCGTTTGTGGCCGTAAGGGTAAACACATGCTCCCCAGGCGCCAGCTCGTAGGGGAATACCCACAGCGTGGAGCCGCTCATATACTCGCGCCCATTCAACGTCCATGCCAGCTGTCCGTCTTCATACAGCCAACCGTCCTGCATATCGTATACATCGGCGTCCAGCAAGATTTGCTCGGTTATTTTCACCTCGGGTATCTCCGCCTGTTCCGTCAGAATTTCCGGAGCCTTATAGCCCACATGGAGGTAGGGGCTGTCGATCTCGCTGGTGTTTATACCATCGCAGGCATACAGATAAAGGTAGGCCTTATCCGAGCCTGGCAGCGTGTCGAAATCCACCGTTGCGCCAGTCGTTTTAAGGTTTGAGGCAATATTGGTAAACTCGCCCTCGTCGGTACAGTACCACAGCTCATAAGTCAGCCCGTCGCCATCGGCGTCGGACGCCTCCCATGCAATCTCCATCTGGCCTTTCACTTCCTGCTCGTCCACAAGGCCCGCGAAGGCAACCGCCGGTGCGTTTTCGGAAACGGGAACCACAAAAATCTCCTCGTCGCCATGCAGCAGCGTGATGGATGCCGTTGCTTCGGGATAGTTTGCCGTCACGTTTACAGGCGCGCTCTCAAGCTTGCGCGGCGGGTTGGAGGTTGTGGTAAAGGCAACGTTGAACCTCGCCCTGGACAGCACCTTGCCCTGCGCATCCTTCATAACGACGGAGTAATCGCCGCGCACCGCGGTGGAGGGCCCGTCCGTTTGATAGGAGAAGAAGGGCGACGGTGTAAAAACGCCCTCCCGGGAAAGCAAGCCTTTGATGTCGATAACACGGTAGGTCGGGGCTTCCTGCCCCGGCGCGGCGGACACAACGTCGCTCGCGGCGGCGCTCGCTTTCATACGCGGTGTAGCCTCCGCCGCATGGCTGCCAACATAATTGCGCATGGTCGTCAGCTTCTCACACCTGGGGCAGCACAGGTACAGGTTGTCCGTGCCTGTGGGCGATTCCGTGCCACAGTACTCGCAGGCAAAGCTTTCGTCGTTCCAGGACACCTCGCTTAGCTGCCCGCACTCCAGGCATAGCGCGTAAACGGCATACTCACCCAACGGGGAACCTTCCCCGCACAGCGCGCACGGAAGGGCAAGCCCGCTCAGCCCGCCGGAAGCGGCTGTGTCTTGCGCTTCCTCCTGCGCGGGTTGTTCGCCATCCCCGCCGGCATCCTCATCCCCGATGTCTGAGCCGGCAGGGAAGAATGAGAACCCGCCGTCCGTCTGGCTCTGCGTTAGCATGGCCTCGCTGGTTACAAAGCTTTTGAAAAGCTGTTCCCAAATAGCGGAGGTGATCCAGTAATCGTTGATATCGCTGCTGCCGGAGCCCATGAAGCTGGTCACGTTGTTGTATAGAATCTCCATTTCCGCAATGTTGATGGGAAACTGTTCCAGCGGCACAACCGTACCGCTGGCCTCGTTGCCGACATCGTTTCCGCCCTGTACAAACTGACGGGTTGACTGAACCGTTATATCTCTGTCCTCCCAGTCGCTCCCCTCCATGCCGTAGGGAGCGGGGTTGACCGCGTCGTTGATCGCGCCGCCGGGATACTCGTCGCCAACGCTGTAGCAATGCGCAATCTCATGCGCCACCGTCGGCTGCATATCCCCGTCGGATTCGGTGATGATGTTTGCGGGAAGGCCGTAGGTATAGCCCTGAATATCGCCATTTCCCTGACGGTCTCGCACAAAGCCCAGAATCAGCTCATAATCCTGATTTGGCGTTTGCAGATTGGCCAGCGATTCCCAGACGTAATACATACCGTCGTCCGTGGTCAGGTCAAACTGCTCGTCGGAAAGGTCGAGCATCGGCCCAAGGACGTACTCGATCGCCCCCTGCGCCAGGGGATAGCATTTCGCGGTAAACTGAATCGCGGTTTTCCATTCCCCGCTGCAATCAACGACATTGCCGCCGTAGTTGGCGCGTACCGGCACCGCCAGCACCTTGATCTTCTTCGTGTTGCTGAAGGTTACGGAGCGCTCGGCCACATTGCCGCTATCGTCCGTATAGGTAAATGTATAATGCCCGGCTGCCCAGTTATCCACATCGGCAAGGGAACGGGGATAAAAAAAGAGCCTGTTGGTATCGTCCATTTCCTCAGGCAATAGCTGCGCCACCTCTACGCCGTCCCGCACGACGGTCAGCCTCTGCGAACCGTCCGCCAACGCCTGCGTCTGCTCGTTAAAGGCGACAAGGATCATGGTTTCCTTGCCCGCCACAAAGCTCTCCATCGCATAATACGAACCGTCCTCAATGCTGACGCCATAGCTCATGACCTGATTGACCTCGATCATGGCAATGCTTTCGCTGTTGGCGCTGAACGCCGTTTCGCCCAGCCCGCCCGCCAGCGGTACAAGCGCCATCATCAGGGCAATTACCCATAATAATGTTTTTCTTGAAGCTCTTAACATACTCATCCATCCTTTGCTTGGCATCCCCTGGGAGGCCGATTCGTTTTATTATACCGGGACGCACGAACCGCCGCAATTCCCCAACCGGGTGAAAAGCGCATAAAAAACAAAGGCGCGGCTACTTCTGTACACATGCGCAGCTCCGCGCCTTTGAAGAATAGATTGACGGGTGCGCTTATCCCCGCTTGCCGATATCCACCCATCCCGCCGCGTGGGACGCCTCCTCCAGCTGGGAAACGGTCACCTCCACGGCGCTGTTGCGGCTTCCCGCAGCCGGAAAAACCGTCTCAAACCGCCTGAGCGATTCATCCAGGTAAACGGGTATGCTTTCAGGCGCGAGAAACGGGCACACGCCGCCGACAGGAAAGCCCGTCAGCTCCGTCACCTGTTCGGCGCTTAACATGGTTGCCTTTTGATGAAACCGCGCCTTGAACTTGGCATTGTCCACCCGCGTATCCCCCGCCAGCACAATCAGCGCCGGCGCGCCGTCCACCATAAAGGACATGGTTTTCGCAATGCGGCAGGGCTCGCAGCCCACCGCGTGCGCGGCCAGTTCGACCGTTGCGCTGGATTCTGAAAACTCGTGAACCTTTCCGCCCAGTCCGCGCTCGGTCAGGTATTGCTTTACTTCTTCAAAGCTCATGAGGCGTCTCTCCTTTTGTGTGTGAAATGGCACGTTACGGCTGCGGGGTTCCCCGCATGCACAGATAGCTTAGCGGAAGCGAAACAAGCGCCGCCCCCAACTGAATCCAAGGCCATTGAGACTCCACCCACTGCGCGGCCTTGGAAAGCCACTGGAACCACTGAAGGCCCATCACCATGATTTCACCCTCGCTGGCGCTCTCCACCGCGGCGATGGTCTGCTGCACAGCGGGGATCAGCATCGTGATGAATAAAATCAGCGGCACGCCAACGATCACCGCGATGGTAATGCCCTTGCTGCGCCGCAGGCAGCAGCCCAGCAGATAGAACAAGCACGACCATTCAAGCGTCCACAGCGCGTATTCCGGCAGCGCCCCAAGCGCGTTTAAAAGCGTCGTTTTAAACACCTGCCCCGTGGTCAACGTGCGGTCATAATATGAAATCAGCGAAAAGCTTTGCGGGAAAGCGCTGTTAAGCAGCACAACCAGCCCGTTCACCAGCAGGCTCAAAGCCAGCGTACCCAACAGCAACGCCAGCATCCATGCCATCAGCGACAGCACGCTTCCCAGCCACACGGAGGTGCGCGGCGTGCCGAAGCGCAGCAAAAACCGCGTGCCGCCGTCCGCCGCCACGCAGGCGCATACCAACGCCGCCAGCATGGTCAATCCAAGATTGGCGGCCACGCCCGTGCTCTCATATCCACCCAAGCCGCCAATGGCCATCGCGAAGGACAGCACCTGCGCCGCCAGCATGATCGCCAGCACCCACAGAACCACCCGGCCCATGCGCATGCCGTGGTAGCGCATCACGCCCCCAAAGCGCGAAGCGGCGAACCATTTCTTGCTATCAAGCGTCGTTTGCATGGCGCTCACCCTCCTCCTCGTCCGTCAGGAATACAAACAGCCGTTGTAAATGAATCGGCGCGCCCTGTACGCCCTCGTGGTTAAGCAGCCGTTCCCGGTCGGCAGGCTCGTTCAGGCGGAGATGGCGCACCAGCGAGCCGGCGACCTCCTCCTCCCGCAGCACCTGCGCCCCCTCCGTGGCCGCGCGAACCGCGTCCGGCGCGCCGGACACACTCAGATAGCTCGACATCAGCGTTTTGAGTTCCCCTTCGCAAAGCAGCCTGCCGTGGTCCATCAACACGGCGTAATCCAGCGTGCGCGCCACCTCGTCGATCAGGTGCGTGCTTATAATAAACGTGCGCTCCGGCTGCTCGCGCCTCATTTCCAGCAGCAGGTCGTAAAACCGTTCGCGCATTACCGCGTCCAGCCCCAGGCTCGGCTCGTCAAACACGGTCAGCTTCGCCTTGGAAGCAAGCCCGACGCATAGCAGCAGCGCCGTCTGCATGCCCCTGCTGAAGCCCTTGAGCGGCTTCTTCTCCGGCAGTTCAAAACGATCGGCAAGCTTTTGGGCAAGCGCCATATCCCAGCCGCTAAACAACGAAGCGCATGCGCGGAAAAATGCCTTGCGGTTGCTCAGCCTGCCAAAATCCGGCGTATCCCCAATCATGCACAACTCGCCCAAGGCGGCGGCGTTATTAAACACAGGCATGCCAAACAGTTCAATTTTTCCCTCCGACTGTCTGAGCTGTCCGCTCAGGATGCGCAGCAGCGTGCTCTTGCCCGCGCCGTTTCGCCCCAAAAGTCCGATAATCTGCCCCTGCGCCATGGTAAAGCTCAGCCCGTCCAGCGCCAGCGTGCTGCCAAAGCGCCGCGTAAGGCCGTCCGCGCACACGCACGCAGCCATCGAATCGCTCATATCAAATATCCCCTTCCTACTACCTACAAAAAAGCCGCAAAGGGACGGCGGAACCTCCCGCCGTCCCTCCACCCTTATCTCACAATCAGGTTGCACAGCCTGCCCGGCACGAAGATCACCTTCGCAATAGGCTTGCCGCCAACAATTTGCTTCACGTCGTCGCGCTCCGGCAGGTCGCGCTCGGCCTGCTCGCGGGTGAGGTCGGGCGAGACCATGATGCGCCCGCGCACCTTGCCGTTGACCTGTACGCCGATTTCAACCTCGCTGCGCTTCATGGCGGCTTCGCTGTATTTCGGCCAAGGCTCGCGCGCAAGTTCCGTGCCAAAGCCCATCAGCTCCCACATTTCCTCGCAGATATGCGGGGCCACGGGCGAAAGCAGCAAAAGCAGCGTACGCAGCTCGTCCTTCGTGCAGCCGCCGTTTGCGTAAAACTCGTTGACCAGGGACATCATGGCGGCAATCGCGGTATTAAACTTCATGGCCTCGTAATCGTCGCCGACCTTTTTGATGGTCTCGTGCATTACGGCGGTCAATTCCTTTGAATAGCCGTTACCGGGCTTCAGCATATCCCCAAGCCGCCACACGCGGTCCAGGAAGCGGCGGCAGCCGCGCGCACCGTTGGTGGACCACGGAATCGCCTGGTCAAACGCGCCCATGAACATCTCGTACAGACGGAACGCGTCCGCGCCCAGCTCGTTTACAATATCGTCCGGATTGATGACGTTTCCGCGCGACTTGGACATCTTTTCGTTGTTCTCGCCCAGAATCATGCCGTGGCTGGTGCGCTTCTGGTAAGGCTCCGGCGCGGACACAAGGCCAAGATCATGCAAAAACAGGTGCCAGAACCGGCTGTATAAAAGGTGCAAGGTAGTGTGCTCCATGCCGCCGTTGTACCAGTCCACGGGCATGAAGTAATCCAAGGCCTCTTTGGAGGCAAACGCCCGATCGTCATGCGGATCGCAGTAGCGCAGGAAGTACCAGCTCGACCCGGCCCACTGGGGCATGGTATCGGTTTCCCGCCTGGCGGGCCTGCCGCAGACGGGGCAAACGGTATTCACCCAGTCCGTCATGGCGGCAAGCGGGCTTTCGCCGCTGTCGGTGGGCTCGTAGTTTTCCACATCGGGCAGAAGCACGGGCAGTTGGTTCTCCGGCACGGGTACAACGCCGCAATGCTCGCAGTGCACGACCGGGATGGGCTCGCCCCAGTAGCGCTGGCGGCTGAACACCCAGTCGCGCAGCTTATAGTTGACCTTACGCTCGCCAAGGCCTTTTTCCGCCAGCCAGTCGATAATCTTCTTCTTGGCCTCGGGCACGCGCAGGCCATTGAGGAAACCGCTGTTAACCATTACGCCGTCGGCGATGTCGGTATACGCTTCCTTCGTGATATCGCCGCCCGCCACGACTTCCACCATGGGGATGCCAAACCTGGTGGCAAACTCCCAGTCGCGCGTGTCGTGAGCGGGCACGGCCATAATCGCGCCCGTACCGTAGCTCATCAGCACATAATCGCTCACCCAGATGGGGATTTCCTTACCGTTGACGGGATTGACCGCGCATAGGCCGCTTAACGCCACGCCGGTCTTGTCCTTGGCAAGCTCGGTACGCTCAAAGTCGCTTTTCTTGGCGGCTTCGGCGCGGTAGGCGGCGATATCGTCATAGTTTGCGATATCCGCGCGGTATTTCTCAAGCATGGGATGCTCCGGGCTCACCACCATATAGGTCGCGCCAAACAGCGTATCCGGCCGCGTGGTGAACACGCGCAGCTTTTCTTCTTTGCAGGCAAGCTGAAAGTCCACCTCCGCGCCCTCGCTTCGGCCAATCCAGTTGCGCTGCTGGGTCTTTACCTTTTCAATAAAATCCACTTGCTCCAACCCATCCAGCAGCTTCTGGGCGTAATCGGTAATTCTCAGCATCCACTGGCTCTTGACCTTGCGCACCACCTCGCCGCCGCAGCGCTCGCAAACGCCGCCGACAACCTCCTCGTTAGCCAGGCCGCACTTACAGCTCACGCACCAGTTGATGGGCATCTCGGCCTTATAGGCCAGGCCTTTTTCCAGCAGCCTGAGAAAAATCCACTGCGTCCAGCGGTAATAAGCTGGATCGGTGGTGTTTACCTCGCGCGTATAGTCGAAGCTGAAGCCCAGGCGCTGAAGCTGCTCGCGGAAGTGGTCGATGTTCTTTTGAGTGACGGCGGCTGGATGCACTTTGTTTTTAATCGCGAAATTCTCCGTCGGCAGGCCAAAGGCGTCGTATCCGATGGGATAGAGCACGTTATACCCTTCCATACGGCGCTTGCGGGCGATGATATCCAACGCCGTGTTGGAGCGCGGATGCCCCACGTGCAAGCCGTTGCCGCTGGGATAGGGAAACTCAATCAAACAATAATACTTCGGCTTGTCGCTGGGAAACTCGGCATTGAAAACGCCGCTCTCCTCCCAGCGCTTCTGCCATTTCTTCTCGATTTGACCAGGATGATAGGCGGGATGCTCTTGCATGTCGATTCTCCTTTATCCATTCTATTGAGGGGAGTGGGAAAACGGCGGGCCTGCGGCCCGTTCTTCCGCGCTCAACCCTCCAGCTTGCGAATGCCCTCGTCGATGCGGCGCAGGGTCTCTTCCTTGCCCAGCAGATAAGCGATTTCGGTCGCGCCGCCGGGCGTGCTTAATAGCCCGGAAATGGCGATGCGCACCGGCCACATCATCTGCCCCGTTTTCAGTTCGTTCTGGGCGGCAAGGTTCATCAGCACGTCCTTTACCGCACCCTCGCTGAAATCCGTCAACGCCGCCAGCGCGGGGCGCGCAAGCTTCAAAACCCTGAGCGCCACCTCCGCATCGGTTTTCATCTTCTTGTGAGAGTACAGCTCCACCTCGTAATCCGGCAGCTCCGCCAAAAAACGGACCATATCCGGCACGCGGTCAAACACCTCGGTGCGGGTGTGCATCAGCTCCGCCAGGCGGCGATAGTCGATACCCTTCCCCGTAAGCGCCTTGTCAAACCACGGCGCCGCCATTTCAAGGTATTCCTCAAACGGCATGCGTGTAATATACTCGTGATTGAACCATACCAGCTTTTCGGTATTGAAGATGGCGGGAGCCTTGCTAAGGCCCTTTAAGTCAAACGCCTCCACCAGCTCGTCCATGGTGAAAAACTCGCGCTCATCCCCCGGGCTCCAGCCCAGCAGCGCGATAAAATTGATAACCGCGTCGCGCACATAGCCCTGCGCCAGCAGATCCTCGAAGCTCGGGTCCCCATAGCGCTTGGAAAGCTTGCGGCTGGCGTCCTTCATAACGGGGCTTAAATGGATATAGGTGGGCGCCTGCCACCCAAACGCGTCGTAAAGCAGGTTATATTTGGGTGTGGAGCTTAAATACTCCGTTCCGCGCATCACATGGGTAATGCCCATCAGATGGTCGTCGATCACGTTGGCGAAGTTATACGTCGGCAGGCCGTCGGCCTTGATCAGCACGTTATCGTCCAACGTGTCGCAGGGAGCCTCCACATGCCCGTAGAGCGCGTCGTCGAAGCTGGCGGTTCCGGTCAGCGGAATGTTCTGGCGGATGACGTAGCTTTCACCGCTTTGCATGCGGCGAAGCGCCTCCTCTTTGGAAAGGGTCAGGCAATGCTTGTCGTACTTCCACTGCTCGCCCTTCTGCGTGGCCGCGTCGCGCCTCTGCTGAAGCTCTTCCTTGGTGCAAAAGCACGGATAAGCCGCCCCGCTTTCCACCAACTGCATAGCATAGGGCAGGTACAGGTCGCGGCGCTCCGTCTGGATGTAAGGGCCATAATCGCCGCCCACATCCGGCCCTTCGTCGTAATACAGGCCGGCCTGGCGAAGGCTTTTGTAGATCAGCTCCACCGCGCCCTCGACCTCGCGTTCCTGATCGGTGTCCTCAATGCGCAGGATGAACTTGCCGCCGTTTTTCCTGGCGAACAGGTACGTATACAGGGCGGTACGAAGGCCGCCAAGGTGCAGATAGCCCGTCGGGCTTGGGGCGAAGCGGGTGCGGATCATCGGGGAGCCTCCTCAAGCGGATGAATTAAAAAAGGTTTCAACCTAGTATTATATACGAAATTGAGTATTTGTCGAATGTTTTTTGGTAAATAGCCGAAAATGCTTTCTGACAAACATAGACGGCGCCCATCTTTGTTTAAAACTTAGCAATCTTTACGGCAGGACATGAACCCGCCCGCCGCGAATGATATTAAACAGGTCGATAAGCGTTATGCTTCGGAACTCAAAAACCGAATAGCAAAGGAGTACGGATATGAATCAAGCCGTCATTCGTGATCTTATTCTGGGAAACGCGTTGGAACTCTATGGCCAGCCGAAATGGACGTTTGGAAAGAATACTTGCAACACCTATGAGGTGTTTGTGGAAAAAGTGCATCTGGAGGATGGAGAAGCGTCGCCCGCCTGGCCCATTCTTGAACTGATCGAGCAGGACGAGAAGCTGACCCTTCTCTTTTCAAACTGGTTTCTTGACTCCGCCATGCGCTCCGCTGTTGATTTGAGCGAAAAGTCCCGCTCCAACGTGACGCTGTCGGTCAACCTGCTTCCGCTGTACGCAAATCGCGAGGATTATGTCGGGCACGTGCTCAGCCTGCTTGAGACCACCGGCCTGAATCCCAAAAAACTGCAATTTGAAGTCAGCGAGGCGCAAGGGCTGACCGACCGGGGCATTGAAAACCTGAACCTGCTGCACGATAAGCACGGCGTCGGCTTGCTGCTGGCCAACTTTGGCACGGGGCATTCCAACATCGACCTGCTTAGGGATGTGCATTTTGACGGGCTGGAGCTGGACCGTTCCTTCGCCGCGCATATTCCGGAGCACGAGCAGACCTGCCGTCTGGTGGTCGGTATCATGCATCTGGCGCACACGCTGGATCTCTACGTCTGCGCCAAGGGCATCGAAACACAGGACCAGTTCGAGTTCTTTGAGGAACTCGACTGCTTCAAGGGACAGGGATTCTTGATCGGCAAGCCGATGAATATGGAGGCGCTGCTAACCTACATCAAGCAGTATGCCGTCCGTCGCGGTCACAAGTAAGGCCGCGCCAGGCTGCAAAAACGGCCGGAAAGCGCCCGAAGTGGGCGCTTTCCGGCCGTTTGCCGTATATCTTATCCCTTCACCTGCTTGGCAAAGGTATCCCTGAGCCCGACCACGCGGTTAAAGACCGACAGCTTCTCCGTCGAGTCGGTATCCTTGCAGTAATACCCCATGCGCAGGAACTGGAAGGTCTCTCCCGCCTTTGCGCCGTCCAGGTATTTTTCCATGTACCCGCGGCACGTTTCAAGGCTGTCTGGGTTAAGCTTGGAGATAAAGTCCTTCTTTGCGCTTGCGCCCGTGGCGGGCGCCGCGGCGTCTCCCTCGGTCTCCGCGGCTTCGGCGGCGCTCTCCGCGCCGTCCTCCTCCCTCAGCAGCGGCTCGTATAGCCGGGCCTCAAAGGGGGTGTTTTCTTCGGCGCTTACCCAGTGAAGTGTCCCCTTAACCTTGCGGTTTGCGCCCTCAGAGCCGTTGCGGCTGTCCATATCCACGGTGCAAAGCACGGCGGTCACATTGCCGTCCGCGTCCTTCTCGCACCCCTCGCATTTGACGATATACGCGCCCTTCAAGCGCACCTCGTTGCCGGGGAACATACGGAAGTACTTTTTGGGCGGTTCCTCCATAAAGTCCTCCCGTTCAATATACAGCTCGCGGGTCATCACGGTTGTGTGCGTGCCCATTTCCGGATGATTGGGGTGGTTCTCCATCGTAAGCTCGTCCCGTTTATCCTCAGGCCAGTTGGTCAAAATCACCTTGAGCGGACGGACGACCGCCATCGCGCGCGGGGCCTTCTCACCCAAATCCTCGCGCACGCAATGCTCCAAAAGCGCTAGGTCAACCGTACTGTCCGCCTTGGCCACGCCGATGCGGTCGATGAAATCGCGTATGCTTTCCGGCGTATAGCCGCGGCGGCGCATGGCGCACAGCGTAGGCATGCGCGGATCGTCCCAACCGCTGACATAGCCGCCCTCCACCAGCATGCGCAGGTAACGCTTGCTCATAATGGTGCGGGTCAGGTTCAGGCGGCTGAACTCGATCTGCCGCGGCCGCCCGGGCAGCATATCCGCCGCCTTTTCCACCACCCAGTCGTAAAGCGGACGGTGATCCTCGTATTCCAGCGAGCAAAGGCTGTGGGTAATGCCCTCCAACGCGTCCCCGATAGGGTGGGCAAAATCGTACATCGGGTAAATACACCATGTCTTGCCCGTACGGTGGTGTTCCTTATACAGGATGCGGTACATGGCCGGGTCGCGCATATTAATGTTGGGCGAGGCCATGTCGATCTTCATACGCAGGATCATGCTGCCCTCGGGATGCTTGCCCGCCTTCATCTCCTCAAACAGGCGGAGGCTCTCCTCCACAGAGCGGTCGCGGTAGGGGCTGTTTTTGCCCGGCTCGGTCAGCGTCCCCCGGTACTGGCGCACCTGCTCCGGCGTAAGCTCGCACACGTAGGCCAGCCCGCGCTTGATCCAGTCCACCGCAATTTCATAGCATTTTTGATAGTACTCGCTGGCAAAGAACAGCCCGCCCTTCCAGTCGAAACCCAGCCAGCGGATATCGGCCATGATGCCGTCCACATACTCGGTTTCCTCCTTGGCGGGGTTGGTATCGTCAAAGCGGAGGTTGGTCACGCCGCCATAGCGCTCGGCGGTCAAAAAATCCGCCACCAGCGCCTTGCAGTGGCCGATGTGCAGATAGCCGTTTGGCTCGGGCGGAAAGCGCGTATGCACGCTTTGGCAGCGCCCGCTCCGTAAATCTTCTTCGACGGCGTCCCAGATAAAATTGGTCTTGCTTGCGGATGCTTCCATCAGCTGCGCCTTCCTTTCTGTATGCTAAGATACGGCGAAAAGCCGCCGTGTCCGCTATTATATAGCGAAACGGCGGCTTTGGCAAGGGAAAACGTGGAATTTGCGGGCGGGCATGGCTGTGCGGGCCGCTACCGCGCAGCCATCTCCTTGACCGACCAGCCCTGCGTGATCTCCTCTTCGCGCAGGTAGCCGCTCGTGCCGTCGCTATCCATCTGCCAGCTCAGCTCCCCTTGCGGAATCATCACATGTACCCAGCCGTTCACCGGCTCGTTAAGCACATGCATCAGCGTATCCTGCGCAACCTCGCACACGGCCTCGCTTTGATCGCTCATGGCGGTGCGCAGCGTGACGGTCTGGTTGGCGCGGCCTACGGGCAGCGGGATATATCCCCTACTTCGGACAAACTCCCGCGTTCGCGGAAACGCTACGTATACGCCGCGCATCCAGCCCTCCACATGGCCGACGCGCACATGGTACCACGGCGCGTCCACTAAGCAGCATTTTTTCACCCAATTCCACCGCGCGCCACGGCTCGCCGCCGTCCCGTGAAAGCCCGGCGAGCGTGCAGTAGATGAAAGACGATTCCTCCACATCCCTCGTTTCGATCTTGCCCAACGCGGATGCGGGCAGAAGCAGAAGCAGCAGAAGAATCACCGCCATACGCTTTATCATCGAAGGCCCCTCTTTCCTTACAAAATCCGCCATTTGTGATATATCGTCCGCAAACGTCCATTTCTTCCCAAGCCTTGCTTATCTTTTCGTCATGCATTGCGCGTACGCCAAGGTTGTGTTAGGATAGCAGAGGTTTTATCCACCAGTATGTAAAGGAGGCCGGCCCATGCTCCGCCTGCATCAGCTTGTTTTGCCGCTGGACGGCGCGGCGCGCTTTGACGCCGACAAGTTGCGCCGCCTGTGCGCCGCGCGCCTGCGCGTGCCCGAAAGCCGCGTCGCCTTCGCAAAGGTTCAAAAGCGCAGCGTGGACGCGCGCGATAAAGGGAACGTCCACTTTTCCCTGACGGCGGACGTATTGCTTTCGGATGCGGACGCACGCGCCGAGGCCGCCGTCGCCGCGAAGTTCAAGCCCAATCAGGTGGCTGTTGTCGCGGGAAGTCCAAATGAAGAAGCCGCCGATGTTTTTCATCTGGCGCACGAACCATGGCCCAGGACCGCGTCCCGCCCCATCGTGGTGGGTGCCGGTCCCGCCGGCCTTTTCTGCGCGCTGGCGCTGGCCGTGCGCGGCGCGCGTCCCATCCTACTTGAACGCGGCCAACCCGTCGAAAAGCGTGCGGGGGATGTGGAAAGCTTTGAATCGGGCGCGCCGCTCAACCCAGAGAGCAACGTGCTGTTTGGAGAGGGCGGTGCGGGCGCGTTCAGCGACGGCAAGCTCACCTGCGGGCTGAACAGCCCGCATATCCGAACGGTGCTCCAAACGCTGTACGCCTGCGGCGCGCCGGAGGATATCCTCACAGCCCAGCGTCCTCACATCGGCACGGACGAGCTTCGGGTCGTACTCACGCATATCCGCGAAAAGCTGCTGGCGCTTGGCGCTGAGGTCCGCTTCGGGCACACGCTGACCGGGCTTGTGCTGCGTGGCGGGCGCGTAGCCGCGGCACGCGTGCTTCACGAAGGCGCGGAGGAGGAGCTGGCCGCCGGGAGGGTCTTCCTTGCCATCGGCCACAGCGCGCGTGATACGTACCAATGGCTGTATGAGCTTGGACTTCCCATGCAGCAAAAGCCCTTCGCCGTCGGCGTGCGCATCGAGCACCGCCAAAGCATGGTCGACCGCTCGCAATATGGCCGCGCGGCGGGCCATCCCGCGCTCCCACCTGCCGAATACAAGCTAAACGCGCCTACGCCGGACGGCCGCGGCGTATATACCTTCTGCATGTGTCCGGGCGGGCGGGTGATCTGCGCGGCAAGCGAACCGGACGGTCTCAATATCAACGGCATGAGCCTCCACGCGCGCGACGGCGAAAACGCCAACGCGGCCGTGTTGGTTGGCGTGCGGCCCGAGGATTTCGGCAGCGGCCATCCCCTTGCCGGGGTGGCGTTTCAGCGCGGTATCGAACGCGCTGCCCATCATGCCGTGGGTGGCTTCCGCGCGCCCTGCCAGCGCGTGGGCGACTTTCTGGCCGGGCGTGAAAGCGCCGCCTTTGGAGAGGTTCAGCCCAGTTACCGCTCGGGCGTTACGCCGGGCGACGTGCGCTGCTGCCTGCCGGAATTTGTGGTCGGCAACCTGCGGCTTGCCCTGCCGCTGCTTGGGCGGCGGCTAATCGGCTTTGACACGCCCGACGCGCTGCTGACCGCGCCTGAAACGCGCTCCTCCGCACCGTTGCGCATGCTGCGTAACGGGCGCCGGGAAAGTCCCCTCGGCGGGCTTTTCCCGCTGGGCGAAGGCGCGGGCTACGCGGGCGGCATCATATCGGCCGCACTGGACGGCCTGGCCGCGGGCATGGAAGCATACTGACCGCTCAGCACCATCAAGCAAAAGCAAGGAGGAGCACCTATGAACACCAGACGTTTGGTTACCAACGCAAGCCTTATCGCCCTTTACGTGGTTTTAAGCCTGTTTTCCGCCAACCTTGGCAGCCTGAAGCTGACCTTTGAATCCTTCCCTGTGCTGGTCGGCGCGCTCCTGTACGGCTGGGCGGACGGCCTGCTGGTCGGCGCAATGGGTGGCTTTCTCAATCAATTGCTGACCTATGGCCTCAGTGTTACGACGCTTTTGTGGATGCTTCCGAACATGGTGCGCGGCCTGCTGGTCGGCTGGTATGCCAAAAATCACCAGTTTAACCTCTCTATCCGGCAGACGGCCGGCATCGTGCTATTAAGCTGTCTGGTGGTTACGGCGATGAATACAGGCATTTTGTATCTAGACGGCCTGATTTTTCACTATCCGGTGGCCTTTACCCTCGGCACGATCGGGCTGAGGTTTTTGTCCTCGGTGGTGATGGCGGTGCTTTACACGCTCACCACGCCCAAAACGGTGCAAATTTTGAGAGCGGCCTCCGGCCGCCATACGGACGCAAACACGGACGCCGGAAAATAAAAGCGTCCATGCCGTGTATAGGAAAGGCGGTTTGAAATTGATTCGGGGCGTATTGTTTGATATGGACGGCGTGCTGCTGGATACCGAAAGGCTGGGCAGCGAGCTTTTACCAAAGGTGGTTGCCCGCTATGGGTACGAAATGCCGTGTGAGCTTTATTTACGCATGCTGGGCTGCAACCATCTTCTGAGCAGGCAGCTATTAATCGATCACTTCGGTCAGGAATATCCATACGACGAAGTGATGCGCACTTTTTTTGGCGAGATGCAGAAAATTGCGCAATCAGGCGGTCTGCCGCTCAAAAAAGGCATGGCTGAATGCATGGAGGGTCTAAAGGCCCGCGGCATCCGGCGTGCGCTCGCCACCAGCACCAACCGCGCCATCGTGGAAAGCTATATCGCCCATACGCCCGCCATGCAGGGGATCTTTGACGCGACGGTCTGCGGCGTCGAGGTTAAGCGCAGCAAGCCGGCGCCTGATATCTACCTGGAGGCGGCGCGGCAGCTCTCGCTTGCGCCCGGGGAATGCATCGGTGTAGAGGATAGCCGCAACGGGCTTCGCAGCCTCACGGCGGCGGGCATCCCGAGCGTGATGATCCCGGACCTGTTGCCCTACGACGAAAGCTTCGCGGGCATCGTAAACCACAGGCTCGAGGACCTTTCCCAGCTTTGCGGACTGATCGACCGGCTAAATCTGGACGCGCGGGTTCGGGGATAGGCGCGCAACCGCAGGCTGATGATGCAGGACCGGAATGAAGGCGCACGAGCCTTGACATGCCCATATTTACTCAGGTTTTACAATATACAGTGTATTATAGAAGCGGGGCGCGTTTCCCAGTCTGGAAACACGCCCCCGCATTTTAATACGCCTGCCTGTCATTGCCGCTTTTCCCGCTTCTTCCTGATAGTATCCGCAACATATTTACCGCCGGCCTCGCCGCTATGGCCAAAATTGGCGATAGTCCGGTCAAAAATGTCCGTGATGCGGCGTTCCCAGTCCGCGCCGTTTTCAAGCAGCTCCCGCAGCATTTGCGGCACGGCGGCCATGTCGGCCATGGCCACGCGCCGGCCGATCTGATCACGCAGGCTGATCTCAAGCGGCTCCACGGTCAAAAGCCCATAGTCCTCGTTGTTTACCTTGGGCGGAGTATCCACAAACAGCACCGGCTTTTTCGTGATAAAGGCAAATTCGTACGCCGTACCCGACCAGTCGGAAATTACCACGTCGCTGTCGTAAAGCGAATGGTCGCTGGAAAAGTCCAGCTCGAAGCTCAAGTCGCCTCCCTGATAATCCCGGTAGCTCTCCACAAGCTTCTGCATGCGTGCGCCATAGCGCTTCACATATTCGGGATGCGGCCGCACCACCACCTGGAAGCCCTGCCCCAGCAAGCTTTCAAGCATTGGGCGAATGCAGCTGTCCAGGATATTATCCGGTTGCCAGGAGGGCGCGATCAGCACCTTCTTATGCCCGCGCTGCTCCTGTTCCATCGCCTTGTAACGGGCGGAAAGGTGTTCCAGCAGGCCGTAGCCGCAGGTAATCAGCTTTTTTTCCGGGGTGCCGTCCAGCCGCTCGGCCTGGCGGATTTCCTCGCGCTGGAAATCGCCCACCAGCAAAATGGTATCGTAATCGCTCAGGGCGCGCCGCCTAAGCACCATATGGGTGGAAAGCGGGTAGTGGAAGCAGTAAACGTATTCCATATCCTTGCGCGCCATGCTGCGCTTCAGGTGGAACTGTCCCAAATCCGGCATGGTCATGAGCATCACGTCCGCGTCCACGCGCAGGAAAAAGCCCGCAAGCTTCTCATTTCCGACATAGTAGGGAACGATTCGCCCGTCGCCGCGCCCTTTGGCGAGTTCAAAAATCTGATCCTCCGGGTCGCTGGTTACATAATGGATCACGATATCGGTATGCGCGAGCAGCTCGTCCATGATATCGCTGAAATATTTGTAGAAGCCGCTCTTTTCGCTGTAAATCACGAGCTCCTTTTTCCAGTTTTCCACATGATAAAAGCGCTTGAGATCAGCCTTTTCCCTTTCCCGCAAAGCGCCCTCCTCAGCCTTTTTGCGCGCAAGCTGCTCTTTGGTCAGAGGCTTTGGGCGGCTCGCGTAATCGATAAAGCGCCTGGGATCATAAATTTTATTGAGGATAAAGAGCTGAAGGATGGCGAAAAGATTGCTGCATATCCAGTAAACACCGACCCCGGCGGGCACGATAAAGCCAAAATACGTTGAAAAGGCGATCATAAAAACCGTCATGCCGATCTGGCTTCCCCGGCTCTGCTCGCGTTGCAGAACGTTTGCATGATCCTGAACCACGCATAGAAGCCACGCGCTCAGGCCGGCAATGGCGGGAACAATCAGCGTCGCGCTGCCAAAGGAAGGCGTCACGCTTAAATTGAGCCCCAGAAAGTCGAGATTCAGCGCGGCGATCCGCCCAAGCAGCTCCGGCGCGAAGCCGGAAAAGCTTCCCGCCGTGGCCGCGTCATGAACCAGGCGGATCACAACCATCTGCGGCGAGGAGCCAAGCTCTGTGGTGCCCAGCGCCGTGCCCGCCTGCCGGACCAGCGCCTCAATGGTTGCGCCGTCCAGGTGCAAAAGGTGCTGCAGGGGGTTATAGACGACCGAAATCAGCCCCAGCACCAGCGGCAGCTGCAAAAGCATCGGCAGGCAGCCAAGCGCGGGGCTGTAGTGCTCGCCGTCATACAGCTTGATCTGCTCCTCGGCGATACGGTCCCGGTTGCCCGCGTACCGCTCCCTGATGGCGTTTATCTCCGGCTGAAGCTTCACCATTTTGATGGAGTTTTTCTGCACCATAACGGAAACCGGCAACAAAATCACCTTGCTCAGAAGCGTGAACAGGATGATCGTCAGGCCGTAATTCCGCGTAAGCCAATAGCAGGCATACATCAGGTAGCCGAGCGGCACGCCCAGGACGGTATTGATCAGCTGCATGGGAAAGCTCCTTTCAGATCAGCTCAAAGGCGGAGGCAAACAGCCCGGCAAACAGGCCCAACAGCCACACGCCCAGCGTGATCCACTTGGCCGAGGTCACATAGCCGGCGGCGGCGGCGAGGCCGCATAGCCGCTTTTCTGGATAGGCCGCGCATACCCGAAGCAGCATTGCGTTTTCCACCGCGTCAAGCAACGCGCGCAGCATGGCCGCGGCATACATCCCATAGCGCACGGCGGCAATCTGGGCGGTGTTTCTGGTAATGGCGAGCATCACCATCAAAAAGCAGGCGATAAAGGCAAAATCGATAAGCCAAAAGCCGCGCAGCAGCGGTCTTCCGGCGCTGCCCACGCCGTCCAGGCAGGCAAAGGCCTGATCGGAACCGTAATGAAAGCGCATATCAAGGCTTTGAAATCCCCCGTCAAGCGCCTTGAGGCCCGGAATCCCCCGTCCGGTTCCATGCATCACATACAGGCAGGCCGCCATGCCCAAGCCGGCTACCGCCGTCAGAACCGTCCACCATGTCTGGTTCATCGCTTCAGCCATCCTCTCCTGATTATCAAAGCGCCAAAAAGCCCGTGCGCTCTGAAAAAATCGTCCCTTCTGCAAGCTTCAGGCTTCCGCAACGCTTTCGTATAAGCGCCGCGGCATAAGGCTCCTTCAGCCTTTCCTGTCAAGCCCCACGCCCAGGCGCGTACAGGGCACCCTGCCGCTTAGCAGGTCGTCCATATGGTGCCGTGCGTGCCCGATGATTACGCTGGTGCCGTGCTCCACCGCCCGCAGGGCATAAGCGAGCTTGGCGCGTGCGCCGTTGGCCCCGCTGCGGCTTGCGCCGCTGCAATGGCTCATCAGCTCAGTCACCTGCGCGCGTACCTCCTCGATGGTTTCGCCGCTAACCAGCTTAACCAGCGTGGAAGGGTCGTCGCGGTTTAAATAGATGCCCTCGGTGCTGGTGAGTAAAATCAGTGTTTTCGCGCCCACCAGCTGCGCCACCACCTCGGCGGTCTCGTCGTTGTCGACGCACTCCACCACCTCGCCCCCCTCCGCGCGGCGGCTGGCGAGCTCCATCTTGCGCACCTCCTCGTCGCTGACGGGGTCGTTATAGTTGATGATAGGAATGACATCCTGCTCGGCCGCGCGTTGCAAAAGGCGGTGAATATGCTCCCTGCGCTGCGGATCGTTAAAGTGCGTATGCTCCACCAGCACCTGCCTGATGCCATATTCCGGACGGATAAACTGCCGGTACGCGTTCATCAGGATGGTCTGGCCCTGCGCGGAGTAATCCACCTTATCCTGCTCCGTCACGCCGGTCAGCTCGTGACCGGTGCGCTGTAAATAGTCCAGGCGGCCGATTTCCGTCGCGCCGCTGGTTACCAAAATCATTCCCGGGCGCAAATCCGCCCCTAGCCGCTGAAATATGTTGTAATCGATTGCGTTTTCCGATTTCTGAATCAGCGCCATGCTGCCGATCTTTACCACAAGCTCAAGCGTTTTCATTCAAATCCCCTCATTTTTTGTTTGGACCGCGCAACCGCCCGCCCCGGGCTCCGTCAGCACATTCATCCACTGCTTTTGCCTAAAGTGCGGCAAACCGATCAGCAGCTTCACAAATTCCTCCAGGAAGGTGCAGACATACACCCACTCCAGCGGCCAGTGAAGCACCAGCGCCGCGACGCCCACCGCCGGCACCCCGACAAGCCACAGCGTTCCCACGTCCAGCAAAAGGCTGAAAACCGTATCGCCGCCGCTTCTTAGCACGCCGACGATGTTGATGGTGTTAAACGCGCGGAACCAGATCGTCAGCCCGCCCAGGAAAAGAATGAGCTGCGCTTTTTCGCGCACCTCCGCCGAAAGTCCCGAAAAGATGTTGACCAGCGGCCACCGTATGGCGATTACCAGCACGCCCAGCGCCACGCCCGCCGCCATCGCGCCCGCCATCATGCGCTTTGCGTACAGGTAGGCGCGCTCGCGGCTGCCCGCTCCAAGCGCCTTGCCCACGATGATGGCCGTCGCGTTCATCATGGCGAAAATCACCACCCAGATCAGGTCGTTAATCGTGTTGCAAACGCCCATGGTGGCCACGCTCGCGTCGCCCATGCGGCCATAAAACACGCTGTACATGGTGGTTCCCACCGCCCACAGGCCCTCGTTAAAGATGACGGGCACGACGGTTTTGGTGAACTTCCTCACAAATTCGCGGTCGCGGCAGATCCACTCCGAAGGCCTCGCGCCCGCGGGCAGGCGAAGGCCGTAGGCAAAGCAGATGTTAATCAGCATTGAAACCGCCGCCGAGATAATCGTCGCCAGCGCCGCGCCCTCCACGCCCATGGCGGGCATGCCGAAATGTCCGAAGATGAACGCGTAGTTTAGCAGCGTGTTGGTGCCGATGCTCACAAAGCCGGCGATCATCGGGATATAGGTCTTTTCGGCGGATTTCATGGTGGTGCCGTACACGCCGTCGATGGCGGTAAACAGATAGCCCGGCGCGACGATGCGCAGGTATTTGACCGCCAGCTCGAAGCTCGTCCCTTCCGGCAGAAAGCACGAGACAATCTGGCGGGGAAACAGGAGCGCCGCGCTCATGAAAAACACCGCGACGATAACGGAAAAGGCCATGGAAAGGCCCATGGAATGCCGCATGCGCCTTACGTCCCGCGCACCCCAAAACTGGCTTAAAAAAATCGCGCCGCCGGTGCACGTGCCAAAGCTGAAAAGGTTAAACATAAAGGTGACGCGGTTGGCCTGCGTCACGGCGGAATACGCCGCGTCGCCCAGCCCGGATACCATCAGCCCGTCGATGATGTGCAGCGAGGCGGCCACCAGCTGCTGAAGAATCATCGGAAGGGCGACCATGAACACATTGCGCGCAAACGCGCGGTCCCAGCGCAGGCAATCCCGCACAAAACGGAACGCGCGGACGGGCGGAGAAGCTTTCGCTTGCATAAAACAATCCTTTCAGATAGGCAGCGGGCCCGGCCCGCGTCCTGCTTTTGTAGCGCCGAAGGCAGCTTCGGCTAGCGCCGGCAAAGCCTGTAGAGGCTCGCGACGTCTCCCTTCTGGTACAGCGCCCAGTTGAGAGTGCCCGGCACGCTTTCGTTCACATAGGGCAAAAGCCGTCTCCACGGCCCTTTTTCCGTACCGGCGACCAGCACGTTTTCGCGAAGATAATCCCGGGGCCTGAGCGCGCGCCCGTCGATGCCGAAGGCGTCCAGCTGGTCGTTGAAGCCGCCTGTGAACATGTTGCGCGCGTCCGGCAGCACGATGTTTCGCGGCACCCGGCTCAGATCCGGAAAAAGCCGCGTATCCCTCGCAAGGCCGGTCTGGTAAAAAATCAGTTTATCAGGCTTGCTGAGCGCGTACACGTCCAGCGCCTCCTCAAACGCGGAGGCTTCGGGCTCTACCGGCAGCTTCACGATGTCGCGAGCGTTTCCGGCGGCGCACAGCAGCGCAAGCGCCGCGCAGACAGCCCCCATAGCGCCGCAGGACAACCGCCGCCAGCCCCTGTTTTCCGCCTCCGGTCGAAGCGTGAACAGCGCAATTCCGTTTAGCGCGGCGGCGGTGGGAAATAGCGCCGCCATCGCCTCCGGAAAACGAAGCCCGCCATGCTGCGCAAACGCGCAAAGCCATATGCCGCAGCCTGCGAACGCCAGCGCGGGGGCCAGCCAGCCCCACGTCCTACCCGTTCGCCGCAGCCCGTGCGCGAGCCCGCAAAGCAAGCCCAGCGCGAGCGGAATTGCCGTTGCCAAAAGGATTTGCGGATTGGACTGCGCAAGCGCCCTGACCCCGCCGTCCAGCCGCGCCGCCATGCTACCAAGACCCGCATCCGCGCCGGCGCGTAGCAGCCCTGCCAGCTTTTGCATGCTTTCCGCCGTAATTCCCGCGTCATACACAAAGCCGTTCGCCACCAGCTCCAGCCTGGTGCGCGACCAGCCCACGGCCTCCAGCATCGCGTCGCTCACGCCCGCGGGGAAGGCCGGTGATTGAAACAGCGCCGCGCGGGCGCCCTGCCACACGGCAAACTCGCCCATCGCGTCCAGCTCGATATTCCGCACCGCCGCGAAGATCAGAAAGCAAAAGGCGCATATCCATACGCTTAGAATCAGCCCACGCGCGCCGCGCCGCGCCAGGGTTCCCCTGCTTGCGACCTCGGCATGCGCATAGACCGTCAGGCGTATGGTAAGCACGCAAAGCGCCCACAGGGTAAGCGCCGCGAACGCCCCCTCCTGGTACAGGCAGTAAGCGGCCAACAGCAGCCCGCCCGACGCCAGCAGCCCCCGCAGAACCTGCCGGTCGTCCGCCGAGGTATAGTCGGGTGAAAAAACCTGCGCGACCGCGGCCGCCCCAAGCAATCCGCCGGTCAGGTCGTGATCCACCCGGCAGCAGGCAAACAGCGCGTAGGCGCCCAACAGCAACGCCCCGGCCGCCGCGCCCCATCCCCAATGGAGGCCGCGGTTCACCGCGCACCGCGTCAAACTTTTGACAATAACAGCGCAGCCAAGCCACAAAAGCACCAGCTGCATCACCGAAAACCACGGCAAAGCCGGCGCGAGGGTGTGAAGCCCATACAAAAGCCAGCTCAGCGCCGTGTGCAATTCCTGGTGAAAATGCGCGGGCACTCCGCCCTGATAGCCCGCGAACGTCTTTAAAATCAGCGCGTCCCCCGTGCCGGCATAGCGCAGGCCGGCAAGCAGGGCCAGGGCGGCAAGCAGCAGCGTCGCCGTGATCAGACCGCACAGCCAGGGTATCGCGCGTTTCATCAGCCACCCGCCCTTCCGCCCAAAAAGAGCATGAGAATCTTTGTTATCATACTCATTGGCACTTCAAATGTCAAGGTTTGACGGATGTTGGCAAAGCCAGGCGAAGCCGTCCGGCGGCTTCCTTATTCATTGGCCCGGCGTTGCATTTCCCTATTGGATTTTGTATAATAAACTGCCAGAACAAGTAACAGGGAAAGGCAGAGAGAGATGGACATTTTTAACTATTTGGAAGGTATGGCCGCGCAGCACGGCCCCAGCGGGCATGAGCGCGAGGTGTCCGAGTGGCTGAAAGCCCGCTTTGAGCCGCTCTGCGACAGCGTTACCGTAGACGCGCTCTATAACGTGATCGCCGTCAAGAAGGCGACCCGGGGGACGGCGGACGGTTCCCCCGCGCCGCGCGTGATGCTTTCGGCGCACCAGGATGAAATCGCGCTTATGGTTGCCGACATCCTGCCGGACGGCACGCTTCGCATGGGTCAGGTTGGCGGCGTGGACCCCCGCATCCTGCCCGCGTCCACCGTCACGGTGCATGCCCGGCCGGAAAACGGCGCGCCCGAGAAGCTTCTGGGCGTGGTGGGCGCGACGCCGCCCCATCTGCTTGGCGCCGCCGACCGCGAGCGCAACTACAAGCGCGAGGATCTTTTTGTCGATCTCGGGCTGCCGGCGCAACGCGTGCGCGCGCTGGTGCGCATCGGCGACCTGATCACCTTAAACGGGCCCGCTACGAAGCTTCTCAACGATCGTACGGCCTCCAAAACCATGGACGACCGCGCCTGTGTGGGCTGCCTTCTGGAGGCCGCGGAGCGGCTTAAAACCATGAGCCACCTGTGCGACATCTATTTCGTGTGCTCATCGCAGGAGGAGGTCGGCTCCAAGGGTGCGGCCGTCGCCGCGCATGCCGTCAACCCCGACATGGGCGTGGTGCTGGACGTAAGCCATGCCACCATCCCCCAGAGCCGCCCGGACACCACCGTGCCCCTGGACGCGCCCGCCGCGACCTACGGCCCCTTCATCCAGCACAAGCTGCTGGCCCGGCTGAAGGAAACGGCGAAAAACCACGGGCTCAAGCTCAACACCGAGCTTGCCGAGCGCGCCACCTATACCGATGCCGACGATATCCAGATTGCGCGCGCGGGCGTGCCCTGCGTGCTGATCGACCTGCCGCTCAAATACATGCACACGACGGTCGAGCTGCTGGACATGAACGTTATCCGCGAATGTGGGCGACTGCTCGCGCATTTCCTGAGCGACCTTGACGAAGGGTGGGACAAAGAGCTATGGAGCTGAAGGAGCTTTGCCAGTTACAGGGGATCAGCGGCCGCGAGGAGCCTGTGCGCATGGCCGTATACCGCGAATGCGTCAAGCGGCTTGGGGAAGAAAACGTCATGATCGACCGCATGGGCAACGTGATCGCCCACAAAGCCGGACGCGACCGGTCCGCGCCGCGCGTGATGCTGTCCGCGCACATGGACGAGGTGGGCCTGATGGTGGTTTCCGCTGCGGACGACGGGCTTTTGCGCGTGCGCGCCATCGGCGGCATCGACCCGCGCGTTTTGGTATCCAAGCGCGTCAAGGTCGGCTACGCCGTTGCGGCGAAGGATGGCAAGCCCGCGAAGGAACCGCTGAACGGCGTGATCGGCGCGATGGCTATCCACCAGCAGACGGCCGAGGACCGCAAAAGGGTGCTGCCCATCGACCAGCTGTATGTGGACATCGGCGCGAAGGATAAGGATGAGGCGCTTCAAAAAGCCCCCGCCGGCACGCCCATCACGTTTGACACCGCGTTTACACCCTTTGGCGACGGCAAGCTGCTCGCCCGGGCGCTGGACGACCGCGTGGGCTGCTATAACATGCTGCGCCTGCTGGAGGCCGGCGTACGCGGCGATACGGATTTTGTGTTTACCTGCCAGGAGGAGGTCGGCTGCCGGGGCGCGACCGGCGCCGCCTACCGGCTGATGCCGGATATCGGGCTCGCGCTGGAGGGTACCACCGCCAACGATACGGGCGACACGCCCGCCGCGCAGCAGGTCTGCCGGGTGGGCGAGGGCGTCGCTATCAGCTTTATGGACAACGCCTCCATTGCCAACCCCGGGCTGTTTAGGCAGATGCTGGCGCTGGCAAAGGAAGCGGGCGTCCGGCATCAGGTCAAAATGAGCGTGAGCGGCGGCAACGAGGGCGGCGTGATGCAGCGCGCGGGTTCCGGCGTCAGAACCTGCGTGTTGAGCGTGCCCTGCCGCTACATCCACAGCCCGTCCACCGTATGCGCGTCCGCCGACGTGGAAGCGCAGTACGCGCTGGCCAAAGCCTTTTTGGAAAAATAAGAAACGAGGTGGATTCTCATGTTTGAGCTTTTAAAGCAAATGGTCGATCTCTACGGCGCGACGGGGCATGAGTCCGGCGTGGCCGACGCGGTGGAAAAGCTGCTTGAGGGCAAGGCGGACAGCATCACCCGCGACGCGCTGGGCAACCTCATCTGCGAAAAACGCGGCACCGCTCCGGACGGCAAGCGCATCATGCTGTCCGCGCATATGGATCACATCGGCTTTATCGTGGTGGCCGTTGAAAAGGAAGGCTTTCTGCGCGTGATGCCGGTCGGCGGCGTCAGCCTTGCGGTCAGCCGTACGCGCCGCGTATCGTTTGCCAACGGCGTACAGGGCGTCATTGTACAGGAGCCGGTGCGCGAGGGCGAAACTCCCGCCATGAAGCATATGTTTATCGATATCGGCGCGGCGGATGAGCAGGAGGCGCTGGAAATGGTCGCCCTGGGCGACGTGGCCGTATACGCCAACGACTGCTTCCGCCTAGGCCGGCACCGCGTGGCCGCGCCCGCCATGGACGACCGCGTGGCCTGCGCGCTTTTGGTCAGCGTGATGCAGGCGTTGCCCGCAACCAAAAATACCATTATCGCCGTTTTCTCCACCCAGGAGGAAGTCGGCTGCCGGGGCGCGAAGACCGCGGCCTATAGCGTGGAGCCCGATATCGGCATCGCGCTGGACGTAACCGCCAACGGCGATACCCCTGAAACCAAGCTGCCCGCGGTCAGGCTGGGCGAAGGCGTAGCCGTCAAGATCATGGACCGCGGCAGCATTTCCAACCCGGAGCTGGTTGAGGAGCTGCTGGAAGCCGGCAGGCGCGCGGGCGTCAAAACCCAGCGCGAGGTGCTGCCATTCGGAGGCACGGACGCCAGCGCCATTCAGCTTTCACGCGGCGGCGTAAGGGCCGGAACCCTTTCCATCCCCTGCCGCTATGTGCACAGCGCGTGCGAGGTGATCGATCTGCGCGACGTAGAGGCCGCCAGGGCGCTGCTGCTTACCTATCTGCAATAAAAGGAGGCCGTTTTCCCACATGATAAAGGCTCTGTACCTGACCTTATGTATGCTGTTTATGTTCAGCGGCTCCGCGTTGGCCTACATCGACCCCGCCTCCACCAGCTACGTTATCCAGATCGTCGCGGCGGTGTTCGCGGCTGGCGGCGCGGCGGTTGGCATCTATTGGAAGAAAATTCAGCTCTTCTTTAGAAAGCGCAAGCAAAAAAAGCTGGACGCCCAGCGCTCGGCGGAGCTGAAGGCCGAGAAGGAAGCCCGCGACGCGCAGGCGTAGACTGGTTTTTACCCGTTCGATTCCATCAGGCGCGGCGGCGAAGGGGCTATGCCCTGGTATGAATCCGCCAGTCCTTTAGCCGCTGTGGGCAGAGCGCGTGCGGCGCTGATTCAGCCATACGTCGGCGGGTTTCAATTGGCATAGCGGCACGGTGGGGTTTCTTTTCTTTGCTACAAACAGGCAGGAAGGGAAGTCCCGCTTTTTTATACCCGCACCGCCTCATAAAACGCGTTGCACCGCTCCCCCTCCGGGCCGCCCCTGAGGCGTAAAAAATACAGCGGCCTCACAAGCGAGAAATCAGCGACGGGAAGCTCGCAAAGGGTCCCCGCCTCGATTTCGGCCCGGCAAACCCCTTCGTACATGAAGCTGACTGCGTCGGTCGCGGCAAGCACGGCCTTGATGAGCCCAAAGCCGCCCAGCTCCGCCGATTTTAAAAAGCTGTCCGGCGACATGCCCCGCTGAAACAGCGCATTCTCAAGCACCGCGCGCGTGCCGGAGCCCGGCTCACGAAGCAGAAGCGGATAGCCGCACAGCTCCCGGAGCGTGCGTATGCCGCACGCCAGCGGATGGCCCGCGCGCGCGATGGGGACAAAGGAGGCGTTTAGCCAAATATCCGCCTCAAAAACCGCCTCGTCAAAGAGCCCCTCGATCAGCGCGCAGTCCAGATCGCCGTTATGCATGCGCGAAAGCAGGGTTTCGGTGTTGCCGACCTCCACATGCGGAGGCGTCCCGCCCCCGGACAAGTAGCGAGACAGTCTCGGCGGCAGGTAATAATCCGCGATGGAAAGCGTCGCGCCCACGCATAGCGGCCGCTGCCCTTCCGACAGCCGCTCCATCAGCCGGCGCTCGTTGTTCAGCTGCAGCCGCGCGTAGCTGAGCACCTCTTCCCCCGCCGCGGTCAGACGGACGGCGCGGCCCGAAGTATCCATGAGCTTGCGCCGGTAGTGCTCCTCCAGCTTGCGGATATGCTGCGTTACGGCGGGTTGGGTCAGGTGAAGCCTTTCGGCCGCGCGCGTATAGCTGCCCAGCCGCGCCACCTCCAAAAATGTCAACAGCTTTGCGTCAAGCATCCCCGTCATCCTCTCAAACCCGCAAACGGGCTGTTAGCGAGCCTTTCAGGCTCATATCAGTCGTCATATCATAACATATATTTATGAATAATAGCAATTCATCATTTTACATTATCCCAATTGAGCGGTACAATAGCCGGGCAGAAACGGAGGGTTTTCATATGCAAAAGGTGTGGAAATGGCTGGACTTTCTTCCCGGGTTCGCAATCGCGGCGGCCGTAGCGTTGGCCGCGCGCTTTCTGGAAGGGCTGTTGCCCATCCACTTAATCGGCGCGTCGGTGATCGCGCTGTTTATCGGGATGGGTATTAACGCGCTTTACAAGCCCGGCGGCATGGTCGCCAAGGGGCTCAGGTTCACCTCAAAGAAGGTTCTCAAGCTCGCGATTATCCTGCTTGGCGCGTCGCTCAGCATGGGCGCGATTTTGACGGTGGGCCGGCTTTCGCTGACGGTCATGCTCTTTACGCTGCTGACCTGCTTTGGGGGCGGCTATCTGGTGGGACGCGCGCTCGGCCTCAACTGGAAGCTGAGCAACCTGATTTCCGCCGGCACGGGCATTTGCGGCGGATCCGCCATCGCGGCCATCGCGCCCGTCATCGACGCGCGGGACGAGGATATCGCTTACGCCATGTCCGCAACCTTTCTATTTGATATGGTGATGATTCTGGTTTTCCCCTTCCTGGGTCAATGGCTCCACATGAGCGATATGGCCTATGGGCTGTGGGCGGGTACGGCCGTCAACGATACGTCCAGCGTGGTCGCCGCCGGCTATGCCTACAGCGAGGCCGCCGGCGACTTTGCCACCATGGTCAAGCTGACGCGCACGCTTTCCATCATCCCCACCGTGCTGATTTTTTCCTTTATCAACGTGCGGGAAAAGCGCCGCCTGAACGTAAGCGGAGAGGGCGCGCGGGTTAACGTGCTGTCGCTATTCCCGTGGTTTATCGCCGGTTTCCTTGGCCTCGCGGTGCTTAACAGCGCGGGCGTTATCCCGCAGGCCGTTTCCTCCGCCATGAAGGATTTAAGCAAGTTCCTGATGGTGGCGGCGCTCGCAGCGATCGGGCTGAACACGGACTTCCGCGAGATGCGCAAATCCGGCATGAAACCGATGCTTCACGGCTTTATTATCTCCGCGCTGGTCGTGGTCGTCGCGCTGGGCGTGGAGATGGCCATGGGATTGGTTTAAGGCCTCATTATATAGATTTTGAAGAAAGCGGGCCTTCTTTCCCTCGCGCGCGGGAACGTCAAAAAAACAAGCATGGAGCGCTCCATGCTTGTTTTTTACCCATCAGCCCTTGACCGCGCCCGCCATCACGCCGCTTACGATGTGTTTTTGCAGCAGCAGGTAAAAAATAATGATCGGCACGATCGCCAGCACCAGCATCGCCATCATCGCGCCCATATCCACGGAACCGTAACCGCCCTTTAAATACTGGATGGCGATGGGAATGGTCTTGAAACGCTTTAAATCCAGCACGAGATACGGAAGCAGATAGTCGTTCCATATCCACATGGTCAACAGAATGCCCGTGGAGATGTAGGTGGGTTGCAAGATTGGCAGCACGACGCTGAAAAACGTGCGAAGGGGCCGGCAACCGTCAATCATGGCGGATTCCTCAATGGCGATGGGGCAGGCCTTCATGTAGCCGGTAAACATGAATACCGCCAGCCCCGCGCCAAAACCCAGATAGACGACCGCGATGGTGAACGGCGTGTTGAGCCCCAGCACGTTGGCCGTTTTGGACAGCGTGAACATGACCATCTGAAACGGCACCACCATGGAAAAGATGCACAGCAGATAGACCGCCCGGGTAAACCCGCTGCGCACGCGTGCGATGAACCACGCGCACATGGATGTACAAAGTAAAATAAGAAACACCGACAGAACGGTAATCACGAAGCTCCATTGTATGGCCTCAAAAAAATTGGTCCTGGCGATACCCGTTTCATAATTGGCCGGGCCCGCGAACATCTTGTCCGTCGGCAGCGCAAAGGGCGCGCGGCTGATATAGGCCTTTTTTTTGAAGCTGTTGATTGCCATAACCGCCAGCGGATACACGTATGCCAGGGAAACCAGCGAAAAGATCACCGTCAGCAGGGCGTCCGTCATCCGCTTGCCGCCGACGCTTTTTACACGGCCATTCGCCATTATTGCTGTACCTCCCTGTTATGCGTCAGGCGCAGCTGCAGCAGCGCGATCAATACCACAATCGCGCAGAATACGACCGCCTTGGCCTGCCCCGCCCCCGCCCAGCCGGTGCGGCCGTAAAAGGTGGTGTATATGTTCAGCGCCAAAAGCTGGGAGCGGTTGGAGGGCATGCCGTTGGTCAGCGCAAGGTTCTGGTCGAACAGCTTAAACCCGTTGGTAAGCGTGAGAAAGGTACAGATGGTGATGGAGGGCATCAGCATGGGCAGCTTGACGCGCCAAAGCGTCTGCCACGCGCCGGCCCCATCGATGGACGCTGCCTCCGAAAGCTCCGGCGGAATGGCTTGAAGGCCGGAAATATAGATGATCATCATATAGCCCGCCTGCTGCCAGAGCATGACGATCATCAGGCTCCAGAAGCCGTACCATTCGTTGGTTGTGATGTTCACGCCGTACCGGGCGAGCACGCCGTTGATGATGACCTGCCACAGCCAGCCCAGCACGATGCCGCCAATCAGGTTTGGCATGAAGAACACCGTTCGAAAGAGGTTGGTGCCCCGAAAGCCGCGCACCAGGAGCAGCGCCACCGTCAGGCCAAACAGGTTGATCAGCACGGTGGAAATCGCCGCGAACAGCGCCGTGAACCACAGGGCGTGCACGAACTCCCCGGAGGAATCCGCAAACGCCTTGACGTAGTTGGCAAACCCGACAAACGTCGCGTTGGAGATGGTTGTGAAGTCGCAAAATGAGAGATATAGGCCCATGCAAAACGGTATCAGGAAGCCGATGGCAAAGGCGATCATCGTAGGCAGCACAAATACCGGCCAGTATCGCCTGATATAGCGTTCCATCTCTCCATCTCCTTTGTCCTGGGTTTCAGGCAGGCGCGCGATTCCCTTTCAGCATTCCCATCCCCGTTATCTTCCATTCGCGGCGGCATACTCGGAGGCCCAGCCGTCCACAAAGGCAGCCCGAACGGCTTCCCAGTCGCCGGTTCCCTGCGCATACTCCAAAAGTGCCGCGCCAACGTTGTTTTTCCATGTTTCAGAGGGCATGGTGGTAAAATTCCAGCTGACGGAAGTTTTGCCGTCGGCAATATATGCGGAAGCGGCGTCCAGCAAGGCGTTGCGGGCGGTATAGCCGTCGTCAAAGGTTTTAAAGGGCGTTACGAAACCCATTTGATTGGCCATCATATCGCGGCCCTCGTCGCTGGTGATGACCCACTCCAAGAAAGCCTTGGTGGCCTCGATGTTTTCGGGGGCGGCTTTGCTGTTTATGCACCAGTAGTTCTCCGAGCCGGTGCACAGGCCCTGGTTTTCCTCGCCGGGCGCGCCGATATAGATGGGCAGCATGCCCAGGTCCGCGTCCGTCAGTCCCTCTGAGACACAGTCGTTATACGCCCAGGTGCCGTTCTGATAAAACACGGCCTCGCCCAGCGCGAAATCGGCCACGGCGTCCTCTCCGGTTTTGGAGCCGATCAGCGTGGGCTCGCAGGTAGCGTTATTGATATAGAGGTCCCAGATCATCCTGTAGTTGTCCAGATAGGTGCCCTTAATGGCCTCGGTAAAGTCGATGCCGTCGGTCTTATACTCATAATAGATGGGCAGGTTGGCCAGATGCGTTTTAAACCGCCAGTCAGAGCTGGAATCCATGCCCGCGGAGGTGAATGCGCCCGATACGCCCAGCTCTTCCCGGCGGGACTGGATATCCTCCGCAACGGCCTTTAAGGTATCAAAGCTGTTGATTTCGGACGCGTCCTTGATTACCGCGTTTTCCAGTGTGCAATACTTGGCCAGCAGCGACTTGTTGTAGATGATACCGTAGGTTTCGATAACATAGGCGACGCCCAGCACCTGGCCTCCCTCTTTCAGGGCGAAGTCCTCGCTTTTCAGGTTCTGGTACAGGGCGGTATCCTTCAGGTCCAGGCAATAATCCTTCCAGGTTCTGAGGCCGACGGGACCGTTGACCTGGAACAGGGTTGGCGCATCCGTCTTTTCAATCTCGGAGCGGAGCGTATCCTCATAGGTGCCGGAGGCCGCGGTAACGACTGTGACGGGCACGCCCGTCTTTTGCGTGTAGACCTTTGCAAGCTCCTCCCACTGGGTCGCCTGCTCGGGCTTGAAGTTCAGATAGTATACGGAACCGGCGCCGGCGGCTCCCGGGGCGGCCGAGGCGGCCGGCGCGCCTGTGACGGCAGGCGTGGCCGGAGCCGTCTCGGCCATGCTGAAGATATTTACCATACCAAGCACCAACGTCGCGGCGGCCAGCAGAGCCAAAAGCTTTTTCATAAATGGAATCTCTCCTTCTCATTTGCCCGTCCGCACCGCAAAACCATGTGCAAACGTTTTTCATTATTCGGGCATCCCATGGCAAAGCTTTGACCAATCCTTTCAAAAAAATGCACCGTATTTTGACGGCGTTTACCTTTTTGCCAAAAACTTTGCATGGGACTTGACATTTTATACAAAGGACGGTATTATATACATTATAGTACGGGGATGAAGTTTGGTGCAAACGATTGCACTTCCACTTTAATCCCGCGCGCTGATTTCAACCTGCGGCCCTTGGCCGCACATCTTGAAAAGGGGTGTATCTCTTATGAAGAAACTGGTTGCTTTGTTTCTGACCCTGGCGCTCGTTCTGTCCATGGCGACGGTCGTGGCTTCCGCCGAGGAGACCGGCAAAGTCTACTACCTGAACTTCAAGCCCGAAGCTGACGAGGCCTGGCAGACGCTGGCCAAGACCTATACCGAGCAGACCGGTGTGGACGTCAAGATCGTTACCGCCGCTTCCGGCACCTACTCCCAGACCCTGACCGCCGAGATGGACAAGGGCGCGTCCGCTCCCACGCTGTTCCAGTGCGGCAACCAGGCCGGCCTGGATACCTGGGGCGATTTCTGCCTTGACCTTAAGGAAACCGCTTTCTATAAAGAGCTGACCACCGATGAGTTCAACCTTTACGGTGAGAACGGCGAAGCGCTGGCCGTGGGCTATTGCTACGAGGCGTTCGGCATCATCGCCAACAAGGCCCTGCTTGAGAAGGCCGGCCATTCCATCGCCGACATCAAGGACTTCGCGTCCCTGAAGGCCGTCGCGGAAGATATCCACGCCCGCAAGGACGAGCTGGGCTTTGACGCCTTCACCTCCTCCGGTATGGACGGCTCCTCCTCCTGGCGTTTCTCCGGCCACCTGGCCAACATGCCCCTGTACTATGAATTCCGTGATGACGGCGTAACCGGACAGCCCGCCGCCATCAAGGGCACCTATCTGGACAACTTCAAGAGCATCTGGGATCTCTACATCAGCAACGCCTCCACCGAGCCCTCCCAGCTGGCGACCGCTACCGGCGACCAGGCCGAGGCTGAGTTTGGCGAAGGCAAGGCGGCGTTCTATCAGAACGGCACCTGGGAATACGCCAACCTGACCGGCACCTTTGGCATGAGCGCCGACGACCTGGCCATGATCCCGATCTACTGCGGCGTTGAGGGCGAGGAAAAGGCCGGCCTGTGCTGCGGCACCGAGAACCGCTGGGCCGTGAACTCCCAGGCCTCCGAGGCCGACCAGAAGGCCACCTTGGACTTCATGTACTGGGTCGTGACCTCCGAAGAAGGCACCACGATGATGGCCGAGCAGTTCGGCCCCATCCCCTTCAAGGCTGCCAAGGCTTCCGACAACGTGTTCTTCAACGATGCCAACAAGTACATTGCTGACGGCAACTACGTTGTGAGCTGGGCCTTCAACTACACCCCCAATGTAGACACCTGGCGCGCGGGCGTTGTGGATGCCATGACCCAGTATTCTGCCGGCGGCTCCTGGGATACCGTGGTCACCGCTTTCGTTCAGGGCTGGGCCGACCAGTACGCCAACCAGTAACCTAATCGTATCGGAACCTAAACGGCCGGAAGGCCGCATCCGGGGAGCGGGCTAAACCCCGCTCCCCCCTCAAACCGTCAAAAAAGCTCGCTGAAGCGATCTTTTTCGCCGAAACAGATTTTCCCTGCGCCTTCGGCGCGGACGGGAAAATTTGCAGGGAAACCTTGCGACGCAAGGCTTCCGAAACCAACGCGCATGTCGTTGGTTTCGGTTTGAAAGTCGGAGAGTCCCGACCCTCCGACACCTCCCATTGGGCTTTTTGCACTCTCCGGGGAGCGGGCTAAACCCCGCTCCCCCTCTTTGTTCCCATTCTTCACAAAATGGAGGAGCGGCCATGAAAATATCAAAGCAACGAAACGCCGCGGCAGTGAACTCCCAACTCATTCGCCGCCCAATCCAGCGGTGTTTTGCCATCTTTCTTCTGCCAACATTTTTAACGTTCTGCATCGGTTTTCTCTGGCCGTTTTTACATGGCCTCTACCTGTCCTTTTGCAAGTTCACCATCACCAGCAACGCCAAATGGGTCGGCTTTGCCAATTATCAGAAGGCGCTCCAGGACCCCAGCTTTATGCATGCGTTCTGGTACACCGCGCTGGTGGCGGTTTCGTCTCTCATTATTATCAACGTGCTGGCTTTTGCCGTGGCATATGCCCTTACGCGCGGGATCAAGGGCTCCAACGTGTTTCGCGGGGTATTTTTTATGCCCAACCTGATCGGCGGCATCGTGCTGGGCTACATCTGGTCCGTCATCTTCGCCGGCGTGCTGTCCCGCTATCATACCGCCCTTGTCTTAAACTCCGCCTACGGCTACTGGGGCCTGATTATTCTGATGTGCTGGCAGCAGATCGGCTATATGATGATTATTTATATCGCCGGGCTGCAGTCCGTTTCCGAGGATATGATCGAAGCTGCCAAAATCGATGGCGCCAACGGCTGGCATATTCTTTGGAAGATCACCATTCCCACCGTGATGCCCTCCATTACCATTTGCACCTTCCTGTCGCTCACCAACGGCTTTAAACTGTTCGACCAGAACCTTGTGCTCACCAACGGCAGGCCCTTCATCGGCGCTATACACACGACGGAGATGCTCGCGCTTAATATCTACAACAGCTTCTACCTCAACAGCAATTCCCGTGGCGTAGGCCAGGCAAAGGCTGTGCTGTTCTTCATCCTGGTGGCCGCCATCGCGCTTGTGCAGCTGCGGGCGACCCATTCCAAGGAGGTGCAGCAGTAATGCGGCAGGAGCGGACCGCCAAAAACGCGTTGAGCATTCTGTTTATCTTTATCTGTATCGTCTACCTGATGCCGATTATCGTTGTGCTGTACAATTCCTTCAAGACCAACGCCTCCATCAACACGGACACCTTTGCCCTGCCTAACGCCAACACCTTCGTGGGCTGGGCGAACTATATCAACGGCATGACGGTGGGCGGCTATCCCTTTTTGCAATCCGCCGCCTACAGCTTTGTCATTACCATTCTGTCGGCCGTTTTGATTTTGCTCTGCACCTCGATGGCGGCATGGTATATCTCGCGCGTGAACGACATTTTCTCGCGCGTGGTGTACTACCTTTGCGTATTCTCCATGATCGTGCCTTTCCAGATGGTTATGTTCACACTGGCGAAAACCGCGCACGATACGGGCCTTGATACGCCCTGGACCATCGCGGTCATCTATCTGGGCTTTGGCGCGGGCCTTGCGGTGTTTATGTTCACGGGCTTTGTCAAAAGCATTCCGCTGGAGATCGAGGAGGCCGCTTCCATCGACGGCTGCGGCCCGCTGCGCACCTTCTTTCGCGTGGTGTTCCCCATGCTCAAGCCAATCCTCGTATCCGTTGCCGTGCTGGAAATCATGTGGGTCTGGAATGATTACCTTTTGCCCTATCTGGTGCTGGACCGCACGCTCTACCGCACCATTCCCATCCACATTCAGTTCTTGCAAGGCAGCTACGGCAGCGTGGACCTGGGCGCGACCATGGCGCTGATCATGCTGAGCATTTTGCCCATCATCATCTTCTATCTGATCTGCCAGAAGTACATCATCTCCGGCGTCACCGCGGGTGCGGTGAAGGGCTGAGTAGAGGCGTCGGGGCTATGTGCCCTCAAATCCACCCCAAAATGGGCCGCGCAAAGCTTGCGCGGCCCATTTTGGGGTGGGTAGGGTGAAGGGGCCTCCGCCCCCGGGAATTGGCACAACGCCCCAAAGCCTTACACAGCGCAGTTCTAATGCTTGCCCTGCGAGCGCACAGGAAACGCGGGAGACGCTTTTTTTCCAAACTGCGGGGTTCTTCAACGATATATCAGCACCGGGCCTCCTCGATCAACCCGAGCACGGCCTCGGTGCCGTCCTGAACGGGATAGTCCCGCAGGGCCTTTTCCAGCTCCGCGCGCTCCTCCAAAAGCCTGAGCAGCGCATCCGCCATGGTGCGGGGGGTCATATCCTCCTGCATCAACACGCGGGCAAGCCCCTGCCGGGCATAGCTTTTTGCGTTTTCAATCTGGTCGCCCCGGCTTGCCCCCAACGGATAGGGCACCAGCAGCATGGGCTTATGTAAAGCCAGAAGCTCGCTTAACGTATTGCTGCCCGCACGGCTCAGGACGATATCCGCCACCGCAAGCGCGTCCGGCATTTCCTCGGATAAGAACTCCTTCTGGCAATAGCCCTCCATCCCCGTCAGGCTTTCGTCCAGATTGCCGCGACCGCACAGGTGGAGCACGTCCATATGCGGCAAAAGCTCCGGCAGCGCCTTTCTGAGGCACTCGTTGACGCTTTGCGCGCCGAGGCTTCCGCCTGTCATTAAAAGCACCGGCTTGTGGCCGTTAAAGCCGCCCAGCGCCAGGCCCGCCGCACGGCTGCCGCGGAACAGCTCCGGACGAAGCGGCGTGCCCGTCAGCACGCCCTTTTTACCCAGCGCTTTAGCGCATTCCGGAAAGGTGGTGGCCACGCGCCGGGCGAATTTCGCGCAGATGCGGTTGGCAAGGCCGGGGGTCAAATCGCTCTCGTGGCAGATGGCGGGAACGCGGCACAGCCACGCGCCGAACACCACGGGCACGCTGACAAAGCCGCCCTTGGAAAAGCAGACGTCCGGCCTGAGACGGCGCATCAGCCCGATGCTCTGAAACGCGCCCCATAGCACCCGGAAGGGGTCGGTAAAGTTCTGTATGCTGAAATAGCGCCTGAGCTTTCCGCTTTTAACCGCGTGATAGACGATATCCGGAAACTTCGCGATCATCTGGTGCTCTATGCCGTTTTCGGTGCCGATATAGTGAATTTCATAGCCCGCCTCCCTGAGCTTGGGAATCAGGCTCAGATGCGGCGTTACATGGCCTGCCGTGCCGCCGCCCGTAAGTACGATCTTTTTGCTCATGCCGTGCGCTCCTCCGGCGGGCCGCGCCGCCGTATCGTATATCTGGGCGGTTTGCGCCCATGGCATAGTATACCATAAAAGGGCGCGTTTAGCACACCCCTGGGCGCGCGCGCGGCGGGAGCGGCGCGGCCGCCGCTATCCAATGCGCTTGAGCTCCGTATGCAACCGGCTTAAAATCCGTTTTTCCAGCCGGGAAATATAGCTTTGCGAGATGCCCAGCAGGTCCGCGACCTCCTTTTGCGTGCGCTCCTGCTGCCCGCCAAGGCCAAAGCGCAGCATAATGATACGCTTTTCCCGCGCGTTTAAATGATCCAGCGCGTCACGCAGAATTTCACGCTCGATTTCCTGATCCAGATTGCTGGATACGGTATCCGGCCGGGTACCCAGCACGTCGCTAAGCAGCAGCTCGTTGCCGTCCCAGTCCGTCTTGAGCGGCTCGTCAAGGCTTACCTCCAGGCGCAGCTTGTTGGTTTTGCGCAGGAACATCAAAATCTCATTCTCGATACAGCGGCTTGCATAGGTCGCCATTTTGATCTTTTTATCCGCGTCAAACGTACCCACCGCCTTGATCAGGCCGATGGTGCCGATGGAGATGAGGTCCTCCAGCGGGATGCCCGTATTTTCAAACCTGCGGGCGATAAAAACCACCAGCCTGAGGTTGTGCTCGATTAGCCGCGCGCGGGCGGTTTCGTCGTTTTCGCGCAGGCGTAGGGTCAGCGCCCGTTCCTCCTCGGGCGTAAGCGGAGCGGGGAGGGGGTCCGGCCCGCCGATGTAGAAAAGCTCCTGCGGAAAAAGCCGCATAAGCAGGCGTTGAAATGCCAGATGGATGCGTTCGGGTGATTGGTTCATATCGTTCCTCCTCATCCCGCATAAAGGCGCGGGCTTTATACCCTTATGATTGCGCGAGCATTTTCTGAGGCAGCGCCGCCATGGGCACCAGCGCCTGTACGCCGCCGTATTCGCGCCCGGCCACGGCCACCAGCAGCTCTGTATCGCAGGCATGTCCGTTGAGGTACAGGCGGCATTCGTCCGGCCTGAACATGGGCAGAAGCGCGCCGCCCGCCGCCGTGCGCACGTTGAGCAGCCGGAAACCCAGCGGCAGGCCCTTTAAATCGCACAAATCCTCCACGCCTGGAAAAAGCGTTTTGAGCGCCTTCTCCGGCACCACCAGCACGGGCAAGCCGGTCACGGGATCGCTCAACAGATTGCCGCTATCCAGCATCGCGGGCAGGATTACGCGCCGGTCCTCCATGCGCAGCTCCACCTGCCGCACCTCGCAAAGCGCAGTAGGCAGAAGCGTCGCCAGCATATAAAGCAGCATGCTCAGCAGCGCGCTCAGCAGCAGCGCGGGCGCAATGCGCAAACCCGCCGAAAGAAGGGATAGCGCGGCCCCGCCCGTCAGCAGGGAGGCGCACAGCGTGGTGACCGAGCAGCGCACGCACGCCTGCGGCCCATGGCGGCCAAAGCAAAGCCAAACGGAAAAAGGAAGCCCCGCCAGCGCAAGCAGGGAAAGCCACGGAACAAGCAGCGAAAGCAGCGAAAACGCCGAGCCCAGCAGTGCGGAAAGCAGCAGCCTGGCCCCCTTGGGCGCGGGAAGCCCGGCCAGCTTTCCGCCCAACGGAAGCGAGCAGGCGCACAGCGCCGCGTTCACCAGCAGATAGGCTTCCGCATGCACCATACCGCTTTTCCCCCTTCAGAACCGATGCATTCAGTATAGGCTTCGGATGCCTTCCGGCATGTCGAAACGCGGTGCGAAGATTGTCGCATGGGGACCGGCCTATTGCCTGTTATATTGTCAGAGGGATGATTTGATAATTATTACGATACCGTTCTAGCATAAGCTTTCATAAGTAAGAGCAAACCGTCACATCAGGGGTTACCGATCACGGATGTGACGCGGAAAGAAGCGTCGATTTACAAATCGCACGAGAAAACGGCATGGCGACGATCCGGGTTTACTCCCTGTCTTCCTTTGCGATCATCCTGGGAAGCCTGCCGGCGCCGCCTCCCCGGACAGGAGACGGCGCGCCGCTCCTGCTCTGGAGCCTCCTATTGTGTATAAGCGCCGCCTGCCTTTGCCGCGGCATCGCCCTTAGGCACCGGAAGCTCAGGCTTAGCAAGTGAAGCGGACAAAAAGAATCGTACTATAGCAAAATCCTCGCAACTGCGGTTGCGAGGGTCTTCTTTTTTTCCTTCATTCGGTTGTCAGCGCTTGCCCAGGGTTTCCTTCACCCAGCCGTGCAGCTTTTCGCCCAACGGCCTGTTCTTTTTCATAGCGAGCGCCGCGTCCAGCGCGCCCTCACGATATTTCCTGTTTTCAGGGTCGCGCCTCACGGCCTCCCTAAAGCTCTGGTGCGCGGTTTCATATTGCCTTAGCCCCATCAATATCTGGCCTTGCATGTAATACCAGCCGTCGTCCCGGCTGTCGGCGCGGCCAAGCTGCCTCAGCGCGCTTTCCAGGTTGCCCTGATCGATCAGCCGCTGCGCGAAATGCTTGGCCTCCTCCTGCGAAATCAGATTGAAGCCCACGCGGTGCTGCGAAGCGATTTTCAGCGCCTCTTCATAGGCGAGGTTTAGGCGAATCAGCTTTTCCTGCGCGGCCTTCTGCATCTCCGCGTCCTGAAACTGGTCGGGGTGGCAGGCCTTCACAAGCTGGCGGTAGGCGGCGCGCACGGCCTGCGCGTCGGCGTCAGGCTTGAGGCCGAGCACCTCAAACGGTTTTTGATCGTACAGGCTCGCCACCTCCCCTCAACCAATCCCTTCACAACACCGGAATGCAGCGCCTCCAACCCGTTAAATCTTTTCGCGCCTGATCTCGGCGCCCAGCATGCGCAGCTTTTCCTCAATACGTTCATAGCCGCGGTCGATATAGGAGGTTTCGTAAATCTCGGTAACCCCCTTGGCCATCAGGCCCGCGACCACCAGCGCGGCGCCCGCGCGCAAATCCGTCACGGTGACGGGCGCGCCGTACAGCTCCCGCACGCCCTCCACAAGCACAGTGCGGTCCACCAGCTTGATTTTGGCGCCCATGCGACGAAGCTCGTCCAGATGCTTGAAGCGCTGCTCAAAAATGGTCTCGCAGATGGTGGAGGTGCCGTTGGCCATGCATAAAAGCGCGGTCATGGGCTGCTGCAAATCTGTCGGGAACCCCGGGTAGACCTGCGTTTTTACGTTGACGCACCGCTGATCTCCCTGCGGCCTGACGCGGATGGAATCGTCATTATCGGTCACGCGCACGCCCATTTCAAGCAGCTTGGCCGTCAGCGCCTCCATATGCGTGGGAATGCACCCGTGAATGGTCACATCGCCGCGCGTCGCCGCCGCAGCGATCATCAGCGTGCCCGTTTCAATCTGATCGGGGATGACGGTATAGGTGCAGCTATGCATGCGCTGCATGCCGCGGATGCGGATAACGTCCGTGCCCGCGCCCTTGACGCGCGCGCCCATGCTGTTTAAGAAGTTCGCCAGATCGACGATATGCGGCTCCTTCGCCGCGTTGTAGATCACAGTCGAGCCCTCCGCCTTTGCGGCGGCCAACATGACGTTGATGGTGCCGCCGACCGTCACCATGTCGAAGAACACGTCGCCGCCCTCAAGCTTCTTGGCCTTGGCGTATACCATGCCGCCCCGGTCCTCGATTTCAGCGCCCAGCGCGGCGAAGCCCTTCAAATGCTGGTCGATGGGCCGGCTGCCGATATCGCACCCGCCGGGATAGGCAACCTCCGCGTGGCAGCCCCGCCCCAGAAGCGCGCCCAGCAGATAATAGCTGGCGCGCAGGCGCTTGGTCAGCTTATACGGCACATGATAGCCCTGGGCGGACGTCGGGTCTACAGTCAGATATTTTCCCGGAACATATTCCACCTTCGCCCCCAAAAGTTTGAGAATCTCAATCAGGGCGTGCACGTCGTCGATATCCGGCAGGTTTTCCACCGTGCACGGCGCATCGCACAAAAGCGTGGCGGGAATCACCGCCACGGCGGTATTCTTGCCGCCGCTTACCGTGATTTCGCCCATGAGGGGGTGACCGCCTGTGATAAGCATTTTATCCTTGCTGTACATAGGTTCGACCGCAGGGGCCGCCCATCACCTCGTTTCGCGGGATATGGTTGCGTTATGCAATAAACCATCGTTCATTATACACGGTTTTGCACGGGTTGGCAAGCCATGGGCAAATTGGCTCCAATCCTCCGCTCGCACACTTTCAAACCAAAAACGGGAGAAGCCTGCGGCATTGAATCCGGCTTTCAGCCGTGCCTCGGGCTCTCCCCCAGTGTTAATGGGTACGGGCGGGACATATGCCCGCCCATTCGCCTATTTTTGGGCGACTTCCAACGGCATGGTGATCACAGCCCCACCCTTCGCGTCCAGATAGGTAACCGCGACGGATCCGGGCGCCTCCACGCCCATCATGTTATAGACCTTTCGCACATGCATGCGATAGGATCCGTCCGGCTCTTCAATTGTCGTCCCTTCTCCTTCTATAAGGCACATCTCTAATGGCGCTCCGTTTTCATCCGTTAGCTCGAAGCTGCCGTCAAAAATCCGACATACGCCGTCGTGGGTCGCGTCCGACGGGGTAACCGCCAGCTCCAGGTACAGGCCCACGGGCGTAAGCACCGCCTTTGTATATTCCGCCGTAAACATCGGGCACGCATAGGTCTCCCCGGTTTCCAGCGTCACGCGCCGCTCCGCGGCCGCGCCAAGGTCCAGATTAAAGACGACGCGCAGCTCCCGCCGGGTAAATTGCTCCGCGAGCGCCCGGTCCGTTTCCCCGTCAATTCGGCCAAAGCAGTGGATATACCCATCTTCCGGGTCCTCCATCACAAAGCCGTCGCCCTCGGCAAGTACAAAATACCCTTCTCGCATCTTTTGCTCCGCCGGCTCCGCGTCAAATACCTCCATTTCATAAATGGGCGCGATAGGTGCGTACACGCCGACAATCAGCTCCACATCCAGCCTGTCCGCCGCCTTTGCTTCCTCCGGCAGGGCAACATACTCGCCGTCCCGCATCGCTCCCTGCGGGGCATAGCAGCCCGGTAGCCACTGGCAGTCAAAGCCGTCGCTGCCGTCTCCCCATACCTGCTGTCCGTTGACCGTCCAGCGGTCAATTTGCACATAAACGGGCGCGTCCGCGTCCGCGTTGCGGATGGTCCAGTCCAGCGCAAGGCTTTCCCCGTCGCACAACGCGCTGTTGATCTCCAGCGAAACCGCGCCCTCCTCCATTGCGAAATTCAGCGGCTTCACAAGCGACTTGACCGTATCGTCCGCGTTTCTTCCGCCAATCAGAAAATCCAGCACGCCGTATTGCTCGCTACCGCAAACGCGCATAGCAACAGCAGCGCCACAAGCAGCGCCGCGATCAGCGCAAGCCGCCTGCGGCGCGGCACGCTCACGGACGCGGTATCAATCGCCGCCAGACTGTCCAGCACGCAGCGTTCAAACCGCTCATCCGTCTCGCCAAACGCCCTTTGCAACCTTTCCCGCTCCTTCATCCCTCAAGCACCTCCCCGCTTAAACCGTCCCTGAGGCGCAGCCTTGCCGCCCTGAGCCTCGCCTTTGCCATGCTCTGGGGAATCCGGAGCATTTCCGCGCATTCGGCGATGGTATACCCCTCCATATAATGCAGCACCACGGGGATGCGCAGCTTATCCGGCAAAGCCATGAGCAAATCATGCAGCGCGCCGTCCGCCTCCGGCGGCGCGACTCCTTCCGGCAATTCCGCCATCAGCACCATACGCCCGCTCCTGCGCTGTACGCTATGGCACTCGTTTAACAAAATGCGGATCAGCCACGTCTGGAACATCCGCTCATCCCTCAGCGTATCCCGCTTTTCCCACGCCCGGCGCAAGGCCTCCTGCACCGCGTCCTCCCTGTCGCATTGGCGGCAGAACTGTGCGTAGCAAACGCGGTAAAGCGTACCCATCATTCCCGCGACGCGCCGCCCAAACTCTTCCTTCGTCACCGCATTTCCTCCTTACACATGGCCCACGACTGGGCCGTCGCCTGTTAGACGCTTCGGAAACCGCCTTTGATTGTTTTAAAAAAACTGAATTTCACACTTGACAGTCTTCCGCATCCGTGCTATTATACTAACACGTTATCTCGCTAAAGCGAGATGCGATTGAGAGGAGCAAGTGTGAAGATGAAAAAGGTATTTGCCGCCCTTTTGGTGCTGATGCTGGCCGTGGCCATGGCCGGTCTGGCCACGGCTGAGACCGCCGATGGTTCCCTTCAAAATATTCTGGACAAAAAGACCTTTATCCTTGGCCTGGACGACAGTTTTCCGCCCATGGGCTTTCGCAATGAGGATAACGATATCGTCGGCTTCGACATCGACGTGGCGCGCGCCGTATGCGAAAAGCTGGGCGTCGAGCTGGTCGTGCAGCCTATCGCCTGGGACAGCAAGGAGCTGGAGCTTTCCTCCGGCAATATCGACTGCATCTGGAACGGCATGTCCATTACGCCCGAGCGTGAGGAGAGCATGGCCATGACCTTTGCTTACCTTAACAATCAGATGGTGTTTTACACCAAAACCGGGGCCGGTATCGCCGCGACCGCCGACCTGGCCAGCAAAAAGGTAGCCGTGCAGAACGGTTCCTATGCCGAGGAGCTGCTAAACGGCGACTACGCCGAGCTCGCCGCAACCTTTGGCGAGGTGCTGGGCTTTGACGAGTACCTGACCGCCCTGATGGATTTGCAAAACGGCGGCTGTGACGCCGTGCTGATGGATCTGGTGGTCGGCGATTACCGCATCAACGGCATGGGCGCGACGGACCTTGAGGCCGCCTTCGCGCTGGCTGACGACAACTACGGCATCGGCTTTCGCAAAACCGACCTTGCCCTGCGCGACAAGGTACAGGAAATCCTGATCGAGATGAAGAAGGACGGCACGCTGGCTGAAATCTCCTCCGAGTGGTTCGGCTCCGACATCACCGTCGTACCCGCCGAATAAAACAGCCTTCAGGCAAGGGGAGCGCGCCCATTGCGGATGCGTTCCCCTTTTTCCTGTTCTACCGGAGGGAGAATTTGTATGACCATCAAATTTTTTAACGACCCGGAGCGCCTGATGAAACTGGTGCGGATGATGCTGGAGGGCGCCGGAACGACGCTTAGCATCTTTTTTCTGACGCTCCTGTTTTCCGTACCGCTGGGCATGCTGGTGGCACAGGGGCGCATGAGCCGCCGCAGCCTTGTGCGCGGGCCGGTATCGGTGTATATCTACCTCATGCGCAGCACCCCGCTCATGCTTCAAATCATGTTTATCTATTTTCTGCTACCGATGCTTTTGCCATTTCAGGTAGACAGGTTCTGGGCGGTTATTTTCGCTTTTGTAATCAATTACGCCGCCTATTTTGCTGAAATCTTCCGTTCAGGCATTCAGTCCATTCCCGCCGGCCAGCACGAGGCTGCCAAGGTGCTCGGCTATACGCGCGTACAAACCTTTTTCCGTATCGTCCTGCCACAGGTGGCCAAGCGCGTGCTTTTGCCCGTGACCAACGAGGTGATCACCCTGATCAAGGATACGGCGCTCGCCTCCACCGTCGCGGTAGTCGATCTGATGACCGTCGCCAAAAAACAGGTGTCCAGCTCCTCCTCCATCGAGCCGTATGTGGTGGCGATTATTCTGTACCTGATTTTGAACGGCCTGGCCGAGCAGCTTTGCAAGCTGGCGGAGCGCAGGCTCAGCTATTACCGGTAAGGAGGCCCGCAAATGCTTATTGCAACAGATATTCACAAGGGGTTTGACGGGCTGGGCGTATTAAAGGGTATTTCCATGACGGTTCACAAAGGCGAGGTCGTCGCGCTGATCGGCCCCAGCGGCTCGGGCAAGAGTACCTTGCTGCGCTGCTTAAACCAGTTGGAACGGGTGGACAGCGGCTCCATCACGCTGGACGATATCCCGCTTTGCCTCACTCAAAACGGCGCGCTTAGCTATTCGGACGAAAAAACGCTGCGTTCCATTACGCTGCGCATGGGCATGGTGTTTCAGTCGTTCAACCTGTTCCCGCACATGAGCGTGCTACAAAATCTGATTGACGCGCCCATGCGGGTCAAACGGCTTTCAAAGGCGCAGGCGGTTGAAAAGGCGCGCGCGCTGCTTGCCAAGGTCGGCCTGTCCGGCAAGGAAGCCCAGTACCCCTATCAGCTCTCCGGCGGCCAGGCGCAGCGCGTGGCCATCGCCCGCGCGCTGTGCATGGAGCCGGAAATTCTTTGCTTTGACGAGCCCACCAGCGCGCTTGATCCCGAGCTTACGCAGGAGGTTCTTTCCGTGATGCGCAATCTCGCCAGAGAGCGCATGACCATGATGGTCGTCACGCACGAAATGAGCTTTGCCCGCGACGTGGCCGACCGCGTGGTGTTTATGGAGGGCGGACAGATCGTGGAAGAGGGCGCGCCGGAAAGGTTGTTTCATTCCGATAATCCACGGACGAGAAAATTTATCGGCGGGGTGTAGGGCGGGGTTGGGGGCTATGCCCCACCATCCCCCGCTCCCCGGCTTATAAAGCTCAAGTGGCGATGTCCGTGCTGTGCCGGAAAGATGAGAATTCCGGCGCGGTACGGACTCTTTGTGTCTTTTACACGTAGATGGCATACGCCCACAGTGGTTCTTCGGCGCTTGAATCCCCGTTATAGGGCACAATCGCAATCACGGGCGGCAGTTCCGTCAGCGCCGGCATTTGGTAGCGCACATGCAGCGCCAGCGAGCCGTCCGGTTGTTCCTCCGGCCCGCAGCCCCCTTCGTAGAACATATCCTGAAAATCAAGCAAGGTTCTGTTTTGGTTCTCATCGATGCCATAGAAGGCAAAATAGCGGAACGTACTCTCGATTTCCTCCATCGTCATCCAATCTGGCGCAATGGTGAAGTCAAACGTGCTGCAAAGCGGCGTAAAGCTGATTTCGTTAAACGCAATACGCGTTCGTCCGTCATTGGCGCCCTCCTTAGGCGTACGGTCGGTTTTCCCGTCCGCGCCGGCGTCCAGCGTAAAAGCCAGCTCAAAGGAGTCCAGCGCCCGCATATTGGAATGCTCGATATGCGCCCGCGCGTCGCCTACAGGGACTTGCGCGGCGGGAATCCATTCAAAGAAATCGTCGCCCAGCCAGGCGCTATCCACCCAGACATAGCCGCTTTCCTTGTCAACGGGCGTATCGCCCGCCGCGACACAGGCGTCGATGTCCCGCCACGCCCCGCGGCTGTCTTCGTCATACGCGCCCTCGATGGGCCGAAGCTTTTGCTCAGGCACAAGAAACGTGAGATGCACCCGCACATCGGCAACGCCGTCCTCCGCCAAGCGTTTGAGAGCTGTGTCGAGGGCTTCCCGCGTCACGCCCACAGCTTCCCCGTCCAGCGTGCCGCTGAAGCCGCGCGTCCTGCCGGCGTGCTCCATGGCGTATTCGTTGCCGTACCACATGTTGACCATGTTGGAATCGTTGACGGTTATCTCCACGCCGTTCACGGTGATCGAATCCGTGATGATATAGAACGGCTTCTCCGTTTCAAAAGCGAACGCGACGCTCAGCTTTCGCCCATTCATCATCGCGTCCGTCACGGTGGTGGTGATGCCATCCGCTTTATGGATGATTCCCAAGGATTGTACCAAATCCAGCTGCTCCTGCGAGCGAGCGCCGCTATGGAACACGAAATCCAGCACGCCGCTTTGTACGGCGGCATACGCCGCGCCTGCCAGCGCCATCAGAATGACCGCCGCCAATACAAACGCGGTGATGGGTTTTGCCTGTTTCACTGTTTTGACCTCCTTCAAGGTTTGCTGTATGCGGGTATGCACAATAGGCGGTACAGGCTCGAACGCGTTTTCAAAACGAATGCCGTTCATCGGACCGCCTCCTTCTCCAAGAGTGTTTTGAGCTGCTTACGGGCCTCATAAAGCCGTCCCTTGAGCGTGCTGACGGGCACACGCAGCATCGGCGCGATTTCCGCAAGAGTATAGCCGTCCATGTGATGCAGCAAGAGCGGCAGCCGGTACTTGGGCGGCAACGCATGGAGCGCCTCTCTCAAACCGGGATCGGCGGCATCTTCCTGCGGGACCGCTTCTATGCCGATGTCTCTCTCCAAAGGTAGGGGGTTGTGCTTATTGCGGCGCTGAAGGTCGCGGCATGCATTGATCAAAATGCGCGCCGTCCATGCCTCAAAGCGCTCCTCATCCTTGAGAAAGCCGAGCTTTTGCCATGCCTTGAGAATGCACTCCTGCATTGCGTCGGCCACGTCCGCGTCGTTCCAGAGAATGGCGTAGGCGGTTCGGTACAGCTTTGGTTCCAGCAGAAGGATGCGCTCCTCAAACGTTTTTTCGTCCATGGTCGTTCCTGCTTTCCTTGGTTTGGATCATTGCAATGACAACTATATGACGCGGCAAAAGCCCAGTTGGTCAAAAAAATTTGTTTTTTATAGAGCATGATAGAAAAACGATCCCGGGCGGCCGCCCGGGATTGTTTTTTACGGCCGCCGCTTCGCACAGCCGCATCAACATGGACGACGGCTTCTTACATGCCCGTCTCCGCCTGGAACCGCTGAACAGCAACGATCTGCCCCTCATCCCTGATATCCACCCGGTATGCGGGTTCATCCCCGCCGCCAAAGAGAACTGTCCAGAGGCGGTCGTTCCAGGCATAGGCGCTTCCTTCCTCCGGCATACGGTCGAAACGCCAGAAATACGCGTCTACGGCATACCGGGTCAGATCGTCTTCCGTGAGGGCATAGGTATCCCGCAGTGCCTTTTGGGCCTTGTTAACAGCGGCGTCCCGCGTCATGTCATCCTGCCTGGGAACAAGATAGCGAATGGGCTGGGAATGTTCGCTCACGCCCACGGCGGTATAGGCGATAACACTACCCGTATTGGTCAGGTCGGCATGGTACAGACCGTAAGGCGGGTCGTCCTCCCCGCGCGGCTCCGCATGCACAATGACGGACCAGATAAAATCGCCCTTTTTATAATCGACATAGTAATCGTCGGATACGTCGGCATCCATGCATTCAAACGTCGCTTCTACCCGGCCATGGCCAAGCGTCTCCATTGAAACGCCGAACGCGGCATGGAACGTCTCCATGGCTGCCCAAACAGCCTCCTCCTGCGATGCGTCGCCCTCCCGCGGCAAAGCATAGGACGTAGCCTCTCGTGTCAGCAGGCCGTTATCGGCAAGCATTTGGTTATACCATACCTTCTCCTCCATCGTCCATGTGTCCATCGTGCCATGCAGCTTTTCAAGCACGGACTCAAGCGTGACGGTATCGATGGAACCGCTCGTCCACTCCGTCATCACCTTATCGGCAAGCGCGCCGCGTTCAACCTCGGGCAGTTCCCCATTAAGAACCCGGTTGACAGCGTCATCCGGCGGCAGCACCGCCGACTCCGACAACAGACGGATGAGTGCCACCTTATCCTCCGTTGCCCAGGTTTCATAAAATCCGTGCTCGGATTCCATCGAGGCCACGTCGTTTGCAATGTTTTTCCAACACGTGACAGCCAACGCGACCGTTGCCGCCAAAATAAGCGCCAACGCCAGTACCAGTCCAAGCGAGAGCTTTTTTTTCACTTTTTTCCCTCCAACAATGTCATTCATCAGTTCCGCATGCCGCTGCCGCGATATATACAGCCCGGAGAGATTCTCGTTGAGGCTGTCCCTAATCACGTTATTGCACTTCATCCAATTCACTCCCCTCTGGCTGAAAACGAAGCAGCGCATACGCCTTTTGCAGCCGGTGTTGCACGGCCGATCGGCTTAAGCCAAGGGCCTCGGCAGCCTCCGCCATGGTCATGTCATGAAAATAGTAAAGCAGGATGACCTGCTTGTATTTCGCCGGAAGGCGCATTACCTCCAGAAAGAGGGCGCGGGATTCCTCCGTCATGCCATGGCATACCTGTGGAAGCGCTTCAACAGATTTGCTCATATCCGTATGCCGAAACCAGGCGGAGCGCCTGTAATCTTTACAGGTATTAATGGCGATCCTCATAATCCACGTTTTTACCGTGCTGGCGTTTCGTCCCTCAAAACCGTCCATACCGCGCCAAACCTTAACAAACGTATCCTGTAAAGCGTCCTCCGCCAGCGCGCGGTCCGCCAGATAAACAAAGCACGTGCGCAGCACAGAATCGCCGTATGCTGTGAGCCATTCTTCCAGCTTTTGCTCGCGAACCTCGCTTGGTACCGAAGCGATGTTCATCTTCGCTCACCTCCTTACACTGATTAGACGAAACGCATTTGCGCAAATGCCAATGCGTTTCAAAATTTCTTTACCGGTGGTTTGGAGGGCGAAGCGTTTTACAGCCCGGCAATCCGGCTGTAAAACGCTTCGGGTATTTTTCCTTTACGCGAATCCCGTATGAATTCCGGGAGCGTCATCCATTCACTTTCATTCGTTTCCAGCGCGTCAGCCATTCCTGATCCGCTGCAAATACTCCCGCGGCGAGCAGCCCATGTGCCTGCGAAAGACCACCGCAAAATAATTGCTGCTGGAAAAGCCCAGCTCCATGGCCGCCTCCATCACCGTCAGGCCCTCCTGCAGCAGCACCTCCGCCGCGCGCATGCGCTCGGCATTCACGTATTCGCGCGGCGGCAGACCCATCTGGCTTTTGAACTTCTGCTTAAACCGCGATACGGACAGGTTCGCCACCTTTGCAAGCTGTTCCATGCTCAGCTCTTCATCCAGATGGTCCAGCACATAGCCGGCCGCGCGTCCGATATCCGGCTCCAGGGAAAACCGCAGCCTGTCCGCGCTTTGAATCACAAAGTGAAGGAAATAGGTTAAAAGCGTCGCGCCCATATCCCTTTGCCGCTGGGATTGACTCGAAAAATCAACAAAAACCCGCGTAAGCATGGCATGCGCGGCCTCCTCCTCCAGCTTGATTACGCGCATGGGAAGCCCGTCGAGCTGGGAGATCAGCCGCAGGGCAGCCTTCTTTTCCAGGTATAGAAAATTGTCCGGGTCGCTAACGTCAAGCTGGAACCAGTACATAGAATGCAGCGACATCGGATAGGCGTCCGTATCGTGCACCTCGTTGGGATTGGCGATGAACAAATCGCCGCCCGAGATATGGTAGCCCCGTTTGTCCACCGAAAAATGCAGACTGCCTTTTGAAATGTACGTCAGCTCGAAGCAGTTTTCATGATAATGCGGCTGAAGCGCCGGAATAGCCCTTTGCGTATGATGCTTTCCAAACATGCGCAGGCCGGGAATGCCGAGTTCCGCACGCGTTAAAACAATACGGCCGTCCGCATGAACAGGCAAATCCACCCAGTTGATCGCATCCATACCATATCCTCCGCCGCCCACGACCTTCGATATTGTACTATATACAGGATTGAATGCAAATTGTCAACAGGCGCGCTATAATAAGGCCACAAGCTTGAAAGAACCGCACGACGCATACGACAAACAGAATAAGCAGGTGAAATTGTATGACGAAACCAAGGGATACGTTTATCCAGGCGCTCAGGCGTGAAAAAATCGTCGGACAGGTTCCCCACTTTGAACTTGTTTTCTTCCTGACCATGGAGGCGGTCGGACGGATTCATCCATGCCACCGCAACTACGCGCAATGGTACCAGATGAGCAGGGCCGAGCGCAAGCTGCACCTGAAGGATATGGCGCTAAGCTACATAGAGGTCGCGGAGAAATACGACCATAGCGCCATTTTCGTCCATCCAAATCCCAGCCCCATCGGCGAGCTGCCGGACGATATCGCGTCCACGCGTGAAATTCTGGAAACCATTCGCGACCTTTCGGGCGACCGGTATTTCCTGATGATTCACGGCGACCCCACCTACCCCATCCCGACGGGCGACACGATGATGGAGTTTTCCGCGCAGCTTTATGATGAGCCCGAAACCGTACACGAAGGTACAAAGCGCCACATGGACTTTGCCATGGGGCTGTGCGACGAGATGGCAAAGCACCCGGGCCTCCTGGACGGCTGGGCGCTGTGCTCAGATTATTGCTTCAACGTCAATCCATTTTATACGCGGGAGATGTTCGCGGAATTTGTTCAGCCCTATCTGCGCGATATTATGGCCTATTATAAAGAGCGCGGCTATTACTCCATCAAGCATACGGACGGCAACGTGATGCCGATTCTGGACATGATTGTGGATTGTAAGCCCGACGCCGTGCATTCGCTGGACCCGCAGGGCGGCGTGAGCCTTTCGGAGGCCAAGCGGCTTTATGGCGACAGGGTGTGTCTGATTGGCAACGTTAACTGCGGCCTGATGCAAACGGGTACGGAGGAAGAACTGATCGCGGATACGCGGCGCGCGCTTCGCGAGGGCATGCCCGGCTACGGCTACATATTCTCCACCTCCAACTGCGCCTATACGGGGCTGGATCTCAGCCGTTACGAGCTGATGCATGGCGTTTGGAAGGCCGAGGGCGTATACCGCTGAGGCAAAGCCCACTTGGAAAAGGAAGAAGGAGATTGCTCGTATGACGGGACGGGAACGCGTGTTAAACACGCTTTCTTTTCAGGGGGCCGACCGCATTCCGGTAGACCTGTGGATTCTGCCCGCGGCGCGAATGCAGCACGGAGAAGCGCTGGACAGGCTCCTGGAGGAAAACGAAACGGATTTCGCATCGCTGGCCGGGCCGTTCGACCATGGCTTTACCCCGGAATATTATCAGCCCGGCAGGTTTACCGACCCTTGGGGCAGCGAGTGGAACAACATTCAGCCGGGCGTGATCGGCGAGGTAAAAAAGCCGGTATTCGCCGATTATGCGGCGCTGGAGGGCTACCAAGCGCCCACAGAACGGTTTTTGGCCGAGTGGCAGCGCGAAAAAACCGCGCTGGCCATGCGGCTGGCAAAGGCACGGCTTCGCGGCAAGTTTGTAATCGGCGGATGGATCAGCCTGTTCGAGCGGTTCCAGTACCTGCGCGGCACGGAGGAACTGTATTGCGACCTGGCGCTTGACGAGCCGGATATGTACCGCATGATGGCGCTGGTAATGGACTTCATGCGCGCTTATGTGGACGCCTGGCTGGAGATGGACATAGACGCCGTGGCCTTTGGCGACGACTGGGGCACGCAGATCAGCCTGCTGATCTCCCCGGAGCTTTGGAAGCGCATTTTCAAGCCCATGTACCGCGAGCTGATCGACCGCGTCAAGCAGGCGGGCAAAAAGGTATTCTTCCACAGCGACGGCTATATTTTCGACCTGTACCCGGAGTTTATCGACCTGGGGGTAGACGCGCTCAACAGCCAGCTCTGGTGCATGGGCGTGGAAAAGGTGGCCCGGGAGTTTGCCGGTAAAATTACCTTTTGGGGAGAGATCAGCCGTCAGACCATCCTGCCTCACGGCACGCCCGAGGACGTAAGGAACGCAGCGCGCCAGATGAAGGCCCTGCTCTGTACCGGCGGCGGCGGCCTGATCGGCCAAAGCGAGATCAACCGCGACGTTCCGCTCGAAAATGTGGAAGCGTTCCTGAAGGCGTGGAGGTAGGCTGCTATGGCGTTTCAACCCGATTACCGCAATTTGGAGCTGGCGGCGCGCAACGTGGAGGTTTCGCGCATCCCGCTGTACGAGCACATCATTTCCACCTCCGTAATGGAGGAAATCACGGGCCGACGTTTCGCCGCGCTTTACGACGGGGACGACGACGACCTGGAGGAATTTTTCCGGCAATACTGCGGATTTTACCGGGAAATGGGCTATGACACCGTCTCCTACGAGGAGGTGATCGGCCCCGCCATGCCCGGCAGCGGCGCGCTGGGCCAGCATGTCAAGGGCGCCATCCAGTCGCGGGAGGATTTTGACCGCTATCCCTGGGAGGGCGTATGCGATACGTACTTCCAGATATACGGGCGCATGTTCCGCGCGCTTGGGCGCGCCCTGCCCCAGGGCATGAGGGCGGTCGGGGGCGTTGGCTACGGTATTTTCGAATGCGTACAGGACCTGGTGGGTTATGAGGATTTGTGCTACCTGCGCGCCGACGACCCGGAGCTGTACGCGGAGCTGTTCCATAAGGTAGGCGATACCAACCTCGGCATCTGGAAGAGGTTCCTCGCGGAGTTTGGCGACCTCTACTGCGTATGCCGCTTTGGGGACGACCTCGGCTTTAAATCCACCACGCTGCTGCCGCCGGATGAGATCCGCCGCCACATCATCCCCCAATACCGCCGCATCGCGGATGAGATACACCGCGCCGGCAAGCCGTTTTTGCTGCACTCCTGCGGCTGTATCTTCGACGTGATGGACGACCTTATCACAGGCGCGGCGATCGACGCCAAGCATTCCAACGAGGACCAGATTGCGCCGTTCCCGGAATGGGTCGTGCGCTACGGCGACAGAATCGGCAATTTCGGCGGCATCGATACCGACGCGGTGTGCCGGCTTTCGGCGGATGAAATGCGCGACTATATCGCGGATGTCGTCAGGCAGTGCGCGGGCCACGGCGGCTTCGCGTTCGGCTCCGGCAACTCCATCCCGGACTATGTGCCCGCCGCGGGCTTTCTGAGCATGAACCGGATCATCCGTGAGCTGCGCGGCGAATGAATTGGGAACCAGGCGGCGGAAGGCCGCTTCAATAAACAACAGGGAGGAACTTCCAAATGAAAAAGGCTCTGGCTATCTTACTTACCCTGGTGCTTTGCTTCGCGCTGTGCGCCGGCGCGATTGCGGAAGGCAAGACGATTGCGGGCGTGGTGTTCCAGGAGGACCAGTTCATGAAGATGCTGGCAGACGGCTATGCCGCCGCCGCCAAGGATCTGGGCTATGAAATTCTTCAATCCAACACCAACAACGACCAATCCAAGGAAACCGAAATCATTAACACCTATGTGTCCCAGGGCATCGCGGGCGTGGCGATCTCCCCGCTTAACAGCGACACCTCCGCCGCCACGCTCAAGGACGCCAGCGACGCGGGCCTCGTTGTGGCCGTGTGCAACACCCACATCGACAGCTTCCCCTACGCGGTGGCGAACTACTCCGCCGACAACTTCACCTTCTGCAACCAGACGGGCCAGGCCGCAGTGGAATTCATCAAGGCCACCTATCCAGCCGACCAGGTGATCAAAATCGGCCTGGTACAGTTCAAGACCCAGATTCCCGAGCAGTCGGCCGACCGCGTGAACGGCTTCCTCGCCGCGCTGGACGACGCCGGAATCAAGTACGAGATCGTATCCGACCAGGACGCGTGGTTACAGGACATGGCGGTTGCCAAGGCGGGCGATATGCTCTCCGCCAACCCCGAGATCAACATCATCTACGCAGCTAACGACGGCGGCACCGTGGGCTCCACCATGGCCGTTGAAAACGCCGGCCTGGCCGGCAAGGTCTTTGTGTTCGGCACCGACGGTTCCGAGCAGATCGTCGGCCTGCTCAAGGACGGCAACAACATCCTGCAGGCCGTTACCGCGCAGGACCCCTACCAGATCGGCTACAACACCGTTACCGCGCTGGTCAGCCGTATCGAAGGCAAGGCCTTTGAGGGCGAGGGCAAGGACAACATCATCGCCGGCATCCCCCTAAACCGCAACGACGTTGCCGGGCTGGACGCCTTCCTGGGCAAGTAAGCCGTTATCATCGCGGGCGCCCGAAGGGACATTTGTTCCCTTCGGGCTTCCCTTAAGCAAGGGTGGTTTTGGAATGAGCGTATTGAGAACCGAGCACATCGTCAAGGATTATCCGGGTACGCGCGCGCTGGACGACGTGACCGTTTCCTTTGAGGGAGGAAAGGTGCACGCGTTTATCGGCAAAAACGGCTCCGGTAAATCCACGCTGGTCAAAGTATTTGCCGGAGCGATTCAGCCCACAAGCGGGCAGTTTTTTCTGGACGGCCGCGAGCTTCACTTTTCCTCGCCCACCGACGCGCAGGAGCAGGGCATCGCGACCGTATACCAGGAGCTGAGCCTTGTGCCCTACCTGACGGTCGCTGAAAATATCTATTTGGGCCGCCTTCCCAAAAAGGGAAAGGTGATCGACTGGAAGAAGACCTACCGGCAGGCCGGCGAGCTGCTGGAACGCATGAACGTGGATATCGACCCCCACGAAAAGGTGTACAAGCTAAGCATGTGGCAGTGCCAGGTGGTGGAAATCGTCAAAGCGATGAGCTTTTCGCCTAAGGTGCTCATGCTGGACGAGCCGACCTCCGCGCTTGCGCAGCATGAAACCCAGAGCCTTTTTGAGGTTGTGCGCACGCTCCGTGACCAGGGCGTCATCATCATCTATATCTCCCACCGGCTGCAGGAAATCTGGGAAATCGCGGACACCGTGACCGTGCTTAGGGACGGCAGGCTGATCGGCGTGGAGCCGGTGGAAAAGCTTGATCACAAGGCCGTTATCAACATGATGTTTGGCGATGTGGAAATCAAGACGCGGCCTTGCGACCTATGCGTAGGCGATGAGAACATTTTGGAGGTGCGCGGCCTTAGCCGCAAGGGCAAATTCGAGAATGTGTCCTTCGCCCTCAAGCGCGGCGAGGTGCTGGGCATCGCGGGCATGCTGGGCGCTGGCCGTACGGAGCTGCTAAGGTGCATCTTTGGCGTGGACGCGTACGACAGCGGCGAGCTGCTGATCGAGGATAAGCCTGTTTCACGGCGCGCCAACCCCGTTTTAATGAAGCGCCTCGGCGTGGGCCTAACGCCGGAGGAGCGCAAAACTCAGGGCGTTATCCTCATTCACTCCATCCGCGACAACCTGTGCTATGCCAGCCTGGATAAAATTTCCGATCATCACGTCATCAACAAGGGCCGGCGGACAAGCTTCGCAAACCAGCAGGTGGAGGATCTTCAAATCAAAATTCCTTCGGTGCTCAACACGGCCAACTCCCTTTCCGGCGGCAACCAGCAGAAGGTTGTCATCGGCAACTGGCTCAACACCGCGCCGAAAATCATGATGTACGACGAGCCTTCCCGCGGCATCGACGTAAGCGCCAAGCAGCAGATTTTCCAAATTATGTGGGAGCAATCCCGCAAGGGCGTATCCAGCCTTTTCGTATCCTCGGAGCTGGAGGAGCTGATGGAGGTCTGCCACCGAATCCTCATCATGTACATGGGCCGGATGATTGGAGAGGTCAACCCGGAGCATTTAAGGATTGAGGATTTATACGCCTATTGTATGGGAGGGGAAATCGGATGAGCGTCACAATCAAAAAACCCAAGATGGAGCTGTTCTCCAATAAGAAAACCAATCATTTTATCCTCGACCATATGATCGAGCTGTTGCTGCTGTTGCTGATCGTCGTGCTCAGCATTGTATCGCCGGCCTTTTTGACCGTCAACAACGTGCTCAACATCCTGCGCAACGTCGCTATGAAAGGCGTTATCGCCTACGGCATGTGCCTGGTCATCCTGGCGGGCGAAATCGACCTGTCCGTCGGCTCGCAGGTGGCGCTGTGCGCGGTTATTACCGCCTCCATCTCCAAATGGCTGGCCGAGGCGGGCATTATGCCCATCGAGCTGGGTGCGGTTGTAGGCCTGGTTGTGGCCATTGCGGTCGCGATCGGCATGGGCTTCTTCCACGCGTGGGCCAGGCAGAAGTTCAACATGCCCACCTTCATCATCACTTTGGCCAACCTGAACATCATGTACGGCTTGGCCGCGATTATCTGCGGCGGTTTCCCCATCGTCAACAGTTTCCCCGGCTGGTACGTGTTTACGGGCGTGGGCAAGGTGTTTGGCATCCCCTTTCCGGCGCTGGTCTTTATCGCCGTGTTCTTCCTGTTCTGGTTCATTACCGAAAAGACCGACCTGGGCCGCAAGATTTATGCTGTTGGCGGCAACGCCGAGGCCGCGCGCTTAAACGGCATTAATGTATACCGTACGCGCATTTTCGTGATGTGCGCGGTACAGGTGATGTGCGTGCTGGGCGGCATGATGAACTCAGCGCAGGTGCGCTCCGCCACGTTCGGCTTTGGCCGCGGCTGGGAAACGCAGATCATCTCCTCGGTCGTTATCGGGGGCACCAGCATGCTGGGCGGCATCGGCACCATCTGGGGCACGCTGATCGGCGTCATGTTCACGGGCGTAATCTCCAACGGCATGACGCTGCTCAACGTCAATGAATATATGCAGTACGTGATCAACGGCGGGCTGATGTTCTTCGCCGTCATGTTCAACACCTACATGACCAAAAAGAGGACCTGAGCCAGGCGGCACGCAAAAGAGGCCGTTACACGGCGAAGGAAAACGCGCAGGGGTTTCATCCCTGCCGCCCCACAAGGGCTTTGCCCTTAACCGCGGGGTTTGGGGGCGCACAGCCCCCCAACGTTTCCCTTCCTCGTGCAACGGCCTCTTGCATTGCCTTTTTTACGCGGGCCTGCCTGTCTCTCAGACCAGGCGGAAGCCCGTCTCAGCCTGCTTTTCGTGGTAGCGGCCAATGAGCGCCTTGATGCGGTCGTACGGGTTCAAAAGCCCGCTCAGGCTGCGGTCGTGGTTCAGGCTGGCGACGATATAGGCGATATACTTGCTCATATCCGCTTCGATGAACCACGGCTTGTCCTTAAGCTCCGGCATGCGGTAGGTCAGGTTGGTGGAAATGATTCGGCTGATGGTGCCCTCCTCGTAGGCCTTCTGGAAGGCATCCAGACCGTTGGTAAACAGCGCGAAGGTCGCGGCCGCGAAAATGCGGTTGGCCTTGCGCTTTTTAAGCTCATGCGCCAAATCAAGCACGCTTTCGCCGGAGGAAAGGATATCGTCTGAAACGAACACGTCCTTCCCCTCCACGTCGTCGCCCAAATATTCATGCGCGATGATGGGATTGCGACCGTTGACAATGGTGGTATAGTCCCGGCGCTTGTAAAACAGACCCATATCGATGCCCAGCACCGAGCTATAGAAGATATTGCGGTCGATCGCGCCCTCGTCCGGGCTGACGATCATCATATGCTCCCGGTCGATCTGTAGATCGCATTCCTTGCGGAAAAGCGCCTTCAAAATCTGGTAGCTCGGCTTGACGCTGTCAAAGCCGATCAGAGGAATCGCGTTTTGCACACGGGGGTCATGCGCGTCAAAGGTGATGATATTGCTTACGCCCATGTGCTGCAGCTCCTGAAGCGCCAGGGCGCAATCCAGGCTTTCGCGGCTGGTGCGGCGGTGCTGCCTCCCCTCGTAGAGCATGGGCATGATGACGCTGATGCGTTTGGCCCGACCGCCGATGGCGGCGATGATGCGCTTGAGGTCCTGATAATGATCGTCCGGCGACATGGGCACCGAACGGCCATACATCTTATATTCCACGTTATACGCGCCGATATCGCACAGGATATAGATATCGTAGCCGCGCACGCTGCTTTTGATCATGCCCTTTCCCTCGCCGGTGCCAAAGCGAGGGCAATGTGCCTCGATCAAAAAATCCTGCCGGTTATAGCCCATCAGCGAGAACAGCGGCGTGTCCTCCAACGCGTCCTGCTGCTCGTACCACTTCATCAGCCAGCTGTTTACCTTTTGTCCGAGTTCCTCGCAGCCAGGCATCGCAATCAGCCCCAAGGGACCGAAGGGCACGGTCAGCAGGTCGTTGTTCCAGGTGCTTACAAAGTCCGTCACAAGCATGCTCCTTTTTACGTCACAGGTTCATGTGGGGAACAGTGCTAGTATACCTTACTTTGTCCTTAATGAAAAGGGACTATTCAGAAAAAACCAAACATTTTGTCGCAATTTGTGAAAAAGCTCCAGCTTTGGTTCAGTCGTATAGAGGCGTTTGTCACATACAATAGCATACGGGTATCCAGACAAGAAGCGGAGGTCCTGCCGGTGAACGGACTGTTTATTGGGATATGCGTTATGCTTCTGCTCCTCTTTTCCTCCGACGCCATGCGCGCGGCATCCGAGGCGGCGTCGGTGTTCGTGCACGGGGTGATGCCCGCGCTTTTTCCCATGATGATCCTAAACTGCCTGGCGCCCCCGCCCGCTGACAGCGGACACGCATTCGGCGGCGGGCGCGCCGCGGCCGGGACCGTCCTGTTCTCGTTTGCGGCGGGCTCGCCTGCCTCCGCGCAACGCGTGCGGCAGATGGCGGACGGCGGTTCGCTGAGCCGCGGCAGGCTCGCCTTCCTGCTGGGCGCCACGGGCGTCATGAGCCCGATGTTCTTCGTAGGGACGCTCGCGGGATGGACGGGGCTGAGCACAGCCGCCTGGGCGATGCTTGGCGCGCACTGGATAAGCGCGCTGCTTGCCGGAATGTTCGTTTTGCTGGCGTCCAAGATTCTGCCCGGCAAAGCGTTCTCCGGCACGGACGGCGCGGCCCGCGCGCAGGGCGGGTCCGGAGCACCGTCCACTCAGGGCGAAAAGCATCCCGCCATTTCGATGCTCTCCGTCTCCGCCTCAATTTCCTCCTCGGCACAGGCGCTGCTTGCCGTTTGCGGATCAATGATGCTGTTTTCCATCGTGGCAGGCGTGCTCCGCGCCGTGCTCTCATCCGCCTTTCCCGCCTGGACAGCCGGGCACGCCCAGCAGCTCGCCGTGCTCTGGGCACTGCTGGAAATTGGCGGCGGCTCCTCCGCCGTTATCACCGCCTATGGCGCGCCGCCGCTTTCGTTGCTTTGCGCGCTATGCAGCTTTGGCGGCCTGTCGATCTGGATACAGAACCTGCTGTTTCTGGGGCCATGCGTCCGCCCCGCGAAGCTCCTGACGATGCGGGTGCTCCACGGGGCGCTTAGCTACGGCCTGTGCCGTTTGCTATTTGCTTTTTTTCCAATGCTGGCAAGGACGTTTGCCGCGGCGGACGCTCCGGCGTTCGCCGCGGTTTGGGGGCTGCCGCCGCTGATCCCGGCGCTGCTTATTGTGCTTTCGGTTCCGGCGCTCCGCCAGCCCCGTTCCCCGGTTTCTTGAAAATCCAAAACTTGCTGACGACGTAGTTAAAAATCATAACAAACACAAGCACGACGATACGGTTGACGAAGTTGCTCACGCCAACGGCCTTGAGCAGGAGCATCATGCCCTGCTCAAACACAAAAAAGCTTACAACGCGCCCCAGGGCGAACTGCGCGAGTTCCATCCAGATTTTAGCGGCCCTGCCGCCGCTGACCCGAAACACCATGCGGCGGTTGATCCAGAACGCGAACAGTACGGCGATTACCCAGGAAACCGCGCTGGAAATTGCCATCTGCGCGCCCGTGGCGCGGTTGATGGTGGCGATCACCCAGGGAAGCACGCTTCCCGACATGGGCTCCTTCGGCGCCATGATAAAGCAGCCCGCATAGTGGATCAGCATGCTCAGCAGCGTCGTCAACCCGCCGGCGATCAGATAGCGGAGCAGCTCGTACTGCTTTTCATGGGTGTTCAGATAATCCCTGATCTTTTGAATCATAGAAAATGAATGCCTCCTTCAAAAATAAACCGCGCCGCGATCAGTCTTCCCCATGGTCGCCGCGCGCGTAATCGCAGCTGAGCAAATCCGGCAGTGAAAGCACAAACGGCTTTTTCCGCGCGCCAATCCGAAGCGTGACCGTCCGCTCGTCATAGGCGAGCACGGAGACCGTCTTTTGCACGATTTTCCCATCCAACACAAAAACCGCGCGAATCTTGCGCCCGTGCTCCACTGCGTATCTCAAAAACCTCGTCATCTGAACGCCTCCGGCACGGCGAACACGCGGTTGGCGCCGTTCTTCGTTTCAAACGCCAGCGGGAACAGCTCTTCCAGCGCCTTCTCGTTTAGCTCATACTGGTTGTTCGCCCGTTCGTACGAGCTCACATAGACGTATTGTACGCCGTATTTCTTCAACAGGTCAAGATGCGCCGCCGGATTTTCATAAAATTCCGCAATTTCCAACCGGCGCTGCGTGGTATTGAAGCCATGGTAGTAAAGGTAGGAGTCGCTGGAGCACAGAATGGTGCGCCCCGCGAGGCTGCTGACGGGGTTGAGGTGCTGGTTGCCCGTTACGAACACGCTGTGCTCCGGCGTATTGTCGCGGATGTATCCGGCGGTTTCAATATCTGCGGCGCTGTAGGCCTGATAGTCGCTCACGCATTCCCGGGCAACGGTCAAGCCCGCCGACAGGAAGCACGTAACCAAAAACAGCGCGGCGATCATCCGCCGTCCGCCCAGCCCGCGCAGGCGTTCGTAGACATCAAAAGCATAATCCGCCGCCATAGGCAGGCACATCAGAAACCATACGTAAAGCAGTTTGTTATTATCATACTCGTTTGGCTGGAAAATAAAAATCTCCGCCACCAGATAGATGAGAAACGCGCCCGAGGCGAGCAGCCGGTTCTGACGGATGTCGTCCGGCAACGCCTTCTCCCCCCGGGGGCCGCGCCTGAAAAGCGCCAGCGCAATCAACAAATAGGGCAGGCCGATATTCTTGATGTAAAACCAGAGGTAGTTATCCACCAGTCCCTGATTGCCCCGGTTGTTGCACCAGTTGAACTGGACGCGCAGAAAATGGTCGCTGCCCGTAGCCTGAACAAAGGTGAATGCGAACAGCTGCGGAAGCGAAAGCGCGGCGGCGACGCTTCCGTACAGGAGCCAGGGCTTAAACGTCTCAAAGCGGGTTCCCCGGGGGGCCGTCAGCACGCAGTACAGGCAGCATCCCGCCGAAAGCAGCACCAGCGCCAGAAAGCTGTGCGTATGAATAAGCGGCAGCCCGCCCGCAAACAGGCCCAGGAGCACCAGTTCGCGCCCGCCGTGCTTTTCTCTTTGGCACAGCGGCGGCAAAAGCAGGTTCAGGCAGGGCAGCAGCATGGTCCAGCCGCCCAAAATGCCGCGTTGGGGGATCAGCATATCGCAAACGATATTGGACCAGCGCAAATTATAGGGATCTGGCTGGTTGGTGGGCGTCTGATAAAAGCCCTCCATGACGTTGCGAAGGTTGTCCCACAGGGAGGTGACCTCATACCCGTCCACCTTGGCGCCAAGCGTATAAAAGAAGCCGAGACCCCCGTTTAAAAACAGGAAGAAAAAAGCCAGAAACGCCGCGCCGCGCCTGCGGCAAAGCTGGGCGCACAAAAGCCCATAGCCCATATAAACCAGCGCCATCATCAGCGTGCCCGTAAAGGCCATGGCCATAGGCAGGGGCTGGCCCAGCATCAGCATTGTGGAGGCAACGCTGTCCGCCAGGTAGGGATAGGCCATCGTCGCGCCGAGCATGAGGCTGTTTTCCAGCGGGAACTTTGCGTTTACAATGCTGGTTGTCACGGCCAAGTGCAGCGAAAGGTCGCCGTAGGTGCTCTGCCCCACGTGATAGCTTCCGTCCGCCGCCGGGCGGATAGAATGCGTGTATTGCAGATAGCCGCTTAATATCGTCAGCGGAACGACCAGCCATACCAGCCCGACCAGCAGCTTTTTTTCATCCGCGTCAAACGCCCGCGCCGCCCGCCTGTCTCGAAAAAACCAGCTAAGGCCCACGAGCAGCAGCAGCGTGCCCGCTGCCAGCCAGTGCGCAAGGTAGGAAAAGCGCACCGCATACGCCCAGAGCACCGGCAGCCACATCAACAGCAGCACGCCCTGGGACAGGCCGACGTAGACGCGCAGAAGCGGCCGCAGGCGCGGCAGCAAAAGGCGCGAGATCGCCACCCCGCCCGCGAGAAACAGCGCAAGATAAACGATGGAAAGCAAGGGTTTTCCTCCTTGAACGCCTGCGGGACAAGCCTGCGGCGCGGGTTATACCGACAGCATGGAGCGGAAGAACTGCACCGCCGTCTGCAATGTGCCGTCGGTCACGGTGCATTCGCCGTGAAGCGCCTCGTCACCCGTGACCATAAAGGGCGAAAAGCGGTACACACGCCCGCCCAGCGGCGCGTAAAAGCGCCCGTCGGTAACAAAGGGACTCAGGCACGGCACAATCACCGCGCGCTCGAACTGGATTTCAATAGCGGTTTCCAGCGCCTCCCATGCCTCGCCCTTTGGCTCGCTGCGGACGCTGGAATCGCTGTCCACGGTAAACTCCACCCGGAGGTCGCCATTGCGCGCAAGCTTGCGGATACGGTGCCTGTATTCCGACGTCTTTTGGCCCGGTATGACGCTCTGGCAAAAGCGGAGCACCGCGCTGTCCGCAGGGGCCTCGGGCGTTCCCCGGCCCTCCACGGCATAGACCGTCAGCTCGGAAAGGAAAAATTGCCTCATTACAGAGCGCCTGCGCCACATCCATTTAAGCAGGGGAAAGCTGAACCGTGGGTTTCTGACCAGCCAGCGCTGGAGGAAGGGCGCGCGCGCGCCCAGCGCCCGGAGCATCTGCTCGCTGGCGTTGCAAAGCGCAGCCTCCCTCGGGTGACGGGCAAGGCGCGCCGCGCACTTGAGGAGCTCGTCCAGAGGGCGCACATGCTCGCGGCCCTTTCGCGCGCGAACCCCCTCGTCCGCCGTGACCGTGCCATGGAGCACGCCTTTTTCCGTGATGCCGATCAGCGCCAGCGGCGACTCCCTGGGCAAATAGGTCCTAAAAGCGTCCATCGTCGCATAGCCGCCGAAATCCAGCACAAAACAGGGTGTCACGCTGCGCGCTTTTAAATGCGCCGCCAGGCTTTTCGCGCCCGCGCCGCCACTTAAACCATCCAGGCTGAGGGCTAAAAAGAGGTCGCCACCCGGACGGTAGCCGTCGCGCAAAAGCTCCTCCAACGCCTCCAGAAGCGCCACCACATGCGCGCGGGAAAGCGGCACGCTCATGGGCAACTCGTGCACGGGAATATTCAGGCTGAGCGCCGCGTCCGCCGGCGCGTCCAGGTACGAGGTAAACACCAGCGGCTCCGTCACGTTCGCGCCGCCCATTTCCAGCAGCACGGCGTGGTTCTCAAACACCTTTACTTCCATTTTAGAAAAAATCAGGGGATAGCATTGCCTGAGCATGCCCACAGCCGTCTCCGCCCCTTCGGGCGTATAGGCGGTATAGGTGCTCAGCCGGCGCAGCACGTCGCGCGCGCGGTCATAGTTGAGGGGGGCTAAAAACTCGCTCATGACACCGCCTCCGAAAAATGCTAATCTTATATTCATTCGACGGCAAACCAGGCCAGTCCTGCCAATACCGCTCTCCCCAACAAGGCCATGCGCACTCCCGTCATCTATCATTCCCATGGACGCGGGTATATACCGATGGGCCGAAAAATGCGTTGCTGTATAAAATAACGTTCCGGCCAAACACATGCCGAATTCTTTACGCTCTGCCAAAAACAAAAAAGGCCCCATTGCGTATGAAGCGCTCCATATGGCTTTCCGTATGAAAACGGCGGGTGGCGTACGCACCCGCCGCAAATACGGCATCCAAATATGATATGATTATTTTTTTCCGATAATCCCCATCTCGCGGGCCTTCTTCACGCTATCCGTCACATAGAAAACCAGCGCGCACAGCGTCAGGCAGACCGCCAGCCATATCAAGATCAGGTCCGGCGTCATGGGCCAGCCTGCGCATACGCCCGCGAACCAGCCGTGAAAATAGGTTGCCACCAGGCTGGCGATAAACACGCAATGCGCCACCTTACCGATCATGCTGGAATAAACCACGATGCCGTGTTTGAGCATAACCATGCCGCCCACAATCATCACCAATTCCTTCAAAAGCAAAATCACGACGGCCGCCCACGGTATGACCGGAGGAATTGCGCCGTTGCCGATGGCCATGCTAAACATTGCCGTAAGCACCATTACCTTGTCGGCAAAGGGATCCATCAGCTTGCCGAAATCGGTGATGAGATTATATTTGCGCGCGATACGCCCGTCCAGCAGGTCCGTAAAGCTTGCCACCAGAAAAACGATCAGCGCCGCGTATTTTTGCCCGCAGGCAAACAGGGCGATGTATACCGGCACAAGCAACAGCCGGATCAGCGTAAGAACGTTGGGCACGTTGAGGTTCTGCTTAATGTATTCCTTCGCGTTCAAAGTACTTTCCCCCTTGCGTGGTGAATGATCTGATTATACCATCAACCCAAATCGCGCGCAATACGGCCTGCGCGAAAGCATCAACGGCGCCGCCCGAAACCAGCGCTTCGCCCGTTGACCGGCGGCATATTCCGGCATGGGCGCGCATACAACATCCATTGGCGGCAACGCCGTTTGCACCCGTGTTTTCCTTGTGGTACAATATGGTTGTTACATCTTTCCAAGGCGACCATGCAGAGCGGAGGAGGAGAAGGCATGCTATATCATGATTCTCACGATGTGAAATACCGCGAGCCCCTTGGGCCGATCGCGGCCGGACAGGCGCTGCGCCTTCGTTTTCAGTGCGACGAAAGCGAAAACGTCACGCTGCGCACCTGGGACGGCACAGAAAAGCGCACGCCGATGCATTCCGTGGGCGGCCATCTCTTTGAGGCGTCCATTACCCTGCCGGACCGGCCGATGCTTTTCTGGTACGACTTTATCATCCACCGTACCGACGGCGACGCCCGCTATGGCACCTCCTACGACCAGCTTGGCGGCGTGGGCGCGTACTACCATGGCCAGCCGCACAGCTACCAGGTTACGGTATATGATCCCGCCTATTCCACGCCTGAATACTTACGGCACGGTGTAATTTATCAGATTTTTCCCGACCGTTTTTTCCGGGATAAAGCCGGCGTTAAGGGCCGCGTGCGCAAGGTTGCGGCGGCGCATCCCGACGCGACCTTCCACGAAAGCTGGGACGAGGCCCCAACGCTGGACATCGACCCGGACAACGGCGATAACCGCGCGCTGGACTTTTTTGGCGGCACGCTGCGCGGCATCCGGCAGAAGCTGGATTACCTGAAGGGGCTGGGCGTGAGCGTTCTTTATCTCAACCCCATTTTCCGCGCGCGCACCAATCACCGCTACGATACCGGCAGCTATGAGGAAATCGATCCCATCGCAGGCGACGACGCGGCATTTGACGAGCTCGTCTTTGCCGCTCGCGACAGGGGTATCCGCGTCATGCTGGACGGCGTGTTCAGCCATACGGGAGCGGACAGCAAGTACTTCAACCGCTTTGGCCGCTATGATACCCTTGGCGCGTACCAGAGCACGGACTCGCCCTATTTCTCCTGGTACCGCTTCGACGAGTATCCCAACCGCTACAACACATGGTGGGGCTTTGACACCCTGCCGGCCGTGGAAAAGGAAAACGAGAGCTATCAGCGGTATCTGCTGGATCCCGAGGACGGCATTTTGCCCGGCTGGGTCCGGCGCGGCGCGTGCGGCTGGCGGCTGGACGTGGCTGACGAACTGCCCATGCCCATGCTTCGCCGTATGCGCGGGGCCGTCAAGGGCGCGGACGCGGACGCGGTGCTGCTGGGCGAGGTCTGGGAGGACGCCAGCAACAAGATCGCCTATGGAAAGCTTCGCAGCTACTGCCTGGGAGATACGCTGGACAGCGTGATGAACTACCCCCTGCGCCGGGCGGTTATCGACTTCTTTACCGGCGCCATCGACGCCTATCAGCTCCGCAGGGTAATTCTGCACCAGCAGGAGGTGTATCCCGCGCCGTTCTATTATTCGCTGATGAACCTGCTGGGCAGCCATGACCGGGTGCGCATTTTAAACGCCATGGCCGGGTACGATCAGGACGGCATTATTCAGATGGACCGCGAGCAGGCGCGGAAGGTAAAGCTTGGCAAGCGGGAGCTGAAGGCCGCCAAAAAGCGCTATCTGGAAGCGCTCAAGCTGCTTTGCGCGCTGCCGGGCGCGCCCACCGTCTATTACGGCGATGAAATTGGTATGACGGGTATGGCCGACCCGTGGAACCGTGCGCCCATGCGCTGGGACGACCCGGACGATACGCTCCGGGAAGACGTAAGCCGCCTGCTTTGGCAACGACGCGGGCAAGCGGTACTGCAAACCGGCTATCTTTCCGTGGAGGCGGCGGACGCGGACACGCTGAAAATCAGGCGTTTTACGATAGACGGCAAAGACGTTTTCGGCGTGGCGCTGAACGAACGGGATACCGCCGTCAGGGTGACGCGGAAGCTGTAAGCGCGAAGCGGGCATAAAGAACGGCCGCCTTGCCGGTCGCGCGCTCGGGATGCTTTCGGCTTCTACTTCGCGCAATTTGTGGTATACTGTCCACGGATGTCCTCCATCCCCTATTCACAGCGAAAGGGAGGTCTTTCCCTCCATGCGCTTTACCTCCCTCAGGGTTCAGCATTTCCGCAATTACCCCTTTCTGGAGCTGGAGCCGGACCCCGGCATCACGGTGCTTTACGGGCCGAACGGCAGCGGCAAGACCAACCTGCTTGAAGCCATGCACCTGCTTTCGCTGGGCCGCAGCCACCGCACCGCCGTCGACCGCGAGATGATCGCCGCGGGCGAAAGCGTAGCGCTTGCGCATGGCGAAACCGCGCGGCTGGACGGCAGGCACGATATTGAGGTACGCCTGTATCCCTTCCAAAAGCCGCAAAAGCGCGTGCTGCTCCACGGCAAGCCCGCGCAGCGCATCGGCGATATGATGGGCCATGCCACGGTGGTGATGTTTTCGCCGGAGGATATCCGTATCGTGCGCGACGGCCCCGCGGCGCGCCGCCGCTTTGTGGATATGCAGCTCAGCCAAATCCGGCCCAGCTACTTAAAAGCCCTGAAAACCTACCTGACCGTGCTGGAAAGCCGAAACGCCCTGCTCAAACAAAATCAGTTTGAAGGCGTTCCGGATTTTTCCACATTGCTGGATACCTGGGACGAGCAGCTTGCCAACGCCGCCGTTTCCATTGTGAACGCACGCAAGTGGTTCCTTGGCGCGCTGGGTGTAAACGCCGCTGAGCAGTACGCTGCCATCTCCGAAAACCCGGACGAGCCGTTCGCCCTTTGCTACTCCGGCCCGCTTGCCCAGAGCGACACGCCCCACCGTACAATGCTTGACGGCCTCCAGCGCTCGCGGCGGGAGGATATGAAGCGTATGTATACCACGTTTGGCCCGCACCGCGACGACATGGGCATGCTTTTATGCGGCAGGGAGCTTCGCGCTTTCGGTAGCCAGGGCCAGCTGCGCACGGCGGTGTTGAGCATGAAGCTGGGCGAAATCCGCCTGATTGAAGAGGAGATGGGCGAATTTCCCGCCTTGCTTCTGGATGATGTGTTCAGCGAGCTGGATTTGAAGCGCCGCAACGCCCTGCTCAAGAGCACCGAAGGCGTGCAGACCATCCTGACCTGTACCGACAGGCAGGACGCCGCCGGCGCGCACGCGGACGTATTTTTGCGCGTGTCGCAGGACGCGGACGGTTTCGCGCGCGTGCTGCCCGAATAAACGAATACAAAACAAATGCAATCCGTTGCCGCCAATCCTGCAAATTTACCTTTTTGCCCTTCGCTGTTTATGTTATAATACAAAACGCCGATCATCCGCATGTTGAAGCCTTCACATGCGGAGGCCGTCATTTGTAATTCGGAAAGGGGTTTTACCAATGAGCGATTATACCTCCCGCGTGCTTTCCGGCCTGAAGGCGCGCAATGCCCACGAGAGCGAGTACCTGCAGGCTGCCACCGAAATTCTGGAAAGCATTGCCCCGGTGTTTGACAAGCATCCCGAGTATGAAAAGGCCGGGCTGCTCGAGCGTTTTGTGGAGCCTGAGCGCGTGGTCATGTTCCGCGTGCCTTGGGTGGACGATCAGGGCAAAACCCAGGTCAACCGCGGCTACCGCGTGCAGTACAACAGCGCCATCGGCCCCTACAAGGGCGGCCTGCGCCTGCATCCCAGCGTCAACTTAAGCATTCTTAAGTTTCTGGGCTTTGAGCAGGTGCTGAAAAACAGCCTGACTGGCCTGCCCATCGGCGGGGGCAAGGGCGGTTGCGACTTTGACCCCAAGGGCAAGAGCGACAACGAAGTGATGGCCTTCTGCCAGAGCTTCATGACTGAGCTTTACCGCCATATCGGCGCGGATGTGGACGTGCCCGCCGGCGACATCGGCACCGGCGCGCGTGAAATCGGCTACCTATACGGCCAATACAAGCGCATCACCGGCTTGTACGAGGGCGTGCTGACCGGCAAGGGCCTCACCTACGGCGGCAGTCTCGCGCGTACGCAGGCAACCGGCTACGGCCTGTGCTATTTTGTGAAAAACATGGCGGAGGCCAACGGCAGGAAGATCGACGGCGCCACCGTCGTGATCAGCGGCAGCGGCAACGTGGCCATCTACGCCAACGAAAAGATCAGCGAAATGGGCGGCAGGGTCGTCGCCATGAGCGATTCCGCCGGCTATATCTACGACGCCAGGGGCATCGACCTCTCCGTCGTCAAGCAGATCAAGGAGGTCGAGCGCGGCCGCATCAAGGAGTACGCGAACCGAGTACCCGGCAGCGAGTACCACGAGGGCTGCCGCGGCATCTGGACGGTTAAGTGCGATATCGCCCTGCCCTGCGCCACACAGAACGAGCTGGACGCCGAGGGCGCGAAGGCCCTGATCGCGGGCGGCTGCTTCGCCGTTGGCGAAGGCGCGAACATGCCCTCCACGCTGGAGGCCACCGAGCTGTTTTTACAAAGCGGCGTGCTCTTTGCCCCCGGCAAGGCTGCCAACGCCGGCGGCGTGGCCACTTCCGCGCTGGAAATGAGCCAAAACAGCCAGCGCCTGAGCTGGACCTTTGAGGAAGTAGACGAAAAGCTCAAGGGGATCATGAAGGGTATCTTTGAAAAGTGCGCCGCGGCTGCGAAGGAATACGGCGATAAACCCACCAACTATGTCATCGGCGCCAACATCGCGGGTTTCCTAAAGGTGGCCGAAGCCATGATGGCGCAGGGCTGCGTCTGATTCGGCACGCTCGCTGTGGCGGCGCATAGCCCGGCCGCGTTTCTTGCGCTCCATGGACGCTCGCAGCGCCAGCGTAAGAACGCGTCGGCGTAAGGCTTTGGGGCGCAAAAACGCGATTTTCCTCAATTATATGGGTTTTTCAACAGTCTGAGCCGCCCGGCGATACGCCGGGCGGCGTTTTGATTGTTTTATGCTTCGGGAATCTGCGCGCCGTCTGTATCGTGATTATTTTCCTGGTTTTCACCAGCAATCAACCTGAGTTCTTCGCGTGCCTTTTCCAGATTCGCGGAGCACAGCAAGGGGAGGATTTGAAGCAGCTTCGGCGGTGTAAAGTCCCACCAGCGCACGCGCTGCAGCAGCTCTATCAGTTCCCCATCAAAGCGCTTCCTGATCTTTCTGGCGGGATTGCCGCCTACGACCGTATAAGGTTCCACATCTCCCGCAACCACCGAGCGCGCGGCGATCACAGCGCCGTCGCCAATCTTCACACCCGGCATTATCAGGCTCTCCCGGCCGATCCACACATCATTGCCGACGACCGTATCGCCCTTCAAGGGCAGTTGGGAAAGATGCGTCGGCGTAGCCCGTTCCCACTCGCCGCCAAAAACATTAAACGGATAGGCCGTCACGCTATTGAGACGATGGTTTGCCGGCCCCATCAGAAAGGTTGCGCCGCACGCAATAGAACAAAATTTTCCAATAATAAGCCTGTCGCCAAAACCGGGCCAGTTATACAGTACATTATTCCTCTCAAATCCTGTGGGATCAATGGGATCGTCATAATACGTATAATCGCCAATCAGGATATTGGGCGCTTTTATTACGTTTTTGATAAAGCAGAACGTTTGATAATCATTGGGAAAAATATCGTTAGGGTTCGGAATTTTCAACATCGGTTATCCTCTTTCCTTAATGAATTGCTTTTCACCTCCGGCCTTATTTTTCAAAACCGATGCAACGGCTCTTTTCTTTCTGATCTCTCTCATTCTCACAACTTCCGGATCTCCCCTCCGCAAAGCAACTTAACCTGAAAGTTTATTCGACATTTCGGCGCGCTTTCCTGTCTTTGTTCACATCACAACCAGTATTTCATTCTCCTGCGCGAGGCTCTTTGTCGGGATAAAGCCGTCCGGCTGCTCCACATCGCCAAGCAGCACGCGCCGCGCGCCGCCCTCGCTGTGCGCTGCGTTATCCACCGTAATGCGCAGCCGTTTGCCCTGAAATTTCTTTTCCACGGTAAAGCCGTCCCATGCCTTTGGAATGGCGGGTGAAATCCATAGGCCATCCGGCGTGGGGCGAAGGCCCAAAATCCCCTCCACACAGGCAACCATAACGGTGCTGGCCGTGCCCGTCAGCCAGTGAACATGCGCGCGGCCCGGCTGCGGGCTCTCATGTCCCTCAATGAACTGTGTGTGAACGTAAGGTTCGGCCTCCCGCAGTTCCGCGCGGTCGTTAAAGGAAGCCGGACAGCTCTCGGCAAAATACTGGAACGCGCGATCCCCATGCCCAAGCAGCGCCTCCGCCAGGATGGCCCAGCCCTGCGCCTGGCAGAAAATCCCGCCGTTTTCCTTGGTTGTGGGGTTAAACAGAAGCATCCGTGCGCCGTCAAAAGCGTGCCGCCGGTAGCATGGGGCCATCAGCTCTATGCCGTTATCCGTGTTGAGCAGCTCCCAAACGCTTTGCATGGCGCGCTCCGCCTGTTCGCAGGTAGCCGCGCCGCTGATGACCGCCCAGCTCTGCGGGTTAAGCCACATGGAAGCCTCGGGACTTTGCTTGCCGCCAATGGTTTCACCCTCTTGCGAGAAACCGCGGATAAACCGGTCTTCCTCCCACAGATATTCGTTAATCAGCTTTAGCAGGCGCTTGCTTTCCCGCTCATATTCCTCTTTTTTCGAACTTTCGGCCGGAAGAAGTTCCAGCAAAATCCTGAGCGCGTGGTACAGCTGAAAGGCCACGAAGCTGCTCTCCCCCCGCGCGCCCAAACGCAGGCAATCGTTCCAGTCGGCATGCAGCCCGGCTGGCATGCCGTGCGCGCCCAGGTGATTCAGGCTGAAATCAATCGCGCGCCGCAGGTGATCCAGAACCGTGCCCTCGTCCCGGTCGGCATAGGGAATCGTCTCCATAAGATAATCTTTGTCGCCCGTTTCGGCTACATACTTGTACACCGTGGGAAACAGCCACAGCGCGTCGTCGGCCCGGTAATGCGGGTGTCCCGTTTCCTTGATATAACTCTCCTGCCCGGGCGTATCCTCATGGCCGGGATGATGCGAGTATTTTACCAGCGGCAGCCCCGCCCCATGATGAACCTGCGCCGAGAGCATAAAGCTCAGACGTGTTCTCGCCAGCTCCGGGTCAAGGTGGATTACGCCTTGAATGTCCTGCACCGTATCACGGTAGCCATAGCCGTTGCGCTGGCCGCAGTAAAACAGCGAGGCCGCGCGGCTCCACACAAAGGTGGTGAAACACTGGTACGCGTTCCATGTATTCACCATGACGTTGAAGCGCTCGTCCGGCGTGCGCACGCTAAACCCGCTTAGCTTGCCGTGCCACCAGGCGCGAAGCGCCTCCATTTCCCGTCCCGTCGCATCCGCCGCGTCGGCGTAACGTCCGAGCAACTCACGCGCGCCGTCCTCTCCACGTTGCGCCAATACAAAGGCGAGTGTCCGGCTTTCCCCGGGCGCGAGGCTCAGGCGTGTATGCAGCGCGCCGCACGGATTTCCATTGAAATTCAACGATCCGTCGCAGTGCCCGTCCGCCACCGCCTGCGGGTTGGCGAAGCGGTTGCCGCCCAAAAAGCGCTCGCGCCTGCCTGTGTGGCTGTCCACCTTCGCGCCCGCGAGACCAAAGAAGCGCTCCAGCCCGTTTTCACCGTTTTGCCCCACGTGGCAGAACTCGTTGATATGTTGCAAAATGTGATCACCCATAAACTCTGTTCGGGTGATGAATTGGGCGTATTGCAAATTGACCTGATCCTGCTCGTAAAAGCTGTCGCAGGTAAACTCACAATACCCGAAAATCGATAGCTTCCGCGGCCCGTCGGAGCGGTTTTGCACGGTAAGCCGCCACACCTCATGCGTCGCGTCCAGCGGCACGTAGTAAAGCGCGCGGCTTTCAATGCCCGCGTACTCGCTAATGATCTCCGTATAGGCGGTGCCATGGCGGCATTCGGTGCGATACCGCTCCAACGGCTTCTCCACGGGCCGCCAGCTTGCCGACCAGAAATCTCCGTTTTCATCGTCGCGCAGGTAAAGATACCGTCCCGGCTCGTCAAATTGGTTAAAGGTATAGCGCAGAATGCGTCCCGCCGCGCCCGATTTTACAAAGCTGTATCCCCCGGCATTCTGGGTGACGATTGCTCCGTAGGCCGGGGAACCAAGGTAGTTCGCCCATGGCGTGGGCGTTTTGGGATTGGTGATCACATATTCGCGGGCCTGCCCGTCAAAATAACCGTACCGCATGTTTTTCTCCCCCCCATGATCCGAAAACGTTTTAGTAACCGTTCAAAACAAAGAACGCATCTAATCCGCGTTCCTCTTTCATCAATCATAGCATATTTTCCTCCGGGGCGCAATGGGAGGGCGGCGCGCAAAAGCGCCGGCAGCCCGTCTGAGACCTTGCCGGCGCTTTTCACCGCATAACGCTATTTCACGCTGTAACGGCTCTTTTTGATCCTGTCCAGGCCATGCCTGCCAAGCAGGCGCTGCGCAACTCCAAACAGCTTTGCCTGTGAAAAATAGGCGTCGTCCGGCGTTGGCGGCGCGTTTAAAATCCGCTGCCATTCCTCCGGGTCGATCTCCAGCTTTTTGAGGATGTACGCTTCATCCTCCTTTTGCTGATCAACAGGATAGGGCGGCTGCGAAAGCTCCAAAAGCGCCTCCTCCCGCGTCATCTCCCCGTTCATCACAAGGCAGCTCAGGTGCGAGCGGCGCTTATCGTAGCCGAATTTCTTCGGCAGATAAACGCTCTGAAAATATTTGGTGAAGCGGCTTTCAAAATGTTTGCCTCCGTAATACTCCCAACCGAACTCGCGCGACAAAAGCGCTATGGCGTCCTGTTTGGAATAGGGCACATAATCCAGCAGATTGATCTTGGTCACGCCTCTAAGACCCATCCAGGCCCGCCACAGCGAGAGGCGGGGGTATTTTTTCAGGCTCCTGCCCCGCCCGTGCTTCTTATAAATGCTGTTTAAATGCCAGGTATCGCGGTAGCTGTGCTGCATGGTAAACGGCGGCGCGGCGCCCTCGGTGGCGATATTGCTACCGTTTAAGATATACCTGACGCGGTATTTGCGCGCCATTTCATAGACCGCGGCGCAAAAGAGGTGATCCTGCGGCACATCGAGGTTGGCCACGCCGGAAAGCATGTATGCGCGTTGCAGCTCCTTCATGGCGGGCCAGTCCATTACATAGGTATGCAGCTGTACGCCAAGCTTCTGGCACATGCGCTGGATATTTCGCACGGCCATCTCGCTGTTCCAGCCGCTGTCCACATGCACAGCCAGCACGCGCAGGCCCAGACGGTTGGCGGTATAGAGCATATACGCGCTGTCCACCCCGCCCGAAATACCTAAAATGCAGTCATACGCGAGCTTCCTGCTCTTTTCCTTCATCACGGCCACCGTGCGCTCAAGCTCCCGCTCGCTTTCGCCCGGCCGGTAGCCGCTCAGCGCGCGCACCTCCAGATAGCGCGTACAGCTGCTGCATACGCCGTCTTCGTCAAAGGTGACGCCCGGGTCCGTGTTGTCCATCACGCAGCGCGTGCAAATCTGATAACCCTCCGGCATTGCGCAGCCCTCCCGCGTATCCATTATAACCTCGTGTATCATATCATCCCAGCGCCTTTTGTGTCAAACCGTTAAATTTGTTATGAAATGGTTTTCACCCCTTTACATGAGATTTGATTTGCGCTATAATGATATGGACAAACTGCGACCGCATCATACAAGCCATCCGTCGGCAGCGCAGCCGGCGATGAGTATACAACCAAACAAGGAGGATTCCCGTCTATGAGAAAGCTTCTGGCAACCCTTTTGGCTCTCGCGCTCCTGCTGGGCGCGGTACCCGCAATGGCATCCAATGCGGAGGTTTCCGGCAATGTGATGATCTATACCTCGATGTATCAGGACATCTGCGATATGATGAGCGAGGCGCTCGCGGCCGAGTTCCCCAACTGCAAAATCGAGTTTTTCCAGGGCGGCACGGGCACCATCCAGACCAAGGTTGCCGGCGAAATGGAAAGCGGCAAGCTGGGCTGCGATATGCTGATGGTCGCTGAGCCCGCCTATTCCCTTGAGCTCAAGGAAGGCGGCTGGCTGCATCCTTATCTGAGCGAGGCCCGCAACAACATGCGCTTCGACTTTGACGAGGAAGGCTACTGGTATTGCGTGCGCGTTTGCTCCATGGGCCTTGCGTATAACCCCGAGATGTACAAGAAGGAAGAAATCCCCACGTCGTTTGAAAAGTTCGCTTACGACACCTCGGCCGCCGGCATGATCTCCATGTCCAACCCGCTGACCAGCGGTACCGCCATGGCGACCATCGTGGGCCTTGTGGACAAGTACGGCGACGAATACTTCGAAGCGCTGGGCAAGCAGAACGTCATGATCGAGAGCGGCTCCTCCGCGCTTGCCAAGCTGGAAACCGGCGAGTGCAAGGTCATCATGATCCTTGAGGAATCCGTGCTTAAAAAGCGCGAGGAGGAAGGCTCCACGCTCGAGTGGTTCATCCCCGATGACGGCAACGTGCTGGTGCCCTCCACGGTCATGACCGTGGCTGAGGACAAGAGCGCCAACGCCAACATCGCCGCGTGCCAGGCCGTTACCGACTGGCTGCTGTCCGAGGAAGGCCAGAGCTACATCGTCAAGGGCTGGATGCACAGCGTGCTTGCCGATTACCCCAGCGAGCCCTACGACGGCGCCTCCACCACGGAGCTCAAGGAAAAGGATATCCCCGTCGATTGGGTGAAGTGCTACAAGGAGCGCGACGCCATCCGCACCATGTTCCAGGAGAACGTAACCGTTCCGGAATGAGCCGGGCGTCCGAACCATTCTGATTGACCGTGCCGGAGGCGGGCGCGTCCCGCCTCCGGTTCCGTTTCCCAAAGATCCCATCAACCGGGGAGGATCAATATGGCACAGAACACCATACCCGCAAAACAGACGAAGGTCCGCCGGACCTTCCACTTCGACGTCAAATGGCTGATTATTATCGCGATCGTCGTTTTTTTATTAGTTTTTCAGATATTCCCGCTGCTTTATATGCTCGTGAAGGCATTTTTCCCGGGGGAATCGTTCTCACTTTCGACATTTGAGCGCCTCTATTCCTACAGCATGAACTGGAGCGCGCTTAGCAATACGCTGATCGCCGCGTCGCTGACGATGGTGTTTGGCACGCTGCTGGCCTTTCCGCTTGCATGGCTGGTGGGCCGGACCAACATGTACGGCAAAAAGTTTTTCCGCAGCCTGTTCGTGCTCACCTATATGGTGCCTCCCTATCTGGGCGCCATGGCGTGGTCGCGGCTGCTCAACCAGAACGTGGGTACAATCAACGTATTCCTTCGCGGCCTGTTCGACCTTCAGGCCAAGACGGGCCCTCTGAACATCTATACCATCGGCGGCATGATCTGGGTGCTGACAACGTTCTACTACCCCTACGCGTTCATCACCATCAGCCGGGCCATGGAAAAGATGGATCCGTCCCTGGAGGAGGCCGCCCGCATCTCCGGCGCGTCGCCCCTGAAAACCGTGTTTACCATCACGCTTCCCATGATGACTCCCAGCCTGATCGCGGGCGCGCTGCTGGTGTTTGTATGCGCGGCGAGCTGCTACGGCATTCCCTCGATCGTGGGTGCGCCGGGCAAGGTGCACACCGTGACCACCCGCATTGTTGAATACATGGGGCTGGGAACGGACGGTATTAACGACGCGACCGGGCTGGCCGTGTTTTTGATGATCATGGCCATTATCATCCTTTACATCTCCGACGTCGTCATCGCGCGCAAGCAGTACATCACGGTATCGGGCAAATCCACACGCCCCAACATCGTGGATCTTGGCAAGTGGCGCTGGGTCACGACGGCGGGGGTCAGCCTGTTTTCCTTCATTGTAATCATCCTGCCGTTCATCACCATCCTTACCACTTCCTTTAAGAAAAACCTGGGTAAGGGCCTGTTTGAGGCAAGCAATTTCACCACCATGCACTGGACAAAGATTTTTGGGCGCAGCGATATCATTGAAAGCTTGAAAAACAGCATTATTTTCGCGGCGATCGCGGCGACCATCGGCATCATTATTTCCTTTACGATGGCCTATCTGCTCCAGCGCACAAAGGTTAGAGGCCGTAAAATTCCGGACTTTCTAATCACCCTTGGCTCGGGCACGCCCAGCGTCGTCATCGCCCTGGGCCTGATCATGACGATGAACGGCAAGTTCGGCATCAACCTGTACAACACCGCCGCCATCATGATTATCGCCTACCTGATCAAGTATCTGATGATGGGGATGCGCACGGTGGTATCCGCCATGTCGCAGATTCACGTATCTCTGGAGGAAAGCTCGCAGGCCTCGGGCGCGGGATGGCTGCGAACCATGGGCAAGGTAACGGTGCCGCTCATCTTCCCCTCCATCGCGGCGGGATGGTTCCTGATCTTCATCCCCTGCTTCTACGAGCTGAGCATGTCCACCCTTCTTTACAGCCGCGATACGCAGGTGATCGGCTATATGCTGCATTATTACTGGACGTATACCAGCCAGCAGCAGGCCGCCGCGATGGCGTTTGGCATACTGCTGGTGGTCGTCGCGCTCAATTTCATTCTTAATAAGCTGACAAAGGGCGAATTCTCGATTTGATGCTTTGCATTCTATGACATCATAAGGGAGATGGATTTATGTCCAGTGTAACCATTCAAAACGTGACGAAGAGCTTCGGCAATACCGTGGTTCTTGAAAATTTCGACGCAACCTTTGAAAACGGTGAGTTTATCACCCTGCTCGGCCCCTCCGGCTGCGGCAAAACCACCATGCTACGTATCATCGCGGGCTTTGAAAAGCCTACCTCGGGCTGCGTGATGTTTGACGATAAGACCGTCAGCAGCGCCAAGGTCTTTATCCCCCCGGAAAAGCGCGATATCGGCATGGTGTTCCAGAGCTACGCCGTGTGGCCGCACATGACGGTTGCTGAAAACGTGGCCTATCCCCTCAAAATCAAGCACGCGGACAAGCAGGTCATCAAGGAAAAGGTGGACCGCGTGCTGAGCGTGGTGCACCTTGCACAGTACGCCGAGCGCATTCCCAGCCAGCTGTCCGGCGGCCAGCAGCAGCGCGTCGCGCTGGCCCGCGCGCTGGTGGCCGAGCCTGCCCTGTTGCTTTTGGACGAGCCGCTTTCCAACCTGGACGCAAAGCTGCGCGAGAGCATGCGCTTTGAAATCAAAGAAATTCAGCGGGAATATGGCATCACCGTCGTGTATGTGACGCATGACCAGACCGAGGCTATGGCCATGAGCGACCGCATCGTGGTCATCAACCGGGGTATCATCCAGCAGATCGGCGCGCCAAAGGAAATCTACAACCATCCCACCAATCCCTTCGTGGCCGATTTTGTGGGTAAGATTGAATTTCTGGAAGGCGAGGTTCAGGCCGGCCGCATCCAGCTGGACGGCTGCGGACAGATGCTGCCCTACGAGGGAGCGCTTAAGGGTCGTGTGATCGTCGGCATTCGCCCGGAGCATGTCAAGTATGTAGAGGACGGCCAGGGGACGCTTAGGGGCGCCGTCAAGTCGCACTTCTACCTGGGCGACGTGGACGACTGCCGTATTGACCTTGGCGGCGGCAAGGAACTGCGCGTTATCGCCGACCCTTACGACAGCATGGGCGTTCAGATGGGCAAGAACGTCAGCCTGAATGTGCGCAATTTCCTGGTTTACCCAGAGCAGGGACCCGGGAATGATTTCCGCAAAATCCTCACCTGACGGACGCATAAAAGCCTTCGCATTATATCTTCGCGGGGCGGCGGTCTGCCGTCCCGCATTTTTCGGCGTTTTTTTAATATTCTGCCTTTTTCCATCGTGCAATTTGCCCGACATCTCCTTGACACAGCGGGGTAAAGCGTCTATAATGATGTGGTCGGCTACATAGGCTTACCGCACATGCGCGATAGCCTTGCTGTTTTTCGAATATATTCCCACCATTGGCTTTCCCCGCAGCACACGCGGGCTTTGGTCCACAGGGTTGACGGGTTTTGCTTGCGAAGGCGCCTTCCGGGGCGTTTGTATGGGTATATGAGATTTGGTTATGCGTAGTTCATGCGCTTTGCCGCATGTCTAAAATGACGAGCGCCGGCCTGCGGGAAGGCGGGGTGTCTTTGTTTTGTCCATTCCTTGGTGAAGAGGACAGGACGCGTGGCCAAAAAAGCGAATCAGAACAGCGGCCGTGCGAGCTTAGCTCGCCGGCTTTTTCTGCTTTTGGCAGGACGAGCCGCATCGAATGGGAGTTGATAAGGAAAAAAATCAGGAAAGAAAGGAGAATAGGTTTATGGATATCATCGTAGCGATACTGATCGCCGTGGCAACGGCCGTTTTGGGCGTTGTGGGCGGCTATCTATACCGCAAGCAGGCGGGCGAAAAGAAGATCGGACGCACCGAGGAGTATGCGAAAAATCTGCTGGAAGACGCCCAGCGCAAAGCGGACGAAAAGAAAAAGGAAACCATTTTGGAAGCCAAGGAAGAAGTCCTCCGCTTAAAGACCGAGCTGGACCGCGAGTGCCGCGAACGCCGCGCCGAGGTTCAGCGTAGCGAGCGCCGCATCCTTCAGCGCGAGGAAAGTCTCGATAAAAAGCAGGACGCTTTGGAAGGCCGCGAAGAAGCCCTTTCCCAGCGGGCCGGAGAGCTTCAGCATATGCAGGAGGAGCTTGACGCGGGCCAGCAAAAGCAATTTGCCGAGCTGGAGCGCATCGCGGGCATGACGCAGGATGAAGCTTGCCAGATGCTTGTCAACCGCATCCAGAAGGACGCCTACCACGACGCCGCCGCCATGGTGCGCGAGATTGAAACCCGCGCCCGCGAGGAGGGCGAAAAGAAGGCGCGCAACATCATTGCGCTCGCCATTCAGAAGTGCGCCGCCGATCATGTGGCTGAGAGCACCGTATCCGTCATCAGCCTGCCCAACGACGACATGAAGGGCCGTATCATCGGCCGTGAGGGCCGCAACATCCGTGCCCTTGAAACCGCGACCGGCGTGGACCTCATTATCGACGACACGCCCGAGGCCGTTATTGTCAGCGCTTTTGATCCGGTCCGCCGCGAAATCGCGCGCATTGCCGTGGAGCGCCTCATCATGGACGGGCGTATCCACCCCGCGCGCATCGAAGAAATGGTGGATAAGGCCCGCAAGGAAGTCGACAACCAGATCCGCGAGGCCGGCGAACAGGCCGTATTCGAAACGCATCAGCATGGCATTCACCACGAGCTGGTCAAAATCCTGGGCCGGCTGCGCTACCGTACCAGCTATGGCCAGAACGTGCTCAAGCACTCCATCGAGGTCAGCCACCTGGCCGGCATGATGGCCGCCGAACTCGGCGCGGACGTGGCGCTTGCCAAGCGCGCGGGCCTGCTGCACGACATCGGCAAGGGCGTTGACCACGAGGCCGAGGGCACGCACGTGACGCTGGGCGCCGAGCTTGCGCGCAAGTACCGCGAGAGTCCCGACGTCATCCACGCGATTCTTGCCCACCACAACGATGTGGAGCCCCAGACCGTCGAGGCCGTGCTGGTGCAGGCCGCCGACGCTATCTCCGCCGCGCGTCCCGGCGCGCGCCGCGAGTCGTTGGAGAACTACATCAAACGGCTGGAGAAGCTTGAGGAAATCGCCAACAGCTTCAACGGTGTTGAAAAGTGCTTCGCCATCCAGAGCGGCCGCGAGGTGCGCATCATGGTCAAGCCCGAGGACATCACCGATGACGGCACCAAGGTGCTGGCCAAGGAAGTTGCCAAGCGCATCGAAAAGGAGCTGGAGTATCCGGGCCAGATCCGCGTCAACGTCATCCGCGAGACGCGCAGTACCGAATACGCCAAATAAGGTTCCATTACATAAACGCCCGCGCACGGCTCGTGCGCGGGCGTTTTCTTTTTTGTTCCGTTATGGTATACTGGGTATAGCGCTTCATGGCCTATTGGTTTCCCCTTTTCACAAAAAGGAGGTTATCTCATGATTTTGGACAAACGCGAAAACGCGACGGTTTATTTAGGAATCAGTAAGGAGTTGGATAGCGCGCTGCGCTTTGTAGGGTCGCTTGCGCCGGAGCAGCTTGCCGTCAACACCCGCGTTGAGCTAAGCGGAGACGATGTGTTTTATTCCGTCGGCGAGCCCGTTCTTATGCAGCGCCCTATGCGCTTTGAATTTCACCGGCGCTATATCGACATTCATGTGCCCATTACAGGGACCGAACGCATTTCGCTATGCCCCGCCGGAAGCCGGAGCGCGGACACGCCCTTTGACGCCGCGAAGGACATTGGCTTTTTTGAGGGAACGGCCGTCAATACGGTGGATGTGCCTTCCGGCTGGTTCTGCCTGTGCTTTCCGGACGACGCCCACGTACCATGCATGAATGCCGGGGCTGAGGAGCGCGCGATCGTCAAGGTCGTGGTCAAGGTTAAAGCCTGATTTGCACTTTTGGTCCTCCCGTGCTACAATAGATCGATGATTTCATTCGAAAATGATTGATACCATAGCTAAAGGCAGGGATCGAAGCGGCCATGATGCAACGTCGCCGGTTGGTTTTTATTACGGCCGCCGGGCTGATCACCGCGCTGGCCAGCCTGTATATGGCCGGCCTGTCTTTGTGGCGCGTATGGGGGATTCGCCTTACGGTGGATGCGGTCTGCGTGCTTATGGAGAACCTCGGGCTTACCTTGTGCGCCCTGCTGATGCTCGCGTTTTCATTGGCTTCCTGCTGGAAGGACAGGCGGCCTGGCGCCTTCTGCCTCGTCTGCGTCGCCGCCTATGTGCTGCTTTCCACAGGGATTCTTTATGCGGCCGGCGACCTGCGCGGTTACCCCGCGGCCCTGAAGCCGGTTGAGCGTTGGATGGCGCTGTGGTGCATGCTTCTTCTTCCGCTGCCCCAGATTTACATATGCCGTTGCCAATTTGGCGCGACGCTTCGCCTGACGCTCGCGCTTGTTTGCGTTGTGCTTGTGTCCACGCTGGTTGTGGCCATAACGCTACTGTGGGGCGTCTTTAGCATACGCGCGGCAGAACTATGCGCTGTTGCTGCGATGCTCTTGGTTTTTGCCGCTCAGCTTTATCTTTTACTTCGCCGCTTCATCACACGTAATTACAAGCGTCTGCCCACCGCCCTGACAGCCGGAAGCGTCGTGCTCGCAGCGGGCTATCTGGCGGCGGCCGTCCGCTTTGCGGCGTACGGCTGGCCCAACGGCCTGCCGCTTTACCGCTATGCCCTGCTTGGGTATATGCTCTGCGCTATGGTGCATGGCGCGCGCGGGGAGGCGGAGCCGGAGGACGAGCTTGGAGAATTGGAGACGCTGCGCGCCCGCGAGGAAGAATACCGCATCGCAGCGGGCCATAGCCGGAAATGTATTATCCGCTTTGATATCACTGCGAGGCGGGTTCGCTATCAGCCGGAAACCGCAGCATTTTTAGGGCTTCCAGAAGAAATGGAGAACATGCCCGAGGCACTGGTTGACATGGGCCGCATTGAGGCGCACACCATCGACGCTTACCGCAGGTTCCATAATCAAATTTTACAGGGCGAACCGAGCGGATCAGGCGTTTTTGGCTATTGCACCGCTCAGGGCAAGCCTGTATGGATGCATGCGGATTTTACCACCGTATTCGACCGGCAATCCCGGCCTCTGCACAGCATTATTTCCTGCTATGAGCTTACGGGCATGCGCGAACGCGAGGCGGCTTATGAGAAGTGGCGGCAAACCTACCGTGACCTGGTTCAAGACGCGTGCACCTATTATGAGGTCAACCTAACGTGCGACACCCTGCTCAATGAATGGGGCGGGCTTTTGCCCCGCCTCCCCCGCGATCTTTCCGATGCCATGACGGAGGCGATGGATTACGTGGCGCGCACCGCTCTGGCGCCGGAGGATCGCGACGCTTTTTTGCGCATGGTTAACAGGGAACACCTGCTGGGCTTGTACGCGCAGGATGTTCGCCGCGAAACGTTCGAGTGCCGCCGCGTTCAGGGGAGCGTGCTCCTTTGGACCCGCGCGGGCGTGCAGATGATCTCCGACCCGTACAGCAGCGATGTGCGCGCGTTCGTGCTTTTGCTGGATATCGAGGAGGAGAAGCGCCGCGAGGCCTGCGAGAAAAAACGCGCCATGACGGATGAGCTCACCGGATTGCTGAGCCGCACCTCGTTTATCGAGCGCTTTGAAGATCTTTGCTGCTCGGACCACGAGAATGCGCGCCACGCGGTTGTGATGCTGGACTTGGACGGCTTCAAGGCGGTTAACGATACCTTTGGCCACCAGTTCGGAGACAGGGTTCTTGTGGATGTGGCCGGAGAAATGCGCGCCATGATGCGCGGAGACGACCTCATCGGCCGCTTCGGGGGCGATGAGTTTATGCTTTGTCTGAAAAACGTACCGAAGGACGGCTCCTTTCTGGAGCACCGTTGCCGTACCATCTGTCGGGTGCTCAGCAAGCAGTTTGGCGAGGACGTCGCCATGTCGGCCAGCCTTGGCGTAGCGCTTTACCCAACCGACGGTATAAGCTTTGACGAGCTGTACCAGTGCGCCGACCAAGCGCTATACCACGCCAAGCAGCGCGGACGGAACGGCTTTGTCTTTTACGACCGCACACAGGCCCCGGCCACAGCGCCGAGCCATGGCATACTAAAGGCTCAGGAGCTTTCGCCCTCCGTCAGGAGCCAATCCGCACACCGTCACACCCTGCTGATTGTGGACGACCAGCCCATCAACCGCGCCATTCTGCGGGAAATTTTTTGTGCGAGCTATGATTTGCTGGAAGCTTCCAATGGCCGCGAGGCACTGGCTACGCTTAGGAACGCCCCTCAGACCATTTCCGCGATGCTGCTGGATCTGCTGATGCCCGAGGTGAGCGGCCTTGACGTGCTGGAGGAAATGAACGGGGACGCCTATTATCAAACCATTCCCGTCATCGTTGTCAGCGCCGCCGACGAGGAGGAATACAGCCTGAAGGCGATTGAGCTGGGCGCGGTGGATTTCGTTACCAAGCCCATCGACGAACGTCTGGTTCGCCTGCGGGTGCGGAACGCGATTTTCCGCCGCGAGACGGAGAACCTGCGTGCGCAGAACCGCGAGCTGCTCGTGCAGCGCGCCGGTGAAACCCGTCACCAGAACCAGCTTCGCTATCTGGCGGAGCATGACAGCCTGACCCATATCTGCAACAAAAACGCATTTTACCGCAAGACGCGCGCGATGCTGGACGGGCGGCCCGACGCCGCGTTTTGCATCGTCACTTTTGATATCCAGCGTTTCCGGGCTGTCAATGATATCTTTGGCCACGAGGAGGGCGACCGGCTGCTGCGCTTTATCGCCATGCAGCTTCGCAACGATATCGGCCAGGACGGCACCTATTCGCGCGTGGATACGGATCATTTCTCCTTCTGTATCCCCTACGACCCCGACGGCCTGCCCGAGCGCATCCGGCGCCTGATGGACGGCGTAAGGGGCTATGATTTAAGCTTTGAGGTGCTGCTTACCTTTGGCGTCTTCCTGATCGACGACCGCGAGATGCCCGTCGGGCAGATGTACGACCGGGCTGAAATGGCCCGGCGCACTGTGAAGGACAGCTATCTGAGCCGGTGGGCCTTCTACGACGATACCATGCGCGAAAAGCTGATGGAGGAGCAGGAGATCATCAGCCATATGAACGCAGCGTTGGAGGGCGGCGAGTTTATCGTCCACTATCAGCCCAAATGCCGGCTGGATACCGGCGCAATCGTGGGCGCGGAGGCGCTTGTCCGATGGAACCATTCGACGCGCGGCTTGCTGTCCCCCTCCGAATTCGTTCCAATTTTTGAAAAAAACGGCTTTATCATGAAGCTGGACATTTATGTTTGGGAGCAGGCCTGCGCGTTTTTGAGCCGGCGGCTTCAGGCGGATCCGGCGGACCCGCTGCGCGTAAGCGTCAACCTTTCCCGGGCCAATCTCTACAATCCCGGCCTGTGCCGCACCCTGGACGGCCTGTGCCGGCGCTACGGCGTACCCAACAGCCGTATGGAGGTGGAAATTACCGAAAGCGCCTATGTGGAAAACGCCCATCTTCTGCTTGGCCTTACCGATGAGCTTCACCGCTTTGGCTTTACCGTGGAGATGGACGATTTCGGCAGCGGTTATTCGTCGCTGAATATGCTAAAGGAAATCCCGGTGGATGTGCTCAAGCTGGACATACGCCTGTTGAGCGGGCTTGATAGCGGCGGGCGCGGGAGCGATATCCTGCGCAGCATTGTGCAAATGGCAAGGCAACTGAGGCTTCAGGTAGTCGCAGAGGGTGTGGAGCGGGAAAGCCAGGCCCGCTTTCTGGCTGAGATTGGGTGCGGTCTGGCGCAGGGATACTATTATGCCAGACCGATGACCGAGGAGGATTTTACGCGCACGCTTTCGCAGCGGTCCTCCATCGAAGATTTCGGCGCGGACGATATGTCCGGCGCGCAGGCGCGGCTGGACAGCCTGCTATGCAGCGCCGCGCTGTGCGGGCGGGCGGACGGCCGTGTCCGTCTGCTCTGCGTCAACGAGTATTACCTGCGCATGATGCGCGGCGAGCGCGAAACCTTTGAAGAGGTGGACGCCCAATTGGAGCGCTGGGCCGGCCCTCAGGATATGCGGCTTTTAAAGGATGCGATGGATACCGCGCTTGAGAGCGGCGCCGCCTGCGAATGCGTCTACCTTCAACGGGATCTGGGCGACAGGCACCACCTGCTGCGCGCCGCCGTGCGCCACCTCTTTGACGAGGGCGAAAACGGTATTTATCTGATCACCTTTGTGGATATCTCAGACGGAAACGGCTGAGCGTTTGACAATCTTGCCGCTCGATGGTATGATCATGCGGAATGGATACGATGCGGGAGGTACATATGAAAATAGCGGTTCTAATTCCCTGCTACAATGAAAGTAAAACCATCGCCAAGGTCGTCAGCGATTATCACGCGGCGTTGCCCGAGGCTGAAATTTTTGTATATGACAACAACTCCAGCGACCATACAGATGAAATTGCCCGCGAGGCGGGCGCAACGGTACGCTATGAATACCGCCAGGGAAAGGGCAACGTCATCCGCACGATGTTCCGTGAAATTGAGGCGGACTGTTACCTGATGATTGACGGCGACGACACCTATCCCGCTGAAAACGCACGGGAAATGGTGGATCTGGTGCTGGAGAAGAAGGTGGACATGGTGGTGGGCGACCGGCTGTCCGCCACCTATTATACCGAAAACAAGCGTCCCTTCCACAACATGGGCAACCGGGTGGTTAAGGGGCTGGTCAACACCATTTTCAGGGGAAACATCAGCGATATCATGACGGGCTACCGCGCGTTCAGTTACCAGTTCGTAAAATCGTTTCCCGTGATTTCGCAGGGCTTTGAAATTGAGACGGAAATGACCATCCACGCGCTGGACAAAAACCTGAGCATCAGGAGCGTGGCCGTGGAATACCGCGACCGCCCCGAGGACAGCGTGAGCAAGCTCAACACCTATTCCGACGGTATGAAGGTGCTGCGCACCATTGCCCGGCTTTATAAGGATTACCGGCCGCTCTCGTTTTTCAGCCTGTTCGCTGCGGTATTCGCCGTTGTCGGCCTTTTGATGTTCATTCCCGTTCTGGTCGAATTTTTCCGGACGGGGCTGGTGCCGCGTTTCCCCACGCTGATCGTCTCCGGCGTTATGATGACGCTGGCGGTGCTTCTATTTGTTTGCGGCCTGATTCTGGACACGGTGGCGAAAAAGCACAGGCAGCTCTTTGAGATTAATTTGAACGTGCTACATTCGCTGCATGGAAAGGACGGACGCGAATGAGCGTGCGGCCAGCCGGCTCCAAAAGCCCTATGCGGAACGCCTGCATGGGCTTTTTATGCTTTTTTGCCGGGGTTGCCAGCGCGCTGTGCTTTGTTCTCAGCAGCAACGGTTACGTGGGCATGAGCGACCTGCCCGCGAGCGCCACCAGCTACCTGTGGTGCGCGCTCGCCCTGTGCTTTGCGCTGCTCTACCGGCATGTATATCTTCGCAAGGGATACCGGACAGGCGTTGCAAGCGTGGCCTTCGGCCTTCTTTTCGGCGTGGTGAACACGCTGGGCGGCATACTGTTTGCCTATGACAGCTGGGCCATGCCCGGCGGCGCCCGGGAATGGGCCGTGACGCTGCTGCGCTGCGCGGGGCAGGCGCTTCCCATGATCGCGGCTTTCACCTGGCTGGACGGGCTGCTGCGCGGCGGCGCGCTGCATGCGGCGGGAGCGCTGGATGGTTGGGAGCCGAAACGAATGGCCGGCCTGGTCCGTTTTTACCGCGGCCACAGGACGCTTTCGCTATGCGCTTTGTTTGTGCTATGCTGGTCCCCGTACCTGATCGCCTTTTACCCCGGTACGGTCTGCTGGGATTTGGGCGAAATGGTGGCCCAATTTTTCGGCCAGCAGGCCATGGATACCTGGCATCCCGTATTTACAACCTGGCTGATCGGCGGCTGCGTATGGCTGGGTCGGCTGCTGGGCAGCGATAACCTGGGCGCGGCGCTTTTTACCCTTTTGCAAACTGCCGCGCTGGCCTATTCCCTCGCGCGCGCGGTCGCGTTTCTACGCAGCGCGGGTGCAAACCGCGCCGTACGCCTGGCAGCGGCGCTCTTTTTTGCCGTGACGCCCATTTGGGGCGGATACGCGCAGTTCATCAGCAAGGATACGCTGTATACCGCCGCCCTGCTGCTGTATACGCTAGGCGTGGCGGAGCTTCTTCTCAGGCGTGAGCGCGGCCTGGAGCCGCCCTCCACCCGTGTGCTGGCGGCTCTTTTCCTGTGGGCGCTGCTAAGCTGCCTGCTGAGGAGCAACGGCATTTACGTCGTGTTGCCAACGGCCCTGTTGGCTGTTTGCGTTGGTGTGCGCGGCCTGGCAAGGTTCCGCGTCGGCGGGGCGCTTTTGGCCGCTCTGGTATCGGCCGCGCTGTTTACCGGTGTTCTGGTGCCCGCCCTTGGCATCAAAGACGAGACTGCCTCCGGCCTTTATTCGGTTTGCTTTCAGCAGAGCGCGCGCGTGCTGCGCGACCATCCGGACAGGGTGACGCCGGAGGAATACGCGGAAATCGACCTGGTGCTGGACGCCGCGAGGCTTGGCGGGCTGTATGAGCCCTGGATTTCCGACCCGGTTAAATACACCTTCCGTCAATACGGCCAGGGAGCCGTTGCAGAAAAGGCCGCCCTCTCCCGCTACCGTCGCACCTGGCTTGCCATGCTCAAAAAGTATCCGCTTACCTATGCGGAAGCCTTTTTTGCGGGCAACGTCTCCTACTATGCCTTCACGCCAAAATTTGAAGGCGCCACCTATAACAACCAGGCCGGCAACCGTTTGGTTTTTGAAACCTATGAGCTGGCTGATTCCCGGGGCCAAGACCCTCGCTTTCTGGATACCACGCAGGTTTCCATGCTGGAAGGCGCGCGCGCGTTGCTGGCGGCGTTTGCCCGCGGCTGGCGGCATATCCCGATTCTAAGCCTCCTCTATGCCTGCGCGAGCTATACCTGGTTGCTTGTGGGCGCAGGCCTTTCGATGGCCAGGCAGAGGCGCTGGCGCGCGCTGGCGGCCTTTCTGCCCGCCCTTCTCAGCCTCGGCGTATGCATGCTCAGCCCGGTTAACGATTACTTCCGCTATTTTCTGCCTATCGTTGCCATGACGCCGCCTCTGCTTGGGTTCGCAGATATGCATAAAGCTTGATATTGTTGGGTTTTTAATGCTTTCTTCCAATTTTATATTTTAAAATGATGTATTTGAGCCGAATCCGGTGTCGTATTGTGACGCTTTGCTTCTATTTTGCGCGAAATCCCCTGTCCATGGCCCCTTCTGTGCTATAATGACGGAAAATGGTCAACACAATTAGGCAGGAGGGAAATAGCGTGCTCAATACCCGCATCTTAGTGGTAGACGATCATGGATCGTTGCGCAAAAGCGTGGCTGATTTCCTGCGCAAGCAGGAAGGCATTGAAGCGGTGGAAGAGGCCTCCAACGGCGCTGAGGCCCTAAAACGTTTGAGTGAGGGCCGCTTCGACATTCTTGTGACAGATCTTGTCATGCCGATGATGGATGGCTATACGCTGCTGGAGGAAATGAGGCGGTTGCAGATAAGTCCCATGCCCAAAACAATCATTACCTCCGCCCTTGGCCGCGATGATTTCGTTGTCAGAGCAGTGGAGCTGGGCGCGATGTTCTATATGGTCAAGCCCTTTGAGGTGGAGCATCTGCTTGGCCATATTCAGGAAATCACCGGCAATTCGTCCGCCGCTTTGCCGCGGGCGCAAACGCTTGAAAAGCCCCACGTGCAAAGCCTGGACGAGCGGCTGGGCGGGCTGTTTCTGACAATCGGCATCCCCGCGCACATCAAGGGTTACCAATTCCTGCGGTATGGCATCAAGATGGTCATTGAACATCCCGATGTGATCAACCGCATCACCAAGGAGCTTTATCCAAGCATCGCCAAGCATTTTGGCACCAGCGCCAGCAAGGTGGAGCGCGCCATCCGCCACGCCATTGAGGTTGCCTGGAACCGCGGGCGCATCGACACGCTCAACCGCGCCTTTGGCTGCAAGGTATGCACGCCCGAAGACAAGCCCACCAACGGCGAGTTCATCGCCATGATTGCGGATAAGTTGGCGTTGGAAAGGGCAACTGACCGCACGGCTTAATATCCATACCGCGAAGCCCGCGACGGCAGTTGCCGCAACCGGCAGACCAGCCCCTTTCATTGACCGCAGCCCGATGCAGCGTTCGCCGCTTTTGGGTTGTGGTCAGTGAAAGGGGCTGGTTTTGGCTTGGCGGCCTTTGTTGCATGTGGGTATTGGAGAGGATAAAGGTAGCCGATCAGCGCTCCGATGATGACCTGTCAATCACAACCCCGCGCCTACTCCGTCAGCTTTCGGAAGCCTTCGCCCAGCACCTCATGCGCGTCGCTGATAAATACGAACGCGCGCTCGTCCGCGCCCCTCACGATCGCCTTGAGCCGCCCGACCTCCTGCGCGCTCAGCACGCACAGCAGCACGGGCCGCTTTTCGCCGCTGTAGCCTCCCTCGGCGGTTAAAACCGTCACCCCGCGGTCCAACTGCTCCATCAGCTCCTTTTTGACAAGCTCATGCTGAGAGGAAATGACGTAGCATGCCTTTTCGCGCGTCAAACCGTCCATGACCACATCGATCAGCTTGGAGCTGGCATAGAGGGAAATGAACGCGTACAGCGCATATTCAACCTCGATGAAGAAGCCTGCCATAGCCACCACACAGCAATCGATAAAGAACAGAATTGCGCCGACGGAAATATGTTGAAAACGGCTATGCACCATACGGGCTACCATGTCGCTGCCGCCCGTGGTTGCCCCGCCCCTAAGAATGAGGCCCAGACCCGCGCCAAGCAGCACGCCGCCAAACAGCGCGCCCAAAAACGGCTCATGCGTGAGCGCGGGCAGGGGAATCAGGTCGATAAGGACGGAGAAGATGATGGTGGCGATGAGCGAACGCAACGCAAATACGCGCCCCATGGAGCGGTAGCCAATAATGAACAGGGGGATGTTAAGCACAAGGCTCGTCATGCCCACAGGCACCTGAAGCAGATAGTTCAGCACCGTCGCAAGGCCCGTCAGTCCGCCCGGCGCGATGTGGTTGGGCACCAGAAACATCGGATAGGCGACCGCGCCGATGAGGCTACCCAACGCGATCTGCACATAGGCGTATACGTTTTCGTTCTTCAAAATTCTCTGCACATTTTTCATAGGGTGCTCCTTTGTTGTTCATGGCGCCGCCGGAAGCGCCAGAATTCCATCCAACGGCCTCCGGCGGCGCCCTCTTTATTCTGCGTCGCATTCGCACGCCATATCCAGCGATACGAAAAGCGCCCGCTCCACCTGCCGCATGGTTTCGGCCGGCAATGTTCCCAGATGGCGCAACAGGCGGGTTTTTTCCAATGTCCGCACCTGTTCGCAAAGCACGGTTGATTCCCGCCACAAGCCGCCTTCCCCGCGCGCCACACGAACGTGCGTGGGCAGGGCCGGCTTGTTTGTGCTGCCCGTCAGGGGGACGGCGATAACCGTAGGCGCATGCAGATTGCCCATATCATTTTGTATAATCAACACTGGCCGGCATCCGCCCTGCTCGCTGCCAACGACAGGGTCCAGCTCGGCCATGTAGATATCGCCTCTTTTCATGGCTTCTCACACTCCGAGGCGGCTTAGCGTTCTTATCATACCACGAAGCGGGCGGATTGTAAAACCATTTCCTCCCGCTTTCCGCCGCCCATGTCATCCTATGCGGGTCCGCGGATGGTGTGCCTTGCGCCAGACCCCCCCATATTTTGCCCTTGATTTTTAGAACATATGTTCTTATAATATCACTACGAACATATGTTCGATTATTTTTCATCCGTGCTGGAGGGACGCGCCGTGGCTAAGGTAATTCTGCACGCCGATCTCAATAATTTCTATGCCTCCGTAGCCTGCCTGAACCGTCCCGACCTCAGGGAGGTTCCCGTGGCCGTATGTGGGGACCCAACCCAGCGCCACGGCATTGTGCTGGCAAAAAACATGCCCGCCAAGGGGCGCGGCATTAAAACCGGGCAGGTGATCTGGCAGGCGCGGCAGTTATGTCCCGGGCTGGTCATCCTCGCGCCGGATTTTGGCGAGGTGCTGCGCCTAAGCCGCGTGGTGCGGGACATTTTCTCCCGGTATACCAGCCATGTGCAGCCCTTCGGCGTGGACGAGGCCTGGCTGGATTTAAGCGGGCCGGATATGAGCCTTTCGCGGGGGGAACGCGTCGCCAACCACCTTCGCCATACCGTTCGGGAGGAGACGGGGCTGACGGTCAGCATCGGCGTGGGCGACAACCGCGTGTTCGCCAAGTTGGGAAGCGACCTCAAAAAGCCGGACGCGGTCAGCGTGGTCAGCGAGGATAACCGCGCCAGCGTGCTTGATCCGCTGCCCGTGGGAGAGCTTCTGTTTATCGGCAGATCCACCGCGCGCAAATTAAACAGCATCGGTATTTATACAGTGGGACATCTCGCCGCCGCCGATCCCAACGTGCTCAAGGGGCTTCTGGGCAAAAACGGGCTGACGCTCAGCGGCTTTGCCCATGGCGACGACCTTTCCGCCGTGCTGGCTACCGACGCGGAGCCCACGGTCAAGAGCGTGGGCAATTCGATCACTGCCGCGCATGATATCACAACGCGCCGCGACGCCCGCATCACCCTGTACGGGCTGTGCGAAAGCGTCGCCTCCCGCATGCGCAAGCATGGGCTTGTAGGGCGCGTGGTTCAGCTGAGCCTTCGCGACACGCGGCTGGAAACCTTTCAGCGCCAGTGCACGCTGGATTTTACCACCGATTGCAGCTGCGACTTTTTTGACGCCGCGTTCGGCCTGCTGTGCCGCCATTGGGATGAAAGGGAGCCGCTGCGCTCCATGGGGGTCAGCGTATCGCGGTTGTGCGCGACCAACGAGCTTGTCCAGCTTTCCTTTTTGCCGGAGGAGGCGCAGCGGCAAAAACGGGCGGTTCTTGACCGCACGGTGGACGGTATCCGGGAAAAGTACGGGCATTTCGCCATCCAGCGCGCGGTAATGCTCTACGACCGCGCGCTGGGGCAGATTAATCCAAAGGAGGAACATGTGCTTCATCCCGAGCCGTATTTTAAGTAGGACGCGCATCACACCGGGTAATCCTCAATCCGCTCGATATCCGCCCCAAGCGCACGAAGCTTTTCAGGTAAATCCTGGTATCCGCGCTCGATGTGTCCGGATGGGTCCTGTAGAATGGTTTCACCCTCGGCAAGCAGCCCGGCAAGCATCATGGCCGCGCCCGCGCGCAGGTCCGTGCTTTTGACCACCGCGCCCCGCAGCGGCACACCGCCCTCCACCAGCGCGACGTTACCCTCCACCCGGATGTGCGCGCCCAGCCGGCACAGCTCCGCCGCATGCATGAAACGGTTTTCAAACACGGTTTCATGCAGCATGCTCGTACCGTGGCAGCGCAGGGCGACGACGGTCATGGGCGCTTGCATGTCCGTTGGAAAGCCTGGGTAAGCTAAGGTACGCACCTCAAACGGCGACACGGCGCAGCCGTTAAGCCGAATACCCGCCGGCGTTTCGCGGATGCCAACGCCGGTTTCCGCCAGCTTGAAGAGGAGCGAGCGCATGTGCTCCGCGCACGCACCCCTGACAAGTACGCTTCCCTCGCTGATGGCGGCGGCGCACAAAAGCGTTCCCGCCTCCACGCGGTCCGGGATCGGATGGTAAATCGCGCCATGAAGGCGCTCTACGCCCATGATGGACACTGTGCCGGTTCCCGCGCCCGTGATGCACGCGCCCATCTGGTTAAGGCAGTTGGCGAGGTCCACAATTTCGGGTTCCTTGGCTGCGTTTTCCAATGTGGTTTGGCCCTGCGCCAGCGTCGCGGCCATCATGAGATTTTCCGTAGCGCCTACGCTGGGCAGATCCAGGTAGATGCGCGCGCCCGTCAGCTTACCCGAGAGCTGACGCTTGCCGCCCAGCGGATACACCTGCGCGCCGAGCCCCTGAAGTCCCTTTACGTGCAGATCGATGGGCCGCTGGCCGATGGCGCAGCCGCCCGGCAAGCCCACGCACGCGCTTCCGCTTCTGGTAAGGATGGGACCCAGGATGAGGATGCTCGCGCGGAGCCGGCGCATGTTTTCCTCATGCTGGGGGCTTTGCGGCTGAAGCGCGCACACCGACACGTCCGAGCCGCTTCGCACAACCTCCGCGCCGCAATCGCGCAGGATCTGCAAAAGCGTGTCCACGTCGGTAATGCGCGGAACCTCCTTGATGATGAGCGGATCCTCGGTAAGTAGCCCCGCCGCCAGAATGGGCAGCACCGCGTTTTTTGCCGCGCTGACCTCCACCTCGCCGCTGAGATGTGGCGCGTGCCGGATTAGATAGGTTGCCACGGCGACCTCACCCCGATGCGCGCGACGCGCCGCAAATGAACCGAATTCCTTGTTTCTGGCATGTTCATTCCCTCCCGTCGCGCTCATTTTGACCGCCTCAAACCGTCTTCATGTTGCGTGGAAACGTTTTGCAAGACCCCCGCGAGCGGCTGTAGTGCGACGGCCATGGGGAAATTTGGCGGCATAGCGACGTGCGAAGGTTGCAAACCGCCGAGTCAAGTGGAAAATAATTTTCGTTCGCAAACGCCAAGCCCTTTTTCCACATAGCCTGCCCTCTTCCTCCACTGGTGGAAACATGCTATAATCATCCTATCTCCACGAAAGGACGCACAGCGATGAACAAATTTGTGCTAAAAGCTCCTTATCCCGCCTCGGGCGACCAGCCTGCGGCGATCGAATCACTCGCGCGCGGCGTGCTGGAAGGCCGTAAAAACCAGGTTCTTTTGGGCGTTACGGGCAGCGGCAAAACGTTTACCATGGCCTCGGTTATCGAGCGCGTACAGAAGCCCACGCTTGTGCTGGCGCATAACAAAACGCTTGCCGCCCAGCTTTGCAGCGAACTCCGCGCCTTCTTTCCGGACAGCGCGGTGGAGTATTTTGTCAGCTATTATGATTACTACCAGCCCGAAGCCTATATCGCCTCCACCGATACCTATATCGAAAAGGACGCCTCCATCAACGAGGAGATCGACCGCCTGCGCCACAGCGCCACAGCCGCCGTGCGCGAACGCAAGGATGTGATCATCGTCGCCAGTGTCAGCTGCATCTACTCCATGGGCGACCCCAGCGAGTACGAGGGAATGATGCTGAGCATGCGCCCGGGAATGCGCGTGAGCCGCGACCGGCTGATCGCCCGGCTGGTGGAAATTCAATACACGCGCAACGACTTTGAATTTACGCGGGGCAGCTTCCGCGTGCATGGCGACGTGCTGGAGATCATCCCCGCCAACGAGCGCGAGCATGCCCTCCGCATTGAATTTTTTGGTGACGAGATCGAGCGCATTCGCGAGATTGAGGTGGTGACGGGCAATGTGTTGAGCACGCTGGAGCATGCGCTTGTCTTCCCCGCAACACATTATGCGATGGACCGCGAAAAAATGAGCGCCAACATCAATCAGATCGAGCGCGACCTGGAGGTGCGCGCCAAGGAGCTTGAGGACGAGGGGCAGCCCCTGTACGCGCTCAGGCTTCGCCAGCGCACGCGCTACGATATCGAGATGATGCGCCAAATTGGGTTTTGCACGGGAATTGAAAATTACAGCCGCTATTTTGACGGCCGCAAGCCGGGCGACGCGCCCTATTCGCTGCTGGATTACTTCCCCAAGGATTTTTTGATGTTTATTGACGAAAGCCACGTAACCGTCCCGCAGGTTCGCGGCATGTACAACGGCGACCGCGCGCGCAAAAAAAACCTGGTGGATTACGGCTTTCGCCTGCCCTCCGCCTTTGACAACCGCCCGCTTTTGTTCGACGAGTTTAGAGAGCGGCTGAATCAGGTGATCTACGTCAGCGCAACGCCGGCCGATTACGAGCTTTCGCTCAGCGAAAACACCGTGGAGCAGATTATCCGCCCGACGGGGCTGATCGACCCGCTGATCGTGCTCAAGCCCGCGACCGGGCAGGTGGACGACCTGGTTGGCGAGATCAACCGGACGGTGGAAGGTGGCAACCGCGTGCTGGTAACGACGCTTACCAAGCGCATGGCCGAAAGCCTGACGGATTACCTGAAAAATTTGGGCATTCGCGTCAGGTATCTGCATTCGGATATCCAGACCATGGAGCGCACGGAGCTGATACGCGACCTCAGGCTGGGCGAGTTTGACGTGCTGGTGGGCATCAACCTGCTGCGCGAGGGCCTGGATATGCCTGAGGTGAGTCTGGTGGCGATTCTGGACGCGGACAAGGAGGGTTTTCTGCGCAGCGAAACCTCGCTGATACAGACCATCGGCCGCGCGGCGCGCAACGTGGACGGGCGCGTGATCCTCTACGGCGACAAGCTGACCGACAGCATGGAGCGCGCCATTACCGAGACCAACCGCCGCCGCGCCCTTCAGGAGGCGTATAATAAGCTGCATGGCATTACGCCGCAGAGCGTCAAAAGCACGGTACAGGCGCTGCTGAAAATTACCGAAAGCATGCAGGCCAGCAAGCCCGACGATATGAGCGAGGAGGAGCTCCAGGCCCTGATGCGCAGCATCGAGGACCAAATGCTCTCCGCCGCCAAGGCGCTCGACTTTGAAAAGGCCGCCAGACTTCGCGACGAGCTGTTCAGCTTAAAGGGAGAAAAAGAGGATAAGATTCAAAAGCCGCAGGCGCGGCGGCACAGGAAGCGCAAGTTTTAGGAGAAAAGAGGGGGCTGTCAGGCCTTGGAGGCACGGCTTTCATGCGCCGCGTCCAGCCGTTCCAAAAACAAATATTGCTGAAATACACCCGCATAGGCGCCATAGGCCTCAAAAGGAGATTCTCCGCCGTAGGACTCGTCAATCACGCGCTGAATCCATACGTCCACCGGGGAAACGTCAAGCCGGTGAAAGCCGAAAAGCGCCACGCAGCTGGCCACCTTTATCCCAACTCCGCTGATGGTTTGCAGCCGCTCCATCAGCCTGTCGTTGGGCCAGTCGCGCATACCGTCCAGCGGAACGTCTCCCATACATACACGCCGGGCCGCGTCCAGCAGATAGGGCGCGCGGTAGCCCGTGCCGCAGGCGCGCAGGCCGTCCTCTCCCGCCGCGATCAGCGCCTGTGGCGGCGGAAAGGCGAAATAGCCTGCCGCGCCGCCAAGGGGTTCGCCGTAGCGTTCGCAAAGCTTTTCAATACACGATTGGATGGCTTTGATGCTTTTGCGCTGGGAGATCAAAAAGCTGATGAGCGTTTCCCACGGGTCCTGCCGGAGAATGCGCAGGCCGCCGCAGGCGCACGCGGCGCGGCAAAGCGTTTCGTCGCCAGCCTTTGCCCTCGCCTCTATGGCCCCGTAGTCCAGGTCCAGATCGAAATAGGGCCTCCAGAGGCGCTCAAACGCCTCCGGCCCGCAATCAAACCGGAAGCGCGATTTGCCAAGCGCGGTGACGCGCAGGCGGTCGCGGCCCGCGACCGCGACGACTACGCGCGGGGATACCGCGTGCATGCGGAAGCACTGCCCGCTGCGCGCGATAGCAAAAGGATCAAAGCAGGGGATACAAAGCTCCATGGGCATAACCAACACCTCCCACCCAGTATAACGGACGGACACGCGCCTGTCCATCCCGATGGCGTCCAATGGCGGTATGTGGTATAATAAGCCTGATAGCAGGCAAACGGAGGGATAGGGCCGGATGGCCTTTTCCTGTTCTGTGCGCGATTGAGGAAGGATGGTTAACCCATGAGCAAGATCGACGTTGTGCGCAAGGCCATGATGGATGCGTTAAAGGCGGGCGATAAACCCCGCAAGGAGGCGCTTTCGCTGCTGCTGTCGGCGCTCAAGGCCAAGTTTATCGACAAGCGCGCCGACCTGACGGAGGATGAGGAAAACGCCGTCGTATACCGGGAGATCAAGGAGGCGCAGGAAACGCTTGACACCACGCCGCCGGATCGTGCTGCCGTGATTGAGGAATGCAAGCTGCGCATCGCGGTGTACGGCGAGTTTGCGCCCGCGCGCATGGACGAGGACGCGATTCGGGCCGTGATACGCGAAACGCTTGCCGGGCTCGGCATTGACCAGCCCACGGCGAAGGACAAGGGAAAGCTGATGAAAACCCTGATGCCAAAGCTTGGCGGCAAGGCGGACGGCGCCGTGGTCAACCGGCTGGTGGGAGAGGTTTTGCAATAACCGCATCAACAAAAAACAGCGCCGGTTCCCGCGTAATGCGGGAACCGGCGCTGTTTGGCTGGACTGGGCTTATGGATGACCCGCCCGTTTTATACCTCTGTGTATTCGCTTCGACGCACTGCGGTTTTCACATGCAAGCGTTCCGACATGAAAATCATCAGCAGCAGGATAACGGCAAGGTACAGCGGATAGATTGCAAACGAGATTTTCTCTGCCAGAAAGCCGAAAATGGGCGGCATAAGGCAGCTGCCGATATACGCGCACGCCATCTGCACGCCGATGATTCCCTGGCTTACCTCCGGGCCGAAATTGGCGGGCGTTTCGTGGATGATGGACGGATAGACCGGCGCGCAGCCAAGCCCAATCAGAATCAGCCCCGCGAACAGCAGGCCGTCGCCAAACGGCATAAGAACCGCCACGATTCCCAGCGCCATAACGCCCTGGCCCAGGCGGATCATGTTCTGATCGTTGATCTTCATGCTGATAAAGCCGCAGACGAAGCGCCCCACGGTAATGCCGATGTAAAACAGGCTTGCCCACCTGGCCGCCTGCTGGGCGGGAATACCCCGGAAAAGGGTGCAGTAGCTCGCCGCCCACATGCCCACGGTGGATTCCAGCGCGCAGTAGCAGAAAAAGCAGACGAGCACTTCCCTGACGCCTGGAAGCCCCGTCAGTTCCCGGATAGAATGATGCCGGGGCGCGTCCGTTTGGGAGCTTTCACGCGCGGGCCGTTTCCACAGCGGAATGCTGAAAAACAGAACGGCCGTCAGGGCAATTTGAAAAATCGAAATGATCCCGTAGCCCATGTTCCAGGACCCCGCGGAAATGGCGTAACCCATGACCATCGGCCCTATGCTGCAGCCGACGCCCCACATGCAGTGCAGCCAGCTCATATGCCTCGCCTTATAGTGAAGCGCGACGTAGTTGTTTAAAACCGCGTCGACGCTGCCCGCGCCAAGGCCATAGGGAACGGCCCAGAGGCAGAGCAGCCAAAACGAGTTGCTGATCGAAAACCCAAACAGCGCCACGGCGGTGGTGAGGACGCTTACGGCGGTTATTTTCGCCGCGCCGAACCTGACGTTCAGCCGCTCGCTTAAAAGGCTGGAAACCACCGTGCCCGCGGCGATCACCATCGAGATGATGCCCGCCCAGGAAACGGTCGCCCCAAGCTCCTGGTACATGATAGGCCACGCCGCGCCCAATAGGGAATCCGGAAGCCCCAGGCTGATGAATGCCAGGTAAATAATCGGTAATAGCAAGGACGCCATAAAAATTCCTCCTGATTGATGAGTTTTGAGAGATGGGGCCGCCGTCATGAGGCTGCCGAGAATGCGGTTTGGCGCGAATGGAACGTATTGCTATTTCTTTTTGGGTGTTTTGAGTAGATTCCAGCCGGTGACATTAAGCTCGCCATTCTCGTTGCTTCCCGCCGCGACCACGGTTCCGTCTGATTTAAGACCCAAAACATTCTTGTAGCCCGCTTCGATTGCCACAATGTCTTTCCAGCCCGCAACGTCATTTGTCTCGTCGCCAAGACCATACAAACCCACAACTACCGTACCATCCGCCTTCAACCCTATGGTCTGTGAATCTCTAGCCGCAACCGACACAATATCACGCCATTTTCCAACTTCAGAATGGCTTTCCTTGCTGGAGCCCGTAATTTCAACGGTGCCGTCGGCTTTTAAACCAACGGTATGGTTTTTTCCGGTAGCAATTTCCACAATGTCTCTCCAATCCTCAACATCGCACTGCCCATAGTTGTTTTTTCCCACAGCAACAACTGTACCATCGGATTTTAAACCAACAAAATGTCCATCCTCTGCCGATATGGCAACCATGTTTTCCATTTTGGGAAGCGCGTCAAAAATCAAAGTATTGCATGTTCCAGTAAAGCCTATTTTGCCGCTTGTCCGAAGCAAGACGCTGTACTCTTCTTCCACAGATATTGCCACAACGCTTGCCGCCTCGTTTACTCTGCATTGAAATTCCTCATCTCTACCCACCGCAGCTACCACGCCATCGGACCGCAAACCAACCGTATGCTTTGCGGCCGCAGAGACTGCCAGCATTTTCGACCATTGCTGTACATTGCACTGTCCATCGGGGTTTTTGCCTGACGCAACGACCGTACCATCCGCCATCACGCCGACGCTATGGTTTTCCGTGGTTGACATTCGCCCTTTATAGAGAAAATCATATTGAACCTGATAAGCACGTTTCAGCGCATCTTGAAAGCCCGCCGCGCGCATGAACGACCATGCCGCTTCTCTGTATTTCTTTTGCTTGAGCAACCGCTCCGCATTCAGGTAGTAAATTTTTCCTGCCTGTTCCATGGCGTCGGCATAATTTCCGGCCAGTTTGAAGGCCGCACCAGCCTCGATTTCCTTTCCTCGAGACAGCATGATTTTCGCTTCCTGATAGTAAAGCTTGCTCGACCGCTTAGCCGCATCCATGTAGCTACCGGCACTTTTGAAAGCCGCCGCAGCGCCCAAGCGTTCTCCTTTATCCAGCAGTTCCTGACCCTGTACATAATACGGCTCGCCAACACGTTCCGCCGCGTCGCTGTACGCTCCCGCGTTCTTAAACGCCTTTGAAGCCTCGGCGTACTTCTTTTCAGCCAGCAATTCCTCCGCCTGTACATAGTACGGCTCGTTCACACGTTCCGCCGCGTCGCTGTACGCTCCCGCGTTCTTAAACGCCTTTGAAGCCTCGGCATACTTCTTTTCAGCCAGCAATTCCTCCGCCTGTACATAGTACGGTTCGTTCACACGCTCCGCCGCGTCGCTGTACGCTCCCGCGTTTTTAAAAAACTCCGATGCCTCTGCATATTTTTTCTCTTTAAGCCGTTCTTCCGCATGCGCATAATATTGCTGCTGCATCCGTTCTTTCGCGTCACGATATTTTCCGGCAAGCGTAAAGGCGTCAACGGCCTCCAGCCATTTTCCCTCCGCCAAAAGCGCTTCCGCCTGCGTATAGTACGGCTCGCCCACGCGCTTGGCCGCGTCGCTGTATTCTCCGGCTTTCGTGAACGCTTCGGAGGCCTCGGCGTACTTTTTCTCTTCAAGCAGTTCTTCCGCCATCAAATAATACGGCTCGCCCACGCGCTGCTCGGCGTCGCTATAGGCGCCCGCGCGCCCGAACGCCTCCGAGGCCTCGGCGTACAGCTTTTGTGAAAGAAAGCTTTCCGCGTCCCGATAATGGCCCGAGGGCAAAATGACCGTTGCCAGGATGATAAGGCCGATAAAGACGGCAAACAGCGTGCTGTACGCGATTATCGTCAGCCGTGCCCGAAGCGTTTCCCGCTTTGCAAGCGCCTCCCGCTCCCGCTGCCGCCTTTCCTCCCGCTCCCGCTCCTCGCGGGCGCGGCACTCCTGCTCCTGACGCTCGCAGCCCGCGACCTCCGCCGTTACGTCGCGGACAAAGGCCAGCTCCTTAAACAGCCTTCCCACCCGCTGAAATTCGTCGGCTGTCTTTGCCTTGTAAAGCGCCCCGCAAGCGGCGGCGTATGCCTCCTCCGCGAGCTTTTTCGCCCGGCTACGGCACTCGGCCAGCTTTTGCGGCGCGTCCCTGAAATTACCGGCGCGTTCCAGTTCCCCGGCGGCAAGCGCGAATTGTTTCAAGGTGAGGGCGTTTTTCAGCCCGTCCATACCCGCTTGATAATGCGGCAATTGCTCTACGCTCCTGGCCAGTGCCTCGCACAGCGGCGCGAGCGCGTCCGCGTCGCGGTAATGCGGAATGCCGCGCAGCAGCTTCGCCGCCCGACGGTATGGTGCGGCGTCCGCCGTCAGGGGTTCGCCACGCCCGGCGCCCCGCTCAAGCGAAGCCGCGTCCGGATGCCCGGCTGAATGCAGCAGCACGCGGGCCTCTCGGTAGGCCGTCTTTTGCTCTATTTGGGTCAAAACGTCCTCGCACAGCTTTGCATACCGCCCGCTCTCCTCCGTGCTGGAAAAGCGCATCGCCTTCCGGTAATCCGGGTCGTCCTCCAACGAAAACGTTCCGGCTCCAAGCAGCTTCGCCTTTGCGTATGGGTCGTCTATCGCGGCCAGGCGCGCCTGCTCCAGCCGGCTTAGCTTGACGCGCACCTTGCCCATGTAGGCCGGGGCGTATTCCGGCGCCAGATCGAGCACACGGTTGAAATACGCCTCTGCCTCATCCAGCTCGCCGTCCTCCAAAAACAACTCCGCGCGGCGCATCAGCGGGCTGATTTTATCGCCCGGGGCATGCCGGGGCGGCTGCGCGTGTACGGAAGCGGGCTGCGGCGCCTGCCGTGGCTGCGCCCCTGGCGCTTCGTCCGTCTCCCCTCGCTTGACGCCGATAAACTTTTCCACCCCGCGCAGCAAATCCTGCTGCGCGCCGATCTTACCATAATCCTGCGCCTGAAGATAGGCGAACTCCTCCGGCAGCTCGTAAGCGTCCATGTCCCGGTATACGGGGATCAGCCGCTTAGCGGGGTCGGACTCCATCAGATACAGGAAGCGCTTCCATTCATTCCGCACCCACTCCGATTGCAGATAGGCGGTGCGGGTGCCCACCACCAGCATAACCCTAGCGGAGTTCAGCGCCGCGAAGATATACGGCTCATACGCTTCGCCCAGCTTATTTTCCAACGTGATGCGCGAAAAGAACACATGATGCCCCCGCGCGGTCAGCGCGTCGTAAATCTCCTGCGCGTATACGCTGTCAGGCGTGCGCCCGCCGTTTTCATCTGTTTCCTTGTAGCAGATAAACGCGTCAAAGGGCTTTTCCTTGCTGGAGATGGTAAGGAAGCGGTCCTGAATCACGCTGATCCGCCCGGCCTCGCGCTCGTACAGCTCCTTCGCGGCAGGGTCCGCAAGCGCGGCCGCGCGCAGATAGTTCATATCCTTCAGCACAGGTTCCGTCTGCATACGGTGCAATGTAGGCAGCTGCTCGCCGCTGTATGGGTCCTTCACATATTCGACGCCATAGTGGCACAGCATCGCGCACCAGTAGGCCTCGGCGTCTTCCGGCCGTTCCAGGGCGATGGCCTCATAGGCCAGCTCGGCCTTATCAAAGTCCTTTTGCATGCGCTGCTGGTTCGCGCGGTTGTAAAGCGCGGCCACCCGCTCGTCGTCCACCTTCGGAAGCGTCGTGTTGCTGCCGCAGTATTCACATCTGACGCTGGTTTTCCCCTCCCGCACCGTGATGCCGCCGCCGCACATTTTGCATTTGAGTATCATGAAACCGGTATTTCCTTTCACCCGCATTTGCGAAATTGATCGTCTTCGCCTATTGTATCTGATAGTCAAACACAACGTCAAGCATAAAAAGTACCGGGCGGAAGGAGAATGCCGGTCGGGGTGTCGAAGCCTGTATCAAACTTACCCGGGGAGGGATTTGGATGATTATCAGCGCCAGCCGGAGGACCGACCTTCCGGCCTTTTACCCGGACTGGCTTTTCAACCGTTTCAGGGAAGGCCGCGTGCTGGTGCGAAACCCTATGAATCCGCACGCGATCAGCGACGTCCGGCTTTCGCCGGATGTGGTGGACGGTATTGTCCTGTGGACGAAAAACCCGCTGCCCATGCTGAGCCGGCTTAGCGAGCTGGATAGGTATCCGTATTATTTTCAATTTACCCTGACCGCCTATGGAACGGACGTGGAGCCCTCCCTGCCCTCCAAGACCGGCGTGCTCGCGCCCGCGTTTCAGACGCTTTCCCGCAAGATCGGGCGGGAGCGGGTCGTCTGGCGGTACGATCCCATCTTTTTCAGCGCCCGCTATACCGCCGACGAGCATTGCCGCCGTTTTCGGCGGCTGGCTTCGCTGCTTGGGCCTTATACGGAAAAGTGTACCATCAGCTTTCTGGACTTCTACCGCGACACCGCCCGCAACACGCGTCCGCTCCGCCCGCTTTCTCCAACCGCGGCGCAAAGGTTTGAGCTTGCCGGCCGGCTTACCCTGATTGCGGCCGAATACGGCCTGACGCTGGATACCTGCGCGGAAGAAGAGGATTATTCCCAGCTTGGCGTTTCCCATGCCGACTGCATCGACCTGGAAAGGCTTGAGCGTATCGGCGGCTGGCGGCTGAACACACCCCGCGCCAAGGGCCAGCGCCCCGCGTGCGGCTGCGCGGAAAGCGTGGATATCGGCGCATACGCCACCTGTCCGGGCGGCTGCCGGTACTGCTACGCGGGTACGCTTTCCGGCGCGGCGCAAAAAAACCGCGCGGCTCACGATCCCCGCTCGCCCCTCCTGTTTGGAGAGGTAAGCCCGAAGGATAAGATCGTGGTCCGCGCGGCGTGTTCCCAAAGGGACGGCCAGCTCCGCTTTCCCGGTTGAATCAACCGTCCGCCCAAAGTCCATGCCCCTCGCTTTGCCTTGGCTTGCGGTAACGGCCCTGCATGCGGATTTCAAAATCATACCTGCCGCCGATGATGCTGCAATGGTCTGCGCAGACGGGTTTCCCGGCCGAAAAGCAGTTTCGGATAAGGTAGATGAGCGCGGAGCCCACGGAAACCTGAAGCATCTCGGCCTCTGTAAAGGAGGCGGCTTTGGCGGTGATACGGTCGTAGGCCGAGTCGATCACGATGCCGTGCCGAGTTTCCAGATAGTCGTACAGGCGGTGAAACTTGCCGGAATCATTTTCCATACCGGGCACCATTTCCGCCCGCAGGTAGTTATGCATAATGGCAATGGGTTTGCCGTCCGCAAGCTGGATACGCTGCACCCGCACCACGGGTGCGCCTACTTCCACCTCCAGCTCCTTGGCCAGCTTGGCCGACGCGGCGACGCGGTCGATATACATGCTCTTGGGCACCACGGTGAAGCCCTTGCGCTCCAGCGTTTCAGACAGGGAGGTAACCTCGTTGAGGTTTTGACGGGTGCTGAAGTCCAGCACCTGAGTGCCCCGTCCCTGCCGCGCCAGCACAAAGCCCTCGCGCGACAGGTTTTCAACCGCCTTGCGAACCGTTGTGCGGCTTACGCCAAACTGCTTTTCCAGCTCCGGCTCGGGCGGCAGCAGCTCGCCCACGGCATAGTCGCTTTCCAGAATGCGCGCCTTGAGCGCGTTGTAAACGCGGGCATACGCCGGTATTTTCGCATGCATTCGCCCTGACTCCCTCCATTTGGCGATCGGGCCGTCCGTAAAACACGAACGGCCCGCTTGGCATATTTTACACGATTGTATATCCGCCATCCACCACCAAATCAGAGCCGGTGGCAAATTCAGAGGCGTCGCTGACAAAATACACATACGCGCCGATCAGATCCTCCGGGAAGCCCAGACGGCTGCCGTCGGGCATCATGCCGCCCCACACGGGGAGCATGTCCTTCATGGTGGCGATCAGGTCGGTCTGGATATAGCCGGGGCTTACCGTGTTGCAGCGGATGTGATGCTTTGCCAGCTCTACCGCCATGCTCTTGGCAAGTTGAATTACGCCCGCCTTGCTGGCGCAGTAATTGGCGATGGTCTGCGGGCGGTTGACGATATGCGCGCTCATGGACGCGGTGGAAACGATGGAACCGCCTTTGCCCTGCTTAACCATCTGCCTTGCGGCGGCCTGCGCGGTATAGAACACGCCGTTCAGGTTAACATTGATGACGGACTCAAAGGTCTTTTGATCGATGTCCAGCACGCCCTCGCCGGTAAAGATGCCCGCGTTGTTAACCGCAAAGGTGAGTTCGCCGAAATCCGCGACAAACGCCTCCACCATTTTTTCCGCCTGATCCGCCTTGGTAACGTCGCAGGCATAGGCCCTGACCTTCCTGCCGGTATCCTTTTCGATGGCCTCCGCCGTGGCGGTAGCCTTGGCAAGGTTGATATCCACCACGCCGACCTCGGCGCCCAGCTCCGCAAACGCCCTGGCCAGGCACGCGCCGATACCCTGCGCGCCGCCGGTTACAAAACCCTTCTTGCCCTCCAGGCTAAACAGCTTTTTCACATCCATGTGAGACACTTCCTTTCTTGCATTTGCCCGTGTTGAACTTAAGATACTTACCCGCGAACAGGGACATCAGCAGGATGAGCCCCAGCACGAAGTTCGTCCACGCCGAGGACACGCCCAGCATGTTGATCCCTGTTGTGATCATGGTTAAAAGGAGCGCCACCAGCGCGATGCCGTGCGCCTTAAAGCGCCCGAAGATCACGCTGGAAAACACCGCGATGGTCATGGCGTTAAACAGCCAGCCGTCGCCCATATTGATGGTGGCGCTGGTCAGCTTGGCAAACTGCAAAATGCCCACCACGCCCGCGATCGCGCCTGAAATCAGAAACGCTAGGAAGGTATACAGCTTTGTCGGAATGCCGCTGTAATCCGAGGCGACGATGTTCGCGCCCGTAAATTGCATTTTGCGCCCAAAGGCCGTCTTTTGCATTACAAAGCCGACCAGCGCAAGCATCGCTGCCGAAATGAGGATCAGGTTGGAAATTCCCAGCACACTCCCCTGCGCGATACCTTTTAAAACGCTGCTGGCGCGGTAGCTGTTGCCGGCCGTAATCCATTGCCTGACGCCCACCAGCACAAACTGCATGCCCAGCGTGACGATAAAGGACGAGATGCCCATCTTTGACACCAGAAAGCCGTTGACCGCCCCGATCAGGATGGCCATGAGCAGCGCCAGCAGCATCGCGGGCCAGCTATCCATGCCCGCCGTGCGCAGAAAATAGCCGCACATCAGCGCCGCGAAACCCGCCGTATGTCCGATACACAGGTCAAACCCGCCCGCCGAAATCACAACGCCCATGCTCAGGGCCAGCACCGCCGACAGGCACGCGCTGAGCACAATGGCATACAGGTTATTCGGCGTAGCGTAAGCGGGCTTCAAAATGCCGAACACCGCAAGGCACAGGAGCATCAGCCCAACGAAGGACAGGGTCTGAGGGCTGGGCAAAAGCCTCTTCCAGTTTAATTCGCGCTTCATCCTTGCCTTCCTCCTCAAATCTTGACCTGCTGAATCATCGCGCGATTCTTAAAGCAGGACATGCCCACCGCCACGATCAGGATCAGGCCCTGTACCAGCGGCGTGAAGTAATACTGGGCCGAAAGCAGCGTCATGAAGTTGGAAACGCAAATCATGAACAGCGCGCCCACGAACGTGCCGGCGATATTGACCCTACCGGGCTTGAACATCGTGGAGCCCAGGTAGCAGGCCGAAAGCGCCGGCAGCATATAGCTCTGCCCCGCGCCCACGATGGAGCCGCCGAAGCGGATGGGCTCCGTGGTGGAGGCCAGCCCGAACAGCGCGCCCGCCACCATAAACGCCAGAATTTTGATCCGCTTATCCCGGATGCCAGCCTCCGTGGCGGCGAAACGGTTCTCGCCCACAATGCGCACCTCAAAGCCAAAGCGGGTTTTTTGCACCACGAACAGCGCGGCCGCAAACAGCGCGATAACCTCCCAGCCCATCACGAAGAAGCCGCCCAGCTCCATCCGGCCGATGGCGAGCACGCCTTCATTTTGCATCCAGATGGTGATGCCCTCGTTAAACGAGCGCTCGATGCCAAGGCCCATGAACATCACCGCGATGGACACGATGAACGCGGAAAACCCAAAGCGCGTCACTACAAACGCGATCAGGAAGCCGATCGCCATGCCGGTCAAAAGCACAATGACCAGCGCCGGAAAATAGCCCACGCCCGCGTTGATGAGCATGGTGAATATCGCGCTCATCATGCCCAGCGTGCCAGCAAAGGAAATATCGCTTTCCCCGGCGATCATCACAAAAGACAGGCCCAACGAGAGGAAGCCCAGCACGCTCGCCTGAAGGAAGATCGTCTTGATGTTTTCCGGCGAAAGCAGGTTCGCGTCCGGCCTGATAAGCTGCAACGCCATAATAAGCAGCAAAAGCACGGCGGGCATGGCGAATTTCGCGAAGCACGCGGAAAGCTTTTTATTGCGCATGGCCGCCACCTCCCATAATGTATGCCAGGATGTCGTCCTTGGTGGTATCCTCCGGCTTTGCCTGGTAAACGATTTTGCCCTTGTAAAGCACGATGACGCGGTCGCTTACGCCCATCGCCTCTTCAATATCGCCGGTCGCCAGCAGCACCGCCCCGCCCTTTAAGACAATCTCGCCCATGATCTTGTAGATTTCAGCCTTGGCCTCGATATCCACGCCCGCGGTTACCTCGTCCATCAGGTAAAGGGGATAATCGCCGGTCAGCCATTTGCCGATGACCACCTTTTGCTGGTTGCCGCCGGACAGCCCCGTCATTACATAATGAATATCGTGCGGGCGAACGTCCAGCCGCTGGACCAGCGTTTCCGCCAGCGCGTTTTCCTTTCCACTTTTCAGCATGCCGCCCCGGCACGCCTGCGCCATGTCGATGGAGGACAGGTTCTCGCGAACCTCGTACTCCCCGATCATGCCCTGCGCCGCGCGGTCCTCTGGAATCAACGCCATGCCCAGCGCAATCGCCCGGCTTGCGGAGTGCCCTTTAGGCAGTTGCTTGCCCCGAAAGGTCATACGCCCGCCATCTTCGCGCCTAAGGCCGAACAGGCAATCCAGAATTTCCGTCTTGCCCGCGCCCACCGCGCCCACCAGTGAGACGATCTCGCCGCTTTTCACGCACAAATCCACACCGTTCAGGCGGTCTTTATAGCGCAGGCCCTCAACCGCCAGCACCTCGCCGCCCAGCTTCGCCTCCACCTTAGGAAAAAAGGTATCCATCCGCTTGCCCAGCATCGCTTGCACCAGCTCGCCCTCGGACAGCCGGGCGGTATCCTCGCTTAACACATGCGCGCCGTCCCTGAAAACGCTGATGCGGTCGCAGATCGTATAAATTTCCTCCATGCGGTGGGAAATGTAGATGATGGTCGTTCCCTGCTCCTTGAGGATACGGATGAGCTTGAACAGCTTCTGCGTCTCCTCCATACCCAGGCGGGCCGTAGGCTCGTCCAGCACCAGCACCTTGGGCTGATGGATCAGCGCCCGGGCCAGAATGACAAACTGCTGCTGCGATACCGACAGCGAGCCTGCCGGCAGCGAAAGCTCCAGCGGGAAATCGATGCGCCGGAGGATATCGCGCACGGTGTCCGCGCCCGCCTTCCACCGGAGCACGCCCCCATGGAGCGGCGGATTTGCCAGAAGGATGTTTTCAAGCACCGACATGCTGCCCACGATATTGAGCACCTGGTGCACCACCTGAATGCCCAGCGCCTGAAGCCTGAGCGGCGAAAGGCCGGTGATATCCCGGCCGTCCAGGAGGATCTTGCCCTCATCCGGCCTGTAAATGCCCGCCAGAGTTTTCATCAGCGTGGATTTTCCCGCGCCGTTGGAGCCGACCACAGCGTTAACCCGGCCCCGAATGATATCCAGATCCACGCCCTTGAGCGCCTTTGTCGCGCCAAAGGACTTGTGGATGTTTCGCATCTGCAAAATCACCTGATCGTTCACGCGCTCACCCCTGCCTTTGCGCGCATGGGGCTGCCGCACGGGAAGGGAAGAACGCGCAGGGGTTTCACCCCTGCCACCCCGACAAGGGCGAAGCCCTTAACTGCGGGGTTTGGGGGCGCATAGCCCCCAACTCTTCCCGTCTCCCGTGCAACGGCCCCATGCGCTGTATGCGGTCTGATTACTTGATATAGTCTTCCAGCGTGCCCAGCACGGGCTCAAGAACCTCGGTCCAGTGCTCCGCGGGGGTCTGGATCTTGACGGTCTTGATGTCGCTCTTGACGTACTCGTCGTTGGTTACAAAGTAAGTGGTGCCGATCTGCGCGAAAGGCACGCTGCCGCCCTGCATGTGGGTCATGACGGACTGCGCGGCCAGGGTGCCCAACTCGTAGGAGTTCTGGCCCATAAAGCCCCACGCGCCGGCGGTTTCCTCCAGCATGGCGCTGATGACGTCGTCGCCCGTATCGGCGGAGATGATGGTAACGTCGTTAACCTTGTTCATTTCCAGCAGCGCGTTGTACACGCCGACGGCGGGCATGTTCCAGGTAACAAGCACGGCCTTGATGTCCGGATCGGCGGTCAGCGCGGCCTTGGTGATCTCATAGCCCTGGGTGACGGGATCGGAAGCGGCAACCTCGCGGGTCTCGCCCACCTTTTGAATGTTGCTGAAGGAAGAAAGCACGGATTCCGCGCCCTCGCCGCGGTCAAGCAGTGTGGCCCAGCCGGAGGTATCCAGCAGGATGTACTTGCCCTCGCCCTGCATCTGGTTGACGGCGTAAATACCCATCTGCACGCCGCCGCTCCAGTTGTCGCACATGATGCCGGTGATCGCGCCATCCAGGAACATATCCACGCCGATGACGGGGATGCCGGCATCCCTGGCCTGAACGGATACGCTGTTGAACGCGCCGCCCTCGCCGCCGGCCACGATGATGTAGTTCACCTTTTTGGTAATGAAGTTTTCCACTGCGGCAACCTGCTGCGCTGTGTCGCCGCCGCCGTCCTGATGCTCCACAGTGAAGCCCAGGGGCTCGAGCGTATCCTTGATGGCCTGTACGCAGTTCTTGTTCCATGCGTTACCCATGTGCTGGGTCGCCACACCCACCACCTTGCCCGTGCCGTCAACCGCCGCTTCGGCGGACGCGAAGGCGCAGACGGATAATACCAGCATTGCCGCGACGATCAGAGATAGTACCTTTTTCATGAAACCATTCCCCTCCTTGATAAAATGCTAAGCACCCAACCAGTGCCAGGGTCTCATTGGTTACAGCCGGGCCAGCCGCTCTCCCAGCTCCGCCTGCATGCCCGCCGCGTCGGCAAATACGGGCCGCATGGCGTCGTAAACAGGCTTATTGGAACGGTCGGGGGTTTTGGCGCTTTTGAGACGATGAACCGCCTTTACGTGCTCATAGCTTTCCCACAACCCAAGCCCCACGGCCGCGCAGGCCATCGCGCCGAGGCTTCCCGCGTCCTGCCCAACGTTGGTTTCCAGAATCGTCTTTTCATAAATGTCTGCGAAAATCTGACGCCATACGGCGCTTTTACCGCCGCCGCCCACAATGAGCATCTCGTCCGCCAGGGGCGTTACGCCCGCCAGGATATCCATGGATAGCCGCAGGTTCATCGCGATGCCCTCCAGCACGGCACGAAGCACATCCTGTCTTGTGTGCCCCAACGTGAGGCCCAGCAACGCGCCCCGGATTTCCGGCGATTTTTCAGCCCGTGAGCCTCCGGCCAGCGAGGGATTAAACAGCAGCTTGTTCGCTCCCGCGGGCGATTCCGCCGCCAGCGCGGTGATCAGGTCGTACACGTCGGCGCCTTCCTGATCCGCGCGCATGGACAAATCCAGGCACAGGTTGTTTTTGACCCAGCGCAGGCTGTTGCCGGCGCTAAAAATGCTGGTGGCCGACGCGAACAGCCCCGGTACGCAATGGGCGAACACGTAGGGCCGCTTCTCCACGCTGACGATGGGCCTGCGCGAGGCTACCGCCACCCACGCGGACGTGCCCAGCGACGTGTAGGCCGTGCCATCTGTAACGCAGGCGGCGCCGGTCGCCATGCAAGCGTTGTCCACGCCGCCCGCGACCACTTTAACGCCTTGCGCAAGCCCCAGCAGCGCCGCCGCTTCCTTTGTAAGCCCACCCAATATATCGCTGGATTCAAAAATGCGGGGGAGCTTGGCCGCGTCCACGCCGGACGCCCCGATATACCTGTCCTCATAGCGGCGGGCCATCAGGTCGTAAACGCCGCTGCCGGAGGCATAGCTATGATCCGTCGCCATAACGCCGGTCAGCCGAAGGTTCAGATAGTCCTTTGTGCCCAAAAAGCAGGCCGCCTCACGGTATACCTCCGGCTCGTGCTCCTGAAGCCACATAATTTTAAAGATGGCGTACAGCCCGGCTGGAAAACCGCAGCCGGTGGCCGTGTACCATTCCGCCTCGTCAATCTTTTGAAAGAAGCGTTCCGCCTGCTTTTCACCCCGGCCGTCCGACCAGATGGGGCAGCTTTCCATCAACAGCCGGCCATCCGCGGACACCGGCACCGCGCCCAGGCTGTGGCCCGAGCAGGCGATCGCCAGCACGTCGGCGGGATTAACGCCGGACGTTTCAAGCAGCAGCCGCGTGCTGTCCACAACGCTGCGCCACCAGTCGTCCGGGCGCTGCTCGTGAAACTTTTCGCGGGGATACGCCGTTTTTACGGAGGCGAACTCGCTGGCGCGCAGCTCCCCCTCCTGCGTATACAGGCAGGCTTTTGTGCCGCCCGTTCCCAGATCATAGGCGAGGATAAACTTCATGATGTTTCCTCCCTCAATAGGCGTCGTTTGCCGCCGTTTCCACATTAAAGTCACGATGAATATTCAGCCTTGCGTCCACCTCGTCCATAATGGAGACGATGCTTCTAAGCCCGATACCAAAGCGTGAACAACCCGCATCCATCATCTCAAGCATGGTATCCAGCGTGCGCACGCCGCCCGCCGCCTTGATCAGCGCGCTCCGGCCGATCGCGCTCCTGATCAAGCGAATGGTTTCCACGGTGGTGGGCTTATTGGCCCAGCCGGTGCCGGTTTTCACATAAGTGACGCCCGCGCGCACAGCCAGCTCCGCGCCCCGTTTGATTTCGTCGTCCGTCAGGTAGGCGATTTCCAGAATGCTCTTAACGGGCTTGCCTTCCCCGGCCTCCACCACCGCGCGGATATCGTCCTCGACCGCCTGATACATGCCGCTTTTGAGCGCGCCCACGTTAATAACCATATCCAACTCGTCGCAGCCGGTTCTGAGGTGCTCCTTTGCCGTTTGTACCTTGATGGCGGTGCTGTCGGCCCCCGATGGGAAGCCTACCACGCCGCCCACCATCACGTCCGGCAAATCCGCCAGGCGATCTTTGAGGTAAGGGGTAAAACAGGGCATCGCGAATGCGCAGATGAAATGGTACTCCCGGCAGGCCGCCACGATATGGTCGATCTCCCGTATGGTTACATCCGTACGCACCCCGCTGATATCCACAGCGCGGGCAATGGTCTTAAGCCGCTCATCCATGGTGGTTCAACCTCCGACTATTCGCTTTCTCCTCTTTGGCAAAATCATAATAACATAATTATCTTTATTCGTCAAGCAAAAATTATCGTTTTTTGACGAAACGCTACATAGCCATGCGTTTTCTATGTTTTCAAAGAAGCAAGGGGCCCCAGATTTCAAAAAGCAAAGCGAAAGATCATTACAACTTAAAAAATCTATTGGAGTTGGAAGCGAATACGCAAGGGGTGGCCGCGGCATGGGATGCGCGGGAACGCTTGACAGCTTCGGCGTTTGACATTAGAGTAAGAAGCGCGCCGGCCCGTCGCGGCAAGTAGCTTTGGGAGCCTGTGGAGGTGGATGATGAGCGCTGAGGAAATGGTGTTTTTCGACCGGATGCCTGAGCTGTTGCCAATGTATGAGGCGTTTAAGGAAAAGCTGCAAAACGCTTACCCAGACGTAAAAACGAAAGTTACGAAAACGCAGATTTCCTTCAGCAACCGCCATGTCTTTGCCATGGTCTCCCTGCCGTGGCGAAAAGTCCGGGGATGGCCGGAGCAATACTTGCTTGTTTCATTCGGCCTTTGCGCCGAAAAAAAATCGCCGCGCGTCGCGCGGGCTGTTGAGGCCCATCCCAATCGCTGGACGCATCATGTGATTGTGGAACGCCGCGAGGAAATCGACGGCGAGCTTATGGGCTGGATTGATGAAGCGTACGGCTTTTCCATGCTCAAGTAAAACGGAAGGCCCGCCCCACCGCGCCATTCGCGCTGTGAAGCGGGCCTTCCACCCATAACATTATGATGTTTATTTCAAATCATCCGCATCGTAGCAAAGGCGGTTGGAAAAATCAAGGCTCATGCTCTCCTGATACATGCGGCTGAGCGAGAGGTTGATTCTGACGTCCGGCTTTGTCCAGGTCGCGTGCAGTCCGCCATATTCCACATAGCCTTCCACGCCCGCAGCGTCGAACGGGTCGCCGTCCGGCTCGCCGTAGACCGCCGTAATGGCGGCGAGCGCTTCCCTAAAGGATGCGATGCTGTTTTCCCCCACCGGCAGGTACAGATCAATCTGGCTGAGGCGGGAAACCCGGCCGCTGTTGTTGCGGTCCACCTGGAAGCTGATTTCACTCGCCTTTAAATCGCCAATGCCGGCGTCGGTGTCTGAAAGCATGAGTGTGCCAACGTCCTCCTCCCACTCATCCTCCGCCACGCCTTCGCCGAGAGCGGCAAGCACCGCGTCATAATCCATCTGGAAGGTAACGCCCTTGGGAAGCTCCGTTGCCTTGCTTTCCTCCGCCAGGCAAAATCCGGGAACGGTCATCAGCACCACAAGCATAAGCGCAAGCAATTTCCTCATGGTTTATTCCTCCTCAATCAATATTCAGCCGAATATATATTATTCGACGTTTTTATCAAATTCCCCTGTCTGTACGGGCATCCAGGCCGAGGTTTTGCATTTGTGACGCCTTCGGGATACGCGCAGGGCCACGGATTGACATTCCAAAACGCCAGTGGGTATAATAGCGGAAGGGCCAGAGTGACAATGCGGGAGAAAATGTGCGTATGAAAGCAATTTGGAGGACGGTCAGGAGCAGCTTCTTGTTAAAGATCTTTCTATGCTTCGCCATGCTGGTCTTTCTACTCGAGATCGCTTTTTACGGATTTTTCTCCGTTACCTCGCAGATGTTTGTCCTGAACAAGTCCAAACAGCTCTCCGCCGTCGCCATGGACAATACGCGCCAAAAGGTTCAGCAGCTATTTAAACAGCTTTCCGACGGCATGGGCGAGATGACTTTCAGCCTCGCTTTCACAAAAGCGCTCAGGGAGGATCCGCCGGCCCGAACCGCCGCGCGCCAGCTGGAAGCCGCCAGGCAGGCGGGCGAAGCCATCGGCTTGGCCTTTGCGGGCTTTACGGCCGACGGGCTGAACGTTTCGGTGCTTGGCAACAACGGCGATTATTTCAGCACCTATCTCCACCGCACGCAGACCGGCGAGCTGCTTCGCACGCGCTATGAAGGTCTTGTGCAAAAGAACGCCTATGTGTGGCTCACGGCCGAAACGGTTGAAAGAGGGCTATTCATCAACAGCCTGGGCTCCCGGGACGGTCCCTACCTCACGCTTCTGGCCCCGCTGCAGGCATCCGTCAGCTCCCGTCCGCTCGGCTTTGCCATGGTGCATTTCAATTGGGGCAACTTCCAGAGCCTGCTGCGCGAGCAGCGGTGGAGCGGGGATTCCACGTTGCTGATTTACGACGTTCAACAAATGACCCCTCTGTTTAGCCTGGGCCGGCGGGAGGAACTGCCGGATATGACGTTCATCCTCGAAGGCGCGTCAAAGGCGGGGCAGACCGTACTGACCGCCCAAGACGGCGGCGACTATCTGGTTAACTATGCGCGTTACGATTCGCCACAGGTGTGCCTGGTGGAGGCGGTGCCGTTTTCGGCCCTGCTGACGGATCTGGAGTCACTCAAAATCAGCATGTTCTGGTGTATTGGGGTTACCATGCTCATCACCGTGCTGGTGGTCGTCTTGCTTTATCAAAAGTCCTCGCGCCCGCTCAAGGCCCTAAACGAGGCCATTCAACAGGTGGACAAGGGGAATTTTACCGTTTCCATTACGCAGACCTCCGAGGATGACATCGGCATCGTCTGTCAAAATTTTGAGCGAATGAGCCGGCATATCGACCACCTGTTCCAATGCCTTCAGGACGAGCGCAACGAGGCCGTCCGGCTTGAGCTGGAAGCGTTGCAAATGCAGATGCGCCCGCATTTCCTGCTCAACGCGCTCAACTCCATCCGCTGGATGGCCGTGGTCAGCCAGGCCGACAACGTAGCCGACATGGTGGTCGCCCTTAGCAACCTGCTGCGCATGGTTATCCAAAACGAGCAGCGCGTCATTACCGTCCGGCAGGAGCTTGCCATCGTACAGGATTATACCCTTATCCAAAAGCGGCGCTTTGGCAGCGCGTTTACCCTGGAAATACAGCTCCCGCCGGACCTTATGGAGCTGGAAATCCCCAAATTCTCCCTGCAGCCCATTGTGGAAAACGCAATTTTGCACGGCGTGGACCAAAGCGACATGAACGGAAAAATCCGAATTACAGGTAGGCGTGCAGGAGAGGACCTGCAGCTTCAGGTGACGGACAACGGCCGCGGCATGACGGACAGGCAGCTTGCCCAGTTAAAGGAGCGCATCCGGCACGCGACGGATGCCGACACCACCGGCATCGGCTTTATCAACGTTCATCAGCGCCTGCGCATCACCTATGGCGCGGGCTACGGCCTTGAAATCAACAGCGCGCCCGGCGCCGGAACCACTGTAACCCTGCTTCTTCCCGCGATTGACAAGGAGGACGCCGCCGATGTATAAAATCCTGCTTGTAGAGGACGAGCTTTTAACCCGCGTGGGCATCCGGGCGTTTTATCCCTGGGAGGAGGACGGCTTCACCGTCTGCGGAGAGGCCGCCAACGGCCAGGAGGCGCTCCGGCTGTGCGAGAGCCTGCGGCCGGATGTGATTTTTACGGATATCATCATGCCCGGAATTGACGGCTTCGACCTGATCAGGCAGGTGAAAAAGCGGTATCGCCACATCTGCTGCGTGGTGCTTAGCTGCGTGGAGGAAGCGGAAAAGATTCGGCAGATGATGATGCTGGGCGCTTGCGGATATTTTTTCAAAAACGCGATGAACCGGAAGGACTTGCACGAGCTGCTGTTAAGAATCAGGGAGGAGCTGGACGAACGGAAGGCGCACACGCAGAGCCGCGCGGAAATCCCCGGCCCGCCGCTCATGCCCGACGGCTTCTATCTCATCACCTGCGAGGCGGTCTTTCAAAGGGACACGGACGCCTTTTCCAGGCACCTCTCGGGCTTTATCAGGGATTTTATGCCGCGCTACGTTCGGCGGTGCACCGTTACACCGCTTTATGGAGCGCTGTATTGGCTGGGTTTTGAAAGCCCGGAAGGCGGCCTGCCAAACGCCGGGGCGGTCGGCGACCTTTTGGCTGAAAATATTTCCGCCTACTTCAACGCCCAGCCCACCGTAACCTATTATCCGCTGGTTGCTGAACCGCTGGACTCCGGCACGCCGGACGTGCTTTCGGAACGAGTACTGGAAGCGGTGGAAAGCGGCCAGCAGCAGGCGGCCGCCCAAAGCGCCGCCCGACTGCTGCGCCATTTGGCGCCCGGCGACGCGGACGCCGGGAAAAAGCAATCCGTCAAGCTGCTGTTTGAGCTGAAGCGGCTGGCAGGTGAGGCGGGCGTATCCGGTGCAATGCCCGGGGAATGGGATTTTATCGCGTCCGGCATCGCCGCCGAAACGCCCGACGATACGGCCGCCATCCTTTTAAGCGTCGCCACGCTTGCCGCGCGGGCGATGGCCTGCGCGGGCGGAGTGGGCGGCATCCAATCCGTTTTGCGGTACCTGGAGGCCAACTATCAGCAAAGCGTCACACTGGAGCACGCGGCGAAGATCGCGGGCATGAACCCCTCCTATTTCAGCCGCCTGTTTAAAAAGACCGTGGGAAGCCCCTTTGTACGGTATCTCACAAAGCTCCGGCTTGAAAAGACAAGACGGCTGCTTTTCAACCCGTCCCTGACGCTTAGCGCAATCGCGGAACGCGTTGGGTTTGAGAGCGCGAACTATATGAGCGCGGTCTTTAAGAAATGGTACGGCGTTGCGCCCAGCGAGTATCGCCAGAGGATAGCGCCGGTAGAGCCGGAGGGGGAAGCGCCGTCCGAAAGCTGACGGTTCTGCGCACGCTTGCGCCACCGCCCCCTCCCCGCTTCCGCAGGCGGATTTGTTCCCTTCGCCCGCACTTTGCCAGCACCCTGAGAATGGCCCTCAAAAGCCATTCTTTTTTTACTTTATTTCCTGTTTTTTTGCGCGCGGGGGAGTCAAAATCGCTTGAAAATACGTCAATATCACGTATTCACAACCATTGACGCATCCGTTATGATAAATGCATCAAATGACAATTCAAAGGAGGAACCATCATGGCAAACCGTAAACTCACAATGTTCCTGGCGCTTATGCTGTGCTGCACGTTCCTGCTCGGGCTTGCGCCCGCGCGGGCCGAGAACGTTCACCTCATGGTCTGGGGCGCGATCGCCGGGGAAAAAGGCCCCTTCGAGCTTATCGAGGCCTTTGAGGCGAAGAATCCCGGCATCACGGTCGAATACGTGCAGTTCCGCAACAACGCCGACGGCAACACCAAGCTCAATACCGCGCTGATTGACGGCGCGGACGTGGATGTGTTCGTCAACTACGGCGTGGCCAACCTGGACGCGCGCTGGCGGGACCTGTGCGAGCCGCTGGACGCTTACATGCAGCAGGACGGCTTTGTGATGGACGAGCATTTCAGCGATGGCTACGCCACCTTTGAAAACGGCGTGTACGGCCTGCCCGCCAGCACCATTAAAGACCTTGTTTACCTTAACATGGCCGCGCTGGAGGAGGCCGGACTGCCGCTTCCCGCCGCGAACTGGACCATCGAGGACCTGGAGAAGTACGCGGCGGCGCTGACCAAGGGCGAGGGTGTTGAGAAACGCTTTGGCTCTGTCGCCGGCATTTTGGGCAAGGAATGGGCCTGGTATGTGCAAGGCGTGCTCGGCGCCAACTGCTACTATAAGGCGGACGGCACCAGCAACTTTGACGATCCGCTGTTTGCAAAGGCGCTTTCCTTCGTGCTGAAGCTGGAAAACGAGCTCAAAGTGCAGTATAGCCGCACCGAGCTGATCGCCAGCAAGCTGGATTACATCACGGAGTTCGGCGTTGGCAATTCCGCCATGCTCTTTGCCTCCGACGCGATTATCCGCAACTTCCTTACACAGGAAACCTATCCCAGGGACTGGAAGATCGGCTTTGCCAACTTCCCCGCCCTGAGCGCCGATCAGGAACAGAACTACAAAATCGGCCGCTCCTATTTCGATTACGTATCCGTAGCCAAAAACAGCCGCAACAAGGAGGCGGCATGGAAGCTGTGCCGCTTCTGGGCGACGGAGGGTTCCGAATACCTATTCAAATACGGCCGCTTCCCCGCATGGAAGCAGATGGATATTGAATCCGCGATCGACATGATGTTCACAGACGATATCAAGCCTTACTTCGATTTGGATTCCTTCAAGAGCGTCGTGCTGGACTTTGATAGCCCGGGCGTTGTGGACGACCACTTTGTGGCGTACAGCGACATTGAGAACACCCTGATCACCGAGGCGGAAAAGGCCTGGGTTGGTATGCAGACGGTGGAAGAATCTCTCGCAAACGCAAAGAAGCTCGCGGACCAGGCCATTGCGGAAGCGCAAAAGTAACCAACCGGCCCCGGCGGGAAGGGCGTCGCCCCTTCCCGCCGGTAGATGACCGTTCAGAGGAGGAGTCCCCTTGACGCAGCTGGCGCTGACAAAATCCCAAAAAAGAAGGCGGCTGCGCGCCGACCTTACCGGATACGGCTTTCTGCTCCCCGCGATACTGGGTTTCGCGCTGTTTATCCTCTTTCCTCTCGTTATGTCCTTCGCGCTGGGATTTACGGAATGGAATCTGGTTTCCGGCCTGAAGGGTATAAAATTTGTTGGTCTTGATAATTTCGTGAAGCTGTTTCAGGACGAGTATTTTGTAGCTTCGCTTAAAAATAATATCATCTATACTGCGCTGTATGTTCCGCTTTCCCTGCTGCTGGGCCTGCTTCTCGCGCTGCTGCTCAACGCAAAGCTGTACGGGCGCTCCCTGCTTCGCACCATGATCTTCATGCCCTACATTTCCAACATCGTAGCGGTATCCATCGTTTGGATGGCGCTGTTTCAGCCCACAAAAGGCCCCATCAACCAGCTTCTGATCTCGCTGGGTGTTATGGACCCTCCCCGGTGGCTGGCCAGCCCGGACTGGGCGATGTTTGTGCTGGTCATCATCGGCGTGTGGATCAACACAGGCTATAATATGGTGCTTTTTCTGGCCGGCTTGCAAAACATCCCCCGCGAGCTTCAGGAGGCGGCGGTTGTGGACGGCGCGACGGGCGTTCAGAGGTTCTGGTACGTAGACCTTCCCCTGCTGACGCCCACGCTGTTTTTCTTGACCATCACTGGCTTTATGACCTCCTTTAAGATGTTTAACTCCGTCAAGATCATCACGCAGGGCGGCCCGGGCATGAGCACGACCGTGCTGGTGTACTACCTGTACGTACAGGCGTTTACGCTTCAGAAGTTCGGGTATTCCTCCGCCATCGCCATCGTGCTGTTTATCCTGATTTTCCTCATTACATTCCTGCAGTGGAAGGGGCAGAAAAAATGGGTCAACTACGTGTAAGGCAAGCGGCCGGGGGCACGCTGCGAAGCGTTCTGCTAACGCTGCTCGCCTATGCCATCGCCATCGTGATGGTGCTGCCGTTCATCTGGATGATTTCAGCCTCCTTCAAATATGAGGCGGATATCTTTACCTATCCCATTCAGTGGATTCCCGAAAGATGGAATTTTTCCAACTATGCCTCCGTCTGGACGGGCCGGATGTCCTTTGTGCCATTCTATTGGAACTCCATCAAGGTCACTTTGCTTTCCGTCGCGGGACAGGTACTGGTCTGCTCCATGGCGGCCTACGCGTTTGCGAGGCTGCGGTTCCGTGGGCGCAATGCGGTATTCATGCTGTTTTTAGCCAGCATGATGATTCCCACCCAGGTGACGCTGATCCCAAAATACGTGCTGTTCTCCTGGTTCAGCCTTCTGAACACGCATACCTCCCTCATCCTCCCCAACCTGTTTTCCGCCTTTGGCATCTTCCTGCTCAGACAATTCTTTATGGGTATCCCCACGGAAATCAGCGAGGCGGCGAAGATCGACGGCGCAAACGAGTTTGTGATCTACTCGCGCATCATTCTGCCGCTGGCCCGCACGGCGGTTTCGTCGCTGATTATTCTGGCGTTTGTATGGAGCTGGAACGATTATATGACGCCCGTCATTTTCATCCGTTCAGTGCCTAAATTCACTATTCCCATCGCGCTGGACCTGTACATGACGGACATCCGTGAATACCGGCTGATCATGGCGGCGGCGGTTTCAGCGACGGTTCCCATGATGATCATTTACTTTTTTTGCCAAAAGAGCTTTGTGGAAAGCATCTCGGCCAGCGCCGTAAAGGGGTGATAGGAACATGAAAACAGTGCTTGCGTTGATTGACCGTTTTGCACAGCGCTTCCCGGAAGCCGCGCGCCTGTTTGAGGAAAACGGCGTCCGGCTGGAAGTGCGGCCGAGCCTTTCCGCCCTGACGGAACAGGACTACCGAACCGTGGTGGCGTCCGCCGACGCGCTGATTCCGGGTCCGGGTATTTTTGACAGCGGTTTTCTGGAGCAGATGAAAAACTTGAAAATTTTGTGCCGCATTGGCTCCGGAATGGATACCATCGACGTGGCGTATCTGCGCCAAAAAGGCGTGGAGGTTACAAACACCAAGGGACAAAACGCCAACGCCGTCGCGGAGCACACGCTTGGGCTGACGCTTTGCATGCTGCGCGGCATTTCACAGGGAACGGCGGACCTGCGGGACGGCCTGTGGCAGCGTTCGCCAGGCGTCGAACTCAGCGGGAAAACCGTGGGGCTCGTCGGTTTCGGCATCATCGCCAGGAGGTTCAGGGAACTGCTGGTTCCCTTCGGCGTGACGGTGCTGGTGCACGATCCCTTTGTGGACGCGCAGTGCGTACAGGACCATGCCGCCGAGCTTTGCTGCATGGATGAGCTGTTATCCCGTTCGGATATCGTCAGCCTTCACCTTCCCGCAACCCTCCAAAACACGCACCTGATGGACGAGCGCGCGTTTGCGAAGATGAAGGCCGGCTCCTGCCTCGTCAACTGCGCGCGCGGCTCGCTGGTTGACAGCGCGGCGCTGGAAGCGGCGATTCGCGCGGGCCGGCTGGCCGGGGCGGCGCTGGACACATTTGAGGACGAGCCGGTCACAGGGCGCCAGCACACCCTTCTGGCGATGCGGCAGGTGGTTTCCACGCCCCACCTGGGCGGCACCACGCGCGAAAGCATGATCAGGGACGGAGAAAGCGCCGCGGAGCAAATCATCACATTTCTGGAAGGAGAGCGCTGAAATGCGGGAATGGGATGTAACGGTGGTGGGCGGGGGCCCTTCCGGCGCCATGGCCGCCATTGCCAGTGCGCGCGCCGGCAAGCGCACGCTGCTTGTGGAGCGCTACGGATTTTGCGGCGGCTCGCTCACATCGGCGGGCGTGGGGCCGATGATGACGTTTCATGCGGGCGGGCGGCAGGTGGTGCGCGGCATTCCGCAGGAGCTTGTGGACCGCATGACCCGTCTGGGCGGATGCCGGGGGCACGTAAAGGACGCGACCGGCTATGCCTCCTCCGTAACGCCTTTTGACGCGGAGGCGATGAAGCTGGCGCTGGATCAAATGCTGGCTGAAAGCGGCTGTGAAACGCTGTATCACGCCTGCCTGGCCGAGTGCGGAGTAAGCGGCAGGCGGATCGAACGGGCGGTCTTTCTGTCGGGGTCGCGAAGCATCCCTGTCCGCAGCCGGATATGGATCGACGCGACGGGCAACGGCGAGCTGTTTGCCATGGCGGGCGTCTCCTGCGAGCTTGGCCGGACGCAGGATCATCTCTGTCAGCCCATGACGACCAATGTTAAAATCGGGCATGTGAACCTGACGCGCGTCCGGCAGGATATCGCGGAGTCACCTTCGCAATTCAGGCTGGATTCTCTTGATGACGTTCGGGAAAGCGAACTCCTTTCCGTGGCCGGCTATACCGACATACTGCGCCGCGCCATCGCGGACGGACGCCTCTCCTTTGAGCGCGAGGTCGTCCTGTTCTTTGAAACGCCGCATCCCGGCGAAGTTATCCTGAACATGACCCGGATGACGGGCTACAATCCTACCGACCCCTGGCAAATTTCCGAAGCGGAGCGCATTGGACGCAGACAGGCCTGGGAGGCGTTTACGTTCCTCAAGGCCTCTATTCCCGCCTTTTCAGACGCGCAGCTGCTGCAAACCGGGGTACATATCGGCATCCGCGAATCCCGCCGCCTTAACGGGCAATACCGGCTGACCGCCGACGACCTTCTACGGGGCAAATGCTTTGAGGACGCCATCGCCGTCGGCGGCTACCCCATCGATATCCATAATCCCAAGGGTAACGATACCTTTACCACAAGGCTGCCAGAGGGTGCGAGCTATCAAATTCCCTACCGTTGCCTGTTGACGGACGAAGCGGAGAACCTGATTGTGGCGGGACGCTGCATCAGCGCCACCCATGAGGCGTGCGCCGCCATCCGCGTATCGCCCATCGTTATGGCGATCGGTCAGGCCGCGGGGACGGCCGCGGCGCTCAGCGTTCAAACCAATACGATACCGGCCCGGGCCGATGTTCCGGCATTGCAGAGGATGCTGCTGGAAGGCGGCGCGGTGCTTAAATAAAGGAGGAATTTTCATGAATTGCGCTTACGAATACGACCGGTTCCGAGGCGTCTTTGTCGCCTTCTACGGCTGCTATGACCAAAGCGGCAACATCAGCGCGGCGCAGGTTCGCCGTCTGGTCAAGCGGTACAAGGAGGCGGGCGTGAAGGGGCTTTACCTCACGGGAAGCAGCGGCGAATGCATTCTGCAAACCGTTGAGGAGCGAAACCGCATTGTGGAAGCGGTTATGGAGGAAAATGCCGGCGCGATGACCATCATCGCGCACACCGGCGCGGCCACCACCAGCGACAGCGTCGCGCTGTCGGCATTCGCTTCCAAAATGCGGGTGGACGCCATCTCATCCATCCCCAACGTGTATTACCAAATTCCCGAACCCGCCATCGAGGCGCACTGGGACCGCATGATGGAAGCGGCGAAGCTTCCGTTCATCATTTACAACATTCCCTCCACCACCGGCTACAACCTTTCCATGAATCTCTTTCGCAAAATGATCGCAAAGGATTATGTGATGGGCATTAAAAACACCACCCCTTCCTCCGCCCAGATCAACCAGTACCGCCGCGCGGCGGGCGAGCGCTTTGTGATTTTCAACGGCCCCGACAACCAGCTGCTCGCGGGCCTGCTGATGGGCGCGACCGGCGGCATCGGCGGCACCTACGGCTGCATGCCGGAGCTTTACGTAAAGCTCTATGCCGCTTACGAAAAGGGCGACTATGCCCAAGCGATGGATTGGCAGAACCGCATCAACGCCATCATCGATATGATGCAGCAATTTCCATATACCACGGGGCTGTCAGTGGCCAGATCCATCGCTCGGGCCAGGGGTATGGAAATCGGCGCCGTCCGCGCGCCCATTCTGCCCGTTGAGGCGGATGATCCGGTAATCCAAAAGGCTGCCGGCATGATTGAGGGCTGGCTATAATTTATCCACCCTGACCGCAACCGGAAAACGAGCCGCACAGCTCCGTCGCGAAAGCGCGGGCAGCGCGGCTCGTTTGCTATTTTTATCATCCGCACGCGGACATTCTTATCCCCTCAACCGGAAGGTTTTGGGGGCCAGCCGGTACACAAGCAGAAGCGCCGCGGCCGTGTAGGCTATGCAAAACGCCGAAACGCCCACTCCAAAGGAAAGCGCGGGGATTTCCCTGCCCATGAAAAAGCAGCATACGAAGTAGGTTGCCGAATTGAGTATGCCATAGGCCGCGTTTTTGGTTTCCATTTCCACATTATACGGCTGAAGCAGGTAGTACAGCGCCAGCGTATGCACGGAAAAGAACACCGACATGGCCAGGATGGAGACAAGCAGCACGGCGTAATGAACCGGCTGCTGCGTGCCGCCGGAAAGGTACAAAAGCAGGGGAAGCCCAATGGCGATCACCGCCGCGGGCATCAGGTTGATCACCACAACATACCCAAGCCTGTCCGCAAACAGGGTAAGGATGGCTTTGGGCTGCCGGTAGAAGCGGTATGCCAGCATGCTGTGGTCGCAGTTGAGAAACATCGCCTGCGTGATGGCCCGTCCCCGGTTGACCATGTACATAACAAACAGGAAATACGGCAGATACCGGAGGGTCATGCCGTTTATGACGCGCGCGGCCTCCGGCACATAAGCGCAGGCGATTGCCGCAGCGGCAAACGCCAAACTTAGAAATACCGTAATTTTCTTCGCGGACTTCGTCATAAGCCTAGAGTGGCGCTTCATAAACAGCTCGTTGAAATAGCGGTATCCCGCCTTAGTGCTGGTCTGGCTGATATCCGCCACGATTTTTTTACGGTAGGTCTCCTGTGCCGCCTGGGTCGCCTTTACGCTGTTCATGGCGAAATTGCCCGGCTTCAGCAGTTCCCGGTAAATGGACCGGTATTGATCGAATTTAAGAATGTAGACAAGGCAAGGCACGCCAGCGACGGTCACCGCGGCAGCCGCGGGCAGAAAAACCGTTTCATTGACGGCATAGCCAAAATACGGCGGAACGTAGGCTGCGGCCGTCGCCAGGGCAATGCCCGTCCACATCACCGGGGAGGGGAGGTTTTCGTTTGTAGCCTTGCTGCCGTCCCTGCTGCCATACAGGGAGACGGCCGTCACAATCAGCTTGACGGCGCACACAAAAAGAGGCATAAGCAAGCAGCTTGCCAGCCGGACGCCGCACAGGCCGCCGATCCATAGCGTGAAGGGCAAAAAACCCGCCGCCATTTTCAACAGAAAATACAGGTAGTTGCCAAGCGTATATTTACGGGCATCCATGCGCAGGAGAAACATCGCGTAGTATTTGTCCTTCGTTGGGTTGAAGATATGGGTGTTCATCAGCCCGCCCGCAATAGTCAAAAAGAAAAAGATATGGACAAACGCGTCCGCCCCGGGGCTTTTCATCAGGCCCAGCACGGCGTATACCATCACAAGCAGGTAAAGCGCCTTGCCAAGAAAGACCGACCCCAGCTCAAAAAGCGCGCTCACCACGCCGCCGAAGGCCTTCAGCCCCCGGCTGGTATAAAGCGAATCCGGCAGCAGCCTGTTCACCAGCGGGATGGACTTGAGCGAATAAATCACGGTGTTAACCTTGTAGGTATTTTTCAGCCGGAAGGAGGTCAAGAAGGACTCAAGCACCCTCATTCCCCCTCAGCGCCGCGATAATCCTGTCCTTGAATGCCGATTGGTCCAGATTCTCCTTTGGGATTTCCTCCAGCACGCCCCCGTTAAGAATCACGATTTTGTCGCACAGGTCCAGCGCCAGCTCCATGATGTGCGTGGAAAAGATGATGATATGCCCGTCCTTTAACCGGCGCAGCAGCCGCTTCATCTCATCCGCCACAACCACGTCAAAGGACGTCAGCGGCTCGTCCAGAAGCAGCACGCTGGGATTGGCGATCAGGTTGACCAGCAGCTGCATCTTGTTTTTCATGCCGTGGGAATAGTCCTTGAGCAGCTTGTCGCGGTCCTCCGGCGCAATCTGCATCATGTCGAAATATCCGTCTACGGCGCCGGGTTTTTCAAGCCTTTCGCGGTTTATATCGATAAAAAATTTGAGGAACTCCCGGCCCGTCAGAAATTCCGGCACCACGGGCGTGGAAAGCACATAGCCGATATCCTCCGGCTCCACACGCCGCGCGCGCCCTTCCTCCACAATCGAAAAGCTGCCGCTGTCGACCCTGATATCCTCATTGATGCAGTTAAAAAGCGTGGTTTTGCCAGCGCCATTCCTTCCGAGCAGCCCGTAGATTTTTCCCTCCTCAAAGGTAAACGTCGCGCCTTTGAGTACCTGTTTCTGGTCAAAGGCCTTCTGTATGTCCCGAACAATCAGCTCCATATATCCTCCCAACAACGTCTGTTTTGCTTACGGCAAATTCACGGCCGCCACAACCGCCAGAGAGATAAGCGCCATGCCGCCGAATACCCATCTATTCCAGTCGTATACCCGCCTGCCCCCGAAGGATTCAAACGGATAGAAGGGCAGCATCCGGTAAATTAAAAACATTGCGCCAATCTGCCCCAGCAGACGCACAAAGGCCCGGTCCGCCCCGCCCAACACCGAAAATGCCGTTATGCCCAGAATGGCAAGCCATCCCCCCAGAGCCGTTATCCCCATATCCCGCCGGAATCCGGCTGTTTTTTCATACCGTTCGGGGTACCACGCGCCGATCATCGGATACAGCGCGCCGAGGTTCGCCAGCGCGCAGACAAGGCCGCCGCCGTTGTTAAAGCGGAACCGCCAGCCCCGCCCGGAAAACCGCGACCCCACGAAATCTCCCGCCACCCAGGCGAACAGCATGAGCAGATAGGCCGCTAAAAGCGTGCCCGCAGAGCCCGTGCCGCCAAGCAGCGCAATCGGGAACAAAAGCGCGTTTGCCAGCACAAAGGCGAGCATCTGCCGCACGCCGCCCGTCTTTCCCGATGGGCACTCCCGCCCACGAAGAGCGACGTAATATTCCATCCCGACGCCAAAGCAAAAGGGCGTCGCGAAGTATTGCTTCACCGCGCCCCAAAAGCCGAACTGCCCGGCAAGCTGCGGCAGGCTTACCCTGCTGAAGCCATTTTTCAAAAACAGGCTCCAGGAGCCTACGTTGTCGTCCTTGACGATCGCCGTCAGCGCGTCCGGGCCCAAGGCCCATAAAAACTCCGTGGCCGCCCTGTAAAGCGAGCCGCCGATTCCCTGGTTGTGATAATCCGGGTCCACAAACGCATAGTCCACATAGGCGATTTTCTTTCCGCCCGCATTCATCAGCTTATATAAAACCGCGCCCACGATTTTATCCTCCCGCACCGCGACCAGCGCCTGCCCGGGCTTGGATACCCACAGGCTTTCCAGCCCGGCAAACGCGCGCCTGCCCATTTTGCGCACGTCCCGCGCTTCCTCCGCCCGCATCGGGCGCACAGTGACCGCTTCCACTCCGTCTCCTCCGTTTCAGTTTCTCCATAGCTGTTTTACGCGCTTTTGGCAATATTCTTACGGCAAGCGCACCTAATATACAACAAGGCCACCGTGAAAACGGTGGTCCTACCGCGCCGGCCCGCGGCGTAGATACGACGCTACCGTTGGCGCGGCTGATGCTGATTCTTGCGAACAGCCCCATACCGTGGCATTGGACGTTACGCAAGCCAAATCCCATTCAAGGATACGTATTTTAAACAGAACTTCATGAAGCCGGCTTCTTCAGCCCCTGCGCAGCATCATCCGCTGTATCCACCAGAACAGCCCCGCGCCCATCAAAAAATCCCCCACGCTGGCCACACCGGGCACTCCACACGGAATGGGAATGGTATCTCCCAGCCACCACAGCGGAGCGTCCCATCCAACGAGAACATATTCAATCAACTCTCCGCTTTGCACGCGTTCAACAAACCCCGCAAGCGAGGGAAAGTCAAAAATCGTAGGACTCACCGGCATGCGCATCTGGTTTGCGGCCATGGCGGCGAGGTTTGCGGCGGTACCCAGCGCAGCCAGCCGCAACGCCCGCTCGTCCCGGTTCAAAAACAAAAAGACGAACAGGCACAGGTATTCAACCGCGACGGCAAGCCACAGCCAGCGCAAAGGCGGGCCGGGAACGACGCGCGGAAGCCATGCAAAGCTGCTTTCAATCAAAAATCCGGCGACAGGCCACACGACGCCCCGAAGCGGCTTTTGCAAGTATCCCTTCAGGCGCCCGCCTCGCAAATAGCCCACCGCAACAGCCAGCGCCAGCAGGTAGACGAGAATCATGCCGCCCGCGCCTCCCCATCCATCACAGCAAGCATCGCCCCCACCACATCAGCGTCAAACTGCGTTCCTACGCCGCGCCTGAGCTCCTCCAGCGCTTGCGCCGCCGACATGCCTTTACGGTAGGGACGGTCGCTGGTCATAGCGTCGTAGGCATCGGCTACGGCCAATATGCGCGTTGCAAGGCTCAGCTCGCCGGAGGGCCTCCCATCCGGATAGCCCGTTCCATCACAGCGCTCGTGATGGCTTCGAATCATTTCAAGCACCGCGTCCTCCAGGCCCACCCGCCCTACGATATCCGTGCCGATGGCAGGGTGGCGCTTCATCGCCTGCCACTCCTCACAGGTAAGGGGACCGGGTTTGTGCAGAATAAGATCGCTTACGCCAATCTTGCCGATATCGTGCAAAAGCGCTCCTTCGCGGATGCGGTCCAGCTCTTTGGCAGAGCGCCTCATCTGCCGGGCAATGCGCTCGGCGTATTCGCCTACGCGCTTGCTATGGCCCTGCGTGTAGGGGTCGCGAGCCTCCATGGCGGTTACAAACGCGGCAAGCAGCTCTTCCTTGTGGCGCGTCGCGTCCAGGTAGAGCTTCCATGCGTAACGCGCCAAAAGCAGGGGACAGACCATAAGCAGCGCCAGCCACGCGCCCATCGGCAGAGAGAGCACGAGGCCGATCAGCAAGCCCAGCGGCATTGCCGCCAGCACGTTGGGCGTAAGCCCAGCCAGCGCTTTGCCCATCTCGCGCGGCGTCACATCGCCATTCAGACAGAACATGAGCAGCAGAACCAGATAATTAAAGACAAAAGCGAGCACGGAAAAAACCAACGCCGGCAGAAGCACCATGGGAAAAGTAAAATCGCCCGGCCGCCAGGGCAACAGGCGGCAGACAAGCCCTGGAATCACAATCGCGATCATAATATCGCTCAGGTTAAACAGGGTCTTAACCGGACTTACATTGTAGATACTGCGCAGCTTGCCGCCGTCTTTTTCAAAGGTGAACAGCGAGCTTGCCAGATAAACAAACACTGCCGCAGCCATCCCATCGACCAAAAAAGCGGCCAGCATGCCGATGACGGACAAATCCAGTTGCTGGTCCTTTCGCATAATAATAGGAAACGAGCGGCATACCGCACAGAGGCCTGTCAAAAACAGGATGCGCCAGCCGTATTCTGAAAAAGGAACGCCCGCTAATCCCCGGAAAAATTGATATGTGCCTGCGATAGCCGCCGTGACGCCTATGACACACACGACGGCGATGTATGCCCTGGCTCTTCTGTTCATGGGAACCTCTCTTCTTGAAAAAAGGGTCAACCCAACCCCAGTATATGAAGAAAACGGAACGGACGGGCGAATGGTTTCAGAATAATGTTACCTCCAGGTCACAAAAGCGCCCGCGGAGAGAACGAAAGAAGCCAGCGCCATCAGGGCCGCCATGATCTTCGCCTTCTTCATGAGAATATAGCCTCCTATTTTCAAGGCTCTGCCATTCGCTATCAGGCATGCTATATTCCGCTTCGCTTGAAGAAAGCCCGTCCGTCCCGTTTCCTTTCCCCGGTTATTTGCGCCCCGCCGCCATGGCCAGGCTACGGTTCATTGCGTCCAGCGTGCTTCTGACGAAGCCGGTGGCCGCATCCTCGCCCTGCCGGGCCGCGCCGATCAGCAGGCGCTCTTCCTTTGCGTAGGAGTATTCCAGCAAGGTAATGGCGATTGCGGTGCCGCTCACCGTAGCCGACTGCGTGGCCACGATTGTAAACAGCTCCTCCGTGCCCAGAAAGGCGTGCGCCGCATCCAACGTGGCCTGTACGGCCGCGCGCATACGCTGCGCCGGCGTGTTTCGGCAAACCGCCTCGCCCTGAATACCGCGCTCGCCATAGCGCAGAAGCACGCTTACATGGTAATGTCCGTCCTCCACCCGGGTGGACACGCCCGCGCACTGGAGACGCATGCCAGCGCCGGTTGGCCCGGTTTCCACCTCATCCTCAAACGGGTTGGCCGACAGCTGCGCGATACTGATAACCCGGTGATCCAGCTTCAAATCAAACGCCGCCAGCAGCGCGCTTTGAATATCCCGGCTGATCTGCTTGGGGTTGCGGCTGCTAGCGGCCACAACGTGCACCTCGCGCACGGTATTCTCGTCTTCCATGAGCACATTAGCCGCATATATACCCGGAAGCTTCAGGAGCAGACAACGGTACTGATCCTGCGGCATCTTTTCGGTTTCAACCCTTTCAGTCATCAGGTTTCCGCTCCTTACATTATAGAGAATTTTCATCATTATACATCGAAACGCATGCGGAAGCAACGTCCAGAATGGGAAAAAGGCGGGAATTCGGAATGGAAATATAATGGGGTCAAGAATAGGAGACCCCTGGTATTAATAACGATACAACAAAGCCACCGTACAAAACGGTGGCTTTACTGTCTCAATCCACGGCTTAAACTGGTAGCTCCAAGGGGAATCGAACCCCTGATTTCGCCTTGAGAGGGCGACGTCTTAACCGCTTGACCATGGAGCCTGGCTGGGGAACTAGGATTCGAACCTAGACAATACGAGTCAGAGTCGTAGGTGCTGCCGTTACACAATTCCCCATCAATCGTGGTGCGAAGGTTATTATATGCGAATCCGGTAAAAATGTCAAGCCCCTTTTTTTAAGTTGTTTGAATCTGCGGGCCGCCGGACGGCCCACGCGGACAGGCCCAGCCGCTCAGGCCTTTGCTGCGCCGTCCGTCCCATCAAGCAACGCTTCCCAGTCCGATTCGCGAAAACCTACCAGCACAAGGTTTTCACCAACCAAAACCGGGCGCTTCACAAGCATGCCGTTACCGCTGAGCATGCGAAGCTGCTCGTCCTCATCCATTCCCTCCAGCAGCTCCTTCAAGCCGAATTCGCGGTAGAGCATGCCGCTGGTGTTGAAAAACCGTTTCAGCGGCTTGCCGCTGCGCTCCCGCCACAGCTTAAGCTCCTCATACGTGGGCGGCTCCTCCTTAATATTCCTTTCCTTATATGCAATACTATGGTCGTCAAGCCATTTCTTCGCGCGCTGGCAGGTGGTGCAAGGCGGATAGGCTACAAAAAGCATGAGGGTCGCTCCCTTTCTTTCATGTTGTTCCTATTTGACTATACCCTGTTTTCCCTTTGTTTAGACATTATTTTTGCCCCTTTTTTCAACTTCTTTTCCAAACGTTGCAGTTTGTTCACAATTTGTGCAACAAATGTACACGTTCAATCGTCATAATAACAGTGAGGTGATCGCATGGCAATGATTTTGATTTACGAACCTGACGACATGCTCGCGCGGAAGCTTTGCGACTCCCTGAAGAAGGAGAAATTCAACGCAAAGCGCTGCGACGAGAACAACCTTTCCATCGAGGAGCTTAACGCCGACAAACCTCCGTTGGTCCTGCTGGACGCGCGCCTCAAATGGACGGCATGCCGCCCGCTTTTTGAGGAATTCCTGCATCACGGATGCCCGATTCTGTTCATTACCGCCGACAGGCAGATGAGTTCGCATCTTCGCGCGCTCTACGCGGGCCGTTCGGAGGTGCTCACGCTGCCCTTTACACAAAAGGCGCTGCATGCGAAGGTTACGTCGCTGATGGGCGAGACCCAGCCCCTTCGCGAAATTTCCGTTGATGAGACGGAGCGCGTGGCGATGCTGGACGGCCGCCGCGTGGAGCTGACCGCCCAGGAGTTTGCTCTGCTGATCGCCCTGATGGAAAAACCGGATATCCCGGTCAGCCGCGAGCAGCTTCTGCGCAAGGCCTGGGGCTACCAAAGCATGGGCGAGACGCGCACGGTGGACGTTCACGTCCAGCGCCTGCGCAAGAAACTCGGCGGCGAATACATCGAAACCGTCTACAAATGCGGATACAGGCTGAAAATGGCCTGATACCCGCGCAACAACCGCCGGCCGGGCGGGGACGCAGCCACAGAATGCGCCCCGCCCGGCTTTTTGCGCGCGTTTTCAGGCATCCGCTGGTTTGACTTGCCAGCAAAAAAATGGTACACTGGGGCGATTCTATTTAGTTGAGGGGAGCACCATTCGCATGAAATTGCTCAATCAGATTCTGCGCGGCGCCGTCATCGGCGTGGCGAACATCATTCCCGGCGTGTCCGGCGGCACCATGATGGTCAGCATGGGCGTTTACGATTTGCTGATCCACTGCATCACGCACCTTTTCAGCGAATTTAAAAAGAGCGTCAAAACGCTCCTGCCCTATGCGGTCGGCATGCTGCTGGGCATTGTGGCGCTTGCCAGCCTGCTTAAATTCCTGTTCGCCAACTACGCGCTGCCCACCTCCACCGCCTTTATCGGCCTTATTCTGGGCGGTCTCAGCCCGCTGCTGCATAAAATCAACAAGAAAAAGCTGAACTTCGTTGCCATCCTGGTTTTTGTGCTGTTTTTCGCGGGCATCATCGCGCTTGCGCTGACCGGAGACGTCAGCAACCCCGAAAGCCTCACGCTTGACGCCGGCCAGGTTCTGCTGCTGGTGGTGATGGGCGCGGTGGCCGCCGCCACCATGATTATACCCGGCGTATCCGGCAGCATGGTGCTGATGCTTTTGGGATACTACACCCCCGTTCTCAACGCCGTAGACGCGCTCAAAGACGCTGTGCTCCATCTGGATTTTACCGCCATGGCCAACCCGTTTTTTACGCTGCTTCCCTTTGGCGTGGGCGTTATCATCGGCATTTTCGGCGTTGCAAAGCTGATTGAATGGCTGCTCGCGCGCTTTCCCACTTACACCTATTGCGGCGTGCTTGGGCTGGTGGTGTCCTCCCCGATCGCCATTTTGCTTCGCACGGATATGGCCGGCGTCAACTGGGTGACGATTATGATCAGCCTGGCCACCTTCGCTGCGGGCTTTGTAGCCGCCGCCCTGCTTGCGCGCGGCAGTGCCGCGGGCGAGAACTTGAAGCCCCAGAGCGAAAAGTAGGAACAAGAATTTCATCGGCAGCCCTTGGCCGCGCGCGGTTCAAAACGCGGCCACCAAGGGCCGCGCCATTTGCAGAGGGGCGGGGGGGGGATTGGGGCCCCACCGGGCCCTCTGCAAATGGCGCGGCCCTTGGTGGCCGCGTTTTGAACCGCGCGCGGCCAAGGGCTGCCGATGAAATTCTTGTTCCTACTTTTCGCTCTGGGGCTTCAAGTTC
>JAEYOW010000007.1 GCA_023411375.1 Bacillota bacterium | reverse complement strand
GCGTAACATTTCTTGCACTGCCTGCCGTTCGGCTTCACTTAATTCTACATGGTACTTTTGGTTCACCACTACACCCCCTCATAGGTGTAGTTTAAACTATATTATTAACTCGGTCAAGACACTAGTGGCCTATCTTCCATGTACATTGAATACGAAGCTAAACGGCGTCACCGTCCAACTCTCTTTGGAAACAGACTATCCTTTTGGCGAGCTCATTTGCCTGCGCATATTCTGTTCTGAACCAACGGAGTTTGCTATTGCGCTGCGCATTCCACAATGGGTGGACTGCGCTGAGCTCATTATTGGGGAGCAGAGGTGCTCCTGCCCGGCCGGCAGCGTTCAAACCATTCGAAAGCCGTGGCGGCAGGATGTAATCACATTGCGCCTGCCTATGAAATGCCGTGTGGAATCCGGTCAAACTGGCGTTTCCATCTTCCGTAGGGCGTTGTTATACGCGCTTCAAATCCAGAAGATTAGTAAACGGATCCACGCCGACATTCCCGGCCGTGAATTACCGCATGGAGATTTCGAGAAGTATCCGGCAAGCGAATGGCGCTATGCGCTTGACAGCGCGTTAAAACCGGATGACATTGGCATCGAGTCAAAACCCTTGGGAACATATCCCTTTGCACCGGATACCGCTCCTGTCGTTCTTCACCTGCCCGCATACAGGATTGATTGGCCGCTTATCGACGGTTGCGTTCAGGTCCTTCCTGATGCCAAACCCTTGTCGGGCATGAAAACCGTTTCGCTGATTCCTTACGGCTGCACAAATATACGCCATCGCGGAATTTCCGCAATGCGCCCAGAATGCTCCATCGTCCGTTTGCGGCACAGACGCCCCAAACGGTTCTGAATGTTCTTAGATTATGCTCAATAGAGAGCGGAAACGCACCGTTGCGTTCGTCGGTGCGCTTCCGCTTTTCGTGCTTTCTAGTGATTCTCTTCACGTTCCCAAATAAGCCGCCTGCACGCTCTCGTCGTTAAGCAGTTCGCCCGCGTCGCCCTCTTTGACGATATGCCCCGTTTCCAGCACATACGCCCGGTCAGCGACGGACAGCGCCATTTGCGCGTTCTGCTCCACCAGCAAAATCGTCGTACCCGCCTTGTGTAGCTCCGTCACAATATCAAAAATCTGCTCCACCAAGATCGGGGCCAGGCCCATCGACGGCTCGTCCAGCATTAAAAGCTTTGGCTTGCTCATCAGCGCGCGGCCTATGGCCAGCATCTGCTGCTCGCCGCCGGATAGCGTCCCCGCCACCTGCTTTTCCCGCTCCTTCAGGCGTGGGAAGCGTTCGAACACTTTGTTCATCGAACCTTCAATTTCCGCGGCGGGCCGGGTGTAGCCCCCCATTTCAAGGTTTTCACGAACGCTCATTTGCTGAAAGATTCTGCGGCCCTCCGGGCAAAGCGCCATACCACGCGATACGATCTTGTTGGCGGGCACGCCGCCCAGCTCCACATCCTCAAATTTGATGGAGCCGCTGCGCGCTTTTAACAGGCCCGCGATGGTGTTTAGCGTCGTGGACTTGCCGGAGCCGTTCGCGCCGATCAGCGTGACGATCTCCCCCTCGTTGACCTCGAAGGAAACGCCCTTGATAGCGTGTATGTTTCCGTAATAAACGTGGAGTTCCTCTACCTTGAGCAGGCTCATCCTCAGCCCTCCTTTCGCTTGCCGAGGTACGCCTCGATCACGGTCGGGTTCTGCTGAATCTCTCCGGCGGTGCCCTTGGCGATCACGCGCCCGTAGTTAAGCACGCAAATGCCCTCGCAAATGCCCATAACAAGCCGCATGTCGTGCTCGATCAGCATCACCGCAATCTGGAACTGGTCGCGGATTTTGATGATGTTCTCCATCAATTCTTCCGTCTCATGCGGGTTCATGCCCGCAGCGGGCTCATCCAGCAAAAGCAACTTGGGGTTGGTGGCAAGCGCGCGCACAATCTCCAGCCGGCGCTGCGCGCCGTAGGGCAGCGAACCGGCCTTGTACTTCGCCATGTGCTGCATGTCGAAAATGGAAAGCAGCTCCAGCGATTTTTCATGCTGCTTCTTTTCCTGCCGCCAAAAGGCAGGCATGCGGCAGATGCCGGAAAACATACCGTACTTGATCTCGTTATGCAAACCGATGCGCACGTTTTCCTCAACCGTCATGTTGCTGAACAGGCGGATGTTTTGGAACGTGCGCGCAATGCCAAGCCTGTTGGCCTGCACGGTGTTCATGGTTGCGGTGTCCTTTCCCTCGACCAGCACGGTGCCGGTGGTGGGCTGGTATACCTTGGTTAGGAGGTTGAACACGGTGGTCTTGCCGGCGCCGTTAGGGCCGATCAGCCCGGCAATTTCCGTTTTGCCAATGGTCAGGTTAAAATCCTCCACGGCCTTGAGGCCGCCGAACTCCACGCCCAGGTGGCGCGTTTCCAGCACGGGCCTTTTATCCAGGTCGCGCTCGGGGATGATGCTGTGACTTGGCACCGGCACCATCTTGGTTTCCGATCTTTTTTTCTGGGTCATGCCGTCTCACCTTCCTTGTTGCCGCCATTTGCCGGCTTAAGCTTCCTGAGGCGGCGGGATATGCGGCTAAACCACGAAACCAGAATCGGGTTGTTCGTTGCCAACATTACCAAAATCAGCACGACGGCGTATACCAGCATGCGGTAATCGCTAAACGCGCGCAGCATTTCCGGCAGAATGGTCAGCAGCGTAGCGGCGATGATGGACCCGCGGATTGAACCGATGCCGCCCAGCACTACGAACACCAGCACAAGGATGGAGGTGTCAAACTTGAACTTGCTGGCTGCCACGGTGGAGAAATTGAGACCGTACAGCGCTCCGGCCATGCCGGCCAGCGCCGCGCTGGTCACGAAAGCCATCATCTTGTATTTGGTGATGTTGATACCGACGGATTCGGCCGCGATGCGGCTGTCGCGAATGGCCATAATGGCCCGTCCGGAGCGGCTGTTGATAAGGTTCAGCACTACGACCAGCGTAAAGAGGACGAGCACGAAGCCCATGGTGAAGGTGGCGATTTTTTCCACTCCCACGGCGCCCTTTGGCCCGCTTAAGATCAGAGTTCCGGGGATACTCGGGTTGTTAAAGGCAAAGTGCAGCGCCCTGCCCTCCACTGAAATATAAACGCAGTTCAAAACATTACGAATAATTTCGCCAAAAGCGAGCGTCACGATCGCTAGGTAGTCGCCGCGCAGCCGGAGCACCGGAATGCCGATCAGCACGCCTGCCAGGCCCGCAAACACGCCGCCGATCACCATGGACAAAATCAGCCGGACCGCCTCGTTTTCAAGCTGAAAGGCGCTGAGCAGCCATGTCGAGGCCACCACGCCTGAAAACGTGCCGACGCTCATAAATCCGGCGTGGCCCAGGCTCAGTTCGCCGGATACGCCCACCACCATGTTAAGCGACACGGCCATCACAATCCATACGCAGATGGGTATCAGCTGTCCCTTTAGGGAACGGGTCATCGTGCCGGCAGATATCATATACTGGCAGATGATGAACGCCGCAATCACAATCAGGTAGGTGATGAGATTGCCGACGGTTCTTTTGTTTACCTTCATGCCTTCTCACCTCACACTTTCTCGTGCACGGCCTTGCCAAGCAGGCCCGTGGGCTTTACCAGCAGCACCACGATCAGCACCGCGAACACAAACGCGTCGCCCAGCTCCATACTCACATAGGCCTTGCCCAAAATCTCGATCACGCCCAGCAAAATACCGCCCAGCATCGCGCCCGGAATGGAGCCGATGCCGCCAAACACCGCCGCCGTAAAGGCCTTGATGCCGGGCATGGAGCCGGTGGTGGGCTGCAAGGTGGGATAGGCGGAGCACAGCAGCACGCCCGCGATGGCCGCAAGCGCAGAGCCGATGGCAAAGGTGATGGAGATGGTAAGGTTGACGTTGATGCCCATAAGCTCGGCAGCGCCCTTATCCTCCGCCACCACGCGCATGGCCTTGCCCATTTTGGTCTTGCCTGTAAACAGCGTCAACGCAATCATAATCACCACGCACGCCGCGATGGTTACAATGGTTTCGCTGGAAATGATCATCCGTCCGTCAAACAGGGAGATGGAGCCAAGCCCCACCACGGAGGGAAAGCTCTTGGGGTTGGCGCCCCAAACCAGCAGCGCGACGTTTTGCAGCAAATAGCTTACGCCGATGGCCGTAATCAACACAGCCAGCGACGACGCCTGCCGAAGCGGCTTATAGGCCATGCGCTCGATTACTACGCCCAGCACGGTGCATACGATCATGGCTACAGGCACGGAAACGACCGGAGGAAGGCCCCAATACTGCATGGAGCAGAACGCGATGTACGCGCCGATCATAATGACGTCGCCATGCGCGAAGTTGAGCATCTTCGCGATGCCGTACACCATGGTATATCCCAGGGCGATGATCGCATAGACGCTGCCCAGGCTGATGCCGTTGCACAGGTAGGACAAAAATTGTATCATACTCCCCCACATCCTTTGGTGAAATGCGTTAAGGTAATCAACGGTAGTCGGGCGCTCGCGTCAGACTACCGTTGGTTACCTTAAATGCGCCGCGGCCCAACCCGGATCGCGGCCGTTTGGGTAATAAAACCGGATTGGGGCTGTCGCGCTCAAGCCGTTGCGGGCTTATACCCTCCACCAATCCACATTTGACCGTGCGTGCGGAGCACGGTCAAATGTGGATTTGGGGGAAAGCCCAACCGTCTCTTTCTTGACAGTCCAACCACAACGAAAGGGCTTATTCCATGCCGACGTACATGCCGTTTTCAATTTTCACGGCGGTGGGCGTCTTGCTTACCGCGCCGGTAGCCTCCCAGGTCATGTTGCCGGTCAGGCCCGCGACCTCCAGCGTCTGCATCTGCGCGATCATAATCTCGCAAGCTTCCTCGGGCGTGGTCTCTCCGGTGATGCCGCCCGCCTTGATCGCCTCATACATGGCGCACACCGCGTCGTAGGCGTCCGCAGCAAACTGGTTGGGCGTCTCGCCATAGAGTTCCGTGTACTTTGCGACAAAGTTCACGGTCAGGTCGTCCTTGGCGTCGGCGGAGAAAGGGGTCAGCAACAGCACGCCCTCGGCCAGAGAGGCGTCAAAGCCTTCCATCGTCAGGATGCCGTCCATGCCGTCCACGCCGAAGAAAGCGGGCTTGTAATCCATCGCCACAGCCTGGGTAAGAATCATGGAAGCGGGGGTGTAATAGATAGGCAGGAACACCAGCTCCGCGCCGGCATTCTTGGCCTCGGTCAGCTGAACGGAAAAGTCGGTGGCGGTATCGTCCGGGAAGGTGGTGGCGGAAACGATCTCCAACCCCAGCTCCGCCGCCTTGTCCGCAAAGGTCTGGTAAATGCCGGTGGAATATACGTCGCCGTTGTTGTAGATCACCGCCACCTTGGTGGCCAGGCCCTTATCCGCGATGTACTGGGCGGACGCGGCGCCCTGCGCGGGGTCTGTAAAGCAGATCTGATACACGTTGTCCTTGCCCTCGATAACCGCTGTAGAGGAAGCGGAAGGCGTCAGCATAAACACGCGCTCCTCATAGGCGACGGTGCTCACAGCCTCGCAGGGCTTGGAGGTTACGGTGCCGACGATCATCTGCGCGCCGCCGTCCAGTACGGCGTTATAAGCGTTAATGGCCTTCTCGGGGTCGTGCTCGTCATCCTGAACGTCCAGCGCGATTTGGATGCCGCCCAGCGCGTTGATCTCATCCGCGGCAATCTTCGCGCCGTTAGCGACCGCCGTGCCGTAAATAGCGGCGGGGCCGGTCATGGGTCCGATTACACCCACCTTTACCGTATCCTCAGCCACAGCGGGCAGCACGAAGGTAAGCGCCATCGCAAGCGTCAGGATCACCGATACCAATTTTTTCATCATTCTCTTCCTCCCTACAATACTTCATTCACACTCGAGGAATTCCTTGAATGTTGTTGCTATTATAGCCATTGTATCCCGCTTGTGCAAGGGGCTTTGAAATAACCGTCTGTATTTGTGTTGTTTTTTCGACCTCATGCGCCTCTTTTTCCACCCGATCAGACAGGCGCCTTCATTCCCGCCTCCTCCGCGATGCCGCCGCCCAGGCAGATATCCCCCTGGTACAGCACCACGCTTTGCCCGGGCGTAACCGCCCGCTGAAGCTCATCGGCTTCAATGAAGATTTCGTCCCCCCTGACCACCGCGGTTACGGGCTGATCCGCCTGCCGGTAACGAAACTTCGCGCCGCACCGAAACGGTTCGCCCTCCGGCGCGGGCGGGTTCTGCGCAATCCAGGTTGCCTGCGATGCACGCACATAACGGCTGTACAGCGCAGGGCTGTCCTCACCCTGCGCCACAACCAGCACATTGCGCTCCAGGTCCTTCCCAATTACAAACCAGCTACGGCCGTCCCCCTGCCCGCCGATGCCCAGGCCCCGCCGCTGGCCGAGGGTATAATAGGCAAGCCCGATGTGCTCGCCCACCTTGCGGCCGTCCTCTGTTTGCATCTCTCCCGGCTTCAGCGGCAGAAACTCCTGAAGAAATCTTCGGAAGTTACGCTCGCCGATGAAGCATACCCCGGTGGAATCCTTCTTTTTCGATGTGGAGAGTCCGTTTGCCTCCGCCATCGCGCGTACCTCCGCCTTGGTCATCCCGCCAACGGGAAACAGCGCCCGGCCGATCTGCCATTCCTTTAGCATATAGAGAAAATAGCTCTGATCCTTCCCGGGGTCCCGCCCGCGCAATAGCACGGGATGCCCGCCTCGCACGTCTGTTTCAACAAAATGCCCGGTAGCCATCTTCTCCGCGCCCAGCTTCATGGCGTAGTCCAGAAATGCCTTGAACTTGATTTCCCGGTTGCACAGCACGTCCGGGTTGGGGGTGCGGCCGCGCTGGTACTCGTCCAGAAAATAACTGAATACGCGCTCCCGGTATTCCTTTTCAAAATTAACGGCATAGCAGGGGATGCCGATCGTCTCGCACACGTCCTGTACGTCGCGCCAGTCCTCGGCGGCGGTACAGGCGCCGTTCTCATCCTTCTCATCCCAATTTTTCATGAATACGCCGACTACGTCATAGCCCTGCCGTTTCAGTAAAAACGCCACAACGGAGCTGTCCACACCGCCCGACATGCCTACTACAACTCTCTCCACCCGCTATGCCTCCCGCCTGATATCCGGCACAAGCCGCCCAAGCACCGCGTCCAGCGCCTCCCTTGCGACGCCTTCCACGTCCTGCTCGGCGTTTATCACCAAAAAGCGCTTTTTGTTTTCACGAATTAACCGCTCGTATGCCTTCTGCACGCGCTCGTGGAACTCGCCCACCTCCAGCTCCAGCCGGTCCGGCTTGGACGCGCCCAGCCGCCTGTCCAGCGCGATTTTATGATCGATGGCAAGGTACAGCGTCGCGTCCGGCAGCATGTCCGCCACGGCCGGCGCGTTAATCTGCTGCACGGTCTCCACGCCCAGCTCGCGCCCGCCGCCCTGATAGGCGATGGAGCTATCCACGAAGCGGTCGCACAGCACAAGCATGCCCCGCTCCACCGCCGGACGGATAACCTGGTGAACATGCTGCGCCCGTGCGGCGGCGTAGAGCAACGCCTCGCAGGAGGCGCACATTTCCATGTTGTCCGTATCCAGAATAATGCGCCGGATATCCTCGCTGATGTCACAGCCGCCCGGCTCGCGCGTGCGCAGCACGCTGAAGCCGTATTGCCGGAGGCCTTTTTCCAGCAGCTCCACCTGCGTGGTTTTGCCGCTTCCATCCGGCCCTTCCACCGTCAGGAAAAAGCCGCGTGGAATTTCGCCGCCCGGACACAGCAGCGCGCGCAGCGCCTCCGTATCCGGCACGATGACCGTAGCGCCCGCGTCGCTCAGCTCCTCCTCCGAACCGCAGCCATAGCTCACGCCCACGCCGTCGATACCGTTGGCCGACGCGCCAAGCATATCAAACCGGCGGTCGCCCACCATGGCCGCATTGCGGTACTTATCCGGCAGCGCCCGGCGGATCAACTCCGGCTTGCCCAGCTGCTTCTCGCTTCCATCCTCGCCGATAATGCGGTCAAATTCGCGCGCGAGACCAAAATATTCCAGAATATCAACGGCAAGCCCGACAGGCTTGCTGGTTGCCAGCCCCACATGCGTGCCGCCCTCGCGAAGCATACGGAGGATGCTGCGGATATGCGGGTACACGCTGTAGCGGAACATTCCCTCCGCCCTGAAATGCTCGTGGTACAACGACATGGCGCGCGGCACAAGCTCTCTGGGAAGGCCTAAAATACGCTCGTAAGAATCGCGAAGCGGCGGCCCGACGATCTCCCGCAGGTCCGCGCCCTCGGGCACCGGGCAACCCAGCCGCTCCATGGCGTGCAGCACTGAGCAAACGATGCCGCCCTCAGCGTCAAACAACGTGCCGTCCAAGTCAAAAACCACAGCGTCATAAGGGAAAATGTCCATTTTCCGTCTCCTTTTCGCATACGCACGCAAGCGTGCCGTCTTGATTGATGCCAAACAGGCGCGAGAGCTCAAACCCCCGAAGATAGTCAACCATTTCCTGGGTAACGCGCTCCCCGGCCGTCAACAGGGCGATCCCGGGGGGATAGAGCCCCACCTGCCCCGCGCTCACGCGGCCGGCAGCCTCCTCAAGCGCCACCGCCTCCTGCGGCGCAAAAGCCGCCTCGCCAAGCGGTAAAACGCGCGGAGAAATCCCGGGATAGCTACTTCGTGCCCGTTTAACCGGGTTTGTCTCCACCGGAGGCAGGCCGTCTTTTAGCCGCTTTCTTTCAATGCGTTTAATTGCCCGGTACAGCTTTCTAAGGCGCTTTCTTCCGTCCATCAGGGAAACGATGCACACGATGCGCCGTTCGTCGCACATCTCCACGTCGATGCCCCGCGCCGCAAGCTCCTTTCCCAGGCAAAAGCCGCCCTGCGGCGCGTATAGCGCCAGCCGCAGCGGGTCATAGCGCATGCCGTCCTCATTCTGCGCGTCCACATATCCCAGCCGCGCCGCTCTGGCGCGAAACTTTGCCAGCGCCACGCGCAGCCTGTCGCACGCCTTCGCGCCGCGGCTGTCCATCCAGGCCCGGGCGTCATCCAGCGAAAGCAGGCCGGCAAACGACGGGCTGCTGGTCTGCACCATCCGCAGCATGCGCGTAAGGCGCTCCGGCTCCACGCCCGGCATGGCGTGAAGCCACGCGCCCGCGTTAAGCGCCGGAAGCGTCTTGTGCGCCGATTGCACAAACAGGTCCGCGCCGCACGCACCCGCGTTCTCCGCCTGCCTGTCCCAGTTGAAATACGCTCCGTGCGCCTCGTCGCACAATACGAGCATGCCGCGCGCGTGCGCCTCTGCGGCGATGGCGCGCAGCTCGGGCAGCCCGCCGTAGTAGTCCGGCCGCACGACGAACACCGCCTTTGCCTCCGGATGCTCCTCCATCGCGTGCAGATAGCTTTCAGGCGCCGTAAAGGGCCTGCCGGTCGGCGTATGGTCCGGCTTCGCAAACGCGGGAACGATGCCCGTCAACGCGCACAGATGAAGCGCGCTGATATGCGCATTACGCGGCAAAATAACTGTTTCTCCGCGCCGTGCCGCGTACAGAAGCATCGCTTGCACGCCCGCCGTGCCGCCGCCGTGAAGCATCATCGTATGCGCCGCGCCCGCGCTTTTGGCGGCAAGTTCCTGCGCGCGCGCGATCGCTCCCGTTGGACGGTACAGATCGTCCGTCGCGTCAAGCTCCGTCGTTTCCAGCCGGTATGGATTCAAGCGCCCAAAAGGGGCTCTGCCCTGCCCGCCAGGCATATGAAGCGACGTGCGCCCGGCCGCACGCCTGAGCATATCATGCATCGGTCTTTCCAAACGAAGCGCTTCCTTTCCAACAGGCCGGAGCTTCTGGCCGCGCCCGCTTTCAAAAGCATAACAAAAAAAGGCGCGCCTTGCAAGTGCGGCCTTGCCTGGCGGCGGTATCATTTGGGCGAGCGAAACGCTTGCGGCATCACGTTTCCCATGGTATACTGGTTTCTGTTGCTTGGTTATCAAGGATAAAGCACCAAAGAATGCAAAGGACGGTATCGCTGATGAATGATGCTTTGCGCGCCATGAGCGCCAGACAGCGTGCGCTCACTCTGCTCAGCTGGGCCCTGATGATCTTTTCGCCCTTTTTGCTGCTGCTGATCATTTCGCTCGTGCTTGGCCATAACGTATTTGACAGCTATCCCGTCTGGTCGGATGAGATTGATTACTGGCGCAGCCTGTTCAGCTGGCAGTCGGTCGGTTTTCAGAAGGGCTACAGCGGCATGTTCGAGGTTATTCCCGCCGCAGGCAGCCTCGGCGTGCACGGCATCACCCCCATCCTGCTATACGGCTGGTTCGTCAAGCTTTTCGGTCTGGGCTATTCCAGCATCATGACGTGCAACGCCCTATGGGTTTCGATGGCGGCGCTTGTTTTCTGCGCGCTTAACAGGCCGCGGCCCACGGTGGCGCTGTTCTTTACCGCCCTGCTGATGACCTACGCGCCCGTCGTTCTTTACTGTGTCACCTCCATGACGGAGCTTTTCAATTACGCGCTTTTGCTTTTCTATCTCGCCTTTTTGCTACGCTATCACGACGGGCGCAGCCCGTGGATGCTTATGCTGTGCTGCGTGACCGTTGTTTTCGGCTGCGTGTACCGCATCACTTATTTCTTGCTGTTTATTCCGGTGGCCCTGGTGTTCAGCCGCTTCCGTTTCGGCTGGCGCATGGCGCTCTCGCTCCTCCTGTCCGCCGTGCTGTCCATTCTTTGCTATGCGCTCACCTCCCGCACGACCGCGCCCTATATTCAAGGCTTCCTCTACCACCTGGTCAGGGCTGAGGATTTGAATACTTTTGTGCGCATGCTGCTAAGCCATACAAAATCCAACCTGTGCGATTATTTCACCCTCTACTACGCGCATAGCCCCATAGAGGTTTCCTTCCGCATCCTCTACTGCGGCGTAGCGCTTCTGTGTTTGCTTTGCTCCTTTCTGCGCCTTAAACGCGATCAAAAGAGGCCTCGCCTTCGCGTCCGCTTTTCCTGGGATCTGCTGGCGTGTTTCCTTTTGCTCGCCACAGCGCTCGGCATCATCACCGTTCTGTACGAAACGAACGACTGGAGTGATTTCCGCACCCTTTCGCCCTTCCTGTGGCTGGTGCTCGGCTATCTGCTCATGCGCGGACGGCCGGTCATTCCTTCCATCGCGCTTCTGGGCAGCCTTGCAACCCTCGTGCTGCTTTTGTCCATTCCTCCTGTCGGCGCTTACAACGATACCATCCGGTTTGAACGCGAAGCGGACAATCCCAGCGTGACGCAGGCTGCGGCACTGATCCCCTATGACCCTGAGGCAGCCGACCCGTTTGTCAACACCGTCCGCACCGATCTGCCCAGCCTCCAGGTATCGGAGGAGCTTCATCCCGGCCTGGGCCTACAGTATGGCTTTTTCACCACCGATACCACCGGCAAAAGCAACTGGATTTTAACCGACCAGCTCAAATGTGTGGTCAACGGCTACGAGCCCGTGCTCTCCCTGCCCGGCATGAAGCTCTACCGCCTGACGCAACCCACCGAGGTGCCCTGACGATGAGTAACAGTGACCGCATCATTGATCCCAATCCGCTGGCCCGGCTTGAAAGCAGGCGCTTCGATCCCCTCAAATGGGTGGTCTGCGCGCTGCTGTTCGCGCTTTCCTACGCGTTGTTCTACGCCCTTTGCCTCAGGCCCTCCAGCGATATCAGCATTCACGCCACATGGGCGGCGGAGGGCGACTTCCGCGACCCAACCAGCTTTTTGCACCACGGCGCGCATCCCATGTGGCACGCGCTTGTGGCGGTTCCGCTGCTGTTTGGCATACCGCTGCCCGTAGCCGCCGCGTTGATTACCGCGCTTTGCAAGGCGGCAGAGCTCCTGCTCATCCACCGCCTGTTTACGCTGTACCTGGACAGGCTTCTCAGCCGCGGCGCAATCACCCTGCTGGCGGCCGTCTGCGTCATGGTCTCCAGCCTGTTGGTTCCAGGCTATAATCCCACGGTTTACGCGGGCGTCGGCACGCCTAACACCTGGCACAGCTGCACGCAGCTCATCGCTATGGTGTGGATGCTCCTTTGCGTGCCCTATACCGCCCACTGCTATGACGGGTTTCTTCGCAGGCTGCCGGAGCAGGGCGAAAAAACCCTGCTTCCATGGCGAAAGCCCGTCGCGCTTGGCATAATGCTGTTTTTGAGCCTGCTGGCCAAGCCTACGTTTATGCAGGCGTTTTTGCCCGCCGCGTGCCTGTTTTTTTTAGCGATGTGGATAAAGCATCCCAAAAACGGACGCTTCTTCTGCCAGATCATCCTCTGCGTGCTTCCCGCCGTGCTGTTCATGATCGTGCAGTACCTGTACTATTTTGGCATCATCGTCCCCTCGCAGGGCGACATGGTTCTGGAAATTTCATTGGACAAGCTCAAAAACGTCGCGGTCAATACGCTGCTTATTCAGGCTTTCCCCATCTATGTGCTGATCGCGTATCGCCGTTGGGGAAAGCCGGATACGTTCTTTTGGCTCGCGTTGATTTTTGATATTGTCGGCGTGCTTGAGTTCCTGATTCTGGGCGAATCCGGCCGCCGCGCCGCCGACGGTAATTTCGGTTGGGGCATGATGGGCGCCGCGCTGATGATGTGGGTGGTCGCCATGATCCGCTTTGCCTCCGCCGTCAGGCAGGAGCGGACGAAGGACGGACGCCTCCGCCCCCGGCATATCACAGGAACGCTCCTGCTGGGCTGGCATCTGGTTTCCGGCGTGTATTACATAGCGTATCTTTTCACAAGCGGCAGTTCGCTTTAAGCAATCAAAAAGGACCGGGATACGAAGGAGAACGCCGGGAGTTTCCCCCCTGGAACCCCGACCAGGGCTTTCGCCCTGAACCCATTATTGGCCGCGCAATGCGCGGTTAAAACTGGGATTTCCAAGGGATACATCCCTTGGCTGCGGGGTTTGGGGCGCATAGCCCCGGACGTTCCTTCGTGTCCCGGTCTCTTTCAGGAAATACCTTCTACCGAAACCACACGTTGATGCAAAACCAGATAAAAGCCGCTGCCGCCAGTCCGAACACAAAAACGATCGTCAGGCCCGCGCCGACGGCGGAAAGCGTATAGCGCCACAGGTTACGCCGGCTCATCGGCTCCGCGTCAGGATTTTTTGGCGCGGGCCTTCCCTCGCGGTACCACGGCATGCCTTCCACATTCATATCGGCCACCGCGCGGTCTTCCTCCGCCTCCGGCGTCTCGCGTCTTTCCTCCGGCATCCGTTCAAACATCCTTTCGCTGGTTCAAGGTAGAATCAAATAGCGGATTCGTTCTTCTTTTCGTCATACAGGTGGCATACCACGTAATGCCCGGGCTCCACCTCGCGCTGTACGGGCGCTTCCGTCTTGCAACGCTCCATGCATTTGTCGCACCGCGTATGGAACTTGCACCCCTTGGGCGGGTTAGCCGGCGAGGGGATGCTGCCCTGGAGGATCACGCGGTTCATCTTCACGTCCGGGTCGGGCATGGGGATGGCGCTGAACAGCGCGTTGGTGTAGGGATGCAGCGGATTTGCGAAAATCGACTTTTTCGGCCCGTACTCCACCATGCTGCCCAGGTACATCACGCCGATTGAGTCGCTGATGTGTTCCACCACGCTCAGGTCATGGGATATGAACAGGTAGGTGAGGTTGTGCTCCTTTTGCAAATCCTTGAGCAGGTTGATGATCTGCGCCTGAATGGACACGTCCAGCGCGGAGACCGGCTCGTCGCAAACCACGAAATCGGGATTCAGCGCAAGTGCCCGGGCAATGCAGATGCGCTGGCGCTGACCGCCCGAAAACTCATGCGGATAGCGATCCTTGTAATAGCTCATCAGCCCGCATTCGTTCATGATCTTGTCCAGATAGCTCTCGTACTCGCCATCCGGCACAATGTGGTGCTCGCGCACCGCCTCGCCGATGATCTCGCCAACCGGCAAGCGGGGGGACAGGCTGGAATACGGGTCCTGGAAAATGATCTGCATCTTCGGACGAAGCCTTCGAAGCGCGTCCTTGTCCAGGCTGTTCACATCCCGGCCGTCAAACAGCACGGTTCCGTCGGTCTTATCCGTCAGGCGCAGGATGGTGCGCCCCACGGTGGTTTTGCCGCAGCCGCTCTCGCCCACGAGGCCCATTGTGGTGCCGCGCTTGATGTTGAAGGTAACGCCGTCCACGGCCTTAACGTTGCCTACAACCTTTTGGAGCATGCCGGATTTGATGGGAAAGTATTTTTTGAGGTCTTTGACCTCAAGAATATTGTCCTGATTGTGAATGATCTCAGACATGGCCCTCTGCCTCCTTCCTGAAATCCTCATAGCGGTGGCAGCTTACCACATGCGTATCGCTCAGGTGGATTTCCGGCGGATACGGCCCGCAGCAGCGCTCCACGCACAGCTCGCAGCGGTCGCGGAAATAGCAGTAGTCCGGCATGTTGATGGGATTTGGCACCTTGCCGGGGATGGAATACAGCCTGTCCACCTGCTTGTTGACCACGGGCTTGGAGTTAAGCAGGCCAATGGTATACGGATGGCTCGGGTTTTTAAAGACCTCATGCACGGTTCCCTTTTCCACCACGCGACCGGAATACATCACCACCACATAATCCGCCATTTCCGCGATAACGCCCAAATCGTGCGTAATGAGCATGATAGAGGAATTGATATGTTCCTTCAGGTTTCGCAGCAAATCCAGAATCTGCGCCTGAATGGTCACGTCCAGCGCGGTCGTCGGCTCGTCGGCGATAATCAGCTTGGGCGAAAGGGCGAGCGCCATAGCGATCATTACGCGCTGGCGCATGCCGCCCGAAAGCTCATGCGGATACATGGCGTATACGCCCTGCGCGTTGGCGATGCCAACCAACTCCAGCATTTCAATGGTGCGCTTCTTTACATCGTCCTTAATCATGCTGGGATTGTGGAGGCTGATAACCTCGTCCACCTGCATCCCGATGCGAAACACAGGGTTCAGGCTGGTCATGGGTTCCTGAAAGATCATCGAAATTTGGTTGCCGCGAATGTGCTGCATTACCTCGGTCGGGGTTTTGGCAATGTCGTACACACCCTCGTCGCTGTTAAAGCGGATGGCGCCGTCCACAACCTGGCCCTGGGGGCGCTGTACAAGCTGCATCAGGCTTAAGCTCGTTACGCTTTTGCCGCAGCCGCTCTCGCCCACCACGCCGACGGTCTTGCCTCTGGGAATGTCGAAGCTCACGCCGTCGACCGCCTTGACCGTGCCGATATCAGTGAAAAAATAGGTATGAAGATTGTCAAACTCCACCACGTTTTCCGGGTCGCGCATCTGCGTCATATATTCGGATGGGTTCACATTTTTGCGGTTGCGCCGCTTCTCGATCTTGGACGTAATGCGGCGGTTCTCGCGGCTGATATGCCGGGATTCCTTTGCGGAGATATATCCGCTGTCCTTCTTTTTCTTTTCAAACATGGATATTCTCCCTCCTTACCGCTTCATCTTGGGGTCAAACGCGTCGCGCAGGCCGTCGCCGATGAAGTTGAAGCCCAGTACCGTGAGCAGGATGAGCATGCCCGCCGGAATCCAGACAAACCAGTAGTTGGTCATCACGTATACGTTGCTGACCGCGTTGATGATGCTGCCCCAGGAGGCCAGCGGATACTTGACGCCAAGGCCCAGGAACGAAAGCGTCGCTTCGGTCAGGATAATGCCGCCCAGGTTCATCGTCGCGATAACGATTAGCTGCGGGATGACGTTGGGCACCAGATGGCGGAAGATGCGGCGGTTAACCGAAATGCCCGTCGCCTCGGCCGCAGTCATAAACTCCTGCTCCCGCAGGCTCAGAATTTGCCCGCGGACGATACGCGCGATGCTCGGCCAGCCCAGAATGCCCAGCACGGCCATCAGGTAGAAGATTCGCTTCGTGGGGTCTACCTTCTGCGCATCCATAATCGCACCCATAATGATGTAGATCGGATAGCCCGGAATGCAGTTGAACACGTCGACCGTGCGCATGATGAGGCTGTCCACCCATTTGCCGAAATATCCGGCGATGCCGCCCAGCACGACGCCCAGCGCCACCTCCAGAAGCACGACCACAAAGCCGATCATCAGCGAGATACGGCCGCCGTACATCAGGCGGGTCAGCACGTCCATGCCGTTGCCGTCCGTGCCCAGAGGGTGCTCCAGGCTGGGCGAGGCGTACATCATGATCTGATAGGTGGGCAGGTTCGCGCGCACCATATACTGCGTATTTTTCCGTTCAAGCTGGAACTCCTGCGTTGTGCCGTCGTCAAGCGACACGGTAAAGCTGGCCGCATTGTCCTTGACGGCCTGCTGCACCGCCGTGGTGAAGCCCGCGGGGAATACCGTGCCCACCTGCGTTTCCTTCATCACAAAGTGCGAGGCCGATGCGACCTCCTCACCCGTCGCATCGGTGATAGCCGCCGCCTCCGCGTCGGTCATGTCAAGCGTATACACAACGCCGCCCACCGTAAAATCGGTATCGGTCCCGCCTTGCATGGCGCGCTCCGCCGCCAGCCGGAAGGCATAATTTTCGCTCATTTCACCGGTGAAAATAAGCTTGGAGGCGATGGCCAAATCGGTAGGCGCCAGCACCTTCGCCTCTACCTTGGTGGCCTGTATGGCATATTCAACGCCGTCGGCGGTTATAAACGACTGCTGCCCCGCGGCGACCGCCGCGTTAAATTTCTCCGTGAAATCGCCAGGCAAAGACACCCCGTCGGCCGGCGCGAGGGTATAGCGGTTTTTAATGCCCTTGCCAGAGGCGATCAGGCGCATGGAGGTTACGCGGTAAAACTCCTCGCCCTCCTTGACCAGCCCATAGGTGTTTCCGCCGCTTTCAAAACTGGTCTGCCCGTTGTTAATCGCCAGTATCATCCTGCTCTTGGCGCTCAGGTCAAAGCTTTGCCCTTCCGCCAAAACATAGCGGTACTCGTTGTTTTGCGTTACCGCGGCGTATTCCTTGTTCATGGGCTGATATTCCTTAAACACCTGGCTTTCGGTGTAGGGCATCAGCACGCCGCCAAGGAAGCTGAACAGGAACATCACGATGATGATGATGGTTCCCGCGATAGCGAGCTTATTGCGTACAAACCGCTTGAACACCAGCATGCCCGGCGAAAGCACCTTTACGCGGCGCTCGTCGTCCAGCGTGATCTGCCGGTCGTTGGCTTCGGGGGCCGTATTCTTTTTCTCATCCATGCTCTCCACCTCCTCAGCTGATGCGCACGCGCGGGTCAACCACAGCGTACAGAATATCGGCGATCAGCGTGCCCAAAAGGGTCAGAACCGCCATAAAGAGCATATAGAACATCGTGAAGGGAATATCGCCCTCGATCATCGCCAGGTAGGACGTATAGCCGATACCCGGAATCTGAAACAGCGTCTCGGTGATCATCGCGCCGCCGAACAAGGTGGGCAGCGTTCCGCCGATGATGGTGACGATTGGGATCAGCGTGTTGCGGAAGGCATGCTTGTTGATGACGGTTTTTTCCGGCAGGCCCTTCGCGCGCGCCGTGCGGATAAAATCGCTGTTCAAAACCTCCAGCATGTTGGTGCGCGTGTAACGCATCAGGTCGCCTACGCTCACGATGGTCAGCGTAAGCACGGGCATAATGTAGTGCTTAGCCACATCCAGCGCCTGCCCCCAAGCGTCCAGCTGCATATAATTTCTGCCGACCTTGCCAAACAGGTCCAGCCAGCCAAGATTAATCGAAAAAACCAGCTTCAATATCGTTGCGAAAAAGAACGTCGGCAGTGAAATGCCGATCAGCGCAAACACCGTGACCGCATAGTCCGTTTTGCTATACTGCTTGCGCGCAGACAGGATGCCCAGCGGTATGGCGATGACCACGCGCAGAATCAGCGTGATAAACGCCAGCCAGAACGAATCCCATATCACCTGTTTAAATTTATCCACAACGGGAACGGTAAACTTCCATGAATCGCCGAAGTCACCCTGTATTGCCTTGCCGAGCCAGTTGAAAAAGCCTGTAACAATATTGCCATCCATCCCATACAGCGCGTTGAGCTGCTCAAGCCAATCCGAATAGCTTTTGCTGCCGGGCATCTGCGCGCGCTCCATCGCCATCTTTTCCACAAAGGATGTTGGAATACAGCGCATGATACCATAGATGACCATGGACACGAAAAACAAAATGACGATGCTGATGAGTACGCGCTTGAGAATGTACTTTTTCATTCGGCTCACCTCCTCCCGAAAATCTGAATTGAACCTACCAACCTGGTCTTTATGCCGTCAAAAGCGCGGTGCGCTTGAATTTTCGAATTTCATGATAAATGCGATTGAGTTGAAATGCCTAAACCCTCTCGCCACGCCGCACACACGGCGGAGCCTGCCGGTTTTCCGGCAGGCTCCGTCCAAGATGCGTCAAAAGACGAATCTTTTGTGGAAGGAAACCGATTACTTCATCTCAAGCTTTTCAATATCCTCGATGAAGCCATAGAAGGTGCTGACATCGGACGTCAGGGTGTCGATCTTCAAGCGCTCGGCGCTGTAGATCACAAACTCCTGCCGCTGATAGACGGGAAGCTCCACCGCCCAGTCAATGATCTTGTCCAGCGCAGCCTTGTAGGTAGCCTTGCGGAAGGACTGATCCGCGCTGTTGCGGGCATCGACGATAAGCTGATCCAGCTCGGGGTCAGCCACCATGTAAGAGTTGCTGTCGGTGCCGCCGGCGCCCAGCACATTGCTGGAGTGGTATACCTGGTACATGTCGGGGTCGGGCGTCGCCTGCCATGCCATGCAGAACAGCTGCGCCTTGTTGCTCTTCACGCGGTCCTGGAGCACGCTGAAATCAGAAATATCGTTGATGGTCAGGGTGATGCCGGCTTTTTCCAGCAGCGCCTTGGCGTCGGTCAGGATGCCGAAGGAGGGGTGGTCGCCCGTACCGGAGCCGCCGATCAAAACCTCATATTCCATCTGAGCGCCCTCGGGAGCGGCGGTAGCCTTGCCGGTCGCCTCATCAAAGGTATAGCCGGCAGCCTTCAGGAAGCCAACGATGGCGTTCAGGGCAGCCTCGTCCTTCTGCTCGGCGGTCATGTCGGCGGTATAGATATCGTTGCCGTCCACATCCGTGGAGAACGCGACCTTGTAGTCGGCGTCCGTCTTCTGCGGGGCGGCCCAGGAGGTGTTGGAGATGGGGTAGTTGATAACGGAAGCGATCTCGCCGTAGTAGCTGTCCACCACCACGTCACGATAAACCGCCAGAGCGGTCATCAACGCGCGGCGCAGGTTCTTGGAAGCCTCGGAACCGGCTTCGCCGCCCACGCTGATGTTTTGGGCGTTCAGGCCGATGTAGCCATAGCCAAGGAAGTCGACCGCCGTAACATGGATGGAATCGCCCTCCAGCTCGCCGCCGTTGGCATCCTTGATCATCTGGATGTTCTCAGCCGTCGCGTCGGGATCGGTGATATCCAGCGTGCCGGTGGTTACGCCGCTCACCTTATCGGGCGAGAGGGTTTCCTTGAGCTGGATATACTTGATTTTGGGCTCGCCCTTCCAGAAGTTCTCGTTGGCCTCCAGATAGACGACCTTGTTCTCGTACTTGATGAACTTGTAGGGGCCGGCGCCCATGGGCTGGGTGGTCTTGGACTGAACAATGCTCAGATCGCCAAAGGGGAAGCCGAACTTATTGTTCTCATAGTCGTACTGGGCCTTGTCGCCGTAGTAGTGCAGCGGGGCGACCGTCACGCCGAACACCTGATACACGGCGGGCGCTTCAAAGCCGTTGAGCGTAACCTCGACGGTGTAATCGTCCACCTTTTTGATACCGGCGATGCTGGGCACGCCATCGGCGGCCTCGGGCTCGGCCTTAGCCTGCCCGGAGATGAAGCTCGCCTGCGCGGCGGCCAGGGTGGAGGTAGCGCCGGTGTCCACAGCCTCGGTGCCGAAGAAGGCTTCGGGATCGTGGCCATAGGCCTCATAGGCCTCGGTGTAGTAATCCTCGATAGCGGGATACACGCCGTCCTTGAGGTTCCAAGTCGCGCCGCTCTTGCCGGTCAGCACGCCGTCGGCATAGGTGCCAAAGCCCCACATAGCCATGCCGAAGGCAACCTGCAGGCCCTCGTTGGCGGTGATTTCCTCGGGGGTGGAACCCACTTCGGGCGCGTAGTCGGCGGTGTTGTAGTTACCCACAACATAGTTAACGATATCCTGCACGTCCTCGGTCCAAGCGGCCTTTACCGCGGTCCAGAAGGCGTCCTGCTGCTCCTTGGTCCAGGCGTCGCCCTCGGTCCACTCATGATCCTCGCCGGCGGCATAGATCGCCTTGGCGATTTCTTCGTACTTGGCGTACAGATCCTCGGGAGTCTGGGTCTGGTACGCCTTCAGGCCGACGATGTCGTAGCTGTTAAGCGTAGACGGGCCGGTATAGGAGGGGTCCAGCTGTACATAATAAGTAAAAATCAGGTCGTCGGCCGTCATGGGCGTGCCGTCGGAGAACTTGACGTCCTCCCGCAGCTTGGCGGTATAAACCGTCTTGTTCGCCGCCTCGTCGCGCTCAACCTTCAGGTCGGCAATGCCGGTGTAGGTATGATCCACGCCGTTAAAGGGGATCGTCTCGCCCTCGATGCCGTTAAAGACGATCGCGCCCTGGCGGTCAAGCACCGCCAGTTCCTCGCCAACCAGCTTTACGGCAACATCGTTGTCGTACGCGGTTTCCCCATAGAACGGGCTGAATTTCTCGTTGAATTCCGTGTAGCCGATCACCAGCGTGTTTTCATCGCGGGTGGCTTCGGCCGCATCCGTGGTCTCCGCAAGCGAAACGCTCGCCATGCCTAGCAGCATGCAAGCGGCCAGCACGAGAGACAGCAGCTTTTTCATGTTTACCATTTTCTTGCTCCTCCTCAGTTTTTTCTTCCGCCGCGTTCGCGGCGTATTGCAAAGCGGTCGCCCGCAATACAATTAACGCAACAGCGCTGTTTTCCCCATGCGCACGGTAAAAATTGGAGCCTCAGCCCGGCTTCGGGCCGGGCTGAGCTTCCCGCGCGGCTCCGGCCTCTTTCTGCTCGCGCGGCATAAGCCGCCTTAAAAGCCTTAGCGCGGCGATTCCGCCCATGCCCATCAGCGCTATGCCCGCCAGATAAAACGCCTCCACGCCGGGCTTTCCGCCGCCCAGGATCATCAGCACGGCATCCCCCAGCGTATGCAGCGCGCAAAGCACCGCCATGGCGCCCGCGCAGCGGCGAGCACGCTCAATCCCTTCGTCCCTGTCCACCGCGGTAAAGCGTTCCGCCATTCGCAATATGCGAAAAACCGCCATGCCCATATAAAACAGCGGCCACAGCAGCAGCAGATAAAACGGCAGCACGTAAAAGCAGCGGCTGCCGTTTGCATTTGTCAACCCACACACAACAAACACGCACACGCACGCCGCCCAGATTGCCGCCAGCGCCCCGCCGGCCCGCTTTCTGGCGCGCCCGTCCACATCAAGCGTATAATACGGACCAATGTATACCGTTTCGCGCCTGTCCCTGCCCGTATACGGATCGGTCCTGACACGCGTATCAAACAAGGCGCAATACTCCTTGCGTTTCAACAACCCACGCCTCCCCGGCAACATCAGTCGGTCAAATTCCCTTCTGGTACAAAAACATACTTGTAGGAAATCGTACTCATCATAATACATTTTTTACGTCCCGTCAATGAATCTGCATAAAATAGCGCCTCTGCTTCCCTGCGCTAAAGCGTTACCACGCAACGGTTTGACAGGACTTTCCATGCCGCGTATAATGGGCCTTACATCAACTTCAGAAAGGAACACGACTTATGGAATTGCAGGAGTTGCTCAAACGTTTGCAAAAGCTACAGGCTGAGCGCCATGCATACGGGCACGCGAGCGCGTGTCTATACCTTGACAGCGCGACGGTCGCGCCGCGAGGCTCGGCGGAGGCGCGCGGCGTTACGCTTGGCATTCTCAGTGAAAAAAGTTATCAGCTCTTTGTCAACGACGATACCCGCGCCCTGCTTGACGCACTGTGGGAAAGGAGAGCGGAGCTGAACCCGCCCGTCAGCCGCCAGACGGAGCTTTTGCGCGAAGAGCTGGATAAGCTCACACGCATCCCCATGGAGGAATATGTCGCCTATACCCGGCTGATCAACGAGGCGGGTGAAAAATGGCGCGCCGCAAAGGAGGCCGACGACTATCCCATCTTCCGCCCGCTGCTTGAGCGCATTATCGATTCACAACGGCGCTTTGCCGGCTATATTGACCCAACCCGCCCCGCCTACGACGCGCTTTTAAACGACTACGAAAAGGGCATGGACACGCGCACGCTCAACAGCTTTTTCAGCGAGCTTCGGCAAAAGCTGGTTCCTTTGATCGCGGAGGTAAAAGGGCGGCAGACGGTGGAGCCCGCGTTCTTGACCGCACGCTGCCCTGTGGACAGGCAACGCGAGCTATCCGCGTACCTGATGGACCTGATGGGCCTGGACCGCGCACATTGCGCCATCGCGGAAACCGAGCACCCCTTTACCATCGGCTTTAGCAAATACGACATGCGCATTACGACGCATTATCATGAAAACGCCTTTCTTTCCTCCATGTTCAGCGTCATTCATGAGGGCGGCCACGCCCTGTATGAGATGGGCATTGCAGACGAGCATCAGTTCACCTGCCTGGCGGACGGCGCGAGCACGGGCATGCACGAAAGCCAGAGCCGCTTCTATGAAAATATGGTGGGCCGGAGCGCCGGGTTTATGCATTTCCTTGCGCCCAAGCTGCGCGAGCTTTTCCCGCAACCGCTCACAGGCGTAAGCGACGCCGAGCTTTTCCGCGCGGCCAACCTTGTGCGTCCGTCCCTGATCCGTACGGAGGCGGACGAGGTGACCTATCCTTTGCATATCATGATCCGGTACGAGCTTGAAAAGCAGCTTATCGACGGAACGCTTTCAACAAACGACCTGCCCGCTGCGTGGAACGCGATGTACAGGGAATACCTGGGCGTCGATGTGCCTAACGACAGCGCGGGCGTGCTCCAGGATATGCACTGGTCGGACGGCTACATCGGCTATTTCCCGACCTACGCGTTGGGCAGCGCTTACGCCGCCCAATTCATGGCGGCCCTGCGCAGGGAACTGGATGTGGACGCGTTGCTTGCGCGCGGCGAGCTTGCGCCCATCACCGCCTGGCTTGGCAGCCGCGTCCACCGCTTCGGCCGGCTGCTAACCCCCACGGAGCTGCTTGAAGAGGCCACGGGAGAGCCTTTTGTCCCTCATTATTACACGGACTACCTGAGCCAAAAGGTTCGGGATGTATATCGGGTATAAAAAACGGGCTGTTGCACAAAGAATGGCTTTGTGCAACAGCCCGCTTTTCTTTTTACTTCGTCATTCGACGCTTTCGATTCTCATGCCTGTCAATTCAACAGCCCGGGGAATCAAGCCGTTCTCCGTCCAGCCGCTTTGCCTGTAGTCGCTGACCGCCTCAGGGAAGCGCAGCGTAACCGTGACCTCGCCGTCCGTGAGCATATCCCACGGAATGGTGAAACCCGCCTCGCTGTCTCCGCGCGCGATCACCACCTCGTCCTGGACCGTATCGTCGTAGACGACCTTCATCGTCTGGCTCTCCCCTATAATGCCGGCCACGCCAAAGGTCACGCGCAGGTCGCCATATTCCTCGTCAGCCACGCGAAGGCGCAGCCGGGCGGCAGGCTGACCGAACCATACGCCGCTTTCCCCCTTCTGGAGAAAGTAGCCGCTCATTTCATCCAGCCAGCTTACCGCGTCCGCGGTTTCCACAAAGGGGATTTCCGTGCCAAGCGTATAGGCCGGCATTTCCATTTCCTTTACGTCGCCATATTCGTACACACGGCCCGTCCAGGCGTAAACCAGCTCGCCCTCGTCATCCGCCGTCACGTTATACTCGTAAAAACGGTCCGCTTCCTTCCAGTAGTAATTGTAATACGCCGCCTCGCGCCAGTCGTCGGCGGTTATGGCAAAGGCGTCCATGCCATAGGGGATATCGCCCTTCAGCCCGGCCGCCGCCGCGATGGTGGCGTGTAAATCCTGCTGGCATACCAGATAGCCGTTTTGCTTGAGCGCTCCGCTGTCCCCGGGGCGCTTGACCAGCAGCACGGGGGCCGGGTCGATGGTCATGTTGCCGTGGTCGGCCGTAATCACAATCGTCGAACTTTCATAGACGCCCTGAGCCTTCATCTGCTCCATCATATCAAGCAGCGCGTTCATCAGCGCCATCAGCTGCTCATGGATCGTCGAGCTGCCGCGCGTGCCGTCAAGCCGCAGGTTATAGGGCGTATGCGCGCCTTGCAGATGATAGAGCTTAAAGTTTGGCGCATCCTTTTCTGCGCTAAAGCCCCTCTCCCGCAGGCCGCTGAGGAAAGCCGTGTCGTCAAAGGTATACACAGGCGTGTTCGCGCCGCGTTTCAGCGCGTCAAAATCCGTGGTGGAGATCATCTGCGACGGCTTTAGCAGATGGGGCGCGTAGCGGAAGCCCGTCAGCCGCATCATCGACGACCACAGCGCAAAAGCGGAGGTGGGCGCGAGCGGCTGCTCCTCGATGTTGTCTATTAGTGAAGCAGCCTCCGGCATGGCGTATTCGCTTTCGGAATATACGTTCACGTCGTAGCCTTCCGCCTTGAGCGCGTGGAAAAACGTCTCCTTTTCCCATGCCGTGGTTAGATAGTTGCCCTTCGAGGTCTCATACAGATAGCCGCTTCCCGTCAGCAGCATCGGCATGGCAAAGGTAGTCACCGGATATTGCCCCACCATTTTGGGAAACCACGTAAACCCATCCAAACGTTCCGCAAGCTCCGGCTCGTGCATGAGCAGGTCCGAGAAGCTTGTCGTATCCAGCGTGTCCAGCACAAAAACCAGTATGTTACGGTCGCCGGACAGAACAAACTCGTCCGTGGTGGTAAACCCGATTTCGGTATGCACGCCCTTCCGGGGCGTGGTCAACGCAAGCGTGAACCCGCTTACGGCCTGCGTCAGCGCGAGCAACACGCATAAAAAGCGCAACGCGCCCTCCGCGCGGGCACGGAACAAAAGCACGGCCACAACCGGCAATAGCGCCAGCGCCACCCACATCAACGTATTCCAGACGGGATAGTCTCCAAAGCCCGGCCAATCAATCGCGCGGCCATCCAGCACGCCGTAATCGGCATTGGCAAAGCCGCCCTGAACATACAGCGCAAGGGCCAGTCCAAACAATAGCGCGCAAAAAGCGGAACGTCCCGCGCCGCGAAGCAGCATGCCAACGCCGAACAGCACGCCTGAAACGGTGAGAAACGCCGCCAGCGCAGGCCAGAGGAAGTCTTCCACCGTAAACCACAGCTCCGCCCCGGCGGAAAACCAGGTTTCCAACGGTGCAAACACAAAAAGCGTAAAGCCAAACAGCAGGCTGCTTAAAAGCGGCAAAAGCCACGTCCGCTTTTTTTCAGGCAGCGCGTCCTCCTGTCCCTCAGGCCGGCTATGCGCCTGGTTTTCCTCCCCGTTCATCATCGGCACGTTCCCTCCCTCAGTTGCGCAGGCTATGCAGCGGCGCGGGAATGCGCCCGCCGCGCTCGATAAACTCGTCATTTGAGTAATTGTTGACCTTCATGATGGGCGCAAATCCAAACAGTCCGCCGAAATTGACGGTATCGCCGGCACGCTTGCCGGGCGCGGGGATTACCCGCACGGCGGTGGTCTTGTTGTTGACCATGCCGATAGCCGCCTCATCCGCGATAATGCCGGCGATTGTATTGGCGGACGTGTCGCCGGGAATGGCGATCATGTCCAAGCCCACGGAGCACACGCACGTCATGGCTTCCATTTTTTCCAAAGTCAGACAGCCGGCCTGCGCGGCCTCGATCATGCCGATATCCTCGCTGACGGGAATAAACGCGCCGCTCAGGCCCCCGACATGGCTGGACGCCATCACGCCGCCCTTTTTGACCATGTCGTTGAGCATGGCAAGCGCCGCCGTGGTCCCCGGCGCGCCCGCCATTTCAAGGCCCATCTCGCTTAAAATATAGGCGACGCTGTCGCCCCTGGCGGGGGTGGGCGCAAGCGACAAATCCACAATGCCAAACGGCACGCCCAGGCGGCGCGCTGCCTCCTGGGCCACCAGCTGGCCCACGCGCGTGATTTTAAACGCCGTGCGCTTAATGGTTTCGGCCAGCACGTCAAACGTCTGCCCATGCACGTCCTTAAGTGCGCGTTGCACCACGCCCGGGCCGCTGACGCCCACGTTCACTACGCACTCCGGCTCGCCCACGCCGTGGAACGCGCCCGCCATAAACGGATTGTCCTCTACGGCGTTGGCAAACACGACCAGCTTTGCGCAGCCAAACCCGTCCGTATCGGCGGTCAGCTCGGCCGTGCGCTTGATCACATGGCCCAGCTTGCGAACGGCGTCCATGTTGATGCCGCTGCGGGTCGAGCCCACGTTAACGCTGCCGCAAAGTCGCTCCGTCTTTTGAAACACCTCGGGCATGGCTTCCAGCAGGCATTCCTCCGCGCGGGTGGAGCCCTTGTGCATAAGCGCGCCGAAGCCGCCGATAAAGTTGACGCCCACCTGCTTTGCGGCCCTGTCCAGCGCTATGGCGATGGCCATGGGGTCGTCCCCGCAGATCATGCCCACAGGAGTCACGCTGATGCGCTTGTTGACGATCGGCACGCCCAGCTCGCTTTCCAGCTCCGATCCCACTTTCACGAGGTTGCCCGCCAGCTTCGTCACCTTTTCGTACACGCATTCGGCGGTCTCGGCGTCGACGCCCCGTTTGCAATCCAAAAGGCTGATACCCATGGTGATGGTGCGGATATCAAAGTGCTGCTCGTGAATCATTTGCATCGTTTGCAGAATTTCATTAACCTCAATCATGCCGCCACCTCAAATCCGGTGCATCGCGTCGAAAATATCGGCGCGCTGGATGCCGACTGCCTCGCCGATTTCTCCGCCCACCGCGTTCAGGCGTTCGGCCACGGCCGAAAAGGCTTCGGAGGCGTTTGTCATATCCACAATCATCAGCATGGTAAAGTAGCCGTCCAGAATGGTCTGTGAAATCTCCAGAACGTTGATATTCATTTCAAACAGCGCGGTGCTGACCTTCGCGATAATCCCCGGCCTGTCCACCCCGGTTACGGATACAAGCGCCTTTTCCATCGTTATAACCATCCTCCCCGATCATTTACCCGAATACAATACCGCACCTGTCCGCGCCTGTCAATGCGCTGCTTGCATTTTTACGGGATTTGTGTATGATGGGATTTAGCTTTTGCGAAAGGGGGCACGACGATGCAAAAACGCGCAATCGCCGTTCATGATATCTCCTGCGTGGGGCGCTGCTCGCTGACGGTGGCCCTGCCCATCCTGTCGGCGTCGGGGGTCAATACCGCCATTATCCCTACGGCGCTGTTAAGCACCCATACGGGCGAGTTTACCGGCTACACACATCTGGATTTGAGCGATCAGCTCTCCCCCATCGCCCGGCACCTAAGCACGCTCCAGCTGCATTTTGACGCGTTTTACAGCGGCTACCTGGCTTCCGCCGCCCAAGTGGATGAGGTGCTTTGCATGATCGGGCTTTTATGCGACGAGCAGACGCACGTTTTTGTGGACCCCGCCTTTGCCGATCACGGCCGCCTGTACTCGCTGATGGGCGCGGGCATGCCCGCGCAGATGCGCAGGTTGTGCGCCCGCGCGCGCACCATCGTACCCAACCTGACCGAGGCGGCCTTTCTATTGGACGAGCCCTATCCTGGAGACACGGCGGACGAGGCGCTCGTGTCCGGGCTGTGCGAGCGGCTGTGCGGGCTTGGCCCGCAAAACGCCGTCGTGACCGACGTAACGTTTGACGGGCGCGGAACGGGCGTGGCCGTCTATTCACGGGGCATGCAAAGGCCGCTGTTTTTGTTCCGCGAGCGTTTTGCCGGCGTGTTTCACGGTACGGGCGACGTATTCGCGTCGTTTCTGCTCAGCGGCCTGATGAGTGGAATGACGCTGGAAGCCGCCGCGGAGCTGGCGCTCGACCTTACGCATAAAAGCATCCGTCTGGCGCTTCAGGGCGGCGAGCCCCTGCGCTATGGAGTGCCGTTTGAAAGGCTGCTGCCCGCGCTTTGGCAACGGCTGGGGCTGTAGCCCCATCATAGCCTTGTTTGGATATCCCGTATCTCGATATCATTTACTTGCGTTCCAGCAAACATGCTTTTCTGCACGGTTTCCCGCCTCCTTATAAAATCCTTATAATTGCCTGCTACCATTACGGCGGGTAATCAAAAGGGAGGCAATTTTGAATGATGAAGAAAGCAAGAAAAAAACGCTCCAAGGTTTGGCTGGTCGTGTTATGCCTGTTTGCGGCGCTGACTTTGGCGGCGTCGGTGTTTATGCGTTTCGGGGGCTTCGGCACGGGTGAGAGCGCGAGCCCGGAGGACTTTGCGGCCTATGCCGGGACGCTGGAGGATATCTCCATACCGGAAAACGCCAAAATAATCGCTTTGGGCGAGGCTACCCATGGGAATGTGGAATTCCAGGAGCTTAAATTGGACGTGTTCATACATCTGGTGGAGAATTACGGTGTACGCGCCTTTGCGCTGGAGGGAGACTACGGCGGCTGCGAGCAGGTAAACCGCTACATTCACGGCGGAGAGGGCACCGCCCGGCAGGCTGCGGCCGCTATCGGCTTTGCCATATACCGCACGGAGGAGATGGCGGAGCTGATTTCGTTCATGCGCGAGTATAACGACAGCGCCGAGGCGGGCGACGATCTGCGCTTTTACGGCTTTGACATGCAGCGGTACGCTTACAGCTTTCAGTTCCTCATGGAGGCCTGTGCGGAGTTGGACGTGGATACCGGGGCCTTGGAAAAGCTCATGGACGGCGAGAACTGGAGCGGCGAGTATGACGATGCCGCCAGAATGGAGACCCTTGTTCAGATCAAAACCGAGCTGGCGGGCAAAGCAAACTCGGCGCAGGCCATACGCTTGGCGGCTATGCTTCTGCAATACCTCGAGCTTCAAAATGCGCCGGCATCGGATAACATTGCGCTCAGAGACAGGCTCATGGCGGAGAACGTCCAGTGGATAGCGGAGCAGGAGCGGTTAGCCGGGCATGGGCGTATCTTCGTCGCCGGGCATAACGGCCATGTGGCCAAGTGGGGCAGCTACGACTCCATGGGTAAGCTGTTGGCAAATGAAATAGGCGATAGCTACTATGCCATCGGCACGGACTTCTATAAAACGAACTGCAACATGCCTGGTTCGACCTCTGGCAGGCGCACAAATCAGGTATTCTACTCCCATGATCCGCTGGCAAAGGCGGCGAAAACAGCGGGACTAGATCTCTGCTGGCTGGACTTTTCGAAGATTCCCGAAACCTCCGAGCTTGGCGCGCTAATCTCACAATACACATATATGGGAGATCTCGGCGAGGGTTATGCGTGGTTTATGCGCCTTCTACCGCCAAGCTACCGGATGTTCCAACCGCCCGCAGTGCTGTACGATGGGATGATATTCGTAGCCGAGGCGCACCCGACGGCCATCATCAGTGCAGAATGACCGGGCTGCGCCAGGTTCCGGCCCGTTTCTCCGGCGCATGGCGCTTTCGTTTTGCCTATACTATGGTTGAATCGCGGGGAAAGCAACGCCGCACAAAATAAAGCAGGGAGGAAAGACGATGCCCAAGCTCCTGGTAGTCGACGACGACCTTGATATGCTGGCCCTGGTACGCGCAGCCCTGGAAAAAGACGGCCACCAGGTAGACGCCGAGGCAGACGCCGCCGCCGTGCTGCCCGCCCGGTGCCGGCTGTACGATCTGCTGCTTGTGGATGTGATGATGCCCGGAGAAGACGGTTTTTCCCTTTGCGACCGTATCCGCGCCGAGGTGGATTGCCCCATTTTGTTCCTGACCGCCAGAACGGAAGACGCGGCTCTCGTACGGGGCTTTGGCCTTGGCGCCGACGATTACATCAAAAAGCCGTTCAGCATTGCTGAACTGCGCGCGCGGGTGAACGCTCACCTGCGGCGGGAGGCGCGCCAGCCGGTCCGTACCCTGAGCCGGGGCGGCGTTCGCTTTGACATGCAGGCAAAAGCGGCTATCGCGGGCGAGCACACGCTTCCCTTCACCAAGGGCGAATACGCCCTCTGTGAACACCTGGCTCTTCATGCCGGACAGGTGTTTACCAAGGAGCAACTATACGAAGCGGTATTCGGCTTAGACGCCGGGGGCGATCCGTCGGCCGTCGCGGAGCATATCAAAAACATTCGCGCAAAGCTGAAATTGAGCGGTCTCAGCCCCATTGAGACCGTTTGGGGGGTGGGCTATAAATGGCGAAAAGACAGCGCTCTGTAAGCCTTTCCTTTATGCTCTCTCGCTTTGCCGTCATAATGCTTGGCTGTATGCTGTTTTGCTGCATGGTATGGTTTGCCGTCCAAGGCGGGCTTGAAAGCGCCGGCGTCATTTACGAGGGATACGTCTCCAACCAGCAGGTGGAGCGAATGCTCGCCGGAGAACCAACCGCCTTTTCTTCTCCCGGCGACGGTTTTCTGGCCGAATACGCTCTGTTTGATCAAAGCGGCAAAGTGCTGGAAAGCAACGTGGAGGGAAAAAAGCGGGAAGTCCTGGCCGTTTTTTTTCAGGAGGGTACGCACGACATTCATGTTTTGCGCCGCACCTACGCGGATGGAAGCACCGCGATCTTCCGCTGGCATTACAGAAAAGAGTTTGTTAACCCCGCGCTTCGCCGCATGCTTCCCTCCTTTGAATTCCTGTGGTGGGCTACGCTTGGCGCGGCGTGCGTGCTTTGTCTGGTGTTCAACACCCTGTGGCTGCGCCGCCGCCTCGCCGCCAAGCTGAAGCTGTTCAGCGACATAAGCAAAAAGATAGGCGCGCAGGAGCTGGATTTCACAATACCCCACGCGGGCATACGGGAGTACGATCAGGCGCTTGACGCTATGGAGCAAATGCGAAAGGCGCTGTACGGCTCCCTATCCTCCCAGTGGGCGGCGCAGCAGGAGCGCGAGGCGGAAATTGCGGCGCTTGCGCATGATTTGAAAACCCCGCTCACGTTGGTGGGCGGGAATGCCGAACTTCTGCTGGATGAAGACCTGCCCGAAAATGGCCGAAAAAGGGTAGAAACCATTCTGGCTAGCAACGACCGTGCCAAGCAGTATGTTGCCAGCCTGCTGGAAACTTCCGCCGGCACGGACGAGGCGTTTGAAAACGCCAGCCTGCCCGCCATGTTTGACGAGCTTTACAACAACGCGATGCCCATTGCGCAAGCCATGAGGGTTTGCCTGCGAGCCCAAAACGGCCTGAAGGGTACCGCAAGCATTCAAAGAGGCCGTTTGCTACGCGCGCTTGGCAATGTGGTGCAAAACGCCATTGAGCACACGCCGCCTGGTGGAAACGTGTATTTGGTGGGCGGCATGGCGGATGGAGGATGGCACGTCACTGTGTGTGACGAAGGACCCGGCTTCAGCAACGCGGCGTTACGCCACGCAACAGAGCGCCTGTGGCGCGGTGACGCGGCGCGCGGCGCCGACGGGCACAATGGCCTTGGCCTTTGGATTGCGGCACAAGCAGCCAAAATGCACGCGGGCCAGCTGGAACTGCGCAACCGCGAGTCCGGCGGGATGGTTACAATCAAATTTCGTTAATTCCCCAGGGATATATGTGATGTTGGTTCAAAAAATAAAATGAGGTCGTCGCCGATTAGGATAACCAGCGACGGCCTCAAAATAATGATATACCTGGAAAAGCCAGCGCATCCAGTCGGACGCTTTGCTCATCCCCGCGTCCCGAACACCGCCTCCACATGCTCGGCGCTGTATGCCGCGCCTCTGGTAAGCGCGCTCGCCACGGGCACGATCACCAGCCCGCACAGCATCGCGGCCGCGCCGCTCATGGGCGCGAGGCCCATGTCTCCGGTCAGCAGCGGCGGCAGCAACGAAATCAGCGCCCCGCCGATCACGCCCGCAAACGCGCCCGCCTTGGTCACCCCACGCCACAGCAGCCCGTAAAGGAAGGGGGCCAGAAACGCGCCCGCAATGGTGCCCCACGAAAGCGACATGAGCGATACGATGGGCGTATCCTGCATCAGGAAGTTGATCACAAGCGACAACCCCACAAACACAAAACACAATGTCCGCATCAATAGCGTCGAGGCCTTTTGCTTGAGCGGTATCAGCGTGCCAACCAAATCGAGCGTAATCACCGACGCGGAAGACAGCACCAGCGAGGTCAGCGTGGAGATACTCGCGGATAGCAGCAGCACCACAAACAGCCCCAGCAGCGCGTCCGGAATGCCGACAACCTGCTGGTCCGTCAGCATCGCGGGCATGATCTGATCCATAGGCATCGCGCCGCTGTTGACCATATCCGCAAGCGTGCCCGCGCCGCCCGGCGCGGTGATTTTGGCGAGTACCACGCGGCCGAAGCTGCCCGCAAAATACGCGCCGCCCGCCACCACCAGCGCAAACGAGGTTGAAATGACCGTCGCGCGCCGGACGCTGGCCGCGTCCTTGATGGCGAAAAATTTGTGTATCATCTGAGGCATGCCCAGCACGCCCAGCGAGGTCAGCAGCACGTTGCTCAGCAGCCAGGAGGTTTTTCCGGCCGGGGGCAGCAGCGTGTTCATGCCTGCGCCGCCAACGGCGTCCGTGCCCAGCAACGCCAGCCCCTCCGTCAGTCCGCCGGCGGCCCTGACAATGTAGCACACAATCGCGGCGATGCCCACCAGCATGATAATGCCCTGAATAAAGTCCGTAATCGCGGTCGCCTTATAGCCGCCCGCAAACAGGTACACCGCCGAGAGCAGCGCGATGCCGATCACGCACCAAGTATAGTCAAAGCCAAAGGCCTGACGGAACATGTTGCCAAGCCCCTTGTACACGCTGGCCGAGTATGGCAGCAAAAACACAAAGATAATCAGGCTTGCCAGCACCTTGAGCAGCCGGCTGTCGTACCGCTTTTCAAAAAAGCCGGGCAGGGTCGCCACCTGTAACCGTTCGCCCATCAGCCGCGTCGGCTTTGCCAGCAACGACCAGGCCAGCAGGCTTCCAATCAGCGCGTTGCCGATGCCGCACCATACGGCGCTAAGCCCCGCCGTCCATCCCGTGGAGCCGGCGTAGCCAACGATGATTACGGCGCTGAAGTAGCTGGCGCCGTAGCTTAACGCGCTCAACCAAGGCCCCACGTTACGCCCGCCAAGCAAAAATTCGTTCAGAGACAAGTTTTTTTTCGCCGTCACGGCGATCACGATGACCATCATCAACACATAAGCTACCAGAATACATAACTTCACAGGGGTTCCCGCCTTCCATCCTACAATCCTACGCGTCCCCAGCGCGGGGACAACTACTGCCACCTATTATACGGATTTTTCGCGCGAATGCAAGCCGTTTTTCCAGCCCTGATCCTGCTAAAGCTGGATTTCCATTGTGCCGCCGCTTGAGTCCGCCCGGTTCCATTCATGCGCCGCGCGCCTTTTGCATACCCTTTCCCAAAACGCTTTTTAGGGGAGGCCATGGCATGCTGGAACGCCTCAAACGCGCGGATATTCCGCAGGAACTGGTCTTTGGCTGGCCCCGATCCGTCCTGCTGGGCGACGAAAAGCTGATCGTGGAGCAGCATCAGGGCATTTATGCCTGTACCGAGACGGAGATCGTACTCAAGACGCTTTGCGGCCATCTCGTCATCACCGGGCAGAAGCTCTCCCTTTCCCGTTACGACCGGGACGGGCTGGTGGTCTTTGGCAAGATTGAAAAGCTATCCTACCGCCCGAAAGGATGACGCCCGTGAAAGCCCTCCGCCTCCCGTTGTTAACCCACCGCTTTACCCTGTCGGGGCTTAATCTGGAGCGCTTTATGAACACCATGCAAAAGAGCGGCGTGCCGCTTGTTTCCGTCCGGCGCGCCAATCACCGGACGCTGGTGTGCGAGTGTTACTCTTCCGACCTTACCGCTATCCGTCAAATTGCGGAGGAGAAGGGCTGGCGGCTGACGGGCGCGCAGCCTTTGCGGTTTTCCGCCTTTTTGGCTTCGCTGCGCGCCAGGCCCGGCATTCCCATCGGCCTGCTGTTAAGCCTTATCATGGTGGTCGCGCTGCTGCAATTTGTTTGGCGGATCGAAATACATAATGCCGGCGCGTACCGCGCGGATATCGCCGCCTTCCTTGCGCAGGAAGGCATCGGAGCCGCCACGGCGAAGCACAGCGTGGACGCCGATGCTCTGGAACGGAAGTTGACGCGCCGCTACCCGGCTATCGCGTGGTTCCATGTCTACGTCTATAATATTACCCTCGTGGTGGACGTTGCGCAGGGCGTTCCGATGCCCGGCCTTCCCTCCGCCGGACCCGGAGACGTGGTGGCGGCGCGCGACGGCATTGTGCAATCGGTACAGGTTTTTTCCGGCACGGCGCAGGTCAGGACCGGCGATATCGTTCGCAAGGGGCAGGTTTTAATCAGCGGCGTGGAACGCGCGCGCGACGAGCAGCTCACGCCCGTCCAGGCGCGCGGAGTGGTGATGGCGCGCTGCTGGCGCTCCCATACGGTTCAAATGCCGCTTTTTGACATTCAAAGCGAAGAAACCGGGCGTGAGCTTGCGCGCACGCAGCTGTGCACGCCTTGGCTCAGCCTGCCCGCGGCGCTGGAATCCCCGGATTTTCTGGCTTACAACACCTATGTACGGCTGATTCCCGTGGTGGGCAGCTTTTTCCCCGTTTATCAAAAGGAAGTTGTCCAACGAGAGGTAAGCATGCAGTATACCCCGCGCGACCAAAGCGAGGTGCGCCGCGAAGCCGGCGACGCGGCGTTGCAGCGGTTGAAAACCGCTTTGCATGGATATGAGATCATTGACAAATGGGTAGATTATTGTATGATAGAAGGTGATACGTTGGCCGCTACCGCCACCGCGGAGTGGCTGATGGATATCGGCGGCGGACCGCCGCCGTGATCGGAGGCATGCTTTTTTGACAGCAATCGCGCAAGAGCGCGTCATGCTTAGCAGCATGGACGCTTACCTTTCCCTTTTCGGCGCTAACGAGCGCAACCTGCCCATGATTGAAAACGAGCTGGACGTCAGCCTGACGGTGCGCGGTTCCGAGCTGTTTATCTCAGGCGAAAATGAGAACGCCGCCATGGCGGGCGCCGTTGTGGAAAAGCTGATGGATCTGCACGCGCGCCGGGCGCAGGTGGACCGCACCACGCTGCGCTACGCGCTTAGCCTGGTCAAGGAAAACCGGCTGGACAAGCTGGACGATATCGCCTTTGAGGTGGTTGCCATCACCCACCGCGGGCGTCCCATCCGTTGTAAAACCCTGGGCCAGTACGAATACGTAAAGGCCATTCGAGAGCACGAGCTCACCTTTGCCGTCGGCCCTGCGGGCACCGGCAAAACCTATCTTGCCATGGCGCTGGCCGTGGTGGCGCTTCGCAACAAGGAAATTGAGCGCATCGTGCTCACCCGCCCCGCCGTGGAGGCGGGCGAAAAGCTGGGCTTCCTGCCCGGCGATTTAAGCCAGAAGGTCGACCCCTACCTGCGGCCCCTGTTTGACGCCCTGTATGACATGATGGGCGCGGAAAGCTACCAGCGCCTGCAGGAACGCGGCGCGCTGGAGGTTGCGCCGCTAGCCTACATGCGCGGCCGCACGCTCTCGGACAGCTTCATCATTCTGGATGAGGCGCAGAACACCACGCCCGAACAGATGAAGATGTTTCTCACCCGCTTCGGCGCGGGCAGCCGCGTCGTTATAACCGGAGACATCACCCAGACCGACCTGCCCTTTGGCAAGCAGAGCGGCCTTTTACAGGCCCTGGATGTGCTTGGGGGCATTCCCGAAATCGCCATCATCAGGCTCGGTCAGTCCGACGTGGTCAGGCACGATCTGGTGCAGACCGTTGTAAAAGCCTATGAAGCATACGAAAGTTCGCGAAGGGGTGCAGGCAATGATGCCAAATAAACGACCCAGCCGCAAGAAGCGCCGGCTTTCCTGGGAACCGATCGGCCACGCGCTTCGATCCCGCACGGCGCAGTGCGTTTACGCGCTGCTATGCGGAACGCTTGTGCTGTGCATGCTGTTTGTAATCGCCATCACGCCGCAGCGGTATGACCTCAGGGTGGGCGACATCGCGCACACCACCATTACCGCCAGCAAGGACGTGGTGGACGAAATCAGCACCGCGCGCCAGCGTGAGGAAGCCGCCAAGCAGGTTGAGCCCAGCTACATTTTTAAGGAGGGCGTTGCGGCCGAGGTTTTGCAAAGCCTCAACTCCGTGTTCACGCAGGCGGACGCCGTGCAGCAGTACGGGCGGAAGGTGTTGGAGCAATACGCGCCCGGGGAGCCGGAAAAGCAGGGCAAATACGTCTTTGCCGAGGCGGAGCTGGAATATGCCAAATCGCTGCTGACGCAAATCACGCTGGCCGACTATCAGCTCAACACCCTGCTGCGCGCCACCGACGCGCAGATGCTGGACATGTACGACAACCTGTCCGCGGCCGTTGAAAACACCCTCAACACCACCATACGCGAGGGTTACGTCAATGAGTCCATCCAGTATTTACAGCAGATCATGGGTTACAAAACCGATATGGACCTTTTGCAAAACGTGGTGACGCCCATCCTGCGCAAGGTCATTCAGCCAAACATGGTTATCGATCAGGAGGCCACCGAAAAGCTGCGCGACGAGGCCCGCAGCGCCGTGGAACCCGTCATCTACAAGCAGGGCCAGAACATCGTGCTCGCGCGCGAACGCGTGACGGCCAACCAGCTGGAGATGCTTCGCAGCCTAGGCCTTTTGGATGATGAAAACGTCGATATCATGATGTATGTGGGCGGCATTTTGCTGGTGCTTCTTAGCATGTCCGTGCTGATCATCTCGCTTAGGCTGTTTGACGAAATAACGCTCCAAAGTCCCAAACGCTTGATCATCCTGATGCTCATTTTGTGCCTGACGCTGGGCATCTGCATTTTGGGCCAGCTTATTCACGCCTATATGGCGCCTGTGCTGCTGGGCGTGATGATGCTCACCGGGCTTCTCAGCGCCAGCACCGGTATCGCGGGCTGCCTGGCGATGTCCGTGCTCGTCAGCGCGCTGATCGCGGGCGGCGATAGCACCTACGGCGCCGAAATGGTTAATCTCCTGTTTACCTCGTTCATCAGCGGTATTTTCGCCATAAGCGTCATCCGGCGCAAGCCGCACCGCCAGCAGGTGCTGCTTTGCGGCATCCTGACGGCGCTAGCCAACATCGTCATCATCCTCACCATCGGCTTCATGACCAACACATCGGTCGCGGACGTGTTTACCAACGCGCTGTGGAGCGCGGGCAGCGCGCTGATCGCGTCGGTGTTGTGCATCGCGTTTGATCCGATGATCGAATCGTTCTTCCGGCTGGCGACGCCCGCAAAGCTCCTGGAGCTTTCCAACCCCAACCATCCGCTGTTGCGCAGGCTGTTGATTGAGGCGTCGGGCACCTATCACCACAGCATTATCGTGGCCAACCTCGCCGAGGCGGCCGCCGAGGCCATCGGCGCAAACCCGCTGCTGGCCCGCGCCGGCGCGTATTTCCATGATATCGGCAAGCTCAAGCGCCCGCTGTATTTCAAGGAAAACCAGATTGGTGAAAACCCACACGAGCATACCAACCCCTATGTGTCTGCGGCCATCGTCACCGCGCATACGCGCGACGGATTGATTATGGCGCAGCAGTATCACCTGCCGCAGGAAATTCAGGATGTTATCATTGAGCACCACGGGGATACGCCCGTAATGTACTTCTACCACAAGGCGCTCCAGCAGGCCGATGGGCAGGCGGTGGACATCGCGGATTTCCGGTACGACGGCAAGCGCCCGCATACCAGGGAGACCGCCATCATCATGCTGGCGGACACGGTGGAGGCCGCCGTGCGCAGCATGCCCGACCCCACGCCCAAGGCCATCGAGGAATTCATCGCCCGGCTGGTACGCAGCAAGCTGGACGACGGCCAGCTGGATAACGCGCCCATCACGCTCAAGGATATCTCCAAAATCTGCGAGGCGTTTTCCACGGTGCTAAACGGCGTGTTCCACGAACGTATCGAGTACCCGACCATCAGCCCTTCCGCCGCCGCGCACGTGGCGGCGCACACCACCGCCAAGCTCCCACAGGGCGAGGAAAGCGCTGTGGAGGAAAAAGAGCTACGCCGGATCGACTTGGATGAGCCCGCCGCGGAACGCGCCGCCGAGGAGATCGTGGACGCGCAGACGCAAAGCCAACAGCCTGCGGTTGTGGAAGCCGGTCCGGCAAAGCCGCAGGAAAACGCCGTTTCCGGCGATACGGAGGATGCTGGCTGTGAAAATTGAGTGGGAGCAGGAGATTGGAAATATCCCCGTAGCGCCGTTCGCGCTGGTGGCCGATTGCTGCCAGGCGGCTGAGGCTGTCCGCATCCCGTGCGCTGTGCACGTGCTTATGACGGACGACAGCCATATCCGGGCCATGAACGCGCAATACCGCGGCATAGACCGCGCCACGGATGTGCTCAGCTTTCCCACCGTAAATTACGCGCGGGGCAAAACAGCCCGCAACAGCGAAAAACGGCTGCGCGCCGAGTTCGATCCTGAGCTAAAGGCCTGCATGCTGGGCGATATTCTGATTTCCCTTAAGCATGCCCAAGCGCAGGCGGCCGAATACGGCCACAGCGTCAAGCGCGAGCTTTGCTACCTGTTCGCCCACGGGCTTTTCCACCTGATGGGCTACGACCATATGGACCCAACCGAGCAAAAGGAGATGCGGCAAATGGAGGAAAAGGCATTGCACATGGCCGGTATTTCCCGCGTGGAAACTTCCGCGGCGCCCTCCGACGAGGAACTTCTGGCCCTTGCGCGGCTCGCCACGGAAAAAAGCTACGCACCCTACAGCAAATACCGCGTGGGAGCGGCGCTTCTGTGCGCGGACGGCCGCGTATACCAGGGCTGTAACGTCGAAAACGCCAGCTTTGGCCTTAGCAACTGTGCGGAGCGTACCGCGCTTTTCAAAGCCGTCAGCGAGGGCGAACGCGAGTTTACGGCCATCGCCATCGCGTCCAGCGGCGCGCCTCCCTATCCCTGCGGCGCGTGCAGACAGGTGCTTAACGAGTTTGCGCCCGATCTGCGCGTGCTCGTCACCTGGGGAGAGAACGAGGTGGATGAAACCACGCTGGCTGCGCTTTTGCCCCATGGCTTCGGCCCAAAGGATCTGCCATAACGGAAGGAGAAACCCTATGTCTTTTCATTCGGGCTTTATCGCCATCATCGGACGGCCAAACGTTGGAAAAAGCACCCTGATGAACGCGATGGTAGGCGAAAAGGTCGCCATTGTTTCCAACCGGCCCCAGACCACGCGCAACCGCATCATGGGCGTCAGCACGCAGGAGGGCAGCCAGATCGTTTTTCTGGATACGCCCGGCTTGCACACTCCGCGCAACCGTCTGGGCGAGTATATGATGCAATCCGTCAAGGACGCGTTAAACGGCATCGACGCGCTTGTCGTGATGGTGGACGCCACCGCCGTGGGCAAGCAGGACCGCGCCGTGGTGGAGGACATGAGCCGCCACAATGTCAAAAAGGCGCTGGTGCTTAACAAGATCGATCTTTTGCCGAAGGAAAGCCTGCTAAACCTTATCGCCGGCTTTGCCGACGCCGGGTATGACGATATCATTCCCATCAGCGCCCAAACGGGCGACGGGGTGGATGAGCTGAAGCGCCTGCTGGTGGGATATCTGCCGGAGGGCCCGCAATATTTTCCGTCAGACGCCATTACGGACCAGCCTGAGCGCGTCATTTGCGGCGAGCTCATCCGTGAAAAGGCGCTTTTGCATCTGAAAGAGGAGGTGCCCCACGGCGTCGGCGTGGAGATGATGGCCATGAACCGCCTGAGCGATAACCTCATGGAGATTCATGCCACCCTCTACTGTGAACGCGCGGCCCACAAGGGCATTATCATCGGCAAGCAGGGCGCGATGCTCAAGCGCATCGGCCAGGAGGCGCGGCAGGATATTGAAGCCCTTCTTGGTACTCACGTGCATTTGCAACTTTGGGTGAAGGTACGCGAGAACTGGCGCAACCGTATGGACGACCTACGGACGCTCGGGTATGGCGACAAGGATTAAACCCTGGCGTGAAAAAAGAAACTTCTCCCAATTTCATGATTTTTAACATTTTAAGCGCCCGGCAGCCATTCGCTGCCGGGCGCTGGTTTATCTTGCCCATGGATATCGCCGGGCCGCCGATGCTCTATAGCCTGCTAGGTCCCCGCTATTGGGCGTAAAGCCTGTTGATTTCATCAATTTCCGCATGTCTGAGCGGCGGATTACAGTAATCGCAGGGCGTAAGCCCGGCATAGCTCTCCAAATCAAGCTCCCAGTAGGAGAAGGCCGCAAGCGGCAGAAATTCGTCCTTCACACTGTAACAGGTTTCAGCAGCGTGATAATTTTTGCCCTTATTGGGATTATAGTATACCTGCGACTGGTCGTCCGGATACGGAAGCTCGCGCCCCTTCCAGTCCTCCCATATGACGATGCGGGTGCCCAGCTCCTTTTTCATCGTATCCCAAATCCATTGCATATTCAAGCCCTTGGATGTGCGCAGGCGCTGCACGCGGATGCAGCCGTGGCTGGCGCGCTGACCCAGCTGCGGCTCGCAAAAGCTGTAGTCCTTCTTTCCGCCCTCGCGCTGCTTGTGCGGCACCTCATGGAGCAGGTCGCCGGCGTTAAAGCGGATCGCCAGCCCGCACGTCAGGTTGCCGGACGCAAACGCCCCCGTGCGGCTGCAAAGAATGAACTCGCCCGAGCGCGTTTCGTTAAAAGGCTGCTCATCGTTAATAAGGCCGGTGGAGACTTTCAGTACGTCATACAGCGCACCCTCTTTAAACACATACAGCCGCTGGGTCATCTTGTCCACCACCATGCCATAGGTGTTTTTAACCTCCCGGACGGTCAGTCTGCCGGTTTTGATATAGCCACGCGAAAGCTGGTTCCAGGCCTTTATTTTGCTGTCATGAAAGGAGCTTGAGTAGCATTCCACCAGGCTCCAGCCATCGCTAAGCGTGTCCAGCACATGAACCCCCTGCGAGTAGCAGGTAACGTCGGCCACAGCCTCCGCATCCTCGCTCGGATCCGCGTACAGCACGGCTTGCTCCGTCTGTTCCCCATCCACCACAGTGATAGGCGCTGTCAACATCGCCCACACGGCGGCTTCATCACGGATATCCATGGGCGTTTCCCAATAACAACCGGACTTTCCGCATTTCCCCTCTCCCGGCGTCAAACGGCCGCCCGCATCTTCTTCCCCGAAAACGCCCGCAGGCGCGATCAGCAGCGCCAGCGCGCACAGCGCCGCGAGCCCTCTGCCCCTCATCTTGTCGTCCTCCTTCTTTTGTGCTCAAAAGCCGCTATGGCTCCCTCTGACATAAATAACGCGCGACAGGTGCAAAGTCCTGCGCGCGTTCCAGATTTGCCTTCCCGGCTCAGATCAGCTCCATACGGTATCCGCAGCAGTATGCCTGTCCCACGCCGAGCTCCACATGGTAGGGCTTATCCTCAAAGCGCCCGCTTTCATCCGAATAAGCCGGCATGCCCTGCCACGGCTCGATGCACAGGTAGGGCGCGCTTTTGTTCGGCATCGTCCATACGGCAAGCACCTCCATCTCCGGAAAGGAAAAGCGCATGCCGTGACCCGTCTTTTTATGAACAAGCTCCACGCTTCGGCTGTTTAGTCCCGCAAAAATGTAGGTGTCGCGCCGGTCGAACTCCTCATGATTAAGCGCGAGCGTGCGCCGGTCCGCGCCCAGCCCCACGATTTCCACGCCGCCCATCAGGTTATCGGACGTACATAGCGTGCATTCGCCGGTTTCCTGCTTTTCAAAACGGAGCGCATAATCGCTGAATACCTCGCCTTCATTCATCGGGCAGGCAAAACCCGGATGCCCGCCGATGACGAACGGCATCATGCGCGAGGAATGGTTTTCTACCGTATAGCGCGTTTCAAAGCCGTTGTTCACGAACCTGTGCGTCACGCTTAGCGCAAAGTCAAAGGGGTACACCCTCTTTGTCTCGTCATTTTCACACAGCGTCAGCGTGACGAAATCGCAGCCCTGTTCCGTCACCTTAAACTCCATGTTTCTGGCAAAGCCATGCTTGGGCAGTGCGAAGGAATCGCCGTCAATCGTTACCTTTCCGTTCTTCAAAAAACCGATGACGGGGAACAAAACGGGCGCAACGCCCTTCCATATCGCGGGTTCGCCGCTCCAAAGGCAATCCTTGCCGTCCGCGCTCCGAAAGGCGTGCATCTCAGCGCCCAAGAGGGATATTTCCATGGAGGCGCCGTTCTTCTCCAAATGAATCATCGCTTTCGTCTCCTTTTTTCCACAGGTTTCGGTAACCATTTCGCGTTTACCGCTGCTTTTCCCTGCCTGTAGCTTAAAGTATATCTCCGCGCGCGAAGCGCATACTATCCCTGCCACCATATCACAGGGAGGAATTGTATGAATCCATTTACCGAACACGCCAAACGGCTGGACAGCTGCCTGATGGACTGGAAGGCAATGGCCGCCAAGCCCTACGACAAGCACACCGTGGACCCCTATACGCGCACGCGCGTTATCCTGATGAACGGCACCGAGTTTGAAGCGACATGGTTTACGCACCAGTTTTCACGCCACTGCCCGGACGGCGACGTGCGCCGGGCGATCGCGCTCATCCGCCGAAGCGAGCAGCAGCAGCAAAAGCTGCTGGCCGCCGTCAAGCCGGCCGATGAAACCATGCTGGAGCATACCATCGGCTACGAGCAGCTAGCCGTTGACCTGACCGCCGGCCTGGCCAAGCGCGAACCTGACCAGCACGTGCGCGACGCGCTGAATTTCGCGCTTCTGGAGGATTTTGACCACCTGTACCGCTATGCCGATTTTCTGGACATGGAAACCGGCGTGCGCGCGGAAAACCTGGTGGGCGGCTATACGGAAATCATGCCCGGAAGGCCTACCATCTCTGAGCACCGCTATCCGTTCGATTCTATCAAACGCCCGATCGATTCCCAGACCGCCCAGCTACAGACAAAGCTTTGCGTGGGCATCATCACCGCCGCAGAGCAGCAGACCATGAACTATTACATGAACATCTGCGGCGCCTATCCCAATGATGAGGGACGGGCGCTCTACCGCGAGATCGGCATGATTGAGGAGCAGCATGTCACTCACTACGGCAGCCTGATGGACGTCAACTGCACGTGGCTGGAGGGCCTTTTGATGCACCAGTACACCGAATGCTACCTGTATTGGAGCTGCATGGAGACCGAGACGGACATGAACGTCAAAAAGGTTTGGGAATGGCTGTTTGAGATGGAGCTGTCCCACCTGGCCGAATCCGTGAAGCTGCTGAACAAGGTGGATCGCAAGGAATACCAGCAGGTGGTCGGCGAGGGTACGTTCCCCGCGCCGCTCAAGCTGGAAAGCAACATTGAGCACGTGCGCAAGGTGCTTGACGAAACCGTTCAGCTTACCGCCTGCCGCGAAAACTACGTGCCCGTCCATCAGCTTGAGCCTGACGCGGATTTCTTCCGTTACCAGGACATCGTCAACAAGGATCTGTCCTCCGTGGCCAGCCACAACGTCATCGACCGCTATATCCGCCGCTTTGGCGAGGACTACCGCTTTGAGGTGGCCGAGAATCCCATTCCGGAGCTTCGCAACCGCGCCAGGGACAACACTGACGTGGGCCGCAAGCCCATGGTGCGCGAACCCGCCCATGTATGACAAGGGCTTCGTCCTTGACCCGCTTCCCGCGCGCCAAGGGTGTCCGGGAAGCGGCATGGTTGCCGCCGAATTGGATAGCATTCGCCGTCCGGCGGAGGGCCGGACGGCTTTTCTTTCACATTTTTCCTTTGCATACATTTTCTTGATTTAAAGTTCTGTCATCTCATGGCGTGGATCTATACTACAAAAGTAGACAAGTGGTGTATCATGATAGACAAGCACAAAAGGAGAAGAGAAAATGCCGACAAAGAAGACACAGTACAGCCCAGAGTACAAAAAAACCTTGGTAACGCTGTATCAATCAGGGAAAACCTATGCACAGATCAAGAATGAATATGGGGTTTCTTCCAGTACGCTATCAGCGTGGATTCATCAGTTTTCAGAAGTGAAAATTGATGATGAAACCATCCTTACAGCCAAGCAAATCAAAGAGCTGCAAAAGAGAAACGCACAGTTGGAGGAAGAAAATCTCATCCTAAAAAAAGCGATTGCAATCTTCACGCCACACTCAAGCAAAGAATAAAGGCCATTCAAGGGCTGGCGAGCCAACACAAAATCGCTGTATTGTGTCGGGTGCTGCGGGTCAATCGCAGCACCTACTACAAGCAAATACGCGGTGTTTTGAGCCCTCGAGATGTGGAAAACAATATGCTGAAAAAGCTGATTTTAAACATCTACGCCAAGTCCTCCAAACGCCTTGGCGCTCAAAAAATCGCCATTTGCCTTCAACGTGATCATTGCATCAGCATCAGCTACGGCCGAGTGTACCGCCTGATGAAAACCATGAATCTTCCATCCATGAGCACGGTGAAGCCTGCCTTCAAGCACGCTAAATCGAGGGACGGCGAGCCCATGAAAAACGTGCTCAACCAGCGTTTCAATCCGGGGTCTATCAATCAGGTTTGGGTGAGTGACTTCACTTATCTGAAGGCGGGTGGGCGGACCTATTATCTTTGCGTCATTCTGGATTTGTTTGCCCGCAAAGTGATTGCACATAGGCTCTCCAGCAGAATTGATAAGCATCTGGCCATTCAAACGCTGCACGACGCAGTAGCCTCCAGAAGCATCAAGTCAGGGCTGATTTTTCATTCAGATCGGGGAAGTCAGTATACTTCCTTTGACTTTCGCAAGGAGCTTGATGCGCTGAATATCATTCAATCCTTCTCGAAAAAGGGGCATCCTTACGATAATGCGGTGATGGAATGCTTCTTCAAATATCTCAAAAAGGAAGAAACCAACAGGAAAAGTTATGCTTCCTTTGATGACTTGAAGCTATCCGTTTTTCACTACATTCACAGCTATTACAATGCCTTCCGCCCTCATTCCCATAACAAGGGGCTCACTCCAGACCAGACCGAAAAACCTTTCTTTTGATTTTTTACTTGTCTTCTTTATTGACATCGATCCAGCGCTCTATTAGGCTCTGTTCCGAACTCCGTGAAAGTGGAAAAGCGGCTTTAGCTCAGTCAAAGCGGCAAACCACCGAGAATTCTCTGCGCATCTTGCAACATGCTTTCCTCTTTCTTCACGGAGTTCGGAGTTGAACCCTCCATTTTTCACGCTTGAAGCTCTACAGATATTCGTATATAATTATGTCCTGCCGTAAAGAAAAGGACAGATGATATGAGTACGATTGGATATGTTAATGTTTCAATGGAAGCGTTTGGTGGGTTGCTGTCCCTACTCTTCCTTCTTTGCCTGTATATTACCCGCCGCCAGCGGGGGCGGCCGGAACGCTGCTATGTCCGAATGTTGATCTGCAGCACTGCCCTTTTATTCTGTGACGCGACCGCATGGCTCTTTAAGGGAAGGCCGGATACCACCAGCTATTTTGCCGTGCGCATTTCCAACTTTTTGGTCTTTGTACTTGGCTACGTGATGCTTGCCCTCTTTATTCACTATCTCTTTTGTTTTCTGTCGGCGAAAAACGTAGCTGTTTCAAAAAAACCACTCTACGCCATATATACCCTTATGCTGATTGCCGTGGCACTCACGGTGCTCTCGCAGTTTAACGGCATATACTACATGATTGACGAACATAACATCTACCACCGGCAGGGCCTGTTCTGGCTTTCTCAAGTTTTTGGCATTATCGCGCTGATTCTAAATGGAGGACTGCTTGTCCGCTATCGAAAGCATCTTAAAAAGCGGGAAATCATAGCCTTTGCCTCGTATATCTGCCTTCCTGCCGCCGCGCTGCTGGTTCAAATCTTTTTTTACGGGATCGCCGTCCTCTATTTAGCGACCACAATCTGCTTGATATGCATTTATATCAGCATCCAAATGGAAATGACGCGGGAGGCCGACCAAAGAGAACTGGAACTGGAAAAAAGCCGCAGCGCATTGATTCTCTCGCAGATACAGCCACACTTTCTTTATAATTCCCTGCTGGGGATCAAGCAGCTCTGCGACACCGAACCGAAGAAGGCGTCCGAGGCGTTGGAGCATTTCTCCTATTATCTGAGGGGAAATCTCTACTCGCTGTCCGACCCGATGCTGATTCGCTTTGAAAAAGAGGTGGAGCACGTTGAGGATTATCTTTATCTTGAAAAAATGCGTTTTGGGGATCGGATAAATGTGGTATGGAAAATCACCTTCTCAGACTTTCATGTTCCCTCTCTGACCTTGCAGCCGATTGTTGAGAACGCAGTGCGGCATGGTCTGACGAAAAAGGATGGGGGTGGGACACTCACCATCAAGAGCGAGGAAATATCGGATGCCATCCTCATTACCGTTTCTGATGACGGCACCGGTTTTGATACCACAGCCGAGCCGGACAATGCCCGCCCCCACGTTGGCATAGCGAACGTCAAGAAAAGAGTAGAAGTGCAATGTGACGGCAGCTTGCAAATATGCAGTGAAATCGGTATTGGAACCGAAGTGAAAATTATGTTGCCAAAGGAGGGATTCTATGAGAGTAATCGCGGTTGACGATGAACAGCTTGCGCTGGATAATATGGTGGCGCTGCTCCATGAGGTTTTAGCGGATGATGAAATCAGGAGCTTTCTGAAATCAGCGGAAGCCTTTGCCTATTTGCAGGAAAATGAAGTGGACATCGCCTTTTTAGACATTGAGATGGGAGGAATGAACGGGATCACCCTTGCCAAGAAGTGCAAAGACCTTCGCCCAAACATCAACGTTATTTTTATCACCGGCTACGATAGTTACACGCTGGACGCCCTGCGGCTTCACGTCAGCGGGTATCTATTAAAGCCAGTCAGGGCAAGCGATCTGCGCGTGGAGCTGGAAAATTTACGTCATCCCCTGCCGCGCCACGTGGACAAGCGGGTGCGGATACAGACCTTCGGCTATTTTGAGGTATTCGCGGATGGTCAGCCTTTAAAGTTTCCATGGGCGAAGTGCAAGGAATGCCTTGCCTATCTGATCGACCGCAGAGGCGCGCGCGTTACCTACGCCGACCTGTCGGCGGTACTGTGGGAAGACAAACCATACGACCGCACAGTGCAGAACAATACGCAAAAGATTGTCTCAGATTTAGTCAAAACCTTTAAGAATATAGGTTTACAGGATCTTATCATGAAGAGTCGCCAAGATATCGCCATAGATACAGCTTTGATCGACTGCGATTACTACGCCGTTTTGGAGGGCGATGTAGCGCAGCTAAACGCCTTTACCGGCGAGTATATGTCTAATTACAGCTGGGCGGAGTTTACCGTTGGCGAGTTGATGAATATCAGGCATACCTAATTATTTACAGATAAAGAAATCCGGCAATGCATTTCTGCGCTGCCGGATTTCTTTATCTGTATACAACGTGGATTTGTCAGCGTGGTGTCAGCATTGCCTCTTACAATAAGAATGAGTAATTAAAGAACAAATGGGGCTGAAAAAAATGGGAGGCACGCAATATGGTAATCGTGGCAGTCGATCCAAATAAAAGGGATTTGAAGCGGTTGGTCAAATGCTTACGCATGGCCTTTCCAGGATGCGAGGTGGTCGTGTTCACCGACCCGGAGGCCGCCGCGGATTACACCCGGGACCATCCCGTTGACGCGCTGTATACCGAGGCGGCCATGCTGGGGATTACGGGCTTCGATTTACAGGCGGCGGTCAAGGCCACACAACCCGCCGTGCTCACGGTGTTTGTCACCGCAACGGACGCCTACGCGGGAGATGCCATTAAAACACGGGCGCAAGGCTACGTCATCAAGCCCGTTGCAAGAAAAAAGGTTCGGGAATCCATGTGTGAAACGAAATTTGCGTGAACACTAAAAAAATCCGTGAGGAAATGATGATGCAAAGGCAAACAAATCTACGCGCAAAGCTCCTGTCCCTTACGCTGGCAGCGGCGCTGCTTGTCACCATGCTGCCAACGAGCGTGCTCGCGGCAAGCAGCGCGAGCGGCAATGCCGTTACCCTGCTTGTGAACAACACCACCGCAGACGATTCTGCCGCCCGCGCGGAGGGTGCGACTTATAAAACGTTGCAAGGTGCAATCGGCAAGGCAGAGAATGGCGACACGATTGTTTTAAACACAGATACGCAGGAATCAAGCGTTTTAATTGGTTCCCAAAATCTCACAATAGACTTTAACGGTCATCGATTGACCTGCTCCAGTACAAGCTACGGCCTTGATGTGTATGGAACGTCAGCCATTAATTTGAAAGACAGCTCCACCGATGGCAGCGGCGGCATCACGCAGAACAGCACCGTAACAAGCTGCATCCTGGCGGAGGACATCGCAACGGTCACCATCGAGAGTGGTTCTTATGCATCGCAATTCGGCAACTGCGTTGAATCCGCCAGCGGCTCTACCGGACAGATTACAATCAACGGTGGCTCTTATACCTCAAGCTCCGCCTGTGTGAATAACAATGGCTCCAAAGCCAAGATATTTCTGAACAGCGGCACTTTTTCGGGAAATATCGTAGGAAGCGGCGGCGGAATATTGTTAACGCCTGAAATGCTTGAAAAGCTATACAGCCCGGATCACAATATCCTGTTTAACAATATTTACATTCGTTTTCCAAGCGGCGCAAATCAATTACAGAAAGACCTTGACCTTCATGATTGGCAGTTGCGCGTGATTGAAGGCGACGAGACTACCATTGACCTGAATGGATATACGATCACCGGAAACGGAATGCAAAACGCGCCCTTAATTGGCGGCGGCGTTGTGTCAGGCAATATCGAGAATTTAAGCTGCCTAATACAGGTACATCAAACGGGCAAGCTGACGATAAAGAATACAGGCGCTTGCGATCCGTCCCACGGAAGAATTCATAATGACGCGACACCGCTCATTTATCTCATCAAAAACTATGGCGATTTGACTTTAGACGGAAATATAAAGATAGACGCAAACATTGGCTACGCAAAGGACAGGACCAGAAATAGCGCGGTCTATATGTACTCCGCGTTCAAGGCAACAGATGATGCCGCGGCCTTGACCATCAACGACGGTGTGGAAATGACCGCAAAAAAGGCAGCCTCATTCGCGAATAAAACGTATTATACCTGCGGTATTGTGGTGGAATCAGCGGCGGCTGCCGGAACCAGCGTTGATAAAACGCAGATTACCATCAACGGCGGAGCAATCTACGGCGATTACTATGCAATGTCGCTCTGTGGAACACTGACCATCAACGGAGGCACTTTCAAAAATTCAGACGCTTCTGCCGGCGAAGTCTTCTATATTGGATATCCTGTCGCAAATCTCACCGGGATTTCCAACGCCAGCTTCATCGGTAAAAATGAGGCCATGTGGGTGGGCAGCCAGGCGTTTCAGAGCGATACCATCACGCTGAATAACATAACAATCAACAAAACGGCGGGCTTTCCTATTGCCAACGGAATTGCGCAGGAAGGCGAAACGAAAAACGTCATTGTAACCGGTAAAGATACTTACTGGGTAGCGGCTGCATTAACCCTTACATCTGATTATTGCAAAGGCGTCATTAAAATCAAGTCCGGTATTTTCAGCGCAGATCCAACTACGTTTGTCATTGATGCTAATAACGATGGTAAAAAGGATTATGCCGTTTTGGATTATCACGACAGCGAAGTATCCAATTATTTCCTTGTCTCGCCTTGGACAGAGGTTGGAACGGATAACACGGTTTCGCTCTATTATGCCGCTGACGCGGCGGACGACGCCACCGCCGCGGATCGGGTGGATATTGCCGCCATCGACGACATTGAGGAAATCGTCTCCGATTCCACCAGGGTGAAGCTGGAGCATTTTACCCTTTCCTCTTCCCCGGATACCTACACCGCAATCCCAGGCTTGTCCGTCACGGCGTTCGACAATGCGACGGGCAGGCTAACGGTGCAAAAAACAAAATCCACCGTTGTGGCGGATAACAAAGCTTATGTATGGTACGGGGGAAAATCCGTTGGGGAGATTGTTTTTGAATCTATAAACGAGCCGACCCATGAGGTGAATGGGGACATCACAGGCGACGCGGACGCGACGCCCACCGCCAAGCTGGTGCGCGACGGCGTTTACACCTCCGTCGCGGTAAGCGGCAGCGGCCCCAACTGGAGATACCACGCTAACGTTCCCGCCGGGGAGTATAATCTCATTGTTTCCGCCATGGTTAACGGAAAACCGGTGACCGTCACCGTGTTAGTAACGGTCGCTCAAGCCATCCGGCAGAACGTAACGCTGCCAAGCGGCACTTACAACAGCGTCGTTACCTTCGACGGAAGCGACACGCTCTCGCCCAACCTCGAGGCCGGCGGGCTGGACGATATCGCGGCCAAAGCAGGCGAATCTGCCGCCAACACCAACGTGCTGATCGAGCTCAGGGGACTCCGCAACGAAACCACTCCCAACGCCGCCGATGTCAAAGCCAGGATCAAACAAGACAGGGGAATGGTCAAGGGGGTGATGATGGATTTTGATTTGTTTGAGAGCATCAATAACAGCCCTGCCCAAAAAATAGTAGATCTTTCCGCAGCCGATTATGGAGTGAACCTCATCACGGTCATCTTTCACCTGCCGGAGGCTATCCAGGGCAAGGACGGCTATGCCATCTATCGCTATCATGGCGCACAGGTGGACAAGATTACCGAAACCACGAATACAAACGGCGAGCACATAACCGTGGACACAAAAAAAACCACCGTAACCGCCCACTTGAACAAGTTTTCCAGCTATGCGATTGCGTATTATGAACCGTCAGCCACGAATACCATCACCGCCACAGCGGGCGCAAACGGCAGCATTTCGCCAAGCGGAGCCGTAGCGGTTAATGACGGCGACAATCAGAGCTTTGCAATCACAGCGAATAACGGTTATGAAGTCGGCGACGTGCTGGTAGACGGCGCGAGCGTGGGTGCGGTGAGTGGCTATCTCTTTAGCAATGTGACCACAGATCATGTCATTAGCGTGAGTTTCAAAGCTACTCCTATGCCGCCCAAGCCCGGCAATCCTCCCAAAACCGGCGATTCTTCTATGCCGTGGCTCTGGCTGGCGTTGACAATCGCGTCTTTTTTAATTGGAGGAGCAATCGCGTTCTTGGGCAAGAAGAGAAAAGTCTTCAAATCTCTCAACAAGTAACAGAAACCCCTGTAAGGGAACATGTCCTACACGGACTTGGCGGCATAAGAAACGGCTATAACTACTTACACATGTGGCAGAGTGTATATACGCCTGTTAGGGCGCCGCTGGTATTCTAGGGCTATGCCCCCTCATATCCCCCGGCACAGCCGGGGGATACTTGCTACCGCCTTGCGGCAAAGGCGCATGGCTTTAAGGGGCGATTTGGGTGCAGGACATCGCCCTTCCGCTACCAGATTTTCACGACGGAGACGTCCTTGAAATAGTGCTTAACGATCTCCTCGGCCGTTTTGCCCTGTTCCGCCATGCCGTACGCGCCCCACTGGCTCATACCCACGCCATGACCGTAGCCCTTGCCCGCAATCATCACCTTGCCGTTTTCTACGCGCAGGCTTGTGATCAGCGTGCTTCGCATTTTTGTGCTGCCCAGCGCAATGCGCAGCTCCGTCGCCTTTACGGGCTTGCCGTTAACGCTGATGGTTACCGCCCGGCCGCTCTCGCCCCGTTCGTCCACGGTTAGCTGCGCACCGTTTCCCAGGTCTACGCTTACGCCCTGCTTCTCGCAGGCGGCGGCAAACTCAGCCGCTGAAAACGTCGCCTCCCAGGTCTGTGCATCCTTAAGCGTCTGGGCGTCCTTTTCGTTTTGCACGGTTTCGGGCTCGTTGCTCTCTACTACCTGGGTGTAGGGCGGCTCGTCCTTATCCCAGCCCAGGCCGGCCTTAGCCAGTTCCGTCATGCCTCCGCTATGCGCATGAAACCAAGCGTAGGGCAGCTCGCCGTTGGCGGACAATACCAACCCTTTTGTTTCGGCCACCGCCTGCTTGATTCGGTCGTTTACCGCGCTTGCGTCATAGGCCTGAGCTTCCTCGATATCCGTGGAGATATCAGCGCCTTCATACTGGCTTTTTTTCTCATCCACAAACTTCAGCACAAAGGTGCGGGCCAAAATTGCCTGCGCCTTAAGTGCCTCCAGCGGCCAGTCGTTTTTCATCTCACCCGCCAGCACGCCCTCCACATAGCTCTCCACATCCACATTCTCCACCTTTTTGTCGTCAACCACGTAGACGGAGAAGGTAGGTACGCCGTTTTCATTTGTTTTCAGCTTGTCGCTCGGCCAGGCCACATCCTCCGCCTGTAGCTGCGCGCCGGTGGGCGTGGTTGTCGGCACGGGCGCGCCCTGCGCACTGGTCGCGCAGCCTTGCATCATCAGCGCGGCGGCGCACAGAACACCCAACATTCCAATCCGTTTCATTTAAAAAACCTCCCTCGGCGCTATTTTGCCCGAAAGGAGGTTTGCCGCCGCTTGCAATATCAGGAAGCGCTATGCGTCCGCTGCCGTTTGCATGGGGGAAAATGCCATCATGGCCGTGCCCGTGTCGCGCACCAGCACGCCGCCGGGCATGCGCAGCACCCGAGCCGCCACGTAAAAATCGCCCGCGGAACCGGAGAGATTAAACACCTGCGCCGCATATACCACCCAAAACCAATCGGACGGAACAAGCGCGCAACCAAGCGCAAGCCCAATGCCCCATACGGCCGCAGGCGCCAACGCGATGCACAGATAGGCGTTTTTTGAAAAAAAAGCGTCGCTGCCAGCATAGGCATACATCAGGGTAAAGCCAAAATGCGGCTTTACGCGCCCGGCCGCCCACATAGCCAATCCATGCACCGCCTCATGCCCCGCCATGTACAGCGCAAGACCCGCCGCCGCCGTCAAAAGCTTCACAATGAAGCTACCCACTGTAACCGTCCCTGCGTTCCCTCCGGCGGGCGCGAAGCAAAAGCCCGCCAGAAGCGCAGCGCCTGCCAGCCCAACCGATAGACACACCACACGCTTTAAATGCGCGCGATTCCGAACCAGATCGACGCGCTCAAGCAGCGTGTAACCGCCCGGAAGCGATGCTCCGGCCTTCCATGGCATTTGGGGCCACCCCCTCTCCATGTATAATGGGATTGTCAAGAGCTATGCCAAACCCCAGGGGTTTAGCGATGCATCCCCGTCGTTGTACCTGCGGCGGCGCGCCTTATGGCTGAAGGCCCGTTTCATAGCCATGTTTCCGGCTTGTACCGTCCTGCCGCATGTGGTTTTCCTTGTTTTTACCAACGTAGACGTTAAAAAGATCGTCGGCGGTCATACCGGATTCAATGCACATGCTGATGAAGAAATGCAAGATATCGCTCAATTCCTCATGAATATTAGCCGTGTTCAGCTCGTGCGGGTTCTTCCACCATTTAAAATTGACTTCTTCCAAAAGCTCTGCCAGCTCCGAAACCATCGCCAGCGTCTGCTTCTGGAGCCATTCCTGCATGGGAATATCCGTGAGCCCGCGCTCCTGTTTCAGCTTGTCCTGAAAGCCCTTTTGCAGCTCAAAAATGCGTTCTAGCTTATCCACGCGGCACGCCCCCGATCATCTCCAGGTATTTCTGCGCATCCTTGCCCACGATCGCCGCGCTTGGCGGAGCGTCCAACACGCGGCGCGCAATCGCCATCACATCCTCCTGGGTTACAGCGTCGATCTTTGAAAGCGTCTCCTCCGGGTCGCGCATTTTACCCAAGAGCAGCATGCCCCGGCCGATGGACTGCATGCGCCCGCTGGAGCTTTCCAAGCCCAGCACAAAACCGCCGCGAAGCTGGGCTTTGGCGCTCTTAAACTCCTTCTCCGTCAGGCCCTTATCCACAAAAAGCTTCATTTGCTCCTGCATTTCACGAATGACGGTTTCGCCGTTTTCAGGCGTAGTGCCCGCATATACGTTAAATACGCCGATATCGCGGTAGGAGCTGGAATAGGTGTATACGCTGTAGGCCATGCCCAACTCCTCACGGATACGCTGGAAAAGCCTGCTGCTCATGCCGCCGCCCAGCGCGTTATTGAACACGGAGAGCGCATACAGGTCGTCGCTGTCGGAAGGCACGCCCGGAAAGCCCATGCAGATATGAAGCTGTTCGGTATCCTTGGCGCGCGACCTCCGTCCGCTTTCAAAGCGCTGCGGCTGGCATGGCGCTTCCTCGCCCTGCTTGTTGGAAAATTTATCAAAATATGTATTGACAAGCTGGATGAAATTTTCCCAGTCGTAATTACCCGCGATGGCAAGCACCATGTTTTGCGGCACATAGTGCCTGCGCCAATACGCGACCATATCCGCGCGGGAATATCCACGGATGCGCTCGTTGGCACCCAAAATCGGGAACCGGAGCGAGCCGGAATACTGCGCGCCGCACAACAGCTCATGCACAAGATCCTCTGGGGTATCCTCCACCATGGCGATTTCCTCCAGCACCACCCCGCGCTCCTTGTTCAACTCCTTTTCGTCAAACACAGGTCGCAGGGCAAGGTCGGCCAGAATATCCACCGCGAGGCGCAGATCGTCGTCGATCACCTTGGCGTAGTAGCAGGTGCATTCCTTGCTGGTGAAGGCGTTAAGCTGTCCGCCCACCATATCCATCTCCTCGGCGATATCGCGTGCGGAGCGGTTTTTCGTGCCCTTAAACACCATGTGCTCAATAAAGTGGGACAGCCCGTTTTCCTCGGGCTGCTCGTTCATGCTACCCACCTTCACCCATATGCCGACGGTGCAGCTCCTTACATGCGTAAGCCTTTCGCCCACCACGCGCAGGCCGTTTGGCAGCGTGATATGATCAAACATTGCATCCGTTCCTTTCTTGGGTCAAAAAACCCAAAAGCCGCCCATTGCATGGCGCTTTGTCCATGCAACCGGCGGCTTGCGGCTATGTTTTAGCCGCGGGGTACTTCGCCCCCGCGATACCTGTTTCCTCAGGTGCGGTCGTTTCCGCCGGAGGGACGTCCATCCCTGCGCGGGGGACGGCGGCGCTCGCCGCCGCCGGCGCGGAAGCCGCCCTCGGGCGAGGCGTAGGTGATATCGTTGCGAATCAGGTTAACGCGGCCCTGCGAGTCGATCTCGTTGACCTTCACCTCAACTTCGTCGCCGATGTTCATCACATCCTCGACCTTTTCCACACGGTGGTCGGCCATCTTGGAGATATGCAGCATGCCGTCCTTACCGGGCGTAAGCTCAATGAATGCGCCGAAGTTCATGATGCGCACAACCTTGCCCAAATATACATCGCCCACCTCGACATCCTTGGCGATGCCCTCGATGATGCGGCGCGCCTTGGCGGCGGCGGCTTCGTCCGGGGTCGCGATATAGACGCGGCCGTCGTCCTCGATATCGATTTTCACGCCTGTCTCAGCGATGATCTTATTGATCATCTTTCCGCCTGGTCCAATAACCTCGCGAATCTTCTCCGGGTTGATGGTGAAGCGGACGATCTTGGGCGCGTACTTGCTGAGATGCTCGCGCGGCTGGCCCAGCGTCTCCAACATGATCTTGAGGATATGCAGGCGGCCCGCCAGCGCCTGATTCAGCGCCTTTTCCAAAATGGGCCTATCGATGCCGGCGATCTTGATATCCATTTGAATGGCGGTGATGCCCTTTACGCTGCCCGCCACCTTGAAGTCCATATCGCCCAGGAAGTCCTCCAGGCCCTGAATATCGGTCAAAACCGCGACGTTACCGCTCTCGGCGTCCTTAATCAAACCCATGGCGACGCCTGCCACGGGGCGCTTGATCGGCACGCCCGCGTCCATCAGCGAAAGCGTGCTGCCGCACACGGAGGCCATGGAGCTGGAGCCGTTGCTGGAAAGGATTTCACTTACCAGGCGCAGCGCATAGGGGAACTCGTCCTCGGAAGGAACGACGGGCTCGAGCGCACGCTCTGCCAGAGCGCCATGGCCGATCTCACGGCGGCCGGGGCTCTTCATACGGCCCGCTTCACCGGTGGCGTAGGGGGGCATGTTGTAGTGGTGGATGTAACGCTTGCTGTCCTCGGTGCCAAGCCCGTCCAAAATCTGAACGTCGCTCATGCTGCCCAAGGTGGTGACGGTGAGAGCCTGCGTTTCACCACGGGTAAAGATCGCGCTGCCATGCGTACGGGGCAGCACGCCCACCTCGCACCAGATGGGACGCACATCGGTCAGGCCGCGTCCATCGGGGCGGATTCCCTGCTCGATGATCTTTTTGCGCATAATCTCCTTGTTGAGGTAATACAGTGCGTCAGCTACCTCGCTCAGGCGGCCCTCAAACTGCGCGGCAAAATGCTCGGCGCAATCCGCCTTCACCGCGGCCTCGCGCTCCTGGCGCACATGACGATCCGGGGTTTCAAACACGTAGAGGCATTTGTCGTAAGCGTACTCGCGCACGGCGGCCTTCACGTCTTCGCCGGTGGTCACCAGAGCAACCTCCGCCTTTTCCGCGCCGATTTCGTTTTTGATGTTTTCGATAAAGGCGACGATCTTCTTGATCTCCTCGTGGCCGAAAAGGATCGCGCGAAGCATCAGCTCCTCGGATACCTCCTTCGCGCCCGCCTCCACCATCAACACGGCTTCCTTGGTGCCGCTAACGGTCAGGTGCAAGGTGCTCTTTTGGCGTTGCTCCTCGTTGGGGCAAAGCACCAGCTCGCCATCCACGCAGCCGACTACCACCGTGCCGGTGGGGCCTCCCCATGGAATTTCGCTTACGGAAAGCGCCGCGGAGGAACCGATCATCGCGGGAACTTCAGGGGGAATATCCTTATCCACGGACAGGCAGGTGGCCACAACCTGCACGTCGTTGCGCATGCCCTTGGGAAACAGGGGGCGCAGCGGGCGGTCGATCAGGCGGCAGGTCAGGGTCGCCTTCTCGGTGGGGCGGCCCTCACGCTTGATGAAGCCGCCGGGAATTTTGCCCACGGAGTATTGCTTCTCTTCAAAATCCACGCTCAGGGGGAAGAAATCCACGCCGTCGCGCGGCTTCTCGCTCATGGTGGCGTTCACCATCACCACGGTATCGCCATAGCGTACAAAAGCGGAACCAGCCGCTTGCATCGCGTACTTACCAAACTCAATCGTCAGCGGGCGGCCCGCCAGTTCAGTTGAAAAAACCTTGTAATCCATCTACTTCTCCTCTTCCTGCGCTCAGGCCCTTGCCTGGCGCGGCTCCACTGTCGCGGCTTTCGCCGCGGACCCCGCGGGACCCTCACCTGCCCGCGTATTGCAAAAACAGCCGCGCTTGGCGGGATAAACCGCCAAGGCGCGGTTGCGCTCCAACAGGTATTACTTTCTCAAACCAAGCTGGTTAAGCAGGGTACGATAGCTTTCGATATCGGTCTTTTTGAGATAGTCCAGAAGGCCGCGACGCTTACCTACCATCAGCAGCAGGCCTCGGCGGCTGTGGTGATCCTTCTTGTTGATCTTGAGGTGCTCGTTCAAGTGGTTGATGCGCTCGGTGAGCAGCGCGATCTGCACTTCAGGGGAACCGGTGTCGCCCTCGTGGCGGGCATAGGTCTTGATGATCTCGGACTTTTCCATTGGGGTTGCCTCCTTTGTTATGGCGACGGTCATGCCGTCTCCTGGTAATCGCCGCGTCCATAGCCTGCCGCTGGCCTTCGGTAAGCTGCGAACCCGGTTCTTTGCATGCGCTTGCACGCATCTTTTATTTTACCACGGGACATAGGGTTTGTAAACGTGTTTTTCGAAGAAAATCAATTGGCGAACGTTGTTTTGGATGAAACAAACAACCTCCGCTCTGTCATCCGTCCATGCGCGTGACAAAACGCAAAGCAACATCCCCCCCAAGCGTCAGCGGCGATGGCAAACGGCAGCTGGCATGCCCTACGCGCTCCACGCAAAGCGTCGCGGGGTAGGTTTTTTCCAGTGTGGTCATCAGCGCACGGTAGCAGCCGCTGGGTACATCCTGCTTGCCGTTTGGCGTCATCACCAACTCGCAACGGCCATGGCTTCGACCCGCCATGGTGGCATGGCGCGCGTATGGCCTGCCAAGCAGTTCGCGCGCCCTTGCGACCTCTCCGGCTCCCAAAAGCGCCCGGATGGCGGAGGAGCTTACCTCCCGCCCATCCAACGTAATTTTGGGCACAACCGAGGTTCGGAAGCCCAGAGCGCCGCCCAGTGCCTCAAGCAGCGCCGGCGTACCCCTGCCCTTTCGGCCATAACTGTGGTTGTAGCCGCATACGATATCCGTCGGATGAAAGCGCCGCACCAGCTCGCCGACATACACCTCCGGCGGCATTTCCATCATGCGCCTGTCAAACGGCATGGCAAAGAGGATGTCCACGCCTGCCTCCTCCAGCAGCCTGGCCCGCTCGTCAAAGGTGCTCAGCATCGGCGGGCTTTTTTCGGGCGATACAAGGGCCATGGGATGATTGATAAACGTACAGGCTACCAGCGGAACGCTCCGCTGCCTGGACAGAGCCCCGCCCCTTTCCAGAAGTACACGGTGCCCGATGTGTACGCCGTCGAACATTCCAAGCGCCAGCACGGCATATTCCGTCGCGGCGCGGCCGTCCAAAACAATCTGCATACCCTTCTCCTCCCCTTGAAAATTGTTTATTCTCCCAGCCACGTTCTGATTTTAAGTTCGTCGCCTACCCGTGCCGCGACGGCGCAAAGCCGCCCATCCATCCATAGGCAGGCGGGCGCTCCGCTCTCCGCAACCGTTCCTCGCAGGCCATCAAAACGGTTCCAGGGCAAACGTCCGCCGTTCCTGACCGCCTTTTCCAACTCAGGAGGCACCTGCGTGTGTGGAAGATGCTCCAGCGCCGCTTCCGGCGGCAGAAGCAGTTTTTCAGGCGAGTTGCGGTTTGCCGCTAGCTCAAGCGCCTCCAACGTCCGCGCTGTTTCCAGCGTAAATACGCCGCTTTGCGTGCGCAGCAAAAAACGCATATGCGCCGGGCAGCCAAGCGCCCGGCCTAAATCATGGCAGAGGGTGCGCACATAGAAACCCTTGGAGCAACGTACAAATAAAAGCGCGCCATGGTTTTCCGTCATCGCCCGAAGCGTCAGCTCATGCACCATTACCTCACGCTCGGGAACCACGACCTCCCGCCCACGCCGCGCCAGCTCATACAGTCTCGCCCCATCCTGCTTGATTGCGCTGTACATAGGCGGCCGCTGCATCAGCCTGCCGGTAAAACCCGGCAGAGCCTGTTTAATCGCTGCCTCGCAGGGATAGCATTCTCCCGATTCGATTACCGTGCCCTGAGCGTCCTGCGTATCGGTCGCGCTGCCGAAGGCAACCTCCGCCACGTAGGCCTTCTCCTTATCCTGCATATAATCGAACAGCCGCGCCGCCTTACCTGCCATCAGCGGCAGCACGCCCGCCGCCTCGGGGTCCAGCGTTCCGGCATGGCCGAGCTTCACGCCGCCCAGAAGCCTTCTCGCGTACCCCACAACCTGTGCCGATGACATTCCCGGCGGCTTTAACACATTTAAAAAGCCGCACAGCGGCCTTCCCGAATCCGTCATAACGCGCAAACGCTCCCCGCCGCGGTATGAAGGGCAGCTTCTACCGCCCGGGCAGCATCTTCAAGCGGCAGATCAAGCGTACATCCTGCGGCAAGTCTATGTCCGCCGCCGCCGAAGCACTCCGCCGCCTCGTCCACCCGGTAGGGCTCCAGCGCACGCAGGCTCACCTTTACGCGCCCTTCCGCTGTTTCGCGCGCAAAATAAGCCAGTTTCACGCCTTCGATATCAATGGCGTAATCCACCACGCCGTCCGTATTGCCTGCGGTGGCCTGCGCCTCTTTCATCTGGAGCAAGCTAAGCGTGAGCCCAGCAACCGCTCCGCCGCAGCTCAGCCGCAGCGAGGGAAGCGTCTTTCCCAGCAACTCTACAAAAGCGCGCTCCTTCTGGCGGAACAGCATACGGCTGTATTGGGACAACGGCAGCCCAGCCTCCATTAACGAGCCCATCATGCGGAAGCACTCGGCATTGGTACTTTCATACACAAAATTGCCCGTATCTGTGGATAGCGCTGTATACAGACAAATCGCCTCGTCCCTGGATGCCGGCCCTCCGAGCGCCTCAAACAACCGGTGAATAAGCACCGCCGTTGCGGGTGCGTCCCCGTCGATCACATTGATGGCCGCGAAGCCGTCATTCGTCGCATGGTGGTCGATCAGCGCCGTTGTTCCCGCGCTTTTAAACCGTTCCGCACCCGCACCCAGACGCTCCTCGCAGCTTACGTCAACGGCAACGGACAGCGAGAAGCCCTCTGGGGAAACCTCGGCATCCGGACACAAGATGCTCTCAACGCCCGGCAAAAAGCGCAGATTGGTCGGCACATCCCCGTCCAGCACCAGGCAGACCCGCTTTTCAAGCCGTTCCAGCCTGAGCTTGAGCGCCAGAGCGCTGCCCAGCGTGTCCCCATCGGGCGAGATGTGTGAAAACAGCAAGATGCTGCCCGCCTTCTGAAGGGCGGACAGCAACGCATCCATCTGATAAAGCTCATTTTTCGCTTTCGTCATTTGCTTCTTCCTCCGCCTGAACCTGCTTAAGTACCGACGCGATGTGGATGCCGTACTCAATATTGTTATCAAGCTCAAAAAGGATTTCCGGGGCGTAGCGGATGATCATGCGCTGCCCTAGCTCATGGCGCACATAGCCAGCCGCCTTTTTTAGCGCGGCCATCATGGGGGCGCGGTTGTGCTCCTCCAGGATGCTGACATAGATTTTTGCATAGCGCAAATCGCGCGTTACCTCGGCGCGCGTAACACTAAACGTGCCCTGAACGCGCGGGTCCGAGAGCTGCTCGCGGATGATCTGATCCACCTCGCGGCGCACCTGCTCGCTGATGCGGTCAATACGTTGATAACTCATTCTTAACCTCCACAAGGGCTTCGCCCTTGACCCATTACCGCGCTATGCGCGGAGGGGGGGCGGGGGTTGGATGGGATGCTGGGACGACGCCCGCCCGCGTAAGGCCGCCGGGCTTTGCCCTTTAACCATTGCCCCGCCAAAGCGGGATTCCCAAGGGATATACAAGGGATATATCCCTTGGGCGAGGGTTGTAAGGGGGCCGCGCCCCCTTACCGCTCGATTTCCTCCATGATGAAGCACTCCACGATATCGCCTTCCTTGATATCGTTAAAGTTATCAAAGCTCACGCCACATTCGTAGCCGGAGGCAACCTCTTTAGCGTCGTCCTTAAACCGCTTCAGGCTGTTGAGTTTGCCCTCGAACACCACCACGTTGTCGCGCAGCAGGCGCACCTCGGCGTTGCGCTGAAGCTTGCCGTCTTGCACATAGCAGCCCGCGACAGTGCCCGCGCCCGTAATTTTGAAGGTGCTGCGCACCTCGGCATGGCCGAGCAAAACTTCCTTGTATTCGGGGTCCAAGAGGCCCTTCATGGCCTTCTGAATATCCTCGATCGCCTGGTAGATTACGCGGTAGAGGCGGACGTCCACACCCTCGCGCTCGGCTGCGTCGCGGGCGTTGTTGTCCGGACGGATGTTGAAACCGATAATGATCGCGTCAAACGCGGAAGCAAGGTTAACGTCGTCCCTGGTAATCGCGCCAACCGCGCTGTGCAGAACGCGCACACGCACCTCGTCGCCCGACAGCTTCTCCAGCGCCTGCTTCACAGCCTCCACGCTGCCTTGCACGTCGGCCTTGATGATGATGTTCAGGTTGGTCAGCTTGCTCTGATCGATGCGGCTGAACAGGTTATCAAGCGACACCTTCGCCGAGGCGGCCACGCGGGCAGCCTTGACCTTGTCGCGGCGCTCCTGTACAACCTGACGGCCCAGATGGTCGTCCGCGACGGCCATCATATCGTCGCCCGCGCTGGGTACGTCGTTGAAACCAGCAATTTCCACAGGCATCGACGGTCCCGCTTCGGTTACGCGCTCGCCCTTGTCGTTTACCATGGCGCGCACACGGCCGCTTGCCATGCCCGCAACCACGTTGTCGCCAACGTGGAGCGTGCCGTTTTGCAGAAGCACGGTCGCCACGGGGCCGCGCGCCTTGTCCAGCTTGGCCTCGATAATTACGCCCTTGGCCATACGGTTGGGGTTGGCGCGCAGCTGCAGCATATCCGCCTGCAGCAGCACCATTTCCAGCAGGTTATCCACGCCGTCGCCAGTAGCGGCGCTGACGGGCACCATGATCGTTTCGCCGCCCCATTCCTCGGGAACCAGCTCATAACCGGTCAGATCCTGCTTGACGCGGTCGGGATTCGCCGCATCCTTATCCATCTTGTTGATAGCCACGATGATCGGGACGCCCGCCGCCTTTGCATGGTTGATTGCCTCAACGGTCTGCGGCATAACCCCGTCGTCGGCCGCGACCACAAGAATCGCGATATCCGTGGACTGGGCGCCGCGTGCGCGCATCGCGGTGAAAGCCTCGTGGCCCGGCGTATCCAGGAAGGTGATAATCTGGCCGTCCACCGTGACGGTATACGCGCCGATATGCTGTGTAATGCCGCCCGCCTCGCCCGCCGTAACGTGCGCGTTGCGAATGTAGTCAAGCAGCGAGGTCTTGCCGTGATCGACGTGGCCCATAATGGTCACGACGGGCGGGCGGGCCTCCAGGTCCTCCTCCGAGTCCTCGAAGTCGGTATCGGTCAGCACATCCTCCGCGGTTTTGGCTAGATTCATCTCTAGCTCTACGCCAAAGTCTCCACAAACGAGGCTGGCGGTATCAAAATCCAGCTCGCTGTTAATGTTGGCCATCACGCCCAGCATCAGCAGCTTTTTCAAAATATCGCCGGCGGGCTTGCCGATACGCTCGGTCAGGTCCTTTACCGTAATGGTCTCGGCGGTCATGTATGCCTTTTCGATCTTAATGGGCGCCATCATCTGCTGCGCGCTGGGCTTCTTTGCGCGCGCACGGCGGCCCCCGCGCACCACATCGTCGTCGTAGCCGCTAAAGTTTTCGCGGGCCAGCTGTTTGCGGTTCCTCGCGACGCGCTCCGGGTCATGCTGGCGCATATAGCTTTTCTTATTGGGATCGTAGTTGCTGACGCGCTCCTTTTCCACGGAGGGCGTCATCTCAACCGCAGGCTTGCGCCCGCCGCCCATCGGAGGCCGTCCGCCAGGACCGCCTGCCGGGCGGCCAAACCCGCCGCCTGCCGGACGTGCTCCGCCGGGAGCTGTGCCGTTCGCGGGACGGCCATACGGGCCCTGCGGATTCGCAGGACGTCCATACGGGCCCTGCGGATTCGCAGGACGTCCATACGGACCCTGCGGGTTCGCGGGACGGCCATACGAACCCTGCGGATTCGCGGGACGGCCATACGGGCCCTGCGGATTCGCAGGACGTCCATACGGGCCCTGCGGATTCGCGGGACGGCCATACGGGCCCTGCGGGTTCGCGGGACGGCCATACGGGCCCTGCGGGTTCGCAGCGGGGCGCGGAGCTCCGCCCTGAATGGGACGTCCGCCCTGAATGGGACGCGCACCCTGGGAGGCCTGAGCGCCCTGAACAGGACGCGGCTGTTGCTGTACCGGCGCGGCAGGCCTTGCGCCCTGCGCCGGTCTGGGCGTGGGGGCGCCGGGCACGGACTTTGCGGGCGCAACAGGCGTGACAGGCGCTTCGGGCGCTTTGACAGCGGCCGCAGGCGTCACGGCTTGCGCAACGGGCGCCGGAGCCTGCTTTTCAGCCTCCGCCTTAACGGCAGTCGCCTCAACCGTCGCGGGCGCGGCGGTTTCGGGCTTGCTCTCAGCCTTAACAACGAGCTTGGCCGGCTGCTCCGCCTTTACAGGGGCTTGTTCCGCCTTGACAGGTTCGGGCCTGGGCGCTTCCTGTACGACAGGCTTCACTACCTCCGCGACAGGCCTTGCTTCCTCTTTTACTTCCACCTTCGGCGCCTCCTCGGGCTCATCCGTATCTGGCATGGTATATGCCTTGGTATGCTGGCGTGCCAAGCGCTGCTGTTCGGCCTGTTTTTCCTCCGCGCGGCGCTGCTCTTCCTCGCGAGCGAACTGCGCCTCCAGCTTTCGCGCCGTCTGCGCCAGTTCATCCGCGCTTTTGCGCATGGAAGACACGCTGCCCAGCATGTCCTCAGCGCCCTTGAGCAGTTCCTTGGTGGCATCCTTGAGTTTCACTTTGGTCATTGTACCGCTTGCACCCCCGCATAATTTCGCAATGTAATGTATGGTATGGCCGTTACAGCCGTGGTTCGTTTTCCAGCAGGCTCAGAAGCTTATCCGCCATTCCTCCCCGTGGGAGGGCGGCGACCATGCGTCCCGCCTTGCCGATGCAGCGCCCAAGCGCGTCGGCGTCCAACCCGTACAGCGGAACGCCGTGCGTCCCGCAGGCGTCCTTAACCCGCTTGCGCGTATTGTCCGACGCGCCCTCATCCATCAGGACGATACCGGCGGTTTCCCGGCGGACGGCGTCCACGCATGCTTCCTGCCCGCTGACAATCTGGCCTGCCCGCATGCACAGGCCCAAAAATCCCTTTACACGGCTTTCAACGGCGTCGGTCATAGGCTTTTCTCCTGTCCGGCGAGCAGCGCGCTCATGGTTTGGGTCAACTGCTCGTTTACCTCGTCGGAGAGCCTGACTTCCAACTGCCTGTCCAACTGTCCCTGCTTGAGGGCCCGGCGCAGACATTCTGCGTTATAGCAACAATATGCGCCACGGCCGGGTTTTTTGCCTGTGGTATCCAAGCTTACCCGTCCGTCCGGAGAACGAACCGCTCTAAGGAGCTCCTTCTTGGGCTTCATCTCGCGGCACCCCACGCACATGCGCATCGGAATTTTACGGGGTTTTGGCGGCACTTGCGTACACCTCGCTCGCTATTACAGCGTATCGTCTTCGCTGTCGCTATAGGGCATTTCCAGGGGAATGTCACGCAGCTCGGGCAGACCGGATTCCTCAAGATCCGCCAAGGGAGCCTGCTCGTCGTAAAACGCCTGAAAGCCCATCGGTTCCTCGGGCATATCATCCATCGGCATGTCAAACATCTGCGCGGCCTGGCTCTGGCTCTTGATGTCGATCCTCCAGCCGGTCAGCTTTGCGGCAAGACGGGCGTTTTGGCCCTCCTTGCCGATGGCCAAGCTCAACTGGTTATCGGGAACGACCACACGGCAGGCCTTCTCGTTTTCCGCCACAAAGACGCTGAGCACATGCGCGGGATTAAGCGCGTTGGCGATGAATTCCGCCGGGTCGGGCGACCACTTAATAATATCGATCTTCTCGTTTTTGAGCTCCGCCACGACCTTTTCAACGCGGTTACCGCGCGGACCGACGCACGCGCCCACAGGATCGATCGTTACCTCGGTAGAGTGCACGGCCATCTTGGTGCGGCTGCCCGCCTCCCGCGCGATTGACTTGATCTGCACCACGCCCGCTGCGATTTCCGGCACCTCCATCTCAAACAGGCGCTTGACCAGCCCCACATGCACGCGGCTGACGCGAACCTGCGGGCCGCGCAGCATCTCGCGGCCGCTGCGGTTGACCTCCAGCACGTACACCTTGATATGGTCGTCAATATGGTATTCCTCGCCGGGCATCCATTCGCCGGCTTCCAAAATGCCCTCTGTCCGGCCCAACTCCACATACACGCCCTTGGGCTCGACGCGCTGCACGATCGCGGTCAGGATTTCGTTTTCCTTCTCGGAATATTCGTCGTAAATCTTGCCCTGCTCAGCCTCGCGGATACGCTGCATGATGACCTGCTTTGCCGTCTGCGCCGCTGTACGCAGGAAACCGCCCGGCGTTACGTCGATTTCGGCGATATCGCCCATACGGTAGTCGGGCCGAATCCTGAGGGCTTCCTCCAGGGTGATCTGGTTGGCGGTATCCTCCACCTCGTCGGTGATGGTCTTGCGGGCGAACACATGCGCCGCGCCCGTACCGCGGTCCAGCGTCACGCTCAGGTTGCTGGGCGCGTTTTCATCGCGCGAAACGTTCTTTTTATAGGCGGCCTTCAGCGCCTCTTCAATCGCGCCGTACAGCAGATCCTCGCTGATATCCTTCTCGGAGGCCAGCGCCTTCACAGCCGCGATGATCTCCGCCTGTCCGCTCCCCTGCTGATTTTTTCTGGTTGCCCTCATTGTCCTTCCCTGCTTTCCTCAATCTACTTCAACATCCGAAAAATCGTCGTCGCTCAGCTCAATCACGGGCTTGACAATTGCCACGCCTTTTCTGGCAAAGGCCGCCTCCCGCCCTTGAGCATCCTCAATAACGACCGTATCCGCGTTCATATCGCGCAAAAGTCCACGGTAAAGCTTGCTGCCGTCCAAGGCCGCAAACAGCTTTACCTCCACCAGCGCGCCGCGGTTCTTCTCAAAGTCTCGCATGGTCTTTATCGGCCTGTCGATTCCGGGGCTGGATACCTCCAGAAAATCGTAATCGACATCCTCTAAAAGCGGCTGGATCTGCTTGTGATAGCGCTCGCAATCATCCAGTGAAACGCCGCCGTCCTTGTCCACGTAAATGCACAGGCATTTTCCGCGGCTCTCCTTTTGCACAGCCACCTCCACCAGCTCCATGGAAAGCGCCTGCGCTACCCGCGCCGCGCGCTCCTCCACCGCCTGCGCGGAGGTTGTTTTGGCATTGCCCATGCCCTTATTCTTCGCCATGTCCGCTCCTTATCCCAACCTGTCAATCGGCCGTTTGAAAAAAGCAATCAAAAAGAGCGGCATGCTATCGCTCCACACTTTCCCACACGCGCCTTCGGCTATTGCCAAAGCACGGCACCGAAAGGCAAGCCAAACGGAGCCGTCGCACGCTCTGCCGAGCGCGCTGCATGTTGAGAAAGGAAAGCGATATCCACTCTTTCGAAAAACCCTTCTTTCTTGCTCATCGGGTCGAAATGTCCTTCGAGATCGCCCACAACCGCAGGCAATTAGCAGTATACCACAACACTTTGGGAAATACAAGCGTTTTGCGAGATGTGTTGTAGAAATGTTGGCGCTCTCACCGTTCTTTACACCCCGCCGCGGCTGTGTTACACTGTCGCCGCGGGCCGGCAGCGCGGCCCTGGGCACACAACGGTTGAAAGGAAGTTGCCTTTATGCCTCCATGCACCCTCTGTCCCCGGCGTTGCAACGCCGAGCGGCTCGAAACCTCCGGCGGCGGCTTTTGCCATATGGGGACGTTGCCCGTTGTGGCGCGCGCCGCCGCGCACTATTGGGAGGAACCCTGCCTGAGCGGCGCGCGCGGCAGCGGCGCCGTGTTTTTTAGCGGCTGCTCGCTTGGCTGCGTCTTTTGCCAGAACGAACCCATCAGCCATCATACGATGGGACAAGCAATGAACGCAATTCAGCTTTGCGCACTTTTTGAGCGCGTAGAGGCGCTCGGCGTTCACAACCTTAACCTTGTCAACCCAACGCATTTTGCGCCCGCCATCCTGGAAGCGCTCCGGATGCGCAAGCCAGGCATTCCCGTCGTGTGGAATTCCAGCGGCTACGAAACGGTTGAGATGGTGCGCGCCGCCTCCGGTCTGGTGGACGTTTTTCTGCCCGATTTCAAATATGCGGATGAAAAAACCGCCGCACAGCTCGCGGGCGCGGCGGACTATTTTCAGGTAGCGTTATCCGCCATCCGCGCCATGCGCGAGCAGACCGGCGCGCCGGTGTACGACGACGACGGCATGATGCTTCGCGGCACGCTGGTCAGGCATCTGATTCTTCCCCTACGTACCCGCGAAAGCATCGCGATTTTGGATGCCGTCGCGCGTGAATTGCCTCCGCAGACGCCCGTCAGCCTTATGCGCCAGTATACACCCATGAACGGCGTTGCCATCGCGGGGCTGGACCGCCGCCTCACCGCCCGCGAATATGCCCGCGTCCGTGACCACATGCTCATGCTCGGGCTGGACGGCTACCTCCAGGGGAAGGAAGCCGCAAGCAGCGCCTATACCCCGGCTTTTATGGATGAGGAGAGCGTACGGCTTTTTGACGGCGGTTGAGCCGGCCCTATCTGGCGGCGTGGGCGATGATGCGCTGCATCCGGTCCCACTTTGTTTCCATATCCTTGACCAGCGTCATCTGCGTGCGCGCCCGGTCCAGGTTTTGTTCCGGCCTCGTGATATGAAAATACACGTCTCCGTTGAGGTAATCGGTCAGGAAGCGCACTCCGCATTCCAGCGTCATCAGCTTCGCACCCATCGGCAGGGTTTCGATCTCCCCCTGATTCAGCCGCTTGCCGCACGCGCCCAGGAAGCCGCCCGCGTACGCCTCAAACAGTTCAAGGGACATCGTTACCTTACTTAAATCCCGCTCGTCCTCAGCCGCCGTGCTCGCGCCAAAGCGGATGCCGTCGCCAAAATCGTTGGCGACCAGTCCAGGCATTACGGTATCCAGGTCGATGACGCAAAGCGGCGTGCGCAGGCGTTTATCCAGCATGACATTGTTGAGCTTGGTGTCGTTATGCGTAACGCGCAGCGGCAGTTCCCCCCGGCGGCTCATGTCCATAAGCACCCCGGCCTCCGCCTCGTGAAACAGGTAAAACCCAATTTCATATTGCACGTCCTTAACGCGCCCCATGCGGTCGGCATTAATGGCCTCGCGCAGCAGCGTGTAGCGGTTTGGCGTATCATGAAAACGCGGGATGGTTTCGCTCAGCGTTTCGGCGGGAAAATCCGCCAGCTGGTTTTGGAAGGTTCCGAAGGCCACGCCGCTTTGCATCAGGTCGTTCGTCGTTTCGGGCTTATCCAGGCAAAGGCTGTCCGTCACAAACTCATACAGCCGCCAAAATTCGCCGTCCCCGATGGTCAGGTAGCGCTCGCCGTCCAGCGTCGGCACCAGCGTCAGCACATGGCGCGGGTCGTCGTCCTTTTGGCGGAGATGATCCGTTACAGCGATAAGGTTTCTCATCAGTGCCGGCACATCACGGAACACATGATGGTTGATCCGTTGCAGAATATAGCAGTGCGGCCGGTCCGTCACCAGCAGATACGTGTCGTTGATATGTCCGTTTCCATACCGGGTACAGCTCAGAGGATTTCCCTCCAGCTCAAAGCGCCCATAAATTTTTTCCATTGTGAAAACCATCCTTCCAAAGCCACTATAACCCCTTAGGAGAAATTCTTTCAAATAACAAGCGCACCCGCACGGCGCCTGGGGTTAGCGCGCCGCCTCAAGCCCAGCGCCTTGCCCATTTTTCAGCAGGATCAACCCCTTCAGCCTTCTAGCGCCACAGTTCATCCGGGTAGAGCCCGTCCCCGCGCATTTTGCCAAGCGCAGCCTGAACGCCCGGCATGTCCTGCGCATAGGTGACGCCATACCATCTTTCGCTAGTTGGCAGCACGCGCACGGTCGCCTTCTTTTCCTCCAGAAGCTGGTTTGGAATCAGCGGCAGGAAGTACTCGCATTTGAGCGGGTTGCGCGGCAGGTTTTCCCTGAGCCACGGCGCAAAACGGTTCTCAATCTCCGCCATAATGGAGGGGTGGAATCCCCAAAGGTTCATACTCACATAGGTGCCGTCGGGCACGAAGGTAAAATGCTCGCCGTCCTCCGTAAAGGCAGCCCCGCCTGCGCGCGGCTCGATATGGGTTCGCTCGACGATTCCGCGAAGCATCCCGCTTTCGTCCGTATCGCAAATGCCTCGAGCGACGTGCCCGTTTTCCGTCAGGGTGTTTTCGATCCGGTAGCCAACCATCGCGTGCGCGTTTGGATCGTCGCACCCGCGCAGAAATTCCGCGATACTCTCAAATGCGGTGCGGCCGTAAAAGTCGTCCGCGTTGATCACGCAAAGCGGCGCGTCGATCTTCTCTTTAGCGCAAAGCACCGCGTGCGCGGTCCCCCACGGCTTTGTCCGGCCCTCGGGAATGCTGTAGCCCTCGGGCATGACATCGGGCCGCTGATACGCAAATTCAATTTCCACATGCTTTTTGATGCGGTCGGAGATGACCTCCCGGAAATCCGCCTCAAGCTCCGGCTTGATAATGCACACCACGCGCCCAAAGCCCGCGCGAAGCGCGTCGTAAATGGAGTAATCGATCAGGATATGCCCGCGGTCGTCCACCGGAGCAATCTGCTTAAGCCCGCCATAGCGGCTGCCCAAGCCAGCAGCCATAATGACCAGCATTGGTTTTTTCATAATGTCTCCGCCTCCCAGACTGATCTGTTGTTAATCCAGCGCCATCCGAAAATCCAAATGCTCGGGTATTTCTTCCAGCGCCGCGGTTTCCCGCAATAATTCATCCGTTATAGGCATGCCCGATTCTTTGGCGCGCCGTCCTGCCCGAAACAGGTTCCAAGGCTCGTTGAGCGAGAGCTCTCCCTCCCTGACGGTGGTAAACTCCCCATTAAACTGCGCTTCCAGAAACGCGTCCTCGCCCACACGGCAGGCGCTGCGCATGGCGAGCAGGCGCAGCCTCTCTCCCAGCCGCAGGGATTGCGGCAGTTGCCTGTAAAAAGCAAACGCTTCTTCATAGCGCCCGGCGTCCGTCAGCAGTTCCAGGGTTTCTTCGGCATATGGGCGTGATTCGTTTCCTTCGCCAAGCAGCCCAAGCGCCTCGCGCATAGATTCCAACGCCAAATCATCATTTCCCTGCCGCCGCGCAAGCCACGCGAGATTTCTCAGGGCAAGCGGCTGGCGTTCCAGCAGCAGCGCCTGTTCCCATGCGCGCGCCGCATCCTCCGTGCGGCCCTGTTCGCAAAGGGCGACGCCAAGCTGCGTCCAAAGCGCCGCCGTTTTGGGGGCCGCGCGCTCCATGCGTTCCAGCCAAGGCTGGGCCACCATAAACGAGTCGCAACGGTTCATGGCGCGGCCTTCAAGCAGCCCAAGCCACGGTTCCTGCTTCTCCGAAAGCGTTTCATCGGGAAAGGCCAGATGCTCCGGCAGCGCGGCGGCATCCCGTCTCAGCTCCAGCGCGCCCCATCCCGAGCCATGGAATAGAAGGGCCTCAGCCTTTTGAGTTGACAGCGCTTCGCATCGCTCATGCATTTTAAGCAAGTCCGCTTTTGGCAAAAGCGCCTCAACACGTGAGGCGGCTTCGGCGCGGGCCTGCCCGTAGTCTTCCGAACAAGGCGCGGGGCTATCCGACAGGATGAACTGTTGGGTGATATGCAGCGCGCTTTGCGCCGAAAGCCACGTGGGATGGACCTGCGTTCTCGCAGTTCCCGCCTGCGCCTCCACATAGCCGCCCGCACCTCCGCATGCCAAATAGCGCTGCCAGTGCTTCCCGCCACGGTGATTGCCCCAGCAAAACAGCTTACGGTAGGGCATATTTTGTGTGGAACGCTCGGCAAACAGCCGACCGTCCGGATACCAGACCGCCTCGAAAGCGGTCTCCTCCGTTGGCGGATTTTGGAAGAAATACTCCGTCGAGGACGTCAGCACGGTAGGGTCGCTTGCATCCTGTCCCGACCGGTACACCCCTGGCAACTGCGCATGAAAGAAAAAGCTTTTTCCGGCGTCGTTGCTCACACGCTGGGCGACAACCTCCCGGGTGCCCGAATAAACATGCATCCCAGGCTCTTCGGGAAGCGCCGTATTGGTCCACAGGAAGACCGGCGCGGCTTCGTGCGTCCTGTTATACAGGGATATATGCGCCGTTAGCGCGTCCGCACCCTCGGGCAGGTGAAAATCCACCTGAAAAGTCACCTGCTTACAGCGCTCAAACTCGTACATCCGTAAAAAGCGCTCGCCAGATTCATCTGTACAGGCTGCGAAGAACACCTTTTCGCAGGTAAGACAGGTGTGGCCGAAATGGCCGAAATTCCACTCCACGCCGCCGGAGAACCAAGCGTTTCGAAGCGCGAGATTGCGCAGTTGAATCCCAGGATTTATGTACAGGCATTCCCGTTCTCTGCGCTTATCCCACAGGGAATACAGCCTTCCGCCATACTCCGGCAGAAACGCCGCCCTGAGGCGGTCGTTTTCAAGTACCGCCGCTGAAACGGCCCGCCTCTGCGCATGGGGCGCATACCGGTCCTGAAGTCGGTAGGGCAATATTCGAAATCCGGTATTTTCCCCCAGCCCATCCCGCTCCACAGGCAATAGCCCGCCATCCCGGAATGTCCTGTCCCGCGCGGAGGAAAACATGGGCAGCGGGTTTTCCTCCAGCAAATCCGTCACTGGGAGATCGATAAACGTAAGCTCAGCGCGCCGGGCCATTATCCCTTCACGCCTCCTCCGGTCACGCCGGCGATAATCTTCTCCGAAAGGAAGATAAAAATCAGGAAGGTCGGCAGGAACACGATAATTACCGCCGCGAACATACCCGCCCAGTCGCCCGTGTACTTCATGGAGTTAATCATAGAGTACAGGCCGACGGCCACGGGCCGGACGCTGTCGTTGCTGGCGAAGATGAGCGAGATAAAGTACTCGTTCCAGACGTTGATGAAGTTGAAGATGCTAACCGTCACGATACCCGGCTGCGCCAGCGGCAGCATGATCTGCCAGAAGGTACGCTTGGGCGGGCAACCGTCGATGGCCGCCGCCTCCTCATAGGAGCGTGACAGGTTGCTAAAAAACGTCAGAAGGAAAATAGTGGTATACGGCACATTCATGCCGACGTAGAGGAAAATGAGCAAAAGCCGCACCGTGATGTCCTGTTTGAGAAGCTGTAGCTGCGTAACCAGGCCGAACAGCGGCAGGATGATCATCACCACAGGCACGCCCATTGCCGCCACAAAACCGCTCTGAATGGTTCGGTTGACGAAAAACTTGAAGCGCGACAGCACGTAGGCCGCCGGGGCGCACACCAGCACCAGCAGCACCGTGGAGATGGAGGCATACATCAGCGAGTTCATGAAGAACGTGGACACGTTCTGGCTGGTCCACGCCTTGGCGTAGTTTTCCCAGTGCAGACCAGACGGGAACGAAAGCGACGTTCCCTTAAAAATCTCCTTGGTGGTGGCAAGGCTGGCGGCAACGATCCAGCCGATCAGCACAAAGGTGAACACGACCCACAGGATGAGGATGAGGTAACCCGGCGTCAGCCGAAGCTCCTTACGCCAGTTGAATTTTTCGTGAATGCGGTTCTGTTTTACCCGCTTGTGCCTTGCGATCATTGGGCATGCCCTCCTTCCTTAGAATTCAAGATCGTCCTTTTTGATCAGCGCGTTGGTGATCAAGAAGATCGCCACCACGCATACGCCCATCAGCACGCCGACCGCCGCGCCGAGCCCAGCGTTGCGCTCCGTTACCACGTTACCCCCGCCGAACACCTGTAAATACAGGTATACCATAGGCGTGATGGTCTGATTGCTGGCCGTTACGTTGGAGAACAGCTGCGACCAAACGAAAAAGCCGACCGAAGTGATGGACCACATCGTAATATTGGTTTTAAACACGCCGCGCAGAAGCGGCAATGTGATATGCCGGAATTGGCGGGGTTTGTTCGCGCCGTCGATGGTGGACGCCTCGTAGAGGTCCGTGGGAATCTTCTCGATACCGCTGGAAAAAATCAGCATATGGTAACCCACCATGCCGAAGCAGTATGCAAACAGCAGCGACCAGAACATATGATCCGGATCGGTCCATTGAATCGCGGCCAGCTCTTTGAGTCCCAGAAAGTTGAAGAAGCTGGTCAGCAGGCCATAGCGCGTGTTGAATACGTATTGCAGCCACATCGTCGCCAGCGCGACGGCGCTGATGATGTTAGGCATATAGATGACCGCGCGGAAAAACCGCTTGAAACGGATTCCGCTGTTTAAAATGACGGCGAACAGCAGCGCGAGCGCCATTACGACGACCCCGCCGACCGCCCAGATGCGGAACAGGTTCCACATGGATGTGCGGAACAGCTGCGTATTGTACAATTTCATATAGTTCTCAACGCCCGTGTATACCCACTCCGAGGGAGAGGCCGTGACGCTCTCTACCCTGTAAAAGCTCATAATGACTGTACGAATGATCGGATACACGAAGATCAGAACGAAGAAGATCAATGCGGGCGTCAGGAAGGTCACGATCATTCCACGGTTCTTTTTCATGCCATTCCCTCCTCAGGTGGATGATGAAGGAGGAGCAGCGGAAGCGACAAGCGTGACCGCTTGGACGCACCGCCGCTCCTCCACAAGTAACGCAACAGGTTGCCGCGCAGCTTACTTGGCGGCCGCCTCCATGGCGTCCACAAAGCCCTGCGCATCCAGCGTGCCGCTGACCAGCTTCTGGAAGTTCTCCTTGATGATCGGGGTTGCGTCGGCGTTGTCCTCAATGCCGGCGGCCCAGCCGAAACGGGTGGTCAGGCTGTCCATGACGGGCTTTACGCCGGCCAGCATGGCGGGCCATTCGGTGTTGGAGGTGTCGGCGGGGATACCCACGGACTCCTGGCTGAGCAACAGGTCAAACTCGCCCTTGGTGATGTACTTGATGATCTCGAACGCTTCCTCGGCAACCTCGGTCTTGGCGTTAATGGCCAGCACCTGCGCGCCATAGTTCGCGGCTTCCACGCCGGTCACGCCGCCCTCAAGCGCCGGATAAGCGAAGCAGCCCCACTGGAAATCCGGGCCGGTCATGGCCTTGACTTCGTTGGGCAGCCAGGAACCGTTCAGGTACATGGCCGCGTCGCCCAGCGCGAGCTCGCCGTTCTGGTTGGCGGGCCACACGGAGGAACCCATGGTGGGGCTCAGATACCCCTTGTCAAACAGCTCCTGATAATCCTGAGCGGCCTTGAGCACAGCGGGCTCCTCCGCCCACAGGCCCTCGGTGACGACCTTGTGCACGCCGGCCTCGCCAAGCAGACGGGCGAGATGATAGCCAAGGTTGGTCTGGATATAGGCGTCGTCGGAGGTCAGCGGGATGTACCCGGCGGCCTTGATCTTCTCGCACACATCCAGGAACTCCGCCCAGGTGGTGGGCTCGGCGGTTATACCGGCCTCGGCGAAAATCTCCTTGTTATAGAATACATTGAATACGTTGGGCTGATAGGGGATGGACTTGAGCGTGCCGCCGCCAACCTCGCGGCATGCGCCGATCAGGCCGGCAATCGCGGTGGCCTCGTAATCGCTGGCCTTGGAGAGCTCCTCCAGGTCAAGCAGGTACTTGCCCCACATCTTGTTTACGCGGTCGATATCCTCGTCGAACAGGTCGATCACGGTGCCGGCCTCCAGGGCGGGCTCCAGGCCTTCGCGGATACCGGTGCGGCCTTTGAACTGCAAATCAACGGTATTGCCGCTGGCGGCCATATAGGCGTCAACCGCCTTCTGGATGACCTGGCCCTGGGGCTCGGTGCTCTCCCACATGGACCAGTACACGATCGTCTTGCCCTCGGCGGACGCAAGCGCGCTCACGGAGAGGAGCATGGTAAGAACCAGCAGGAACGAAAGCAATTTCTTCATTAGGAAATTCCTCCTTCTATGGTCTGTAGTTTTGAACGACCATCCGTCATTCTGTGTTCAAAGAATATCATATTGTAGGACAAAGCGGCAGAGAGAAACGTCCGCATAAATAGAAATATCTTTCGTTTTTCAGCCAATTATGCTATGATAATCCTATCGACAAGCAGCAAACCTTTACCAAAAGGAGGCTCTTTATGCTCAGCAGGGAGGATTTTCAGCGTCTGGGCAGGCTGCTGAACAACCTGTATCTTTGTACGGGCATCAAGTTTGCAATGATGGATGAAAACGCGCGCGAGGTCTACACCAGCAGCTTTCAAACGCCGTTTTGCCACCTGATCGCCCAGGAAAACGGCGGCTACCAGCGCTGCGTGGCATGCGACGACCGGGCGCTAACGGATGTGCGCAATCATCAGATCAAGAAAAAGTACCTTTGCCATGCCGGCCTTTATGAGCTTGCCATGCCCGTAACCGAGAATGGAAAGACCGTCGCGGTCATTCTATGCGGGCAGATACTGGACGACGCTCCGCGAGAGGAGCAGTGAAAGCGCGTATCAGGGCTGTGTGAGTGGTATCCGGACCATGAGGCGTTGCACCAGGCATTTTTGCATCTCAAGCGCGTTTCCGCCCAGCAGATGGCCGCCTGCATGGAAATCGTACAGTCATGCATCAGCGAAGTGCGCCTGTACAGCCTTCACGCGACCAACCAGCGCGACGACGCGCTGCTTTTGCAAAACTTCATCGACACGCATTTTGACCAGCCGCTCACCACCGATACGCTGTGCCGCGCGCTGAACGTCGGCAAGACAAAGCTTTACGAGCTTTGCGCGGAGCGCTTTCAGCAAACGCCTATGGAGCTTGTCGCCTCCCGCCGCGTTGAGGCCGCCTGCGACCTGCTGCTTACCAGCGGACAGAGCGTTCGTTATATCGCCCAGACGGTCGGCGTCCCGGATGAAAACTACTTTACAAAGGTCTTTAAAAAGCAGACGGGCATGACGCCCAGCGCGTTTCGCAAAACCGGGTTTGTCGCTGGGGACGGGTTGTACGCGCCCGCGAATACTTCCATCAGCATAGAAACAAGCCCCTTTCGGTGAATTTTTTTGAGTTAGCGGCGTAGCCGCCCCGGGTATGGGGCCACAATACAGATTTGCAAAGCGCCCCCACCGGCAATGCCGGTAGGGGCGCCTGTATGTGACTTGTTATTGTTTTACGCCGCCTTCTCAAACTGCGCCTGGTAAAGCTCCTTGTAGAAGCCGCCCTTTGCCAGCAGTTCCTCGTGCGTACCCTGCTCCACGATATCGCCGTCCTTCATTACCAGAATCAGATCCGCGTCGCGGATGGTGGAAAGGCGGTGGGCGATGATGAAGCTGGTACGGCCGCGCATCAGCTCGTCCATGCCCTTCTGGATGCGCGCCTCGGTACGGGTATCGACCGAGCTGGTGGCCTCGTCCAGAATCATGATCTTGGGATCGGCCAGAATGGCGCGGGCGATGGTCAGCAGCTGCTTTTGGCCCTGAGACACGTTGCTGCTCTCCTCGTTAAGCACCATATCGTAGCCGCCGGGCAGCGTTTTAATGAAGTGGTGCGCATGCGCCGCGCGCGCCGCCGCCACAACCTCATCGTCCGTCGCGTCCAGCCTGCCGTAGCGGATATTTTCTTCAATGGTTCCGCCAAACAGCCACGTATCCTGTAACACCATGCCAAACAGCAGGCGCAGCTCGTCGCGGTCAAAGTCGCGAATATCGTGGCCGTCAATCCTGATGCTGCCGCCCGTCACGTCGTAAAACCGCATCAACAGCCGTACCATGGTGGTCTTGCCCGCGCCCGTAGGGCCAACGATGGCGATTTTCTGCCCCGGCTTCACCGTGGCGCTGAAATCGTTGACAATCGTCTTTTCAGGCGTATAGCCGAAGTGCACATGATCGAATGTGACCTCTCCCTGGATGCCCTGGATGGATACGGGATTGGGCACGGTCTGCTCTTCCTCCTCCTCGTCCAGGAACTCAAACACGCGCTCGCCCGCAGCCATGGTGCTCTGGAGGATGTTGGCGATCTGGGCCACCTGCGAAATGGGCTGGTTAAACGAGCGCACGTATTGGATGAAGCTCTGGATATCGCCGACGGTGATCAGGCCCCAGGCCGCGTAGGCGCTGCCCATCACAACCGCCGCCACATAGCCAAGGTTTCCGATCAGGTTCATAATCGGGTGCATCAGGCCGGAGAGAAATTGCGACTTCCACGCCGATTTGTAGAGCTTCGCATTGGTGTGGTCAAACTCCGCCGACGCGTCGTCCTGCGCGTTGAACGCCTTGACGACCACATGCCCGCTGAAAATCTCCTCCACCTGGCCGTTGACCTCACCCAGATACCTCTGCTGCCCAACGAAATACTTCTGGCTCTTTTTGACCACCATTCCCATTAAAACAGCGCTGAGCGGCAGGATACACAGCGCTACCAGCGTCATTTGCCAGCTGATGGAAAACATCATCACCAGCACGCCGATAGCGGTGGCCGCCGAGGATACGATCTGCGAAAGGCTCTGGTTCAGGCTTTGCCCCAGGGTGTCCACATCGTTGGTAACGCGGCTTAAAACGTCGCCATGGGTTACATGGTCGAAATAGCTCATGGGCAAGCGATGAACCTTTGCCGCGAGCTGCTTGCGCAGGTTGTAGCTCAATTTCTGGGAAACGCCCGTCATGATCACGCCCTGGATAAAGCTCAGCGCCGCGCTGATCACATAAAGGCCCAACAGGAACAGGAGCAGCGAGCCAATCTGCCCGAAATCCACCCCCGCGCCGCCCTGAAGCTTGCTCATCAGGCCTGAAAAAATCACCGTGGTGATTTCGCCCATCTTTTTGGGACCGACGATGCTGAAAAGCGCGCTGCCCACGCTTAAAACAATCACCATCACAAGGCTCCAGCGGTACTTTGCCAGATGGCTCACCAGCTTACGGAAGGTACCCTTGAAGTCCTTCGCCTTTTCGCCCGCGCCCATAGGGCCGTGCATCCCCCCGCCTCCGCCCATTGGGCCGTGCCGTCGGGAATGGTTACTATTCTTCTTTTCCATTGCCAAGTTCCTCCTTTGAAAGCTGGCTAAGCGCGATTTGACGGTAGACTTCGCAGCTCTTCATCAACTCCTCGTGCGTACCCTTTCCGGCCAACTCGCCGTCGTCCAGGACGAGGATCTGCTCCGCGTGCATCACGGTGGAGATGCGCTGCGCCACAACCAGCACCGCCGCATCGCGGGCCGCGTCTTTCAGCGCGGCGCGCACCGCCGCGTCGGTTTTAAAATCCAGCGCGGAAAAGCTGTCGTCAAAAATATAGATTTCCGGATTTTTTGCCACCGCGCGGGCGATGGACAAACGCTGCTTCTGGCCGCCGGATACGTTCGCGCCGCCCTGAGCGATATCGCTATCATAGCCGTCGGCGCGCTGAAGGATAAAATCCTCCGCCTGCGCGATTTTTGCCGCCTTGTGCACCCGCTCCTCGGGAATATCGGTGGAGCCGAAGGTGAGGTTATCGCTTACCGTACCGGTGAACAGAACGCCCTTTTGCGGCACGTAGCCGATACGGTCGCGCAGATCCTCAAGCGCCACGTCCCGCACGTCGTGGCCATCCACGAAAACGCTACCCTCCGTAACATCATAGAAGCGCGGAATCAGGTTGATCAGCGTGCTTTTGCCCGATCCGGTGCCTCCCAAAACGGCTGTCGTCTCACCCGGCCGCGCGGTAAAGGTAATATGGCTCAGCATATCCTCGTCCGCGCCGGGATAGCGGAAGCTCACATCTTTAAACTCAACCAGGCCGCGCTTGCTTCCGTCAAAGCGCTGAGGCTCCTTAGGATCGGTGATGCTGATTTTGGTATCCAGCACCTCCTGGATGCGGCTGGCGGACACGCTGGCACGCGGCAGCATCACGCTCATCATGGAAATCATCAAGAACGCCATGATGATCTGCATGGTATACTGGATGTAAGCCATCATATCGCCCACCTGCATTGCGCCCGTCTCAATCCCGTGCGCGCCCATCCACATGATTAAAATGGCGATGCCGTTCATCACAAGCATCATCATGGGCATCATGCCGCTCATCAGGCGGCCGACAAACAGCTGGGTCCTGGTCAGCTCCGTGGAGGCTTCGTCAAAGCGCTCCTCCTCACGCCTGCGGGTGCAGAACGCGCGGATGACGGGCAGGCCGGTCAGCGTTTCACGCATCACGCGGTTGACCTTGTCCACCTGCGCCTGCATGCGTTTAAAGCGCGGCATGCCCAGCATGTACAGCACCATCACGACGCCCACGACCGCAAGCACGCCCACAAAGATAATCCACGCCATCGAGGCGTTGGTTCGCAGCGCGCGCAGCACGCCGCCCACGCCGATAATCGGCGCGTAAATAACCACGCGCAAAAGCATGACCATCACGTTTTGCACCTGCTGGATATCGTTGGTGGAGCGCGTGATGAGCGACGCGGTGGAAAAGCCGTCCATCTCCTGCTGGCCAAAGTGGATAACCTTGTGGAATATCTCTCCACGAAGGTCGCGCCCCAGTCTGGCAGCCGTGACGCTACCAAAATAGCCCACCGCCACCGCCGCGCCTGCGCCGATCAGAGCAATCAAAAGCATCATGCCGCCGTTGGACCAGATGGAGCGGCTCTGCATGGCGGAAAGGTCGATGCCCAGCGCGGTATACTCCTTTTGCACCGCGGTGATGGCGGCCTGCTCCAGCGTACTTTCAGGAAGTATGGAAAACAGCCTTTCATCGATTTGAGAAAGCATTTTGTCCCGCTCCGCGGCGCTCATGGCGGAAACAGCCGCCATGGCCGTCTCCGCGCTTGCCTGCGGGGCGCTTTCCATTGCTTCGCCTGCGCCCTGGGCTCCGCTTGCGGCCAGCAGCGCGCCCACGTCGATCGCGCTGTCGCCGCTTAGCACGCTGTTGATCATAAACGCACGGCTGAACAGCGCATTCAGCCTCTCCGCCGTTTTTTCATCCACGCCGCCCGAAAGGATCATCAACGGCTCCTTGGACGTAGCGCCAAGCTTTGCCGCTTCCTCCGGAGTTGCCTCGCGGTAGTTGGGCTCAATCAGTTTTTCCACATCCGCTGTGGGCATCCATAGCTTGAGCGCTTCCAGCGTACTTTTGCGCAAAATCGCCGGTGTGCTGCTCTCCACCCCCTGCTGCTGGATGCCGACATCCACGATCGCCGCCGTATAAGTCGGCAGCCAAAGGTCGCACATCGCCTGTACCACCAAAAGCGCCACGATAATCACAATCGTCCAGGTATATTTTTTCAGATGCTTTAGCATTTTCCGCATACTTGTCCCTTTTCCTCCCCCTGTTGGTAGCGCGTGCGCAGGTTTCGCGTCATCTTCCCGCAATACGCCATAATCTGGTCCAGCTCCGCATCGTCAAACCCTTTGAGCGCCGCGTCGCGGACCTCCATCAGCACAGTTTCCAGCTTGCGCGCCTCCGCTCGGCCCTCGTCCGTCAGCGACAGCACGTTGGCGCGCTGGTTTTTCTCGTTGCGCTCGCGCCGCACGTAGCCCAGCCGCTCCAGCCGCGAGATGGATACCGCCACCGTCGCCGCCGTCACGCCCAGCTCCCTCACCAGATCAGCCTGGCTCAGGCCCTCGTTTTTAAGCAGAAGCCCCATGATTGGCCCTTGCTTGGGATGAATGCTCATATCATTTCCCAGACGGATTCTCACGCATTCAAAAAAGACGCGCTGTAAATTGAACATGTGGCGAAACAATCCCCTGGGCTCTTCCATGATCTTTCCTCCAAAGCATGCGCCGGCATACATGTTTAGCCGACTAAGATAACACGGGTCATTGTACTCTACCAATCCATGGGAAGTCAACGGGAAGGTCCGATATTCACAGAAAGTTCACCATGCCGCCATAATTGCCGGCGCGGCTGTTTCACGCCGTCACTTCCCCTTTCCGGGCTTTTTGCGAAGCTTCAGCTCAACAGCCCGCTTATCGGCCATCTCCTGAAAGCGTGCGGCTGCCAGCGCGGCTTTTTCCTTCAGCGCCAGCGCGCCCGCCTCCGCCTCGATTTGCCGCATAACGGCCTGTACGTCCCGCAGATGCAGAAGGTTGACCGCAGTACAGAAAAAGCTCTTTCGACGGCCATCGTTATAGTATGCCAAAAGATCCTGAAGAATTGCGATTTTTCCGGCCTGTTCCGCGTTATAGGCGTCGATTCCGCCGTTTATCACACGTTCGAAGTCCTTTCTCCGGTTGCGGTGAGAAATAAAGGAGTCGAACGCGTCGTCCTCCCGGTACCTGTCGCAGGGATACGCTGCGCACTGGAAGCAATACTCAACGCCGCCATGTTCCTTGCTGCACCTGGCAATCGCGCAGGCCTGGTTGCCCTCCCCGCCTCCGCAGCCCGGGCAGTACGCGCCCAGTTTCATCGGGCACAGGCCGCAGTTTAATCCGCAAAGGGAGAAAAGGAGGTTTTTTCTGTGGAAGTTTTTCATAATTATAATCCGCCTTTCTACGAAAGGCACCGACGGGGTTATGAAACGCGGTGCTTTTGCTGTGAGTGAGTGTTTGCTATACTTGACACGGGAAGAGCTGTACACTACACAGCCCGTGGAGGT
>JAEYOW010000020.1 GCA_023411375.1 Bacillota bacterium | reverse complement strand
CCCTCCGTCGTCCGCAACCTCAATCGTCGTCTTTGGCACTGCCCGTGCCAAAGCCTCGTTTCGGTTGATATCCTGCGGGACGCTTTCGCCTGCGGCGAACAGCCCGCGGGGCTGACGCTTCCCTCCGTCATCCTTTAATGCCCGCGGACATCACGTTTTGCGTAATCTGGCGCTGGAAGGCGATGAACAGCACAATGGGCGGGATGATGGAGAATACGATTGCTCGGATGATATCCATATTATTGATGCGGTCGGACGTGCGGTAGCTGAACATGCGCACCATGACGGTTTCCAGCTTTGTGTTGTTCAGCAGCAGGTAGGGCAGCAAAAAGTCCGACCAGGCCGCGTTGACCGCATAAATGACGATGACGATGTTGATGGGCATGCTGAGCGGCAGCACAATCCTAAAAAAGAGCTGCCAGTTATTGCACCCGTCCAGCCGCGCAGCCTCCAGAAGGCTAATCGGCATGGCGTCGTAGAAGTTTTTAAAAAGTACCACGTAAAAGGCGTTCGCGCCCATTAGCAGCCAGAGGGGGAGGAAGGAGCCGCTCAGGCCCAGCCGGGTGATGTTGATGAACAGGGGCACGATGCTGGTGGTGGCGGGCAGCATGAGCGTGCCCATGATCAGCGCATACACAACCTTCCAGCCGCGCGGCTTCAGGCGGCTCAGGCCGTAGGCCAGAAGCCCGTTGAACAGGACGGCCGTTACCACGCTGCCAAGCACCACGGCGAAGCTGTTCAGGTAATACCGGGTGTACTTCATCTGATTCCAGGTATCCAGATAGCCGTCCAGCGAAAAGCTGACGGGTAAAAATTGCAAATGATAGCGGTTATCCGCACCCTTGACGCCCCGGTTGAACTCCTTCAAATCCTTAAAGCCGGACAGGAGCACCCAGAAAACCGGCATGAGCGCGACAATGGCGGCGGCGGCGCAGAAGGCCGTCATCAGGGCATGGCCCACTTTCACGCCCGGGCGGCGCAGGTCGTAGGGGCGGACGGCGCCCACGAATGTCCAATCCTTTTTTTTCATCTGAAAGCGCCTCCTCACATGTCCTTTTCCTTGTTGACCCGGTTATATACCAGCGTGAGCAAAATCAACGCGGCGGCCACGATGACGGAAACGGCGCTGGCTTTGCTGTAATCGAACTTATCAAACGCGTAGCGGTAGACCAGCTGCATCAGCGAAATCGAGGCGTTGTTAGGGCCGCCGTTGGTCATGACGAGCGGCTCGTACAGCACCTGAAAAACCGCGATAACCTGTAAAATGAGCAACGTGCGCGCCAGATTGTAAAGCTGCGGCACCGTGACATGAAGCACACGCTGCCTGACGCTTGCGCCGTCGATGATGGCGGCCTCATACAGCTCCGGGCTGATGCCCTGAAGCCCCGCCAGATACAGCAGCGCCGTGGAGCCCGCGCCCTTCCACGTCATGGTGACGACGATCATCGGAATGACGCGCGCGGCGTTGTTCAACCAGTCCTGCGGGGCGATGCCGAACGCGCCCAACAGCATGTTAAGCCCACCCGCGCCGTCGCTCTTGAAAAGATAACGCCACAGAAATACCGTGGCCAGTCCAGGCACAATGTTGGGCAAATAGACTGCCGTGCGGTAGACGCCCTTGAAGCGGACGGACTCGTGAATGCCGATTGCCAGCGCGATGGGCAACAGAAAGCCGATCAGCAGCGACCACACAAGATACTTGAAGGTGTTAAGCACCGCAGGCCAGAAGTCCGGACCGGAAAACACCGCCCGATAGTTCTCAAGCCCGACAAAGCGCACGGTGCGCATGCCGTTGGCCTCGTACAGGGAGAGGCGGACGGCCTCGATCAGCGGTTCCCAGATGAAGAAGGCGAACAGAACCAGCCCCGGCAGCATGATGAGCCACGCGCCCAGGTCCCTGGCTGTCCTTGCGCTGATAATGCGGTATTTTGTGCTGAGGTTCCGGTTTACCATGTTCATCGCTCCCCGTGCAAAGTGCCTTGAATGGAGAAGGCCGGGAGCGCCGACGCGCCCCCGGCCGCTAAGCGTGATTACTTGTTGACGCTCTCGTCCAGGATTTTCTGGAAGTTGGTGTTGGCGGTATCCAACAACGCCTGTGCGTCGGCGTTTTCGTCGGTTACGACGGCCTGAAGCACCTTGGTGAGCTCGGCGTACATCTCCTGGGTCATCTGCGGCTCTTCCATGCGGAGGTTGCCCTCGGTGGCCACGGCGTCGAAATAGGGCTGGAACATGGCGGCGTCCACGTTGCTGTACTCAGCCACCACGGCGCGGCGGGCTTCGATAAGCGCGTCGTCCGACCAGGAGGGGAACTCGTTGATGACGGGAATGCCGTTATCCTTGCGGTAGCGGGCGTCCTCAATGAGGCCGGCCTTGGCTGTTTCGGTCAGTACGGGCGCCTTGCCCATAACCTCCAGGTAATCCAGCGCGGCCTTGATCTCGTCCTCGGTGGCGTTGGCGGCGAACATGTAGGGCGTGCCGCCGAACAGGCTGTAAGCGCCGCCGGGGCCAGCGGGGATGCCGCACATCATCAGCTTGTCAACGGGCAGGCCGTTATTAAAGGTCGGCTGGGAAACAGCGTCGTTGGCGGCGATGTACATGGCGGCCGCGCCGGTGCCGAGTTGGGTGAAGCCGGTGCCCCAATCTTCGCTGGTGGGGTCGGAGGTAAGCACGTCATACTTCCACTTGAGGTCTTTAACGTAATTCATGGCGGCAACAACCTCGGGGCTGTTGAGGTTGGCGGCCCATTTACCGTTCGCGTCCTGGTTCTGGAAGGTTGCGCCGAAGCACCAGGCGATGTTGGAGAAATGCCAGCCGCCCGCGTTATCCTTAGCCAGCAAGCACAGGCCGGCGGAGCCGGTGGCTTCCTTAATCTTCGCTGCGGTCTCGGCCAGTTCCTCCCACGTTTTGGGATAGAGCGGAACGCCGTTTTCATCCACAAGTCCGGCGTCCTCAAAGACCTCGACGTTGATCATCAGGCCCAGGGCGTAGCCGTCGCGCGGCACGCCGTAAACCTTGCCGTCCGGGCCGGTCAGGAGCGTGCGGATGGAGGGATTCATTTTATCCAGCCAGCCGCGGGCTTCCAACGCGCTGGTGATATCGGCCACAAAGCCGCCGTTGATCAGCTTTTGAGGCTCGGTGAACCAGGTTTCAAACACGGTGGGCACGGTGCCCGCCTCCGCCATGGGGACGAAGGTATCGGTCGCGTACTTATAATGGACGCGGTCAACCGTTACATCGGGATAGAGCTTGTTAAATTCCGCGATGTAGGTTTCGTGGGATTCAACGGCGGCGGTATCGACATCCTCGGGGTAGATGCCAAGCTTGAGCGCCGTCTCGGCAAGCGCGGAGCATGCGGTCAGGCACATGACCAGTGCCAGCGTCAGGGACAGGAACTTTTTCATGGAATTGCCTCCTTCTCCTATTGGGGTGCGTTTCTATGCTGATGGCCTGCCTTTTAGGCCAATCCATCCGGTGATAAAGAAGGTTTTACGTTAAACTTATCAAGCCTTTGTATATTGCCATAGCACCTTCGGGCTGTTCTGCTCTGGCGGTTCCGTTGTCTGGTTGATGGGGTAAGCATATCATCCACGCGAAGGATTGTCAATAGGGTTTTACGCAAAACCAATAAAAATATTTTAAGGTTTTACGTTTCATTTCTCAAAATAGTATGCTATAATAACAGAAAAGATGCGAAAGCAGCATTTTCAGGAGGAGTTCCATGCCAACGATCAAGGATATCGCCCGTATTGTCGGGGTAAGCCCTACCACCGTATCCAACGTGCTGCATGGCAAACACCAGCGTGTATCCGCTGAAACCGTGGAGCGTATCCGCGTCGCTATCGAGCAGGAGGGCTATGTGCCCAACATGTCCGCGCGCGCGCTGGTCAGCAACGCTTCACGCATCGTTGGGGTCATCAACCATCTGGTGCCGCTGGAGAGCGGCGGTTTCTTTCAGGACCCGTTCCACAGCGTATTGCTTTCGGGCATTGAGCAGACGCTTCGTAAAAACGATTATTTTTTGATGGTGCGCACCGTGGATAGCGTCGAGGAGCTGCATTCTCTGCTGAGCAACTGGAACATCGACGGATTGATTTTGACGGGCATCTTTCCCCGGGAACTGTACAAGAGCCTTCGCGGGCAGAAAAAGCCCTTTGTGCTGATCGACAGCTATATCGAGGACGAGCACAGCCTGCAGATAAGGCTGGAGGATGAAAAGGGCGGTTATATCGCAACCCGCTACCTGCTGGAGCGGGGACACCGCGAAATTTTGTTCTGCTGCCCGCGCATGGAAAAGGAGGGCGTTATCCGCGAGCGCTTTTCTGGCTACAGCCGCGCGTTGAGCGAATATGGCTTGCCCGTGCAAGCAGAAAACATTTATGAGTCCAGCTTTTCCATTGAGGACGGCGTGGCGCTGGGGCGCAGGCTTGCCGCGCGGGCCGACTATACCGCCATTTTTGCCACCGCCGATATTCTGGCCGCGGAGCTTTCAACCGGGTTGACGATGGCCGGACGGCGGGTTCCACAGGAGGTAAGCATCATCGGCTTTGATGATATGAATATCAGCCGCATTAACTGCCCGCCCCTGACCACCGTGCATCAGGACGTGGTGGGGCGCGGGGAGTTAGCCGTGGAGTTACTTCTCAACGCCATTGAGCGGGGCAAGAGCGCGGAGCCGTATATCTTCCCTGTATCGCTTACAGAACGTGAGAGCGTGCGCGACCTGCGGGAAAATGGACGCGCGTAGAGCGTCCGCCGGCGTTGTTTTCAAAACTGAGATTTTTAGCGGAAGTTTAACGTTGAACTTAAAGAGGTGTTTGCATGCGAACTCTGCTGGAGCGCACCGGCTACGATCCCGCGCAGGACGCGGATAACGGCAACCGTTTTCTGGTTGGCAACGGCTATATGGGCGTGCGCGGAACCCTGGGCGAATTTGGTCCGGAGCAATTGGCCGCGGTAAACTTGGCCGGTATTACCCATCGGAAAGGGAGCGGCTGGCGCGAGCCGCTCAACGCGCCGAATCCGATGTATGTGAAGGTGCGCGGCGCGGCGCTTCCAGATAGCCCGTTCGAGAGCCACCGAGTATCGTTGGACATTGCGGACGGCGTTTTTCGCCGGGAAACGGTTTTTACAGCGCAAATGGGCACGCTGCGTGTGGCACAGGAACGTTTTTGCTGTATGGAGCAGCCTCATCTGCTCGCGCAGCGCGTCTCGCTGACCGCCGAACGGGATCGCATTGTTGAATTGGAGGCGGGCGTCGATCAGCGCGTATGGGATATTCACGGCCCGCATTATGAATGTTTTTTGCATGAGGTAAGCAACCCGCGCATCTGCCGCGCCCGGACGGACGCGGGCCAGGAGGTATGCGTGGCATGGCGAACCACGCTGCCGGAGGAATGCGCCGCGCCGCTTGAGGATGGGCTTTCGCTATGGACGCTGCCGCTGCGCGCGGGCGAGACACTTGTGTTTGACGTGATTGCGGCCGTGTACACCACCAACGACTTGACCGATCCGGGAGCCGCCGCCCTGAGCGCCGTGACCGGGGCGGATGGCTACGGCGGGCTGTTGGCTGCGCAGCGAAGGGTGTGGGCAGACCTGTGGGCGGACGCGCGCGTGGAAATTGAGGGTGACGAGCGCGCGGAGTTTGCGCTCAACTATTCGCTATACCACCTGATAAGCGTCGCGCCCCGGCATGGCCCAAGCCTTTCCGTGCCCGCGCGCGGGTTGTCCGGGCAGACCTACAAGGGCGCGGTGTTCTGGGATACCGAGATCTTCATGCTCGATTTCTACCTAAGCGCCATGCCGGAGGTTGCCAGGACCTTGCTGCGCTACCGCATCGACACGTTGCCCGGCGCGCTGGCAAAGGCGGCGGAGTACGGCCTTGACGGCGCTTTTTACGCGTGGGAGAGCCAGGAGGGCGGCGTGGACGGGTGCTCGGATTACAATGTAACCGACGTATTTACGGGACGTCCCATGCGTACGTATTTTCGGGATAAGCAGGTACACATCAGCGCGGCGGTGGTATACGGGCTGTGCAAGTACCTGGCGCGGACGGGGGACGATAGTTTGCTGCGCGGCGGCGGCGCGCGCGTACTGCTGGAATGCGCGCGGTTTTACCTGAGCCTTTTAAGCAGGCGTATGGGAAGGACGGAATACGACCTGAACGATGTTGTCGGTCCGGACGAGTATCACGAGCGGGTCAACAACAACGCCTATACCAACGAGATGGCGCGCATGACGATTATGCGCGCCCACGAGCTTTGCCCACGCTATTTGCCGGGGCTGGATGCGGAAGAGCTGGACGCTTTTGCCGACGCCGCCCGAAAACTGAAGCGGCAGCGCCCGGAGCCGGCCACGGGGGTGATTGCGCAGTTTGACGGTTATTTCGCTTTGGAGGATGCGGACGTGGACGAAGTTCGCGGCCGTCTGCTGGACCCGCGCGAGTACTGGGGCGGAGCGTATGGCGTGGCGGCGCATACGCAGGTGATTAAACAGGCCGACGTGATTGCGATGCTTATGCTGCTGAATGGGCAGCCGCGCTGGGTGGAAGAAGCAAACTATACTTATTACAGCCCGCGCACAGAGCATGGCAGCAGTCTGAGCGCATGCATGTACGCGCTGTGCGCCTGTAAGACCGGCCGCACGGAGGAAGCCTATCCGCTGTTTTTGCGCTCCGCTGAGGCTGATATCATGGGCGGAGGAAAGCAGTGGGCCGGGCTTGTGTATATTGGAGGGACGCATCCGGCGGCAGCGGGAGGCGCATATATGGTGTTGCTGTATGGCTTCCTCGGCCTGCGGTTTGAGAGCGGGCGGCCGGTGGCAAAGCCCGCGCTGCCAAAGGGGTGGAAGCGTGTAAGGGTTCCGTTATGGCACGGGGGAGAGAGGTGCGTTGTGGAGGTACGGGCAGACAGTGACGGCACCTTTGTGACGGGGATAAGCAGGGATGAGCAATTGGGGTGACGGGAGGCCATAAAATTACGGACGGAAATTTATGCTGCCTGGGTATTGCATTTTCCAGCGGTTTGTGATAAAATTATCTACGCTGTATGTGAGGTTTATCTTTACAACAGCGTGGAGATGGGATTATAGCTCAGTTGGTTAGAGCGCCACGTTGACATCGTGGAGGTCATAGGTTCGAGCCCTACTAATCCCACCACACGGAAGTCCTTGAAATTATTAGGTTTCAGGGGCTTCTTCTTTTTGTGAAAGCCCTCAAAAATGTGACCCTCTGTATTTTTGCCCCTTTTAGGCACACTTTGGGCATAAGGGGTTCGCGCAATCCCTTATGCCCAAAGCGATAGCGGCGCTTTTTCAATCACAGTTTTGTCACAAACCCGCATTGGAAACGAAGGCGCTGTTCATCTCATTGAGGAGCTTGCTGTGCTTCATAATGCCCTCGTGTCACCTTCTTGCATAAGATGCGATTGGTTCGTTCGTTTAATTGGTAGTGCTGTGTCACAATGGCTGAAAGAAGGCTGCGGCACTTTCCTATTGACTGTTTGCGACGAGTACAACGCTTATATTTCCCACTATTTACGACATATCAGAGCCTCCAATCGCCGGATCAGAATCAAGGTACTTGCGCCAAACCATGAAAGAGAACTTTCCTCATTAGCTTTGCGCAGTGCTGCCCAGCAGGTTGTGGCTATGACCGATGAAGCGATACAGATTCCCCAACCTGTGGGATCATCCGCTCAATTTAGCCCTTTATTGTGATTCCCTTAAAATATGCGATTATGGCAATAAAGAGTTTTTGAAGGAACTGATAGAAGATATAGCATATATGCATGTTCCCTGCCACACCGAGATCGTAAGTGAATGATACGCCAATAGCAGAGTATATGATAACCGAATACGGGAAGGAACAAATTGGCTTTACAATCGTTTCTTTAATATGAGAACACAATGGAGGTGAATACAGTGAAAAAGGTTCTTTGCCTGTTGGTGATCCTATTTTTAACCATGAGTTCCACGGCTTTGGCAGAAACACCGCACATTGTGCTGATGACCTGTTATGCGCAAGAAGGCTGGGGAGATCGCATAGAAGTAGGCTATGTGGATGAAGAAGGTGGTTTGTGGTATTTCTCACGCGAATCAAATGATTTGGGTTTTCCCTATAGCGCCGATGAACGACTGGATTATCTCGACAAACAATCCATTGCCCAACGCATCGGCACGTTGGACAGCCAAACGATCATGGATATGGAAAGCCTGATTGCAAGCGTGTCAGAGGACGATGTTCAAATGGGCGGCTCTGCAAACGATGCGGGAACGCAAAGCAGCTATGCCGTTCGATACGCAGCGGACGGGGCGCGTGAGATCATTTTGCTGGGAACCTCCGGCGACGATTCGCGGGAAAACATGGACGCAAGCGCGCAGGCTCTGTACGCCTTACTGCGTCAGTCTTTTCCTGATGTAACGGACTATGCGGGGCATGGGTTGATGGCTCCATCCGGCTTCCAGACGATATCATTGATGGCATTTATGGGTCTTACAGCAGCAGACTTGCAAAATGCAAAAATCGAAGTAAGTGATTATGATTGCGAGTCAGGGTTGATTCCGCGCGAGGTGACGGATGACGAAGCAAGAGCCATCTTTATTAAGCTCCAACAGTGTATTGTAACGGGAAAGCGCAATGCACTGTCCGTCACTGGAGGAACCATACTCTATTCCATTCTGAACACAGCCGGAGATGTCATAGCCACACTTGAATTCTATCAGGATACGCTTGTCCGGCCGGACGGTATGTATACAGTAATTTGCACGGAATAGTCCGTGATTATGGCATTTGGATTCGATAAATCCTTTCAATGCAATTCTCTTTTTGTAACATTTGTAAAATAAAAACAAAATTGCATCAACAAGCCGACTTGCCTTCTCAATGATAGGTCAGTGAATCATGAGGAGGTTTTGATGCAAGTCCTTTTTCATCAGAGCAGGCTTTATCTTGCCTTGCTCAATCTTTTTAGATGTCGGCGCGATTAAAGCCGTTACCAATCCACCATAGGACATCGTAGGCTGTCCATACGCAGTTGCCCCCTACCCGAATTGAAGGACAAAAAAACATTCGGTACAATGGAAAGGAAAGGGGACAAGAACCATGAGCAACAACAAAGCAAGTAAAAGCAAACGGGGAGCACCGCCAAGGTATGACGAAGCATTCCGGGAAGGAGCAGTTAAGATGGTGTCGGAACAGGGACGGCCAAGCCGGGAGGTGGCGGCGGAGCTGGGCATCTGCATTGACACCCTGCGGAGCCGGCTGAAAGCATCGGGCATAACGCCGGGTACGGCAGACCGTCAAAACCGGGATTCCAAACGACTGCGGGAGTTGGAGGCAGAGAACCGTTCGCTGCGAAAGCAGCTCACACAAAAGGGCGGAGTGATTGACGTCCTAAAAAATCCGTCGGCATACTTTCAAAACCATAGAGGATAAGTATCGGTATATCGCCGCCGATCGCTCCGGGCTCTCTGTGGACAAGCTATGCCGTTTGCCGGATGTATCCCGG
>JAEYOW010000040.1 GCA_023411375.1 Bacillota bacterium | reverse complement strand
CGTGGTCTCATGCGGTATTAGCACACCTTTCGATGCGTTATTCCCCTGTGAGGGACAGGTTGCTCACGCGTTACTCACCCGTCCGCCGCTAGAACACACTTCTTCCATCCGAAAACTTCCAAAATGTGTCCCCGCTCGACTTGCATGTGTTAGGCACGCCGCCAGCGTTCGTCCTGAGCCAGGATCAAACTCTTATGTTTAATCCGTTATCGCTCTCGATTTCGAGAAGGGCTCTCGCCCCTCCCTCCAAGCACGATTCACTCAAGTTTATTGACTGTCGTTCTTTGCGTTCTTTATTCTCTGTATCGTTTTCAAGGTTCGGCGCTCTCAAGCGAGCTTGTACATAATAGCATGTCTTTCACTTCGTGTCAACACTTTTTTTACGCTTTTTTGAGATTTTTTCGTTCTCCGAACGTTCTGTTTTTTGACTACACCGCACATCCTACGCAACCATTTAAGTCCCGAACAAAAACCAAATCATGCTAAAAAATGTACGATTTTTACGCCTGACGGACCGGTGTTTAGGCGCCGCAAACCCGTATGACGAACACCGATTTATTTAATTAATCGCCGCTTCTACTTTTACCGTTTTTCCACTGCCCTCCGGCAAAGGGATTGTTTGTCCCTCTACTTCTTCATCATCCACGCGCAAACATATATCTCCTTTCTCACCGTCTGCGTTATTAATAATTTTTATTTCATATATATTACCACGGAATTTGCGCCGCACTCTCACCTCGCGCAGTTTTTCCGGCAGGCATGGATCAATCATCAGCCCGTCGATTTGCGGCTTGATACCCAGAATCGCCTGCGATACCGCATAAAAGTTCCAAGCAGCCGTACCCGTCAGCCAGCTGTTTTTTGCTTCCCCCGGCAGACAACTTTCCTTGCCGTTTATGGTTTGGCTGTAAACATATGGCTCCGTCCTATGCAGCTTCTGATCCTCAATATAAACTGGCGCAATACGCCTGTACATCTCAAACGCCATATCGCCATGGCCCAGCTCCGTTTCTGCAATGATCACCCAGGGGTTGTTATGGCAAAAAACGGACCCATTCTCCTTGTAGCCCGGCGGATAGCTGCTTATCTCCCCCAGTTCCAGGTGATACCTCGTATATGCCGGCCATAGCAAGACGATGCCATGCTCAAACATCAGCCGCTCGCACGTCGCGTTCAGCGCCTTTTGAGCCATACCGTTATTCTTGCCGATTCCGGCCATTACGCACATGCCTTGCGGCTCAATATAAATCTTCCCTTCTTCGTTGCTTTCGCTGCCAACCTTACCGCCATTTGCGTCATAGGCGCGCAAAAACCATTCTCCGTCCCATCCATTCGTTTCTACGGCCGTTTCCATCGCGGCCTTTTCGCCGCGCGCAAACGCAGCTTCCTCCGGCCTGCCGCACAGCTCAAAAAGCTTTGCGTAATCATCCGCAACGCCTACCAGCATGCCGGCGATAAATACGCTTTCAGCAACGCCCGTATCATTGTTCGTCACCGTCTGAAAGCTCTCGCCCGGCTCGGCGGAAAAACAGTTAAGGTTCAGGCAGTCATTCCAGTCCGCCCGCCCAATCAGCGGCAGTCCATGAGGCCCCTTGCGCTCCGTAATATAATGAAACGCGCGCTCAAGGTGAACAAGCATCGGTTTCGCCAGCTCAGGCTTATTGTCGAAGTCCACCGCCTCATCCAAAATACTCATATCGCCCGTTTCCTTAATATAGGCGCTTACCGCGTATATCAGCCAGAGCGGATCGTCGTTGAATCCGCTCCCCACCTCCATATTGCCGTGCTTTGTCAGCGGCTGATATTGATGATAGGCGCTGCCGTCGGGAAACTGCGTGGCCGCGATATCCAGTATCCGCTCGCGGGCGCGCTCAGGAATGAGGTGGACAAAGCCCAACAGGTCCTGACTGCAATCGCGAAAGCCCATGCCGCGCCCAATACCGCTTTCAAAATAGCTTGCGGACCGGCTCATATTGAAGGTCACCATGCATTGATACTGGTTCCACAGATTGACCTGCCTGTTCAGCCTCTCATCTGCGGATTCAACCTGAAAACGGCATAGCAGCCTTTCCCAGTACGCCCGAAGCCCGCCGAGCGCCTTCTCAAACTGCGCGTCCGTCTCAAACGCCCGCAGCAGCGCATGCGCCGGTTCCTTGTTAATCACGCCGGGCGATATAAATTTTTTCTCTTTGGAATTTTCACAATAGCCCAGTGTAAAGATAAAGCTTGCGCTTTCACCCGCGCCAAGCGTGCGCCGGATGCAATGGCTGCCAATCGGGGCCCACCCATGCGCGTTGCTGTTTCCGGGCCGGTTGCCCGTCACCGCGTCCGGACTTCCAAATCCGTTGTATAGCCCAAAAAAGCTTTCCCTGTCCGTATCGTAGCCATCCACCCTCGCGTTAACGGCATATACGGCATAGTGGTTTCGACGCTCCCGGTATTCCGTTTTATGATAAATCACCGCGCCGCCATCCTCGATTTCCATCTCCGCCAGGGCGTAATTCCGCTGGAAATTAGTGCTGTCGTCCTGCGCGTTCCAAAGGCAGAATTCAACAAAGCTAAACAGGACGATCTCCTTGGCCGCATTGCTCTCATTGGTAAGCCTTACGCGCGTCACCTCCGCATGAACGCCGCGCGGCACCATTACCGTCTGCTCCGCCTTCAATCCGTTTTTGGAAGCTGTAATGGACGTATACCCCGTACCCACACGGCACTCATAGCTGTCAAGCGGGGTCTGACACGGCTGCCAGCCGGGGTTCCACACCGTCTCTCCATCCCGGATATAGAAGTAATGGCCGCCCGCGTCGGTGGGTACGTTGTTATAGCGGTATCGCGTCAGGCGCATCAGCCGCGCGTCCTTATAAAAGCTGTAGCCACCCGACGTATTGCTCATCAACGAGAAAAAATCCTCACTGCCAAGATAGTTGATCCATGGATAGGGCGTGTCCGGACGCGTGATGACAAATTCCGAAGCGGAGTCGTCAAAATAGCCATAATTCATCGGCAAAACCTCCAACTGTTGTTATGCGCCCCATTACCCCTTTACGCTTCCCAGGGACACGCCTCGGATGATAAATTTTGAGAGGCACAGGTATACGGCCACCACCGGCAAAATGGATAGCGTCACCGCCATGTACACCTGCCCCATGTCAAACTTGAGCCAGTCCGCGCTGCGAAGCTGAGCGATCAGTATAGGCAGCGTCTTTTTTCCCTGTCCCTTTAAAACCAGCGCCGGCAGAAAGTAGTTGTTCCAGGCGGTTACAAAGGTAAAGATGGCCTGTACCGCCATGGCGGGCTTCATAATGGGGATCACAATCCTGTTGAACGTCGCAAACTCGCCCGATCCGTCGATACGCGCAGCCTCCACAATCGCCGTAGGAAGCGCGCCATCCATGTACTGCTTCATAAAGAAGAACACGGCCGGCGAAGCAACCGCCGGCAGGACAAGCGGCCAAAAGCTGTCCATCCAGCGCCATTCCGTCATCATCTGTATAAAGCCAAGGGTACAAACCTGCGTCGGTACCATCATAATCATAAGAATAAACTTAAATGAGAAATTTTTCAACCTGAAATCATAAACATGAATCGCATAGGCTGTCAGGGCCGAAAAATAGGTCGCCAGCGCCGCCGCGCAGGAGGAAACGATCAGGCTGTTCAGCATTCCCTGCCAAATGGGAAGGGATTGGTTGTTCATCAGCGTATTCCAGTTGTTTTGAACGTTCTTCCCTGGGAGGAAGCTGAAACCTGTCTGTATTTCACTGTGTACGCGAGTAGCGTTGATGATCAGGATATAGATGAAGAACAAGCAAAGAAACGCCAGTATTCCAAGCGCCAGGTATGCGGCCGTGCGCCGCGCCGCCAGGCCGATGTTATGTTCCTTGGTATAGCCGGACCGAAGGTTCCTTCCGATCATTTTCCCGCGCCTCCCCTCACAGCCATCCTGCGAAGCCGTCTCGTCTCCCGCTCATTGCCGTTCAGGCTGTGGAACACAGCCATGCTCAGAAGCGCCGTCACAACAAACAGGATAACGGAAAGCGCGCCGCCCATGCCGTAGTTCTTGCTCTTGCCCATGTAATTGTTCAGCAGCATAATGATCGTCATGCTGCTGCGGTTCGGGTTACCGACGCCGTTGGTCAACACCTGCGGCACGTCGAACATCTGTAAGCCGCCAATCATCGAGGTAATCAGCGTATAGGCCAGCACCGGCCGGATCAGCGGGACCGTCACGCGCCAAAAACTTTGCCAGGCATTAGCCCCGTCAATATCAGCGGCCTCAAACATGGAATTGTCGATGCCCATAACCGCCGCCATCAGCACGATGGTCGTATTGCCAAACCACATCAGAAAGTTCATCAGGCCAATCAGGCCTCTGGTGCCCTCCACCTTGGAAAGAAAGCGGTACGGCTCCATACCCAGATTTTGCATGATCGCGTTAATCGGCCCTCCGTCCGAAAACAGCGCGAAAAACAGCATGGCAAACGAGCTGGCCATGATCAGGTTGGGCAAATAGATAACGGTTTTAAAAAACCCCTGTCCCCGGAGCTTCAGGTTTAAATCCGTAAACCAAACCGCCAGCAGAAGCGATACGGCGATCTGGGGCACAAAGCCGATTATCCACAGCACAAAGGTATTCCAGAAGTATTTGCCTAGGTTTGCTTCTGAAAAAATCTTGACGAAGTTGTCCAGCCCAACATACCTGGGGCCCACCTGCGTAAGGCCTGAAAGGTAGTTTTCAAAAACGGCGTTATAAAACGTATTGGCAAGCGGCCACAGTGTAAAAAGGCAAAACGCCGTAAAAAACGGAATCAAAAAGATATATCCCCATTTTGCATAGCTGATGGACCTGTGCTTCCTTCCCAGCCCGGCCTGCGACATAAAGATCACCTCGTATTTCCTTCTAAAAAGCTATGAAACGAGCACAGCTACCGCCATGCCCGCCATATTGACCAGCTTTGCCCATCCGCCTTTTGAGAAGCGTGCGCATGACGGTAGAAGTACAGCCCTTCAGCAAAGCGCCCGTACGCTCGGCTATTCGGATGCTTTGTTGAAGGGCCGGGTTTTTCCCGGAGCCGTCCGCCGGGCGC
>JAEYOW010000018.1 GCA_023411375.1 Bacillota bacterium | reverse complement strand
GCGCCCGGGGGCCCGGGGGGGGGCTTCCCCCCGCGCCCCGGTCCAAGGGGAGGTGTCGGAGGACCCGAAGGCCCTCTGACTTTTGTTCGTATCGCCCGGCTTTGCCGGATGGACGGGTGGTTTTCGGCTCTAACAATTTTTACGTAAATCTCGGCGGAAAAGATCGATTTAGCGAGCTTTTTCGACGGCCTTCTTCACGCTCAGCACGGCCTTTTTGCCGTTCAAATCCCATGCGCGGCTTTCCGCGCCCTCGGGAGCGGCGCCGCGCGTAAGGGCTGTGGCCAGCACGCTTTGCATGATGAAGTCGCGGCCCGCCTCAATGGCGGCGGACAGCTCGCCGTCGGCCTCATAGCCAACCTCAATGCGGTCGCTCACCTCAAAGCCCGCGTCCTTGCGCATGGTTTGGAGCTTGCTGACGGCCTCGCGCTGGTAGCCCTCGGTGATCAGCGCCGGGGTGAGGTTGCAGTCGAGCACCACGGTCACGCCGCCCTCCATCTGCGCGGCAAAGCCGGGCTTTTGCGTGGCCTCGGTGAGTACATCGTCCTTTTGCAGCTCCACGGCAACACCGTTTAGCTCAAAGGTAACGGATTCGCCGCGGGCAAACGCGTCCACCACGTCGTTGCCGTCCAGCTCCTTGAGCTTCTGGCCGATCTGTCCCAGCAGCTTGCCGTACTTGGGGCCTAAGGTGCGCATCTGGGGCTTCAGGTTGTAGGTGGTAAAGGCGCGCGCGTCGTCGGTAAAGACAACGCTCTTTACGTTCAGCTCATCCTCGGCAAGGGCGCGGAAATCATCGCCGAAGGCCGTTCCCTTTACATAAAGGGTTTGAACGGGCTGGCGTACCTTTAGGTTCGCGGCGGCGCGGCAGGCGCGGCCCAGGCTTACGACGTTTAGCAGCGCGGCCATCTGAGTGTTGAGGCCTTCGTCGATCAGGCTTTCGTCCGCAATGGGGAAATCGCACAGGTGCACGCTTTGCGGTGCGGCAGGGTCTACGCCGCGTACGAGATTCTGGTACATATCCTCGGCCATAAAGGGCACGAAGGGAGCGATCACCTTGGCCAGCGTGCTCAACACCGTGTAAAGCGTAATGAACGCGGCTTCCTTGGTATCATCCATGCCCTTGCCCCAGAAGCGCTCGCGGCAGCGGCGCACGTACCAGTTGCTAAGGTCGTCCACAAATTCCGTGATGGCGCGGGCTGGTTCGGGAATGCGGTAGTTGGTAAGGTCGTCGTCCACGCGCTTGACAAGCTGGTTCAGGCGGGAGAGCACCCATTTGTCCATCAGCGTGAGCTTGACCTTCTCCATGGGGTGAGCCTTGGGGTCAAACTGATCGATGCTTGCGTAAAGCACAAAGAACGCGTAGGTGTTTTGGAGCGTACCCATGAACTTGCGCTGCCCCTCGTTAACAGCCTCGTCGCTGAAACGGCTGGGCAGCCACGGCGCGCCGGCGGTGTAGAAATACCAGCGTACGGCGTCCGCGCCCTGCTTGTCAAGCACGCTCCACGGATCTACCACGTTGCCCTTGTGCTTGGACATCTTCTGCCCGTCCTTATCCTGAACATGGCCCAGCACAATGCAGTTTTCAAACGGCGCGCGCCCGAAGATAAGCGTGGAAATGGCAAGCAGCGTATAGAACCAGCCGCGCGTCTGGTCGATGGCCTCGCTGATGAAATCGGCGGGGAAGCGCTTTTCGAAGGTTTCCTTGTTTTCAAAGGGATAGTGCCATTGGGCGAAGGGCATGGACCCGCTGTCATACCAGCAGTCGATGACTTCCTTGACGCGATGCATGGGCTTGCCGCACTCGGGACAGGTAATTTCCACCTCGTCCACATAGGGGCGGTGAAGCTCAATGGCGCCGATGTCGGAGGTGGCCATTTCGCGCAGCTCCTGCCTGCTGCCGATCACGTGAATATGACCCTCGCCGCATACCCAAATGGGCAGGGGCGTGCCCCAGTACCGCTCGCGGGAAAGGCCCCAATCCACCACATTTTCAAGGAAATTGCCCATACGGCCTTCCTTGATGTTGTCGGGCATCCAGTTGACGGTGCGGTTGTTCTTCACCAGCTCGTCCCGCAGGGCGGTCATGCGGATGAACCACGTGGCCCGGGCATAGTAGAGCAGGGGCGTATCGCAGCGCCAGCAGTAGGGATAGTTATGCGTAAAGGGCATAGCGGCGACCAGCAGCCCGCGCTCCTTCAAATCCTCCAGCACCTTTTGGTTAACAACCTTGGTTGGCTCGCCGGTCCAGGGGGTACCCTCCACAAACTTGCCCTGCGTATCCACCAGCTGCACAAAGGGCAGGCCGTTGTCACGGCCCAAGCGCGCGTCGTCCTCGCCAAACGCGGGCGCGATATGAACCACGCCGGTGCCGTCCGTCAAAGTAACGTAATCATCGCTGACCACGTACCAGCCCTTTTCACGCGGATAGGCATAGCCCTCAAAGCGGTACAGCTGCTCATATTCGACGCCGCAAAGCTCGCCGCCCTTGAAGGTTTTGAGCACCTTGCCCTCGTGCGCCTTTTCACCAAACACGCTATGTAAAAGGGCCTGCGCAAGAATCAGCGTCTGTCCTTCCAGCTCAAATTCGCAGTAATCCTCATGCGCGTTGACGCAAAGGGCCACGTTGCTGGGCAGCGTCCAGGGCGTGGTGGTCCAGGCGAGAATATAGGCGTTGTCGCGCCCCTTCACCTTGAAGCGCACGGTAGCGGAAATGTCGCTGACCTCCTTGTAGCCCTGCGCCACCTCGTGACTTGAAAGCGCGGTGCCGCAGCGGGGACAATAAGGCACAACCTTAAAGCCCTTGTACAAAAGGCCTTTTTTCCAGATTTCCTTGAGACTCCACCATTCGGACTCGATATAGTCGTCCTTGTAGGTAACGTATGGATCCTTCATGTCTGCCCAGAAGCCCACGCGGTCGGACATGTCCTCCCACTCGTGCTGGTACTTCCAAACGCTCTTTTTGCATTCGGCAATAAACGGCTCGATGCCGTATGCTTCGATCTGCGGCTTGCCGTCCAGCCCAAGCAGCTTTTCCACCTCGAGCTCCACAGGCAGGCCGTGCGTATCCCAGCCCGCCTTGCGCAGTACGTCCTTGCCCTTCATACTCTGGAAGCGCGGAATCAGATCCTTGATGGCGCGGGTTTCGATATGGCCGATGTGCGGGCGGCCGTTGGCCGTGGGCGGGCCGTCGAAAAAGGTAAAGCGTTCGTTTCCATCCCGGTGATGGAAGCTCTTTTCGATGATGCCTTCCTTCTTCCAGAAGTCCAGCACCGCCTTCTCACGCTCGACGAAGTTCATGTCCGTTGACACCTTGCGATACATTTGGTTTCCTTCCTCCCTAAGCATTTCATGTGTGCGGTTTCCCGGCTTTTGGGGCATGAAAAAACCGCCCCGTGAAACGGGACGGAAAAAAGCTTTTCCGCGGTACCACCCATTTTGACGGCATAGCCGTCCCCTCAACGCCGACGTAAATCGGCAGGCTCTGTCACGGGAGCGCCCGACCCGGCTTACCGCATGCGCTTGCGCGCTGTCAGCCGGATGGCTCCGAGGTGATTTGACGCCGTACCGCAGCGCCTGGCTCGCACCCTGTCCAGGCTCGCTTGGCTGAGGGGATAACAGCGTCCGTCCTCATCATGGCCGTTGGACGTATGATAGCACAGAACGGAGCGGTTGTAAAGGAGAATACGATAATATCATCAGCCAGAGCCATATTTAACTACTTCCGGTACGCGGTATCTAAAAGCGGCAGCCTGTCGCGGAACGCGCCGTCCGCGCGCCATGCGGCAAGCGCGGCGGCGGGCGCAGTCGGGATGGAGGATATTTCGCCAATGCCCTTTGCGCCAAAGGCTGGTTGATCATCCGTCCCCTTGCCCAGTAAACAAACCTCGATTTCCGGCATGTCGGTGGCGCGCAAAAGCCCGAGCGTACCGTACTTGCTCATGACATAGCCGTTTTCCATCACAAAATTCTCGCTGACGGCATAGCCCAGGCCCATCGCTACGCCGCCCTCCACTTGCCCCTCGCAGGCCTTCGGATTGATGACGCGCCCCACGTCGTGCGCGGCGGCAATTTTCGTGACGCGCTTGCTTTCATCCATAACCACCACATGGGCGGCATAGCTGTAGGCCGCGTGGCTGACGGGGTTTTTTTTGTCCGAGCCCATTTTGTCGGTATCGAAATGGTATTCGCCATAGAAGCTCTCGCCCTCAAGCGCCTCTATCCCGTTCGCGCGAATCATAGCTTCCTTCAGCTTTTCGGCGGCAACGCGCGTGGCCTCGCCGGTAAAAAGCGTCTGGCGGCTGGCGGTGGAGGTGCCGGAATTGGGGGTGGTCGCCGTATCCGCGCGCTCGTGAACGATCTGCTCCGGTCGAAGGCCTGTGACGGTCGCCACGATCTGCGTTACCACCGTGCCAACGCCCTGTCCCATGCACGCGGCGGAGGTCAGGATATGCGCGCGTCCATCCCGCACGGTAAGCTTGCAACGCCCGTAATCCGGCACGCCCACGCCCAGACCGCTGTTTTTCATGCATCCCGCGACGCCCGCGTAAGGGCTTGCTTCAAACGCTTCGCGGACGGCCTCCAGGCACTCCGCAAAGGCGGTATCCGGCCCGGCGATCTGGCCGTTGGGCAGCTCCTGCCCGGGACGGATGGCGTTTCGGTAGCGGATTTCCCACGGCGAAATTCCAACCTTATCGGCCAGCAGGTTTAAGTTCATTTCCGAGGCAAAGCAGCTCTGCGGAACGCCGAAGCCGCGAAACGCGCCGCCCGGCACATTATTGGTATAAACGCAAATACCGGTGATATCGATATTCTGAAAGTTGTACGGGCCGGCCGCATGCGTGCACGCGCGCTGCAGCACCGGTCCTCCAAGGGAGGCGTACGCCCCGCAGTCCGAAACCAGCAGCGCTTTCATGCCCAGCAGCATACCGCGTTCGTCGCACGCCGTGGTCACGTCAATTTCCATGGCATGGCGCTTGGTGTGCACGTTCAGGCTTTCCTGCCGCGACAGCTTCACCTTGACCGGCAGGCCCGTCGCCCAGGCGGCCAGCGCGGCGTGGTGCTGCACGGACATATCCTCCTTGCCGCCGAAGCCGCCGCCGACCAGCAGCGTTTGCGAACGGACCTTTTCGGGCGGGAGCCCAAGCATACGGGCGATTTCCTTCTGCTCGTCGTAGACGGATTGGGACGCGGTATGCAAAAGCAGCCCGCCGTCCGGCTGGAGCTCGGCAATTGCGCATTCAGGCTCCATAAAGGCATGATCGGTCATGGGGGTGGAGTAGTGATGCGTGACGATATGCGCGGCTTCGCGAAACGCCTTGTCCACATCGCCCCGCCGAAGCTCCTGCCGGGAGAGGAGGTTGCCGCCCTCATGCAGAATGGGCGCGCCCTCGGAGAGCGCTTCCATGGGGCTGGTAACGGGCCTTAGCTCCTCGTATTCGATCTCCACAAGCTCCTTGATTTCCGAAAGCGATTCCTTGCGGCGTGATATCACCAGCACAATCGCGTCGCCAACGTAGCGCGTCGCGTCGCCCTGACGGATCAGTACGTCCCAGTCCTGGATCAGGTGGCCGGTCTTGTTAAAGGGCACATCCTCCGCGCGCAGGACGCGGATTGTGTCCGGATGGGCAAGCGCCCGTTCGGTGGAGATGCGCTTGACAATGGCGCGCGGATAACGGCTGCGCACAGCGCTGGCGTAGACCATGCCGGGCAGTGTGAGGTCGTCGGCAAACAGGCCCGTGCCCAGCACCTTTTCCTCCGCGTCCACGCGGGTAAACAGCTCGCCGATTTTTCCGCTTTCCGCAAGAGGGGGAACCTCCTGTCCATCGCGCAGAAGGCGCGCGGCCAGCAAAATGGCATGCTCAATTTTTTTGTAGCCCGTACAGCGGCAGATATTGCCGCGAATGGCCTTTTTAACGTCTGACAGCGAAGGCTCGGGATTTTGGTCCAGCAGCGCTTTTGCGCACAGCACCATCCCTGGGATGCAAAAGCCGCACTGCACCGCGCCCGCTTGCCCGAAAGCGTAGGCGTATACGGCCTTTTCGCGGACGCTTAAACCCTCAACCGTCAGAACGCTTTTTCCCTCCAGCTTGCTCAGCTTAAACAGGCAGGCCTTTACCGCCCTGCCATCCACAAGCACGGTACAGGTGCCGCACGCCCCCTCGGAGCAGCCGTCCTTGACGGAGCAAAGCCGCAGGTCGTTGCGTAAAAAATCAAGCAAACGCTTATCCTCGCTTGGCTCGTAGGGCTGATGGTTGATGGTAAGCATACGACCGCTCCTTTCCCGGGTCAGACCTCAACAGGGTTGCGTGCGACATACCGCCCGGCGTTTTCAAGCACGATGCCGCCGTCTCGCACGGCAACTTCGCCGTTTAACAGCACATGCCTCGGACGGCCCGCCAGCTTCATGCCCTCATAGGGGGTGTAATCGGTATTTTGCAATTGGTCGGAGGCGCGGATGCTTCCCCGCGCCGCGCAGTCCCACAGCACGATATCCGCATCGCTGCCGGGGCACAGCACGCCCTTTTTAGGATACATGCCAAACTGCCGCGACGGGTTTATGGCAAGCAGGCGGCACATTTGCGCGGCGCTTAGAAGGCCGGTATCCACAAACGCGGCGTAAAACGCCTCGGGACGGTGCTCCACGCCCGGCAGGCCGTTGGGAATGCGGGAAAAGTCGTTTTTGCCGATGGCTTTTTGCGCAAGGGTGTAGCTGCAATGATCCGTCGCGATGGTATCGATCTCACCGCCGAGCATCGCCCGGGTTAGCGCCGCCCGGTCGCGGGCCGCGCGCAGGGGCGGGGAGCATACGTACTTCGCGCCCGCAAAATCCGGTTCCTGATACCGTTCATCCGTCAGCAGCAGATACTGCGGGCAGGTTTCAACAAATACGCGCTGCCCATCCGCCCTTGCCCTGCGGACCTCCTCAAGCCCGGCGGCGCTGCTCAAATGCACGATGTTGACAGCGCAATCCGCCAGCCTTGCGATGGCAAGCAGACGGCGGATGGCCTCCGCCTCCACAACCGTTGGGCGGGAGGCGGGATGCGAAGCGGGGGAGAGGCGGCCCGCCGCCTTCTCCCGCTTAACGCCCGCGTTGACAAGGTCGCCGTTTTCGCAATGAACGCCCACCACTCCGCCCAGGCGCTTCATCAGGGTCAGGATGTCAAATACGCTTTCGTCCGATACGCGAAGCGCGTCGTAAGCTAGGTACAGTTTGAAGGAGCTGATACCCGCGCGGAACATCTCCTCAATTTCCGAACGCGTGCGCTCATTCCAGTCGGTAATCGCCATATGAAAGGCGTAATTGCACGAGCAACGGCCATCCGCCTTGGCGTGCCACGCTTTAAGCGCGTGCGCGAGGGTGGCCCCCCGGTCCTGCGTGGCGAAGTCCACCACGGTGGTGGTGCCGCCAATCAGCGCGGCGCGCGTGCCGGTGGCGAAATCATCCGCCGTAACGGTGATGCCGTTATCCATGTCAAAATGCGTATGCCCGTCGATGAAGCCGGGAAAAACCAACAGACCCGTCGCGTCCAGCACCTCGTCTCCCGGCTGGGGATCAATGCGGGCGCAAAGACGGGCGATTTTGCCGCCCTCCACGCCCAGGTCGGCGTACGCAACGCCCTGCTCCGTAACCAACGCGCCGTTTTGAATGAGCAGCATGCCCGTCACCTCATTTCACTGATACTGTCAAGCGCCGCGCGCATCAGGGCGCCCAGCGGGCCGCCCGTCGCGGTAAATGCGCCGTCGTCCTCGTAGCTGTGCCCGTTCAGGCGAACCAGCATACGGCCGTTTGCCAGCGGCAAAAAGCCCTCGTTGTCGCTGTCCGCAAAATCCTCGCGGGTGCTGAACAGGGTAAGCTTATTCTTATACGGCCTGCTCTGGTAGGGGCAGAAGGCCGCGCAGTTGCCGCACTCGTTGCACATTCCGTCCAGATGGACGATCTGTCGACCCGCCATGCCGGGAACGCGGATGGCGATGTTGGCGCGGTTGGGGCATACGTCCACGCAGTTTTCGCACACCTGACCGCAATGCAGGCAGCGCGCCGCCTCATCCCGCGCGTCCGCACACTCGCAAAGCGCGCCGCGCCGGGCTTTCAGCGCCGCGACGGAAACGGCATTCACGGCGGTACATTCAGTGCGGGCCGTTTCGACGGTTGCGCCGGCGGCATCCGGGCAGGTGCCGGCAGCGCCGCCCAGAATGGCCTCCACCGCCTCGCACGCGTCCGCGATGGCCTCGACCACCGTGGCCGGGCCGCGCATCGCATCGCCAATAACATACAGTTGACCGCTCTGGCGGATGGCCGATACCTGGCCGGCCTGGCTGACGGCCACGCCGCACTGGCGCAGGAATACTGCGTCCGCTTTTTCCCCGATGGCGGATACCAGCAGATCGCAAGGAATGGTTTCCGTCTCGCCGGTAGGCTCCGGGCTTTGCCGCCCGCTGGCGTCCACCCTTCCCAGCCGCATGATGTCAAGCGTGAGACGGCCGTCCTTGAGCGCGCTTGGGTTTCGAAGCTCCATAAAGCGCACGCCGTCATGGGCGGCAAGCTCCAATTCCTCCAGGTCGGCGGGCATCTGCCGCCGCGTCCTGCGGTATACGAGGGCGACGCTCTCCACACCCGGCAGGCGCTTTGCCGCGCGCGCCGCGTCCATGGCGGTATTGCCGCCGCCCACGACCACAACGCGCTTGCCGGCGTTCAGCACCTCCGGGCTTTTTTTGGCGGTTTCAAGAAAATGCAGCACATCCATAGCCTCGCCGCAATTCAAACGCAGTGGAGACGGTTCCCATGCGCCCACAGCGAGAACGACGTGCGTATATCCCTCGTCCAACAGCGCGCTTGCCGACGCGACCTCCGCGTTCAGGCGGATATCAACGCCGAGCGCGTTTAGCAGACGTATGTCGTGATCAATGGCTTCATCCGCGATTCTGAAAGCGGGAATCACGTACCGGACAATGCCCCCCAGGCTGTCCCGCTTCTCAAACAGCGTAACCCTCGCGCCGGCACGCGCGGCAAAAAAAGCCGCCGCCATACCTCCGGGGCCGCCTCCGACCACCGCTATGCGTTGCGGGAGGCGGGCGGCCGGACGGAGGGTGGGCAGGAAAGCGTCAAAGCCGCGCTGCGCCGCAACCAGCTTCGCGGAGCGGATATGCACCGCGTCCTCGTAAAAATGGCGGGTACAGCGCGTTTGGCAGAGGTGAGAGCAGATGGTTCCCGTGATAAAGGGCAGCGGATTTTTTTCGCAGACGACTGCGAGCGCTTCCGCGTACTGGCCTTCGCCGACAAGATCCAGATAGGCGGTAATATCCTGATGAATGGGACAGCCCTCCTGACAGGGAGCGGTGAAACAATCCAGGAGGGGAACCCGGCTTTTCAGCTTGCGGTAGGGCTCGGGCTTGGCAGGCCTGATGTGGCGCGCGTCCAGCGTCGCGCGCCCACACAGGGCGGCAAGCTTTTTAAGGTCGACGCCGTCAAAGGCGTGATAGGGCTGTCCGGACAGCGCCCTCGCAATGGGCTCCAGGCGGTTGTAGCCGCCGGGCTTTAGCAAGGTCGTCGCCAGCGTGATGGGCCAGATGCCGCAATCGTAAATGTCGCCAATGTTGAACATGTCCGCGCCGCCGGAATAGGATGCGCGCAGCCGCCCGTCAAAGGCATCCTCGATTTTTTTCGCCAGCGCGATGGTCAAAGGATAAAGAGCTTTGCCGCTCATGTACATTTCGACGCCGGGCAGCTCGCCGCGGGCGATGGCAACGGGGAATGTGTTGGACAGCTTGACGCCAAACGCAAGGCCAAGCTTTTCGGCTTTGCCCGCAAGCCGCGTAAACATGGGCACGGCGTCGGCAAACTGAAGGTCGTTGCGGAAATGGTGATCGTCGAACACCAGCTCGTCATAACCCATGCCATCCATGGTACGGCGGGCAAACTCATACCCAAGCAGCGTCGGGTTGCATTTGACATAGGTGTTCAGACGCTTTTGCTCAATCAGGTAGGTCGCGATGCGTTCAATTTCGTCCGGCGGGCAGCCGTGCAAGGTGGAAAGCGTGATAGAGGTACAGATGCGCGGGCTGACGGAGCGGACAAACGCCTCGTCAACGCGCTCAAAGCGATTCAGGTGCGAAAGCGCCCAATCCATACACTCCCGGAAGCAGGCGGCCGCACCCGCGTCCTTCAGCCCCTCGATGAAGCCGTCGATCTTTTCGGAACGGATGCCCTCCAGGTCGTAGCCGACGGACATGTTGAACACAAAGCCCGTATCGCTGCCCAACCCCAGTTCGCGGCTTAACAGCTTGATGGCGAACCAGCCCTTGATGTACTCGCAAAGCGCCTGGGGGACGGTAAGCTCAGTGGACCATTCCACGTTGTACCCTTCCTCCAGGGCCAGGATACAGGGCTTTTCCACATGAAGATCGTCGCCGGCCAGCGTTTGTACGGTTTTCAGCTCAAAAAAGCGGCTGCCGCCCGCGTAGGCCGCAATCAGGTTTTGAGCAAGCTGCGTGTGCGGCCCGGCGGCAGGCCCAAACGGCGTCTCGATCGTTTCGCCGAAAATAGGCAGGGTTTTGCCGCTTTCATGGCGGTACAGCCGGTAAACGCCAAACAGGGAACCGTCCCGCCGGTATTCCGTCAAGGCCCGGTTCATCAGCTCGCCAAAGGGTACAGGCCGCATTTTATCGCTCATAAGGGCACCTCCGAATATAATAAACACCAAATTGCATTCTCCTGACCGCACAAAGCGCGGTCAATCCGGGATTTTCAAGGGAAAAGTCCTTGTGCGGGGCGTGGGGCGGAGACCTGCCGCTGACCATTGAAAAACCCATGCAATGGGGGAAAACTGCGTTTCTTGCGCCCTTTGGGCGCTCGCAACGCTCACGCTATAACGTTGCGACGTAAGGTTTTGGGGCGCTGCCCAATCCGCCGTTACCGCCCCTCGTTAATCCGCTTGCCAAGCGCGGCGGCGCGCTCGCGCGCGTGGGCGAGCATAGCTTCCTTGTCCGCGCCGATAAGCTCGCGGTTTTTCATACGGATTTTTCCCGCGATGACGGTGTGGCGCGTGGAACGCCCGCTCAGGCCGAAAAGGATGTGGCCGTTTACGTTGGTTTCATCCATGGGGGTGGGCGGGTCGTAGTCCATGACGATCACGTCCGCCGCCGCGCCCTCGCGAAGGATGCCGACGGGCGTTTGGAAGAAGCGCGCGGCCATTTCGCGGTTGCCGGTGAAAAGCATGTGCGGAATTTCCGCCCACGCGGCGGTGGGGTCGGCAAGGTGGTGCTTGTGCAGAAGGTTGGCAACTTTGTAGCTTTCCAGCATGTCGTTGGTATAGCCGTCGGTGCCAAGGCCCAGAAGCACGCCCTTTTCAAACATGCGCAGCACGGGCGGACAGCCGATGGCGTTGCCCATGTTGCTTTCCGGGTTGTGAGCCACCATGCAGCCGCAATCGCGCAAAAGGTCGATCTCGGCCTCGGAAATGTGCGTACAGTGTCCGCAGACGGTCTTTTCGCCCAGAATGCCAAAATCATGCAGGCGGAAAACGGGCCGCTTGCCGTGCTCGGCAAGGGATTTCTGCACGTCCAGCATGCCCTCGGCCACGTGAATGTGGTAGCCCGCGCCGGAGGGGTTCTGGGAAACGCAATAGGCAAGCGTTTCGTCGGATAGGGTGAAGGGCGCATGCATGCCCATCATGCCCGCGAACTGGCCGGACGCATCCCCGCGCGCCCACTCAATGAACCGAACGTTCTCCTCCACGGCCTGAAGCATTTTTTCCCGGCCGTCCCGGTCGCTGATTTCGTAGCAGAGGTTGGCCCGAACGCCAAACGGTTTCGCGCTTTCCGCGATGGCGAACAGGCTGCCGGGGATTTCCCCGTAGCTGGCGTGGTGATCAAACATCGCGGTCACGCCGTTTTCCACGCATTCGATAAAAAAGCAGTCCGCGCTTGCGCGCGTGTCCTCCAACAGCAGGTGGCGGTCGATGGTCCACCACTGGCCGTCGAGAATTTCCAGAAAGGTATGCCGCGCCGGGCCCTTGATGGCCAGTCCGCGCGCAAAGGCGGAATAGATGTGGTTGTGCGCGTTGATAAGGCCGGGCATGATGACGCCGCCCCGCGCGTCCAGATTTTCCGCGTCCGGGTATTTGGCGCGCATAGCTGAGGTTGGTCCGATTTCACGAATCAGGCCGCCGTCCGTTACTACGCAGCCGTCGCTGAGATAGGGCTGCGCCGCGTCGCGGGTAATCAGCCTGCCGCCTCCAATCAGCAGCATATCAATCACGCTCCTTTTCAAACGATGAGAATTGTGCGAGCCGTTTCAAATCCGTTCGCGTATCTACGTCCTCCAGCTCCAGCGCGTATTGCGCCTGAACGGGAAGCACCAGCTCGCGGTGGGCGCGGATGACCGCGCCGCCGGACTGGCCCGCCGCAAGGGCCGCCAGCTCCCCAAACAGCGCCTGCGGGAATAGCACAGGGTTACCCCCACGGCCGTCAAAAGCGGCGCGGACGATTCGCGCCGGTTCCGCGGCAAAGGCGGCGGCGAGGCGGCGCACGGTATCGGCGCGCAGCAGGGGCTGGTCGCCTACGCAAAACAGGCACCCGTCCAGGCCGCGCATGCGCGCAATGCCCAGGCGGATGGTGTCGCTGACATCGGGCTTATCATGCAAAAGCACATCAAAGCCAAGGCTTTTTGCCAGCGCCGCCGCTTCCGCGCCGCGCGTTACCACAAGCCGCCGGATAAAAACGTCCCCCGGCAGCGCCATAAGCACATGCGCAAGCAACGGCTTGCCGTGAAACGGCGCGAGCAGCTTGTCGCTATCCCCAAAGCGCGCGCTTTCGCCCGAGGCGAGCACAACGGCTCCCAGCTCAGGCATGGATGCGCGTCCCCGTCTTACCCTCGATGCCGTCGCGCGCCTTTTCAAGCAGCGTAATCAGCGCCTCGCGCCCGGCTCCGCTGCGCGCGAACTGGATGGCGGCCTGTACCTTGGGCAGCATCGACCCGCGGCCGAAATGCCCCTCCTCCGCATAGCGCTGTGCCTCGACCGCGCTGAGGTCGCTTAGCCATTCCTGACCGGGCTTGCCAAAGCGGATGGCGACCTTTTCGACCGCTGTCAGGATGATTAAGAGGTTTGCGTCCAGCGCTTCGGCCAGCTTGCACGCGGCAAAGTCCTTGTCGATCACCGCGGCGACACCGCTTAAATGATGGCCGCGCGCCACGACGGGAATGCCGCCGCCGCCCGCCGCAACCACGATCTGCCCGGCGGCGAGCAGGTCGTGAACGGTATCGATCTCCACAATTTCAACAGGTCTGGGGGAGGCGACCACGCGGCGGTAGCCGCGCCCTGAATCCTCCACGAATACATACCCCTTGGCGGCGGTCAGCTCGTCGGCTTCCTCTTTGGTCATGAAATGGCCGATGGGCTTTGTGGGGATTTCAAACGCCGGGTCATCCGGGTCCACGCGCACCTGAGTGAGCACCGTGGATACCGGCCTGTGGATGCCCCGGTCCAAAAGCTCCTCGCGCAGGGCGTTTTGCAGATCGTACCCGATATAGCCCTGGCTCATGGCCACGCAGACGGATAGCGGGGTCTGGCCCAGATCGTGCGCGCGGGCGTATTCGCCGAACGCGTTTTGAATCATGCCAACCTGCGGCCCGTTGCCGTGCGTCAGGATGACCTGATGCCCGTCCTCGATTAAATCCGCGATGGCTTTGGAGGTTTCCTTCACCGCGAGCATCTGCTCCGGCAGGGTGTTGCCAAGCGCATTACCGCCCAGCGCAACGACGATTTTCATACCGTCAGGCCCTTTCTGCCATAGGCATGCTTATTTCTGAAAATGGCGCGGCTTTCCGGCTTCAAGGAGCGCTTCAAGCGTGCCGGCCGGGTTTTGGACCTTCGCAAGGAAAATCATCGCCGCGATGATATAGGGCTTGTTGGAGGCCTCCTGATAGAGCGAGTCGCGGTAACGGTCAAACACGCTGGCGGCCACCTCGCCCTCCTGGCAGCTTACGCCGGAAATATCGGCGGGCAGGCAGTGCAGATAGACGGCCTTGCCGCTCTTGGTGGTACGCATCAGCTCCTCGGTGCATTCCCAGTCCTTATGCACGGCGTTTTGGGCAAGCAGCTCCTTTTCCAGCGCCTTGATGCCGTCGAAATCGCCCGCGCCGTACAGGCCGGTACGCTTTTCCATCGCGGCAAAGGGCGCCCAGCTCTTGGGATAGACGATATCCGCGCCGTCGAAGGCCTCGGCCATGGAGCTTACGCGGCGGTAGCCGCCGCCGGATTCTTTCGCCTGGCGCGCGGCCACGGCCTCCACCTCGGGCATTACCTCGTAGCCCTCGGGATGGGCGAGCACCACATCCATGCCAAAGCGGCTCATCAGGCCGATCACGCCCTGCGGGACGGACAAGGGCTTGCCGTAGGAGGGGGAGTAGGCCCAGGTCATGGCGATCTTTTTGCCGCGCAGGTTTTCGACGCCGCCAAAGTGGTGAATGAGGTGCAGCATATCCGCCATCGCCTGCGTGGGGTGGTCGATATCGCATTGGAGGTTGACCAAGGTGGGCTTCTGCTCCAAAACGCCGTCGCGGTAACCGGCGGAAACCGCGTCCACCACGTCGTGCATGTACTTGTTGCCCTTGCCAATGTACATATCGTCCCGGATGCCGATGACGTCGGCCATGAAGGAGATCATGTTGGCGGTTTCACGGACGGTTTCGCCGTGCGCGACCTGGCTTTTGCCCTCGTCAAAATCCTGTACGTTCAGCCCCAGCAGGTTGCACGCCGAAGCAAACGAAAACCGCGTGCGCGTGGAGTTGTCGCGAAACATCGAAATACCGAGGCCGGAATCAAAAACCCTGGTGGAGACGTTTTCTTCCCGCATGGCGCGCAGCGCGTCCGCCACGGCAAAAACGGCGTCCAGCTCGTCGCGGGTTTTTTCCCAGGTCAGAAAGAAATCGCCGCCGTACATTTTGGAAAAATCAAGGGATTTTAAGGTGCTCAGAAAGGGGGTGGCCTTGCTCATAGGTGGTATTCTCCTTCAAAATGTGATGGGAGGGGAAAGGGGAGCGCGCGCAGCGGCAGGCGAAGCCTCGCCGCCCCCCGGGAGGTATCGGAGGGCCGCGGTCCTCTGATTCTAGTTCGTATCGACCGGCTGACCTGCGGTCGGCATTTGTGCCGGGACCTTTGCCGTGCGCAGCACCCAGTCGGGCGGGCAGTTTTCGGCTCTGCCGAAAACATTCCGACCAGTATTTCGGTGAAAAAGATCGCCTCAGCGAGCTTTTTCACCGGCGCCCCGCGCATATTCCGCCGGCAGCGCCGCGTATACCGCCGCGCAGCGGACCAGGTCGGCCTTCCAGGTGCGCTCGTTGGGCGCGTGGGCCTGCGCCTCCTTGCCCGGGCCGAAGCCGATGCAGGGGATGCCGAAGCGGCCCATGATGGAAACGCCGTTGGTGGAGAAGGTCCACTTATCCACGCGCGGCTCGCCGTAAGCGCCCCGGTGGCTTTCTACCAGCGCTTTGGTGACGGGGTGATCGGCCGGGATGACCCACGTGGGGAAATAGCATTCCGTGGGGTAGCTCAACCCCTTCCAGGACGGGCGTTCATAGCTGTACATGCTGACCTCGGCGCCATATTTGCGCACAGCCGGAAGCTGCCGGATTTCCTCAAGACAGCTCTCCCACGTCTCGCCCTCGGTCATGCGGCGGTCAAGCGATACGGAGCAGGAATCCGCCACCGCGCAGCGGCTGGGCGAGGTAAAGAAAATCTCGGAAACCGTGATGGTGCCGCGCCCAAGAAAGCGCGCTTCTTCAAATTTGGGATTGAAGGCGGGTTCAAGCATTTTAACCAGGCCCTTGATCCTGTCTGTTTCAGCGCAGCCGTTTTCGTTAAGCGCGCGAACGTCCTGTAAAATGTCGGCCATCTTGTAAATGGCGTTATCGCCCCGCTCGGGCGCGGAGCCGTGACAGCTTACGCCCTTTACGTCCACACGGATTTCCATGCGCCCGCGCTGGCCGCGGTAAATGCCGCCGTCCGTGGGTTCGGTGGAAACCACGAATTCGGGCCGGAGCTTGTCTTCGTTAACGATGTACTGCCAGCATAGGCCGTCGCAGTCCTCCTCCTGTACGGTGCCGGTTACCAGCACCGTATACCCATCGGGAATCAGGCCCATATCCTTCATGATTTTCGCGCCGTACACGGAGGATACGATGCCGCCCAGCTGGTCGCTGGCGCCGCGCCCGCCGATCTCGGTATCGCTCTCAAAGCCCTCGTAGGGGTCGAATTCCCAGTTTGAACGGTTGCCCACGCCCACGGTGTCGATATGCGCGTCAAAGCCGATCAGCCTGTCGCCCGCGCCCATAAAGCCCAGCACATTGCCCATGGGGTCGATTTCCACACGGTCAAAGCCGACGGCCTCCATTTCCTGTTTGATACGCAGGATGTGCCCTTCCTCGCCGCAGCTCTCGCCCGGGATTTTTATCAGTTCGCGAAGAAACTTGCCCATGGCCGCCTCGTAGCCCCGCGCGGCCTCCCTGATCTTTGAATAGTCCATGGATGAACGCCTCCTGTATTGGTTTCTACGGTTAGTCAACCCGCATGCCGTCCCATACGACGGCCCGGTAATTATCGGGGTCCGTATCGCCCTCGGTGGAGAACATCAGCACTCGTGAATCCCTGCCAAGCTCCAACGCGTCGCGAAGCCCGGCATAGGCGTCCGACTGCATCAGCGCGGCGATCAGCCCCATGCCCACCGCGCCGCTCTCGCCGCTTACCACCTGTGGGTCGCCCTTTACGGGGCAGCCCAGCATGCGCATGCCCTTCGCGCTCACCCAGTCCGGGCAGGAGACGAACGCGTCCGCGTGATTGCGCAAAATATCCCACGAGATGGTGTTGGGCTCGCCACAGGCAAGGCCCGCCATCATGGTGGCAAGGTCGCCGCCCACGGTGCGGATGCCGCCGTCGCCGGCCTTGGCGCTTTGGTACAGGCAATCGGCCGCCTGCGCCTCCATTACGATCATCCTGGGCGGGTCATGGGGGAAAAGATTGGCGAAATAGCCGATCACCGCGCCCGCGAGCGAGCCCACGCCCGCCTGTACGAAAATGTGCGTCGGGCGCTCCACTCCGGCTTCCCTCAATTGCTGGGCGGCCTCGGCGGCCATGGTGCCATAGCCTTGCATAATCCAGGCGGGGATTTCCTCATAGCCGTCCCATGCGGTGTCCTGAACGATAACGCCGCGCGGCGTTTCGGCGGCTTCCTTCGCCGCCAGGCGCACGCAATCGTCGTAATTGAGTTCCTCGATGGTTACCTCCGCGCCTTCGGCCCGGATGTTGTCAAACCGGCGCTTGACGGTGCCCTTGGGCATGTGTACCACGGCTTTCTGATGCAGCCGGTTGGCGGCCCACGCCACGCCGCGGCCATGGTTGCCGTCCGTCGCGGTAAAAAACGTGGCCTGGCCGAAATCCGCGCGAAGCTGATCGCCGGTAAGGTAGGCATAATCGGTCTTTGCAATGCCGCGGCCGGTTTGCGCCGCGATGTAGCGCGCCATGGCAAACGAACCGCCCAGCACCTTAAAGGCGTTAAGGCCAAATCGGTAGGATTCGTCCTTGACGAAAAATCCGGCGAGGCCCAGCTCCGCCGCCATACCGGGCAACGCGCAAAGCGGGGTTTGGCTGTACTGGGGGAAGCTTTCATGGAAATCACGCGCCCGTTGCACGCTTTCCGTGGACATGACGGAAAGGCGCCGGTCGTCCGACTTTGGCATATGGTTAAGCTCCCATTGAATGGTCGGCATATGTTTCGCTCCTTTGCCTGTGTTTGCCCTTCGGGGGGCATTGTAATCGAAATAATAGAAAGCCGTTCCTGTTACGTTACTTGAATATTATAGCATAACTTTTCCGATTATGAAGGGGTATTTGACAAAACCGGGCTTAAAACTTTGGCGAAGAATGCACGCGGAGTAAGGCGGAAACGTTAAACGTTACTTCCTGTGAGTTTTTTGATATTCTACAATATTTTATGCCGTCATACTGCCGTCAATGCGCTTTTATCCATCGCTATTGGCGGTATGATAATACTATAATTGCTTTTTGGGGGGATCCAAATGGTATTTAGGCTTTCTAAATTTACAATACGGATTGATACCGTTTGTTTGCAGAAATTTAAATATGTGGCTAAATATCATGCGCGTTCCTCTAACCGTGAAATTGTATTAATAATGAAAAAACATATAGATAAATTTGAACATGAACACGGCAAAATCACGGATGAATGATTCGCCGCGTTATGATGTTGCGGAAGAAAAAAGCAAAGAGGAGACAAAAAATGAGCGAAGCAAAGGAATTAGTAAAACTGGCGGCAGACAGCATGAAAAACCGCACATTAAATGAACTTTTGGAAAACGACATGGAATATCAAAGAAGGCTCATGGAAGAACAGAAAGCAAACCAGTTATTTGATCAGCTGGAATTGTCGGAGGATCAAAGGTACGTAATTGACACGCTGATTGCAAAAAAAGAGGAGAGGGAATATGACCGCCGCGTGAATACCTACATGGCTGGGATGCTGGACGCTTACGAAATTTTAAAGCAGTTTGATTTGACGAAGGAATAGTCCGCCAAACATTCTGGCAAATGAAAAACAAATACGCACAAACTCCATAGGCTGCGGGACGTTGAGGGCATATAGCCTTCAACGTCCCGCCCGGCGCACCTTCAAAAATATCGTCCGCTAAAGCTTTGACATAATTGCCCGTCGGATTTATAATATGTAATGGATGTGTTTTTCTTTTCGAGAGGGCGAAGCAAGCGAATAGGGGGGTGTTCCCATGATCGGCGGCGAACATTTTGTATTGGCCGGCCACATCGTATATACACCTGATAAAAACACGTTTTCCATCACCGAAAACGGCTACCTCGTCTGCGAGGGCGGCCATGTTACGGGCGTGTTCGCAACGCTTCCGGAGCGTTTTTCCGCGCTGCCTCTTTATCGGTATACGGACTGCCTGATCATTCCCGGGCTGTGCGATACGCATGTGCACGCGCCGCAATACGCCTTTCGCGGCCTTGGCATGGATTTGGAGCTGATCGACTGGCTGGACCGGCGCGCCTTTCCCCAGGAGCTGCGCTATGCCGATCTGGCCTATGCGGAGCGCGCCTACGGCCAGTTTGTGAGCGCCCTTACGCAAAGCGCCACCACGCGCGCGGCTGTTTTCGGCACGATTCATGTTCCCGCAACGCTGCGCCTGATGGAAATGCTGGAAAAAACGGGGCTTCGCTGCCTGGTGGGCAAGGTGAACATGGACCGCAACGCGCCGGACGGCCTGCGTGACCCGGAGCCGGACGAGGCGCTTGAACAGACCGAGAAATGGGTCAAGCAGGCGCTTTCGCGGTTTGAGCGCACCAGGCCGATCCTCACGCCCCGTTTCGTGCCATCGTGCACGGACCGGCTGATGGAAGGGCTTGGCGAGCTTCAAAGGGCGTACGGCCTGCCCGTGCAGAGCCACCTTTCCGAAAACGTAAGCGAGGTGGAATGGGTGCGCGAGCTTTGCCCGTGGGCCGAGAGCTACGGCGGCGCGTACGCCCGCTACGGCCTGTTTGGCGGAGCCGCGCCCACGGTGATGGCGCATTGCGTGCATCCAACAGACGCGGAATTTGACCTGATCCGGCGGCAGGATGTGCTGGTATCGCACTGCCCGGCCTCCAACGCCAACCTTTCCTCCGGCATCGCGCCTGTTGGCAGGTATCTGGACGCGGGCATCCGCGTGGGGCTGGGCACCGATGTGGCTGGCGGTTTTGATTTGTCCATCTTCCGCGCCATGACGGACGCGGTACAGTTTTCCAAGCTGCGCGCCCATTTTATGGGCATGCGTGAGCGACCCGTTACGCTGTGCGAGGCGTTCTATATGGGTACCAAGGGCGGCGGCACGCTCTTTGGCAAGGTCGGCAGCTTCGAGCCGGGCTATCTTTTCGACGCCGTGGTGCTTAACGACCACCGGCTGAAAGCGCCCGGCGCGCTCAGCATACAGGAAAGGCTGGAAAGGGCCGTCTATCTGGAAAAGGACGTCGTTATCGAACATAAATTTGTGCAAGGCTCCGAAATAACAGGAGGTGTACCCGAATGAGCGTCGGAAAGAGCATCCCCCGCGTGGACGCTGTTCAAAAGGTGACGGGTCAGGCCAAATACACGGCCGACCTCGCGCCGGCTAACGCGCTTCACGCAAAGATCGTGCACGCGACGGTCACCCACGGCCTCGTCAAAAGTATCGACGGCAGCGAGGCCGAAAAGGTCGAGGGCTTTGTGAAGCTTTTGACCTGTTTTGACGCGCCCAGAACCTGCTTCCCAACGGCAGGCCACCCGTGGTCCGTCGAGCCGGCGCATCAGGATATCTGCGACAGGCGGCTTTTGGACGACCATGTGCGCCTTTACGGCGATAACATCGCCGTCGTGATCGCGCGCACCCCGCTGGCGGCGGCGAAGGCGGCGCGGCTGGTCAAGGTGGAGTACGAGGAGTACGAGCCGCTGCTGTCGCCCAGGGAGGCCATGGAAAACACCGAGCATCCCCTTCATGAGGAGCGGCCCGATAACTTGATCGCGCACAGCCATTTTGTTGTGGGCGAGGGCACCTATGAGGAGGCGAAGGCGGACGAGCCGGATTGTGTGGAGCTTGTCAAAACCTACGCCACGCAGGCGGTTCAGCACTGCCATATCGAGCTTCCGCAATCCTACGCCTACATGGAGGGCGACAGGATTATCGTGGTCAGCGCCACGCAGATTCCGCACATCATCCGCCGTATCATCGGGCAGGCGCTGTCCATCCCGCTCGGGCGCGTCCGCGTCATCAAACCCTATCTTGGCGGAGGCTTTGGCAACAGGCAGGACGCGCTGACCGAGCCGCTCAACGCATGGCTTACCACGCAGGTGGGCGGGCAGTGCGTGCGTCTGGAATTCACGCGGGAGGAAACCTTCACAGCCACGCGCGTCAGGCACGCGATTTCCTTTGATATAAAGGCGCTTGTCAGGCGCGACGGCACGCTGGTGGCGCGCAAGCTGACAGCCTATTCGTCGCAGGGAGGCTATGCCTCGCATGGGCATGCCATTGTGGCCAACTCCACGGCGGCCTTTAAACAGCTTTACCATGACGAACGCGTGCTGGAATCGGACGCGTACACGGCGTATACCACCCTGCCAACCGGCGGCGCGATGCGCGGCTACGGCATTCCGCAGGTGGACTTTGCCGCCGAGTGCCTGAGCGACGATATCGCGCTCGCGCTTCATATGGACCCCATTGAATATCGGTTGAAAAACTGCATCCGGGAAGGGTACCGCGACCCCGGCACTGGCATTTCGTTCCTCAGCTACGGCATGCGCGAGTGCATCGAGCGCGGGCGCAAGGCCTTCCATTGGGACGAGAAGCGCAAGGAATACCAAAACCAGACCGGCGATATCCGTCGCGGCGTCGGCATGGCGATTTTTGTGTACAAAACGGGCGTGTATCCCATCTCGCTGGAAACCGCCGGCGCGCGCCTCACGCTTAACCAGGACGGCACGGTGATGCTCCAGATGGGCGCGACGGAGATCGGCCAGGGCGCTGATACGGTGTTTACGCAGATCGCCGCCGAAACGCTGGGCATCGGGGACGGCAAGGTACACATCGTTTCCACCCAGGATACCGACATTTCCCCATTCGACACGGGCGCCTATGCCTCACGCCAGACCTATGTGAGCGGAACGGCCATCAAGAAGGCGGCGCAGCTCCTGAAAGCGCGCATTCTGGACTACGCCGCCGAAATTTTGGAGCGCGCGGCCGATACGATGGATATAGTAAACGACCAGATTGTGGACGCGGCGACGGGCGAAGCGCTTCTGCCCATGACGGAGCTTGCGTTGGAGGCGCAGTACAGTCTCAAGCACTCCGTGCATTTAAGCGCGGAATACAGCCACCATTGCAAGGATAATACCATCGCCTCCGGCGCGTGCTTTGCCGAGGTGGAGGTGGATATTCCGATGTGCAAGGTCAAAATTCTGCGCTTTTTGGCCGTGCACGACAGCGGAATCCTCATCAACCCGCAGCTCGCCGCGGCGCAGGTGCACGGCGGCGTAAGCATGGGCGTGGGCTACGGCCTGTATGAGGAGATGCTGTTTGATAAAAACGGCAGGCCCCTGAACGACAACCTACTGGATTACAAGCTGCCCACCAGCATGGACAGCCCGGATGTGGAAACCGACTTTGTGGAGCTGAACGACCCCACCGGACCCTATGGAAACAAGGCGCTGGGCGAGCCTCCGGCCATCGCGCCCGCGCCGGCGATTCGAAACGCGGTGCTTCACGCGACCGGCGTGGCGGTAGATTCGCTGCCGTTGGCGCCGCAGAAGCTGTTTGAGCACTTTGCCCGCGCCGGGCTGATCAAGGAGGCGAAAGTGGATGTTTGACGTACAATCGGTTTACCGGGCGGCGAATGTGGCCGACGCGATACGCGCCCTGTGTGAGGACGAGCGCGCGATGATCATCGCGGGCGGCACGGACGTGCTTGTGCAAAACCGCGAGGGCAAGCACGCGGGCATTCCGCTGGTCAGCGTTCACGGCCTGCCGGAGCTGACTGGCGTTCTAATGGAAACGGACGGCACGCTGGTGATCGGCGCGGCAACCTGCTTTACGGATATCACCAATCATCCGCTTATCCAGCGGCATATTCCCATGCTGGGGCTGGCGGTGGACGAGGTCGGCAGCCCGCAGATCCGCAATGTGGGCACGGTTGGCGGCAATCTTTGCAACGGCGTTACCAGCGCCGACAGCGCCCCGTCGCTGCTTGCGCTGGATGCGGTGCTCAAGCTGCGCGGAAGGGACGGCGAGCGCCTGACGCCCCTGCGCGATTTCTATGTAAGCGCGGGCAAAACCACCCGCGCGCATGATGAGGTGCTTTGTGAAATCAGAATCGCCAAAGAGAGCTATCAAAATGTTTTTGGCTGCTACATCAAATACGGCAAGCGCGCCGCGATGGAGATTTCCACGCTGGGCTGCGCCGTAACCGTGCGCCTGACTCCGGACAAAAAGGCGATTGAGCGCATGCGAATCGCCTACGGCGTCGCCGCGCCCACCCCCATTCGCTGCGAGGCGGCGGAGGCGTTGGCAGTTGGCAAAGCGCCCGACGCCGAAACGCTCGAAGCCGTTACGCACGCCGCCGTGGAGGGCATCAGCCCGCGCACAAGCTGGCGCGCGTCCAGGGAGTTCCGGCTGCACCTGGCGGGCGAGCTTTGCCGGCGCGCCATGTCGCAGGCCATTATGCAAGCGGGAGGAAACGCCGATGTTTAAAACGCTTCAAATGACGGTAAACGGGAAGCCGGTAGCCGTGCCGGTGGAGGAGGGCGAGTGCCTGCTGGATACCCTTCGCGACCGGTTGGGGCTAACCAGCGTCAAGCGCGGCTGCGAGGTGGGCGAGTGCGGCGCCTGTACCGTGCTGATCGATGGCCGCGCGGTGGACAGTTGCATTTACATGAGCCTGTGGGCCGAGGGCAAGCATATCCTGACGGTGGAAGGGCTCAAATCCAACACGGGCGAGCTTGACCCCATCCAGCAGGCGTTTGTGGACGAGGCGGCGGTGCAATGCGGCTTCTGCACGCCGGGCATTATCATGTCGGCGGTTGAAATCGCCGCGAGCGGGAAAAAGTATACGCGGGATGAGCTGCGCAAGCTGATCTCCGGCCACCTTTGCCGCTGTACGGGGTATGAGAATATCTTAAACGCCTTGGAGCGCATCGCGGGCGCGAATGGGTGACGGATTCGCCACCCGTTCCTTTTCCATCCATGCCGCGGCGCGCTTGCAACCGCCGCGGTTTTGTGCTATCATCCAGCCATGCGTCCGCTACATTTTCTATTTTCTGAAATGCGAGGTTCCCGCTCATGAAATGCATCGATACCCAAAACGCTGTCGGCCACGTGCTCTGTCACGATCTTACCCGCATTGTGCCGGGCGAGTGGAAGGGCGCGCAGTTTAAGAAGGGACATGTGGTCACGGCGGGGGATATCCCTATGCTTTTAAGCATGGGCAAGGAGCGCCTGTATGTGTGGGAGATGGATGAATCCATGCTCCACGAAAACGACGCCGCCGGGAGGCTGGCCGCGCTTTGCGAGGGCCCATACATGCGCCGTGGCGAGGTCGGCGAGGGCAAGATCGAGCTGTTTGCCGAATGCGACGGGCTGTTTCGTGTGGACGCGGAGCGCCTGCTTGCCGTTAACATGCTGGAGGACGTGATGATTGCGACGCGCCATACGGGCGTGGCGGTCCGCGCGGGGGACAAGCTTTGCGGCACGCGGGTGATTCCGCTGGTCATTCCCAGGCGGCGCGTGGAGGAGGCGGAACGCGCCGCGGGCGGCAAGCCCCTTTTATCCGTCACGCCGTTCAGCCCCATGAAGGCGGGCGTGATTACCACGGGTAGCGAGGTTTATCATGGCCGGATTGAGGACCGATTTACCCCGGTGGTCAAGGATAAGCTTACAGCCTTCGGCATTGAAACGGCCGCGCAGGTTGTGACCGACGACGCGCCGGAGCATATCGCGGCGGCAATCGCGGATATGCGGGCCAAAGGACTTGATATGATTTTGTGTACCGGCGGCATGAGCGTGGACCCGGACGACCGCACGCCCGCCGCCATCCGGCAAAGCGGCGCGAAAATCGTTACCTACGGCGCGCCTGTGCTGCCGGGCGCTATGCTGATGCTGGGCTATTATGAAGACGGCGTGCCTGTGCTTGGCCTGCCCGGCTGCGTGATGTACGCCCGCGCCACCGTGTTTGACCTGCTGCTGCCTTACCTGGCGGCGGGCGTGCCCGTAAGCCGCGGGGAAATCGTCCGCCTTGGCTGCGGCGGTCTGTGCCTTGGCTGTAAGCCCTGCCGCTACCCGGATTGCGGGTTTGGCAAGCGATCGTTCTAGGAGGCCTTGGCCGCCTTGCGAAATAGTGTATTTGAAGGAGTGTTTCCATGAAAAAGACCCTGTCCGTGCTTTTGACGCTCGCGCTGTGCCTGTGCGCCGTTTCCGCCGTGGCGGAAACAGAGGTGGTCGTGTTCGCAGCCGCCTCCATGACCGAGTCGCTCACCCAGATCGCGTCGATGTACAGGGAGGTTGCGCCGGATGTGACGTTGACCTTCAACTTTGATTCCAGCGGAACGCTCAAAACCCAGCTTGCCGAGGGGGCGGACGCGGATGTGTTCATTTCCGCCGGGCAAAAGCAGATGAACGAGATCGACGCCGCCGCCGACGCCGCCATCAACACCGAAGGGCTGGATATGGTGCTGGAAGGCACCCGGTTTGACCTGCTGTCCAATACCGTTGTGCTCGTCGTGCCCAAGGGGTCGCAGGCCGGCATCGCGTCGTTTGACGACGTGGCGGGCGATAAGGTGGCGTTGATGGCCCTGGGCAACGGCGACGTGCCGGTGGGCCAGTACGCGGAGCAGGTTTTCACCTGGATGGGCGTATGGGATCAGCTAAAGGAGAACGGCAAAATCACCTTTGCCTCTAACGTCAAGGAGGTGCTGGCGCAGGTGGAGGCCGCTGCGGTGGATTGCGGCGTGGTTTATATCTCCGACGCCGCCACCAGCGACGGGGTGGAGGTCGTGGCCTCCGCGCCCGAGGGCAGCCATAAGCCCGTCAACTATCCCGCCGCCGTGCTCAAGGGCGCGGCGCACTCGGAGGAAGCCAAGGCCTTTTTGGAATACTTGAAGGGCGGCGAGTGTAAGGCCGTGTTTGAGTCCATCGGCTTCGGCGTGCCGGATCGTTAAGCGATGGATCTGTTTCCACTTTGGAATTCGCTGCGCGTGGCGCTGATCTCGACCGTCCTGACGTTTTTTCTTGGCATGTGGGCGGCGTACGGTATCTCGCGCGTTCCGCGCGCTGTTAAGGGTGTGCTGGATTGCGTGCTCACACTGCCGTTGGTGCTTCCACCAACGGTGGTGGGCTTTTTTCTGCTTAAAACCATCGGGCCCAAAGCGCCGGTAGGCGCGCTTTTGCTCAAAGCGTTCAACCTGAAAATTACCATGACGTGGTATTCTGCGATTTTTGCCACCGTTATCGTTACCTTCCCGCTGATGTACCGTACGGCGCGCGGCGCGTTCGAGGCGTTTGACCCGCGCCTGGCCAGCTCGGCGCAGACCCTGGGACTCAGCAACGCCTTTATCTTCTGGCGCATTCGCCTGCCTAACTGTAAGGCGGGGCTGATGGCGGGCGCGGTGCTTTCCTTCGCGCGCGCACTTGGCGAATATGGCGCGACTTCGATGGTTACGGGCTATATCCCGGGCCGGACGGCCACCATCTCCACCACCGTCTATCAGCTTTGGCGCGAGGGAAGCGACGCGGAGGCGTACCGCTGGGTGCTGATTAACCTGGCGATATCGCTCGCGGTGCTCATGGCGGTCAATCTGCTGGAACGGCGCGCGCCAAGCGTGCGCCGGAGGGAGGCCGGGGTATGAGCCTGGAGGTTCAAATCAAAAAGCGTTTTCCCGGCTTTCAGCTGGACGCGCGGTTTGAGTGCGGCGGCGAAACGCTGGCGCTGCTTGGCGCAAGCGGCAGCGGCAAAACGCTCACGCTCAACTGCATCGCCGGGGTTGCCCGGCCGGACGAGGGAAGGATCGTGCTGGACGGGCGCGTGCTGTTTGATTCGCAAAAGCGCGTGAACCTTTCCCCACAGGAGCGTGGCGTCGGACTGTTGTTTCAAAGCTATGCGCTTTTTCCCAACATGACGGCGGAACAGAATATCCTGTGCGGCCTTTCGCGTATACGCGACCGCCGCGAGCGGGCACGCAGGCTTGACGGGCTGGTTGAGAAACTTCGGCTTGGCGGGCTGGAAAAGCGCTACCCGAGCCAGCTGTCGGGCGGACAACAGCAGCGCGTGGCGCTGGCGCGCCTCCTGGGCAGCGAGCCGGGGCTGCTGATGCTGGACGAGCCCTTTTCCGCGCTGGACGAGGCGCTTAAATGGCAGCTGGAGCAGGAGCTTTTGGAAATGCTGGAGGAGATCAGAACGCCCGTGCTCTACATCACACACGATATGCGTGAGGTCAGGCGGCTTTGCGACCGGGCCTGCGTGCTGGACGCCGGAAGGACGCAGCCCGCCGAAACGCCCGCCGCGATTTTGGAACGCCCGCGCACCATGGCCGCCGCGCTGCTGGGCGGCTGTGAGAACGTTGCCGCCGCACATTCGGATTCGTATGGAAGGGCCTATGTGGACGAATGGCGCGTGGCGCTTCGATGCGCAGTTCCCCTGCCGGAAGGTATTCGCGCAGTGGCTGTGCGCGCTGCGCGCGTCGGCGTGGGCGGCGGGGAAGAAAACATCCTTCCCTGCGAGGCGCTTCGCGTGCTGGAGGATGGGGACCGTTACGTCGCCGTCTGCCGCCCGGAGGGTACGCGCGCGACAATCCGCGCCGCATGGGAGCGGGGGCGCGACCCGTTCTGCCGCGCGGGCGAGAGGGTAACGCTCTCTATCCCGCCGGAGGCCGTTCAGCCGTTAATCTGATTCTATTTTGCTGTGGAGGGCTTGCCGATGTGGACTGCCGCCGTGGTAACCGTCAGCGACCGGAGCTTCGAGGGCAAGCGACCGGACGCCTCCGGACCCGCTGTGGAGCAAATGCTTCGTGACGCGGGCTATTCGCTCTTGCCCGCCGTGCTTGTGCCGGACGAACGGGAGCGGATTGAGGCCGCGCTCGCCGCGCTCGCGGATGATGCGGGAGCGGCGCTGATTGTTACCACGGGCGGTACCGGCTTCGCGCCGCGAGATATCACGCCGGAGGCAACCGCCGCCGTCTGCGGCCGCATGGCCCCGGGACTTGCGGAAGCAATGCGCGCAAGAAGCGCGCTGATCACGCCCCATGCGATGCTATCGCGCGGCGTGGCTGGCATTCGCGGGCAAACGTTAATTGTAAACCTGCCGGGAAGCCCCAAAGCCGCGCGGGAAAATCTTGAAACCATCCTGCCCGCACTTGCGCACGGGCTTACCTTGCTTGCCGGGGAGAAAGCCGATGAATGACCGCGCGACTTGGCTTGCAAACAAGCCCGAACTGACGGACGGTTTTGGCCGCAGCATCGATACGCTGCGCCTGTCGGTGACCGATTTGTGCAACGAACGGTGCGTGTATTGCATGCCCGAAGGCGGGGTTAATAAGCGCGGGCATGAGGACATGCTGAGCCTTGAGGAATTAGCCGAAATCGCGGAGGCGGCGGTCGCGTGCGGCATTTCCAAAATCCGGCTGACGGGCGGCGAACCGCTGGTGCGGCGGGGCGTTGTGGAGCTGTGCGAAAAAATCGGCGCGCTAGCGGGGCTTGGCGAGCTTTGTATGACAACAAACGGGCTTTTATTGCCGCCTGTAGCGGACGAATTGCGCAGAGCGGGGATCGCGCGCGTAAACCTGTCGCTGGACAGCCTGCGCCCGGAGCGCTATGCGGCAATTACGCGGCGCGGCACGCTTGCGCAGGCGCTTCATGGACTTCACAGCGCGCTTTCGGCGGGCTTCCGGCAGGTCAAGCTGAACATGGTGCTCATGGGCGGCGTGAACGACGACGAAATCGGGGATTTTATCGACCTTACGAAGGATGCGCCGATTGAGGTACGCTTTTTGGAACTGATGCCCATGGGCGAGTGCGCGTGCTGGCCTTCCTCGCGTTTTGTAAGCGCCGCGGAGGTGCTCAGGCGTTTTCCCGCGCTTGAACCGCTGGAACAGGCTGGAGTCACGCAGCGCTACCGGATGCCCGGCCATCAGGGCGCCGTCGGCCTGATCCGTCCGCTGAGTGGATGCTTTTGCGGAGAGTGCGGCCGTATCCGCATCACGCCGGACGGTATGCTCAAGCCCTGCTTGCATTCGGATATCGAGCTGCCTCTGCGCGGGCTGCATGGGGAAGCGCTGCGAGGGGCCATTCGTGCCGGGGTTGCGTTGAAGCCGATGCGGCACGAGCTGGAGCGGGGCGGAAGCCGCGCCGAGCGGCGCATGAATGAAATTGGAGGCTGAAATGGAAGAGCTTACACATTTTGGCGCGCAGGGACGTGCGCGCATGGTGGATGTGACGGAAAAGCCGGCGACCTTCCGGGAAGCCGTGGCCGAGAGCTTTGTGAGCATGCGGCCGGATACGCTGGCGCTGGTGCGCGAGGGCCGGGCCCAAAAGGGGGACGTGCTTGCGGTGGCGCAGGTGGCGGGCATTATGGCCGCCAAGCGCACGCACGAGCTGATCCCAATGTGCCATCCTATTGCGCTGACGGGCGTTGATCTGGCGTTTGAACCGCTCGATACGCCCTGCGGCGTGCGTATCACGGCGTCGGCGCGCTGCAAGGGGGAAACGGGCGTGGAAATGGAAGCGCTGACGGCGGTATCAGTCGCGGCGCTGACGGTGTACGATATGCTAAAGGCCGCTCAGCGCGACATGACGCTGCAACAGGTACGCCTGCTTCAAAAGAGCGGCGGCAAAAGCGGCGATTACGTCCGGGGGGAGGAATAGCATGGCCTACGTGGTAAGCGTAAACCTGAGCGAGCAAAAGGGCACGGTCAAAAAGCCCGTGGAGGCAGCGGAGCTGCGCGAAGGCCACGGGATTGTGGGCGACGCGCACGCGGGCGCATGGCACAGGCAGGTAAGCCTGCTCGCCCTGGAAAGCGTCGAAAAAATGCGTTCCCTGTGCGGCGCTGATTTGCCCTATGGCGTTTTCGCCGAAAACTTTTTGACGCAGGGCATAGACCTGAAAACCCTGCCGGTTGGTGCGCGGCTACAGGTGGGGCCGTGCGTGCTGAAAATCACCCAGATCGGCAAGGAATGCCATGGCGAGTGCGAGATCAGGCGAAAGGTAGGGCAGTGCGTGATGCCTACGGAGGGCGTGTTCGCCGTTGTCGTCGAGGGAGGCTCCGTCCAGCCAGGCGACGAGGTTGCGCGCCTGCCCGGATGACGGCTTCATCGTCTATGCAGTATGTTGGCGCCACCGCCGGTACGGTTGCCAGCCCAAGCGCAGGCAGCGTTGATTGCCTGTTTCCTATTTTGCTTTTATCTTATTCTTCTTTCATCGGTGCGCCAATGCTTATGAACATGGGTATTTTGTTCCCAGCCGCCGCACGGCATGCACCGCCGCGTCCACGTCCTCCCTGGTGTTTGCCCAACCGAACGAAAACCGCACGGTGCCTTCGGGAAACGTACCCAGCGTCCTGTGGGCCGCCGGGGCGCAGTGCAATCCGCAGCGCGTCAGAATACCGTGCTCTTTTTCGAGCCTCAGCGCCATATCGGCATTATCCTGCCGCGTAAAATCAACCGATACCACAGCAACGCGATGCTCTGCCCGGCGCGTGCCCACAACCCGAATGCCGGACGCGCCCTCAAGCCCCGCTAAAAACCTTTTACATAACTCGCTTTCGTGCACCCGGATTTCCTCGGCGTGCGGTTCCCAGAAATCAAGCGCGGCCAAAAAGCCATAGACTCCCGGCAGGTTAGGCGTACCCGCCTCCAGCTTGTCCGGCAGGAAGGAGGGCTGTTCCTCGCGGTCGGAACGGCTGCCCGTGCCGCCCGTCACAAAGGGGGACAGCGATCCGGCAAACGCGCGTGAAAAAAGCGCCGCGCCGATGCCCTGCGGCCCCAGCAAGCCCTTATGGGCGGAAAAAATCAACGCGTCGATGCCCATAGCCTTACAATCGATGGGGATATGCCCCGCGGTTTGGGACGCGTCCACCAGCAGGGGTACGCCCAGCTCGCGGCACAACGCGCCCAACTGCGCGACCGGCAGCAGAGTGCCGCACACGTTGGAGGCGTGCGTGACGCATACAAGCCGGGTGCGCGGCCCAATCAACCGCCGCGCGTCCGCGGGGTCGAGCGTCCCGTCCGGCGCGCAGGGGATGCGTCCGATTTCCACGTCCGCCTGGGCGAGCTGTGCAAGCGGGCGCATCACGGCATTGTGCTCCATGGCGCTCACCAGCACATGATCGCCGGGCCGAAGGTAGCCCTTAAGCGCCATGTTCAAGCCAAAGGTCGCCCCGGAGGTCAGCACGCAGCCTTCCGCGCATTCGCCGCCAAAGGCTGCGCAAAGCCGCTCGCGCAGCGTAAGCACCGTATCGGCGGCCTCCAGCGCGAGTTCATATCCGCCGCGCGCCACATTTACGCCGGTTTCCCGCATGTAGCGCGCCATGGCCTCGCCCGCGCACGGCGCCTTGGGAAACGACGTGGAGGCGTTATCCAGATAGATCATTTACAATCACAGGCCCCTCGTGTTATAATCAACTAACGCACCAAATTCATTATATCATATATCATTATGGGGAAGTGGTTGAATGCGTAAAAATTTTATCGTTGTGTTGACGGGTGTGGCCATCGGCCTGGTTTCTCTTGCGCTGGTTCAATTCGGAAACCCGGCGAACATGGGCTTCTGCCTTGCGTGCTTTTTGCGCGACGGCGCGGGAGCCTGCGGGCTCCATGCTGCCGGAACGGTGCAATATATGCGGCCCGAAATCGCAGGACTGGCGCTGGGCGCGTTTGTTATTTCGCTGCTCTTCAGGGAGTTCAGGCCGCGTGGGGGTTCGTCTCCCTTTACCCGGCTGGCGATTGGCTTTTTTGTTATGATCGGCGCGCTGATGTTTTTGGGTTGCCCGCTGCGCATGCTTTTGCGTATCGGCGGCGGTGACTTGAACGCGCTTGTCGGCCTCGCCGGGTTTGCCGGGGGTGTGGGAGTGGGCGTCTTTGCGCTCCACAAGGGCTTTTCGCTTCGGCGCGCCTACGCGCAGCCAAAGGCGGAGGGCGTGCTGTTTCCCGCTGGGGTAGCGGCGTTATTGGCGCTGTCGCTGCTGGCGCCGTCGCTGTTTGCGGCCTCGCAAAGCGGCCCGGGTTCCATGCGCGCGCCGCTGCTGATCTCCCTTGCGGGCGGGCTTGTGGTTGGCGCGCTGGCACAGCGAAGCCGCTTTTGCATGGCGGGCGGGTTGCGCGATTCCATGATTTTTCGGGATCCGCACCTGCTCTGGGGCAGCCTCGCATTGGTCGCGACGGTGCTCGCGGGCAACCTGTTGCTTGGAAAATTCAATCTGGGCTTTGACGGTCAGCCTGTCGCGCACACGGACGGGTTGTGGAACTTTCTTGGCATGGCGCTGGTCGGCTGGGGAAGCGTGCTTTTGGGCGGGTGTCCGCTCCGGCAGCTCATCATGACGGGCGAGGGGGACGGCGACGCCGCCATGGCCGTGGTGGGCATGGTTCTGGGCGCGGCTTTCTGCCATAACTTTGGGCTGGCCTCATCGGCGGCGGGGCCGACAACCGCAGGCCGGATTGCGGTCGCGGCCGGGTTTGTGCTGCTTGGCGTTTTAAGCTGGGTGAATCTCTCAAAGGAGGGCCGGTAATATGCAAACGGTGGACGCGAGGGGGCGCTCCTGTCCCGAGCCTGTTATGTTGGCGCGGGCGGCGCTGATGAAGGATAATACAGGCGCGGTTATCCATGTGGATAATATCTGCGCGGTGGAAAACATTACCCGCTTTGCCGCCCATCAGGGTTATGAGGTCAGGCGGGAGGAAAGCGGCGGAGAATATACCCTGTCGCTTACGAAAAAATGAAGGAATACGTGGCGACGTTCTGGACGCACCTTTCCGCGATATCCACGCTTCGTGCGCTGAAGGCCGCGGGAGTACAGGCGGATGCCCGCCCGGTGCCGCGTGCGCTGAGCGCGAGTTGCGGCACCTGCGTGCGTTATCTTGCCGACGAGCCGCATGAAGCCTGTCTGCATAGGGACTATGAAACGGTATATGCGCATACAAACGGAGAATATTACGAGGCGGTGCTTAGCAATGACGCGCCTGTGTGACCTGCTGGAAATTCCGCGCGGCGTAACTGCCGTGGTGGGTGGCGGAGGCAAAACCTCACTGATTAACCGCCTTGCCCGGGAGCTTAGCGAAAGCGCGCGCGTGCTGCGGATGACCACAACGCGCATCCATCCGCCGGACGGGCCGGTTCTGTATACGCCCACCCCGCAGGCGCTCCAGACTGCGTTTGAGCGCAAACGCCTGATTACTGCATGCACGGCGTTGGACGGGGGAAAGCTGGGGCCGCCCGAAGGGCCGCTGCTTGAGCTGGCGGCTCTCGCGGATTATACGCTGATTGAGGCCGACGGGTCGCGCGGGCTGCCCGTCAAGGCCCCGGCGGCGCGCGAACCCGTTTTGACGGGCGGCGAAGCGCTGGTGGTGGCGGTGGCGGGTATGGAAGCAGCCGGCAGGCCGATTGCCGGGGCCGCACACCGGCCGGAACGATACGCCGCGCTTGTGGGCAAGCCGGTAAACGCCCTGATAGAGCCGGGAGATATCGTTCGCGCGCTTATCAGCACGCATGGGCAGCGCAAGGGGGTTACGGGACGCTTCGCCGTTGCGCTCAACCAGTGCGATACGCCGGAGCGCCTCGCGGCCGGGCGCGCGTGCGCCGCGCTGCTTCCCGGCTTGTGCGCGCTGGTTGCCCTTAAGTCGGCCCCGGATTTTTGTGAATGTTGGAGGAACGGCACATGCTTGTTCTGATCAAGGGGGCGGGCGACCTTGCCAGCGGTGTGGCGGTTCGCTTGCACCGGGCGGGCTTGCGGGTGGTCATGACCGATCTGCCCAGACCCACGGCCATTCGCCGCGCGGTCAGCTTTTGCCGTGTTATTTCGGATGGGGAAGCCGTGGTAGAGGACGTTCGAGCACGGTTTGCGCCGGACGCGAAACAGGCGATGAAGATAGCCGCTGACGGGCAAATCGCCGTGCTGGCGGATCCGGAGGCGGGATGCCTTGCGGCCCTGCGCCCCGCCGTCCTGGTGGATGCAATTTTGGCCAAGCGCAATACGGGAACGGCCATTACGGACGCGCCCACAGTAGTCGCGCTGGGCCCGGGCTTCACTGCCGGGCTTGATTGCCACGCTGTTGTGGAAACCATGCGCGGGCACGACCTGGGGCGCGTGTATTATCGGGGACGCGCAGCTGAAAACACCGGCGTTCCCGGCGATATCGGCGGCTATACGTCGCAGCGGATTTTGCGCGCCCCGTGCGGCGGCGTTTTTCAGACGGTCGTGGAAATTGGCACGGTTGTGCGCGCGGGCGAGGTCGTCGCGACGGTGAACGGCGAGCCTGTCGCCGCCGCTATCGGCGGCGTAGTACGCGGCATTCTGCCGGACGGTACCCCGGTGGCGGCGGGCATGAAAAGCGGCGACGTGGACCCGCGCGGCGTGGTCGAAAGCTGCTATACGGTATCGGATAAGGCGCGTGCCATTGGAGGCGGCGTGCTGGAGGCCGTTTTAAAACTGACAGGGGTGATTGCGCGTGGATGAGGAAATCAGGCTGACAAAGCTCGCCAAATGTGCGGGCTGCGGCGCGAAGGTCGGCGCGGGCGTGCTTCGAAAACTGCTTGGCGGCCTGCCCGCGCGCCGCGACCCTAACCTGCTGGTTGGCTTTGATACGTCGGACGACGCATCCGTCTACCGCGTTTCGGACGAGCTTGCCATCGTGCAGACCATCGATTTTTTTCCGCCTGTGGTGGACGACCCGCATGCTTTCGGGCGCATCGCGGCCGCCAACGCGCTGTCGGATATCTATGCCATGGGCGGCGAGCCGGTTACGGCGCAGAATGTGCTGATCGTGCCGGAAAAAATGCCGGACGATGCCGTGCGCGAAATTCTTCGCGGCGGGTATGAGAAGGTATTCGAGGCCGGGGCCACGATCTCAGGAGGGCACAGCATCCACGGCGCGGAGCCTGTTTACGGGCTGGCGGTCACGGGCTTTGTTCATCCGGAAAGGGTGCTTACAAACAGCGGCGCGCGTCCGGGCGACGCGCTGCTGTTGACCAAGCCGCTCGGCGTGGGCGTATACCTGACGGCGCGTAAGGCCGGGCTGCTTTCTGACGAGGGCGAGAGCGCCGCCGTCCGGCAGATGGAAACGTTGAATAAATCCGCCCGGGACGCCATGCGAGGGTTTCATGTGCATGCCTGTACGGATGTCACGGGCTTTTCGCTGCTTGGGCACGCGGTTGAAATGGCCGAGGGCAGCGGCGTTTGCGTTGAACTGGAGGCGGGGGCGGTTCCCCTGCTGCCGGAGGCGCTGGAATGGGCGGCCATGGGACTTTTACCTGAGGGGATGTACCGCAACCGCTCCTTTGCCGGGCCGAGGGTAGAGCTTGGCAAAGCGCCGCTTGCGCTGTGCGATCTGCTTTTTGACCCGCAAACCTCGGGCGGCCTGCTGATTTCGGTGGACGCGGCGGACGCGGACGCGCTGCTTGCAAAGCTTCAGGCGGAGTTGCCGCTTGCCGCGCGCGTGGGGCGCGTTGCAAAACGTTGCGAAAAGTCCGTGGTGCTGCGGTAAAACGGAGTGCTCATCTCAATCCCGTTTCGTCTTTCTTCCTAATATAGCAATGCCCCCAACAAGGGTGAAGCCCTTGCCGGGGGCATAGGGGCAAAACCCCTATTGTTTTCCCTGTTCCTTCTATCCGTTCCACCGCCACACCTGCGCCTCATAGGGCCTAAGCGCGGGTCCGGCGGACGGCACGGCATCGGGATAGTTGCCAATGAACGGCTGCATACGGCCGACCGGCAATTCGGACGGCAGCGTGGCAACCGCTTCCGTGGCGCTGAAATTCAGCAGCACAAGCAAATGCTCGCCCTGGTATTCGCGCGTATAGGCGTAAACCTGTGGGTGCTCCCGGCAAATGATCTGATACGCGCCGTAAACCATTACCTTATGCCGCTTGCGCAGGGCGATTAGCCGCCGGTAATAATGGAATACGCTGCCGGGGTCGGCCTGCTCGCGCGCCGCGTTGATCTCGCGGTAATTCGGGTTGACGCCAAGCCACGGCTTGCCGGTGCTAAAGCCCGCGTTTTCCGTATCGTCCCACTGCATGGGCGTGCGGGCGTTGTCGCGGCTTTTCCGGCGGATGGCCTCCATCACCTTTTCGGGATCTTCGTGATAAACCTCCACCGCCTCGGTATAGTGGTTGAGCGTATCCACGTCCCGGTACTGGCCGATGCGCTCAAACCCGGCGTTGGTCATTCCCAGTTCCTCGCCCTGGTAAATGTAGGGGGTACCCTGAAGCGTATGCAGAAAAGTCGCCAGCATTTTGGCGCTTTCCACGCGGTAAACCCCATCGTCGCCAAAGCGGCTGACCATGCGGGCCTGATCATGGTTGTTAAGGTACAGGCTATTCCAGCAGCCGTCCGCCAGATCGTTTTGCCAGCGCGTGAATACGTCCTTTAGCTCGCTTAGCGTCCATGGGCGTAGCTGCCATTTGTCCTCGCCCACGGCATCCAGGTACATATGCTCGAAGGTAAAAACCATGTTCAGCTCTCGCCGGTCCTCGTGCGTATACAGCCGCGCCTCCTCCGTCGTGACGGACACCATCTCCCCGACGGTCATCAGATCCCTCCCGGCAAGCACGCGCTCGTTCATCTCTCGCAGGTACTCATGCACGCGCGGCCCGTTGGCGATGTAGGGCGTAGGGAGACGAAGCCCGCCGCCCGGCATGGACGGTAGGCCGGGTACCTTGGAGATGTAGTTGATCACGTCCATGCGAAAGCCGTCGATGCCCTTATCCAGCCAAAACCGCATCAGATCATAAACCTCGTCGCGAACGGCTGGGTTGTCCCAGTTGAGGTCCGGCTGCTTTTTGGTGTAGAGGTGCAGAAAATACTGCTCGCCGCCGGGCTCCTTTTCCCACGCGGAAAAGCCGAAATGACTCGCCCAGTTGTTGGGTGGGCCGCCGTCCACCCCGTCGCGGAAAAAGTAATAGTCGCGGTAGGGGCCCCGTTTATCCCGGCAGGCGGCGGCAAACCACGGGTGCTCATCCGAGGTGTGGTTGACCACAAGGTCCATCATCAGCTTGAGGCCGCGCCTGTGCATCTGAGCAAGCATCAGGTCAAAATCGGCCATGGTTCCGAAATCCGCCATGATGTCCCGGTAATCGCTGATATCATAGCCGTTATCATCATTGGGAGAGCGGTAGACGGGGGACAGCCAGACCACGTCCACACCCAGCTCCTTTAAATAGTCCAGCCTGCTGATGATGCCGCGTAAATCTCCGATACCATCCCCGTTTGCATCCATAAAGCTGCGGGGATAAATCTGATAGACGACAGCTTCCTTCCAGGGAGCTTCCCTCATACCGCCAGCGCCTCCTTTGGTTTGCATAAATGCTCAGCTTATCTTAGCAAAGCGCCGGGCGTTACGCAATTGTTTTACATCTAATTGGACAAACGATCAGTTTTGTATGATACAATCCTTACATCTTCCCGCCGCCCGTTCCCGCCGCATTGACGAGGGCAAAGCCGGGCGGGTACAATGAAAACCGGAAGGGATTTTCCATGGAAGGGAATGAGCGGGATGAATTGTTTGAACCGTTTGACGCTAAACGCCTGCCGCGTCGCCGTCAAAGGCTGGCGGATGGAGGGACAAAATCAGTTTGAATCGTTGCTTTGCCAGGGCAACGGATATCTTGGCGTCCGCGCCGCCGCGGAGCTGCCAAGTCCGCTGCGCATGCGCGGCCTTTTTATCGCAGGCAGTTATGACGCGCTGCCGGGCGAGGTTTGCGAGCTGCCTGTGGCCGCGGATGCGTTTGGGCTGGAGCTTTGGGTGGACGGCCGGTATATCACCATGGAAGACGCCCGCAATTATGAGTGCCGCCTTGAGCTGGACACGGGGTTGCTCGTGCGTCGCTACCAAATAGGCAGCCGTTCGGGCGCACGCGTCTCGGTAGAGCTTTCGCGGCTCGTATCTTTGGCAAACCCGCATCTTCTGGCGCAGCGGATCACCCTCCATGCCGACAGGGCCTGCCATATCGCGCTGACGCAGGCGCTGGATGGAAGCGTGACCAACGGCGGCGCGCAGCATATGCGCCTGACGGGGAGGAGGTGCCGGCCGGGAGATTGCTGGCGGCTCGGGCTTCAAACCCTCCAGTCCGGCGTCGGTATGGCGTTTTGCACCGCCGGGGAGGCGGAGGGCGTTTCGCCCCAAACAGGCATCGCCATGGCGCGCAGAACCATCGGCACAAGGTATGAGTGGCGGGCGGAGCCGGGCATAAAAGCCACTTTTACCTGGTATACCGGCATTCATACCACCCGGGACAAATCCGCGCGGGAGCCGGAGGAGGCCGCGCTTCAAACCGCGCTGGACGCGAGAAAGGCGGGCTTTGCCGCCGTGGCGCGGCAGAGCGCGGACGCGTGGGCGGAATACTGGGAAAAGCATGACGTGGCGCTGGATGGGCCAGTGTTTGATCAGACGGCGATTCGTTTTGCGCTCTACCACCTGCGTATCATGACGCCCGTTGACGACGGTCGCATGAACATCGGCGCGAAGGGCCTGTCCGGTGAGGCTTACCGCGGGCATACCTTCTGGGATACGGAGATGTTCATGCTGATGCCATGGGCGCTCACCCAGCCGGAGGCGGCCCGAAACCTGCTAACCTACCGCTTTTACTGCCTGCCCGCCGCACGCAAAAAAGCGGCTGCGCACGGCTGCGCCGGCGCGCTGTTTCCCTGGGAAAGCGCTTGGCCGGAGGATGGGGAACAGACGCCCGCGGAGGGCGAGCCGGACGTGGTGACGGGCAAGCCCATTCCTATCCGCACGGGAGAGATGGAAATCCACGTCAACGCCGACGTGGCCATGGGCGTGTGGCGCTATTTTGAGGCCACCGGGGACGAGGCGTTTATGCGGGAGCTGGGCTGGGAAATTCTGTGGGAAACCGGCCTGTACTGGGCTGACCGGGCGGAGTGGAACGATGCGCTGGAGCGCTATGAGCTGAACGGCGTTATCGGCCCGGACGAATATACCGAGCCTGCGAACAATAACGCCTACACCAATATCCTGGCGCACTGGAACATTGAAAAGGCGTTGGAAGCGGCAAAACACGGATGCTATGCATCGCCGGAACAGCTTGCAAAGCTTCAAAAGGTCGCAGACGCCCTGTATCTGCCAAAGCCGGACGCGGCGGGCGTGCTGCCGCAGTGCGACGGCTTTGCGCAATGGCCCATGCTGGACATTTCTGAATTCAAGGGAAAGCCGGGAGCTATCCTAAAGCGTTATAATGTGGAGCAGCTGTCCGGCATTCAGGCCGCCAAGCAGGCGGACGTGATGGCGCTGATGACGCTTTTGCCGGAATACCTCAGCCCGGGACAGTGGGCGGCCAACCTCGACTATTACGAACCGCGCTGCCTTCATGATTCCTCGCTTAGCTACAACACCTTCAGCCTTGCGGCGGCAAGGCTGGGCCGCGCCAAGCAGGCGTACGAGCTGTTTTTGAAGGCGGCGTCCGTTGATTTAAACGACGGCCTGTCCTCTGCGGCGGGCATTCACGCGGCGGCCATGGGCGGCATCTGGCAGTGCGCTGTGATGGGCTTTGGCGGCGTGGAGGTGCGCGGCGAAGAGCTGCATTTGAATCCCTGCTTGCCCGCACGCTGGAAAAAACTATCCTTTCCCCTGCGCTTTCGCGGCGTTGAGCTTTTTGTGACGCTTAACCGCGAGCAGGCGCTTATCCGCTGCAAAACGCCCGTTTCGCTTTGGTTCCGCGGCACTAGGGTAACGGCGGTAGGCGAAATGAGTTTTCCGTATCAGACGTTGGAGGAGAATAATGAGGTGGTATAAGCGGATTTCGCTCCAGAGGAGAATTCTTCTTTCGTTCATTCTCTTTCTGGTTATTCTGTCGGTGGTTTTTGGACTGTTCATTGCCAGAACCGCCCGCAACGGCCAGGACTATTACGGCGGTGTGCTCAGGCAGGCCAACAGCCTGATCGACGATAAGCTGACCACCATCATCGAGGACCTTCGCTATACCTCCGCGATGTACCTTGTCAATACGGACATTCTTACCTATGTGGAAAATGATTTTTACATGGGAAAATCGCAGTATGTGGAAGTGCTTAGGGAGCTGAAGACCAACACGCTGGCCGTCAAGGTCAACCCCAACCTGTCCAGCGTCACGTATCTTACGCTTTCGGGACAGGTTTACAGCGGCGCGGGGTATAACGAGCAATATCTGCAAAACCTCGGCCGCGTTGCGGCGGAAATGGAGGAAAAGGGCGTTAAATACATCATTACCCCGGTATACGAGACCACCATCAACCAGCAGCGGATGACCACCGTCACCTACGCCTTTCGCATGTCCAGCCCGTATAACTTTAAAACCGTCGGCTACGGTTTCATCAATATCGACATGAAGCGGCTGGCGCAAAGCTTTCAGGTGCTCACCATCGGAGAGACGACCGCCGCCATGGCCGTTCAGGACGGCAGGCCCGTCCTTGACCTGAGCGACAGCGAATCAGAGGTCGGTCAGGCGATTGTGGACGCCGTGACCGGCCGGCAGGAACAGACCATGGCGGGCGATGCGCTCTTTACCGTCAAGGCCGGGGGTGAAAGCTACCTGTGCGCCGCGGCGTGGAATCAGGCGATGGGGCTTAACATCGTTAATTACGCGCCCATGGAGATCGTCAACGCTCAGGCGTTTAGCGGGCTTATGCTGTATGTGATCTCCATTGTGCTGCTTTTAGTGGTGTTCGCCGGCGTCAGCGTGATTCTATCCATCGTGATGACCAAGCCCATCCGCATACTGCAATCGGGCATGAAGGCGGTGGAGGAGGGCGGGCTTAAGCCCATTACAGAGCAGGCCGACCGCCAGGACGATATGGGCGAGCTGATTCGAGGTTTTAACCACATGGTGTCCGAATTGAAGGACAGCATCCTTCGCGAGTACGAATCGCGCGACCTGCAGCGCAAGGCGCAGATTAAGATGCTGGAAAGCCAGATCAATCCGCATTTTCTCTATAATGTGCTCAACCTGATTTCCTCCATCGCGCTTTTGGAGGATGTGCCGCAGATTTCCGATATCGCCACCGATCTGGCAGGCCTTTTCCGTTACAGCGTTTCCGGCGGCTCGACTGTTACCCTCAGGGAGGAGCTCGCGCAGGTGCGGCGCTACATCGCCATTCAGCGCCTGTGCATGGCGGGCGAGCTGAAAGTGGAATATCAGACGGACGATACCGCGGAGGAATGCCAGGTGCTCAAGTTCCTGCTTCAACCACTGGTGGAGAACTGCTTTATTCACGGCTTTGGCAGGCGCGGATCGGGCGGAGCGCTGACTATCGCGGCGCGCCTGGAAGGCGGGGAGCTGCTGATTACCGTCCGTGACGACGGCGCGGGCATTCCGCCTGAACGCCTGGACGAGCTGCAAAGGCTTTGCCGCGAACCGCAGGTGCTTTACGAGAAGGGGCACGACGGCATCGGCATGCTCAACGTAAACTTTCGGCTGATGGCGTTTTACGGCAAGGAGCACGGGCTGAACATTCAAAGCAGGCCTGGCGGAGGAACCACGCTTTCCATGCAAATTCCCGTTTCTTTGGAAAAGGAGGGGGCGTAGATGCGCTTTATCATCGCGGACGATGTGTTTTACGCCCGCAAGGCGGTTGAAAAAATGGTAATGGAGTGGGACCCGGAATCCCGCATCGTCGCTTCGTGCGACAACGGCATGCGCGTGCTCAAGCTGCTTGCGCAGGAAAGCGTGGACGTGCTGATTCTGGATATCCGCATGCCCGGAGTGGACGGGCTGGAGGTGAGCGAGACCGTCCGGCAGGAGTATCCGCGTATCAAAATATTGCTGGTGACTGGCTACGCGGATTTTGAATATGCCCGAAGCGCGCTGAAAAACGGCGTTTTCCGCTATTTGCTCAAGCCCCTGAAAAAGGAGGAGCTTTTTTCGGCGCTGAACGAGCTGAAGGGAATGCTGCTTAGCCGTTCGGAAAAAAAGGCGCCGCCCGAGGAGGTGCGGCGCGCCATGAACAGCTACCGCATGATGGGCTTCCTTTCCGGCGGGGAGGGAATCGAGCCGATTTATCCCCTGCCCGAAAAGGTGCTGGAACGGGGCTACTTTACCGCGGTCGTGCTTTGTCCCGGACTGTCCTTCGGGCAGCTAAGCAACGCCGTTGAGGGAATCTTTTCCCCGGAGGCGTTTCTGTATGGCGATATGCTGCATGGCGGGCGCTGGCTCCTGCTTACTTGCAACAGCGAAAGCCTGCCGCTTGAACGCTTCCAGGCGGAATGCCTGGAAGGGCTGGAGCTTTTGACCCAGCGGATTCCGGCGCACTGCGGGCTTGTGGCCATGGCGGGCGCTGCGCCTGTCTCCGTCCGCGTGCCGGAAATGCCCGCCTGCTACTTAAAGGCCAAGCGGGCGCTTGCCATGCGGCTGATCCGGGTCAGAGAGCGGGTTTTTCTGTTTGAAGAAGGCGGGGAAAGGCAGCTTTTGTCCCCCGAGGATGTGCGGATGGTTCGCGGCAAGCTACAAGCCCATAAGGGCGACGAGGTCGCGCGCCTGATGGAAAAGAAGCTTGCCGCGCTGCCCCGCCTCCGGCTTGGGCAGGCGGAGCAGATTTATCATGATTTCCTCTCCATCGCCCTTTCATTGCGCATGGAGAGGGGGCAGACGGGGGAGGGCAGGCTCGCGCCGCGCCAGCTATGGGATTTTGACACAAAGGCGCAGGTGGAGGATTACCTGAACGACCTGATGTACGGCGACGGCGACGTCCGCGAGGATGGGGAGGGCAACCTCGTTTCCGAGATCAAGGCGTTTTTGCGGGAGAATTACTACTGCGAGATTTCGCTGAACGACCTGGCGGCCACCAGGTATTTTATGAATCCAAACTATTTAAGCCGCCTTTTTAAAAGCCGGGAGGGCGTCGGCTTTTCCAAATACCTTTTGAAGCTGCGAATGGAAAAGGCGCGCGAGCTGCTTCAAAAGGGCGACATGAGCATCAACGAGGTCGCCGCCATGGTCGGCTACGCCAGTACCTCCTATTTTATCGCCAACTTCAAAAAATACTATGGCGAAACCCCCGGCAACCTCAGCGATGCGATGAAGGAAAAATGACGGGGAAGATGGGCTTTGCACAGCCCGTAACTTTTCTTACATGGCAGAAAGTCAGTTTTCGTGTGTCCCGCGCGGGGGAAATGCCCTATAATAAAGCCACAACATGACGCGAAAGCGTCTCAATATCGAAGGAGGATCACCATGAAAAAGACCCTGAGTATTCTGCTGGTACTGTGCATGTGCCTTGGGCTGGCAAGCTTCGCCGCCGCCGAGGAACAGGTAACCATCGAGTTTTTCCAGATGAAGGACGAGGGTACCGATTACTACGAGCAGCTGATCGCTGATTTTCAGGCGCAGTACCCAAACATCAAGGTGGAGCACACCAATGTGCCCGACGCAGAAACCGTGCTGATGACCCGCATGGCTTCCGATCAGGTACCGGACGTGTTCACCGTGTTCCCGCTGGACGCCGCGCCCCGCGAGCAGGTTGAGGCCGGCTATGTGATGGAGCTGACCGGTGAAAAGATGCTGGAAAACGTCAGCCCTGACATCCTGGCTATGACCGAGATCAACGGCAAGAATTATACCGTCCCGGTTTCCCTGAACATGCTGGGCGTGTATTACAACCTGGACCTCTTTGAGCAGGTCGGCGCGGTCATCCCCACCACCATCGAGGAGCTCTACGCCCTGTGCGAACAGTTCAAGGCCGCGGACATCACCCCCTTCACCTTCGCGGATAAGGATGTTTGGACGGTTCGCCAGTTCTGCGACCGCGCCAGCGTAACCATGCTGGAGGACCCGGTGGGCCTGTTTGAGAAAATCGCCGCCGGCGAGACGAGCGCTAAGGATTCCCCCGAGCTGCGCCTGATGGGCGAGACCATCGTGAAGCTGCGCACCTATGGCCAGGAGGATAACCTAGGCACCGGCTACGAGCAGGCGATCGCCGACTTTGCCAACGGAAAGGCCGCGATGTTCTTCTCCGGCACCTTCGCCTATCCCGAAATCGTCAAGAGCAACGCCGATCTCAAATTCGCCATGTTCCGCTACCCGGCCTTCAACGCCGAGAACGACGTGACCGACCGCTTGGGCGTCAACATCGACACGTCCTTCTCCATCAGCGCTACCACCAAGCAGCCCGAAGCCGCCAAGCTGTTCGTCGAGTTCTGCACGAGCCCCGAGCAGGCGCAGAAGTTCTCCGACTACGACGGCACGCCGTCCGCCATCAAGGGCGTATCCTTCAACAAGTCCCAGTTTGAGGACATGTTCACCAAGTATGTGCAGACCGGCAAGACCATGTCCGTGCCCTCCAACAGCTGGCCTGCCAGCTTCGGCGGCACCTACGGAAACATTTGCCAGGAGCTGATCGACAACGGCGATGTGGACGCGTGGCTGCAGAATTTGAACGACCTGATTTTGGACGCCTATAACGAGTAAGTACGAACGATAACCCTTAAACGCATCCGCTGGCCGGAGGCGCGGGGCGAATACTCCCAAAGGGTATTCGCCCCTCTTTTTTCCAAAAAATACCCGGGAAGAAGGGACGACCCATGCAAAGCGTTACCAAGAAAAGGAAGAGCGGGGTCCGTATGGGCCGTGGTACCTACGCGCTGTTCACCTTACCCCCGCTCGCGCTGTACACGGTGTTTTTCGTGTTTTCGGTGCTGTACGGCCTGTATTACAGCTTTACCAACTGGAACGGCTATGCCAGAAGCTATGAATTTGTGGCTTTTAAAAACTACGCAAGGCTGTTTACCGACCGCGTATTTAAAAACGCGCTGACCTTTACCGTGGAGTATACCGTCATTTTGGTGATCGCCGTCAACGTGATCGCGCTTTTGCTGGCGGTGCTCCTGTGCTCCAAAATCAAAAAGCAGACATTTTTTCGGGCCACGTTCTTTTTTCCCGCGACGCTGAGCCTGATCACCATCGGCCTCGTGTTCAACGAGATCTATTACCGCGCGTTGCCCGTGCTGGGGCAGGCCATGGGTATAGACTGGCTGAGTAAGAACATCCTGTCCAGCTCGTCCACGGCTATGTGGGGCATCCTCGTTGTGCATGTGTGGAAAAGCGTATCCGTTCCCATGGTGCTTTTAATCGCGGGCATGCAGAACATCAGCACGGATTTGTACGAGGCAGCCTCCATCGACGGGGCAAACGCGGTGCAGCGGTTTTTCAAAATCACGCTGCCGCTTTTGATGCCGGTGTTAAGCGTCTGCGTCATCCTTGTCACCAAAGAAGGCCTGACGGTCTATGATTACATCATGACCATGACAAGCGGCGGCCCGGCGGGCTCCACGCAGTCCATCGCCTTCCTGATTTATGAAAACGCCTTTGTCAATACAAAGTTCAGCTATGCCATTACACAATCCGTCGTTATTTTCGCGCTGGTGTGCCTGGTCTCGTTTTTCCAGTTCAGGACCACCCGCGGCAAAAAGGAGGCCTGAGCATGTCCGCTGCAGCCATGTCCCCCCGCAGGGAAAGAACCCGCAAGTCGTCCAAGGGCGTCGCGTTTTCGGCGCTCAAATACGCGGTGCTGATTTTTGGATGCCTGCTGATTGCCGCGCCCCTCTACCTTACGGTCATCACCGCGCTTAAGACGAGGCAGGAATCTACCGCCGATTTCTTCGCCTTTCCTTCATCGTTTTATCTGGGCAACTTCGCAGAGGTCATCGGCAAGCAAAACTATTTCACCTATTTGGGCAATACGGTGCTGATCACGGTATCGTCGCTTATTTTGATGGCGCTGGTCATCCCGGCGCTGAGCTACGCGCTTTCGCGCAACATGCGGCGCAGCCGGTTTTACCGGTTTTCCTACATCTATCTGGTTATCGGCTTGTTTGTGCCGTTTCAGGTGGTAATGGTGCCGCTGGTCAAAATCGTCAGCGCCTTTAACATGTCCAATATCTGGGGTCTGATTATCCTCAACCTGATGTTCGCGCTGCGCGACGGCGTGTTTCTGTTCGTGGCCTATATGGATTCCGTGCCGATAGAGCTGGAGGAGAGCGCGCATATCGACGGCTGCAGCGTATTCCGCTCCTATGCGTCCATCGTGTTCCCGCTCGTCAAGCCCATGACGGCCACCATCCTGATTTTAAACGGCCTGTCCGTATGGAATGATTTCATGCTGCCGCTGCTGCTGCTAAACCGTTCTAAATCCATGTGGACGCTCCAGCTTTTCCAGTATAATTTTAAAACCGCCTATACGTTTGATTATAATTTGGCGTTCGCGTCCTTCCTGCTATCGATGCTGCCGATTATGGTGGTGTACGTGTTCGCGCAGAAATACATCATTCAGGGCTTGACCAACGGCGCGGTAAAGGGGTAAGCCGCAACAGATCGGGAGGTTGATTCCATGCGCATCCGTTATTTGGGAACTGCGGCGGCGGAGGGCTGGCCCGCGCTGTTTTGCCGCTGCGAGGCCTGCCGGAAAGCCGCGAGCCTGGGCGGCAAAAACATCCGGACCCGCGCGCAGGCTGTGATTGACGATAGGATTCTGATGGACCTGGGGCCGGATACGTATTTGCATATGCTTCATCAGGGGCTTGACCTGCCGGCGATTCATACGCTGCTGGTTACCCATGCGCATCAGGATCACTGGTATCCGTTGGAGCTGCTGCTAAGGGGCGAGCCCTATGCCCATGAAGCGCCCGAAACGACGCTGACCGCCTATGGGTGCGCGGAGGTAAAGGCGCTGTTTGACTGGGCGGCGGCCCAAAACGACAGCCCTAACTTTGACCGGACGGTCGCTTTTGGAGAGGCGCGCGAATTTGAGACCTTTAGCGTTGAGGACGGCTACCGCGTCACCCCGCTTTTGGCAAGGCATAACCCGAAGGAAAAATGCCTGCTGTACCTGATTGAAAAAGATGGAAAAACCATCTTCTACGGCAACGATTCCGGCCTCTACCCCGAGGAAACCTGGGAATACCTCAAGGGTAAGAGCATTGATCTGGTCAGCTTCGACTGCACGAACGTCCTGCATCCCGACGGAAGCTACCATATGGGTATCCCGGCCGCCATGGAGGCGCGGGAGCGGCTGCTCCGTCAGGGTTCGTGCCACGCGGACAGCCTGTATGTGCTGACGCATTTTTCGCACAACGGCAAGCTGATGCATGAGGAAATCAAGGAAATTGCCGACAGGGAAGGCTTCCTGACGGCATGGGACGGCTTTTATGCAGATATCTGAATGCGCGCGCGCATCCGTTGAAAAAAGGCTGCGCGCGCGCCAGCGTCAGGTTTTCACGCTCTGCTGGCTGATTTATGCGCTAGCCTACCTGGGGCGGAACAACCTGGCGGCGGCGATGACCGCGCTGGAGAGTAGCCTTGGCGCTGGAAAGACCGGCGTGGCGATGCTTGGCACGCTGTTTTACTGGTGCTATGCGTGCGGTAAGCTGGTCAGCGGGTATCTGGGCGATTATGTGAACAACAAGCGCATGGTTCTCGCGGCGGTGGCTGTCTCGGGCACGTGCAATATGTTGATGGGCGCCGCGCGGGCGCCCTGGCTGCTGACGGTGCTCTGGGGCCTGAACGGACTTGCGCAGAGTGCGCTGTGGTGCAATATCCTGCGGGTGGTTTCTCGCTGGTTCAGGCAGGAGGAACAGGGCCGCCTCGCTATCTGGCTTTCCACGTCGATGATGGCGGGCTCGCTGGCTGCCTATGCCGGATGCGGCTTCTTAATTCAGGCGCTTCCGTATAGCTGGAGCTTTTTTGTGCCCGGCGCGCTGTTGCTTGCGGCGGGCGCGGCATGGCTCAAATGGGGCGGAAACGACGCGGCACGGGAAGGGTTTGAACTGGACGGAGCGGATACGGCGCAAACTGTGCGGGCAAAGCCTTCGGGCAGGCTGTGGCCCTTTATCGTATCCTCCGGCCTGCTGGTGGTGACGGTGACCTGCCTGGCGCAGGGCATGGTAAAGGATTCCATCGGCCTGTGGGGGCCTGTGATGCTGGAGGAGAGCTTCCACATCCCCGCGGGCGCGTCGGCGGCCATGCTATGGGCGCTTCCGCTGTTTAATCTGGGCGGCGTAACGGTGGTAGGCGTATGCCGGAGCCTGCGCATGAAGGATGAGGCGCTCGCGGGACTTCTGATGGCGCTGTGCCTGGGCTGCCTTGTGGGTATGCGGTTTTGCGCGGACGCGACGCTCTATGTGGTTCTTTTGAGCCTGCTGAGCGCCTTTATGTACGGCGTAAACACGCTTTTGCTTACGCTTTACCCGCTGCGCTTCGCGGCGCAGGGGCGCGTTAGCTTCGTGTCCGGCTTTCTGGACGCGTCGGCCTATCTGGCGGCAGGGCTCGGCTCCCTTTTGCTGGCCGGGGTTATGGACAGCGGCCTTGGCTGGCCGGGCGTATACGCGCTGTGGATGGGCGTTACGGCGCTCAGTCTGCTTTTCCTGTGGTTGACGGCTCGTTTCTTTTCAAAATCATCTCGGCGGCAATGCTGACGGCAATCTCGGGGGGCGTCTCCGCGTGAATCGGCAGGCCGACGGGCGTATGAACGCGCGCGAAATCCGCCTCCGTAAAGCCTTCTTGAAAGAGAAGGCTTTTTGTATGCGCAATTTTGCTTCGGCTGCCAATCAGACCGATATAGGCGGCGTCCGTTCGCAGAACCTGCGTGAGCAGCTCGTGGTCGTAACGGTGGCCGCGCGTCATAATCACCACATAGTCGGCCGGGCGAATGGCGGCATAGCTAGAGACGGCGCGGAAATCGCCAAGGATAACGCGGGCGGCATCCGGAAAAAGCGCCTTGCTGGCGAAATCCGCCCGGTCGTCAAAAACGATGGGGGAAAAGTCCAGCCTGTTAAGCAACGGAACCAGTTCCTGCGCAATATGCCCCCCGCCGAACACATAGGCGTGCCCGGCGCGCAGCACCGGTTCAACAAAGAGCCGGGATGGTCCGTCCGTCAGCATGGGCTGCCGCGAGAGCAGCGGTTCTGCCTCTGCGTACGTGATGCAACGGGCACCGGACAGCTTTCCCTCGCAGCATACGCCCGCGTCCGGCACGCCGCCGCCGGCCTCAATGCGGCGAACCAGCCAAGCGTCCGTACCGGAGGCTGAAAGCTCCGACAGGCGGGAAAAAACGGACAGCGCCTGCCGGTCTGCGGGGGAGAGATACCAGCAGAGCACGGTTACATCCCCGCCGCATACCATCCCGATATCCTCAACCTCGTTGGGTGATAGGCGGTAGCGCGCGGTGGAGGAACGGCGCTGCGCGAAGCAGTCCATCGCGCGCTCCCATACGCGGCGCTCGACCGCGCCGCCGCCGACCGTGCCCGCGGCGCGACCGTCCTCATAGACGAGCATGGCCGCGCCCGCGCCACGCGGCGCGGAGCCGCTTCGTTCCAAAATGGTGGCGATCACGACGGGGCGTCCGTTCCTTAACGCGCACAGGCAGGGATGCAGAAGGGCTTTCAAAGGGCAGTACCCCTTTCCGCTTAAATTGTGGGTTGCCATCATTATAGCAGCGGCGGAACGCTTGTCAACGCGACGCCGGCAAAGAAACAGTCAAAATGGATATTTACAATTGTGAAAAAAGAGGAATCCCGTCAGAAAATACAAGCCTGAAAACGAAACTTTTTTCGAAACCGGATAAAGCCGCGGGAAAACATATAGACAGATGGATAACCGGGCGGAAAAGCCATAAAGTGGTAAACAGTCAGCCCAGTGTTTTCAAGGTGTTGCGGGATGCTCATGCAATGGGTGCGAGGGCGGCGCGGGGGGCGTATGGTCCACACGACTTAATTAAAAACTTTATTAATTATTATAATAAAGATGAAGAAAGCGAAACTGTCAATGGTAAATAACCACCAGAAACAAAATGGAAAATTCGACAATATTTCATATTTGCACGTTTTCCTATTGACATATACAATTGGCGGTGATATGATTCAGTAAACGATTACCGGATACGTTTGTACGGACGTTTGAAGGAGTGGTGGCTGCAAGGCCTTGATTGACCGCCGTTTGCTTGTGTGTCTGCCCTGCCTTTGAACGGGGGAGGTGGCAGGGATGACGACCATTGTGGACGTTGCTCGGGCGGCCGGGGTGTCCGTCGCGACTGTTTCGCGCGTGCTCAACGGAAAAGCGCAGGTTCGCGGCGAATTACGGGCGCGGGTGATGCGCGCGGTGGAAGAACTGCGCTATGTGCCCAACCCGACGGCACGCAACCTTCGCCGCAACGAGAGCCGCACGATTTTAATCCTTGCCCCCAACATTACCAACCCGTATTACACCCATATTATCGCGGGAATCGGCGAGGCCGCTCACGAGCACGGCTACAGCTCCTTTCTGTGCAATACGGAAGGGGACAGGGCCCGCGAGGAGCAGCTTCTCGGCCGTTTGAGCCTTCATCAGGCGGATGGGGCGATTCTGTTGGCGACCGAGCTTGGCGCGGAATGGCTGAAACCATATGCCGGAAAGCATCCCATCGTGCAGTGTTCGGAGTTTGACCCGGAGGTGGATGTGACGCATGTGTCCATCGACAATTACCGGGCGGCGCGCGATGTAATGGCGCATTTGCTGGGCCTGGGCCACAGGCGGATCGGCCTGATCAGCAGCGAGAACCGCTACTATTCCACCGCTATGCGTACCCGCGGCTACCTGGACGCGCTGAGGGAGGCCGGACTGCCGGACGCCGGCGAGTATATACGCAAGGCGACGGTGGATTACACCTTCAAGAGCGGCTTTGATTCCGCCCGCAGCCTGCTGAGCCAGGAGGCCCGGCCCACGGCGCTGTTCTGCATTTCGGATATGCTGGCGCTGGGCGCGATCGCGAGCGCGCGTGAAATGGGCTTTCGCGTGCCGGAGGACGTAACGGTGATCGGCTTTGACGATGTGGAACACACCACGATGTTTCACCCCTATGTCAGCACCGTGGTTCAGCCCTGCTTCGATATCGGCCACCGTGCCATGGAGCTGCTTTATGAGCTGATGCACGAGCGCACGCCGCCCCGGCAGGAGATTATGCCCCACAGCTTGGTGGTGAGGGAATCCTCTGCGCCCAGGCATCACGGATTTGTGGATTTTACGGCCTGCGTATAGGCCGGTAAATCATAATTCATCTAGTAGGAGGAAGACCCAATGAAAAAACTGTTCGCGCTTCTTCTTTCCCTGGTGATGGTATTCACCGCTACCGCCGCGCTGGGCGAGGGCATCAAACTGGGTATCGTTACCCCCGACGCCGACCACGGCTTCACCGGAGAGTCCGTTGCGCACGCCCGTGCCGAGGCCGAGGCCATGAAGGCCGCCGGCATCATCGAGGATTACATGATGGCCGTTGGCGGCGAAGCTTCCAAGCAGATTCAGGGCCTGGAAGATATCCTCAACTGGGGTCCCGACGCGATCGTGCTGTGGCCGCTGGAAGGCGACCAGCTGCGCAACGCCGCCCAGACCGTCGTTGACGAGGGCATCCCGCTGGTGATCTACGACCGCCTGATCGAGAACTTCAAGGGCATGGCCGGTGAAATCATGGGCGACAACGAAGGCATCGGCAACATGATGGGCGAGTACCTGCTGAAGTACTTCGAGGAAGATCTGAAGGCCGGCAAGACCGTCAACTACCTGCTGTTCATCGGCGACAGCTCCACCGTTTCCAAGCAGCGCACCCAGGGCATGCTGGACGTGATCAACGCCACCGAGTACAAGGATCAGTTCGTGCTGCTCCAGGACGGCTTCCAGACCGACTGGTCCAACGCCAAGTCCCAGGAGTTCATGGAGAACTGGCTGACCACGGCTGACGCCGCCACCATCGCTGACTTGGATTTGATCGTGACCCACGATGACGAAATCATCGACGGCATCATGACCGTGATCAAGGACAACGCCGATCTGAAGGATCTGCGCATCCTGACCTCCGTCGGCGGCCGCCGCGAGACCCTGGCCACCTTTGACGAGGTAACCAAGCCCGAGCTGCTCACCTACTTCTTCAGCCCCTCCTACATCCGCGAGGCGCTGCGCCTGGGCGTAGCCGCCGCGAAGGGCGAGACGTACCAGGATCAGAAGATCGAGGGCCAGCTGTTCCTGATCCCCACCATCGAGATCGACAAGAACACCGTGGAAGCTTTCCGCAACAGCCAGGAGTTTGCCGATCGCTACTCCATCGCTGACTAATCTCGAAGCGTCGTGCTTGGGCCGGTCGGTTTAACGCCGGTCGGCCCTTTTTCCATGCATTGATAAGGCACCGAAATTCGCCGCAAGCGAATGAATGCCGAAGCCTGAAACCGTCCCGCAGGAGGGCTTCAGGCCGAATAGGGAGGCGGCGCGCAGAGCGCCGCGAGGCACCGAAATTCGCCGCAGGCGAATGAATGCCGAAGCCTGAACCCGTCCCCCCGGGACGGCTTCAGGCCGAATAAGGAGGAACAGCCGTGCTCACAGAGATGAAGGGGATCGTGATGGACTTCGGTCCCGTCCGCGCGGTGGATCATGTGGATTTTGCGGTTCAGCCCGGCGAGATCGTCGGCCTGCTCGGCGAAAATGGCGCCGGAAAATCCACCCTGATGAACGTGCTGGCAGGAACTTTTCCCCCGACCGAGGGCGAAATCCTGCTGGATGGGAAAAAAGTGCATATTAATAACGCCCAGCACGCCATGGCGATGGGCATCCGTTTTATCCATCAGGAACTCAACCTGTGCAACGACCTCAACGTATTTGAAAACATGTATCTGGCCCAGGAGCTTCTGGACAAGGGCCGCCTGCTTAACAAGAAGGAAATGGCCCGCAACTGCAAGGCCGTGTTCGATCGCATGAACGTGGATATCGACCCGTGGAAGCGGGTGGAAAATCTACAGGCCTCCGAAAAGCAGCTGGTGGAGATCGCCAGGGCGCTTTTGTTTAAGTGCGACCTGATTATTATGGACGAGCCGACGACGGCGCTGTCCAACCGGGAAATCGAAAACCTGTTCGTCATCATGCGCCAACTGAAGCAGGAGGGCGTTAGCTTCATCTACATTTCCCACAAGATGCCGGAGATTTTTGAAATTTGCGAAACCTATTTTGTGCTTCGCGACGGAAAGCTGATTGGCAGCGGAAAAATCGACGACATTGACGAGGAGCGGGTGACCGAGATGATGATCGGCCGTACCCTCGCGGATGACGACTTTACCCATAAGGCCTATTATGGCACCGAGACCGTGGCGCTGGAGGCCGAGAACCTTTGCGGCGAGGGCTTCCAGAACGTATCCTTTTCACTTCATCAGGGCGAGGTGCTTGCCTTTACCGGATTGCAAAGCTCCGGCCGGGACCAGCTTGCCGATGCGCTTTTTGGCGTGATTCCACATACGGGCACGCTTCGAGTGCATGGAAAGCAACTGGACAGGTGCTCCATTCGCAGCTGCATGAAAAACCAGATCGCCATGGTGCCGCGCGCGCGCAAGGAACGCGGCATTTTAAACGACCTGAGCATTTACGACAACACCTCCATGGGCTTTTTCAACACAAGGATGAAATCGCTGCTGATCAGCCCCCGCAAGGAAAGGGAACGCTTTCAGCGCCAAAAGTCCGCCATGCAGATCAAAACCGGCGATCCCAAGAATCCCATTACCTCCCTTTCGGGCGGCAACCAGCAGAAGGTGATTTTGGGACGCTGGCTGGAGGCGGACGCCGATGTGCTCATTTTTGATAACCCCACGCAAGGCATCGACGTGGGAACCAAGTTTGAGATTTACCACCTGATCCTTCGCCTGGCGGAAAGCGGCAAGGCCGTTTTGGTATTCTCATCCGAATTCCCAGAGATTTTTAAGGTTTCCGACCGCTGTGCCGTCATGTACAAGGGCAGTGTGAACGCGGTGTTTGACCGTGACGAGATAACGGAAAAGAACCTGATGTATTACTCCACCGGAGCAAATTTGGAGGGCGCTAAGCATGAGTGAGGCGAAGCGGAAGCTGACTCCCAGGGATGTCGGGAAGAAACTGTTTTCGGATTACAGCTATTTGGTATCCTTTGTTCTGATTGTGATTATTGCCGTCATCGTCAACCCCAACTTTTTTGTTTGGCGCAATATCACCAATATCTTCGTACAGTCCTCCGTGACGGGCATTATCGCGCTGGGCATGACGATGATCATCTGCGCCGGGCAGATCGATATTTCCGTCGGCGCGCAGGTGGCGATCATCTCCGGCTTTGGCATCGATGTGCTCAACTATACCCAGAACATCTGGGTAATGCTCCTGTTCACGCTGGCCTTCGGCGCGCTGATCGGTACCTTTAACGGCCTTCTTGTGGCCAAGGGACGCATGCCCGCCATGATTGCCACGCTGGCCGTGCAGACCTCCTGCCGTGCTATCATCAACCATTTTGGCCAGGGCGGACCCTTCACCGTCGCAAACGGCATGTCCACCGAGCCTTTCTATGAGGCGTTCCGCCAGGTGGCGGCGGGCTCCATCAACCTTTTCGGCCTTAAGCTGCCCTATCCGATGCTGATGTTTATCGCCGTTTCGCTGCTTTTTGGCCTGATTATGCAGCGCACCCGGCTGGGCAAGCATATCTATGCCGTCGGCTCCAATGAGGTTTCCGCCAGACTGTCCGGCGTAAATGTGGACCGCACCAAAATCGCGGTGTTTGCCATCACGGGTACGCTTTGCGGCTTCGCAAGCTGGATTTATTCCTCGCGCCTGATGGCGGTGGCGGCTGCCAGCGCAGGCAACCTGTTTGAGATGGACGCCATTGCGGCGGTCGCCATCGGCGGCACGGCCATGTCCGGCGGCCGGGGTAAAATCATCGGTACCTTCCTGGGCGTGATCATGTTTAAGATCATCAACAACATCCTGGTAGCCGCGCAGGTGCCCACTTTCCTCAACGGCGCGATCAGCGGCGCGATTATCATCCTCGCCGTGCTGTTGCAGAATGTGCGTCGCGGTAAAAACTGATTGAACCATTACATAAACAAAGGAGGGGCAGTATGCTGAAAATCGGAGTGATCGGATGCGGCAAGATCACGCAGGTGCGCCACGCGCCCGAATATGCCGAAAACCCGGAGTGCGGCCTCACCGCGTGGTATGACGCGCTTCCCGAGCGCGCGCAGGCCATGGCGGAGCAATATGGCGGCAAGGCGTACGCCAGCGTGGACGAGCTTTTAAACAGTGGGCTGGACGCGGTGAGCGTGTGCGTCGCCAACAGCGACCATGCCGGCGTTACCATTCGCGCGTTGGAGGCCGGCTGCCACGTGCTGTGCGAGAAGCCCATGGCGACGACGCTGGAGGATTGCCTGCGCATGACCGAAGCCGCAAAGAAAGCGGGCAAGAGGCTATTGATCGGCCATAATCAGCGCTTTGCGCGCGCGCATGTGGAAGCGCGACGCATGATTGAGGCGGGGGAGATTGGCCGTGTGCTCGCGTTTCACACGATGTTCGGCCACCCCGGCCCGGAGGGCTGGACGGGGCAGAGCAACAGCTGGTTCTTTGACAAGTCCCGCGCGGTTTTTGGCGCAATGGCGGATTTGGGAATCCATAAGACAGACCTGATCCATTTCCTGATCGGCGAGCCCATCACCAGCGTAAGCGCCATGCTTGGTACGGTGGATAAAACCTACCCCGACGGCAGCCCGGTTTCAGTGGACGACAACGCCCTGTGCCTGTACCGCACGCAAAGCGGCGTGATGGGCCAGATGCACGTGAGCTGGACCAACTACGGCGAGGAGAATAACTCCACCCAGATTTACGGTACCAAAGGCGTCCTACGCCTGTATGACGATCCGGAATGCTCGTTGGTACTGGAACGGCGCGACGGCGAGACGACGCGCCTTAAGCTGGATGAACTGACCTCCAACAAAAAGCAGACCTCCGGGCAAAGGACAAGCACCGGCGTAATTGACGCCTTTGTACGCGCGGTCGTTTCCGGCGAACCCTCCGTGATCGACGCTGAGGAGGCGCTCAAGGCCATGCGGGTTATTTTTGCCGCCAGCCGCTCGGCGCAGGAGGGGCAAACCCTTTATGTAAGGCAGGACTGAGAAAGGAAGGAACATCGCAATGAAACGACCTGTAACCATCTGCACCGGACAGTTTGGCGACCTGCCTTTCGATGAGCTGTGCCGCGTTATGCACGGCCTTGGCTACGATGGGTTGGAACTGGCCGCTCAGGCGCACATCGACGTTCGCCGCATCGTGAGCGATCCGGCCTATCGCGAAGCTTTTGTTGCTACGCTTAATGATAACGAATTGATCATCAGCGCGATTTCCTGCCATTTGATGGGCCAGTGCGTGGGCGATAACTGGGACCCCCGGCTGGACAACTTCGCGCCCGCCGCCCTTAGGGGAAACCCCGATGGCATCCGGGCCTGGGCCGTGGAGGGCATGAAAACCGCCGCGCACGCCGCAAAGCTGCTTAATGTGAAGGTGGTAACATGCTTTCTTGGCTCGCCAATCTGGGGCTGGTGGTATTCCTTTCCACAAACCACGCCCGAAATGGTGGAGGCGGGCTTCCAACGGATTAAACAGCTGTGGACACCGATTTTCGACGTATATGACGAATGCGGCGTAAAGCTGGCGTTGGAGGTACACCCTACCGAAATCGCGTTTGACTACTACTCCACCAAGCGCCTGTTGGAAACGCTGGAATACCGCCCCACGTTGGGCCTGAATTTTGACCCCAGCCACCTGCTGTGGCAGGGCGTTAACCCCGCGCTGTTCCTGCGCGAGTTCAAGGACCGCGTCTACCATGTGCATATGAAGGATGTGCGGTTAAACCGCGACGGCCTGTCAGGTATTTTGGGGTCTCATATTGAGTTCGGCGATACTAGGCGCGGCTGGAACTTCGTGTCGTTGGGACATGGCCAGGTGGACTTCGACGCCATCATCCGCGAGCTCAACCAGATGGGCTACCACGGCCCGCTGTGCGTGGAGTGGGAGGATTCCGGCATGGAGCGCATGCGCGGCGCGGCTGAGGCGCTGGAATTTACCCGCCGCGTCAACTTTGAGCCGTCCGGCGTGAGCTTCGACGCGGCGCTGAAGGTGGACTGAATTCGTCAAAAAAGCCCGCGCATGCTATCTTTTCCGGCGAGGTACTGTCGGCGATGCTTGCGCCCAAGGACACAAACTGCCCGCCCGTCTGGGAAAGCCAGACGATACGATTAAAATCGGAGGGGCCGCGGCCCCTCCGATACCTCCCAAGCGTTGCGCGATCTAAAGTGGGATTCTTAAGGGATTTATCCCTTAAGCTGGGGGCTTGAGGGCGCGAAGCCCCCAGCGTTCCCGCTTCCGGCAAACAGCTCGTCGCAACGGTTGATGAGCAGCTCGCTTTGGGCAAGGGCGACGGCGGCGTTCAAATTGAGCGGCTCCTCGTCCAGAAGGCGGATATCCACGGCGTGCTTCTGAGTAAAAACGCTTTTAAGATAAAGGGCGTCCAGCATGCGAAAGTACAGCCCGCGCTGCTGGTTGAGCCAGCGGCAGTAGATGATCAGCTCATCGGGGTCGTAGCTCATGATGATGGTGGAGGTCGTATCCACCAGATAGCGCATGGCCTGGGAAAGCACCTTCGTAGCGGTAGGGTCGCCCTTCATCATCAATTGAAGAATTTCGTCCACATGGGTGCGATGATCGCCGGATTGCGCATTATACTGCTTGACGATTCCGATGTCGGAGCAGTATAATTCCAGACAGCCCGTGTTGCCGCAGCTGCACGGGATGCCGTCGCGGCGTACCGTCAGGTGGCCGATTTCGCCCGCAAGGCTGTGTACGCCCCGAAAGACCTCGCCGTTGATCATGACCGCCGAGCCGATGCCTTCGCAGATGGACAGGTACACCGTGCAGCGGTTGCGCCGCATCTGCCCCGAATGCTCCAGATAGAGGACGCCTGCGTATACGTCCTTTTCTACGGTTATGGGCAGATGAAGGGCCTCGCGAAGGCGGTCCGCCAACGGAAAGTGCTGCCACATGGGCGCGCCGGAAAGCTGCAACACAACGCCGTTTTCAAAGTCTACCGGGCCTGGCACGGTGACGCCGACGCCAAAACAGCGGGCGGTTTCCTGGCCGGACGCGCTAAGCGCCGCGAGTACGGCAGCGGCAATCTCGGAGGTGTAGGTTTCCGGTCCGACGGAGGAGCAGGAGATTTCCCTGCCGACGGAGTAAAGGCATTGGCCGCATAGGTCGAATACGCCTACCTCCAGCTGGTCGATGCGCAGGCTGACGGCCGCCAGAATACCAAGCTGGCCGTTGAGCTGGTAGCGCACGGCGCGGCGGCCGCCGTTGGAGGCGGCGATGCCGAAATCGCACACAAGGCCCTCGGCCTCCAGGGCGGCCATCACATTATGGACGGTGGAAGGGGGAAGACCAGTCGTCTGGCAAAGCTGCGGCTTGGTGCTGCCAGGCGTGCGAACCAGCGCGCGAAGCAGCGTTTGGATATGGTTGGGCTTGACGGCAGTCGGGCGCGACATCTTTTTTACCTTCCTTCTGTTCAAACTAATTACAAACTTTATTTATTTGTAAAAAGAAGTGAGGGTATTGTACCAGCAATCATGCGGTTTGTCAAATGAAAAAAGAAGGATGGTGGTATCTATGCCGATTACCCTTGAAATCACAAATCCCGGACAGCCAGCCAAAACGCCCTTCCGCTATGCGGTGCTTGATTTTGACGGCACGCTGAGCCTGATTCGCGAGGGCTGGCAGAAGATCATGATTCCCTACTTTACCGAAGCGCTGTTGGAAACGCCCGGCGGCAAAGAGCATGGACATGAGGCCCTGGAGGCGCTGGCGCGTGAGTTTATTTTTTTGCATACGGGCAAGCAAACCATCTACCAGTGCATCGCGCTTGCGGAGGAAATCACAAAGCTGGGCGGTAAACCGCTTGACCCGCAGGCATATAAGGACGAGTACCACCGCCGGCTGCTCAGGCGTATCGACGACCGGCTGACGGGGCTGGAAAACGGCTCTATCGATCCGGAAACGCTGACCGTGCCCGGCAGCTACGGGCTGCTGGAAATGCTTCGGGGACGGGATGTGGCGCTCTACCTGGCCAGCGGCACGGACGAGGAATATGTGATGAGCGAGGTTCGCCTGCTGAGGCTGGACCGCTATTTTGAGGGTCATGTCTACGGCGCGCAACGGGATTACAAAACCTTCTCCAAAAAGATGGTGATTGAACGCATCCTGCGTGAAAACCATCTGGCTGGAGATGAATTGCTCGGCTTTGGCGACGGATATGTGGAGATTGAAAACGTGCGCGAGGTGGGCGGCTACGCCGTGGGCGTGGCCTCGAACGAATCCGAGCGGGAGGGAATCGACGAATGGAAGCGCGAGCGTCTGATCCGCGCGGGCGCCAATGTCATCATCCCCGACTACCGCGAGCTTGCGCAGCTGGAAAAGCACCTGTTTGAATGCTGAGTGCAAGCCTGGCCGGACTGTAACGTATGAAAGGAAGGTTGACCTATGCCCTTTGCAATGTTTGACCGTTCAAGACTGAACCTGCTGCCCTTGAGCGAGCGCATTCACGACCTTGATCTGGCCGTGATGCTTAATCCGGACGAACCTGTTGAGTACAGCCATCCCACCATCGATATTCTTGTGGAGAAGGTGAAGGAAGCGCGCGCAAACAACAGGCCTGTGCTTATGATGATGGGCGCGCACGTCATCCGCGCGGGCGCGGGCCCGCTGCTGATTCGGCTGATGAACGAAGGGTGGATCACCCATTTCGCGCTCAACGGCGCGGGCGGCATTCATGATTTCGAGTTTGCTATGATCGGCGCGACCACCGAGAGCGTGGCCAAATATATCTCGGAAGGACAGTTTGGCCTGTGGCGGGAGGACGGTCTGTATAACCGCGCCGTCAACGAGGGCGTAAGCGATGGGCTTGGCTTTGGCGAGGCGCTTGGCAAGTTTATTTGGGAGCAGAACTTTCCGCACCGCGACATCAGCCTGCTTGCCGCGGGATATCGCGCCCAGGTGCCGGTAACGGTGCATGTGGGCATCGGGTGCGATATTGTACACGAGCAGCCAAACGCCGACGGCGCGCTGATTGGCGAGGGCACCTACCGAGATTTCCTGATTTACGCCAATACGGTTGAAAATCTGGAGGGCGGCGTGTTCCTCAACTTCGGCTCGGCGGTTATCGGTCCGGAGGTGTATTTAAAGGCGCTTTCCATGTCGCGCAATGTCAAGAAGCAGAAGGGGGAGACCATCGGCAACTTTACGACCGCCGTGTTTGACCTGCTGCCGCTGGAGGGCAAAAACATTCACGAAACGCCGCCCAAGAGCGATCCGCGCTATTATTTCCGCCCGTGGAAAACCATCATGGCGCGCACCGTGGAGGGCGGCGGCCAGAGCTACTATGTTCAGGGCCAGCACCGCGATACCGTCGCCGCGCTGTACCACGGCCTGATGGGGGGCGGTCGGGGGTGAGGCGCGAACGGCTGCTTGACCTGATGGGGCGTTTCGGAAACCTACGGATTGCCGTAATGGGCGATCTGTTTCTGGACCGCTGGTTGACCATCGACCCCGGGCTGGACGAACCCTCTTTGGAAACGGGCCTGACGGCGTGGCAAGTGGTGGAGAGCCGCCGCTGCGCGGGAGCCGCCGGCACGGTGCTGAACAACCTGAGCGCGCTGGGCGTTGGCAAGCTATACGCAATCAGCCTTCTTGGGCTGGACGGTGAAGGCGTCGAGGTAAAGCGAGCGCTGTGCGAGCGCTGTGTGGATACGTCGCTGCTGGTGGAAAGCGGATTGATTGTGACCCCCGCGTATGTAAAGCCGATGTTTATGCAGCCCGATGGTACGCTTACGGAGGGCAACCGCATGGACCATAAAAACCGCAGGCCGACCCCGCGCCAGCTGGAGAACGCGCTGCTGGCGCGGTTGCGGGATGTTGCCGAACAGGTGGACGCGATTATCCTGCTGGATCAGCTGACGGAGGAAAACACGGGCGTGCTGACCCAGGCTGTGCGCGAGGCCGCCGCGCGTCTTGGCCGCGAGCATCCGGAGCTTTTGCTGTTTGCGGATTCCAGAGCGTTCATCGACCGCTTCCACGATGTGGTAATCAAGTGCAATAATCTGGAGGCCGCGGCGCTTACAGGTCTGCCGGGCGGCGAGCCCTTCAGAAGCGAGGATGTATTTGCCGCGCTGGACGCGCTGAGCGCCCGGACGGGCGGGCAGGTCGTCGTCACATGCAACGCGCACGGCGTGGCCGTGCGGGACGGCGGCAAACCGGTGCTGGTTCCCGCGGCAAAGCAGGAGGGGCCTATCGACGTCTGCGGCGCGGGCGACGCATGCACAGCCGGCGTTGTAAGCGCGTTGTGCGCTGGGGCAAGCCCTTCCGAGGCCGCGCTGATGGGTAACCTGTGCTCGGGCGTGACCGTACGCAAGCTGGATACGACGGGTACCGCCAGTCAGGCTGAGGCGCTTGCCCTGTATGACGAGCAGTTTGCAAGCGAAGGCTGAAAGGCCGATTCATGCCCGTTTGTATCTGTGAAAGGATGATGATAAGCGTGATGGATGAAGGACTGGCGCTGGCCTTTGATATGGGCGGCTCCAAGCTGGTGGCCGGTCTTGTGGACCGGGATGGAAAAGTGCTGTGGAAAAAGCGGCGCGAATGGTCGCCGCGTAGCGGGCAAGAGGTGATGGAGGCGCTGATTGCTTTCGGGCGGAAAGCGCTCAGTGAAAATCCGGGGCTCGATCCTGCTGTGATCGGCGCGACCATTCCAGGCGTCGCCAACCCGGAAACGGGCGCGTGGCTGGATGCCAGCTTTTCCGGCATTCGTGACCTGCCCGTGGCGGCGGAGCTTTCACAAGCCTTTTCGCTACCTGCTTTCGCAGATAACGACGGACAGGCGTGCGCGCTGGCGGAGCGGTTTTTCGGCGCGGGGCGCGGCGTGGATGATTTCCTGTACGTGACGGTATCCAATGGTATCGGCGGCGGAGTGTTTTGCGGCGGCCGGCTGCTCCGAGGCACGTCGGACGGCGCGGGCGAGCTGGGACACTGCACCGTCGTGGAGGACGGACGTCCGTGCAAGTGTGGCAAAAAGGGCTGCCTGGAGGTATACGCCGCCGGACCAGGCATCAGCCTGACGTATTGCGAACTGTGCGGCGCTGAAAAGAACGCGGAAGAGCTGGCGCGCATGGCCCGCGAAGGGGATGAAGCCGCTTTGCGCGTATGGGAGCTGGAGGGGATGTACCTGGGCCGTGCGGTCGCCTTTGCGGCCAACGTGCTCAATCCCCGGCGCGTGATTTTGGGCGGCGGCCTGTCGCTCGCTTTTCCGCTTTACGAGGCCGCGCTTTGGACGGCTGTGAAAAAGAACCTGTTTATGCGGCCAAACGCCGGGCTGGAGATTATGCCCACGCCGCTTGGCTATGATGGCGCGCTTCTGGGCGCTGCGGCGGTGGCGTTTAACAGGGATGCCGGAATTTGATGCCGGCCATATGAAAAGGGACGGCGAAAAGTATTTCAAGTTCCGTCTATGGTATTGAGAGAGGATGGTTATCGATATGTATCAGAAATTGCTGGACGATTACCGCGCGGAGTTGATCGAGCACATTCAAAAGGTGGACGCCAAACAGTTTCAAGCTTTTATTGAAATTTTGCTCGCCGCCTACCGCAACGATAAGCAGGTGTTTATCGTCGGCAACGGCGGCAGCGCCGCCACGGCCAATCATTTTGTGTGCGACTTTGGCAAAAATGCCGTTCAGGGAGACAGACGGCGTTTCCGTATATTATCGCTTAGCGACAACATTGAAAAAATCACCGCTTTAGGCAATGATATCGCGTTTGATGAGATTTTCCGCCAGCAGCTTATCAACCTGATGAACGAAGGCGACGTGGTGATCGCCATCAGCGCCAGCGGCAATTCACCCGACCTGGTACGCGCGCTTGAGTACGCGCGGGAGAAACACGGCCATATTGTTTCGCTGGCGGGATTCCAGGGCGGCAAGATCAGGGAAATGTCGGAGGTGTGCATGGTGGCGGAGATGTCCTCCTACGAGCGCATAGAGGATATGCACCTGATGATCTTGCACATGGTGGTATGCTTTATGAAGGCCCATCAGGAGCTGCTGGGCTGAGTGATGGGGATGGGAAGCAAGAAGGAGCCGAAAATTTGGCTCCTTTTTTATTTGCCAGCCGGCCGCTTACTCCTCCCGCACTTCTCCATCCGTCTTAAGCCAATACCCCTCCCGGTTCCGGTCCATGATTTCCTCGGAGATCATCTCCCGGCGCAGCGTGCAAAAATCGTCGTGAAACTGCGCGATGATGAGATTGACCTCCTTCTCGGGATAGACTCGGTCAGGCTCAAAGCTCTCCGCGATTTTTTCCAGCACGATTCGCCGCTTTTTGCGCTGCACGGGAATGGTTTTAAGCTTGCCATACTCAAACAGATGCTCCAGTACCTTCTGGCGGTAAAGCAGCTCGCGAGCCTCCTGTTCGCCCTGTCCGTCGGAAGAACCTCCGATGATGTCGCAGATTCGCGGCGACAGCGCGTCCAGCAGCAGGGAATATACCGTATAGTACTGTTCCTTGCAGGAGTGCACCAGCTTGGCCTCCTCCAGTTTTTTCAGATGAAAAGAAACAGTGGAGGGAGTCCGTTCCAGCCGTTGTCCAAGCAGCTCGACATATTTGGGTCCGTCCTGGAGCGCCTTTAGGATTTGCAGACGCGTCGCGTCCGCCAGGCATTTAAAAAGCTGTACAGCCTCGTTTTCGGTCATCACACGCAACCTCCCATGCCTTCAAACGCTTCTTTTAGACTTTGAGCCATTTGCAGCTTGATTTCTTCGATCACCGTTGTTGCCGTATCACCATGCTGCGCGGTTTTCTCGCGCCGCTCGCTCCATGGGGTGGTAATGGTTTGAAAGCGCATAAGATACGCCTTTCGGAAACAGGCTGCAATTGCGGCCTCAGGGCCGTTCAAGGCTCTGGCGCGGGATTCGTCGGCCGACGCGAGGGTAGAGAATACTTCCACAATGTTCAGCCTGATTTTATCCAGGTTCGCATCGTCATAGCCGGCGGCGTCCTCATGCCGGGCAATGGCGGTTTTTAGCGCCGTCCTCTCCGACTGAAGGTAGCGGCGATATTCATTTAGCAACTGGTCTAATGTTTTCATGATTATAATCCGCCTTTCTACGAAAGGCACCGACGGGGTTATGAAACGCGGTGCTTTTGCTGTGAGTGAGTGTTTGCTATACTTGACACGGGAAGAGCTGTACACTACACAGCCCGTGGAGGTGAGTGGCGGGGCGGTATAGCGGCAACCCCGCATAATTATATGGTGCCGGTCGTCCGTAAAAGCATCAACGAATGGCGCAAACAAATAGCCCGTAAACTTATCTCTTCCGAATCGACTCGATTTTGCCGGATGACCAGTCAGTGCAGCCCTTTCCAATTCTTTTGGGGAGGTTTGCCATGTTCAAGATTCATCGGAAAAACTGCTGCGGTCTGGATGTTCACAAAACATGGATCTATGCCTGCATCGGCGTTACGGATTCCAATGGGAGAACCGAATACATGGAAGCACGTTTCTCCTCATTTTCCAGAGGCCTTCGGGAGCTTGCAAGCTGGCTTGCACAGCATTCCTGCGTTGAGGTCTGCATGGAATCGGCGGGGAAATACTGGATTCCGGTGTTCAATATCCTTGAGAAAACCTGCTTGGTTACGCTTGCTCACCCCAAGTACACCAAGCCACAGAAGGGTAACAAGACCGATCGAAAGGATGCTAAGTGGATCTGCGACCTGTTCATGTGCGGCATGATCAAACCCAGCTTTATCCCTCCTGCGGATATCCGTCAGCTTCGGGACTTGGTACGCTATCGCGGCAAGCTCACCAACTGCCTGACCGGGGAGAAGAACCGGGCACAGAATTGCCTGACCGTCTCCAACTTGAAGCTGGACGACGTGTTTTCGGATGTATTCGGTAAATCGGCAAGGTCAATCACCGAATACATCCTCAAACATCCCGGCGAATCCTTTGACGTGACACCCTTCATCGACAGACGGTGCAAGCATCCCGCCAGCGAGATTCAAGCCGCCGTTGACGGCGCTGTTTCTCCAGAGCAAGCCGTCAAATTGCGTGAATGCTTGAATCACATTGATGAGCTTGAAACTCACCGTGCGAGAATCGAAAGTGAAATCCTTAACCTTGCTGAGCGCTATGCCCTTGTGCTGAATTTGCTTCGTACCGTTCCGGGCTTCTCCGCCAACCCCATGACCGCAATCTCAACCATTGCGGAAATCGGCGCGGATATGTCCGTGTTTCCAACGGCAAAGCATCTCTGCTCTTGGGCTGGTTGCTGCCCACGCAACGACCAAAGCGGCGGTAAGGTTAAATCCACTCGCATTTCCCGTGCCGGTGCTTACATCAAGCCACTATTGGTTCAGGTAGCCAATGCGGTGATCCGCTCCAAGGAGCATCCTGAATTCCGTGAACGTTATCTCCGCATCAAAGCTCGCCGTGGTCACAAGAAAGCCATCATCGCTATTTGTCGTATGCTCCTGACCGCTATCTGGAGCATTTTGACGAAGCTGGAGCCTTACTCTCCTGATGGTTTCCTATCCCTACGTCCTGCTGACCAATCCAAGTCTCTTACAAGCTCTCAAGCGCTTGCGTTATTACGTCTCAGAGGATATTGCATTTTGGATGATCCTCCCGCTCCTTCTCCTGCTTAACTTTCTTACTCTTCGTTTTGGCTGCC
>JAEYOW010000039.1 GCA_023411375.1 Bacillota bacterium | reverse complement strand
TTCACTACATTCACAGCTATTACAATGCCTTCCGCCCTCATTCCCATAACAAGGGGCTCACTCCAGACCAGACCGAAAAACCTTTCTTTTGATTTTTTACTTGTCTTCTTTATTGACATCGATCCAATTCATATGTAAAAACCCTGCTCTCTCGCTTCTTGATAGCAGGGTTTTTCGACAGGCTGGATGGCGGGCTTATTGCCCGCCATATTTTCATGCTTTGTTTAATTCTTTATAGACTTATCCAAAACGGGCCTAATAGCGCCCACTCCCATGCTTAACCGTTCGTGGACTTTATCCCAGACGCGTCCGTCTCGGTGCCCGTTCGTACCTGCTTTGCCCTGAGCGTGCTGACGTTTCGGGTCATGCTCAGTTTGCCGTGCAGAAGCTGAATGCTGTGTGTAAACACCTGCACCGCCATCAGCAGCCAGAACAGGACGTACACCAGCAAAAGCACGATGCAGATCAGCACCGACCACACCAGCGCGCCGCCGTCAAGCCCACCCAGCGTAAGCACCAGCAATATTACCATGGGCGTGGGCAGCACCACCAGATAAAGCACCGTGTAGCGCACCACGCACTGCCATAGTTTGGGCCTTCCCCCGTCGCGGATATCCGTCAACCGCAGGTGGAGCAGCCGCTTACCAACCGTGCGGCCCTTCAGCAGCCATTCCCCAAGCATAAAATACAGCGCTATGCCGGCTGTATAGCACTCAAAAAACCATAGCAGGACGCCCCCGATATCGTTCGTCGAAGGCATCAGCCCCGGCGCCAGCCACAAAAGCACCGCCATCAGCACCAGCAATACGCAGCCGTCCAGCATGGCCGCAAACGCCCGGCGCGTCACCGATACGTGCGTTCCCCGCCTGTACGCCACCTCGTCCATACGCTCTTTGGAGGGCAAAAGCTTTATCACCAGGGGCGCAGCCCAGTAGCCGACCATCCCGCCCAGCGTGTTGGTCATCAGGTCGTCCACATCCGCCAGCCGGTAGGGCCTTGGATACAGGCCGAACAGTCCGCTCAGCTGCGTCAGCTCAAAAACCAGGCTGAGGCCAAGTGTGAGCATCACCGTCTTTTTGAATCCACAGCCGAAATAATACCGAAGATAAATCCCAAAGGGAATGGTCATCGCCACGTTGGCGACAATCTGGAAAAAATCATGCCCGGTGAACAGCCTGTAATACGTTGCGGGATTGCTCCACTCCACCGCGGAATGCCGGAACAGGTCCACAACCTCCCTCAACGGAATCAGCTGGATGGTCGGGGAGGTAAGCCCGGCGACGAAATCCCAGTCCGGAAGGGGCAGTATGGTCAGGAAATAGGCGCACATCAAGTACAGGATGAACGAATAAATCACCGCCGTGCGCATGAGCAAAATCGCACCGTATTTCCGATATTGCACCAGCATGTAGGGCATCGTGAACAGAAGCGCCACGAAGGGAAAGAACAGCACCGCCGTTTTGATGGGCTCAATGTACTGACTCACGTAAAGAACAACCTCACATCATAAGTTTCGGCATGGCGTCCACCATGCGTTCGTACTGCGCAATTACCCCGTCGCACCACGCGTCAAATTCCGCATCGGCCCTCTGGCACTCGGGATGCGCGTAGATGTACCGAATCGCCTCGCGCACCCCCTGGTCAAAGCGTATTTTCGCGGTAAACTCCGGCACTGCCCTCTTCACCTTGGCGTTGTCGAAAAGCACCGTGTTGCTTTTGTCGCCTATGAGCGCGCCCAAATAGTCGGGGCACAGCGCCGCGAGCGTTTCGCTGGCGATATGCACCATCTGCGGCCTCACGCCCAGCGCCGCGCCAACCGCTTCGTATACCTGGTTCCAGGTCAGGCTCTCGTCGCTGGTGATGTGAAACACATCGCCCCTGGCATGCATGTTGCCCATCAGCCCGCAAAAAGCCACGGCAAAATCGGTATTGTGCGTAAGCGTCCAAAGCGTCAGCCCGTCTCCGGGCACAATCACCTTACGTCCCGTTCGAATACGCTCCACCACGGCAAAACTCCCGTTTTTGCCATGCAGCGCAACCGGCACGCCGCGGTTGCCGTAGGTATGGCTCGGGCGGATGATGGTCACGGGAAAGCCGCTTTCGCGATAGGCCTTCATCAGCACCTCCTCGCAGGCAATCTTATCCCGGCTGTATTGCCAGAAAGGATTGGCAAGGGGGGTCCCCTCCGTAATCCACGGCGAGGAAAGCGGCTTCTGGTACGCCGATGCGGAGCTGATGAAGAAATACTGCCCCGTACGACCCTCAAACAGGCGAATATCACGCTCCACCTGCGCGGGCGTAAAGGCGATAAAATCCGCCACCACATCGAAACGCTCGTCACCCAGGACGGCGCGCACCGCGTCCTCGTCGTCCATATCCGCCTTCAGCACCCTTACACCCGCGGGCACAAAGGCCGCGTTGTTGCCCCTGTTAAGCAACGTAAGCTCCCAGCCCTTGTCCGCGCACAGGCTCGAAATCGCCGCGCTGATGGTTCCCGTACCGCCGATGAATAGCGCCTTCATGAATGCACTCCCTCTCCGGTTTCTTTTATAAAACTCTCAACCACGCTCCGGGGCACATCCGCGTGCTCCCCAGTGCGGTCGATAAAGAAAAACGCCAGCTGCGTGCCGTCCACCACCGCCGTCGCCAGGCGAAAGGTTACCGGCTCGCCCGCATCCTCTACGGTTTCGGCGCTGAGCACAAACTCGTAGCCATCCGCCACCACCTGTTCCTGAATCTCCACGTTTTCATCGCTACCCTCGCGCGCAACCAGCGCGGCCGCGTCCGTCGCCCCGCCGCGCCGAACCTTCCGGGCCAGCAGAATAAAGCGCAGCCCTTTGTCCCGGCTTTGCGCGGCGTACAACACGCCCTCTGCGCGCGCCGCATCGTCAACCGGCGCTTCCTCCAGCATATCGGGCAATTCAAAGGAAAAGCCCGCCGCATCAAGCTTGACGGACCCGGCCTCGGCCTGAAGGGGCGCAAGCAGGAGCAGAAGAACCGGTAGAAAAACCGCCAAAGCGAACCTGCGCATGAAAACACCCCCGAAGGATATGGCGTTGGATTGTGTGTCCATCTTAGCATACACGCAGAGGGAATGCAAGGCTGGGATTGCCGGACAGGGCAGCGTCATTTAAAACCAATTTTTATGTAGAAGCCATTGCGAGTCGTTTTTGATGCAAGGGAGAGAACCGATTGATCCGAAAATCACTCTCAAAAACGCATATCGCTAATTTGAAGTTAAATGACGCTGCCCTGGATTGCCGAATCTCCCATTGACATCCGGTCGCAATGCATGCTACACTATATACGCATACTTTGGAAATAAAGGAGCGTGGTATCGCCGTGGACGGCGATTATGGCGGTGTCAGACCTATGAACGGCCGCATAAAATTTGCATAGTCGGCATATCCGAGCTAACATAAGCGCCGGGTATGCCTTTTTGTGCTGATAAACCAAGGAGGAACCATAGAAACATGGATCAGGGAACGCTGCTGAAGATTCTTTTTATGTTGGTTCTCGTAGCGCTTTCGGGCTTTTTCTCCGCTACGGAAACCGCCTTTTCCTGCCTGAACCGCGCTAGGCTCAAAAACCTGGCGGATCGGGGCGATAGGCGCGCCGCACGCACGCTCGCGCTGTCTGAGCGTTACGACGAGCTGCTTTCCACTATTCTCGTCGGCAACAATATCGTCAATATCGCGTTGGCTTCTATTGGCACCGTTGTTTTTGTCAGCTGGATTGGCGACGCGGGCGTATCCGTCTCCACCGCGGTCATCACGGTGGTGGTGCTGGTTTTTGGTGAAATCTCTCCCAAAAGCCTAGCAAAGGAAGCCCCTGAAAGCTTCGCCATGGCGGTATCCCCTGTCGTCCAGGTGCTGGTGGTGGTATTGAAGCCAATCAACTGGCTGTTCACGCAATGGAAGGCGTTGCTGTCGGGGCTGTTTCGAATCAAGGACGATCGCAAGCTGACGCAGGACGAGCTGCTCACGCTGGTGGAGGAAGCGGAGCAGGAGGGTGGCATGAACGCGCAGGAAAGCGAGCTGCTCAAAAGCGCCATTGAATTTCACGACCTGGATGTGACCGATATTCTGACCCCGCGCGTGCGTGTGGACGGCGTGGCTTTGCACAGCACGTCGGCCGAAATCGCGGACGCCTTTGAGCAATGCGGTTACTCACGCCTGCCGGTTTACGAGGAGACGCTTGACCACATCGTGGGCATCCTCCACCAGAAGGATTTTTACAACCATGTGCGCAAAGGGAATTTCAAGCTTGAGGAGCTTCTCAAAAAGCCCGTTTACGTACCTGAAAGCGTCAAAATCAGCGATTTGCTCCGGCTCTTGCAGAAAACCCAATCACAAATGGCCGTTGTGGCCGATGAATACGGCGGCACCGTCGGCATCGTCACCATGGAGGATATTCTGGAGGAGCTGGTCGGTGAAATCTGGGATGAACACGACGAGGTAGAGCAGCCGTTTCAAAAGATGGATGAAAATACCTATCACGTGCTTGGCTCGGCCGATCCGGAGGAGATGTTCGACCGCTTTGGCCTGAGCTGCGCGACGGATGCCAGCACCGTCGGCGGCTGGGTAATGGAACAGCTCAGGCGCGTGCCGCAGGCCGGCGATTCCTTTTGCTACAGCGGTTGGGAAGCTATGGTGCTGAAAGCCGACGGACGGCATGTGCTCGAAATTGAGATGAAGCGCATTCACAGAGCAAAGGCCGCGAACGCCTGACCTTAAAGCCCAAAAATAGATGGCGGAGATGAAACGCATCCAGATACAGGATGCCGCATCTCCGCCATTTTACTGATTTCTACAGAACTTTCTTGAGCAGCGGCACGCGCCTTAACATCCACGCGGCGGCCAGCGTAAACGCAAACACCGCCGCCTCCCAGATCAGCACCGCCGCCATGGAGGGCATCACGGAATACAAGGGCGCAAACAGCCGTTCCTTCGTTTCCGCCACCGCCAAATCCTGCAGCAGGTAGACGCCAAACGCGCAACTTCCAAGCTCCATAAGCACCCTGGCGGTTCTCTCCCCCAGTGGACGTTTCAACGCTCCCTTTGCCAAAACCATCACGGAAACCGCCGCCATGATAGTAAACAACGACGGAAGCATACGGTCGTCCATAAACCAGTATTTCCCGACTCCGCCCAGCCGTCCATATTCCACATACGTCAGCCAGAGGCTTGCCACGAGCGAAACCGCGAGCATCACCGCGCAGCCAAGCGCTTTTCTGCGCGTCGGCTTCACATGGCGGTGTACGTAATGCCCGGCAAAAAAGAGCCCGATATAGACGGCGCACGCGGGCACGTCAAAATACGACGGCAGAGCGAGTCCCGGCGCATAGTGCGCAAGCAGTGGCCACAGCGCGTTTACGCCAAAGGACACGCCCATCAGGTACAGCAGATCCCGCTTTTCCATCTGGCGCGCCATGCGCTGAAGCAGCGGCAGCATCACCAGCATTCCCAGGTAAAAGTATAAATACCAGAACGAATCCGTAATCCGCTGCTCCCATACCAGTGAAAGGAAGACACCAAAATCCATCGCGCGCGGCCACAGGCCGTAATTCACCCACGCGTCGTGCAGAAAGTACACGTAGGAGAAGACCAGCAGCACAACCAGCACGCGAAGCGCGCGCGCGCCTGCCTTACGGTAGCCGTCTACCCTGGGCAGCAGGCAAGCGCCGGAAATCATTACAAACAGCGGCACTGCGGTCTTGCTCACGTAATACCAAAGCACGGAAAGGTACCATGTGCTATGCGCGGGCGACGACGCCTGAAACACGCCGCTGTTGGTGTGGTTGACAATCACCAGAAACGCAGCCGCTATCCGCAGCGCATCCAGATAGACCCAGCGCTTTTTCAGCGGCGCGGCGCTCTCCACAGCCCTCGTCATGCCTCTATTACCCCGATCTGAACAGCCTCTGTGCCGCGCGTCTCACGCAGCAGCTCCCAGGTAAGCAGTCCCAGCAGCGCCATGTTCATCGCGCCGCCCAATTGCAGCGGAAAGAACGGGTTGCGGAACATGTACTCCGCATATGCGCTCATGGTCGGTAAAAGCCCGAGCAGCACATACGCAAACCCGCGCGGCTTTCCCACGGCGACCGCCCAGCACAGCAGCAGAACCTCGCCCACAATGCCGTAGCGTTCATGCATGCGCGGAAGGAAAAAAACACAGCAAAGCACGCACCACGCGCCCATCAACACCGCCATCCGGTCTGTGAGCCTTACGCGCTTAACCATCATCCATACGGCCATGCCGCCCAGCGCGGCAATGCACAGCACCATTCCCGTGCGTGAAAACATCCCGTTGATCATCTGCTTGTTGCCGATCGCGTCGCCCATCAGAGCAAACAGGTTCGGGCAGTTATAGGTGATCTGCGAGTACAGCTCCGTCTGCCCCGCGTAAATATGCACCGCAAACAGCGGGCTTTGACCAATTAGCATCATCGGCACGCCGCTGGCTACCAAAATACCCGGCACCAGCAAAAACCATAGGGCGCTGAACCGCTTCTTGCCACAGAAATAGGCGACTAAAAACAGCGGTAAAAGCAAAACCGCCTGTAATTTCCAGGCCAGCGCCAATCCAAGGGAGGTCAAGGCCCATACGGGCTTATCCCGAATCAAAAGCAGCACCGCCAGCACGCAAAGCATCGCAAAGCTAGCGTCCGTCTGCCCCCAGCCCGCCGCGTTCCAAATCAGGACGGGGTTAAGCCAGATAAGCGTAAAACCGATGAAGCTTCCAAGCCGTTTCCTTGCCTCCGGCAAAATTGCCCGAATCAGCAAAAAACACGCCGCGCAGAGCAAAAGCTCCATTGTAATACTGACCGCCTTAAGCACCGTATAGGTGTTAAAGCCGCCGAACAGCTTCGCCGCCAACGTCCACACGTACAGGTGGAACGGACTGTAGGTGTATTGAAGCGCGGGATCCAGCACACCGGCCATTCCTCCCGCCTTGATAGCCTCAAACCAGGAGGAATTCATAAATTCCAGATCAGCCGCCAGCAGCGGCAGGTATGAATACCGGATAAACAGCCCCAGTAGCGCCACCGCGGCATAGCCAAGCCCAAGCGCGTGCCTGATCAGCCACCCGCGCAGGTTTTCCTCCCATTTCATCATGCCGTTACGCCTCCCCGCAATGCGCCTTCATCCACTGCTCCGCCCGGCAAATACTGTCCTCCACGGCCTCCGGGGCGGGGCCTCCGCGAAGCTTGCGGCGCTCGACGCACGCCTTCAATGATATCGCGTCGTATACATCCTCCTCAAAGGCCGGATGAACGGCGCACAGCTCCTCAAGGGACAGGTCGCACAGGGCTCGGCCCTCGTGCACGCATTTGCCCACCAGCGAACCGCTCACGTGATGCGCGTCGCGGAAGGGAACGCCCTTCAACACCAGATAATCGGCCAAATCCGTCGCATTGGTAAAGCCCAGGCCGGCGCTCTCGCGCATGATATCCGTCCGAAAGGCCGTTGAGCGCAGCATACCGGTAAACGTTGGCAGGCACTTGAGCAGCGTATCATACGCGTCAAAAAACGCTTCCTTATCCTCCTGCATGTCCTTGTTATAGGCCAGCGGCAATCCTTTCATCACGGTCAGCAGCGCCATCAGGTCGCCGTAAACGCGGCCGGTCTTTCCGCGCGTCAGCTCGCAGGCGTCGGGGTTTTTTTTCTGCGGCATGATGCTGGAGCCCGTGGCGAAGCCGTCGTCCATCACGGCCATGCCAAATTCGTTGGTACTCCAGAGGATCAGCTCCTCGCAAAACCGGCTTAAGTGCATCATGCAAATGGATGCGGCGGACAGGAAGGACAACAGAAAATCGCGGTCGCTCACCCCGTCCAGCGCATTGTCCGTCACACTTTCAAACCCAAGCAGCTCTCGCACCCTCTCCCTGTTCAGCGGATAGGTGGTTCCGGCAAGCGCGCCGCTGCCAAGGGGCATCACGTCGGCCTCCCGGCGCGCGCTCTCAAAGCGCGTCATGTCGCGCATAAACATCTGCGCGTACGCCATCAGATGGAACGCGAGCGTGACCGGCTGTGCCTTTTGCAAATGCGTATAACCCGGCATGATGGTGTGAAGATGCTCCCTGGACAGCTTCAACAAAAGCGCCAAAAGCTCCCTAAGCAGCCCATGCACCCGGCCGCAGGCCGCGCGGGCGTACATGCGCACATCCAGCGCCACCTGATCGTTTCGGCTGCGGCCCGTATGCAGCCTCTTGCCCGCCTCGCCGATGCGCTCGGTCAGGAGGGCCTCGACAAACATATGCACATCCTCTGCGCCCATGTCGATAGCAAGGCTGCCCGCCCTGTATTCCGTTAGAATGGCGTCAAGCCCCTCAACAATCCGCTTCGCGTCCTCCGCCGAGATTATGCCCTGCTCGCCCAGCATCGTCGCGTGCGCGATGGAACCGGTAATATCGCACTCAATCAGCCGCTGATCGAAGGGAATCGAGGATTGAAAGTCGTCCAGCAGCGCGTCGGTAGGTTTCTCAAAGCGTCCCGCCCATAGCTTTGGCATGCGTATCATTCCCATCTGTACAATTCTGCATTTCGGCTTATTATAGCACAGCCGCCGTGCATACGCAAAGTAAAACGGAGCCGCCGCCGCCAAA